>NZ_CAXTDJ010000001.1:0-277377 GCF_964243025.1 Streptococcus infantis
AGCCTAGTACTTGTATTGGCTGGTGTGGTAATCATGTCAGGAACAGTTGTTATGAAACGTAAATTTACTAAATAATAATTTTTAGAAAATCTACACTATCTTAAAGAGAGCCGAAAGGCTCTCTTTTCAATTTAATGAGTGTATATAAATCTTCCTACTTAATAAATTATTTTTTATAAAAAAGTGATAATAGCAAGTTTGAAATTAATAGTGAAAATTCATGGAATAAAGTATTTTAGTCTTGACAAATAGCTCTTATCCATGTAAAATAGAATAGATCTTGAACTTGAAGGGAGTGAAAAAAATGTCTAAAACAGTAGTACGTAAGAATGAATCTCTTGACGATGCACTTCGTCGTTTCAAACGTGCGGTTACTAAAGCTGGTACTCTTCAAGAAACACGCAAACGTGAATTCTATGAAAAACCTTCTGTAAAACGTAAACGTAAATCAGAAGCAGCTCGTAAACGTAAAAAATTCTAATTGAAATGAAAGGCTAGACTTGTCTAGTCTTTTTTTGCACATTGTTTAGAGATATGAGGAACTTATGAAAGAGTATATAAAAGAATATCAAAAGATGCGCGAAGAACGTTTTAAGGATTGGGGTTATTATTCAACTCCTATAAACTGGCAGGAATTTGAAGAGTCTAATCAGAGGATTTTTCAAAAGTATTTGAAGGATTCGAAAGTATTGTCCGATAATGTTTTAAGGACAAAGTTGTACAGTAGCTTATTGCTAGATGATATCAAGTATTTTGCATACTATATAGCTTTTTTAGACGGGGATTATAAACAATTAAATAATGCTCTGTGGCAAACTGGAAGAGAAGAATTGATTAGAGGAGGTTTGCTTGCAAGTGGAACAATCTATACAGATGGTATTTTGAGGGGCTTATTTACCAATTTTGCATGTAACGATTTTTCAGTCATTTCATCTTATATACCAAAAGACTTGCCTTTACTGAAAGGAACCTGTTATCCCCAAAATGTCATCAATCTTTTACACGCTCTTTATTATCAGGATGAAGACAGATTATCAGAGTCTATCATATTGGCACAACAGTTTCTAGAGAAGAAAAAACGAACAGGTATGGAAGAATTTTCTGTTCGTTATTTTATAAACTTGGCAAGAAAAGACGCAACTGGGATAAGCCAAAACTTACAAAACTTATGCCTAACTTATCAGAGACGGGGTTATCCTTTTGAGAAGATAGATAAATGCTTCGCTGATGAAGTTCATGGTCTTTATCGCTTGGTGAAATATTTTGATGATTCCATGTTTGAAGAAGTTAGTATGCCGTCTCATAAGACTTTTCTGCAGGAATTTGAAAAATGGCAAGTTCAAAATCAGTTTCCACAAGGACAACAGTTCTATATCTATCCACAAGATATGGCTGATGCAAACAAAATACTAAAAAATGAACTTCCGAGAATTCACATAGAAAAATCAGGAAGGGATTTGGTGATAGACGTTGACCGGTTTGCAGTAGATTTGTCTCAACTGATTTGAGAAAGTACGAGAAGACTCACATGCTAAATCATTTTTTAGGCAACTTTAAATAAATACTGTAAATTTTGCAAAAAAAAGGAAACTTCCAGCTACAATCTGATATAATAGTAAGAGAACTCGATTTAAGGAGAAATATATGTCGGTTTCAGTAAAAGAAGTTATTGAGAAGCTTAGATTAGACATTGTCTATGGGGAGCCTGAATTACTTGAAAAGGAAATTAATACTGCAGATATAACGCGACCTGGTCTTGAAATGACAGGCTATTTTGATTACTATACTCCAGAGCGTATTCAATTGTTGGGGATGAAGGAATGGTCTTACCTAGTCTCTATGCCTTCTCAAAATCGTTACGATGTCTTGAAAAAAATGTTTCAACCGGAGACACCTGCGGTCATTGTTGCGCGTGGTCTAGTTGTTCCTGAGGAAATGTTAAAGGCAGCTAGAGAATGTAAGATCGCAATTTTAACAAGTCGCACAGCTACAAGTCGTCTTTCTGGAGAACTGTCTAGTTATCTTGATTCTCGTCTAGCAGAACGTACTAGTGTACACGGTGTCCTAATGGATATCTATGGTATGGGTGTTTTGATTCAAGGTGATAGTGGAATTGGTAAGAGTGAGACAGGTTTAGAACTAGTTAAACGTGGTCACCGCTTGGTGGCAGACGATCGAGTAGATATCTATTCTAAGGATGAAATGACTCTCTGGGGTGAACCTGCTGAAATATTGAAACATCTGATTGAAATTCGTGGAGTAGGGATCATTGATGTCATGAGTCTATACGGTGCTAGTGCAGTTAAGGATTCTTCACAAGTTCAGCTAGCTGTTTATTTGGAAAATTACGATACACATAAGACCTTTGACCGCTTAGGAAATAATGCTGAAGAGTTGGAAATTTCAGGTGTTTCTATTCCGCGTATTCGGATTCCTGTAAAAACAGGTCGCAATATTTCTGTGGTCATCGAAGCTGCTGCCATGAACTATCGTTCTAAGGAAATGGGCTTTGATGCGACACGTCTCTTTGAAGAAAGATTGACGAAATTAATCGAAAAGAACGAGGTGCAAAATGATTGATCCAGTTGCTTTTCAAATAGGTCCCTTTGCTGTTCGCTGGTATGCTATCTGCATTGTATCTGGATTAATGCTAGCAGTTATTCTTGCAATGAGAGAAGCACCCAAAAAGAAAATTTTATCTGATGATATTATTGACTTTATCCTAGTAGCCTTTCCTCTGTCCATTATTGGTGCAAGACTCTACTATGTCATCTTTAAGTTTGACTATTATAGTCAACATATTGGAGAAATCTTTGCTATATGGAATGGTGGTCTTGCGATTTACGGCGGTCTAATTACTGGAGCGATTGTACTTTATATTTTCGCAGACCGTAAATTAATCAATACCTGGGATTTCTTGGATATTGCAGCTCCGAGCGTTATGATTGCTCAGAGTCTAGGACGTTGGGGGAACTTCTTTAACCAAGAAGCTTACGGTGCAGTTGTAGAGAGTCTTGACTACTTGCCTAGTTTCATTAAGAATCAGATGTATATTGATGGCTCATATCGACAACCAACCTTCCTGTACGAATCTATTTGGAACCTTATTGGTTTTAGTTTAATTGTTATTTTTAGACGCCGATTAAATGGCATTCGTCGTGGTCATATCACAGCCTTTTACTTAATTTGGTATGGTTTTGGACGTATGATTATTGAGGGCATGCGTACAGATAGTCTCATGTTCTTTGGACTTCGAGTATCTCAGTGGTTGTCTGTTCTATTAATTGGGCTTGGTATTTATATTATCGTTTATCAAAATCGGAAAAAAGCACCATTTTATAATGTAAAAAAGGAGAATTAAAATGTTAGAATTTGCTTATATTATTGTGGCTATTGCCTTGATTGTATTTATTGTTTATTTGATTATTACCCTTCAAAAAGTTGGACGTGTAATTGATGAAACAGAAAATACTGTTAAAACGCTAACTTCAGATGTAAATGTTACTCTACATCACACAAACGAACTTCTTGCCAAGGTCAATGTTCTTGCTGATGATATCAATATCAAAGTTGCAACCATTGATCCACTCTTTACAGCAGTTGCAGACCTTTCTGTTTCTGTTTCTGATTTAAATGATCAGGCTCGTGTCTTGAGTAAAAAAGCATCATCTGCAGGTTCAAAAACATTAAAGACTAGTGCAGGCTTATCTGCCGTTCGTATTGCAAGTAAATTTTTTAAAAAATAAAAAGGAGATAACTCATGGGTAAATTATCATCAATCCTTTTAGGAACTGTTTCAGGTGTGGCTGTTGCCTTGTTTCTAACAAGTGAAAAAGGGAAACGTGTTACTAGTCAGGCACAAGACTTTATTGAAGATCTGAGAGAAGATCCAGAATATGCTAAGGAACAAGCTCTTGAAAAATTGACAGAAGTCAAAGAACAAACCAGAGATTTTGTCCTAAAGACAAAAGAACAAGTAGAATCAGGCGAAATTACCTTGGATTCAGTTCTTGAAAAATCTAAATCTTTAGCTCAACAAGCTACTGAAGCTTCAAAAGAGACCTTGAACAGTCTCAAGGAACAATTGGAAGAAAAAGTAGTTGTTGAAGACCCAGAAGACGGTCAAGAAATCATCATTGATATTCAAGAAGATTAAAATAGAAATCACCATTTTTGATTCCCTTAGAGTCGGAGATGGTGATTTTTTTCTTGAGTGAAGTCTTTGTGGTATAATAAATACTATGCAGAAGAAACCAACATCAGCTTACGTGCACATTCCATTTTGCACACAAATCTGTTATTATTGTGACTTTTCTAAGGTCTTTATTAAAAATCAACCAGTAGACAGCTATCTAGAACATCTACTGCAAGAATTTCATTCTTATGACATTCAGAAGTTGCGTACTCTCTATATTGGGGGAGGTACACCGACAGCCTTGTCTGCGCCACAGTTAGAGGTGCTTCTGGATGGGTTGACTAAAAACTTAGATTTGTCAGTCTTAGAAGAATTAACCATTGAGGCCAATCCTGGAGATTTGGATGAGGATAAGATTGCAGTTTTGAAAAATTCAGCAGTCAACCGTGTTTCATTGGGTGTCCAAACCTTTGATGACAAAATGCTGAAAAAAATTGGTCGTAGTCATTTGGAGAAAGATATCTATGAAAATATTGATCGTCTCAAATTAGCAGGGTTTGATAATATTTCCATTGACTTGATCTACGCTCTTCCTGGTCAGACTATGGACCAGGTCAAGGACAATGTTGTCAAGGCCATCGCTTTGGACATCCCCCACATGAGTCTCTATAGCTTGATTTTGGAAAACCATACTATCTTTATGAATCGTATGCGTCGTGGGAAGTTACCACTTCCTAAAGAAGAAGTAGAAGCTGAAATGTTCGAATATATCATTGCTGAATTAGAGCGTGCTGGTTTTGAGAATTATGAAATTTCAAATTTTTCAAAACCTGGCTTTGAAAGTCGTCACAATCTTATGTACTGGGATAATGCTGAGTATTATGGTATAGGTGCAGGTGCGTCTGGCTATGTAAACGGTGTTCGCTATAAAAACCATGGGCCTATCCGCCATTATCTAAAGGCAGTAGAAGAAGGCAATGCTCGCATCAATGAGGAACACCTGAGTCTAAGGGAACAAATGGAAGAAGAGATGTTTCTTGGACTTCGCAAGAAGACAGGAGTTTCAAAAGCAAGATTCGAAGAAAAATTTGGTACATCTTTTGAAAATTTATATGGTCAAGTTGTAAGAGATTTGTGTCATCAAGGTCTTTTACAAGTAGAAGGTCAACAAATACGAATGACAAAAAAAGGTCTCTTTTTAGGAGATACAGTAGCAGAACGATTTATATTGGAGTAGAATTATGGGCTTAACTTATCAAATGAAGATGAAAATTCCTTTTGATATGGCTGATATGAATGGCCATATCAAGTTGCCAGATGTTATTTTGTTGTCCCTGCAAGTATCAGGAATGCAATCCATTAATCTAGGAGTGAGTGACAAGGATGTTTTAGAACAGTATAATCTAGTCTGGATTATCACTGATTATGATATCGATGTTGTACGTTTACCTCAATTTGCTGAGGAAATTACCATCGAAACAGAGGCCTTGACCTACAATCGTCTATTTTGCTACCGCCGATTTACTATTTATGATGAAGACGGTCAAGAAATCATTCGCATGGTAGCTACCTTTGTCCTTATGGATCGTGACAGTCGGAAGGTTCATCCTGTAGAACCTGAAATAGTCGCTCCTTATCAATCTGAGTTTTCTAAGAAACTCCTTCGCGGTCCAAAATACGCAGAGCTGGAAGAAGCGATTAGCAAAGATTACCATGTTCGTTTTTACGACTTGGATATGAATGGCCACGTCAATAACAGCAAATATCTGGACTGGGTTTTTGAAGTTATGGGGGCAGATTTCCTAACCAATCATATTCCTAAAAAAATCAACCTCAAGTATGTCAAGGAAGTTCGACCAGGTGGTATGATTACTTCTAGTTACGAATTGAATCAACTAGAAAGCAATCACCAAGTCACAAGTGATGGCGATATCAATGCTCAGGCAAAGATTATTTGGCAAGAAATTAACACAGATTAGAAAGTAATATATGACTTATAAAGGCTATTTAATTGATTTAGACGGTACAATTTATAAAGGAAAAGATAGAATTCCAGCGGGAGAAGCTTTTGTACATGAGCTGCAGAAAAGGGAAATTCCTTATCTTTTTGTAACAAACAACACTACTCGTACACCTGAAAGTGTCCAAGAGATGTTGGCAAATCAGTTTAATATTGACACGCCTGTATCGACAATCTATACTGCAACCTTAGCGACCATTGATTACATGAATGATCTGGGGCTTGAAAAGACCGTTTATGTGATTGGAGAAGCAGGGCTCAAGGAAGCTATTCAAGCAGCTGGTTATGTTGAAGATAAAGAAAATCCAGCCTATGTGGTTGTAGGTTTGGACTGGCAAGTTGACTATGAAAAATTTGCTACTGCAACCCTAGCTATCCATAAAGGTGCTCATTTTATCGGCACCAATCCAGATTTAAATATTCCAACAGAACGTGGACTTTTACCTGGTGCTGGTTCTCTGATTACTCTTCTTGAGGCAGCAACTCGCGTAAAACCAGTTTATATTGGAAAACCAAACGCGATTATTATGGATAAGGCTGTTGAACACCTAGGACTTGAACGCCAAGAAATTGTCATGGTGGGGGATAATTATCTTACTGATATTCGAGCTGGTATTGACAATGGGATCCCTAGTCTTTTGGTGACGACAGGATTTACAAAACCTGAAGAAGTGGAGGATTTACCAATTGACCCAACCCATGTCCTCTCAAGTCTAGCGGAGTGGAATTTCGATGAAAATTAAATTTACTTTTGTAGGAAGTCTTCTCTTTCTCCTCTCGCTTGCTATTTTATTGACCATCTACCTGGCTTGGTTGATTTACCCTCTGGAGATTTCTTGGTTAAATCTGACAAGTCGTGTTCATGTCCAACCTCAGACCATCCAACATAACTTTAATGTTTTGATGAATTATTTGACCAATCCATTGAGTCAAGTATTAGCAATGCCAGATTTTCCTTCGTCTGCCTCTGGAATTCACCACTTTGTGGTTGTAAAGGGACTCTTTCACCTAGCGCAAGGAGTAGCAATTGTAACTCTACCGATTTTCTACCTTTTTTGGAAGCAAGTCATTCAGAAAGGTTTTCTGTCTCTATATCGCAGAGGTCTCTTGATTATGCTGTCTTTACCTTTGGTTCTTGGTTTAGTTGGCGTCTTCATTGGGTTTGAACAATTCTTTACCTTGTTTCATCAGATTCTATTTGTAGGTGATGATACCTGGCTTTTTGATCCCGCTAAAGATCCGGTCATTCTTATTCTACCAGAGGATTTTTTCCTGCATGCCTTTCTCCTATTTTTCTGCTTGTATGAACTGCTTTTTGGCTTTATTTATCTACTAAGTTGGAAAAAATTACCAAAAATATCATAAATGCATTAAAATGTTTTAAAAATTGTACGAAAAACCTATTTTTCTTTAAAAAGTAGGTTTTTTTACGGAAATAACTAGTCAAGCGCTTTATTTTTTTGTATAATAGAGTAAGAAAAGTATGCAAAGAAGAGAATAGCATGATTACACTATTTTTATCACCGAGTTGTACATCATGTCGTAAGGCAAAGGCCTGGCTTGATAATCATAAAGTGCCTTTCCAAGAGCACAACATTATGACCAGTCCTTTATCAAGAAAAGAATTACAACACATTCTTTCCTTGACCGAAAACGGTACCGATGACATTATTTCAACTCGTTCAAAAATTTTCCAAAAGTTAAATATCGATGTGGAAAGTATCTCGGTGACAGAGTTGCTTAATTTAATTGAGCAATATCCTAGTCTTTTGCGTCGTCCAATCATCATTGATGATAAACGTATGCAGATTGGCTTTAATGAAGATGAGATTCGTGCATTTCTTCCTCGTAGTTATCGTAAGCAAGAATTGAAAGAAGCTACATTAAGAGCTGGTATTAATTAGATGAATAAACAGTATAGTTACCCACTAGATTTGTCGTGGAGCACTGAAGAACTTGCTTCAGTGCTTTCTTTTTTTAATGATGTTGAAGCTGCCTATGAGACACAGGTAGATGCTAAGAAATTATTAGATTCCTACAAGGTATTCAAGTCAGTTGTGCCTAGCAAGAGCGAAGAAAAACGTTTGGGACGTGAGTTTGAATCAGTTAGTGGATACTCTTTCTACCGCGCAGTCCAGTTGGCCAAAGAAAAAGGAGAAGGGAAGATTTCACTTGGAAAATAAATTTACATTTGCCAAAGAAATTGTCAGGGAAGCTGGGGAATACATTCTCCAGCATATGAATGAAGATCTCTATGTTGAGAGAAAGTCTTCCCCTACAGATTTGGTAACTAAGTTAGATAAAGAAGTTCAAGACTTACTTATAAAAAAAATCCGTTCTCGCTATCCAGATGACCTATTTTGTGCAGAAGAAGGCTGCATGCGTACAGCAGTAGGACAAGGTTCTGTATGGATTATTGATCCTATTGATGGAACCAACAACTTCGTAGCACAAGGTGAAGATTTTGCTGTTATGCTGGCCTATTTTGAGGATGGTATTGGCAAGTTCGGTATTATCTATGATGTTATGAAGGGTGATTGTTACCATGGTGGAGGAGACTTCCCGCCCTGTCGCAATGATGAACCTTTACCACCATTTAAAAAGAAACCCTTGAGAGAATTTTTGGTGTCTGGTAATTCTGGAATGCTAGCGACTAACGAATGGGGCTTAGCTGATTTGGGAAACGCTGCACTTGGTACACGAGTTTATGGCAGTGCCGCTATTAGTTTTGCCAAGGTGCTATCAGGTCGACTTTTAACTTATATCACTTATTTACAACCTTGGGATTATGCGGCTGCAAGTATTCTAGGTGAGAGTTTGGGTTATAAGGTTTTTACGATTGCTGGTGAAGAAGTCGATTTTCAAACACGACAGGCCGTTATGATGGTGCCAGTAGAGATGAAAGATGAGATTCAATCCTATATCTATGAAAGGAAATAAACCTACATGCAATTTCCAGATGGATTTGTAAAAAAATACGAAACAATATTGGGAGATGAGGCAAGAGCTTTTCTTGCCTCTTTTGATGATGAGGCTGTTTCTGCCTTTCGTATCAACCCTTTAAAAGAAAGACAGCTTTCTTTTTCAGATGCTATTCCCAATACACCCTGGGGCTACTATGGGAAGGTTTCAGGGAAATCACCAGAACATGTAACTGGCTTGGTCTATTCACAAGAACCTGCCGCACAAATGGTAGCTCAAGTAGCCCAGCCAAAGCCAGGTATGAAGGTCTTAGACTTGGCAGCGGCTCCCGGTGGGAAATCCACTCAACTGGCCTCCTATCTTGCAGGAGACGGTCTTCTTGTTTCAAATGAGATTTCAAGCAAACGGTCAAAGATTTTAGTTGAAAATATGGAACGTTTTGGTGCGACTAATGTCGTTGTGACCAATGAATCAGCAGACCGTTTAGCCAAGGTTTTTAAAGGCTATTTTGACCTGATCGTTTTAGATGCACCTTGCTCAGGAGAAGGGATGTTTCGTAAACAACCTGACGCTATGGATTATTGGAGTGTCGATTATCCTAGTCAGTGCGCTAGTTTACAACGTGAGATTTTATCAGATGCTGTTACCATGCTGGCTGATGGTGGTCGACTAGTCTATTCAACCTGTACCTGGGCGCCAGAAGAAAACGAAGAAATCGTCCAATGGTTACTGGATAGCTATCATTTTGAATTGATTCCAATCCAACACATCAATGGAATGGTACCTGGGATTGATTTACCTGAAACAGCTAGAATGTACCCTCATCGCTTTAAGGGAGAAGGTCAGTTCGTGGCCCATCTTCAGTTTAAAGATCAAAACAAGACTGGGAAGTTGAAACCTTCTAAATCCAACCTATCTCGTGAACAGATTTCCTTATGGCAGGATTTTGAGAAAAAACATCTTAAAGAAAAACTGACCGGTGTCCTACAAGTTTTTGGAGACCAGCTTTATCTCTTGCCAGAAGTCCTACCCGATATAGGAAAACTCAAGATAGCTCGTAATGGTCTTCATCTTGGAACTTTTAAGAAAAAACGTTTTGAACCAAGTTTTGCTCTTGGCTTAGCTTTAAAACCAAGCCAAGTCAAGCAAGGAATCGAAATTCATCAAGAAGACTTTGTCAAATATGTGGCTGGTGAAACGGTCCAATTAGCTGAAACTCTTCCAAATGGTTGGTACCAAGTTTTGGTTGGTGGAAATGGTCTAGGTTTTGCAAAAGTAACCGGAAATACCTTGAAGAATTATTTTCCCAAGGGCTTAAGGTTTCAGGTGAAAAACTAGTCAAAAACTGTATTCTATGTTATAGTGGAGGTATGGATTTTCCCTGAAAACAATAGAAAATAAGGGCGAAAATTCAAGCTATTCATCATTATTTTCAAGGAGACAAATAGTGAAAAAATTTAAAAAACTCACCATCTCTCTTGCAACTCTTTTACTTGCTGGTTCGCTAGCAGGATGTGCAAGTTGGATTGATCGTGGGGAGTCTATGACGGCTGTCGGTTCTACTGCCCTTCAACCTTTAGTTGAGGCGGCAGCAGATGAATTTGCGTCCGCAAATGTTAGTAAAACAGTCAATGTTCAAGGCGGTGGTTCAGGTACAGGTCTGTCTCAAGTCCAGTCTGGAGCGGTAGACGTCGGTAACTCGGATGTTTTTGCGGAAGAGAAAGATGGTATCGATGCATCTGCCTTAGTTGACCACAAGGTAGCTGTTGCTGGGATAGCTGTTATCATCAATAAAGAAGTAGATGTTGATAATCTTACGACAGAACAACTTCGCAAAATTTTTACAGGAGAAATTACCAACTGGAAGGAAGTCGGCGGTAAAGATTTAGCTATTTCTATTATCAACCGTGCTGCGAGCTCAGGTTCTCGTGCGACTTTTGACAGTGTGATTATGAATGGTCAGTCAGCGGTTCAAAGTCAGGAGCAGGATTCTAACGGTATGGTGAAGTCCATTGTTTCTCAAACCCCTGGAGCGATTTCCTACCTTGCCTTTGCTTATGTTGATGATTCTGTTGGGACTATCAAAATTAACGGCTATGAACCAATTTCTGAGAATGTAACCACGAATAACTGGCCTTTGTGGTCTTATGAACACATGTATACCCTTGGTGAGCCAAATGAATTGGTTGCCGAATTCTTAAACTTTGTTCTTTCGGACGAAGCGCAGAATGGAATCGTTAAAGGAATGGGCTATATTTCTGTCAAGGAAATGAAGGTTGAAAAAGATGCTGCAGGTACTGTGACAGCCATAGAAGGGAGCCAATAATGAATCAAGAAGAATTATCAAAAAAATTGCTCTCTCCTTCAAAAAACTCTCGTCTTGAGAAATTAGGAAAAGGACTAACCTTTGCCTGCCTATCTTTGATTGTTATCATTGTTGCAATGATTTTGATCTTTGTAGCCCAAAAAGGCTTGTCCACCTTCTTTGTTAATGGTGTGAATATCTTTGATTTTCTTTTTGGTGCAACTTGGAATCCGTCAGGTAAACAATTTGGTGCCCTTCCAATGATTTTAGGTTCCTTTATTGTGACCATCCTGTCAGCTCTTATTGCAACACCATTTGCCATTGGAGCAGCAGTCTTTATGACAGAGGTGTCTCCAAAAGGAGCTAAGATTTTGCAACCTGCTATTGAACTCTTAGTTGGGATTCCTTCAGTAGTTTATGGATTTATTGGTTTGCAGGTCGTCGTACCATTTGTACGTAGTGTCTTTGGTGGAACAGGTTTCGGTATTTTATCAGGAATTTTCGTTCTCTTTGTTATGATTTTGCCGACTGTAACCTTCATGACAACAGATAGCCTACGTGCGGTTCCTCGTCACTACCGTGAAGCAAGTTTAGCCATGGGAGCGACTCGTTGGCAAACCATCTGGCGTGTAACCTTGAAGGCTGCTCGTTCAGGTATTTTTACGGCAGTAGTCTTCGGAATGGCGCGTGCCTTTGGTGAGGCCCTTGCTATTCAGATGGTTGTTGGTAACTCAGCAGTTGTTCCAACTTCATTGACGACACCAGCAGCGACTCTGACATCCGTTTTGACCATGGGAATCGGTAATACCGTTATGGGAACTGTTGATAATAATGTTCTTTGGTCACTGGCCTTAGTATTGCTTTTGATGAGCTTGGCCTTTAACAGTGTCATTAAACTGATTACGAAAGAAAGAGGAAAGAAAAACTATGCACGCTAAGAAATTAGATAAACTTGCTACAGCTGTCCTCTATACCATCGCAGGAATCATTGTGACCATCCTTACTTCCTTGATTCTCTATATCTTGGTTCGAGGCTTACCTCATGTTTCTTGGTCCTTCTTGACTGGGAAATCATCCTCATATCAAGCAGGTGGTGGTATTGGGATTCAGCTCTATAATTCCTTTTTCCTTTTGGTGATTACCTTATTCATCTCTGTACCTCTATCAATGGGAGCTGGAATTTTCCTAGCAGAGTATGCTAAAAAAGGTCGTATTACAAATTTCGTTCGTACCTGTATTGAAATCTTGTCTTCTCTACCATCCGTCGTTGTAGGTCTCTTTGGTTACCTCATCTTTGTAGTCCAGTTTGAGTATGGATTTTCAATTATTTCAGGTGCTTTGGCTTTAACAGTCTTTAATCTTCCACAGATGACTCGTAATGTTGAAGATAGTTTGAAACACGTTCACCATACGCAACGTGAAGCTGGTTTGGCGCTTGGACTTTCTCGTTGGGAAACTGTCCTTCATGTCGTTATTCCTGAAGCCCTTCCAGGTATTGTAACGGGGATCGTGCTTGCATCAGGTCGTATCTTTGGTGAAGCTGCAGCCCTTATCTACACAGCAGGTCAATCTGCACCAGCTCTTGACTGGTCTAACTGGAATGTTCTCAGCGTAAGTAGTCCAATCTCAATCTTCCGTCAAGCAGAAACCTTGGCTGTCCATATCTGGAAAGTCAACAGTGAAGGAACTATTCCTGATGGAACACTTGTTTCAGCAGGTTCTGCAGCGGTGCTCCTAATCTTTATCTTAATCTTTAACTTTGGAGCACGTAAACTCGGAAGCTATCTACATAAGAAATTAACCGCAGCCTAAAGGAGAAGCCATGTCAAAATATAATTGGGATGAAAGGCATATCATTACTTTTCCAGAAGAAAAAGTGGCCCTCTCTACGAAGGATTTACATGTTTACTACGGTAAGAATGAATCCATCAAGGGCGTGGATATGCAATTCGAAAAAAATAAAATTACGGCCTTGATCGGACCGTCAGGTTCTGGGAAATCAACCTACCTACGCAGTCTCAACCGTATGAATGATACCATTGATATTGCTAAGGTTACAGGACAAATTCTCTATCAGGGAATCGACGTCAACCGCCCTGAAATCAATGTTTATGAAATGCGTAAACACATCGGAATGGTTTTCCAACGTCCAAACCCATTTGCTAAATCAATCTACCGCAACATCACATTTACACATGAACGTGCAGGTGTTAAGGACAAGAAAGTCCTTGATGAAATTGTAGAAACCTCACTTCGGCAGGCTGCCCTCTGGGACCAGGTCAAAGATGACCTTCACAAGTCGGCTTTGACGCTTTCAGGAGGCCAGCAGCAACGTCTCTGTATCGCGCGTGCTATTTCTGTAAAACCAGACATTCTCTTAATGGATGAGCCGGCATCAGCCTTGGATCCGATTGCGACAGCTCAGCTAGAGGAAACTATGTTAGAGTTGAAGAAGGACTTCACCATTATTATCGTGACCCATAGCATGCAACAGGCTGCGCGTGCGAGTGACTACACTGGATTTTTCTACTTAGGTGATTTAATTGAGTACGATAAAACGTCAAATATTTTCCAAAATGCCAAGCTACAGTCAACAAATGACTATGTAACTGGACACTTTGGTTAGAAAGGAAACAGTATGACAGAACCGATTTTGCAGGTTTCAGACCTGTCTGTTTATTACAACAAAAAGAAGGCTTTGAATAGTGTTTCCTTATCATTCCAACCCAAGGAAATTACAGCTCTTATAGGTCCATCAGGATCAGGAAAATCAACCCTTCTCAAGGCTATTAACCGAATGGGTGACCTTAATCCTGAAGTGACGACAACTGGATCAGTGGTTTATAATGGGCACAATATCTATAGCCCTCGTACTGATACCGTTGAGTTACGTAAGGAAATTGGAATGGTTTTCCAACAACCCAATCCATTCCCAATGTCTATCTACGAAAATGTTGTTTATGGACTAAGAATTAATGGAGAGAAAGACAAGCAAGTCTTGGATGAAGCTGTGGAGAAAGCTTTACAGCGTGCTTCAATCTGGGATGAGGTTAAGGATCGCTTGCATGATTCAGCAATTGGTCTATCAGGTGGACAACAACAACGTGTCTGCGTCGCCCGTGTTTTGGCGACTAGTCCAAAGATTATCCTCTTGGATGAGCCGACCTCAGCCTTAGACCCTATCTCGGCTGGAAAAATCGAAGAAACCCTATATAGCCTTAAGGACAAGTACACCATGCTATTGGTTACTCGTTCCATGCAGCAAGCATCTCGAATCTCTGATAAAACAGGCTTTTTCCTCAATGGAGATTTGATTGAATTTAACGATACCAAGGAAATGTTCCTCTATCCACAACATAAGGAAACAGAAGATTACATTTCAGGTAAATTTGGATAAGGAGAAAAAGATGTTACGATCTCAATTTGAAGAAGATTTAGAGAAATTGCATAACCAATTCTACGCTATGGGACAAGAAGTTCTTTCCCAAATCAATCGTACTGTACGTGCTTTTGTCACCCATGACCGTGACTTGGCTAAAGAAGTCATCGAGCAAGACGCAGAAGTCAATGAATACGAATTGAAACTTGAAAAGAAATCATTTGAAATCATTGCCCTTCAACAACCAGTATCACAAGACTTACGTACAGTTCTAACAGTTTTAAAGGCTGTTTCAGACTTGGAACGTATGGGTGACCATGCAGTATCCATTGCTGAGGCAACCATTCGTATGAAGGGGGAACAACGCATCCCAGCAGTCGAAGAAGAAATCAAAAAGATGGGACGTGATGTTAAAGATTTCGTAGAAACAACCCTCGAACTTTACCTAAACGGATCCGTTGATAAGGCCTATGAAGTTGCAACCATGGATGAAAAAATCAACCATTACTTTGAAAATATTCGTGATCTGGCAACTGAAGAAATTAGAAAGAATCCAGATGCTATTGTCACAGGTCGCGATTACTTCCAAGTGATTTCATACTTGGAGCGTATCGGTGACTATGCAAAAAATATCTGTGAATGGGTTGTTTACTTTGAAACAGGTAAAATTGTAGAATTGTAAAATATATAGAAGATAAAAATTATTGTGAAAGCTTACTTTTTAATATAGTAAGCTTTCATTGTATCGATAGTTTACTTTGTCAGAGGTGAATAATGAACTATATACAGAGTATAAGAAAAAAAGTTGGAAAAGATAAAATTATTCTAAATTTTACTTGTGGAATTTTAAGTCAATCAGGAAAAATATTATTACAAAAACGAGCAGACAAAGGAACTTGGGGGTTACCAGGTGGTGCTATTGAATTAGGTGAATCGGCTGTAGAAGCATTAGTGAGAGAGTTTTATGAAGAAACTGGAGTGAAAGTAATAGTGAAAAAACTCTTAAATGTTTATACAAAATATTCAGATAGTTATCCAAATGGTGATGAGGCACAAGTTATTACAATGTTGTATTTAGTTACATCTGAAACTTCGATCTCTACAAATGTTTTTACGAGTGATGAAACTTTAGAATTAGGATTGTTTGATCACAGGGACATGCAAAATATCACAATTGTAAACCAGCAACATCAAGATATGATAAATGATTTTTTTGAAAATTGTTTCCCAATAGATAGATAAACCAATCATTGAATTTGTATTTTTTATAAATTTATTCTATGGAAAACGCAAGAAAATGTTGACAATTATTTTTAATTAAGTTATAATTATACAAAATTGATAGAGAGGTTGTTTATTTATGAAGTTAAAAAAATGGATATTTGTCTTATGTAGTTTTCTTGCAAGTTTCTTTTTAGTTGCTTGCCAATCATCTAGCTCAAGTTCACAGTCTGCAGTAGAGGCAATCAAACAAAAAGGTAAATTAGTGGTCGCAACTAGCCCAGACTATGCACCATTTGAGTTTCAAGCACTTGTGGATGGCAAGAACCAAGTCGTAGGTGCTGATATTGATATGGCACAAGCTATCGCTGATGAACTTGGAGTGAAATTGGAAGTTTCCAGCATGAGTTTTGACAATGTCTTGACCAGTCTTCAAACAGGGAAAGCAGATTTGGCCATTGCGGGAATCAGTGCAACTGAAGAAAGAAAAGAAGTCTTTGATTTCTCAATCCCTTACTATGAAAACAAGATTAGCTTCCTAATCAGAAAAACTGATCTTGAAAAATACAAAGATTTGGATTCTCTTGCTAGTGCAAATATTGCAGCTCAAAAAGGAACTGTCCCTGAATCTATGGTCAAAGAGCAACTTCCTAAAGCACAGTTGACTTCATTGACAAATATGGGTGAAGCTGTTAATGAACTTCAATCAGGTAAGGTTGATGCTGTTCATATGGACGAGCCAGTAGCCCTCAGCTATGCAACAAAAAATGCTGACTTGGCTGTCGCAACAGTAAGCTTAACTATGAAAGAAGGCGAAGAAAATGCAGTTGCTATCAAGAAAGGCAACTCAGATTTGAAGGAAGTAGTTGATAAGGTTATTCAAAAACTGAAAGATGACGGTACTTATCAAACATATCTTGAAAAAGCTGCCAAGCTAACAGAAGTAGAGCAATAAAAAATAACAGAGGCTGGGACAAAAGTCCTAGCCTCTCAATTGTCATTGGATTATCAAGCAAGACGCAGTGGTTGAGTGGGCTCTACTACGCTGATTTCATCAGCTTTTACAGCCTTACTCAACTGTGCGGAGGTGGGACGACGAAATCGAATTCTAACGAATTACCGATTTCTGTCCCACTCTCTGTTTTTAAGTAATTTAATGTTGTTTCAAGATTTTCTAAAGGAACCTTAGCAAATTGATAAGGGCAAGTCTCAATGTAGGACGATTCGAAAAAGTCTAGATTTAAAGAGCTATGTTTGAGGCTTGCAATCTTAGGATAGTTCCTGAGATCAAGCAAAAGTCCATCATGGAGAGGATAGTTTGGTAGGGAAAGGGGATAAGATTTTAATAGCTTATGAATGAAGTCTTGACTTTTCTCTTGCAGTGCCAATCTTGCTACTCTATTTTTTTCAAAAAGTTGACTATCGATGTAGAGTGATAAAGCCTTTTGCATAATGAGGTTGTTATCATAGTCCAGAATGTTTTTATAAGAGACAAAAGCTTCTTTCATAACATTTGGAAGTATGAGAGCAGTGATTCGAAGTGCAGGGAAAATACTTGTAGAAAAAGACTTGATGTAGATGACCAAGTCTTTTTGGTCCAAATAATGAAAGGTTTGTCCCATTTTAGGATCTAGATCTCCCAGATAATCATCTTCAACGATATAAATTTGATATTTGGCTGCTAGATCAAGGATAGCACGTTTCTCCTCTTCAGAATATGAATGACCCAGCGGATAGTGAAATCGAGGAATGGTGTAGAAAAATTTAATGTTACCACTTTTAAAATGTTTCTCAAGTTCTTTCAGGTCAATGCCATCCACGCGACGTTCAATGGTTTGATAGGGAATATTTTGAGCCAGCAGCAGTTGGTTCATTCGGTGATAAGTTGGTTGTTCGACCAGTATTTCTTGGCCCTTACCTGGAAAGTCAATTTGAGAAAGAATAAACAGTGCTTGCTGGGTTCCAGTTGTCATGACTAATTGATCGGGTTTACTATAGATAGCTTGCTCAAACAGTAGTTTCTGAACAGACTTTCGTAATTCTTCTAAACCCTCTTGGTGTTCATAGTAGTTGTAGAGATAATTTTCTCGACCGATCAAGCTTTCATTGACACAAAGACGAAAATCATCATAGGCAGCAGCATGTTCGTCATTGACCGAGATAACGAGGTCTTCGTGGCTAGCTTGTTGTTCTAAAACATAATAGCCACTTTGAGGTTTGGAGTAAATGTATTTCTCGTATCGGAGTTCCAAAAGTGCACGCTGCACAGTATCTTTACTACAGTGGAAGTCTTGACTGAGTTTTCGGATAGAAGGTAGACGACTTCCTGTTTGAAGTTTTCCTGATTCAATCTCTTCTTTTAGATAGTGAACAACTTGTTCGTACTTACTTTCTTGCTTCATTCCAGACCTCTCTTGATTTTGTTACATTGTACCCTTTTTTTAGTTGTTTGGCAATGTTATACTCTTCGAAAATCTCTTTAAACCGCGTCAACGTCGCCTTGCCGTATATATGTTACTGACTTCGTCAGTTCTATCCACAACCTCAAAACAGTGTTTTGAGCAAACTGCGGCTGATTTCCAAGTTTGCTCTTTGATTTTCATTGAGTTTTAAACGGCAGTCCAGCGTTCAATTCTAAGAAGAAATGTGATATACTTAGTAAGTAAATTTTCAAAGAAGAGTGAGATGATGAAGGTGCAAGAACCAGTTAAATTATTCCAATATAATACTTTGGGAGCCTTGATGGCAGGACTTTACGGCGGGACCATGACAGTTGGTGAGTTACTTGAACATGGAGATTTAGGGCTAGGAACCTTGGACTCTATTGATGGGGAGTTAATTGTCTTAGATGGTAAAGCCTATCAAGCTAAGGGTTCAGGTGAGAAGCCTGAAATCGTTGAAGTTTCACCAGACGCGCTGATTCCTTATGCGGCAGTTGTACCCCACCAGGCAGAAGTTATTTTCCGCCAGCGTTTTGAAATGACTGATCAGGAACTAGAAAAACGTATTGAGTCCTACTATGATGGAGAAAATCTTTTCCGTTCGATTAAGATTCATGGTGATTTTAAACACATGCATGTTCGCATGATTCCAAAATCGACAAGCGAAACGAAATTTGCTGAGGTTGCGACTCATCAGCCTGAATATAGTTGCGAAAATGTCTCTGGGACTATCGTTGGATTCTGGACACCTGAAATTTTCCATGGTGTCAGTGTCGCAGGCTATCATTTGCACTTTATTTCAGATGACCTAACTTTTGGAGGTCATGTCATGGACTTTGTCATCAAGGAAGGAATCGTAGAGGTTGGAGCTGTTGATCAGTTAGATCAACGTTTCCCTGTCCAGGATCGTCAGTACCTCTTTGCTAAGTTCAATGTTGATGAGATGAAAAAAGATATCGATCAGGCTGAATAAAAGGAGAAAAGTATGAAAATTCATGTAATAATCACAATGATAGCTTTATTTGTAATTCTCATAGCTGCCATTTGGTTCTCAAAAAAGAAGTACAAGATTAACCTTTCAGTTTTAGGACTTGGGGCAGTTGCATTTTTTGTCTCATCTCAAGTACTGGAGAAAATTGTTCACCTTATAGTTCTTCATCCACAAAAAGATGGGACAGTTCCACTCATGACGGAAAATCCCCTTCTCTATGTGATTTACGGGGTCTGTATGGCTGCTTTGTTTGAAGAAACAGCTCGACTTGTCTTCTTTAAATGGTTAGAGAAGAAGAGAGCTTTGGAAGATTCGGATGCCCTCGCCTATGGACTTGGTCATGGTGGCTTGGAATTGCTCTACCTCGGAATGGGAAGCTTGATTAGTCTTTTGATTCTCTTTTCGTTATTAGAGTCTTCAAATCCAGATTTGGCAAATCTCCTTCCCAAAAATACACTTGAAACAGTCCAATCTCTATCTGGATGGCAGGTTTATTTACTCGGTGTTGAGCGTGTGCTTGCTCTTGTTATGCAAATTGGTCTCTCTTTCTGGGTTTATCAAGCAGTCCGTCAAAAGAATTGGATTTACCTAGTAGCTGCCTATGGTCTACATGCCCTATTTGATTTGGCTCCGAGTCTTTCACAGGTTGGTTGGATTTCAAATCCGCTTCTTGTTGAAGGATTGTTAGCAGTGGAAGTTGTTCTATTTGTATACTTTACAAAAACTATCTTGTATAAAAAATAATCATGCAAAAGAGGTCTGACCTCTTTTTTACTTGTGTGAATAAAAAAGCTTTTTCAAATCGTCGAAAAAAATCGCTAAAAATGGTATAATGGAATGAATTTTATAAAAGGATAAGAAAGATGACTGTATTAGATAAATTAAAAGAAACCTTAGAAGGAATTGATATTCGATTCGATGAGCCATTGAAAACTTATACCTATACCAAAGTTGGGGGGAAGGTAGATTACTTAGCTTTTCCTCGCAATCATTATGAGATGGCCCGTGTGGTTAAGTTCGCTAATCAAGAAAATATCCCATGGATGGTTCTTGGAAATGCCAGTAATATTATCGTCCGAGAAGGCGGAGTCCGTGGCTTTGTCATTATGTGTGACAAACTTAATAATGTTTCGGTCGATGGTTACACCATTGAAGCAGAAGCGGGAGCTAACTTGATTGAGACCACTCGAATCGCTCTACGCCATAGTTTGACAGGATTTGAGTTTGCCTGTGGAATTCCAGGAAGCGTCGGTGGTGCAGTCTTTATGAATGCTGGTGCTTATGGAGGTGAGATTGCTCATATTTTGCAGTCTTGCAAAGTATTGACCAAGGATGGGGAAATCGAGACTTTATCAGCTAAGGATTTATCCTTTGGTTACCGTCATTCAGCTATTCAAGATTCTGGAGCAGTAGTCTTATCAGCTAAATTTGCACTATCTCCAGGGAATTATGAGACTATTAATCAAGAAATGGAACGTTTGACCCACCTTCGAGAACTCAAACAACCTTTGGAATATCCTTCATGTGGTTCTGTCTTTAAACGTCCAGTCGGGCATTTTGCAGGGCAATTGATTTCAGAAGCTGGTTTGAAGGGCTACCGTATCGGTGGTGTCGAAGTCTCAGAAAAGCATGCAGGCTTTATGATAAATGTAGCTGATGGAACTGCTAGAGATTATGAAGACTTAATTGAGTCTGTCATTGAAAAAGTTAAAGAACATTCAGGCGTTACCCTCGAGAGAGAAGTTCGTATCTTGGGTGAACACGAATAACATTATTATTACACATCATTCAAAGATTGGGATTTTATCGCTAGATGAGATTTAGGCCATTTTATGTCCTAAGCTTCTTTCTAGCATTCAAAAAGGTCCCAATCTGTTAATTTACGAAGAAAAAGGAATTTATGACAATTGAAAAAACCAATTATCGAATTCAGAAACGTTTCTAAAGTTTTTGAAGACAGTGACACTAAGGTGCTTAAGAATATTAACTTTGAGTTGGAAGAAGGAAAGTTCTACACACTTTTAGGAGCTTCTGGTTCAGGAAAATCAACCATTCTTAATATCATTGCAGGTTTGCTGGATGCAACCACTGGTGATATTTTATTGGATGGTGTTCGTATCAATGATATCCCGACAAATAAACGCGATGTTCACACGGTCTTCCAGTCTTACGCCCTGTTCCCGCATATGAATGTCTTTGAAAATGTTGCCTTTCCATTGCGTTTGCGTAAAGTCGATAAGAAAGAAATTGAACAACGCGTCTTAGAAGTTCTCAAGATGGTACAGTTGGAAGGTTTTGAAAAACGTTCAATTCGTAGGCTTTCTGGAGGACAACGTCAGCGTGTGGCCATTGCCCGTGCCATTATCAACCAACCACGTGTGGTACTCTTGGATGAACCTTTGTCAGCTCTTGACCTGAAGTTGCGAACCGACATGCAGTACGAACTCCGTGAATTGCAACAACGATTGGGTATTACCTTTGTTTTTGTTACCCACGATCAGGAAGAAGCCTTGGCTATGAGTGACTGGATTTTTGTCATGAATGATGGTGAAATTGTTCAGTCTGGTACACCAGTGGATATCTACGATGAACCAATCAACCACTTTGTTGCAACTTTTATTGGTGAATCAAACATCTTGCCAGGAACCATGATTGAGGACTACTTGGTCGAGTTTAACGGCAAACGCTTTGAAGCGGTCGACGGTGGTATGAAGCCAAATGAACCAGTCGAAGTCGTGATTCGTCCAGAAGACTTGCGCATCACTCTGCCAGAAGAAGGAAAACTTCAAGTGAAGGTCGATACTCAGCTCTTTCGTGGGGTTCACTATGAGATTATTGCCTATGATGAACTCGGCAATGAATGGATGATTCACTCAACTCGTAAGGCTATCGTTGGTGAGGAAATCGGTTTGGACTTTGAACCAGAAGACATCCACATCATGCGTCTCAATGAAACAGAAGAAGAGTTTGATGCTCGTATCGAAGAGTACGTAGAAATTGAAGAGCATGAAGCAGGTTTGATTAACGCTATCGAGGAGGAAAGAGATGAAGAAAACAACCTCTAAACTCTTTGTAGTGCCCTACATGCTTTGGATTGCACTCTTTGTATTGGCACCCTTGGTCTTGATATTTGGACAATCCTTTTTTAACATTGAAGGCCAGTTCAGTTTAGAAAACTATAAATCCTACTTTGCGTCACAAAACTTGACCTATCTCAAAATGAGTTTTAACTCAGTTCTCTATGCAGGGATTGTGACTTTAGTGACACTCTTGATTAGCTATCCAACAGCCCTCTTTTTGACTCGTCTTAAACACCGTCAACTCTGGCTCATGCTAATCATCTTGCCAACCTGGATTAATCTTCTCCTTAAGGCTTATGCCTTTATCGGGATTTTCGGGCAAAATGGCTCTATTAACCAATTCCTCGAATTTATCGGAATTGGTTCTCAGCAGTTGCTATTTACCGATTTCTCATTTATCTTTGTAGCAAGCTATATCGAGCTTCCATTTATGATTTTGCCCATCTTCAATGTCTTGGATGATATGGATAATAATCTCATCAATGCCAGCTATGACCTTGGTGCAACCAAGTGGGAAACCTTCCGTCATGTCATCTTCCCTCTGTCTATGAACGGGGTGCGAAGCGGAGTTCAATCTGTCTTTATCCCAAGTTTGAGTCTCTTCATGTTGACCCGTTTGATTGGGGGGAACCGAGTGATTACCTTGGGGACTGCCATCGAGCAGAACTTCTTGACCAATGACAACTATGGTATGGGTTCAACTATCGGTGTTGTTCTTATCCTGACTATGTTTATCACTATGTGGGTGACTAAGGAAAGGAGAGAACGATGAAAAAATTATCGAATCTTTACCTAGCCTTTGTCTTTATCGTCCTCTATTTGCCGATCTTTTATTTGATTGGCTATGCCTTCAATGCCGGGGATGATATGAATAGCTTTACAGGCTTTAGTTTGTCTCACTTTGAAACCATGTTTGGTGATGGAAGGCTCATGCTGATTTTGGTTCAAACCTTTTTACTAGCTTTTCTATCAGCCTTGATTGCGACAGTGATTGGTACCTTTGGTGCTATCTACATCTATCAATCACGTAAAAAGTACCAAGAAGCCTTTCTATCTCTTAATAACATTTTGATGGTTGCACCCGACGTTATGATTGGTGCTAGCTTCTTGATTCTCTTTACCCAACTCAAGTTTTCGCTTGGTTTTCTGACAGTCTTGTCCAGTCACGTGGCCTTCTCGATTCCTATCGTAGTGCTTATGGTTTTGCCACGATTGAAAGAGATGAATGGGGATATGATTCATGCGGCCTATGACCTTGGAGCTAGCCAGTTCCAGATGTTTAAGGAAATCATGCTCCCTTACCTAACGCCTTCTATCATCGCAGGCTACTTTATGGCTTTCACCTATTCACTAGATGACTTTGCCGTGACCTTCTTTGTAACGGGGAATGGTTTTTCAACTCTCTCAGTTGAGATCTACTCTCGAGCTCGTAAGGGAATTTCGCTTGAAATCAATGCTATTTCAGCCTTGGTCTTTCTCTTTAGTATTATCCTGGTTGTAGGGTATTACTTCATTTCACGTGAGAAGGAGGAACAAGCATGAAACGACTCTATTCATTTTTAGCAGGAATTTTAGCCATTATCCTTGTCTTGTGGGGAATTTCCTATCATCTTGATAGTAAAATCAATAGTCGTGATAGTCAAAAACTGGTTATCTACAACTGGGGAGACTATATTGATCCTGAACTTCTGGAGAAATTTACAGAAGAAACAGGAATCCAAGTCCAGTACGAAACCTTTGACTCTAACGAAGCCATGTACACCAAAATCAAGCAGGGCGGGACAACCTATGATATTGCTATCCCAAGTGAGTACATGATTAATAAGATGAAGGACGAAGACCTCTTAGTTCCACTGGATTATAGTAAAATTGAGGGAATTGAGAATATTGGTTCAGAATTTCTCAACCAGTCTTTTGACCCAAACAATGAATACTCTATCCCATACTTCTGGGGAACTTTGGGAATTGTCTACAATGAAACCATGGTGGAAGAAGCGCCTGAACATTGGGACGACCTCTGGAAACCAGAATACAAGGATTCGATCATGCTCTTTGATGGGGCGCGTGAAGTACTTGGTTTAGGTCTTAACTCACTAGGCCATAGCCTCAACTCAAAAGATCCTCAACAACTATCACAAACGGTTGATAAACTGTATGAGCTGACTCCTAATATCAAGGCTATTGTAGCCGATGAGATGAAGGGTTACATGATTCAGAACAATGCTGCTATCGGTGTGACCTTCTCAGGGGAAGCTAGCCAGATGTTGGAAAAGAATCCTAACCTCAAATATGTTGTACCGACAGAAGCAAGCAATCTCTGGTTTGACAATATGGTTATTCCTAAAACTGTCAAGAACCAAGATGCAGCTTATGCCTTCATTAATTTTATGTTGAAGCCTGAAAATGCTCTCAAGAATGCAGAGTACGTGGGCTATTCAACACCAAACAATGCTGCTAAGGAAATGCTCCCAGAGGAAACAAAAGAGGACAAGTCCTTCTATCCAGATGCAGATACAATGAAACACCTAGAAGTTTATGAGAAGTTTGACCATAAATGGACAGGAATCTACAGCGACCTCTTCCTACAATTTAAGATGTATCGGAAGTAGGAGTAGATATAAAGAAAATGAATCAGTCAAGCTGGTTCGTTTTTTTAATAGAAGGCGATAACAAAGATGAAAATATCTACTTTTTTCAAAAAAAGTTACTGGCCCCCCTTTTTAATTGTTAAAGAAAAATGACAGTAAGAAAAAATATATCCTGAAAAAGTAATCAGAGATATAGGGATTTGGTTATTTAAATGTAATTATTCCCAGTTGACTCAAACTCAAAAAAACAGTATAATAGGAATGTTGAGAATTGATTTTCTCCCCATCTTAGTTCAGAGAATTGGCGGTGCTGCGAGCCATCTAAGATAGAAAATCATGCTACTCGATTGTAACAATTGCATAAGAATCAAGAATGACAAGTTCATTGAATGAAGGTGGTACCGCGGTTTTTCGCCCTTCGTGATATGGATTTGTCTTTTATTTTTGGAGGTACTTATGAGAAGATTTCTTGTCAAACAAAAATTTCGCCTAGGTGGTGAACGCTTTGATATCAAGGATGAAATGGGCAATGTCGCCTATCAGGTTGAAGGTTCATTTTTTAAGATTCCTAAGACCTTTACCATTTTTGATAATTCTGGTGAACAGGTTAGTGAGATTAGTAAAGAAATGTTGACCTTCATGCCACGCTTTGAGATTCAACTCAGTAATGGAGATAGTTTTTATATCCGAAAGAAGTTGACTTTCTTTAGAGATAAGTATGAATTTGACAACCTAGGTCTTCGCATTGAGGGGAATATCTGGGATTTAAACTTTAAACTTCTGGATGACCGTGATCAAGTGATTGCGGAAATCGCCAAGGAACTTTTCCATTTAACCTCTACCTATACCGTAACAGTCTACGACGAATCTTATGCTGACCTAGTCATTTCCCTCTGTGTCGCTATCGACTATGTGGAAATGCTAGAAAGAGACTCAAATTAGTAAAAAGGAGATATAAATGAAACAATTATCTAGTGCACAAGTCCGCCAAATGTGGCTTGATTTCTGGGCGACCAAAGGCCACTCTGTAGAACCATCAGTTAGCTTGGTTCCAGTAAACGACCCAACCCTTTTGTGGATTAACTCAGGGGTTGCCACTCTTAAAAAATACTTTGACGGGACTATCATTCCTGAAAACCCACGGATTACCAATGCGCAAAAGGCTATCCGTACCAACGATATTGAAAACGTAGGGAAGACGGCGCGTCACCATACCATGTTTGAAATGTTGGGAAACTTCTCAATTGGGGATTACTTCCGTGACGAAGCCATTACTTGGGCTTATGAACTTTTGACAAGTCCTGAATGGTTTGACTTCCCAGCTGAAAAACTTTACATGACCTACTACCCATCTGATACAGATTCTTACAACCGCTGGATTGAAGTGGGCGTGGATCCAAGTCACTTGATTCCAATCGAAGACAACTTCTGGGAAATTGGTGCTGGACCTTCTGGACCAGATACAGAAATTTTCTTTGACCGTGGGGAAGCTTTTGACCCAGAAAATATCGGTATTCGACTTCTCGCAGAAGATATCGAAAACGACCGTTACATCGAAATCTGGAACATCGTCTTGTCACAATTTAACGCTGACCCAGCTGTACCTCGTAGCGAATACAAGGAATTGCCACACAAGAATATTGATACGGGCGCTGGTTTGGAGCGTTTGGTAGCTGTTATCCAAGGGGCTAAGACCAACTTTGAAACAGACCTCTTCATGCCAATCATTCGCGAAGTTGAGAAGTTGTCTGGTAAGGTGTATGACCAAGATGGCGACAACATGAGCTTCAAGGTTATTGCGGACCATATTCGTTCATTGTCATTTGCTATCGGTGATGGTGCCCTTCCTGGAAATGAAGGTCGTGGTTATGTCCTTCGTCGTCTTCTCCGTCGTGCCTCTATGCATGGTCAAAAATTGGGTATCAATGAGCCTTTCCTTTACAAACTGGTTCCAACTGTTGGAAAAATCATGGAAAGCTACTACCCAGAAGTGCTTGAAAAACGTGACTTTATCGAAAAAATTGTGAAGAGCGAGGAAGAGTCATTTGCCCGCACTCTTCACTCAGGTCAACACTTTGCAGAAACTATCGTAGCAGACTTGAAAGAAAAAGGTCAAACGGTTATCGCTGGTCAAGATGTCTTCAAACTCTACGATACATACGGATTCCCAGTAGAGTTGACAGAAGAAATCGCTGAAGAAGCAGGAATGACAGTCGACCGTGAAGGTTTTGAAGCTGCCATGAAAGAGCAACAAGAACGTGCGCGTGCGTCAGCTGTTAAAGGCGGATCTATGGGGATGCAAAATGAAACCCTTCAAAACATTACAGTTGAAAGTGTCTTCAACTACAATGCTAGCCAATTGTCTTCTAAGTTGGTGGCTATCGTGGCGGACAATGCGGAAGTAGAGGCTGTTTCTGAAGGAACTGCATCACTGATCTTTGCAGAAACTCCATTCTACGCTGAAATGGGTGGACAGGTTGCAGACCACGGTCAAATCTTGGATGCTGCAGGAAACCTTGTAGCGACTGTAACGGATGTTCAAAAAGCACCAAATGGACAAGCTCTTCATACTGTTGAAGTCCTTGCATCGCTTGCTTTGAACCAAGAATACACTTTGGCCATCGATAGCAATCGTCGTCACCGTGTCATGAAGAACCACACAGCTACTCACTTGCTCCATGCGGCTCTTCACAATATCCTTGGCCACCATGCAACTCAAGCGGGATCTCTTAACGAAGTAGAATTCCTTCGCTTTGACTTCACCCACTTCCAAGCTGTCACTTCTGAAGAATTGCGTGCTATTGAGCAACAAGTCAATGAGAAGATTTGGGAAGCCATCGCAGTCAAGACTGTTGAAACAGATATTGATACAGCCAAAGAAATGGGAGCTATGGCCCTCTTTGGTGAGAAATACGGTAAAGAAGTCCGCGTTGTAACGATTGGTGACTACTCAGTTGAACTTTGTGGTGGTACTCACGTAGGTAACACTTCTGAAATCGGTCTCTTCAAGATTGTCAAGGAAGAAGGGATCGGATCAGGAACTCGTCGTATCTTGGCAGTGACTGGTAAGGAAGCCTTTGAAGCTTATCGTGAACAAGAGGATGCTCTGAAAGCAGTCGCAGCAACCTTGAAAGCTGCTCAACTCAAAGAAGTACCTCACAAGGTTGAAGGACTTCAAGAACAACTCCGTCAATTGCAAAAAGAAAATGCAGAATTGAAGGAAAAAGCGGCAGCAGCGGCAGCTGGCGATGTCTTCAAGAATGTTCAAGAAGCAAATGGCCACCGTTACATTGCTAGTCAAGTTTCTGTATCAGATGCAGGTGCTCTTCGTACCTTTGCAGATAACTGGAAGCAAAAAGACTATTCGGATGTGCTTGTTCTTGTTGCAGCCATCGGTGATAAAGTTAATGTCCTTGTAGCCAGCAAGACAAAAGACATCCACGCAGGTAACTTGGTCAAAGAATTGGCTCCAATCGTTGATGGACGTGGTGGTGGAAAACCAGACATGGCCATGGCAGGAGGAAGCAACCAAGCGAAAATCCAAGAATTATTGGATGCAGTAGCAGGTAAATTGTAATCAAAAATACCTATCCGTTTGGATAGGTTTTTTTGCATTAGAAAAACTCCCCACAAATAGTGAGGAGTTCATTTTTTAGAATTAAACAATACCTTGGGCAATCATAGCATTTGCTACGTTTTCAAAGGCTGCAATATTTGCACCTGCAAGGTAGTCAGTACCAAGACCGTAAGTTTCTGCAGTTGTTTTAGCTGTGTTAAAGATGTTAGTCATGATATCTTTCAAACGACCGTCAACTTCTTCACGTGTCCATGAAAGGCGAAGGCTGTTTTGGCTCATTTCAAGCGCTGATACAGCTACACCACCAGCATTAGCAGCTTTAGCAGGTCCGTAAAGGATTCCATTTTCTTTGTAGACTTTGATAGCTTCAAGGTCGCTAGGCATGTTAGCACCTTCAGATACACAGATAACTCCTTGAGCAACCAAGCGTTTCGCAGCTTCACCGTTGATCTCGTTTTGAGTCGCACATGGAAGAGCGATATCGTAGTTACCAGTGTAAGTCCATACAGAACCTTCATAGTAAGTAGCAGTAGGTTTTTCTGCAGCGTACTCAGTTAAACGAGCACGACGGTTGTTTTTAACATCTGACAAAAGGTCGAAGTCGATACCATTTTCATCAATGACATAACCATTTGAGTCAGATACAGAAATAACTGTAGCACCAAGTTCAGTTGCTTTTTGAAGGGCAAACTGAGCAACGTTACCAGAACCAGAAACAACCACTTTCTTACCAGCAAAGCTGTTTCCGTTAGCTTTGAGCATTTCTTCAGTGTAGTAAACCAAACCGTAACCAGTCGCTTCTGGACGAATCAGGCTACCACCAAATCCAAGAGGTTTACCAGTCAAGACACCGGCATCAAATTGGTTGAGGCGTTTGTATTGTCCGTAAAGGTAACCAATTTCACGTCCACCGACACCGATATCACCAGCAGGTACGTCAAGAGATGGTCCGATGTATTTTTGCAATTCAGTCATGAAGCTTTGGCAGAAGCGCATCACTTCAGCATCAGTTTTGCCTTTAGGATCGAAGTCTGATCCACCTTTACCTCCACCGATTGGAAGTCCAGTCAAAACGTTTTTAAAGATTTGTTCGAAACCGAGGAATTTCAAGATCCCTTGGTTAACAGTTGGGTGGAAACGAAGTCCGCCTTTATATGGTCCAACAGCAGAGTTAAATTGAACACGGTAACCACGGTTAACTTGAACTTTTCCATCACGGTCAACCCAAGGAACACGGAAAGAAATTACGCGCTCAGGTTCAGTGATACGTGCCAAGATGTTTTCTTCAATATACTCGGGGTGTTTTTCAAAGACAGGTTCCAAAGTGCTGAAGAATTCTTCAACCGCCTGGAGAAATTCAGCCTCATGCCCGTTACGAGCTTTTACAGTTTCAAACACGCTTTGGATATATTCTTTAGCAGATGTCATATCGTTCTCCTTTTTTTGTTGTTATATTTTATTACATGAGACATTATAGCAGAAAAAATTTTCAGTGTAAAGAAAAAAACATAAATTTTCTAAAAATTCTTTCAATTTGAATAAGCTAGTTTTATTAGTTGAATTAGAAACCTTTTTATAGGGTTAGTTTTATTAAAAGGCTCCTGCCAAAGTATGGTATAATAATAAAGAAATAATGGATTTTGGAGGAATAGAATCATGGTATCAACGAAAACACAGATTGCTGGTTTTGAGTTTGATAATTGCTTGATGAATGCAGCAGGTGTTGCTTGTATGACAATTGAGGAATTGGAAGGTGTCAAAAATTCAGCAGCAGGAACCTTTGTCACTAAGACAGCAACCTTGGAATTTCGTCAGGGAAATCCTGAACCACGCTATCAAGATGTTCCACTTGGTTCTATTAACTCTATGGGGCTCCCAAATAATGGTTTAGACTATTACTTGAACTACCTTTTGGAATTGCAAGAAAAGGAACCAAATCGTATCTTCTTTCTATCTTTAGTTGGAATGTCTCCAGAGGAAACTCATACCATCTTGAAAAAGGTGCAAGAAAGTGATTTCCGTGGTTTAACTGAACTCAATCTCTCATGTCCAAATGTTCCAGGTAAGCCTCAGATTGCCTATGATTTTGAAACAACAGACCATATCTTGTCAGAAGTTTTTGAGTATTTTACAAAACCTCTTGGAATTAAGCTTCCACCTTATTTTGATATTGTTCACTTTGACCAAGCGGCAGCTATTTTTAACAAGTACCCACTCAAATTCGTCAACTGTGTCAACTCTATTGGAAATGGACTTTATATAGAAGATGAGTCTGTCGTGATTCGTCCAAAGAATGGCTTTGGTGGAATTGGTGGAGAATACATTAAACCAACTGCCCTTGCCAACGTCCATGCCTTTTATCAACGCTTAAATCCTCAAATTCAAATCATCGGAACTGGTGGAGTGCTCACAGGGCGTGATGCCTTTGAACATATCCTATGTGGTGCCAGCATGGTACAAGTAGGAACTACTCTTCATAAAGAAGGTGTAGGTGTTTTTGAGCGTATTACAAAGGAACTCAAAGAAATTATGTCGGAAAAAGGATACCAAAGCCTAGAGGATTTCCGTGGAAAATTGAATTATATGGATTAAAAAGAAACTAAATTAAAAAGAAAGGAGAATAAATGCTAGCCATAGAAGAAAGTCGAAAGCTATCCTTAGCGAACCTTCCTAGTTTGACCCTGTTTACAGGAACTGATCAAGGACAGTATGACGTCATGAAAGCACAAGTTCTAAAGCAAATCGGATATGATCCTGCAGATTTGAATTTTGCTTATTTTGACATGAAAGAAGTAGACTACAAAAGCTTGGAGCTAGAGTTGGTCAGTCTTCCTTTCTTTGCGGATGAAAAAATTGTTATTTTAGATCATTTTCTCGATATTACAACTGCTAAAAAACGCTATCTAACTGATGATGAGCTAAAGGCCTTTGAAGACTATCTGGAAAATCCTGTACCCTCAAGTAAATTAGTAATCTTTGCTGAAGGCAAGTTAGATAGCAAGAGACGTTTGGTCAAATTACTTAAGCGTGATGCGACAGTATTTGAGGCTCTTGAACCTAAAGAGCAAGAGTTGCGAGCCTATTTTCAAAAGTGGGCTCAGGAACAGGGACTTACTTTTGATGGAAATTCCTTTGAACAGTTGCTTATCAAATCTAGTTTTCAATTCAGTGAAATTCAGAAAAACTTGCTCTTCTTACAGTCTTATAAGGATAGTGGTCTGATAACAGAAGAAGATATTGTTGAAGCCATTCCAAAGACTTTGCAGGATAATATTTTTGATTTGACCCAATTAATATTAACTAAGAAAATTGATCAGGCACGAGATTTAGTTAAAGATTTGACCTTACAGGGTGAAGATGAGATTAAACTGATTGCCATTATGCTGGGGCAGTTTAGACTCTATATCCAGGTAAAAATATTGCAAGAGTCTGGTCAGACAGAATCACAGATGGTCAGCAGTTTAGGTCACTATCTTGGTCGTAATCCGAATCCCTATCAAATCAAATTTGCCCTTCGTGACGCACGAGCTTTGTCCTTGAATTTCTTACGGGATTCTATCCGTTATCTCATCCAGGCTGATTACCAAATCAAAACTGGTGTCTATGAGAAAAACTACCTATTTGAAAGGGCTCTTTTACAGATTGCCAGCCAGTCGAATTGAGCAAATAACTTGAAAAAAAAGGTTGTTTGCGTTATCATTTTTATATAGAAAGAAAAGAGGTATTACAGATGGCTATTATCTTACCAGATCTTCCATACGCTTACGACGCCTTGGAACCATATATTGATGCTGAAACGATGCATTTGCACCATGACAAACATCACCAAGCATATGTAAATAACGCTAATGCAGCTCTTGAAAAACACCCTGAAATTGGTGAAGACCTTGAAGCTTTGCTTGCTGATGTAGAATCTATCCCAGCTGATATCCGTCAAGCGCTTATCAACAACGGTGGTGGACACTTGAATCATGCTCTTTTCTGGGAATTGATGACTCCTGAAAAAACAGCTCCTTCAGCAGAACTTGCAGCAGCAATCGATGCAACATTTGGTTCATTCGAAGAATTCCAAGCAGCATTTACTGCGGCAGCAACAACTCGTTTCGGTTCTGGATGGGCATGGTTGGTTGTTAACAAAGAAGGTAAACTTGAAGTGACTTCAACAGCAAACCAAGACACACCAATCTCAGAAGGTAAAAAACCAATCTTGGGCTTGGACGTTTGGGAACATGCCTACTACGTGAAATACCGCAACGTTCGTCCTGACTACATCAAAGCTTTCTTCTCAGTTATCAACTGGAACAAAGTAGACGAGCTTTACGCAGCAGCTAAATAATCGCATTTGATAACACCCCTTTTTAGTTGGATTTTGGGTCTAGCTTTAAAGGTGTTTTTTTGTTTCCTTTTTTAGAAGTAACTGTCTCATGATTTTCCTTTGTTGGATAGGCTTTTTTTATGGTATAATGATAAGATAGAAAACGAAGGAGAAATCATGAATATTCAACAATTACGCTACGTTGTAGCTATTGCTAATAGTGGTACTTTTCGTGAAGCAGCTGAGAAGATGTACGTTAGCCAACCGAGTCTATCTATTTCTGTAAGAGACTTGGAAAAAGAGCTCGGCTTCAAGATTTTTCGCAGAACTAGTTCAGGAACTTTCCTTACTCGTCGCGGTATGGAATTTTATGAAAAGGCACAAGAGTTGGTCAAAGGATTTGATGTTTTCCAGAACCAGTATGCCAATCCTGAAGAGGAAAAGGGTGAGTTTTCAATAGCCAGCCAGCACTATGATTTCTTGCCACCAACCATTACAGCTTTTTCGCAACAATACCCTGAATATAAGAATTTCCGTATTTTTGAATCTACAACTGTTCAGATTTTGGATGAAGTAGCCCAAGGACATAGTGAGATTGGGATTATCTACCTTAACAATCAGAACCAAAAGGGAATCATGCAGCGGGTTGAAAAGCTAGGTCTTGAGGTAATTGAGTTGATTCCTTTCCAAACGCATATCTATTTGCGTGAAGGACACCCCTTAGCCAAGAAAAAAGAGTTGGTTATGGAGGATTTGGCAGATTTGCCAACAGTTCGTTTCACACAAGAAAAGGATGAATATCTCTATTACTCAGAAAACTTTGTGGATACAAGTGCCAGCTCTCAGATGTTTAACGTAACTGATCGTGCTACCTTAAATGGAATTCTTGAAAGAACAAATGCTTATGCGACTGGTTCTGGATTCTTAGATAGCGATAGTGTCAACGGGATCACCGTTATTCCGCTAAATGATAATCTCAATAATCGCATGGTTTATGTGAAACGTGAGGAAGTAGACTTGAGTCAAGCAGGGACTTTATTTGTAGAGGTCATGCAAGAGTATTTTGATCAGAAGAGGAAAGCATGAAAAAAAGAGGAATAGTAGCAGGGATTATAGCAGCCTTGATTGTATTAGACCAATTGGTAAAAGCTTATGTCGTTCAGAATATTGCTCTAGGTGAAGTTAAAACATGGATCCCAAATCTAGTTAGTTTAACCTATCTGCAAAATAGGGGTGCAGCTTTTTCTATGCTTCAAGATCAACAGTGGTTTTTTGCAGTGATTACTCTAGTAGTTATGGCAGGGGCTATCTGGTATTTGCACAAGCATATAGAAGATTCCGTCTGGACAGTCTTTGGATTGGTTCTGATTATTGCAGGTGGTCTGGGAAACTTTATCGATCGCGTTAGTCAAGGATTTGTCGTGGATATGTTCCACTTAGACTTTGTCAATTTTGCCATATTCAATGTGGCTGATAGTTATCTGACAGTAGGGGTCGTTGTGTTATTGCTTGCAATGCTAAAAGAGGAAATGAATGGAAATTAAAATTGAAAGAGGCGGGGTACGTTTAGATAAGGCTTTATCAGATTTGACAGAATTGTCTCGCAGTCTTGCCAACGAACAAATCAAGTCAGGTCAAGTCTTGGTCAACGGCCAGGTCAAGAAAGCCAAGTATACTGTCCAAGAGGGCGATATCGTTACTTATCAGGTGCCAGAACCAGAGGTTTTGGAGTATGTAGCTGAAGATATTCCTCTAGAAATCATTTATCAAGATGAGGACGTAGCAGTAGTCAACAAACCTCAAGGCATGGTTGTTCATCCAAGTGCTGGTCATACCAGTGGTACCTTGGTGAATGCCCTTATGTATCATATCAAAGACTTATCAGGAATCAATGGTGTGCTTCGACCAGGGATTGTTCATCGTATCGATAAGGACACATCTGGGCTTCTCATGGTTGCTAAAAATGATGAAGCGCATTTAGCACTTGCCCAAGAACTCAAGGACAAGAAATCTCTTCGAAAATATTGGGCCATCGTTCATGGAAATCTTCCCAATGACCGTGGTGTCATTGAGGCACCGATTGGTCGTAGCGAAAAAGACCGCAAGAAACAAGCTGTGACTGCCAAAGGGAAACCAGCAGTGACACGTTTCCATGTCTTGGAACGCTTTGGTGATTATACCTTACTGGAATTACAACTGGAAACAGGGCGAACTCATCAAATCCGTGTGCACATGGCTTATATCGGTCATCCTGTCGCTGGTGATGAGGTATACGGTCCTCGTAAAACACTAAAGGGACATGGGCAATTTCTCCATGCTAAAACGCTAGGATTTACCCATCCAAGAACGGATGAAACACTGGAATTTACTGCTGATATTCCAGAAATATTCAAGCAAACCTTGGAGAAACTTAGAAACGAACAATAAAAAAGGACTCAATTGAGTCCTTTTTATTTGCGTTTTTTCTTAGCTTTTTTCATTTTGTTGGCCATGCGTTTCATGGATTGTTTCATGGCAAATTCACCGATTTTACCCTTGAGACCTCCACCAAGCATCTGGCTCATATCAGGCATTCCGGCTCCTCCAAGAGCAGACATATCCGGCATACCACCTTGTCCCATCATACCTTCAAGGGCTGACATATCCATGCCACCAGGCATATTTTTAGGAAGGTTGTTAGGGTTGATGCCCATTTGCTTCATCATCTTGTTCATGTCACCAGACATGACACCTTGCATGAGTTGTTTAGCTTGGTTAAAGTCTTTGATGAACTTGTTGACATCGATAAAAGTATTACCAGAACCAGCTGCAATACGACGACGACGGCTTGGAGTGAGCAAATCTGGATTTTCACGCTCTTCAGGAGTCATAGATGAGACAATAGCACGTTTGCGAGCAATCTGTTTTTCATCCACCTTCATATTTTGAAGGGCAGGATTGTTGGCCATACCAGGAATCATCTTGAGCAAATCTTCCATCGGCCCCATATTTTGCACCTGATCCAACTGATCGATGAAATCGTTGAAATCAAAGGTGTTTTCCCGCATCTTTTCAGCCATTTCAAGGGCTTTTTGCTCATCGTATTCTTGGGAAGCTTTCTCAATCAGAGTCAACATATCTCCCATACCGAGAATACGGCTTGCCATACGGTCAGGGTGGAAGGTTTCAATGTCGGTAATCTTTTCACCAGTACCAGTGAATTTGATTGGTTTTCCTGTGATATGACGAACAGAAAGGGCCGCACCACCACGAGTATCCCCGTCAATTTTGGTAAGGATGACACCGGTAACTTCTAATTGAGCGTTAAATTCTCGCGCAACGTTAGCAGCTTCTTGACCGATCATGGCATCGATGACGAGAAGGATTTCATTTGGTTGAGCAAGAGCTTTAACATCACGGAGCTCATTCATGAGAAGTTCGTCGATTTGTAAACGACCGGCTGTATCAATCAAAACATAGTCATTATGGTTGGCTTTAGCTTGCTCCAAACCTTGGCGAACAATCTCCACTGCAGGAACTTCAGTTCCAAGAGCAAAGACAGGAACATCAATTTGTTGTCCCAGTGTTTTGAGCTGGTCGATGGCCGCAGGACGATAGATGTCGGCTGCAATCATCAAAGGACGAGCATCCTCTTCTTTTTTGAGTTTGTTGGCAAGTTTACCTGCAAAAGTTGTTTTACCAGCACCCTGCAAACCAACCATCATGATGATTGTAGGAATCTTAGGAGACTTGATAATCTCAGCTGTATCTGAACCAAGAACTTCCGTCAATTCTTCATTAACAATCTTGATGATTTGTTGAGCTGGGTTGAGGGTATCAATGACTTCGTGCCCAATGGCACGTTCACGAACTTTCTTGATAAAGTCCTTAACCACTGGCAAAGCAACGTCGGCTTCTAAAAGAGCCAGACGAATTTCCTTGGTTGCTTCTTGGATATCGCTCTCGGTAATTTTTCCTTTTTTACGTAGATTTTTAAAGACGTTCTGCAAACGTTCTGTTAAATTTTCAAATGCCATATTTATTCCTCTTATTCTCTATTATCAATACTTGTTAAAATCTCAACTTGCTCTTGTAGAAAAGTATCCTCTGGATAGCGCTCAATGATCTGGTCAAAAATCTGACTGCGGACAATGTAATCAGAGTACATATGGAGTTTCATCTCATAATCTTCCAGAATTTTTTCCGTTCGTTTGATATTATCATAAACAGCCTGACGACTAACGCCGAACTCTTCTGCAATTTCAGCTAAACTATAGTCGTCTGCATAGTAGAGCTCGATATAGTTCATCTGCTTATCAGTCAAAAGGGCTGCATAAAATTCAAACAGAGCATTCATTCGATTGGTTTTTTCAATTTCCATAAGATTTATTATACCAAAAAATAGCCTGAACTGCTAGTAATGGATTGATTTTAAACACAAGTCAGAAAAAGGACTTTTAACGGTTATTTTCTGACTCAGAAAGCTTTTTTTGGTATAATGGAGTGTATTATAATGTTTTAGAAAGAGGTTCTTATGAGAGAATTAGAAACCGTGTTAGAGCAACGTTTTGGGCTTGTTTTTTCAGATAAACAATTACTTGAAACAGCTTTTACTCACACTAGTTATGCCAATGAGCACCGCCTCTTAAAAATTTCACACAACGAACGCTTGGAATTTTTAGGAGACGCTGTTCTGCAATTATTAATTTCAGAATATCTGTACAAAAAATATCCTAAAAAACCAGAAGGTGACCTGTCTAAACTCCGTGCCATGATTGTACGTGAAGAGAGTTTGGCTGGTTTTGCCCGTGACTGCCAGTTTGACCAGTTTATCAAGCTAGGAAAGGGAGAGGAAAAATCTGGAGGCCGTAATCGAGATACCATCTTGGGAGATGCTTTCGAAGCCTTTTTGGGTGCCCTGCTTTTAGATAAGGATCTACTTACAGTAAAAGAGTTTATCTACCAGGTCATGATACCGAAGGTTGAGGCTGGTGATTTTGAGATGATTAAAGACTACAAGACTCACCTCCAAGAATTACTTCAAGTCAATGGTGATGTTGATATTCGTTATCAGGTCATTTCAGAGATCGGACCTGCCCACGATAAGATGTTTGAGGTTGAAGTTCTTGTCGAGGGTCAAAGTTTAGGTAGGGGTCAAGGAAGATCAAAAAAATTGGCCGAGCAAGAAGCCGCTAAAAATGCAGTTGAGGAAGGACTGGATTCATGTATTTAAAAGAAATTGAGATTCAGGGGTTTAAGTCCTTCGCTGATAAGACCAAGGTTGTTTTTGACCAGGGAGTTACAGCAGTTGTAGGACCCAATGGTTCTGGAAAATCTAACATCACAGAAAGTTTACGCTGGGCTCTTGGGGAATCCAGTGTCAAAAGTCTTCGTGGTGGGAAGATGCCAGATGTTATCTTTGCAGGAACAGAAAGTAGAAAACCATTAAACTATGCTTCTGTAGTTGTTACTCTAGATAATCAGGACGGTTTCATCAAGGATGCAGGACAGGAAATCAAGGTGGAGCGTCACATCTATCGTACTGGAGACAGTGAATACAAGATTGACGGTAAAAAAGTTCGTCTTCGTGATATTCATGACCTTTTCTTGGATACTGGACTTGGACGTGATTCCTTCTCTATTATTTCCCAAGGGAAGGTTGAAGAAATCTTTAACTCTAAGCCTGAGGAACGTCGCGCTATTTTTGAAGAAGCTGCCGGAGTTTTGAAATATAAAACCCGTCGAAAAGAAACTGAAAGCAAGCTCCAACAAACTCAGGACAACTTGGATCGTTTGGAAGATATCATTTATGAGTTAGATAATCAAATCAAACCATTAGAAAAGCAAGCAGCAACAGCTCGTAAATTTATGGACTTGGACGGTCAGCGTAAAGCCATCTACTTAGATGTTTTAGTTGCACAAATTCAAGCCAATAAGGCTGAATTGGATCTAACAGAAGAAGAATTAAACCAAGTTCAAGAACTGTTGACTAGTTATTATCAAAAACGCGAGTCACTAGAACTTGAAAATCAATCTCTCAAGAAGCAGAGACAAGATTTACAAGCAGAGATGGCTAAAGATCAAACGAGTTTGATGGATTTGACTGCTCTAATCAGTGATTTGGAACGGAAATTAGCCTTGTCTAAACTGGAGACAGAGCAGGTTGCTCTCAATAAACAAGAGGCTCAAGCTCGTTTAGCTAGTTTGGATGAAAAGAGAAATGCTCTTATTCAAGAGAAGGAAGAAAAAGAAACAAATCTCAGTCAGTTAGAAGCAAATCTAGCAGTTAATACCAAGGAGCTCAACCGTTTAGAAGCTGAGTTAGTAGCATTTTCTGATGATCCAGATCAGATGATTGAGCAACTGCGTGAGCGCTTTGTTGCTTTCTTGCAGGAAGAAGCGGATGTCTCTAATCAGTTGACACGGATTGAGAATGACCTTGAAAATAGTCGCCAACAGACTCAAAAGCAAGAAGAACAATTGGAGTCCTTGAAGGAACAATTAGTTTCTGCCAAGTCTAAGGCTAGTGAGCAAGAAACTGCTCTTAAATCAGCAAAAGAAAAAGTACAGACCTTGCTTGCTGACTATCAGACGAATGCTAAACAGGAAGAAGAACAAAAGCAGGCTTATCAAAGTCAGCAAAATCAACTTTTTGACCTTTTGGATAGTCTGAAAAACAAGCAGGCCAAGGCGCAAAGTCTGGAAAACATTCTTAAAAACCATAGTAATTTCTATGCGGGTGTTAAAAGTGTTCTACAAGAAAAAAATCGCCTGGGCGGTATTGTCGGAGCGGTCAGTGAACATTTAACTTTTGATGTTCGTTATCAAACAGCTCTTGAAATCGCCCTCGGGGCAAGTAGCCAACATATCATCGTCGAAGATGAACAGGCTGCGACTAAGGCTATCGACTTCCTTAAACGAAATCGAGCTGGTCGTGCGACTTTCCTACCTTTAACAACCATCAAGGCTCGTAGCATTTCTAGTCAGAATCAAGAGATGATTGCTGCAAGTCCAGGTTTTCTTGGAATGGCAGATGAACTGGTTACTTTTGATGCCAAGCATGAAGCAATATTTAAAAACTTGCTTGCTACAACAGCAATCTTTGATACGGTAGAGCATGCACGTGATGCAGCTCGTAAGGTACGTTATCAGGTTCGGATGGTAATGCTAGATGGTACAGAATTGCGAACAGGTGGTTCTTATGCTGGTGGTGCAAATCGTCAAAATAACAGTATTTTCATCAAGCCTGAATTGGAGCAGTTGCAAAAAGAAATTGCTAAGGAAGAAAAACTTCTTCGTCAAGAGGAAGAAAATCTGAAATCACTTCAAGAAGGCTTGACAGCCCTCAGTCAAACTTTGGAGACTATTAAGTCTCAAGGAGAGCAAGCTAGAATAGAGGAGCAAGGCTTATATCTGGCTTATCAACAAACTTGCCAACAAGTCGAAGAACTCGAAACACTGTTAGAACTTCAGGAAAAAGAATTAAACAATCTCAGAGGTGGAGATTGGCAAGCTGAAAAAGAAAAATGCCAAGAACGTCTCTCAATCATCGCAACTGAAAAGCAAAAACTGGAATCAGAAATTGAAGAAATCAAGTCCAATAAAAATGCGATTCAAGAACGTTATCAAAGCTTGCAGAATAAACTTTCCCAAGAACGTCTGCTCAAAACAGAAATGATAGGGCGAAAACGTTACGAAGTTGCAGATATTGAACGGATTAACAAAGAGCTTGAATACCTTGATATGGAGCAAGATGAAATCGAACGCCTCCTCCAAGAAAAGGTAGACAATCTTGAAAAGGTTGATACGGAACTTTTGGCCAAGCAAGAAGCAGAAGCCAAGAGTCAGAAGGAAGAAATTCAACAAGGACTCATTCGTAAGCAGTTTGAACTGGATGATATTGAAGGTCAATTGGATGATATTGCTAGTCATTTAGAACAAGCTCGTCAGCAAAATGAAGAATGGATTCGTAAGCAAACACGTGCAGAAGCAACCAAAGAGAAGATTACGGACCGCCTTCGCTATCTTCAAGGTCAACTGACTGACGAATACCAGATTAGTTATACGGAAGCTTTAGAACAAGCCAATCCGGTAGAAGATTTGGTTGTCGCTGAACAAGAGGTCAAGGATCTGGAAAAATCTATCCGTTCACTTGGTCCAGTCAATTTGGATGCTATTGAACAGTTTGACGAAGTTCACGAACGCTTGGAATTCTTAAATAGTCAGCGTGATGACATTCTTTCGGCTAAAAATCTTCTTCTTGAAACCATTACAGAGATGAACGATGAAGTGAAGGAACGATTTAAATCAACCTTTGAAGCGATTCGTGAATCCTTCAAAGTGACCTTCAAGCAGATGTTTGGTGGTGGTCAAGCGGACCTAATCCTGACCGAGGGAGATATACTGACAGCAGGTGTTGAAATCTCTGTTCAACCGCCAGGTAAGAAAATCCAATCTCTCAACCTCATGAGTGGTGGAGAGAAGGCCTTGTCAGCTTTGGCTCTACTTTTCTCAATCATTCGTGTCAAGACCATTCCATTTGTTATTTTGGATGAAGTAGAGGCTGCACTCGATGAAGCTAACGTTAAACGCTTTGGGGATTATCTTAACCGATTTGACAAGGATAGCCAGTTTATCGTTGTTACCCACCGTAAGGGAACCATGGCAGCCGCAGACTCTATTTATGGAGTAACTATGCAAGAATCTGGTGTTTCTAAGATTGTCTCTGTTAAACTTAAAGATTTAGAAAATATGGATGCTTAGTTTGTTTTCAATATAACATTTCAAGCTAGAGCATGTAGAATGACCTTCAAGAAGTCAGAAAGGTTACAAAAATAAATTGAGGAGCTTACATGGATTTTGACCTATTCCTAATGATTTGTAATTATATTGGGACTATAGCCTTTGCGGCGTCAGGAGCCATCAAAGGATTTGGTAAACGTTTAGATATTTTTGGAATTAGTTTATTAGCAATTGTAACGGCAGTAGGCGGGGGTATTTTAAGAGATTCTATTATCAGTCGTTTTCCCTCCGCTCTCGCAGATCCTAGACCGATTTATGTCTCTATTCTTGTAGCTGTTATTATGTATGCCTTTGTGACTTCAAAACAAGCCAATGCTAGTCAAGAAAAAAAATTCTATAAGTGGCTGAGAGAAACCTATCTCATCTTTGATTCGATTGGATTGATTATCTTCTCTCTAATCGGGGCTACAGCTTTAGCTGATAGTAAATTGAACTTGATGTCTGCAGGGATTTTGGCCTGTTTAACAGGTGCTGGCGGAGGTATCATCCGAGATCTCTTGATTAATGAAGTCCCAAGTGTTCTAAAAGAGGACATCTATGCCCTTTTATCTTTTGTAATTGGCGTTATTTATTACTGGTTGGCCTTTGTCCTTCACTTTCCAAGAATCACTGCTTTTATCATTCTCTCAATTGTCGGTTTTGTGATTCGACTCTTTATTATTAAGTTTAAGCTCTCTTTGCCAAATATGGATAAAAAGACTTGGAATTGATTGATGGTAGGAAAGTTCAATCACTCGATTGATAAATATTTTACAAATTACAAGTTTAATCAAGCGTCTAATCTCGTATGGATTAGGCGCTATTTTATTTTTGCAAATACGGGAAATATTTGATGAAATTAATATTTTTTGGTATTATATCTAAAATTTTAAATAAGATAGGAGCTACAATGAGTAATTTAAAGAATTCAGTCGATTTTATTAAAGAAATAGAGAAGTTAAAGTCAGTAACAAGATTTAATAGAACGCTTGATGGAAGATTTGAAAATAGTGCCGAGCATTCTTGGCAAGGTGCTATAGCTGCTATAGTTCTTCAAGATTATTATCCTGAAAAGTTAAAAATGGAAAAAGTTATTTCTATGTTATTGATTCATGATTTAGGTGAGATTTATGCCGGAGATACTTGGGTTTTTGATGATGAAAAAAAGATTCATTCTCATGATAGAGAGTTAGAATCTATAGAAATAACAATGAGCCTCCTTCCAGAAGATAAATATTTTAATATGAAAAATTTGTGGTTGGAATTTGAAAAAGGACAGAGTGCTGAATCAAGATATGCAAGAGTAATCGATGCATTGGTACCACTGATAAATCACTTAGAAGTGTCAGAATTAGATTATAACCCTGATAATATCAGTGCAGACATGGTATTAGATAAGAAAAAGTTCATAAAAAGTGAATCAGAAGAATTATGGAAACTGACGGAAGATTTGATTCAGGAAAGTGTGGAGAGGGGCTTATATTTTTAATAACAATTGGCCCTACGGATAGTTTTATAGAATACAAGGACGTGTCAATTCAGCACGTCTTTTTTTACTTTTTCTATGGTATAATAGAAGATAGATTTACAACTGGAGAATAGAAGTATTTATGATTAAACTAGTCGCAACTGATATGGACGGGACTTTTTTGGATGAAGCTGGCCAATTTGATATGGAGCGCTTAAAAAAGCTTCTCCATTCTTATAAAGAAAAAGGGATTTACTTTGCTGTAGCTTCTGGCCGCGGTCTTTTGTCCTTAGAGAAACATTTTGCGGATGTCAAAGATGAGATTATTTTTATCGCCGAAAATGGGAGTCTCGTTCGTTTTCATGGACAAGACCTCTATGAAGCGACCATGCCTAGAGATTTTTACCTATCAACTTTTGAAAAGCTAAAGACTTCACCTTATTTCGATGAGAGGAAGATGCTCTTGACTGGTAAGAAAGCTTGCTATGTTTTAGATACTGTAGATGAAACCTATCTCATGTTTAGTCATCATTACAATGAGAATATTCAAAAAGTAGCTAGTCTAGAAGATATCACCGATGAAATTTTCAAATTCACAACGAACTTTACAGAAGAGACAGTAGAAGCCGGCGAAGCTTGGGTCAATGAACATGTGCCTGGTGTTAAGGCAATGACGACAGGTTTTGAATCCATTGATATTGTTCTTGATTATGTGGACAAGGGAGTTGCGATTGTCGAATTGGCTAAGAAGTTAAATCTGGATATGGACCAAGTGATGGCTTTTGGAGATAACCTCAATGACCTTCATATGATGCAGGTTGTAGGGCACCCAGTCGCACCTGAAAATGCTCGTCCAGAGATTTTGGAACTTGCCGAAACAGTTATCGGTCACCATAAAGATCAATCAGTTATCGCTTATATGGAGGGATTATAATGGCAGATATTAAATTAATTGCCCTAGATTTGGATGGAACCTTGCTGACGACAGACAAGAAATTGACTGATCGTACCAAGGCGACTTTAAAGGCTGCGCGTGAACAGGGTGTCAAAGTAGTCCTAACAACTGGACGTCCTCTCAAGGCCATGGATTTCTTCCTTAAAGAGCTTGGAACAGATGGTCACGATGACGAATTTACTATCACATTCAACGGTGGATTGGTTCAAAAAAATACAGGTGAGATTCTTGATAAGACAGTCTTTTCAATTGATGATGTGACACGTATTTATGAAGAAACTGAAAAACTAGGCATTCCTTTAGATGCAATTTCAGAAGGAACAGTTTACCAGATTCAGTCTGACCAAGAAAGTTTATATGCTCAGTTTAACCCGGCTCTAACTTTTGTTCCAACTGCTTTTGAAGATTTGTCTAGTCAGCTAACATACAATAAATGTGTGACTGCATTTCCTCAGGAACCTTTGGATGCAGCTATTCAAAAGATTTCACCAGAATTATACGACCAGTATGAAATTTTTAAATCACGTGAACTCTTGCTAGAATGGTCACCAAAGAATGTTCATAAGGCGACAGGATTATCTAAACTGATTGAACACCTGGGAATTGACCAAAGTCAGGTTATGGCCTGCGGAGATGAGGCTAATGACCTTTCGATGATTGAGTGGGCCGGTCTCGGTGTCGCTATGCAAAATGCTGTGCCGGCAGTTAAGGCTGTGGCAAATGTGGTAACACCAATGACTAATGACGAAGAAGCTGTCGCCTGGGCAATTGAAAAATATGTACTGAAGGAGAACTAAAGAATGGGATTATTTGACCGTTTATTTGGAAAAATAGAAGAACCTAAAATTGAAGATGTTGTCAAAGAAGCTCTAGAAAACATTGATTTATCGGATGATATCGAGCAAACTGAGACGCTAGAGTCTGAAAATATCGAAGTCAAAGAGCAAGATGGGACTGTCGTAGCCGAAGAAAATGATGAAGACTTATTTAAAGCAGAGGTTGACGAAGAAACTATTGTAGAATCAGTTGACGAAGTTGAGGTTTCTCAAGAAGAGTTAAATCAAGTCCAAGAAGCCGATAGTCCTCAAGAGGAATTGACTCATGTTGAAGAAGCAACTTCAAATGATAGTGACGAGGAAGAAATTGTTCAGACTCAATCAGACGAAGCAGAAACAGGTTTTTTTGAGGAAGAGGAAGCAAACCAAGCAATCGAAGAAACTTCTCAAGTCCAAGAGACTGAACAAGAAAAATATGACCGTAGTCTTAAGAAAACGCGTACGGGATTCGGTGCCCGTTTGAATGCTTTCTTTGCAAATTTCCGCTCAGTCGATGAAGATTTCTTTGAGGAACTAGAAGAGCTACTCATCATGAGTGACGTTGGTGTGCAGGTGGCTTCAAATCTTACGGAAGAATTGCGTTATGAAGCCAAGCTTGAGAATGCTAAGAAACCTGATGCCCTTCGTCGTGTTATCATCGAAAAATTGGTGGAGCTATACGAAAAGGACGGCATTTATAATGAAAATATTAACTTCCAAGATGGATTAACGGTTATGCTTTTTGTTGGAGTTAATGGAGTCGGGAAAACAACTTCAATTGGTAAATTAGCTAATCGATACAAAAAAGCTGGTAAAAAGGTTATGCTTGTTGCTGCTGATACCTTCCGTGCGGGTGCGGTTGCTCAGTTAGCAGAATGGGGACGTCGTGTAGATGTTCCTGTCGTTACTGGCCCTGAGAAGGCAGATCCAGCCAGCGTTGTCTTTGATGGGATGGAACGAGCAGTAGCAGAAGGCATTGATATTCTCATGATTGATACAGCAGGCCGTCTGCAAAACAAAGAAAACTTAATGGCAGAATTGGAAAAGATTGGTCGTATCATCAAACGCGTAGTGCCAGAAGCACCTCATGAAACCTTCCTAGCTCTTGATGCCTCAACTGGTCAAAATGCTCTTGTACAAGCTAAAGAATTCTCAAAAATTACTCCTGTTACAGGGATTGTCTTAACCAAGATTGATGGAACTGCTCGAGGTGGGGTTGTTCTTGCTATCCGTGAGGAACTCAATATCCCTGTTAAGCTAATTGGTTTTGGTGAAAAAATCGATGATATCGGTGAGTTTAACTCTGAAAACTTTATGAAGGGCCTTCTAGAAGGTTTGATATAAAAGAAAATCCTGCAAGAATTCTTGCAGGATGTTTTTGATTATTCTAAACGACCATCTTTACGATAGGCGATATCTGGTTGCCATGTCCATTTGGCACCATATTTTTCAAGGAGATCAAAACTAGCCTGAGGTCCCATGCTACCAGCCTTGTAGTCATGAAGTGGAGCACCGTTTTCAGCCCAAAGCTTCTCAATACGGTCAATCAATTTCCAAGAAGCGCTAACTTCTTCCCAGTGGCTAAAGTTAGTTGAATCGTTATTCAATACATCGTAGATTAGCTTTTCATAAGGATCTGGTGAAGCACCTGTAGCTGTAGCATCAGTTCTGTAATCAAGCGAATTATGTGCAAGTTTGAACTCTTCTCCAACTTCTTTACCGTTAAGGCTAAGAGAGAATCCTTCCGTCGGTTGGATGTAGATGGTAAGCACATTCGGTGCTAGTGGTTCTCCAAAGATTGAATCCATTTGTTTGAAGACGATGTTTACGTGTGTTCCTTTTTCAGTTAGGCGTTTACCTGTACGGAAGAAGAAAGGTACATCACGGAAGCGATCGGTATCTACAAAGAAGGCACCTGAAGCGAAGGTTTCTGTCATTGATTCTGGGTTGACATTTGGTTCGCTGCGGTAAGAAATGTATTTCATGCCATCAACTTTACCAGAACGGTATTGCCCACGGATGAAGTGCTCTTTAAGTTCCTCATCTGTAGGGTGGTAAAGGTTCTTGAAGACCTTGATTTTCTCTGCGCGAATGTCATCCTTTGTAAAGCTTGCAGGCTTATCCATAGCAAGGAGTGACAGAAGCTGAAGTGTGTGGTTTTGAACCATGTCTCGAAGGGCACCAGACTCATCATAGTAGCCACCACGCTCTTCAACACCTAGACGTTCTGCAAAGGTAATTTGCACATTATCAATATGTTCCCGATTCCAAACATTTTCAAAGATCATATTGGCAAAACGAATGGCAAAGATACTCTGAATCATCTCTTTACCAAGATAATGGTCGATACGATAGATTTGCTCTTCGTTAAAAGTAGCTAGAAGCTCTTCGTTTAGTTTGCTTGCAGTTTCATAGTCGGTTCCAAAAGGTTTCTCAACGATCAAACGTTCAAAGCCTTTACCGTCAACGATTTGCTCAGACTTGAGGTGTTTGGCGATGGTACCAAAGAATTGTGGTGCCATTGAGAGGAAGAAGAGCTTGTTGTGTTCAGTTTGATATTTTTCATTTAACTCAGCCTGAAGCTTACGTAATTCGATATAGTGCTCAGTGTCATTAACATCATGACTTTGATAGTAAAAATGACTAGCAAAAGCTTGAGCCTCTTCTGCGCTATCTGCCAAATCTAAAATAGATTCGACAACAACAGATTCAAAATACTCCTTACTCCAAGGTCTACGAGCGGTTCCAATAACAGCAAAATGATCAGACAAATTACCTGATTTATAAAGTCTAAAGAGTGAAGGGTAGAGCTTACGTTTAGCTAAATCTCCACTAGCACCAAAAATTGTAACAATAACTTTAGATGACATCCAGCTACCTAATTTCTATTTACTTTCCTAGATATCCTAGGCATGAGGAATCCCCATTTTCATACCCTTTATTTTATCATAATTTTCTAAAAAATCCAAAATTCCAATACAAGTGAGAAAAAAACTGTAAGGTTTACCTTGCAGTTTTTTAAGCGTTGAGGACCTTGTCTAAAAATTCTTTTAGACGAGGGTGTTGTGGGTTGTCAAAGATTTGATCAGGTGTACCATCTTCTAGGAATTCACCGTCTGCTGTAAAGATAACTCGATTGGCAACCTTACGAGCGAATCCCATTTCGTGGGTTACGATAATCATGGTCATGCCTTGTTCAGCCAACTCTTTCATAACATTCAGAACATCGCCAACCATCTCAGGGTCAAGGGCAGAAGTTGGCTCGTCAAAGAGCATGATATCAGGGTTCATTGCTAAACCACGAGCGATAGCCACACGTTGCTTTTGACCACCGGATAGACTTTCAGGATTGGCATTGGCCTTGTCAGCAAGCCCAACTTTTTCAAGGAGTTCCATACCCAATTTTTCAGCTTCAACCTTAGTCATTAACTTGTGCTCTACAGGAGCGAAAGTGATATTTTCCAATACGGTCATATGTGGAAAGAGATTGAAGTGCTGGAACACCATTCCGATATTTTCACGAACATGGTCTACGTTGGTAGATTTATCCGTCAAATCATAGCCATTAACTGTGATGCTTCCTTTTGTTCCTTCTTCGAGGAGATTTAAGCTACGCAAGAAAGTTGACTTACCTGAACCAGAAGGTCCAATGATACAAACAACATCTCCTTCATAGAATTTCGCTGAAATTCCTTTAAGGACTTTGTTTTTACCATATTGTTTATGTAAGTTATGAACGTCAATTTTTAATTTTGCCATTATTGAATCCTCTTTTCTAAGCGTTTCGCTAATCTAGTTAGAAGAGTGATAATCACAAGGTAGAAGACTGCGAGAATTGCATACATTTTGAAACTTTGGTAGTTACGAGCAATGATAATCTTACCAGTTTGGAAGAGTTCTACCAGACCGATTGCAGATACGATTGTTGTATCTTTAAGAGCGATAACAAATTGGTTGACGAAGTTTGGAAGCATGAGCTTGGTTGCTTGTGGCAAGACAATCTTACGCATGGTTTTTCCATATGAAATACCTAGGCTTCGACTGGCTTCCATTTGTCCAACAGGCACGGCCTTGATACCACCACGAACAATCTCAGCGATGTAGGCAGCTGAGTTTAGGGAAAGTGCGATAGTACCAGCGACAAAGTCGTTGATTGGACTTTGTTGACCTGTAAGAGATTCGATAAAGTTAGGAATGCCCCAGAAAATGAAAGCAGCAAGAATCATCAATGGAATACCACGGATAACGTCAACGAAAATCTCTGAAATCAAACGGAGTGATTTATAAGGGCTGACACTAAAAATACCGAAGATAATTCCGATGAAAATCGCAATTACAAATGAAATCAGTGCTAATGAGAGAGTAATTCCGAGTCCACTGAGAAGTTGTTTGTAGTTGTTTTTCAACAATCCCCAAATAGTTGTTTCATCAGCTGATGAACTTGTAGTAGTAGAATCGCTAGCTAGATACTTATCAAGGATTTTTTGGAATTCTCCATTCGCCTTAAGGTTTGCGAGTCCCTTGTTAAACTTCTCTAGCAATTCTGGATTACTTCCTTTTTTAACTGCAAAGGCAGTTTCTCCGATTGGTGTACCTGCGATTGGTGTTTTTAACTTTTGTCCTTGACTAATAGAGTATTTAATAACAGGTTCGTCGTCCATAACGGCATCAATTGAACCAGTGTTTAAGCTATCATACATAGATGCAGCATCAGAAAAAGTTTTGATCTTGTAACCGTACTTGCTTTGATTTTCTGTTAGGAAGGTTTGTGAAGCAGTACCATTTTTCACACCTACAGTCTTACCGTTCAAATCTTCATAAGAAGAAATGGTACTTGATTCTTTAACACCAAGAATAGTATTTGCTGTATAGTAAGAATCAGAGAAATCAAAAGTTTCTTTACGAGCATCAGTCACTGACATACCTGCAATGATACCGTCTGCTTGTCCAGATTGGACTGCGTTAATAGCAGCATCAAAACCTGGATTGGTAATCTCGATTTCAAAACCTTGGTCTTCAGCGATTGCCTTGATTAGATCCATATCGATACCAGTGTATTGATTGCTTGAGTCTTGGAAAACAAATGGCGCAAAAGATGAGTCACTGGCGATAACATACTTGGTTTTTTCTGTGTCAGCTTTTACTATTCCTAGTGAAAGAATAGGAAATAAAATAAGCAAACAAGCTAGAATTTTTTTCTTCATGTGATGTCTCCTTTCAAGATATTTTTAAATTATATCAAAAAAGTTGAAGAACGGCAAACATTTTATATTTCGATGTAAGAAGATATAACATAGAACAAAGTGAGGTGGTCTGTTGAGAAACAGAAACTCTTTCCTTTTTATGGTAAAATAGAAGGATAGAAAATGTATATGAGGCTATTATGATAAATCGAATTACAGACAACAAATTTAAACTAGTATCCAAATACCAACCGTCTGGGGACCAACCGCAGGCCATTGAACAGTTGGTGGATAATATTGAGGGTGGAGAAAAGGCGCAAATCCTGATGGGAGCGACTGGTACGGGGAAGACCTATACCATGAGCCAGGTCATTGCTCAAGTTAATAAGCCAACCCTAGTCATTGCCCACAATAAAACTCTTGCAGGGCAACTATATGGGGAGTTCAAGGAATTTTTCCCTGAAAACGCGGTCGAGTATTTCGTATCCTATTACGATTACTACCAGCCGGAAGCCTATGTGCCATCAAGCGATACCTACATCGAAAAAGATAGTTCTGTTAATGATGAAATTGACAAGCTTCGTCACTCCGCAACATCAGCCCTCTTGGAGCGTAATGACGTTATCATTGTAGCATCTGTATCTTGTATCTATGGTTTGGGTTCTCCTAAAGAATACGCTGATAGCGTGGTAAGTTTGCGTCCGGGTCTTGAGATTTCTCGAGATAAACTGCTTAATGATTTGGTGGACATTCAGTTTGAGCGCAATGACATTGATTTTCAGCGTGGAAGATTCCGTGTCCGTGGGGATGTGGTGGAGATTTTCCCAGCCTCTCGTGATGAGCATGCCTTTCGTGTTGAGTTTTTCGGGGATGAAATTGATCGTATTCGTGAAGTCGAAGCTCTGACTGGTCAAGTTCTCGGCGAAGTGGATCATTTGGCGATTTTCCCAGCGACTCACTTTGTGACTAATGATGACCATATGGAAGTAGCTATTGCTAAGATTGAGGCTGAGTTGGAGGAGCAGTTAGCTATCTTTGAGAAGGAAGGTAAACTCCTTGAAGCTCAACGTTTGAAACAGCGAACAGAATACGATATCGAGATGCTGCGTGAGATGGGTTATACAAACGGGGTTGAAAACTACTCACGCCACATGGATGGACGAAGCGAAGGAGAGCCACCGTACACCCTTCTTGATTTCTTCCCAGATGATTTTTTGATTATGATTGATGAGAGCCACATGACTATGGGACAGATCAAGGGCATGTATAATGGAGATCGTTCACGTAAGGAAATGTTGGTTAATTACGGTTTCCGTTTGCCATCTGCCTTGGATAATCGTCCTCTTCGTCGTGAAGAGTTTGAAAGTCATGTTCACCAAATTGTCTATGTGTCAGCGACACCTGGTGATTATGAACACGAACAGACTGATACCGTGATTGAACAAATCATTCGTCCGACTGGTCTTTTGGATCCAGAAGTGGAAGTCCGTCCAACTATGGGACAGATTGATGACCTCCTAGGTGAGATCAATGCCCGTGTTGAAAAGAACGAACGGACCTTTATTACAACCTTGACCAAGAAAATGGCTGAAGACTTGACTGACTACTTCAAAGAAATGGGCATCAAGGTCAAATACATGCACTCAGATATCAAGACTCTGGAGCGAACAGAGATTATCCGTGACCTGCGTTTAGGAGTCTTTGATGTCTTGGTAGGGATTAACCTCCTTCGTGAAGGGATTGACGTTCCAGAGGTGAGTCTAGTTGCTATTCTCGATGCGGATAAGGAAGGTTTCCTTCGTAACGAACGTGGCCTGATCCAGACCATTGGTCGTGCTGCCCGTAATAGCGAGGGGCATGTCATCATGTATGCGGACACGATGACGCAGTCTATGCAAAAAGCCATCGATGAAACGGCTCGCCGTCGTAAAATCCAGATGGCTTATAATGAAGAACACGGTATCGTGCCACAAACGATTAAGAAAGAAATCCGTGACTTAATCTCTGTAACCAAGGCAGTTGCCAAGGAAGAAGACAAGGAAGTCGATATCAATAGCCTCAATAAACAAGAACGTAAAGAACTGGTAAAGAAACTGGAAAAACAAATGCAAGAAGCCGTCGAAGTGCTTGACTTTGAACTCGCAGCTCAAATCCGTGATATGATGTTGGAAGTCAAGGCGTTGGATTAGATAGGAGAAGACGAATGAAAATTCTAGTCATCAATGGACACCCTGATAAGGAAAGTTACTGTCAGGCTATTTTTCAAACCATTGTAGAAAATATTGACTCAGATCGCCATGAACTTGAAGTCATCAACTTTAATGAGGAGGACTTTGATCCTGTTTTACGTTATGGCTATCGAAAACGTATGGAAGAAGATTCTTTTATCCTTCGTTCCCAAGAATTAATCCAGTGGGCGGATCACCTGATCTTCGTTTATCCCATCTGGTGGAGTAGTATGCCGAGCCTTATGAAGGGCTGGATTGATCGGGTTTTTACACCGGGGATTGCTTACTCTGCTAATGATCAAGGAAGCTTCATCTGGAATTACCTTAGAGGCAAGCAGTTTAAAAAGTTATTAAAAGGGAAAACAGCCAGTATTTACGCAACCTCCATGGCGCCCACTTGGTGGTACAAAATCTTTTCGGGTCCTATCAACATTCCAGATAGCTATGGCATCTCAGTTTTGAAAAATGCCGTCTTGAATCACTGTGGAATTAAAACCAAGCGCGTGTGCATACTAGGTGAAGTCGGACGAGATGTGAACACTGCTAGCATACGGGAACACCATCTCCAAAAGGTAGCTGAAGAAGTTAAAAAACTATCATGAAACAAGATAATAAAAAAGAGAAAACATCAAAAAAACACTATAAGCAAAATCGAAAAATGAGCTGGCTAGATAAAGTAAAATTGTGGTTGTTACAGCATTCAAAAATAGCTTTTCTATTAGATTGTAGTGTATTTTGGTTTTCAGCTATCGGGTTATTTTATTTGTTGCTTGGAACAACTTTTGTTCCAAAACCATATCAAAACCTCAATTATGTCTTTCCGCTTATTATGAATCTAATATTCTTAGTGAATATACTTTATCAGGGTATTTTTAGAGATAATTTCGATGGAATGACTAGAGTTCAAGATTTTGCAAATCCATTCTTGTACCTAAATGGAGTAGGTTTGTTGTTTCACTCATTTTTCGGAATAATGGGTAAAAATAGAAAGTCTATTCCTCCCTTGCTAACCTTAGATCACTGCTACATCTGGTTTCCAATCCTTACTTATATAATTTTCTTCTTAGTACCTGCTTTAATCATTTTAATTTCCAAGCATATTGAAAAGAAAAATGGACAAGAAGAAAATAGGGAAAGTCCACTCAAATGAAAAAGAATAAAAGAAATTCAAATACAAAAAAGAATCTCTCAAGGAGAGAAAGTTTTCATCTTTGGCTAGATTCTCATAAATTTTTAGGATTCTTCTTGATCCTCGGTCTTGTCCTAGCAATAGGACTAAGTTTGAATCTAATTTTTGAAAGTCTTCCTATTCCTTCGCCATACAGAGATATCAACTATAGTTTTCCACTATATATAAATCTTTTTTGTCTGATATATCGGTTATTTGACTATTGGTTCCTAGACTTGTCTGGGGCAAGGATGACAATAAAAAGATTCGCAGATTTATTTATCTATCTTAATAGTATCGGTTTAATAGTTCATCTCTTTATCGGGGTTGGTGGAAAAAATAGTAAAGGGATTTTGCCATCTCTCTTATCCCTAGATCACCGCTATATTTGGTTTCCTATAGCAACCTATCTGGTCTTTTTTACCGTAGCTGCTTTAATGATTTTATTTATGAGATATATTGAAAAGAAAAGGAGTTAATCATGAGAAAACATCTAACAATATTTAGGATTCTTTACCTACTGTTCTTGGTATTTGCCTTAATTCATTTTGTCCTAGGTTTATTTGGTTTAGCTTTTACCCCAGTTTTGTGGAATGTCTGGTTTTTTGGTCTCTGCTTAACCCTATTTATCCATCCATGGACAATCTTTTATAAAACAAGAATCTTTCAATGGCATCATTTGATTTTTCAAGCTCTCAGCGGATTCTTTGCTCTCATAATCTGGTTCGTGATATTTTTCTTTTTCTCCATGGTTCCAGATTCATCTATGCCAATCAATATAGACTACTACGTTAATAAAGAAAATAATGAAATTAGAATCATCAGAGGTTCCTTGCTCCATGAAATTCATGAATATCATGACTTAGTTAATCCTTTGATTATGAAATCTAAAGTTAAGTATAAGATAGAAAATTAAAGATTAGAAAGTGAGTCCTATGTCTCGAGCACAATTAACCATTCTTACTAATATTTGTATGATTGAAGATCTAGAAAAGCAGCGCGTGGTCATGCAGTATCGTTCACCCGAAAGCAATCGCTGGTCTGGCTATGCCTTTCCAGGAGGACATGTCGAAGACGGAGAGGCTTTTGCAGAGTCAGTTATTCGCGAAATATACGAGGAAACAGGTCTGACGATTCAAAATCCTCAACTTGTCGGCATTAAAAATTGGCCCTTAGATACAGGTGAGCGTTATATTGTCTTTTGTTACAAGGCGACTGAGTTTACTGGTACTCTACAATCATCTGAAGAAGGAGAAGTTTCCTGGGTACAAAAAGACCAGATTCCATATTTGGATCTGGCCTATGATATGTTAGCTTTGATGAAGATGATGGAAGCTCCAGACAAGTCTGAATTTTTCTACCGTCATCGTACAGAAGACGGATGGGAAAAAAGAACTTTTTAATCCTTTACCAAATACCCTAACTTGTCCAAGGCCTTCTCGATATAGAGGAGGTCTTGTTCGTTTTCAGCTTCGACTAGGTGATAATGGACGCCATCTGTTAATTCAGAAAGTGGTCTAAAGTCAGACCGTTCGACTTGCTCTAAAAAATGCTGAACGTCACGGCGACAAGAGAGTTTGAGCAAGGTTTCAATTTCCCCGTAGACAGGATGATCAATTAAGGTATTCTGAACACGTCCCCCATTATCGACGATAGCTAGAAGTTCTTGACCAATTTCTTCCATCTCGTGCTTTACTTTAAACAGCTTGTGAACATACGGATTGGTTTTGCTTTCTTTATAAATATATCCACGATTGGTTGATAAGATAGGAGCACCGTCTGCACGAAGAACTGCAATGTCTTGAACGATAATCTGGCGAGTGACATGAAAATGTTCTGCTAAGCTTTTTCCGTTTTGAGGTTTTTGAGCTTCTTTTAAGAGTTGTAGAAGTGCTTCTTTTCGATTTTTTGTCATATTCTTCTTTCTTAACGCTTAACGGCGTTTTTTCAATGCTTTATAAACAGCTAATGCTAAGTAATAGTCTACCATACTATGAATAATTGTACCAATACCAACCAGTACAAAGAGAACATAGAACATATTTTTTAGGTCTGTTCCTGTACTAGCATAGAAGATAATACAAGCAAAGACTTCGGCAATAGCGTGTACTAAACCAAGTATAAAGTTAAAAATCAAGGAAGATTTTGGATTATCTAAGGTTTGAGGATGTTTTTGCAGATAGAAGGCTCCCAAAGTGCCGAAAAAGATATGGGAGAAAGCTCGAAGTACAATGACAATTGGATAACCAGCCATGAGGAATCCTAGGCTAGAAGCTATAATGACAAAGATTGCCATCCAAGGAGAAAGAAACATAGCGATAAAGATTGCAACGTGGCTTCCTAGGGTGTAAGAAGCGGGCGGAATAACAATCTTGAAGGGCATCACCAAGGGAATCAAAATAGCAATAGCGGTTAGCAATGCGGTTAAAGTCATGAATTGGGTTTTCTTTTGTGTATTCATAATAACTCCTTTTATATGTATATACAGTTGTATAGTACACTAAATAATATTATCCGTCAAGATAGAAATTGAATTTTGAAGGAAAAATAGTTAAAATAAAGTAAAGTATCTTAGAAAGAATAGAGAGTTAAGATGGTAGATATTCTTTATCCAATTTTTATCATTCATTACATATCTAAGCAGAAAAAATTAGGATTCCAAGTATCTAAATTTACTACATATACAGCCTATAGTTTCTTAATGATTTCGATAATAAGAATCGCATTTGGTTCCTTAGCTCTGATTGTTTTCTCGATACCCATATTCGGTTTCCTCTATTTCAGTATCATAGGGCTCATTCTTTATCATATTAGCATTATTTATGGCGTAATCCTACTTTTCTTGTCATTAACTTTTTTCTTAGACAATCAAAAATCTAATCAGGATATTCAAACCATGGAAAATACTCCATTCATATTTCATGTGTTAATGTTGATCTTTCATGCGCTCTTAATCTATAATACCTTGGTACCAATCTTTTCCATTTACTGAGAAAATATTTAAATATTCTTCTCTAAGTGTCAGTAGAACTGAGAAAAAACTCAAATTTTTTTAAAAAATACTTGCTTTGATAGAATTCTTGTGATATACTTATAGACGGTTTGAAAAAACTGCCTAAGACAGTAGGGGAGCAAGACTCATAAATATCCTACCGAGGACAAAACGTATCATGTAAAAAGAAGCGTATTGTACTTTCGTGTCTAGGTTTGGGCGCGTTTTTCTTTTGGAAAAATTCCCCAAGCAAAATAATTACGGAGGTGAACACACTAATGAGTGAAGCAATTATTGCTAAAAAAGCGGAACTAGTTGACGTAGTAGCTGAGAAAATGAAAGCTGCTGCATCAATCGTCGTTGTAGACGCTCGTGGTTTGACAGTTGAACAAGATACAGTTCTTCGTCGTGAGCTTCGTGGAAGCGAAGTTGAGTATAAAGTTATTAAAAACTCAATCTTACGTCGTGCAGCTGAAAAAGCTGGTCTTGAAGATCTTGCATCTGTTTTTGTTGGACCATCTGCAGTAGCATTTTCTAACGAAGATGTTATCGCGCCAGCGAAAATCTTGAACGACTTTTCTAAAAACGCTGAAGCACTTGAAATCAAAGGTGGTGCAATCGAAGGCGCTGTCGCATCAAAAGAAGAAATCGTTGCTCTTGCAACTCTTCCAAGTCGCGAAGGACTTCTTTCTATGCTCCTTTCTGTACTTCAAGCGCCAGTGCGCAACGTTGCTCTTGCAGTCAAAGCGGTTGCAGACAACAAAGAAGACGCAGCTTAATCATAAGCTACGCAGCGTAGCCTAGCTACAAAAAAATAACAAAATTAAATTTAAACTTATTTGGAGGAAATAACAATGGCATTGAACATTGAAAACATTATTGCTGAAATTAAAGAAGCTTCAATCCTTGAATTGAACGACCTTGTAAAAGCTATCGAAGAAGAATTTGGTGTAACTGCAGCTGCTCCTGTAGCTGTTGCTGCAGCTGGTGCTGCTGACGCTGGTGCTGCTAAAGACTCATTTGACGTTGAATTGACAGCTGCTGGTGACAAAAAAGTTGGCGTTATCAAAGTTGTACGTGAAATCACTGGTCTTGGACTTAAAGAAGCTAAAGAACTTGTTGATGGTGCACCAGCACTTGTTAAAGAAGGCGTTGCAACTGCAGAAGCTGAAGAAATCAAAGCTAAATTGGAAGAAGCTGGAGCTTCAGTTACTCTTAAATAAGAGGCATATACCAATTAGAATTCGGAATACTATAGTATCAGCCTTTTAGAATCGTGAACACATTTTAGAAACTGATAAATTAATTTAGTTTCCTACCAAAAACCCTACCAAAAATTAATTTGGCAGGGTTTTTCTTTTTAACAAATTTATCGTGGAGAACAATTGAATATTGTTCTCCTTTTTTTATTTTCAGGAGGGAAAATGACAAAAGAATTACAATCATCACGCTATATTGTCATTTCATTTTTAGTACGTGAAATGGGAATTGATATTGTTGAAGCCATCTCTCTTATGGCAGAATTAGAAAAAAGTGGCTTGGTTCGATTGGAATCAAGTGGAGATTTAATACTCAAAGAACTAGGAGGAGCTCTATGAAACGAATTACCGCAAATCAATACCATACTTCAGAACGGTATTATAAATTACCTAAAATTCTTTTTGAGGATGAAAAATATATGGATATGAAACTAGAAGTAAAGGTGGCTTATTCTATTTTAAAAGATCGTTTAGAATTATCTCTCAGTCGTGGTTGGATAGATGAAGAAGGGGCGGTTTATTTAGTATTTTCTAATTCTAAACTGATGAAGTTGTTAGGTTGTTCTAAGTCAAAATTATTGTCCATCAAAAAGATTCTTAAAGAATATGACTTAATTGATGAAGTTCAACAGTCTTCAAGTGAGAAAGGGAGACTTGCTAATAAGATTTATTTAGGGGAATTGTCTTCTACCCCAGTAGCTAATTCAAACAGGCCTAGTGTTAAAAAAAGACTAGGGCAGGATGAAAATGAAACGGCCCCCGTCTCACATTCAGCCCCTAGTGAAACTGAAGTTAGTGAGACTAAATATAGTGAGACTGATTCTTTATTTATTGAGGATGAGGAGGAGAGGTATACTCAACCTATCTTGAAAAGAAAAGTAGAAAAGGTCACAAAATATGATCAAGATTATATTTGGGGATTGGTACAAGATCAATTTAGACGAGAAGGTTTTTCTGAAACAGCCAGTGAAATTGCTATGACTGATTTTGAGAGAATCTATCAGTATGCTCTTGACAATGTTCGCTTTGTTAGAAGAGCGGAAGTACTTGCTGAATTTGTGTTTAATGGCCTGTATTCTGTTTGGAATAACCGTGTTAGAAAAGGAGGTGGTTAGATGTCGTCAATCGAGTGGATATTAGTTTTGCTCATTTTAATTTCAAGCGGTATGACTCTTTGGGCATTGATAGTCGATCAGAAAGGGGTGATAAAGAAATGAGATTTATTGATTTATTTTCAGGTATCGGTGGCTTTCGACTTGGAATGGAAAGTGTCGGACACGAGTGTATTGGATTTTGCGAGATTGATAAATTTGCTAGAGAATCTTATAAATCCATTTTTCAAACGGAAGGAGAAATCGAATTTCATGACATACGAGATGTTTCAGATGACGAATTTAAAAAACTTAGAGGGAAAGTCGATATCATCTGTGGGGGATTCCCTTGTCAAGCATTTTCAATCGCAGGAAGACGATTGGGATTTGAAGATATTAGAGGAACTTTGTTCTTCGAAATTGCTCGGGCGGCCAAACAAATCCAACCACGTTTTCTTTTTCTTGAAAATGTTAAAGGCTTACTCAATCACGATAAGGGACGGACGTTCACCACAATCCTTACCACACTTGATGAGTTGGGGTTTGATGTTGAGTGGCAGGTGCTTAACAGTAAGGATTTTGGCGTTCCCCAAAACAGAGAGAGGGTGTTTATTATCGGACATTCTAGAAAGAAAGGTACCAGACTCTTATTTCCTTTCAGACGAGAAGGTCAAGCAACTAACTCTGAGAATTTGAAAGCACTAGGAAATTTGAATCCATCAAGAAGTGGAATGAGTGGTAAAGTCTATTATTCAGAAGGTCTTGCGCCAACCTTAGTTCGTGGAAAAGGAGAAGGATTTAAAGTTGCGATTCCTTGTATGACACCAGACAGATTAGAAAAAAGACAAAATGGTAGACGTTTCAAGGATAATCAAGAGCCAATGTTTACTTTAAATACTCAGGATCGCCATGGTATTGTCGTTGTTGGGGATTTACCAACTAGCTTTAAGGAAACTGGTCGCGTCTATGGAAGTGAGGGCTTATCTCCAACACTGACTACGATGCAAGGAGGAGATAAAATCCCCAAAATACTGATTCCAGAACCAATCCAATTTCTAAAAGTACGGGAAGCAACGAAAAAAGGATATGCTCAAGCAGAGATTGGAGATTCAATCAATTTAGAAAGACCAAGTTCTCAGTATCGGCGTGGTAGAGTTGGAAAAGGTATAGCGAATACGTTAACAACTAGTGGTCAAATGGGAGTAGTAGTTGCTAGTTATGAAGGAGAAGATAAACAAGTTTATCATGTAGCCGGTGTATTAATAGATGGACAATTTTACCGTTTGAGAATACGACGAATCACTCCTAAAGAGTGTTTTCGCCTGCAGGGCTTTCCTGATTGGGCTTTTGAAGCTGCTAGAAAAGTCTCTAGTAATAGTCAGCTCTATAAACAAGCTGGTAATAGCGTAACAGTACCTGTGATTGCTGCAATCGCAAAGAAATTAAAAGAAGTAGAGGAAAAAGATGAAAGCTTTAAATAAAGAGTCAATACTAGATTGTGATGAATTAGAAACACAATTACATGATGCAGAGATCAAACAGCTGGATGAACAAATATTTTTGATGCCCAATTATCCATGTGAGTTTGAAGTGACATTTTTAGATGATTACCATAAAAAACATAATTACCCACTATTTTATGAATCCTATCTTCAAAACGTTATGGAATTCCTTGAAAGTCAGGATATAAAGAACGGAGCTGATGCCTTTGTAGATGATAATCAGAATCTTGTTTTTGTTTTATATGGACAAGGCTATCGAGCCGAGGGAAAAGAGGGAATACTTACAACCCAAGTAACTGTAAAAGCTTATGATGAAGACAAGAAACCGATTAACTTCGCAAATTTATTAGATTCCTTAATAGTCTCAGAATATCAAATGGAACCGAATCTTTGGGAGGTCTCCCATGATTGATCTCTATCTAAGTAAAAATAGCCAAAGAAATCAACTTCTTTTAGACTTCTTCCAAAACTATGGCATAGAGGTATCTTGTCATTCAGTTTCTGAAATGACAAAGGATAAATTAATTGAGATGATGAGCTATTCTTCTGATTGTTTTGAATTTTTATCTCCCAATTTATTACGATTTAAGAACCGTGACAATCTAAGATTAACGGATTTCGTTGAGATGATTTTAAAAAATCCTGAACTAACCATCAGACTTCCTCTTGCGGTTTCAAATAAGCGGGTTTATCCAAATCTGAATTTGGAAGAGGCTAGAGCTTTATTGCCAAGAGATACGAAACAATTGATTTACATGGCACAAACACATTATTTATCTAACTAAAGGAGAAGTAATATGGCTGAACGATTTTGGGAGAACTTGTCCATTATTTTGGCTGAAAGAAATATCAGCTGGATTGAGTTAACCAGAAAAATGTTTGCGGGAGAGTTTCACTATCCAAGTGAATTGAATCGTTTGTATCAAAAGATTCGCCACTATAAGATGGAACAACGAATGCCTCAAAGTCCATGGGTAGAAAGGATTGTGCAGGTATTAGATTTAGATTATGAAGATTTATTTCGGAGGTAACTATGAAAAGAATAATTCCAGTTTATATATTCCAACAAGTAAATGTCCTATTGGTATCTCTATACTTATTGAAATTTCTTTGTATCGGTGAGTTAACTATACTACAGATTCTCTATAGTTCGTCACTCATTTCTTTTTTATGGATGTATGGCCAACGTAAAAAAGCGCATAAGGTCAGTATGAAATCTAGGATGAAATGGATTGGTGTTGGATTTGTTAGCCTACTGATTATAAGTCTATGTTTTAGTCTAATCCATCCTCAAGGAACTACGAATCAAGCAAACTTAATTGGCCTTCAACATCAAGTTCCTTGGTTTTCATTTTTATTGTTCTTAATCAATGCGAGTATGGTTGAAGAATTTCTGTATCGAGAAATTTTATGGAACTTGGTCAGAAAATTAGATATTCGAGTTGCTTTGACAAGTGTTTTATTTGCCTTAGCACATCATCCAGGAACCATTCTAGCTTGGTGTTTATATGTTTCACTTGGGATGTTTTTAGGGCTTGTACGCTACAAATCGGACTTATGGGGCAGTATGGGGCTACATTTGGTGTGGAACCTACTAGTTTATAGTTTGCTGCTTTTTTAAAATAGGTGACCTGATTTTTAGATATTCATAATGAATGTAATTGTTGACAAATATGGACTAATTGCGTATAATGAAGATAGTTAAATGATATAATTACTTGTGGGCTAGTGGATATGGTCTGCACCCGCCTGTGGGCTCCGCTCTCAGTTCAGACTGTTTGTCGAGAAAAAGAATAGCAGGACTGCCTACCCTTGAGGAATAGATAGGGCATATCTAGCGTGAGGTGAAACTCAATACGTGGGAGAGAAGGAAGCAGGAGCTTCCTTCTCTTTTTTAGGAGAAAATTCAAATGACTTATACTTTGGAATGGCTAAAGACTTTTGATGGAGAGATTGATATTCTCAATATTAAGATGAATTGCTTGGCCAATACTATTGAGAAAAATGTTTCTCAGTACAAATATATTTATCAGACAAATATGGAGAACTGTCCTGAAATTATTCTATCAGTCCCAAACTCCTCCATTCCTCATCTTTTAGGATTATCTAGAGAACATCATGTTAATTTACCAACTAATAATGCAGGGAGTATTTTTGAAGGATTAAAAGATGATTGGACATTGGAACGTCTTAATAAAGCTGATAATGGTTGGTTCAACGAAAATAAATTCAAAATAGTTGGAACCTTGTTGCTCTATCAAATGTTACATGTAATGGAGTGTAAATTCTATACAACTGATGGCATTTTGAATAGAAGAGTCGGTCGCCGATTTAAAAGAGATTATATTTATTTTGTAGTCTTTAAATTAAGTAATGGTGTCAGTTATACAGTAGAATTATCACATGAAAAAGGTAATCAATACTTTCCAAGAAGCCTTAAAATCAATGATACCTCCGTTACAGATTGTAGAGAAATAGAGCTTAGACTCATTAATAAGATTCGATTTAAACCAGTTAAGGCAAGAAAGGTAAAATGGCCATCATGATTTAAAAATTGAAATCATGATTACATCACCATTCTTTTCTTAATCAATGCGAGTATGGTTGAAGAAATTTTGTATCGAGAAATTTTATGGAACTTGGTTAGAAAATTAGATATTCGAGTTGCTTTGACAAGTGTCTTATTTGCCTTAGCACATCATCCAGGAACCATTATAGCTTGGTGTTTGTATGTATCGCTGGGGATGTTTTCAGGACTTGTACGCTACAAATCGGACTTATGGGGCTACATTTGGTGTGGAACCTACTAGTTTATAGTTTGCTGCTTTTTTAAAATAGGTGACCTGATTTTTAGGTAACTTCTAAAACTAACTTCCAGCTTTGGGAGAGAGATGGAAGTTACTTTGAAAAGTTACGGAAACATTATTTTCTATGTGAAACATTGTATAATTGCTTGCATCTTACTGGTGGAGAGAGTATAATAAAGGTGGATAAAGTACTTAATCCCAAAAATTTAAATAGGAGGAGCTAGCTATGGCAGAAGAAGTATTAAATCTTCAATTAGTATCTGTTCAAGTTGACGAAACAGATGAAGTTGATGGAATGCGATTTAGTACATTCAGTACAAACCGTTGCGGTAACTGGAGTGCTTTTAGTTGGGCAAATTGTTAATTCATTTAAATTGTAAACTTTAGAGATACTCTGGAGTTATGGATGTCGTTCCAATATGTGCACGTTGGAATGTTAGTGCTTATATGGGGGGAACAGAATCCTCTCTTGATTGAAGACAAGCTAGTCATTAGGCTGGTTTGTCTTTTTGTCAACTGTAGTGGGTTGATATAATAGTATTAGTGAGTGGGATAAAAATTTCATTTAGTTTATTCAGTACAAATTTAACGGGTCAAGATTTATATACTGGTGGTGTTTTTGGGGCTGAGAGAAGTATCTTGATTTTATGTGTGGTTTTTATACTTACAGTTGTTCTGCTCCAAAGAGCTTGTAGAGAAGAATTAGCTCATAAAGGAAATTGATTATTTTGATATCAAAAAATGCACAGGATAACCTGATGCATTTTTTTAGCGACAATGCTTGCTACTTCCTTCTATCGAACTTAGACAATTTTAAATAAAAGAATGAAATATGCCCTACTGTATTTTTAGACGAAGAACGTTTGTTAATAATACTCAAATTTATTTCAAACTCTTTGATTAGTATGAATTTAGCTCGACAGAAAAATAAGAAATGTGATAAAAATTTCAACTACTCTTATCTATAATAAAGCTACCTGTTCTTTGAAAATTGAATCCACTCCGTCTTGATTAGCGTGCCTGTGTAAGTAGGGACTGAGAGTATTTCCCTGTGAAGGGCAACTGGCACAAGACGTGTGTGAGAATTTTCTAACAGACACGGAGTTTATCGTTACCAGACTTAAACGATGCGACAAACTAGATAAAGGAGTTAATCATGAAGGTAGTAAACTTGTATGATTTGAAACAAATGGGAAATAAAGGTGGTTGTACCATCCAATTGATTCATCACTTTCCTTTTGGTATGGGCTTAGGACATCTCAAAAAAGACTGCATTGAATTTAAACGTGTTGGTATCTTTAATGGGAAAGCAGTAGAAGTTACTCTTCGAGAACCTTATTCGAGAGATCTACTGCAGGTTGTCAAGTCGATTAAGCAACGTCAGAAATTGATAGCTTATCGTTATAAAGAAGGAAAGCTGCTATTTGTTAAGAAGGAGGCTTCAGATGTCCTCTGAACAACAGGAACGAATGGCAGTTCAATATGCTGAGCGTAGTCTTTTATTTACTGTAAAAAGTCTTTTAAAGATTCTAGAATGGTCTAGACGTCAGGCTTTAGCACAAGATTCCGCCTATAAGATAGGGGTGCAGAAATTAGAAGAATTGCTACAATCTCCTTATTCGATTGATACGATTAATCTGAAAAAAGATTTTTTAGACAAACCAATTGATATAGAGAAATTTAAAGCTTTTTTAGAGAAAGAAGAGATTCCTTTAGCCATCGCTTGGCAAGGGGATTCTCTACATTTCTACACGAAAGACCGTTCGATTCTAGACAATCATTTAGACCATCTGTTAGAAAAAATGGTTAATAATCCGGAGAAATTAGCTGATTTTACCATGGATAAGTCATTAGACGACGCAATTGATGAGGCTAAATCCCAAATTACCTTTAGACAAGAAGGAGCCGTCAAACAGAAAGAGATGGTGAGATGATGTACAGTGGAAAGAAATTCCTACTATTCTCACTGTTAGGTATCTTACTAGGCTATTTTTTTCATCGTTTGACGCTTTTGTATGATTCCTATACTGGAAATAGCTTAGATAAATGGACTCATCTCCTGATGGAAGGTCAAGATGAAGTTCTTCAGTCGCCATGGAATGTTTATTTTACTGGAAAATCAAGTGCTTTTTTTCTACTAGGTTTTGTGATGATGTTACTAGTTTATCTCTATCTAGAGACTGGTAAAAAACAATATCGAGAAGGAGTAGAATACGGGAGCGCCCGTTTTGGATCTCTAAAAGAAAAGAAGCTCTTTTACGGTAAAGAATTTTCTCATGATACGATTTTAGCACAAGATGTTCGTTTGACATTATTAGATAAAAAATCACCCCAATATGATAGAAATAAGAATATTGCGGTGATCGGAGGTTCAGGAAGTGGGAAGACATTTCGCTTTGTGAAACCCAATCTGATTCAGATGAATAGTTCAAATATTGTCGTGGATCCTAAAGATCACTTGGCCGAGAAAACAGGAAAACTCTTTTTAGAACATGGCTACCAAGTAAAGGTGTTAGATTTAGTCAATATGAAGAACTCAGATGGCTTCAATCCTTTTCGCTATATAGAGACAGAAAATGATTTGAATCGCATGCTGACGGTTTATTTTAATAACACCAAAGGCTCTGGCTCCCGTAGTGATCCATTTTGGGATGAAGCTTCTATGACTTTGGTACGAGCTTTAGCCTCTTACTTGGTCGATTTCTATAATCCACCCAAAACAAGAGAACAGCTCATTGAAGAGAGTCGTTTGAGTAAAACAGAATACCAAAACTTGTTGAAACGTCAAAAAAAAGAAGTGGAGGAGCGAAAAAAACGAGGGCGTTATCCAAGTTTTGCTGAAATCTCAAAACTCATTAAACACTTATCCAAGGGTGAAAACCAAGAAAAAAGTGTCTTAGAAATTCTATTTGAAAATTATGCTAAAAAGTATGGGACTGAAAATTTCACCATGCGAAATTGGGCAGATTTCCAAAATTATAAGGATAAGACTCTGGATTCTGTTATAGCTGTAACCACTGCTAAATTTGCCCTCTTCAATATTCAAAGTGTCATGGATTTGACCAAAAGAGATACCCTTGATATGAAGACATGGGGCCAGGAAAAATCAATGGTTTACTTAGTTATCCCAGATAACGATAGTACCTTTCGCTTTCTTTCAGCTCTCTTTTTTTCAACCGTATTTCAAACCCTAACAAGACAAGCAGATATTGATTTTAAGGGTCAATTGCCTCTTCATGTGAGAGTTTACTTAGATGAGTTCGCAAATATCGGAGAAATTCCAGATTTTGCTGAACAAACCTCAACAGTCCGTTCTCGTAATATGAGCCTCGTTCCCATTCTTCAAAATATTGCCCAACTTCAAGGGCTCTATAAAGAAAAAGAAGCTTGGAAAACCATTCTTGGGAACTGTGATAGCTTAGTCTACTTAGGTGGTAATGATGAAGATACCTTTAAATTTATGAGTGGCTTACTCGGTAAACAAACCATTGATGTTCGAAATACTAGTCGTTCCTTTGGCCAAACAGGGTCAGGATCCCTTTCTCATCAAAAGATTGCTCGTGATTTAATGACACCCGATGAAGTCGGAAATATGAAACGGCATGAATGCTTGGTCCGAATTGCTAATATGCCAGTCTTTAAAAGCAAAAAATACAATTCAATCAAGCATCCAAACTGGAAGTACCTAGCCAATCAAGAAACTGATGAACGGTGGTGGAACTATCAGATCAATCCTTTGAATCAAAGACAAGAAAATCATTTTGACGGCCTTAGAATTCGTGATCTAACTTTTGAATCTAGTTTAAAATAAAAATAGAAAAGAGGAAATAGATGATTACGCATTTTAAAGGTTTTGTTTATGGAGTGGACGCAAGTGCTATGTTTGCACAAGCTATGTCTTTGTTACAGAAGGGATTGATTGCGGTTGGTGCCTTTCTCGTTGTTGTAGGAATTGTCAATCTTGCAACCAATATTAAAGATGGTGGACCAGGTGTTCGGAATGCCATTCTTGAAATTGTCGGTGGTGTTATGGTAGGGGCTGCTGGAGCCTTTGTAACCCAGATTTCAATTTAGGAGGATAAACAATGACATGAATCTTAGTTTAGTCTCATCCTTTGTTTACCTTGCATCTGAAAAAATATCAGCTGAAAATTTATTTGAAGGATTTAATGTGGATTTACAATCTACGGTAGATCTGATTAAATCCCTATCTAGCTACAATCCAACAGTTTGGACTTATATGTCTAGTATTACTAAAAGTGTCATGCAGCCTCTTGGAGTTGCGATTTTATCAGTTGTTCTCATCTTGGAATTTTCGAAGATGGCAAAGAAAATTGCTAACTCTGGTGGAGCGATGACCTTTGAAGCATTAGCCCCGATGTTGATTAGTTATATTATGGTCGCAGTTGTAATTACTAACACTACCGTCATTGTAGAAGCCATCATCGGGATTGCGAGTCACGCCATTGAACAAGTGGCTTCGATTGTGGCTCACGGTGGGGCAAAGTATGATACGCTCTCTGGATTAAAAGGGTCAGGATTTATTGGCCGGATGATTGTGGGCTTTTTCGCCCTCCTCATTTGGCTAGTTCGGATAGTAAGTGCAGCCATGGTCAATCTTTTGGTATCCATTCGATTTATTCAACTCTACCTTATGATTCCATTTGCACCTCTTACGATTCCAACATTTTTAAGTGATGAATGGAAGTCTATTGGTATTGGCTATTTAAAAAATATTATGGTCTATGCGGTACAAGGGGTTCTTATTTTTCTGATTGTTTCTCTTGTTCCTTTGTTTGAATCTGCTGGGAAAATAGCTGTTTCAAATGGTGCAGGAGTCCTGCAATCACTTGCGATTATGTTTGGTAGTTTGGTACAAGCTATCTTACTGATTATTGCCCTCGTTGGTTCTCAACGTACGGCTCGCTCAATCTTAGGTATGTAATTAGATAAAGGCTAGGAAGTGGTTGCTTCTTAGCCTTTTTAGAAAGGAAAGTCATGAATACACGTGTCTTTAAAGACATCTCAAAATACCAACACAGGGCTTGGTTAGGTTTCACCACAAGACAAATCATCTTTGTTTTACCAGCCTTTATTGTCACAATTATTGTTTTGGGCTTGAATCTCTTTTTCTGGCAATTTGGAGATTGGTTTGTTTACGGTTTTGTGTTTGCTTTTACCATCCCCCTCTTGCTTTTTGGAGTCTATAAACCCAATGATTTATATTTTGAACATTATTTGAAATACCGTCTTCATTTTGAATTAACGGTTCCCCTACGCACAATTACAGGAAAGAAAGGACCTGAACATGAAAAGAAAATCAAATACATTAAAGAAACAAAAAACTTCAATGACTAATAAAAAGGAAGAAGTTAAAGGGAAAAAAGAGGAAGTGTTACCTTCTACGGCTAATACTCTTTCCTATCAAGCTCTGTATCAAAATGGTCTGATGCAGGTAAAAGAAGATTATTTCTCACAAAGCTACTTACTTGGTGATGTCAATTATCAAACTGTTGGTTTAGAAGATAAGGGCGCAATCATTGAGAAGTATTCTGATTTGATTAACGCTTTAGACGATCAAACCAACTTCCAATTGACCATCTTTAATAAAAGATTGAATTTAGAAAAGTTTAGACAGAGTGTTCTGTATGAGGAAAAAGAAGATGGGTATGATAGCTATCGTAAAGAATTGAATCGGATGATGAATCAGAATTTAGACAGTGGTGAAAATAATTTTTCAGCTGTGAAACTGATTAGCTTTGGTAGAAAGGATTCTAATCCCAAACAAGCCTATCGTTCCTTGTCCCAAATTGGAGAATATTTCAAGAGTGGTTTCTCAGAAATTGATGCACGTTTTGAATCCTTGGCTGGTGAAGAACGTGTCAACTTGTTGGCGGATATGCTTAGAGGAGAACACCATCTTCCTTTTTCTTACCGTGATTTAACGAGATCGGGTCAGACAACTCGTCACTTCATAGCACCTAATCTCTTGGATTTTAAAAACAAGAATTACCTACAAATCAATGACCGCTTATTGCAGATTGTCTATGTGAGAGACTACGGCATGGAATTAGGGGATCAGTTTATTCGAGATCTCATGCAAGGAGATTTGGAATTGATTGTAAGCCTTCATGCTCAAAGTTCGACTAAGGCAGATGCTATGAAGAAACTACGAACAAAGAAGACCTTGATGGAATCTCAAAAGATTGGGGAACAACAAAAACTAGCTCGTACAGGTATCTATTTGGAAAAAGTAGGTCATGTATTAGAAAGCAATATCGATGAAGCTGAGGAACTATTAAAAACCATGACCGAGACAGGAGATAAACTATTTCAAACGGTCTTCTTGATTGGTGTTTTTGGTCAGGATGAAGAAGAACTCAAACAAGCCCTAGACACGATTCAACAAGTGGCCGGCTCAAATGACCTAATGATTGATAAACTTCCATATATGCAAGAAGCAGCCTTTAATAGTTTGCTGCCATTTGGTTGTGATTTTTTAGAGGGAGTATCACGGAGTTTATTAACGTCCAATATAGCAGTGAACTCACCTTGGACTTCAGTAGACCTACAAGACCGTAGTGGGAAATATTACGGTATCAATCAAATATCAAGTAATATTATTACCATTGATCGCAGCCTATTAAATACACCGTCTGGTCTGATTTTAGGAACATCTGGAGCAGGGAAAGGGATGGCAACCAAGCATGAAATTATCACGACCAAAATCAAGGAATCTGGTGAAAATACTGAAATTATCATCGTGGATCCAGAAGCAGAGTACAGTGTCATTGGACGGACTTTTGGGGGAGAAATGATTGATATTGCGCCTGATTCCCAAACCTATCTCAATGTCCTTGACTTGTCTGAGGAAAATATGGATGAAGATCCTGTAAAGGTAAAATCAGAATTTCTTTTATCCTTTATCGGCAAGTTATTGGATAGAAAAATGGATGGAAGAGAAAAATCGATTATCGACCGAGTTACGAGGCTCACCTATCAGTCATTTAAAGAGCCTTCTTTGGAAGAATGGGTCTTTGTATTGAGTCAACAACCAGAAGAAGAAGCGCAGAATTTGGCACTTGATATGGAACTGTATGTCGAAGGTTCTCTTGATATTTTTTCTCATAAGACCAATATTCAGACAGGATCTAATTTCTTGATTTATAACGTTAAGAAGTTAGGAGATGAGCTGAAACAAATCGCCCTTATGGTTGTTTTTGATCAGATATGGAATCGTGTCGTTCGGAACCAAAAATTAGGGAAGAAGACCTGGATTTATTTTGATGAAATGCAGCTTCTCTTATTAGATAAATATGCCAGTGATTTCTTCTTTAAATTGTGGAGTCGTGTCAGAAAATATGGAGCCAGTCCGACTGGAATAACTCAAAACGTCGAAACCTTATTGTTAGATCCAAATGGTAGACGGATTATTGCAAATAGTGAATTTATGATTCTCCTCAAGCAAGCAAAAAATGATAGAGAAGAACTGGTTCAACTCTTAGGCTTGTCAAAAGAACTTGAAAAATACCTTGTCAATCCAGAAAAAGGGGCAGGACTGATAAAAGCTGGTTCAGTTGTTGTTCCCTTTAAAAATAAGATTCCTCAAGGTACTCAATTGTTTGATATCATGAGTACAGATCCTGATAAAATGGCTTCTAATTAAGGGGAAGGTAAATGAAGGATAAAAGAGAAATCATACGTGCCGGAAAGGCATTTAGAAGAAGTCTAAAAGATGAGAAGAAATTCTTGAAACAAGGAAAGAAGGAGGTGAGGAAACAGAAAAAAGATTCCGCTGGACTGGATGAAAAAGCATGGAAAAAAGAGATAAAAGAAAAGCTAGAGGAGATGAGAGAAGCTTCAAAGGAGAGAGTAAGACAAGCAAATGAAGACTACAATCATATTCTTCAAAATAGTCCTCCATCTCTTTTGAATCGGAAAGAATTAAGAGACAGACGGTTGCCTCATGCTAGGAAACGATTGAAAATAGCCAAGAAGCAATTTAGAGAAGCCAAGGTAGAAGCAAAAGAAGAAAGAAAAGAGAGTCGTAAAGAAAGAAAAACCAATCAAAAATTTCTTTACGGTCAGGAATCGAAACATAAATCTAATTTTTTCTTTCAAGGGAAGAGTTTAGAAGAATTAAAAGCTAAGAAAGAAGTCAAGGCCGCAAAAGAGAATCTAAAATCTACTAAACAAGCCTATAAGTCCAAAAAAGTCAGTAGGAAAGCCAAAACTTTTCTTTATGTCCTTGGACGTGAAGGTGGAGAGTTAGCTTCAGAAAATGAAGATTTAGAAAGTTATCGCACACTTCATGAGACCATTAGAAAAGGGAAACGCTACAGTCGGCTTTCTTATAATCTTGGAAAAGCTAGTGTCAAAACAGGACAAGCAACAGGTCGTTTTACCAAGAAAAGACTGACCAACACAAAAGAGCGATACCATCATTTTAAGGATGGAAAAGGATGGAAACTAACTAAAGATAATCCAAGTTCCTTTAAAAATCGGTATCGAAAATTAAAGAAACAAGGTCTTTTAAGTGTCCGAAATATCTATCAAAAATTAAAAGCAGCCTTTTCCTTCTTTACATTTGTGGCTGGAAATCCTGTAACCTGGATAGTTGGAGGAATAGTCTTTCTTCTTTTACTTATGATGAGCTTCTTTTTAGGATTTTCATCTTCTAGTTTGATTCAACAAGATGAATTTGAATTAACAAAAGCTTATACCCACCTAACTTGGGAAGATGCAGAACATACTCGCACAAATGACAAAGGAATTACTTATTACACAAAAGTTGATGATGTGATGGGGTATATGAACTTTAAATTCCATGACTATGAGTTACACAAACCAGTTCACTTATTTAGTTCAGAATCTTACAAGGATTATCTGTCTACTTTGTGGCATGATTTAAACGATGGGGATGATTTGAAATCCATGCAAGACCTCTATGAAACTCCTAAGTATAAACTATCGAGAGACGATCAAGAGGAAATAAAGGAACTAAAAGAAGAGGGTGTCTATGCTTCCATGCAGGAATTGGACAATCCATTTGAGGGGAAAAGCAACGAAGATAGTCTAACCATGACTTATCGTTATGGATACTATGATTTAGACGGAAAACCTACTCTTCAGGAGTATATTCTACTAGAAGCGAAGGCTCACCAAACAATTGTCGCACCAATGGATGGTGTTGTATCTCTAGACGGAGATGATGTTATTCTCACTAACGGAAAAGGAGAGAATGAGAGTCGATTGACCTTGTATTCTATTCATAATGGCCGTGCGATTGAGGGGACAAGAGTCCTAACGGGTGATATTATTGGTGAAACACCAGACGATACAGGTTTGAAAGTTTCCTATCAAAAGTATAAAAACAAGAAAGAAAAATTGGTGTATGTCAATCCGCAATTTTATTTTCCAAAAGTCATTCAACTTCAGACCACTATCTTACCAGCCATTGGTCAGTTTGGTGGGGATGAGTTTGAACGAGCAAAACATATTTATGAGTTTTTGAAATCTCAAGGGGCAAGTCCCCAAGCCATTGCGGCAATTTTAGGAAATTGGTCGGTAGAGTCTTCTATTAATCCTAAACGAGCTGAAGGAGATTATTTATCTCCTCCTGTTGGCGCTACCGATTCCTCATGGGATGATGAAAGCTGGTTAGCGATTGGAGGTCCAGCCATTTATAGTGGTGCTTATCCTAATATTCTTCATAGAGGTCTAGGTTTAGGGCAATGGACAGATACCGCAGATGGGTCAACACGGCATACAGCCTTGTTAAATTATGCACGCACCCAAAATAAGAAATGGTATGATTTAGACCTACAATTTGATTTTATGCTTCATGGGGATAGTCCTTACTATCAAAGTTGGTTAAAGGATTTCTTTAAAAATACAGGCAGTGCAGCCAATCTGGCCCAACTCTTTCTGACCTATTGGGAGGGAAATTCTGGTGACAAACTACTGGAAAGACAAACCAGAGCAACGGAATGGTATTACCAAATTGAAAAAGGCTTTAGTCAAACAAATGGAGGACAGGCAAAAAGTGATCCACAATCCCTTGAAGGGGTTCGTGGGGACTTGTATGATCATTCTGTTCCTGGTGGTGGAGATGGTATGGCCTATGCTTATGGACAATGTACATGGGGTGTTGCGGCTCGTATGAACCAGTTAGGCTTAAAATTAAAAGGTAGAAATGGAGAAAAGATTTCAATCATTAATACCATGGGAAATGGTCAAGACTGGGTTGCGACAGCTTCAAGTCTTGGTGGGGAAACGGGCTCTACACCAAGAGCAGGTGCTATTGTTTCTTTTGTAGGAGGTACACATGGTACACCAGCCAGCTATGGTCATGTGGCTTTTGTAGAGAAGGTCTATGATGATGGTTCTTTCCTTGTGTCTGAAACCAACTATGGTGGCAATCCTAACTATACCTTTAGAAAAATCTCTCAAGCAGATAGTGCCATCAGTTTTGCTTATACGACCAAATAGAAGAGTTTACACTTGAAATTGTAGCTATTTAAAGATACAATATGTCTATAAATGAGTGGTCGGCTCATGGTCAATCTGATAGTAATCTTGGACATAAGGGCCAAGCGGTGGCGGACACCAGAACAAAATCCGATAGCAATCTTGGACGTACGGGCCAAGCGGTGGCAGACACCAGAATAAACCGACTGATTAGGTGGCTTACAGGTTCAGTAAGTCATCTTTTTTATTTGAAAAAACAGTAAGAAAGCGTAAAAAATCAATTCCTGTACTAGCGTGTAATTGAAATTTTTTAGTTTTGGCGTTAGAACTGTTTCCTCAGTCCTAGCCCCTTCTCTTTTTGATAAGTATGCTTGGCAGAAAGTAGTTTGTAAATGATTCTGAGAATCTTATGAGCATAAGCAATGACGGCCTTCATCTTGCTTACTCTTTGGGAAATTCGATTATAAAAAAAAGAAAAAGCTGGATCCTTGGAATGTGCTGCAATTAATCCCGACATGGTCAAAGCCTGTTTTATTTAGCGATTTCCTTGCGTGATGTGTGAGGATTTTTTAATGCCAGCACTATAGGCTAAACATCTTTTTCTGTCATGAGTTAGCAGGCTCTGCCTGATTAGAGTTTTACATGTAATCTATTTTAATAGTAATGTTTTATCATTTTCAGGAGAACGCAGTTTTGGCTCGTTCTCTTTTTTGTTGTGATACTTCTTTCAAGGAATATTTGGTAGGATTGGAGTGAAAAAAGATTAACTAAGAAAGAAGGAAGTATATGGAAGCCATTTATCAACGTGATTCGGATCAAGATGGACTGACTGACGCTCAAGAATTTGCGCTAGGAACCAATCCTCTTAGCGCAGATTCTGATGGTGATGGTCGTTCAGATTTAGTGGAAATAGAAGAAGGAACCAATCCCTTAGAAAAGGATTTACAAGACATAGACCAAACAAGTATCACTGAACCGTCCTCAGTATTTATGGAAATGAAACAAAAGATTTCAGATATGATGGAGAGTCACTACAAGGAATTTATACAGGCTCTGATTAGTATTGAAACAGGGATTGAAAACCAACAAGACCTAGAAGACTTATATACTTACTACATGAGAACGGATGCCGTTTCTCTTTTATCTAGTGATTTAGAAATCAGTCCTCAAGAGGTTGAAATGGAGATAGAGTTGTAGGGGAATCATGTGATTCTCCTATTTTCGTATAGATGAAAGGAGCGAGTATGGAAGTAATACAATTATTGGCTATGTTTCGTGGAACAATTCCAAAAGATAGAGAGAAAATGGACTTATTTCTTCGTTATCAAGCGCAACATTTTGATGAGAAATGGCAGAATTTGGTAGAGAGTTTTTTGACTGAAGAGGGCAAGATAGAGGAGATACCTCATGTCTATTCGTTTCATCAAGATATTATCTCTTTCCTAGAGGCCAGTTCTGAAAATAATGACCAAGATTTAGAAAGTTACACAAGAAATTTTGGACAAGCAGGTCTAAGTAAATTATCTCAATTAAGTAATTTTGAGAAAAACTTGGTGCTAGAAGTCGCAACCTATAATCTTTTCACTCGATTTTACATCCAATCTGAGAAAGAGAAGCTAACACCATTAAGTGAGCTTGTATTTCATCAGAATCAGGATGTCAATTTAGTCAATGTCTATCGGGTTGCGAATAATCTATCTGACCGCATTAGTAGAGATATAGAGGAGTTTCTTCTAATGGTTGATTCCAAAGAACTAAAAAAAGAAGTTCTTGAGATTCATTTTGAAGAAAAAGAAGGAGATGTTCTAGCCTATTTGGGTTCAGAATTGATGGCTACTTTAGATATCGTTACGGATCTTGTCCATCATGAAGAAAACTACACACAACTCCCACTGACACAAAAGCTGAAAATTATTACTTATTTTGATGAAGTAAAGGCTATAAGAGAAAAGTCTAAGCAAGTAGAGGAAGCAGTCTTACCTTTAGATAATATTGACCAGGTAGAAGAAAATGTGGAAGTTCATTCCCTATCTAAAGTAGATAAAATTGTAGAAGAAGCTTTGAGGGAATATCCAATCGGTTCACAAGTAAGTTATAAAGGACAAGTATTTCAGTTGGTTTCGATTGAAAATGCGCAGTTAAATGACTTAGTTCGCCTAGAGCTATTCAATGATTCCAACCAGTTATTTGAAGAGAATCCTATCTTATACTTGAACAGTTTGGAAGAGATTGAACAAGTATTGTCTCATTTAGAACTTGAAAAAGAAGATTCAGAGATTGAGATTGAATCACCAAGTGAAAGCCAGGAAATAGATCTGTTTTCCTACCTGGAAGAAGAAAATGAAAAGGATAAGGAAACAGAAACGCTTATTGTAGGCATAGAAGAGACGGATGTCCCTGTTCAAGATTTTGTTTTTCCAGATGATTTAGAGGACTTTTATCCTAAGACAAATCGAGAAAAAATTGAAACGAATATCGCCGCAATTGATCTTGTTAAAAGATTAGAAAAAGAGAGACGACAAGCAAGTCCAGAAGAACAAGAACTACTAGCCAAGTATGTTGGATGGGGTGGTCTTGCTAATGAATTTTTCGATGAACTCAATCAAAAGTATGAAGCAGAACGTTTAACTCTTAAGAGTTTAGTAAGTAAATCAGAATACTCCACCATGAAACAAAGTTCTCTCACAGCCTATTATACAAACCCAATGATTATTCGCCAGATTTGGCAAAAATTACTGGATGATGGTTTTGAGGGAGGAAGGATATTAGATCCTTCTATGGGGACTGGGAACTTCTTTGCGGCGATGCCTAGAAGTATACGAGATAAATCAGAGCTCTATGGGGTTGAATTAGACAGTGTGACAGGCGCAATCGCAAAACAACTCCACCCCAATACCCATATTGAAGTGCGAGGATTTGAAGAAGTTCCCTATCAAAATAATAGTTTTGATTTAGTCTTAACGAATGTTCCTTTTGGAAATTTTCGCATTGCCGATAAAAACTACGATAAACCTTATATGATTCATGATTACTTTGTCAAACACTCACTTGATTTAGTAAGAGACGGAGGACAAGTGTCGATTATCTCATCTATTGGGACAATGGATAAGCGGACAGATAATGTCTTACAAGAGATTAAAACCAACACTCATTTTTTAGGGGGTGTTCGTTTGCCGGATACGGCTTTTAAAACGATTGCAGGTACTCGAGTGACCACAGATCTCCTCTTCTTTCAAAAGGATCAAGCAAAGAATCTTAATGAGGAGGAACTTGTCTTTAGTGGCTCTATTCCCTTTGAGGAAGATAAGCGTGTCTGGATCAATCCTTATTTTGATGGGAAATACAACACACAAGTTTTGGGTGAATATGAAGTACGTAATTTTAATGGAGGAACCCTCAATGTAAAGGGGGAATCAGAAACATTATCTACTGATATAATGAAAGCATTCGAGAATGTGGAAGCACCTAAACAAATTGACAATTCTTTGAAAGCACCTGTTTTTATCCAAGAAGAAGTGGATAATTCGATCCCAAGTCGTATACGTGAGGACTTAGCGCTCTATTCTTTTGGATATGAGGGAAATCAAATTTATTACCGAGATACGCATGGCATTCGGAAAAGTTCAAAAGTAGACGAAATTAGTTATTATGTAGATGAGAAGGGAGATTTTAAAGCTTGGGACAGTTCTTTGTCTGAACATAAAATAGACCGATTCGTGCAACTTCATTTGACAGAAGAGGAAGCACTAGATGTTTACAAGTCAGAAGAAGCGAGTAAAAGAGGGAAGTATAAGGGACTGTTCAAAAAAACTGTCTTTTATGAAAGTCCCTTATCGGATAAGGATATTAGTCGCATTAAGGGCATGGTTGATTTGAGAGAGACCTATCAATCCTTAATTGAAATTCAACGTCATCAAGATTATAGTCGGACAGAATTTCAGGTGTTACTTAGTAAACTCAATCATAACTATGACCGCTTTGTAAGTCAATTTGGATACTTGAATGCCTCAGTCAATCGGAACTTATTTGATAGTGACGATAAGTATTCTTTACTAGCAAGTTTAGAAGATGAATACATCGATTCTAAAGACCAGAAAGTAAAATATAAAAAATCTTTAGCCTTTGAGAAAGCATTGGTTAGACCAGAGAGAGAGATTACAAGAGTATCAACGGCTTTAGATGCCTTAAACTCCAGTTTATCGGATGGTAGAGGAGTTGATTTAGACTATATGGTATCAATTTATCCCGAACATAGCCAAGCTGCTATTTTAGATGAGTTAGGTGACCAGGTTTTAATGGATCCAGAAAGTTATTTAAGAGGGGAAAGAAAATATCTTTCTAAGAACCAGTTTTTGTCAGGAGATATTCTCAATAAGATAGAAGTAGTTCAACTATTAGTAGATGAAAACAACCAAGAATTTGACTGGTCTCATGCTTTAGATTTGTTAGAATCTGTTCGCCCTCCACGGATTCATCTGGCAGATATTGAGTTCAAAATAGGGTCACGTTGGATTCCTCAATCCGTTTATGGTAAATTTGCCTTTGAATGTTTTACCAATCGTGAATTTGAATTGTCTTCGCCAGATGTTGAACAAGTCATTGAAGTGAATCCTGTCGATGGCCAGGTTCATTTAAGGACATCATTTGTTTATCGCTATCCAAGTGCCAAAGATAGTAGTCTTGGAGTTAGTGGGTCACGTTATGATACAGGAAGAAAGATTTTTGAGAATTTACTTAATTCGAACCAACCGACGATTACCATGACTGTTACGGAAGGGGAAAAGAAAAAGACTATCACAGATTTGGAAAAAACCTCTGTTCTAAGAGCAAAAGAGCAGCATTTACAAGAGCTCTTTCAAGAATTTGTCTCACGGTATCCAGAAGTCCAACAGGTCATTGAGGAAAGCTATAATCGTCTTTATAATCGAACAGTTAGTCGAGAGTATGATGGTAGCCATCTAGTCATTGATGGCTTGGCACAAAACATCAGTCTTCGTCCTCATCAAGAGAATGCTATTCAAAGAATCGTAGAAGAAAAAAGAGCTTTATTAGCTCATGAGGTAGGTTCAGGAAAGACCTTGACCATGCTTGGTGCTGGGTTTAAATTAAAGGAGTTGGGGATGGTTCATAAGCCCTTGTATGTGGTGCCCTCTAGTTTGTCTGCTCAGTTTGGCCAAGAAATCATGAAATTTTTCCCTACTAAAAAAGTCTTTGTGACCACTAAGAAAGATTTTGTGAAGGCGAGAAGAAAACAATTTGTGTCACGTATCATTACAGGAGATTACGATGCCATTGTCATTGGGGATTCTCAATTTGAAAAAATCCCTGTCAGTAAGGAAAGACAGATGAATTATATCGAGGACAAACTCAATGAACTACGAGAGATTAAAACACATTCTGAAAATAAGTACACCGTTAAAGAAGCAGAGCAATCAATAAGTGGTCTTGAGAGACAATTGGAAGAACTCCAACGCTTTAATCGTGATAGTTTTATTGATTTTGAGAACTTAGGAATTGATTTTCTCTTTGTGGATGAAGCACATCACTTTAAAAATATACGTCCAATTACTGGACTTGGAAATGTAGCAGGGATTACCAATACAACGTCTAAGAAGAATGTGGATATGGAAATGAAGGTTCGACAGATTCAGGAAGAACATGATTTTAAAAACATTGTCTTTGCGACAGGAACACCTGTTTCCAATTCTATTAGTGAGTTATATACTATGATGAACTACATTCAACCAGATATCTTAAAACGCTATCAAGTTGATTATTTTGACTCTTGGGTAGGTGCTTTTGGAGAAATTCAAAACTCTATGGAATTAGCTCCTACAGGGGATAAGTACCAACCTAAGAAACGATTTAAAAAGTTTGTCAATCTACCTGAGTTGATGAAAATCTATAAAGAAACAGCCGACATTCAAACACAAGATATGTTGGATTTACCTGTTCCAGAAGCTCATATTATCCCTATTGAGAGTGAGTTAACTGAAAACCAGAAACTCTATTTAGAAGAATTAGTTATGAGGTCAGATATGGTCAAATGTGGAACAGTTGATCCGAGCCAGGATAACATGTTGAAGATTACGGGTGAGGCGCGGAAACTAGCTATTGATATGCGTTTATTGGACTCTAGTTATAGTCTAGCAGACAATCATAAACTGCTTCAGGTAGTGGATAATGTTGAAAGAATTTATCGTGAGGGAATGGAAAATAAGGCTACTCAGATGATTTTTTCAGATATTGGCACACCTAAGAAAAAAGATAATGGCTTTGATGTTTATTCTGAGATTAAGGCTTTATTAGTTGATAGAGGAATCCCTAGTATGGAAATTGCCTTTGTACATGATGCCAATAGTGATGAAAAGAAGAATAGCTTGTCTCGAAAGGTTAATGTAGGAGAGGTTCGGGTTCTTCTTGCCTCAACTGAAAAAGGAGGAACAGGTTTAAATGTTCAGAGCAAGATGAAAGCAGTTCACCATCTGGATGTACCGTGGAGACCAAGTGACATTCAGCAACGTAATGGACGTATTATCCGACAGGGAAATGAAAACAAGGAAGTGGATATTTACCACTATATTACCAAAGGTTCGTTTGATAATTATCTATGGGCAACTCAGGAGAACAAACTCCGTTATATTAAGCAGATTATGACTTCTAAGGAGCCGATTCGTGCTGCGGAAGATATTGATGAACAGACTATGACAGCTTCTGATTTTAAGGCACTAGCAACAGGTAATCCTTATCTCAAATATAAGATGGAACTAGAGAATGATCTAACTCTATTAGAAAATCAAAGACGCGCCTTTCAACGCAGCAAGGATCACTATCGTCATACAATCTCTTACTGTGAAGAAAATATGCCCATTCTTGAGAAACGATTAAGCAAGTATGAAGGCGACATTCAACAGTCTGAAATGTCGAAAGACCAATCATTTTCTATGACGATAGGTAAACAAGTTTTTGAGCAACGAGCTGAAGCAGGTGAATCCCTACACCGTCTTATCCGTCATAATCAATCTGACAGCAAAGAATTTCGAACCCTAGCAAGTTATCGAGGATTTGACATTAAAATGCTTAGTCTACCAACGAATCAGCCTCTTCCTGAAACCTTCTCTGTTAAGATTGTAGGAGAAAATCAGTATTCTGTCAGTTTGGATTTGTATTCTCCTTTGGGGACAATTCAAAGGCTTCAGCATACGATAGACCACATTAAAGATGACCAAGTGAAAACTCAGAACTTATTGGATGAATTAAAGGATAAATGGACTACTGCTAAGGTAGAAATTGAGAAAAATTTTCCAAAGGAAGAGGATTATCAAACTAAAAAGGCCGAATACGATGTACTCGCGCCATTGATTGAAACAGAAACGGATTTAGATATTATTGATCAGGCCTTACGACAATTCCACGAAAAAGGAAAAGAAAAGCAAGAACAACTTTCTTTTGAATTAGATTAAAAAATAGATATAAATAGCGGACAAGAAAAGAAAAGCGCGGTAGAATAAAGATAGAAAGAAACGAGGTAACGATTATGATGGAAGATACCTATTATCAATTAGAAGAGGCTTTGGTACAGGGATTTCAAACACCTGAAGAATACCAAGCCTACAAGGAGTTAAAGGAACATTATGAGGAAGTGACAGGGGATTACAGTTTTTCTAAACGAGAGCTCACTAGTCAATTGGAAATCGCTCTTCAGAATCATCAAGGTGTGGACTTTGAAGAACATGAAAAAGAAGAGTATTTGGACTTAGTTCAAAAATTAGAAGAGTTTGATTCCTCTCTTGCCACCCATTATCGTCAGTTGATTGATTAGAAAGGAGAAAGTCATGAATGATTTACTCCTTATCCCAGTAATTTTTTTAGCAGTAGGAGGAATTCTCATTCTTTTATGGAGACTCTTTCTTATTGCCAGTGGACTTTTCCTTATTGGTTTTATCAGTTTTCTTATTTTCGTGGAGGTCTATGGAATTTATCTGTTCTTTACTGAACCTAGTTTATATTTTGATGATATCAGACAACATGGTTTAACTAGTTTTACGGCTGTGTACTTTTTCATCAATCTGATGTTGGTTCTAGGATTTAGTTGGCGCTTCATTAACTCCATAAATAAGCATAAAATGTGAACTTTTTAGATAGTTAAAAGACTTTATTCAAAGGTAGGTTTGAATAGAGTTTTTTGTTGATGTGCTTATAATCCAGTCTCAATACTCTGTATTAGAAACAAAAAGAGATGAATTAAAATTAAAGTGTACAGAATGCTTTAGAGTTTCTATTTTTCTTATAATATATAGTAATTTCGGTACAAATTAACTTGTATATTCTATCTGGTTTAGTGTGATATATTCATTGTTAAATAAAAATATGAGTTCTCCTCTTATTTTAAAAAATAATTATTTTATAATTTTTTTTTATATTTAGTGTAAACTATTCATTGCGTCCCCAATACGGGAAGTTTGTTTCTGATTTTCATATTTGGATTATAATATTCTCATCAGAGTTACTTAAGGAGTAAGATATGAACCAGATTATGAAACAATATAAATTACTATATTTCTTGATTATTTTATTAAGTTTGACAAGTGCTCTTTTAATGACATTCTTCTCTCTGCAATTAGGAAGAATACTTGATAGTATATCTAATTCAAATAGTGGATTACTCTTTCATATCACTATTTCTGTAGGTTCGATTTTACTGTGGTTCTTGATTTCTTCTTCCTATTCCTATCTTAAAAACGAATATGTAAAAAAAGTTATTTTAGATCTAAAAAGGCGTCTCTTATTACATTATTTATCGCGTGAATTTAACCAAACTGACAACCGTAACCATTCAGATTTCTTAAATAATATCACCAAAAACAGTGACCTTATTCAAGAAAATTTATTAATCCCTAAAATCTCTCTAATTGCAAATTTAGGGAGCCTTATCATGAGTGTGGTTGCTATTATTTATATAGAATGGCGATTAGCATTAGTCTTCCTTTTATTGTCGAGTATAACGGTTTTCCTATCACAAATTCCTGGAAAGTTAATGACTAAATCAACAAATAATTATTCTCTACAAAATAATCACTATTTGTCAAAAATGACAAACTTTATTAATGGTTTTGAACAAATTAAGTTATTAAATATTCAAAGCTGGACCCAAGAAAAAATTCAGGGAATCAGTTTAGAATTTGAAGAGTCCAGAAAAACATATCAATTCTTAAAAGACTTAGCTTCAACTACTGGAATTTTACTAAGTTTTGGCTCTCAACTATCCTGTATGGTCGCTGGTATCTTTTTTGTAAGAAATAACTTACTGACTATTGGATTACTCGTAGCAAGTATTCAATTATTAAACGGTGTTTTTGCTCCATTACAATCTATTCTTTACAATAAAAATTTAATCAGCAGTAGCAAGTCCATTATTGATAATATCCAGGAAAATCTATATGAGACAAATCAAGGAACTTCCCATAAAACAAGTACAATTGATTGTGATAACATTTCGACCATTTCTATTAGCCAATTACATTATGAAATTGAAAATAAAATATTATTTGATCATTTTTCCTATGAATTTAAAAAAGGCAAGCGCTATGCAATTATAGGTGCTTCAGGAGCTGGGAAAACAACTTTAGTAAAATTAATACTAAATTATTATCCAAAAAATCTTTATGATGGAGAAATAAAAATCAACGGAAAACAGAATATTGATATTTCCTCAGAGGAGTTATATAAAGATATTGCGTTTGTGCAAAAAAATGACTTTCTGATTGAAGGCAATATTCTAGAGAATATCAAATTGGCTAGAAACCTTCATTTAACTGAAAAATTAAGAAAATCCTTAGGTTTTAATGAAGACTTCCTTCGTAAAAACCTAGCTCAATCAAACCAAATCATTTCAGAAGGAGAAAAGCAACGAATTGATTTAGCTAGGTTTTTAGTCAAAACATATTCAGTTTATATATTTGACGAACCTACAAGTAACCTTGATCCAATAAAAGCAAAAGAAATAATGGATTACATTCTATCCATTAAAGATGCAATTGTTATTGTCATTACTCATGATCAAAATCCAGAAATATTGGAAGAGTTTGATCAGATTATTGTTTTATAATAGAAAGGAGGTGATGATCATGATTATGGAAGATTTCAACATTTTGGAGTTAGAATTTGAAGAAATTCGTGAAGAAGATACAACTAATTGGTACTTTATCTAAGATAATTTTAGATTTAGTTAATTTAAACTCTTAAAAAGAGAGTTTAAATTAGTTTGTATTAATAAAAAAGAAGTCAATAATATTAATCGACTTCTCGTGTATAACAGAAGCATGCATGTTCATCTTGCATGCTTTTATCAAATAGTTGAGGATATAAAATGGATAATTATTTCCCAAAATGGAACCAGGATAGAATCGTTTACCAATGGAAGAACGACAGATTAAGAATTGGAGCTGATGATGTTGATGTATTAGAAATTACAGGATACTCAGATTTTTGGTCAGATTTAATTTCTTGTTGCAATGGAATTAATAGCTTTGAAGAAATTAAAGATTTATTAAGAAAAAAATATGATATATCCGAAAATATTATAGAAAAATATATATCTAAATTTTCTGATCGTAATTTATTAGAAATATTAGATAGACCTGTAAATCAAATTGATCACTATTTAATTAATGAATCACTAGAAACTTATTATTCTAGTGAAGGTATTGGTGGGATTAAATTACTTGAAAAATTGAGTAATTTAAAAGTTACCATACTAGGATGTGGAGCCGGTGGTTCTCATATCGCATTACAATTAGCCCAATTAGGGGTAGGGCGACTTCATTTAGTCGATGATGATATTGTTAAAGAAAATAATATAAATAGGCAATCTATGTTTACCTTTAACGATATTGGTAAATATAAAGTTGACTGTGTAAAAGATTGTATTCTAAAACGTAATTATCAGTGTGTAGTCACAAAAAGAAAATTAAAAATGAGCACTGTTGATGCTGTAAAAAAAGAAATTTCTGAAAGTGACTGGGTATTTTGTTGTATGGATGAACCTCCTTATATAGCACAAAGATTAGTAAATAGAGCATGCTATTTATTTAATATCCCTAGTATATACTGTTTTAGCCAACGTAGCGCAGGTAAACTCTTATTTTGTAATCCTAATATTCAAAATATAGGCTGTGTTGATTGTTTACTTTATGAACAAGATAGTGATAACTTTCAAAATTTAGTTAAAAAATTTTCAAACTATGATGGAAAATTAATAACTGCAAATATTTTAACTAATATTCTATTATTGTCATCATGGGTTGTGAAGAAATGGTTAGATTGTGTAACAGAGAAAAATAGTAATGTTTGGAATACTTTATTTAGATTTGATTTTTATAGTTTTAGGGAAGATGAATTCAAGCACTTCTCTAAGCAATCTCATTGTCCTACATGTGGTCATGATTTCGATAAAAGTAAACTCTGGGAGATTCTAAAAATTGATGAATAAGAAAATTATATTTAAAAAAAATCAAGCAAGTAAATTTGCATATTTTTCATTGATGTTTGTTGCAGGTACTAGTATTGAGCAAGTAAATGAATTAGGATTTTCACATCTTATTGAACATTTACTAATACGAGCAGGGAATGAACAATCACTAAATGAATTGTTTGATATGAATGGTGCAGCTATTAAAGGAGAGACATCTAGAGATTATATTAATTTAAGTGGTTACTGTCTAGCTGAAGATTTCAATAAAATTTTTAAAATACTGATAAGTAGGATTTTCAATCTTTCTATTACTGAAGATGAACTATTGAGGGAAAAGAAAATAGTCTTAATTGAATTAAATCAGTATGAAAATAGTAAAAAATCTATTAATGATAATCGAGTAATTTTTAAAAATAGTTCTTGGTCAATAGATATTATTGGTACTAGAGGTAATATTGAGTATGTTAGTTTAGAAACTATATATAAATTTTATATAAAAAATATTCAAGCAGGAGAATTCCAGATTGCTATTGCTGGTCCAAGTTTTCTACAAAGTGAAATCATAAGTATTGAAAATATGTTACCTTTAAGTGGATCATCTGTAGAAATTAACTCTCCGGCTTTTTCAACTGGTTTAACGGAATTAGATAAACAACAAGAACTTTCTGAAATTTCTATGTATCTAGATATATCTGGTATGGTAGCATCATCTCATGAAATGGCAATGTTAAGTATCTTAAACTCGATGTTAACTGGTATTAAAGATTCATTATTAGGCCATAAGTTAAGGACACAAAAGCAATGGATATATAGTATTGTATCATACCCAATATTTTATAGTAATATGACTTTACTAAAAATAGTAACTATAACACCTACAATCTATAAGAAAAAATTGATTAAAACACTGGAGAACAATCTTGTTAATGAATCCGATTTATCTGATGAACTATTATTTTATAAGGCTAAAAAAAGAGTAATCAATGAATTGTACATAAATTGTGAAGTTAATAAAAATGAATATTTAAAAACAATTTGTAGAGAAAAATTATTTGATATTCCAAGTTGGGATAGTATTGCTGAAGAGCTGGAATTGATTTCTTTAGATGAATTAAAAAGTTTTTCAAAAAAAGCAATTATTCAAAATAGGAATTACCACATTGTTATAAAATGATAATATTTTTTTTGTAGTAATCTTTATAATTTTTGTATAATGTTTTATTGAATAATTCAAAAATTTTTAAAGCATCTTCTATTTTTAAAATTGATTTTTGATTATGATGAAATTTAAGTTCAAAAAATCCTTCTAAATACAAAAGAATAGTTTGTTCAAAAAAATCTGTGGAATTAGATAATATATTCTTAGTAGCTTGTTCTAAAAATAAAGCTTCCTCATATAAGCTGTTTTCAATCATAATAAGAAGTGAATTAAGAAGTAATTGAACGAGAGCTTGTTTATTTCTAGGTATAGAACTATACAACTTTCCTTTTTTAAGCGCCTCTTTGGCATATCTAAATAATAAATTTGGTAATATTGCTCGACAACAATTTCCAAGAATAAGAATTTCGTAATATCCCCAGTTTTCAACAGAAAATAAATAATTAGTAAGATAAGAGGTGTCTTGATTACTCAATTGATGAGTATTATCAATTCCATAGATAATACTTTCAATGAAAATAGCGTTTAACTTATGATAATGAGATTTGGTTTCTCTAAACAGTTCCATCTCTTTGCTTACCATATTAAGTAATGATTTGATTTCTTGATTGTATGCAGCCTGTTGAACTAAGCGTATCAAGGTATTGAAGTCTGAAGGCTGATAATTATTACATGAAAGCAAAAACTCCTCTAGTGTTACACCTATTTTTTCAAGTAGATATAATAATTTAAAAAATGAGATTTCTGTCTCTCCTAATTCAAATCTAGATATTTGAGACTTTGAAATTTCTGCACCTGCTAATGAAGAAATAGAAATACCTTTTCCTTCTCGTATTTTTCTATAAGTTTCACCTATAATCATATTTATCTCCATTTACCATAAAAAATCATTAGAAAGCGTGACAGATTATGAAAAAATACTATCAAATTTTTTTATTACTATTTGATATTATCATTATTATTGGATTATATCAATAACATTAATGAGTCTGGGTAAAAACTCAATTTCAGGAGTAAATGAAATGAATATTCCCATAATAAAACGCATTATATCAAGTTTTTTGGACAGCCTTTGTTCGAAAATTATTTTAACTCATAGTTGATGATTCCATAAATTGAAAAGTTTTATACTTAGCATTAAAATGCTCAATTTTAATACGTATTACAAGTATCTCTATTAAACTTCTTATCCTCTTCAGTCAATAGATGCTTTTTAGAATTTTTAACAGGAATGAAGGTTATATTATGAATATTCATAATGCATAAATAATCCAAATACAGAAAATCAAGTGATTGCTCTGGCAAACTTGACCTATCCTTTCTTAAAAAGAGTAAAATCATGTGTATGACCTTCTTAAAAAACTAATTAGCAGGCATGAAGTGGTGTTAAATCGAGTATGATTTGTGTCTTCATGGTGTGTCTCTTTTTTCCTGAATAATTTTACTTTGGTTTCTTTTAGGACGTTGAAATAGGACTTTCTATGACATCAATAGCTATAGTGACACTTGCTGCTTTTAAGTTGTCTAAGGCAAATAGACCTGAAGAACGAAGAGTATCTTCTACCAATATTATCGTTCGGTGACTGTCGCTAATCCAAGACCAAAATCAAAAGCTAGGAGACGTAGAGTTGGTCAATAGAATAAATAACGCAAGTTTAGCATCAACTGTTTTTATAGACTTAGCGTTTTTGGACGTCCTCCTTTATAGTGTTTGGTTTTATAAGCTTTATTTAGACAGGATATCTTCGTTGGGAAGGTGTCCTTTTTTACACTAATAAATAATTTAAAGTTCTCAGAAGTTAGTTGCATGATCTTTTGTAAATAGTTTTCTTAACTATAGTATAGCATAGTACAGTATGCATTTTATTTTTTTCCAATAAGTCTATTATACTTCAAAGACAGCTAGTTTTATTTTTTTCTCTGAACTGTACGATTTTGCGCCTGAAATGTAGGAATTACCTTTCGTTGTGATGTGATAAAACTTACAAGTTCTTTTTGTTATTCTTGACCTAGTTTTTATAGAAAGAAGGTCTAAGATGTTAAATAAAGTCAAAACTAAAGCCTTAATTAGTGTTGGAGCAGTGGCTGCAACTAGCTTTATTCTCATGATGGGATATACTGCTGGTCAACATTCTACTGCTAAACAAAGTCGTAAAGAGATTGAATTGGCTGCAGCTAAACTTGTAGAGGACAAACAAGCAGAAGATAAAGCAAGTATTTTGTCATCAGATACTGTAAAAGAATTTTTGACACAGTACTATACGAAAGAAAAGCTCGGAGAAAATAATACACGTATTCAACCTTATATGACTGAATCAGCTTATTCTCAAGAATTGTCAAGTCAAAATGATGCCATGAACCAAGTGTATAAGGATTATATTTTGGATTATCATTTTGAAAAAGCTGATATCTTTGTCAATCAGACTACGAATCAAGCCATTGCTATGGTGTCTTATAATGTAACCTATGTATCCGATTTAAAGAATGCCAACCAATCAAAGACCAATCAGACAGAAACCAGAACGGTTAAGTTGTCTTATTCGAAACTACCAGGTAAGTTATTGGTCAATCAAGTACAGGTTTGGAAATCTGGGTTAGATGATTTAGATAATGCAACTCCTAAAACTTTAGAAGAATCATCATCAATACCATCACTGCCAAATACTACGACAAAATGATGATATTGCATGGGAATAGAAGAATGTAAGCAAATTTCAATTCTTGATGTAGCCAATCGTTTAGGTATCTCCTTTAAACAAGTTTCGAGCAGTGTCTATGAACATCCTGAACACGATTCATTTCGGATTTTTTCAACTACCAATACTTTTAAATGGTTTTCAAGAGATATTCAAGGTGATGTCATTGATTTTGTTCGACTTGTTAAGGGAATTTCCTTTAAAGAAGCTCTAGCCTTTCTTTCTGAAGAACCTTTTCAAAAAGAAGCTATTCAAGAAAAAAGAGAGAGACCATTTTATTATCCTTTAAAGAGAGTAGAAGATTCTAACTGCAGTTTGACTAGATATTACTTAACAGAATGTAGAGGAATCTCAGAAGAAATCATACAAAAGATGATTCAACAAGGTTTGATAGCACAAGCTAGTTGGAAAACAAATGAAACAGTTGAACCTGTTAACGTTTTTAAAAGCTTTGATCATCGCCACAAGCTGCAGGCAGCAAGCTTACAAGGAATTTATAAGAATCACTCTCTTCCTAGAGAAAGGTTAAAAACGATTCTAAAAGGAAGCCATGGACATGTTGGAATATCCTTTGACATTGGTAAACCAAATAGACTGGTCTTTTGTGAATCGTTCATCGACTTGATGAGCTATTACGAACTTCATCAACAAAGTCTAACTAATGTTCGTTTGGTATCTATGGAAGGATTAAAAAGGTCTGTTGTTGCTTATCAAACTTTACGACTAATAGCTGAAGAAAATCAGAAGTTGGAATTTTTAGATACAGTAACACCTTCAAAGTTATTGCATTTGATCAATACAATTCGTGATACCACCACCTATTTCGATAATCATCCTGATTTATTGACACTTGCGGTAGATTGTGATGATGCAGGAAAAGATTTTTCTGATAAGTTATCTCAATCAGGATTTCCTGTTTTACTGGATTTACCTAATAATGAATCTGGGAAAGAAAAAATAGACTGGAACGATATTCTTAGAGAAAAGAAATCAGATTTTCAATTTAAGCTTGAAACTGTAAAAGAGACATTTGGAAATCCACCAGTAAGACAAAACTCTCAATGTTTAGAATTGTGATAACAAAATCAAGTTGTTTTAGCTAATATTAGAATGAAGGAGGATCGTATATGACCATAATCGAGCGCTTAGAAGAAAAGGTCACTAGGCAAGAAAGCAAGGTAGCAAGAGAGACAGAAAAACTCGCTGCTTACAAAGAGCAACTGGAGACAGCGATGTTTGCGACGTTCAAAAGGCGTCAAAGCATCAGTCACATGAGTTTTGAAGAAGCTCTTGACCATGCCTTTGGTAAAGAAAGACAATTCGATGATTCTGAATTTAGAAAGGATGAAATGAGTGAATGACAAAAGATTGGAATTTTAATCAACCATTAGAAAGTAAATCAGAAAATCAAGGGGATTCAGATAAAATTGCGGCCTTATTTGGAAATCATCAAGGAGGTAATGATGTAAATTATGAAGCAGCTTTTCAAAAGCGAAAACAAGCGCCTGTGACGGAATCAAATTCTAGTTCTAAACCTAAAGTTACAGAGGTTAGAACAGGAAAAGAGACAGATATCACTACAAGTTATCAGCAACATCTTAAAAGACTTATTGCTGATAACAATAGCGATATTCAAAGCAGTCAAAAGAAAATTGAAGAGCTACATACGTTGATTGACACAAAGAATAAAGACAATAAGAAATTACAGTCCATTTATGATGCGATTTCGGAATTACACTAAGCAGTCCTGATAGGCTGCTTTTTTTGAGAGGTTATAGATGTTTACAACATTTTTTAAGAAAAATCACGACAATAGTGATGTATTTAAAAAGCTGATTCATAGACTATCTGATATGTCTGTCCAAGATCTTGAAAAAATAGACCGACTGTTAGATATCATTTTCACTCCAGATCAAGAATCAGAACAAGTAAAAACAGAATCAACTTATAGAGAAGAAACTTTGGACGACACATTAAAGGAAGCTAAGAATCAACTTCATAAGGAACAATTGGAGAAGAATTTAGAGAGATTTAGGAAAGACGGAAGGAAGTGAATAGTTTTATACAATTTTCTTTTACTTGAATAAAGTCTTGTGTTATACTTTTAGTATAGACTAGAGAAGGAAGTAAATATTTTGGAGTTGACTACCAAGCAGGAAAAGCAACTAGGTCAGACGCAGTGGTTTCATGCTACATTATTGAGACATTTAGAATCCTTAAAAAGTGGTATAGATGTTAAATTTAATTTAGGAAGTGAGCTAGATTTTGGTCCTGGTTTCTATATCACGCCTGACTTTGAACAAGCTAGAAAATTTATTAACAAGCAAGTTGAAGTATTAAATCGAAGCAGCTCTAATAATAATATTTTTGACTCAGAAGAAGAAGTAGGAATTATAGTAGAATTTCGTATTTCAAATTTTATAGAAATTTTTAAGAACCCTGACTATCATTGTCACTATTTTGCAAAACATAAAAAGTCAGAGTCAGATTTAGATTTTGCTGAATTTGTCGTTCAAAATCGGGAAAATCCAGATGAATTACAACACCATTTTGATTTTATCTATGGTGTTCAGACTGATGACAATCCAACCCAAGCTTTAGCTCGTTTTCGTCAGAATGAAATTACAAAAGAAGAAATGCTTGCTGAGTTTAGAAAACCATATTCTTTTAAACAATTATCCATCCACAACCAATCTTTTTGTGATATAATGAAAATAGAGAAGGTTTATCAATCAAAAACAGGAGAGGAGTTACAAAAATGGCAGTAGTATCATTGGAAAATAATATTAAACTATATAGTTCAGAATTATTTCAAGCACTATTAAAAGCCTCTAATTATAAATTGGATAAGCGTATTGCTCAGACTGTTGCAGAAGGCTATGCTCGTAATCTAGATTATTCTGATCCTGAACTGATGCATGTTGGTGTAACTTCGGTTGCTAACAATCTGCTTACAAAAATTAAACAAGAGTATTTTAATGTATAGTATTTTAAAAAGCCACCGAAAAAGGAATTACTCTTTAAGGTGGCTTTTTTAGAAGTAAAGTTTAGGCTAGAAAAACAAGAAGTAACGCACCAAAAATGGTGCATTTCTTTTTTCTAAATGTTATGGCTCTTTGTCAACTGCAGTGGGTTGAAGAAAAGCTAAGATCTTGAAAGGACACATTTCGTCCTTTCTTTTTTGATGTTCAGAGCGATAAAAATCCGTTTTTTGAAGTTTTCAAAGTTTCGAAAACCAAAGGCATTTCGTTTGATGAGTTTAATGAGATTATTAGTCGCTTCCAATTTGGCGTTAGAATAGGGTAGTTAAAGGGCGTTGATGTTCCAAAGGAAACAGCACAACTCTTGAAAAGTATGGGATATGAAGTACAATTAGCTTTGATTGCGACAAAGCCTAAGCTGTCCTATCTGAGCACCCTTATCCGTTATGAAGAACTGTACGCTATCAATCCAGATCAAGCACGCGCAACTCCAAAAGAACATCATGATTTCATTGTAAATCATCTAGTTGATAATACAAGACAATTGGAAAAACTAGCTATCTTTGAAAGAATTCAAATTTACCAACGAGATAGAAGTTGTGTATACGATTCAGAAGAAGACAAAACTTCAGCAGCAACCGTTCTACATGATTTACTATTTGGAGAATGGAATCAAGTTGAGAAAGAGATGCTTAAATCTGGAGAAGAAAGACTGAAAGATTTAACTAATCGAAATGGTAGTTAGAACACAAATTTTAAAATATAATCTACTTATAACTTTTGTTAGTTGTTTAAGGTGGGCGAAAATTTTTTAGAACCAAAAAAACGCATAGTCTCAGGTGTTGAAAAACTTGAAATTATGCGTTTTCTTCAAGAATTGAGATTTTGACCATCTCTTTTTATTATATTTAAGGATATTTGAAAGATGTATTTTAGAAAAACAATTATGGAGTTCTTAATACGGAATAAAGTATAAATGCTGATTCAAAGTGAAGTTTTATATGTTTTTTGCTTTTGTTGAGTATAAAATCTATTAACTACAGTCGAACTACAAAAATTAATTTAAGATGAAGTGAACTGTAGACTTTGGAGATGTCTCTTACTCGATTTCAGAATGAATTACTGATATGGGATTAAAAGAACTAAGTATTTCTTTTTGTTTTGAATGAGATACGTGAGTATAGATTTGTGTGATTGATATAGAACTATGTCCAAGAATTTGTTGAATATATCGAATATCTACATCACTATCTAGAAGCATTGTCGCAAAGCTATGTCTAAACATATGCGGTGTAATAGTTCTAGAAAAGTTATTTTGTTCAACGATTCTCTTTATTACTAAACGTACACTTTGCTCTGACAATGGTTTAAGTGAATGTTTCCCTGGGAACAAGAAATCATTGGATTCATTTCTTGTTTTATTTATATATGTTTCTAATAAATTGAAGGTTGTTTGATCTCCTAAAAATAGGATACGTTCTTTCTTACCCTTTCCTATAATCTGGAGTGTCTTATTGGAAAGATTAATGTCTTTGAGATGAATGTGGCAAAGTTCAGAAATTCTGATGCCTGTTGAAAGTAAAAGTGAAATAATTAGTAGATTTCTTTCAGCGTGTTGTTTTTGATAGTCAGTTTTAGATACAATTACTTTCTGTTCTAAATATATAAAAATGCTTTTCAGAATGTCATACGGAATCGTTTTAGGCAATACTTTTTCAGTTCTAAATTGAAAGCGCAATTGATTGAAGGGATTCTCTTCAATTATGTTCTGGTATTTTAGATAGTTATAAAACACCTTCATACAAGCAATTTTTCTTCTTAATGTATTCGTTTTTATGTTAGATTGTGTCAACTGTTCTATATAGGATTCGACATTATCATAGTCTGAGTTATAAAATTGCATAAGATCATTCTTATAAGCGCGAATCGTGTGTGAACTCAAACGCTTATGAGTTTTGCAAAAATCTAAGTAAGTAGAAATAAGTTTATAATCCATAAAAATCTCCTTTATCAATAATCATGCTATTATAAACCTATTTGAGTACTTTGTATAGTGATAATAAATAGTTATCGGTAGGGGATAGCGAATATGTCAAATAAAAAAATAAGAGTATTTTTAAGCAGACCTAATCCATTTACAGAGAATCAAAATTTATTTATTAAAGAATTGATTAAATTTTTAAGACGACACAATATTGAATGTGTAACATTACAAGCTGCTGAGTATACTCCTTACGAAGTCATGAATTCGTTGAGTGAGATGATACAAAGGAGTTACGGAATTATAATTGTTGCATTTGGTCAGACATTTATTTCTAGTGGAACCAGAAAAATGGGAGCTGAGGATAATCCAGACTTCTTTGCATCCAAAGAGACCCACTTAAAGAATAAGTGGGTTACAAGTGTTTATTGTCATATTGAAGGGATTTTAGCGCTAACTTATAATCTTCCAATGCTATCTATTCCTCAAGAAAATTTAACTGAAGAAGGGATTTTAAAGAAGGGAGAATATTCTATAACATCACCTGAATTCTCATTAGAAACAAAAGAAAATATATTAATGTACTTGCAATCAGAAGGGTTTCAAAAAAGTTTTCATGCATGGAAAAACCTTCTTGATGATAAGTATAACTTTATCAAAGGAGGGGAAATAAACTATTAATTACCATTTACAATTGCAGTTTTAATCCTCTGGAGATCCTCACTTAACATAATACTACCTTCATTAATTGTTTTTTTCTGTCGTTCAGTTAAACCCTCAATATCATTAATAGGTTTTGAAAGAAGGCCTGAAATCAGCATTAGATCCTCTTGATTGGAAAGAAACCAAATGTCGTCATATTCACTAGATTTACGATGTATTTTTTCTAAAGATCCTAAAATAGTTTTTGCTGTATAAACAGATGTATAGTAGAACTCCTTTAAAACTTCAACATCTTTCTCAACTAAGGCTATTTTTAACAGGTTAGCACAGTAATTCCTTGCACAATAAATATTTCTATCTTCAAAATTCATGCCTAACCTATAGTAATTAATTGCAGACATTAAGTCACTCCTATTCTTTGTAATATAAAATATACGTAAGAAAATAGCTCCATAAATACCTAATAACTTATGATATGTTGTGGTGTTTATATCTATATATTTACTAATATTTTGCTGTGCCATTTTTAAATTTGCTAGCGAAGATTCATTTTTCTTATAGGATGATAGTAAATAGCCTGCCAAAATTTCTTCATCAATAAATCCACTTTCTAAAATTTGCTGAAATATTTCTTCTGCCTCAGGATACTTTTCTGAATTCTTGAGTTCCGTGGCTTGATCATAAAGTTCAGCTATTGACTTGTCTAATGCTTCTTCACTTTGAATTTCAGTTTTATCGATTAAATCGTTAATTATTACACGGTATAGAGCAGATTCAAAGGCTGGACTATCAGTAAATGTCTCATCTGACTTTATAGCGGAATCAATATATTCAGAAAGCAGTTTTTTCACCTTGTTAACTTCATCCACTTCGTTTAACTTATCAGAATCATATCTGATTTGAGGTAAGTGTGCAATATCAAAAAAGCTAATCTTAGCTGTGTGATGATCACACAGTATAATGGTTGATTTGGGTTTCATAGCATGACGTAGACCTAACTCATAGATAGCATTTTGGTTTAAAGTAGTAATATCTGCAATTACAATATCTGCTTTTAATATACCTTCGATAAATGTTTTCGTTATACTCTGTGTACTGAAAACTTCATCAGCTCTAAAGTGGTTTTTACCATGAACAGAAACTAATTCTTTTTCTAAAATTGTTGGCTTAATTAAATTATTATAGACTTGATTCAAATCCACTTCTATATTTGTATTAGGAATTTTTTTAGTATTAAACCCCATAACTACAAAACAACTGGTCATTTCTCAACTTTCCTCCCGATAACTATTTATTATCACTAGTATATCATAAATTCATCTTCAGTAGCTTGAATTGTATAATGAATTTTTACTTATCATTCAATATCAAACTATGATATTGATCAGCTATAGCTTAAAACACTGTTTTGAAATTATATCTAATACTTTTGATTCAATTACAAACTTACAACAACGAGATATTTATCTAGTCTGAAGAAAATAAGTACAAATTTATTAGAAAAGCAACATTTTATAGAATTATCACTGAAAATTCTAATTTTAGAATTATACGTTCTATTGATTTAGAATCTGTTTTTTAATTTCTAAATGTTATAATAGTATTATCGAGTAAAAGAAGCATGCCATGATTGGAAACAATATAAAATTCATACGAAAGGCACATGACCTGACATGTTCAGAATTTGCACGAATTATAAGCATTTCACCCAATAGCCTTAACCGTGATGAGAAGGGAACAAGTATAATTTCAAAAGAATTAATAGACACAATCTGCCAAAAATTCAATGTATCGTGTGTGAATATTGTTGGGAAAGAAAAAATATTAAATCTAGTGGGAAGATAATAAACTGACTTTAAAAATGGAGATTGTTAAGAAACGTTGAACAAATCTCCTAACTCATCACTATTGTTATCAAGATAGCCAGAACCTCGTCTTTAATGATGAGAGCATTCACTGGATTGTAATGAGTGGCGCCTTATCTGATATGGTGAATACCAACATTTATCTAGTGAGTACTTTTGAAGAGCTTGAGCGTTACAGGTGCTACTTGGATGGTATTGAGTACATACTAAAAACATCAGAAATGTGAATGGTAGTTTAATGAGTTTATATGATTCTAGTGAGAATGAGTTTGCCTGTGCCTTAGGTCGAAATGTTTGCACACTGACGAAAGGAAAGTGAATGAGCCAAAATCCAATAGCTATCTTTCTCCATGGAAAAAGCGAACTAGAAAGACAATTATCCATTGTATCAAGCTCAAAGAGTTTCTGTTTGATGAGTGGAGTAAGGTAAGAAGTAAATGTTGAGACTGGGGAAAACAAATTGAGAAAATTTTAATTAGTCATGCTTTATGTTATATCAATATCAAGATGGGAGGAACACTATGAAATTAAGAGATATATTAGACAAAGAATTTGAAGAGATTGTTACAGAGTTTCAAAATAGAGGAATAATATTTGAAGGTCAATTTAAAATAATGACTTCAATATTTTGTAAGAAATATTCAATGGGGTTCTGTAAATTACTGAAAGAAGAAACAGGATTAAACGTGTGGTATGGTTATCAGGTACCTTATTTTTTCTATTACGATAGTGAAAGGTACGATAATAAAACGGCTTCTCTTGTTGCAGAAGAGTACCAAATTAAAAAAGGGAATTTGTAATAATTTCCGTAGAGGAGTTATAAAACAGTAAATATTTATTATGAGGTTGCAGATTAAATGGGCAAAGTAATGAGACAATATAATGAATTTTATATAAAATTGCAAAAAGAGTTTAAACTGGCTCATAATATGACCATAGAAGCTATGCCAGCAAAATTTTCCAACAAAGATTATGTTAAAAAATTTATTTATATGTTTCCTGATAAAATTTCTAGACTTATAATAGAAAGAAACTATTGGTATGGTAAACGTATTATTAAAAAAAATTTAGTTAAAATTCAGAGTAAAAGGATGTCTTTAGAAACTAATGATTTTATTCTTGAAACATCTAAATATATAAGAAGACAAGTAAGAAAAAATATTTTGAGTATTGAAGAAAGAAAAACTCAGGCAGATGAAATTCGAAAAAAATCTTTAGCAAAATTAAAGCTGCAAACTATAAAAAGAAAAAAATCATTAGATTATATCCAAGAAATAAATCCCTCTTATCTGGAACATTATCGCAAAAGATTTTTTAAAACACATGATTTACATGAAAGATTAGAAATCATTAGAGAACTTTCGAAGTATGATTCAAAGGAAGTTCATAATTTTTTCTATGCAATAAATGGTCATGTAAGAAATCAATCGCTAAAAAAAGAAGTTCAGTCGTACTTTCAAAGTTTATCTCTACCGTTTAGATTGAGTAGAAAAAAGAAAGGAAAAACAAATTTTATTGATAATGAAATAGTAACAAATAGGAAAGGACCAGAAGAGTTGAAGAAGAGGTTATACATTGATGATCTAGAAAAGATAAAAAAATTTGATATCTTTCTTTCACATAACTCTCAAGATGAAGAAAAAATAATAACCTTTTATAAAAAACTAAACAAAAATGGCCAAGTCGTATATATTGACTGGGTTAATGATAAATACGATCTGAAACGAGAATGGTGTAATACTTCAACAGTCGATATTATCAAAGAGCGTATAAAACAATCGGATGTATTTGTTTTGTACTTTTCAAGTAAGACACTTAATTCTCAGTGGTGTGCTTGGGAATTGGGATATGCAGATGGAATTGGAAAGAAAATATGTATCTATTTTTCAGAAAAAATAGATAGAACAATTATTCCCAAATTTTATTCTATTTATCCAGAGCTACATCTTTCTGAAAACATTACAATTGAAGTTGATAAACAATCATCTATTATATTTAATGATTGGAAAAATAGGAGTAGTTAATATGGAAAAAGAGCTATTTATTAAAAAATATACTGAAGTTATTCAAGAAGGGAATGCTGCAGTATTTGCTGGTGCGGGGACATCAGTTGATGCCGGTTTTGTTAATTGGAAAGAATTGGTAAGACCATTCTCAGAAGAAATAAATTTGGACATTGATAAAGAAACAGATTTAATTGGAGTGGCGCAATACTATATCAATTCTAAAATGGGAAATCGTGGTACTGTGAATCAAAAAATAATTAATCAGTTTTCTAGTTCAGATGCAGAAACGGATGTTATGAATATATTAACACGTCTTCCCATTTCTACATATTGGACAACAAATTATGATGAGGTCATAGAAAATGGATTGGAAAAAAATAATCGCAGGGGGGATATAAAAAGAAAAGTAGATGATTTGGCTATTAATATTTATGATAGTGATGCTATCGTATATAAAATGCACGGTGATATAAGATCTCCCCAAGATGCAGTTATTTCAAAAGATGATTATGAAAGATATGGTGAGAAAAATTCGTTATTTGTTACAGCCTTGCGTGGGGACTTAGTCTCAAAAACGTTCCTATTTGTAGGGTTCAGTTTTGAAGATCCAAACCTAGAGTCTATTTTAGGAAAGGTGAATGTTTTATTAGGAGATAACAAAAGAGAACATTATTGTATTCAGAGAACTGTATTAAGAAAAGATTATAAAACGAAAAAAGAGTATGACTATGCAAAAATAAAGCAAGGTTTAAAAATAATAGACTTAAAACGATATGGTATTGAGACTGTTTTGGTAAATGATTATACTGAGATTCCCCAATTATTACTAGAAATTGAAAGAGAATATTTTAAAAATACAATCTTCATTTCAGGTAGTATATCAGATTATAATGAGAATTGGAGTGAAGAAAAGGTAAATCAATACTGCTATGATTTATCTAGTTTTCTTATTTCAAAAGATTATAAAATAATATCAGGGTTTGGACTGGGGATAGGAAGCAGTGTTATTAATGGTGCGCTGGATCAAATTTATAAAACTAAATATAGACATGTGGCTGAACACCTTGGTTTGTTTCCTTTTCCACAAAATGCTAATGGAGAGAAATCGTTAAAAGAATGTTGGACCGAGAATCGTGAACAAATGATTAGTGAGTCAGGGGTGTGTATATTTTTATTTGGTAACAAGCTAGTTGATGGTAAGGTAGAACTTGCTTCAGGCATGATGGAGGAATTTCAAATAGCTAAAGAAAAAGGAAAGATAATCATTCCGATTGCCTCTACTGGATTTGCTGCAAAAGAAATTTATGATGAGATGAAACAATCAGGAGAATATAGTTATTTAGATAATTACTGGGAAACTTTGGAGACTGAAAAGGATTTCACTAAAGTTTTTTCCACGATTGATAAAATTGTCAATGAGGTACGATAATGGCAACCAAAATATTTATTTCGTTCCGTTTTAGTGATGGAAAAGAGATTAAAGACGAACTAGTTGATTTATTTGATGAATCTACTGAGGTAATTAATAGATCAGAAGATGTTGATAGAGGTCAAATGAGTGAGAACATTATTAAGGAATATCTATATGAGAAGTTAAAAGATACATCGGTTACAATTGTATTATTAACTCCAGAGGCTGTTTCTTATAGAAAGAATTGGATTGGAAATTATGATGATTGGCTTTATGATGAACTAAGGTATTCTTTAGAGGATAGAAAAAATAACAGAACAAATGGTGTGATAGCTGTTTATACTGATGAAGCTAAAGATAAGGTACTAGATGATAGTACTCATTATTGTCAACATTGTCAGCAGACTAAGTCGTGTAGGTCTTTGAAATATTTTGATAATTTAGCTAGAAAGAACATGCTAAATATTAAGTCGGTTTATAAGAAAAATCCATGTAATGATCTTTATGATGATGAGCACGATTCTTATATTTCTTTAGTGAGTTTGAACGATTTCAAAGAAGATTATAGTCGATATATTCAGAATGCAAAAGACAAAAGAGAACGATTAGATGAGTTCAATATAGCTAAGAGGATGTAATAAACACTCCTTGTAGATAATTCTGCTATTGAGATAAGTTCAACTTTTTAAGAGTCGAAAGGCTCTTTTTTTTCATCCTCTCATTCTCCTGTGATAACTTTTCCAAATTCCCTCTGATATACTTTTTTCAATTTTAAAAAATCCAACTAAGATTTTCTATGGGGGTTTGGGGGCGAAGTCACCAAGTTTTCTTATCGTTGGCTGTCAAAACTAGAAGGTTTTGATAGGCTGGCGATATGATTTTTGGGATATTGTGGACACAATATCTGAGCTCGCAAAGCCTTACAAGAATGAAAATCAGTTGGTGTAAAAGTGTACGGACATTGTACGGTAGCAGACATTGTCAGTACAGGTATTTTGGAAAGGAAGTAGCAGTATGAAACGAGACGTGCGTGATATTCGGAAACAATTTCGCCTAACAGATGAAGAGGAAAAGCAAATTTTAGCTTTGATGAGAGAGCAGGGAGATACTAATTTTTCAGATTTTCTCCGTAAAAGTTTACTCTCCTCTGATTTACAAAAACAGATAGAGATATGGTTCACCCTTTGGCAATCTCAAAAACTAGAACAAATCAGCCGTGATGTTCATGAGATTTTAATTTCGATCCAGTCAGAACGTCAAGTCACCCAGGAACATGTATCTATTCTCTTAACCTGCGTACAGGAATTGATTAAAGAAGTTGGCAACTCCATTCCTCTCAGTCAAGACTTCCAAGACAAATATATGAGGTAGACACATGGAACATCGTTACCGAATCAATCTCAAGAAAGTGTTTTTGTCTGATATTGAGTTGAACCAACTAAATAGAAATATCGACCAAAGTAGCTGCCAATCTTTTTCTGAATATGCGAGACGCACCCTACTTGACCCTGGAATGAATTTCATCACCATTGATACAAATGGCTACCAAGACTTAGTGTTTGAGTTGAAGAGGATTGGCAATAACATCAATCAGATTGCTCGAAGTGTGAACCAATCTCAGTTGATTTCTAGCGAAGAATTGCAAGAGTTGAAAAAGGGAATCGCTGAATTGATAAAAGAAGTTGAGAAAGAATTTACAATACAAGCTCAAAAGCTGAGGGAGTTCCATGGTCATCACTAAGCATTTTGCCATTCATGGAAAGAGTTATCGCAGAAAGCTCATCAAGTATATTCTCAATCCTGATAAAACAAAAAATCTTACCTTAGTGTCGGATTATGATATGAGGAATTTTCTGGACTTTCCTAGCTATGAGGAAATGGTGCAGATGTATCATGAAAATTTTATCAACAATGACACGCTTTACGATTTTCGACACGATAGGCTGGAGGAGAAACAACGACAAATCCATGCTCACCATATTATTCAGTCCTTTTCGCCAGAGGACAATCTCACTCCTGAACAAATCAATCAGATTGGTTATGAGACCATGAAAGAATTGACTAGTGGAAAGTTTCGCTTTATCGTTGCGACCCACGTTGATAAAGACCATCTGCATAATCACATCATTATAAACTCGGTTGACAGCAATTCTGACAAAAAACTTAAGTGGGATTATAAAGTGGAGCGAAATCTTCGAATGATTTCAGATAGATTTTCTAAAATTGCAGGGGCGAAAATTATAGAGAATCGCTATTCTCACCAGCAGTATGAAGTTTATCGCAAGACCAATCACAAGTATGAACTCAAGCAGCGACTCTATTTTTTGATGGAACATTCTAGAGACTTTGAGGATTTCAAAAAGAATGCTCCACTACTACATGTAGAAATGGATTTTAGCCACAAGCATGCGACCTTTTTTATGACGGACTCATCCATGAAACAGGTGGTGCGTGGCAATAAACTCAATCGCAAGCAACCTTATACAGAAGAATTTTTTAAGAATTACTTTGCCAAAAGGGAAATGGAAGAACTCATGGAATTTCTCTTATCAAAGGCTGAGAATATAGATGACTTGATTGAAACTGCGAAACTTTTTGATCTAACTATCATTCCCAAACAAAAGCATGTGTATTTCCAGTTGGCAGGAGTGGAGGTGAAAGAGACAGAACTAGACCAGAAAAATCTTTATGGTGTAGAATTTTTCCAAGATTATTTTGAGAGTAGAAAAGATTGGCAAAATCCAGAAATTGAGGATTTGGTTCAATTTTATCAAGAAGAAAAATTTTCCAAAGAAAAAGAACTCCCAAGAGATGAGAAGTTCTGGGAATCCTATCAAGAGTTCAAGAGCAACAGAGATGCCGTTCATGAGTTTGAGGTAGAGTTGTCACTCAATCAAATTGAAAAAGTAGTAGATGATGGTATTTACATCAAGGTCAAGTTTGGTATTCGTCAGGAGGGGCTTATCTTTGTGCCGAATATGCAGCTCGATATTGAAGAGGAGAAGGTGAAAGTTTTTATTAGAGAAACTAGCTCCTACTATGTCTATCATAAAGACGATCCTGAGAAGAATCGCTACATGAAAGGTCGAACCTTGATTAGACAGTTCAGCTCTGAAAATCAAACGATTCCATTCCGCAGAAAAACGACAGTCGATATGATTAAAGAGAAGATTGAGGAAGTGTATACTTTACTTGAGCTGGATATGGATAAGCACTCTTATATTACAATTAAAGATGATTTAATTCATGAATTGGCAGCTTCAGAATTGAGAATCAATGCTTTGCAAGAACGAGTGACAACCTTAAATCAAGTAGCAGAATATTTACTGGCTTCAGTTGAAAATAAGCAAAAAATGAAATTGAATCTTTCAAAATTGAATATAACTGATAAAATTGGCATTGATGTTGTTGAGAAGGAATTGAATGAGTTAGGTATCCAGATAGAATTAGAGAGCAATAGATATGAAAATATCGTATTTAAAGTGAATAAGTTTATCAATCGTTTGAGTAAGAAAATTTCAAAAGAAGAAGGGATATGTTTTCAAAAATAGGAACCCAGACAACCATTATATAAAATGTGTATCTTTTATAAAACATATTTGGAATTATGATAATTTTTATTGCATCAGTCGTAGATTTAGTTATCACATACGATACAAAAAAATCATCATTTTGAGCAAATATCTCCTTATATTTATTCACTTATTTCCTTACTAGTTTTTTTATTGATTTGTTGGATAAATTCAACTGCTCAATGGTTTTATCTTATCGTTTACTCTTATTTATCATTTTTCTTTTCAATCTCTTTGCCAAGATGAACCTGACTTCAACTATCAAACTGGAGCAGGTGGAGAAATAAATCTGGAAAGACTACATTATTAAAAAGTATAGTAAATCAAGAAATAGATGGATATTTTTCAAAAGGTTTAAAAATTGGGTATTTTAGTCAAGAATTAAATACACTAGACCAAGATAAAACACTCTTTGATAATATATATGAAACAAGTAGTCATAATAAACAATTAATTATAAACTTTCTTGCAATGCTAGATTTAAAATTTGATAAAATATTTGTTCCGTTTGGCAAGCTCTCTGGGGGTGAGCAAGTTAAAGGCCAACTTGCATCAGTCCTTCTGAGCGATTCAAATTTTCTTATTTTAGATGAACCAACAAACTTTCTTGATATTACCTCACTTAATGCACTAGAAAAATTCTTATTAAGTTATCCAGGTTCGATACTATTGGTTTGTCATGACACATATTTTCAAGAAAGATTACATTTTAAAAAGTTATGCATTCTAAATAATAACTTGCTTCTAGAGGATTACTTTGAAGATTGATTTAGTAAACTAAATAGGTGAACCATTTTATTTTTTTGATAGCTAATCAATATCCATGATGTAAAAAGCAGCGTAAAATCGTTGCTTTTTTTCTTTGTACGACTTATCCCGTGAGGTCTCATGGGAGTAAATAAGACGTAGTAACAACTAATCATAAGAAGTACCCTCGCCTATTGTTGTTATCAACTTATTCTTCGTTGAATAACAATGGCTGGGGCAGGCTCTCAGCCGAAACCATAGTAGTGATGAAATTTCTGTAATGGAAAGGAATTCTCTTGTTACCCTTTGATAGAAGATCTTGGTATTGATTTTTACTTTGAGGATACCTATGCTTCTTGGCAAAGGGGAAATAACGAAACCTCCAATGGTTTACTCAGAGAATATTCCCCTAAGAAGGCTGATTTAACAAGCTTTAGTGATGAAGACTTGTTCTCAGCACTGTTTCATATCAACCATCTACCACGCAAATGTTTAGGTTACAGAACACCCTTCGAGGTACTTTCAAATAAGTGGTAAAAATGTTGCACTTATTCTTGCAATTTATCTTTTTAAAAAATAGGGGTAATCAGAGAAACATGGGTGCTTCATACTAGAAAAAGCTTGCAAAGATTGAAAAAAAGATGTAAAATGTTTGAAAATAAAAATCAACATTTAGATGATAGGGAGATTATGAGGTTTATGATACCATTGGATGCTAGTGTATTTATTTTAGGTGTAGTTAAAAATATTGACTATAATACCAAAAATGTAGAAAAAGCTTTATATTCACTTCCATATGATAGACAGAAAGAAGCGCTGAAATATGCTTATAATGATTGCATTAATTCGATTATAGGTTATAGACTTCTAGAGCATATTATAAAAAATAGTCTGAATATTAAGAAAATTCCAGAATTTTCTTATACACATTATGGAAAACCGTACTTTAAAATAAAACAGGGATTGAGAAAGTTATATTTTAATATTTCCCATACGAATGGATGTGTGGTTGTTGCTGTATCAAATTCAAAAGTTGGTATTGATGTAGAGACTGTTAAAAATATGGACCTATCTATAAAAGATATGTTTTTAAGTACAGAAGAAATGGAAAAAGTATGTTCAGAAAGTTGTAATGCTAAAAGTGAAGCAACAAGAATTTGGACATTGAAGGAGTCTTATTTGAAGATGAAAGGAACTGGTTTAATTGATGATTTATTTAACGTTAATACATCTAAGTTAAATTTAAATTCTATAAGTGTCAATATTCAGGAATATTGGATTTCAGCTAATATTTTAAGTGGAAATCCTAGCTGTCAATTATTTATTTACGAAGATAAAGAGTTTGAAAAATTGCTTTAATTTACAAAGAAAAATGAGGAGGCTTATGTGATTAAGTTAGTTATGATACCTTATGCGGGAGGAAATTCGTGGGGATATGCTGATATTTCTAAGCGACTGAAAAATAATAATATTGATTGTATTCTTTATGATTATCCTGGGCATGGTAAACGAGTTACTGAAGAATTAATGGATAACATTGATAAAGTGAGAGAAGATTGTGTAAATTACATACAATCAAATATTAGTGACAATGATACTTTATTTATTTTTGGACATAGTTTAGGTGCATTAATTACATATGAAGTTGTTAAAGATTTTAATAAATCAAAAAATAGAGTACAAGGAATGATAGTTTCTGGAATGTACCCACCTGATATGAAAGAAAGTAGGGGATCCTCAAAATACTATTCTAACAAGAACTTTATTGAGAATATAATGAAACTAGGAGGAATTCCTCTAGAAATTTTAAATAATCCAGAAGCTGTGGAATTTTTTGGGGAAATTATTAAAAATGACTATCAAATATTTGATAGTATTAGAGCAAGTTCTGAATTAATAAACATTCCTATTCTTGCTTTTAGTGGCAATGAAGATAAGAATTTTTCTGAAGAAAAAGTAAGTTTCTGGGAAAAGCTTACGAATTCAAATTTTAAAATTCATAATTTTCAGGGAAATCATTTTTTTATTTTTGACAATGTTAAACCAATTGTTGATAGCATAACAGAATTTATAGAGGAGACTTTAAAATGAAAAGAGCAAATAGTATTATTGAAATTTTTAAAAAGCAAGTTATGGAATCTCCAAACAATGTAGGATTAGTTACGGATTTTTCTAATTATAGTTATGATGAGATTGATAAAAATTCTGATAAAGTAGCTGATGAACTTTTACGAAATAATGTAGTAAAAGGCGATTTTATTTCTGTTATTATGCATAGATCAGAAAAAATGTTATTTGCGATTTTAGGAATTCTTAAAGTAGGTGCTGTGTATGTTCCAATTTCACGAGAATTTCCAGAAGAAAGAACAGATTATATATTAAAAGATACAGATTCTAAAATAGTAATTGTAGATGGAGACATTAATTTAAACAATACAATTTTTACGCTAGTTGCTAATGATGATTTTTTTAAAAGAGAATTAAATTCAAAAGTTAGTATTCCTCTTATAAACGGTGATGATCCTCTTTACTGTATATATACTTCAGGTACTACTGGTGTACCTAAGGGAGTTGTGAATACGAATTTAGGCTGTATAAACAGGATTTCATGGATGCAAGAAGAATATCCAATTAATAATAATGATAGGATACTTCAAAAGACAAATTATATTTTTGATGTGTCAGTATGGGAACTTTTCTGGTGGTTCTTTACTGGTGCATCATGTGTATTATTAGAAGATGGCGAACAAGGAAATCCTGAAAAAATTTATCGAAAAATTATTGAGGAAAAAATTACAGTTACCCATTTTGTACCAACTATGTTATCAGAATATTTGAATTATTTGGAAGATAATAGTATTGAAGATTCATCTAATTTAAAATGGATTTTTTCAAGTGGTGAACCATTGCTTCCAGAATATTCCTCTAGATTTTACAAATTAAGTAAGGGAACCTTAGTAAATCTGTATGGACCAACTGAAGCTAGTATAGACGTTACTCACTATAAAGTATCTGGTGAAGAATCTCAAATACCAATTGGCGTACCGATTAAAAATATGCAAGTAGTAATAGCTGATCCCAAAACTTTAAAGATTTGTGATGAAGGTAAAAAGGGAGAAATATTTATTTTAGGAGTAGGTTTAGCTAAAGGTTATTTGAATAACCCAGCCAAAAATGCTGAAGCCTTTTTAAATAACCCGTTCGGAACAGGGAGAGCTTATAGAACAGGGGATTTTGGATATGTTAAAAATGGATTAATATATTATGTAGGAAGAAAGGATGATCAAATAAAGATTAATGGTTATAGAGTTGATTTAAATGAAATCCTATTTCATTTAAAAAAATTCGACAGTATTGATGATGTTAGAATTATTTATACTAAAGAAGTGGTAAACACATTAAAAGTATATTTTATTTCAAAAGAAAAAATAGAAGAAGAATCTATAAGAAATTATTTGCAAACAAAGCTCCCTAAGTATATGGTGCCCCATGAGTACTATCAGTTAGATAAGTTTCCTATAACATTAAATGGAAAACTTGATAAGAAGAAATTGCTTGAGTTATCGAATAGTAAATTAAAATATTTACAAAATTACACTGATAAACTAGATGAAAAGCAAAAGGCTATTTATAATTCTTTAGCGTTGTCTCTAGGGAAACAAGATATTGATTTGAATAAAAATTATATTTCTTTAGGTGGTGACTCTATGAAGGCAATACGTGCTGTATCAATTTTACGAAAAAATGGATTTAACTGTACAATAAAACAAATATTGACAAGTAATAAAATTATTGACCTTTGTCAAAATATTGTTGAAGATACTTCAGAATTTGAAGATGATATTACACCATATGGTAGTGTCATTGATACTCCTATTATAAAATTATTTAAAAAATATCAAATGCAACATCCAGGACATTTTAATCAGATTCGGTCAAAAACTGAAGAAAATTTAAATGTTGGTCAAATCAAAAAGGTACTATTTAATTTAGCAAGAATTCATCCTGAGCTAACAGCAATCTTTTTAAAGAATGGCACTCTAACTATTGAAAATAGCCCTTTCTCAAATTTAGAAATTATAGATCGTAGGTCAGATCAAGAGTTGGATTGGAAGAAAGAGCTAGATAAACTGTTAACTGATGGAAAGTTAGAATTTCATAGCAATGAACAATTATTTAAAGTAGTCGTATTTGAAATGTCTAATAAATGTTTACTTCTATTTATTGCACATCATTTAATTATTGATGAAATTTCTTGGAAAAATATTTTTGATGATTTTGATCAATTAGGAAAAAATATTTTGATTAATTCTGATTATGAAGATCATAAAACTGTTGGGACTTCTTTTAGATCTTGGAGTTACTTTTTAGAATCATATAAAAAAGATTTTGTAAATTCTTCAGAATTTAAGTATTGGAAAGATTTAAATGAGGAATTTTTTGAATTGAATAAAAATTTGAACCAACTTACTATCACCGAAGTAGCCGAACCTGTTGTAAATATAACACAAAAAATTTCTTCAATCTCTTCATTGAAGAAAATAATCGATGGTAGCCAATATACTATTTTAGATCTGATTTTACTCCTTTTAAAGAAAGCTTTACAAAAAATTAAAAACATTGAAAAAGTTCCATTATTAGTTGAGAGTCATGGAAGACATGATTTTTCAGGGAAATTAAGGATAGAAAACACCGTTGGTTGGTTTACTAGCTTTTACCCTTTAATATTAACTAAAGAAAGTACCACAGAAGAGGGGTTATTTAAAATACATCAGCAAATTAAATCAATACCGAACGATGGAATCGGTTATGGGCTTTCATTTGACAACTTGAATTTTATCATGCCACATTTTCTATTTAATTTTTTTGGAGAAATAACAGAAGACAATAATATTCAATATGTAAAAGATTTCTTCAAATATGAAAAAAATGAAATTAACTTTATTAATATGCATCCAATGAAAATTGATGTAATGATTTTAAATGGAGATGTTACCATTTCTATTGAAGCTCAACAAAGATTTTATTCACAAAAAGTTTTAAAGAAAATTGTCGATGAAATTATTTCTGAAACACTAAAATTAGAAAATACTGAAGTTAATGAAGTGAAAATTGAAGTTGATGAAGGTATTGATTTTGATGATTTTTCTAATATTCTAGATAAATTTAATTAAAAGCTGTAGGGGAAAAATATGGAAAAAAATAATGTTGAAAGAATTAATAAATTAACTGCTGCTCAAGAAGGAATACTGTTTCAAATTTTAAGTAATGAATACCATCCTAAATATTCTGTTCAAAGACTATATAAATCAAAAATTCCTTTAGATACCGAAAAATGTCAAAGTATCTTAGATAAGCTAACACATATGTACAGTGCTCTGAGAACAGTAATTATCTATAAAGATGTAAAACAGCCTGTTGCTGTGACATTAAAGAGTATTAAAAATAAAATAAATTTTTTTACAGTCGGTAATTCTGAAGAATTAAAGAAAACTTGTAAGCAAAGACATTTAAAAAAATTTGATATTCAAACAGAATCGGCTGTTCGAATGGATATTATAAAGAATAATGCAGATTATTATTTATGTTTAACAACTAACCATTTATTAGTTGATGGAAAAAGTTTTGATAATTTAATATTATCATTTATGAAATTATATAGTAACGAAATATTAAATATTAAGTTGGCTGATAATATTTTTAGTGCCTATTCAGATTTTTATAATAGTGTCAAAAAAGAAAACCAAGATTATTGGAATGAAAAGGTTAGTAAAATTGAAAGTGACTATCATTTATCTGATGTGTTTTCAGAAAAATCGGAAAGAAGTGAATGGTTACATCAAAGCATAAATCTTAAAGGAACTCAGTTTGATAAATTGAAGCAATTGTCAAGTTCTTGGAATGTAACACTTAATAATATTTTAGAATATCTTTGGGGAATTACTCAGTCTAGACTTTCATTATCAAAGAATATCTTATTTGCAAGAGCGACATCAGGAAGAAGTTGGGGACTAGATAGTGTAGATAATGAAATAGGAAACTTTGTTAATATTGTTCCTGTAATTTTCAATGTTAACTATGAAAGTAAAATAAAAGAATCAGTAGTTACTTTTAATAGTGAAAGCTTAAATGATAATATTCATCAGTTTTGTTCATTTTCAGACATTGTAAAAGTTTCTCCTACTAATAATTTTGGTTCTTTAGTAGTTAATAATAATTATTCTGAGAAAACTACAGGTTATTTTTTAGAACAAAAATATGAAAGAGAGGAAAATGAATTTCCTCTACACTTTGTTATTAGTACTTATAAAGATAGTATTGATATTACACTAAATTACAGTACTAACGAGTTTTCTAGTAATTTTGTTAATCATTTAATTAAATTATATGAAGAATGTCTAGACATACTACTAAATTCAGAAGAAGGTGAAATTACTGATTCTTTCTTCTTTAAAGAGAATCAACAAGATGTTATAAATAATAAATCAATTATGTTGCCAGTCGATAGATTCCAAATTCTAGCTAATAAATATCCTGAGAAAATTGCAGTAGTGGAGAAGGAAAATAAAGTAACATATGCTGAATTGTTAAAGAAATCTCAAAAAATCGCTACCTACATTCAATGGAAATATGGAGAAAAATTAGAAAATAAAGTCATAGTATTGGGCATGAAAAAATCGATTGATTTAATCATTGCTATGTATGGATGTTGGCTAATAGGAGCAGCGTGCTTTATATTGGATCCTTCTGTTCCTAATGATAGGTCAAAAAAAATTCTAAGTGATTTGAATCCATTATGTGTGTTATCTATGATGGATATTACTAAGATTCTTGAATCAAAAAATTTAATAGACAAGACATATAAAAATGTAAAAGTAGATCCAAATAGCATTTGTACATATATTTATACTTCTGGGTCGACTGGGAATCCTAAGGGGGTGAAAATTAGTTTTGATAACTTAGCCAATTTTACACTTCTAAATAATGAAAATACAATTGTAAGGGAAAATGATATAAAAAACCGTACGATGCTTTCGTTAACATCAACTTCATTTGATATTTTTCAAAATGAAATTCATGTTCCTTTAACTAATTTAGGTACTGTAGTGATACCAGACGAAAATAATATTATAGAATCAATTATTAAAACAGATATTTTACAAACTACACCATCAAAATTTCAATATGTATTTGATACTGTTGAAAAGAAAGAATATCTGAATAGTGTCAGTTTAATAATTCTTGCTGGAGAAAAATTATCAAGTAAGTTAGTTAAAGAGATAAGAAAATATACAAAGGCAGATATTATTAATGGCTATGGACCAACAGAATGTACAATTTATTCAAGTTTTAAGAGAATTAAATATACGGACAAAATTTCAAATTTGAAAACTATATCTATCGGAAAACCTTATTCAAATTATCAAATTTCAATAGAAAGAGATAATAAAAACTGTTTAGCTGGTACAGTTGGTGAAATTGTAGTATATGGTAGGGGAGTAGGACTAGGTTATCAAAATCTAGAGTCAGATGCATTTTTGAAAGATCGAAAAGGATACCATACAGGGGATTGTGGCTTGATATCATCAGATGGAGAAATAAGAATTATCGGTAGGATCGATAATCAGGTCAAATTAAATGGTTACAGAATAGAACTTGAAGAGGTTGAATATCAATTTAACCAAATTCCAGAGGTAGTAAATGCAGTTGCTAAATTACAAAATATTGATGGATTTGACTATTTAACTGTTTATTATGTGTCTGAAAAAAATTTAGATAAGAATTATATTGATTCAAAATTAACTGGTAAGTTAATGTCTTACATGCTTCCAAACTATTGTATAAGAATTAGTCAAATACCAACTAATATCAATGGGAAAGTAGATAGAGATAAGTTACCTCAAATATCATTTAGAAGTTCTGCAAAAATTGGAGACGATAATTATAGTATTATAGAAATTGTAAAAGAAGTTTTAAATGTTGTTGATTTAAAAATGACAGATAACCTATTATCAAAGGGATTGACATCACTCCATTCAATCAGGTTGGTAGGACGTATAAATAAGGTTTTTGGAATAGATTGTACTATTAGTGATATATTTTATAATTTAAGAGTCTCTGATTTATGCGATATGGTTAGTCAGAAAATTTCTAATTTTAAAAATAATTTATCGGATAAAGAGTTATCTATCAGTGAGATGCCTGAAACTCAAAAAAGAATATACCTCGCTAATCAAAAATATAATGATACGAGATATAATTTACCATATATTTGTAATTATCAAAGAGGTATTTCTACAGAACAAGTTCGCAAAGTTGTAGATTCTATTTGTGATCATTTTAAAGTTTTGAAAATGAATTTAGTTTTTGATAAAAATGATTTTCGTAGAGAAAAAAGGGATATTCATAATAATAAAGTCATTGAAATAGAAGAACAGAGTATCAATTCTATAAAAGATTTAATTCAACCGTTTGATATCAGTAATGGAGAAGCCTTTAGAATTTTTATAATCAAATCATCAAGTGAATCTACACGATTCTTGTTTGATTTTCACCATGCTTTTTTTGATGGAATTGCAGTGAAAAATTTCTTTAGTATTTTTTCTAAGATATTAGACAATGAATACTATCTTGAAAGTTCTGATATTAAACCATCATTATTTTTACCCAATTTTAAAATCGAAAGTAATAATAAAGATTTTGAGTATTGGGAAGAAAAACAGTCAAAATTATGCCCTGTAAATATTGATGGAAATTATATTGTATCAGAAAATTCAAACATCAGTGATGTTACTTATTCAGAAGAGTTTTCTAAAGAATTATGGGCTAGTCTTGTGGAATATTCAGTACAAATGAAGACAACTCCTTACATCATTTTAATGTCTGTCTATGCTGTCCTCTTATATAAATATACTGGAAGTAATAAAATATCATTTTCTTTTCCAATTTCAGGAAGAGAGACTGAAGAGAATCAAGATCAGATTGATGTGTTTGTGAAGACATTGTTCATATCAGTCGATATTAAAAATTGTAAATTTTATGAAGTTGTCAACAGAGTTAAGAAAGATTTTTATGAATCAATTGCTCACCCAACATTTATTCCAAATCAGACAATTGATTTTGTATTCGCTAGTCAGCCTAGTGATATAAAAATTGGAACTAGCAATGATACACTAATATTTTCTTCAATTTCAAATGGTAAATCAAAATTTAAGTTTTCTTTATTATTTTCTGAACCAGGAGAACAGTCAGGTAAAATAAAAATTGAATATGACACTTCAAGCTATTCCGCCGGATTTGTTAAATATGTAATGAAGCACTATTTATATCTTCTTAAGGAAGCTATGGAAAAAACTGACTCTGATATTACTGACTTAGTATTAGTTAACAATGAAGAAAAGAATTTAATTAATCAATATTCCACTACTCCTGAATGGACTGTCAACAAAGATATTTTAGAAGAAATTAATAAAATTGCACTAAAAAATCCTAATAAAGCTTGCTTATATTTTTTTAATGAGACTATAACTTATGGAGATCTAGTTCATAGAATTACAATCTTAGCTAAAAATTTGATTGATAACTATGGGGTCAAAGCGGGAGATAGGATAGGTATTTTTTTAGATAGAGGGCCGGATATTATTATATCTATGTTAGCAATACTTTATTCAGGCGGTTGTTATGTTCCACTTTCTAAAGAAGATCCTGAAGAAAGGCTTTCTTTTATTGAAAAAGATTCTGATTTATCTATCATTATTAGTGATACAAGTGAAGCCACACACTTATTTGAAACAGCTATAGTAAATAAAAATAATATTGATTTTAATAAAGAATATGAATACGCTCCTTTAAAAATAGATGAAGAAACTTCAGCGTATATTATATATACTTCTGGTACTACTGGTGTTCCAAAAGGAGTTGAAATTTCTCGAAAAAATTTAAGAAATTTTTATCAAGATAATCGTATTTTATGTTTACTTAATAAAGTATGTGATAATGTACTTTTTTTAAACGACTTTATTTTTGATATAACTGTTCAGGAAATTTATCTGCCATTAATTAAAGGTATTCCTGTAATTATTTCAAAGGACACAAGGGAAACACCAGATTTTCATAAATTTAGAAATATTGGAATATTTTCAACACCAAGTAGATTAGAGCTACTAGATGAGAAAATCTTTGATGTTACTTCTATGATAATGATGGGAGGGGAAAAATTTAATGTTGGTTTGTATAAGAGAATAACAAATAGGAATAATAAAGTAGTAATTATTAATGGCTATGGACCGACTGAAGCTACTGTTGGTTGTGTATATTATCAACTAGACACACAAACAAATTTGAAAAAACGTATTCCTATCGGTAGACCTCTTGAAGGCTATGAAGTAAGGATAGTTGATCAAAAGTTAAAAGATACAGGTATAGGGATTATTGGGGAGTTGATAGTATCTGGAAAAGGAATTGCAAAAGGTTATGTAAATAGGCCTGATCTTTCTGCAAAAGTATTTATCGAACTGAATGGTAAGCGATATTACAAAACTGGAGACTTATGTCGTTGGAATTCTGATGGAAATATTGAATTCATAGGTAGGTCTGATAAGCAAGTAAAACTTAATGGACATAGAATTGAATTATCTGAGATAGAACAAATATTACTTACCTTGCCTGGAATTACTAAGTCTAAAGTTATTTGGGATGAAAAAAATGCATCATTAGCTGCTTATATGATTTCAAATAATAATCTGGATTTATATGCCATAATGAAATCTCTTGAAAAAAGACTTCCAAATTATATGGTTCCTAGAAGGTACGCACAAATCGATGAATTTCCTATAAAGACAACTGGAAAATTAGATATTTCTAAATTACCAAATGCAAAAATTGTTTCTAATACTCTTATGTCTCCACCTGTATCTGAAACTGATAAAGCAGTAGTTGAAATTATATCAGATGTCTTGAACATACCTGCCAATAATATTTCAATGAGCGACAATATTTTTGATATGGGGGCACAATCCATTTTAGTTTTAAAAATGATAAGGGAAATTGAAAAGTGTACAGGAAAGCTGTTAAAAATAAGTTCAATTTTTAAAAACCCTCGAGTTGAAGAAATTTCTCAAATGATTGAATATGCAACTAAGAGTGATTTTAAACATCTAACACATCAGGAGCTATCTATTGCTCCTATGACAAATGCACAAGTGAGGATGCTTTATTTAAGTGAGAGTATGGGAGGACTAACTTATAATGTTCCATTTTTATATTCTAACTCTACTCCTATATGTTCGGATAAAATTCGAAAAGTATTTGAATCTATTATTAATAATCATGTTGAGTACAGAACTGCATTTAAAATAAAAAGAGAAGGATTCTTTCAAGAGGTTGTCAATGATTACGATGTAGATTTTAAAGACTTAGGGGAAATTATTCAATCACCAATTGAATTTTCTAAAAATTTGATCCAACCATTTAATCTAAAATTAGGTAATACGATCAGGATGCGAATTTTTAATTTTAGGGGAGAACAATTTATATTTTTAGATTCACACCATATAGTATCAGATGAACAATCAATGAAGATTTTTTGGAATGAATTTATTGCCGGTTTACTAGGAGAGAAAATTGTAAGAAGTAATTTAACTTATTTGGATTATAGTACATATATTGATAAATTAGATTTTTCACCATCAGAAATATTTTGGCAAAATGAGATGTTGAAAATTGAACAAGCAGTAAAGGTGATAAAAAAAGTTATAACAGAAGATAATAGCTATTTTGAAAAAAATATTAAAGTTAGAAGAAATGAAATTTATACACCAGTACCAAATTTAACATCGGCATCTTATTTTCAAACGTTATTTGCCATCAGTATGAGTATTTATCATAATTGTGATCAAATAACTATAGGAATTCCGGTTAGTGGTAGGGCTATACCAGAGACTGATTCAATTATTGGGTTATTTACGAATACACTTCCTATAATTTATGATTTTGAACAAAAAAATATTAGTTTACTGGATGTTATAAACAGAGAGAATGAACATCTTTTAAGTTGTATGGAACATCAGTTATATCCATTCAATAAAATTGTTGAACTGGGACATGTTATACCTACTGCAAAAGGTAATCCATTATTTAATATTTTTTATTCATATCATGCAAAAGAAGATAGTTTCAAAAGAATTAAGAAAAAAGAATTGTTATTAAATATGATTCCTCTTCATGATTTAACTCCTAAATTTGGAGCTTCGTTAACTGTGTATGAGGAACAAGATGAGTTTACGTTTCAATTTGAATTCTTAGAATCCTTTTATGATAAGGCAGCGACTGAAACTATTGTGAATATTTTTAATAAAGTATGTAAAATTGCCAAGTTTAATAAAGAGACAGAAATTTTGGAGGATATAAAAAATGATATCAAATAATGGTATTGTTGAACTACATGGAAGTAGAGTAGAACTAGATAATGTAAAAAGTATTTTAGATTTATTTAAGAGTCAAGCAAAAAAGCATCCTGATAAGGTGGTTTTAATTGAGAAAGATAAAAAAATCACTATTGGAAAACTATATCAACTTTCAACAATAGGTGCATTTTTATTAAGAGAGAAGTATAATGTTTCTCACAGAGATAAAGTAGCTTTTTTAGTAGGGAGAAGTATTGATTCATTAATTTTAATATATTCTGTATTGCTAGCAGGGGGAATTTATGTCCCAATTTCAAAAGAATATCCGAATGCAAAGGTAGATAACTTACTAAAAATTTTAAAACCCAAAATTACATTTTCAGAAGTAGAAAGTGAGGGAAGAGTCAGGATCCAGCAAATTATCGATGAAATAAATTCTTTTTCTTTAGATAATGAAAAATTAATCGAAGATAAACAAGTTGGTAAAGATGATGATATATGTTATATAATATGTACTTCGGGTTCAACAGGAGTTCCCAAGTTAGTTCCAAATAGTTATCGTAGTGTGAAAAACTTAATGTTAAATCTTAATCACTATATTTTGGATGATGGTCGCATTTTACATAAAACTCCACTTTGTTTTGGAGTATCATTAACAGAGGTTTTTGGATTCTTACTCCATCTATCTCCATTAGTAATATTAAATGACGGAGAAGAAAAAGATATTGAATTAATTACTCAGGCTATCATTGACTATGATATATTTTACATAAATTTTGTACCATCTTTTATTGATAATTTTTCAAATGTATTATATAGAAAAATAAAAGGGATTGGTAAGCACTTAAATTTAGTGATTATGTGTGCTGGAGAAAAATTAAGTAAGCAAAAGGTCTCTGTTTTTTACAAAACAATTGGTCAATTAGGTATTAAATTAATTAATTTATATGGTTCTTCTGAGACAGCTGTTTATATTGCGGGGAGTGAAATAAAATGTAAAGATGATGTCGTAGAGGGGGAACCATTCACAAATACGGATATTTTGATTGTAGATGATAATAATAATCCAGTCCCTTTAGAAACTGTTGGTCGTATTATTGTAAAAGGAGAGAGTATTTTTACTGGCTATGATAATGAGATCGGTGAAAATCATAAAAAATTTGTTAATATTAACAACGAGAAGTATTTTGATACTGGGGATGTTGGAAAGATTAACTTTGATAGAAAGTTAGTAGTTAATGGTAGAAGAGACAATCAGGTACAAATTCTTGGAATCCGTGTTGAATTAGAGGAAATCGAGAATGCTGCGTTAAATCTTGAATCAATTTCTAATGTAATAGCTTTTGCTACGGGTGATGATGAAAATAAAAAGATTTCTGTTGTATTTGAAGGAGACAGTATAGAGATAACTAAAAAGGAAATTGATAGCTTTTTTATCAATACTTTACCGCTATACATGAGACCATCAACTTATTATTTTATTAAATCATTCCCTAGATTAGCATCAGGTAAAATAGATAGAAATTTAATTGTTAATAATAAAAATTTGATAGAAATAACTGAAAAAACTTCTCAGTTGGAAGAAAGAAACTCAGTAGAAGAAAAAGTTATTAATATTTTTGCCTTCTTATTATCAAGAGATAAAAATTCAATTAATTCAAGCAGTTCTTTTTTTGCTAGTGGTGGTAATTCAATTTTAATTATGAGACTTTTACAACTAATTGAGGAGGAGTTTGGGGTAGAAGTAACAATTTCAGAAATTTTCGACGGTGATACTGTGAAGGATGTATCGAAAAAAATAGGGGAAAGATTAAAAATTGATACAAAAACTTCTACTTTAAAAACTTTGAACCATGCACCTAAAAAAGCAAAATATGCGATGACAGACATGCAAAAGAGAATGTTTATAACTCAGACAATTCAAGAAGATACAGCATATAACGTTACAATGGCGTACACTATTGATGGGAGCCTAGATTGTAACAAATTAGTAAAAATTTTAAATAATCTTGTACATAAACATTCAATATTAGGAACAGTATTTGAATTACTAGATGGAGAATACATTCAAATTCCAGGCGTAATAAAAGAAATGGATGTAGAAGTAAAAAGCTTAGTTGGATATAATTTTAGTATCGAAGAAGTAATTAATAACTTTGTTAGGCCATTTAATTTGAGTCAAGGCGAAGTCATTCGTTCAGCAATTTATAAATTGGGTAAAGATAGATGGCTGTTTATTGTTGATCTACATCACATTGTAACTGATCAAATTAGTAATCAAATATTAATTAATGAAATTACTCAAAGCTATAATAATGGTTTAGAATCTGTAAATGAAAATGATGAAGAACAATATCAATATATTGATTTTTCAGAGAATAGAATTAATGAAAAAATCGATGACTATTGGTATGAGTATTTTTCATCGCTTAATTTAGATAATCTAGCAAATTTAGACAGTGGAAATGATGATAAAAAAGTACGTCGTATAAAGCAAACTATCGAGTTATCTCCTAAACTAAGAGAGATTCTTTCTTCAAAAAATGTGACACTATTTTCATATTTTGCTTCTTGCTATGCATGTTCTTTGAGACAAATAGAAAATAATAGTCAAGTTATTTTTGGAACCCCTATTAATCAAAGAAGATTTTTAGAATTAGATAATACCTTAGGAATGTTTAGTGATTCTATTCCTTTTGGAGTAAAAGTATCAAAAAGCGAAACGTTTGGTGATGTGTTGCAAAATGTTTCTGATTTATCTAAAACATTTTTGGATAAATCAACAAAGGGAACATTTGAATTATTGAATAAAAAACTTCAAAATCATAAAATAAAAAATTTAAATCCGTATACCTACTTTTTTGTTTTTAATGACATGGTTTTAGATGACCTCAATCTAAATGGTACGATAGCCAAGGCATTACAGGTTGATAATGATATTAGTAAATTTGATATTAACCTTATTGTCAATAGTATTGATAATAAATTTGAGATAGAGTTAGATTATAACGTAAATAGATACAATGAATATTTTATTGAATGTTTCTTTAAAATGTTTATTTCTACGCTTAATGAAGCAGAAAATTTTGTGATGGATCTAAATGAATTTCAATCATTTATTAATTTTAGAGAATACATAAAACAAAAATATTTACATCAAGGAAAGAAAATAGAAATTGGCTATCCGAATGTCATTAAAAGATTTAGTGATACTGTTAGGAATTATCCTCAGAAGATAGCGGTTCGCCATAATGATGTAGAATTAACATATTCTGAACTAGACAATCTTTCATCAAATATTGCTAATTTATTATTACAGAAATACGATGTTTTTGATAAAAATGTTGTTATTCATCTGTCAAGGTCAGTAAATCAAATTTTAGCAATTGTTTCAGTTCTAAAGGCAGGAGGTTGCTACGTTCCCATTAATGAAGAATTTCCCACTGCAAGGATTCAACAAGTATTGGAGGAGGTTGATCCAATTCTTATGATTACGGGAAAAGATCTATTAGGAGATTTTAATGTAAAAGGTTCAAAGATTTCATTTGAAGAAATTTTCTCAAGAATTGATAAAAAACAATTTAAGGAAAAACAAATCTCAGAAAATTCTTTAGCTTATGTGATGTATACTTCAGGGACAACAGGCAGTCCTAAAGGGGTAAAGGTAACACATAGAAATTTATTAAATCTTAATTCATATTTTATTAATGAATTAGGTATTAAGCCATCGGATACAGTATTACAGTATGCAAATATAGGATTTGATGGATCGGTTTGGGAAATATTTATGGCTTTACTAAATGGTGCTACATTACAACTTATTGATAAAGATGATAGATTAATTCCCGAAAAAGTTGATAATATTATTAAAGTCAATAATGTTACGATAGCAGCTATCCCGAGTCATGTTGTATCAATGTATGATTTATCTCCACTAAGAATATTAATAAATGGCGGTACGGTTATTAATCAAAAAAGTTTGAGAAAGTATATTGGAACAAAACGTATAGTAAATTCTTATGGCCCAACAGAATGTACTGTAGCTGCAACTCACTTTGAACTTCAAACGTATATTGAAAATAAACAAGTTCCGATTGGAATCCCTAATTGTAATATAAATATAGCGATTAAGAATGGAAATAAATATTGTGAAGAGGGAGAAGAGGGTGAAATACTTATTAGTGGAGAAAGTATTTCTCAAGGATATTGGAATAATGACAATTTAACACATGAGAAATTTATTTTTGACGAAATATTACAAAATATTTTTTATAAAACTGGTGATATTGGTAATTGGGATAGCTCAGGTAATCTAATATTCCGCGGAAGAGAAGATGAACAAATAAAACTTCATGGGCATAGAATTGAACTTGGTGAAATTCAAAACTATCTATTAAGTCAAAAAGAAGTAAGAGATGTAGTGGTAGTTTTTGATTATAAGAAACAAGAATTAGTTGCATTTATTCAAAGTAATTCAATTCGCGGTGAAATTTTAAAAGCAAGAATGTCAGAGACATTCCCTATGTATATGATACCCCATAAGTTTATCAATATTGAATCATTTCCTTTAACATCGAATGGTAAACCTGATAAAAAAGCATTGATAAATATTAGCAATATTGCGAAATCAAATTTAAAAGCTGAAGAAGAGGAAGCGATATTATGCACAGTATGTTACAAAATATTAAAGCAAGAATTAGGAGATAGTTTAAACCTTGAATGTTCTTTTGTGGATAATGGTGGAGACTCTTTAAGAGCAATGAAAGTAACATCTGAGTTGAAGAAGAATAATTATTCTGCATCTGTTAGGGATTTATTAAAAACAAAGAGTTTGAAAGACTTTATTACAAATACCAATTTACAGGATTATGTTCATAATGAAAATAAACAAAGTAACATCTACACGACATTAGGAACTCCGATCATGCAAGACTTTCTTAAAAAAGATCTTCCAAATTCATCACATTTTTGCCAAGCAATTGTAGTTGATATCTCTAAAACTTCCCTTGCTACGCTTTTAAATGGAATTAATTACTTAATTGATAGACATGATTCATTACGTCTGTCGATTACTGAGGAACACAACTTTAAGATAAATTTACCGGGGTACAGAAAGTATTATTTTGAAAATCAAATCTTGAAAGAACAAATATCTCAACAAATTGTTGATGTAATCTCAGAAAAAATAATTTCTAAAATTAATTTAGAAGATAACAATCTAATTGCAGTCGAATATGTTGAGACTCCAGATACTAACTATGCTTTTATTTGTATTCATCATCTGTTAGTAGATGTTGTTTCTTGGGGGATTATTTTACAGGATTTAGATGATTATATTTGTAACCAAGAATGTGATACTAGTAGATCTAGACTATTAAAAGCAATTGAAAGTATTAACAAATTACCTGTAGATGAGGAAGAATTTAATTATTGGAACCAAGTAACCTTGGCGCATAAATCAAATAACTTTGAAAATTATGAATTCTCACAAGAAATACAAAAAAACTATTTAAAGCTAGAATTCTCACAAGATAATTTAAAAGTGATTCAAAGTAATTTAAAAGTTGAGCATTTTCTTTTATCACTAATTGTACGATGTTTTGCAATGATATCTCAAAAAAATAATATTCAAGTCATGTTAGAAGGGCATGGACGAATGTTTAAAGACTATTTAGAAAATGTTATTGATGTAGTTGGGTGGTTTACTTCAGAATATCCAATAAATTTTGATGTAAAAAGAGATCTTGTTGCTCAATGTGATGAAATTGAAAGAAGAATGTTAGCAGTTCCAAATAATGGTCTCATGTATAGCAAGGTGAAAAAATCTTTATCAAAGGTTGCTTGCCCAGATATATTATTTAATTATTTGGGCGACTCTTTTGCAGATACTTCATGGAAAGTTTTAAAAAGAACTAATTATTCAATTAATAACATGATATCGGATAATAATTATCAAAAATCAATTTTTATGGTACTTCTTGAAAAGAAAGACAATGCATTTGAAATTAGTATTACTAGCGACTCACAACACTATTCACTAGAATTCATGGAAGAGTTTTGTAAACTAGTCAAACAAGAATTTGAGAATTTTTTATCTTGAATATCATGGGAGGGATATTTAGATGGAATCAAAAAACAACAAATTAGAAAAAAAGAATATTTTTCTATTAATTATCAGTAGTCAATTAAATGAATTTGGCACTACAATTTATGATTACGCCAATAAATTGGTTATAGCTTCTTCGGAGAGTAAATCAAATTACTACATGAGGATTTATCAATTTTCAGAGATCATTATACAATTGTTATTCAGCCTTTTTGGAGGTGTATTTGCGGACAGTAAGAATAAGAGAAAAATATTAATTGTTACTGATTTTATAGCTAGTTTACTTACCTTTATAGTTTTTATGTTTTATAGTGAAAGTAATGTATATATGTTGATAGTTACAAATATTTGTTTAGCAATTCTATATGCATTTAATGCTCCTGCTTATAGAGCAATAGTAGGAGATTTATTAAGTAAAAATAACATTATTAAATATAATTCTTATTCAAAATCAATTTCGGAATTTTTGAGCATCCTATCTCCAGTTATTGGGATGCTCACGATAGCATTAGTAGGATATAAATATGGAATGCTAGTTAATTCTCTTAGCTTTTTATTATCTGGGTGTTTATCAGTTTTTTTCACTGAATTAAATTTTTTTGATAACTCTCCCCAAAAATCTGACGCCTTTTCAATAAAGTATGGATTTAGTTACATTTATAACAATAAAGAGTTACTTCTTTTACTGATTTCAAGTTCGATGATTAACTTCTTTTCATCAGGAATAAACTTTTATTTACCGTTTATTAATAAAATGTACGATTTGGATAAGTTATATGGCATGATTTTAATTGGTCAAGCAGTTGGGAATATTATTGGGGCTGTATCGAATAATTTTTTTAAAAGAAGTTTTTCGTCAAACCAATATAGTACATTCCTTTTGATATCATCTTTACCACTGATTATGATTCCTTTAGTGAAGATCTGGTCGATTACTTTACTTTTGTTTTCATTATCATCATTAGCTATGACAATTTTTAATGTTCAAATGTTATCGTATTTACAGTCTACAATTGAAAAGGAATATTTAGGAAGGGTATTTAGTATAATTGCATTTTTTGCTTTAATGTTAATGCCTTTAGGAACGGTTGTATTTTCATATTTTAACTTTAAAACATTACTTGTTTTTGGAGTTGTAGGAGTAGGTGACTTACTAACTTGTATACTCTTAAAATTTGCATTGAAGAGTTTAAAATGAATTCGAAATGGCATTGAAGTAATTACTATGATGAGTTATTCAATTGGTGTTGATTTTTGTAAAAAATAGACAGATAAAAAACTTCTGTCATATTATGACAATTTCCCAGCTTTTTCTGAAAGTGACATATACTTTTCTTAGGAGAAAGCTAGATGTACTAACGGATAAGAGATTTGAGAGAAGATCACGATTTCACCCAAAAATTTGTTGCAAATTTACTTTCCTTCCCTCATACAAATTATGCAAAAATTGAGAGAGGAGAGGTTGCCCTAACGGCAGATGTCCTTGTGCAGCTTTCTAAACTCTATAACGTTAGTACGGATTACCTATTAGGGTTACCAGATTGTCCAGATATAATAAAACATAAAATGAAATAGTCTCTCCTTGATTTGTTCATTGACAATTGAATAAACCGAGGTGGGACTTTCTTATTTGTCGAGCAATTTAGTGATATACGCCGTGATAGGAGCGAAAATTATTAGCTATAAAATAGAGTGGTACTCTATCTGCCATGACACAAGTGAGGACAATGATACTTCTAACCGTTTAGGCTGCCATCGTAAAAAGATAGTGGGTGAAACTCCCATGAGTAGTAATATCACCAGTCATTCCCACTGGGATCAACTTAGAGTAACTTGTTATTAGGAGGGAATGTTTTGGAATAATCAGTAGTAAAATATAGTGTGCAACTTTCAATGCTTAATTTTTTATACTCCTGAAATATGCTGACTAGTATTCACATAATCAAAATGTTGGAATTTATAAGTGTGAATAAAAATTTTCATACTATGTCTCCTTGGTTTTTCTTTCTTCACTTATGTGAACTATGTCAGAAAGTCAGGCTAAATCTTATTTAGTTATAAGTAATGGCTAGCTTCTATAGAATGATAATGAAAATTCTAGATTGGATTTGCATAATACTGTTATCAGTAGATCTTCTATCATTGATTTGTTTCACCGGTATTATAGAATCTCGATTAGTTTTACAAGTAAAAATAGAATGTTTTCTATCCTAACGACGAGCAGTATAAGCAGTTTTTTCCTTTGTTTAAATAAAACTAAAATTTAGTATTGTTCAGCTTCAGAGAAGTGCTTGTATGATTGATTTGTGAACATTTTCCTATAATTTTGTAATATTTTTGAGACTATAATATATTAGATAAACATGTCTTTTGTGTTTCACTTGATTTTACAATAAGACTAATTTTTGAAAGTCAGTAATTTTAAATAGTTGATAAAATCTTTGCTCTCAGACGGTTAATAGATATGCTTATGAGAAGTGTTTAATAAATTAATTTTAGTTCAAAATGTCCAGTTTGGACACTTTGAAAGATTTCTTAGTTTTATATATTATACTTTTCTCAGGAGAAAGCTAGATGTACAGACGTTTGAGAGATTTGAGGGAAGATCACGATTTGACCCAAAAACAAATAGCTAAAATACTTTCGTTTACAAACTCAGCTTATGCTAAAATTGAACGGGGTGAGCATGCCTTGACGGCAGATGTATTGGTAACTCTCTCAAGCTTTTACGATGTCAGTACAGACTATCTATTGGGATTGACAGATTTTCCTGATAAAATTCGCTTTAGAAAATAATCTCCTCAATTTCATAGAGTGTAAAAATGAGGAGATTTTTTATTTGTTCTTTGACAATTGAATAGTCCAAAATGGTACTTTCCTCATTTGTGGAGCAGTTTTGAATGGCTCGCCATGATAAGAGCGACATTAAAACCATCAATAAAATAGAGCGATACTTTATATGCCATGATACAAATGATATACAATGATACTTCTGACCGTTCAGGCTGCCACCGTAAAAGAGCAGCAAGTGTAATTCTTATGATGACTTCATCAGTCATGCCATGGAGGTGAAAAAATCTAAGAAAGGAAGTAGTAAAATCATGGAAACAGTAAACTATAAAGATTTAGTTGCGATTGGTTTTCCAGAGCACACATCTAGAAATATTATTAGACAAGCAAAAAAGATTGCTGTAAAAAAGTTTGAAGAAGCTAGAAAAAATGATAAGAATGCGGTACAATTAGGATGTTCACCTTTCGATAATAAAAGGTTAGGCATTGCTCCTAAAAATATTGTAGAAAATTTAATTGGTATTTCTTTTTCAGATATAGAAGGTGAGAAAAATGGTTATATCAAAGACAAAGAAATATAAAGGTGTATACAAAGATTCAAAAGGAAAAATTTACTTTCAAATTGAATTAGGAGTTGATCCAATAACTGGGAAAAGAATTCAAAAGAAAGGAAGGAAAAATCAACAGGGACTACCGTTTAATTCTTTTAAGGAAGCATATGAAGAGATACTTCGTTTAAAACATGAATTTGTGAACTCTACTATTAATAATAGTTTTCTAACTTTTAGAGAGTTTATGGAAGAGATTTATTTAAAATATTATCAACAAAAAGTTCAATTTGTAACTTATCAGACCGCTTTACCACATCATCAGTTATTTGTTAAGCAATTTGGTAGTAAAAAATTATCAGATATTAGTACTATTGACTGTGAAAGATTTCGCTTAGCTATTATAGACAAGTATTCTAGTAACTATGCTAAAAATATGTGGTCTAGATTTAAAGCATGTCTGGGCTATGCGGAAAGATTGGGTTATATTGATAGAGTTCCTTTTAAAGGATTAGATAATCCTAGAGGAAAGCACCCTGATACAAAATTTTGGACATTTGATGAATTTAAGAAGGTAATAAACTCTTTTGATATTAGTGAGTATGAGGGACTCCATAATTACATGACGATCTGGTTATATTTTATGACTGGCTTAAGAGTTAGTGAGGGTATTGCTCTTAAATGGGAAGATATTGATTTTGAACGTAAATGGATTCATGTTCATTCGACAATTGAGAAAGACAAAAACGGTGTATGGTATGCTAAACAACAAACAAAGACAGTAGCAGGGAATCGTAAAATTGATTTAGATGATTTTACGATTACAATACTTAAAAAATGGCGAGAAGTTCAAATCAAGAATGATGAAAAAGATTATGTAATATCACGTTTTGGCGCCCCCTTGTGTAAGTCTACAATTTCTAGGATAATAAAAAGGCATGCTAAGATTACTGGTGTACCAGAAATTACGGGGAAAGGATTAAGACATAGTCATGCATCTTATCTTATAAATGTGTTACATAAGGATACTTTATATGTTTCATATCGATTAGGACACGCTGATAAGTCAACCACGTTGAATACATATAGTCATTGGTATTATTCAGGTGATTCAACAATTTCAGAAGAGATTACAAGCAGTTTAGATAATCTTGGATTATCAATTTACCTACCAAATTCCTGCCAGAGTTGAAAATTGAGGAATTAACCCACTAATACTGGGAGAAAATAGGATTTGCAAATTGTTACTCTTAAATAATAGAGCGACTACATTTGTAGCTTAAAAACATGATTAAACCGCTATTCTTAGGAGTAGCGGTTTTTCTTTTTGTTCAAAAAGGAGCATGAAAAGGAATGACTTTAGATTAGTATTTCTATTTAAGGTGAATTATTGGAGATTCCTTATGAAAAAAATTTACTTTTTAATTGCATTTTGTTATAATAGACGCAAGAAAGAATATCTTATCGGTAGATCTTAAGCGAGCCTGAGATAGTGAGAGTCAGGTGATTGAGAGATAAGTGTGGCGCTTTCTGTAGTATTTTCAAAAACAATGAAGTAATAAATTAGGGTGGAACCGCGTTTCTGACGCCCCTAGTCGCAAGGCTTGGGTGTTGAAATTCGGTTCTTTTTGAATTCGTCTAATGCCTAAGTAGAAAGGAGTACAATGCTTAAAGGATCTTGTTTATGTAAAGCAGTGACTTACACTCTGGATGAGGAATTATCTGAATTAGTTTTTTGCCACTGTTCATTCTGTCGGAAAGCAACTGCGTCTGCCTATACAGTTAATGCCAAAGTTAGCAGTAAAAATCTAGTATTGCATGGAAAAGAAAAACTTGTTACGTATAGTTCTTCTCCAGGAAAACAGCGTTATTACTGCCAGAACTGTCATAGTCAAATTTTCACTGTTCAAGAAAATATACCAGAAGTCTGTGCTTTGAAATTAGGTACAATAGATGAATGCAATCAGAATTTACAAACTATTCCTAAACGTCATATTTTTCAGGACCCAGCCTTTTCTTGGTTGCTTGATAAATAAATATAAGAAGATAATATAAATTAAAGGAGAAAACAATGTCTAAAAAATTGACTTTCCACTGTGTCAGTGGCAGAGACCTCCTTACAGTCGGACTGCCCCACGCTCAGCACTAAGGTGCCTGAGCTAGACGCAGTACTAACTCGTCTTGCCTCGTATAATCGACGAGGCAGACTCGTGTCGCAAGAAATCATTTTTAATTAAGGAGTATTCAATGTCCAATAAACTAACCTTTCAAGAAATAATTTTGACTTTGCAACAATACTGGAATGACCAGGGTTGTATGCTTATGCAGGCTTATGATAACGAAAAAGGTGCGGGAACCATGAGTCCTTATACTTTCCTTCGTGCCATTGGTCCTGAGCCATGGAATGCAGCTTATGTAGAGCCATCACGTCGTCCTGCTGACGGTCGTTACGGAGAAAACCCAAATCGTCTCTACCAACACCACCAATTCCAAGTGGTTATGAAGCCATCTCCATCAAATATCCAAGAGCTCTACCTAGAGTCTTTGGAAAAATTGGGCATCAACCCATTGGAACACGATATTCGTTTCGTTGAAGACAACTGGGAAAACCCATCAACTGGTTCAGCTGGTCTTGGATGGGAAGTGTGGCTTGATGGTATGGAAATCACCCAGTTTACATACTTCCAACAAGTCGGTGGTTTAGCAACAGGCCCTGTTACTGCTGAGGTTACCTACGGATTGGAACGCTTAGCTTCTTATATCCAAGAAGTAGACTCAGTTTACGATATTGAGTGGGCTCCAGGTGTTAAATATGGAGAAATTTTCCTTCAACCAGAATATGAGCATTCAAAATACAGCTTTGAAGTTTCTGACCAAGACATGCTTCTTGAAAACTTTGAAAAGTTTGAAAAAGAAGCTGGACGCGCTTTGGAATTAGGCCTTGTGCACCCAGCCTATGACTACGTTTTGAAATGTTCACATACCTTCAACTTGCTTGATGCTCGTGGAGCGGTATCGGTTACAGAACGTGCCGGTTACATTGCCCGCATCCGTAACTTAGCCCGTGTCGTAGCTAAAACCTTCGTCGCAGAACGTAAGAAACTCGGTTACCCACTTCTAGACGAAACCACACGCGCCAAACTCCTAGCAGAAGAGGAAGAATAGGCATAATTACAGGAATAAATGACTGAAAGTCGACCGTAGGTCGCTAAATAAAACAAGACCGCTGTAGTGAAAGTCGGATAAGAAGTTTCTTATCCGACTGGGGAACTGACGAGACTTAAGGCTTGACAGTTAGCAATGAAACCGAAGGTTTGCTTGCGTCCCCCACTACTAAAGGTCTTGTTGAAGAACATTAATTGTGTAAAGGAAAAAACATGACAAAAAACTTATTAGTAGAACTAGGACTCGAAGAGTTACCAGCCTACGTTGTCACACCAAGTGAAAAACAACTCGGCGAAAAAATGGTAGCCTTCTTGGATGACAACCGCCTTTCATATGAAGGGATTCAAACCTTCTCAACTCCACGTCGTTTAGCTGTTCGTGTACTTGGTTTAGCAGACCAACAAACAGATTTGACTGAAGATTTTAAAGGACCTTCTAAGAAAATTGCTTTGGATGCAGAAGGAAATTTCTCTAAAGCTGCCCAAGGATTTGTCCGTGGAAAAGGCTTGACTGTTGATGATATTGAATTCCGTGAAATTAAAGGTGAAGAATATGTCTATGTAACTAAGCATGAAGCTGGAAAACCAGCGGAAGAAGTTCTGAATGGAATTCCAGAAGTCTTGGCTAGCTTAAGTTTCCCTGTTAGCATGCGTTGGGCAAACAATACTTTTGAATATATCCGTCCAGTCCACACTTTGACAGTGCTTTTGGATGATGAAGCTCTTGAACTAGATTTCTTAGATATTCATTCAGGCAGAGTGAGTCGAGGACATCGCTTCCTTGGACATGAAGTTGAAATCCGTCATGCTGATAGTTACGAAGAAGACTTACGTAAAGTCTATGTCATTGCTGATAGCATTGAACGTGAAAATATGATTCGTGAACAAATTAAGGAAATTGAAGCAGAACATGGCGTTCAAGTACAGATTGATGAAGGACTTTTAAACGAAGTCTTAAACTTGGTTGAATATCCAACTGCTTTTATGGGGAATTTTGATCCTAAATACCTAGAAGTTCCAGAAGAAGTTTTGGTTACTTCAATGGAAACTCATCAACGTTATTTTGTTGTCCGTGATCTTGAAGGAAATCTAAAACCAAACTTCATTTCAGTTCGTAACGGAAATGCTGAATACTTGGAAAATGTCATTCGAGGAAATGAGAAAGTTTTGGTTGCCCGCTTGGAAGATGGAGAATTCTTCTGGCGTGAAGACCAAAAACTCAAGATTGAAGAATTAGTTGCAAAACTTTCACACGTAACCTTCCATGAAAAGATTGGTTCACTTCGTGAACACATGATTCGTACAGGACAAATTGCTATCCTGCTAGCTGAAAAAGCTGGTCTATCAGTTGATGAATCTATTGATCTTGCTCGTGCTGCAGCCATTTATAAATTTGACCTCTTAACCGGTATGGTTGGTGAATTTGATGAGCTTCAAGGGATCATGGGTGAGAAGTATGCGCTTCTTGCAGGTGAAAATGCTGCAGTGGCGCAAGCTATTCGAGAGCACTACCTTCCAGACTCAGCAGACGGAGCTCTTCCTGAATCTAAAGTTGGAGCAATACTTGCACTAGCCGATAAATTAGATACTCTCTTATCTTTCTTCTCTGTTGGTTTGATTCCATCTGGTTCAAACGACCCTTATGCCCTTCGTCGTGCAACACAAGGGATTGTTCGAATCTTAGAAGACTTTGGATGGAATATTCCAATGGACGAGTTGATTGCGAGTCTTTATGATTTATCGTTTGATAGTTTAACTTACGATAACCAAGAAGAAGTGCTTAACTTCATCAAAGCTCGTGTTGATAAGATGATGGGTTCTACTGCAAAAGATATTAAAGAGGCTGTTCTAGCAAGTTCAAATTTTGTTGTCTCTGATATGATTGAAGTAGCAGAAGCTCTTTCAGAAGCTGCGAAAACTGAAGATTACAAATCATCAGTTGAGTCATTATCTCGTGCCTTTAACCTAGCAGAAAAGGCAGAAGGTTCAGTCAAAGTTGATGCAAGTCTCTTTGAAAATGAGCAGGAAAAAGAACTAGCTCAAGCGGTAGATAACCTAGAATTAAAAGGTTCAGCAAGCGATAAATTAACACAACTATTTGCTCTTAGTCCAGTTATTGATGCGTTCTTTGACAATACTATGGTTATGGCAGAGGATATTGATGTTAAGAATAATCGTTTGGCTATTCTAGCTGAACTTGTCAATAAAGCAAAAACAGTGGCTGCTTTTAACCTTCTTAATACAAAATAGTAATTAAAAAGTAGATTGGAGGCCCAAATATGACACCAGAAAAAATCGCTCGTATTAATGAACTTGCTAAAAAGAAAAAAACAGAAGGCTTGACTGCGGAAGAAAAAGTAGAACAAGCCAAACTTCGTGAGGAATATATCGAAGGCTATCGTCGTTCAGTACGTCATCACGTTGAAGGAATCAAAATCGTCGATGAAGATGGTAATGATGTGACTCCTGAAAAACTTCGTCAAGTACAACGCGAAAAAGGTTTACACGGCCGTAGTCTTGATGATCCGAATTCATAAATAAAAAAATTCTCGGTTTGTGTGTGAACCGAGATTTTTTTATTGAAAAAAGGAACCGAGTGGTTCCTTTAGGTTATTTTTTAGTTACTTGCACCAGAAGTAGCATCAGCAGCTCCGTGGCCACCATCACCATGTCCTCCAGCGTCAGATGCACCAGAAGTAGCATCGGCATCTCCGTGACCTCCAGCAGCAGGAGCAAAAGGTCCGCTACCGCCTACCAAACGTTGACCAGTTTCTTTCAAGTACCAGTCAAGCCATGGTTGGAAGTTAAAGACAATTTCATTGATACCAGCATATGATCCATCAGGATAGTACATAGCTTGGTAGTTGTGAGTGTTGATAACACCTGCAGGTGAGCCAGGAACAATTGTACGTACGTATTCTTGGTTGCCATTGCGAAGCGTACCAATAACCCACTCAACGTTTTTCATACGTGCAGGTGGAAGTGATCCGTGAACTGTTGACATACGGCTACCAGATTGAGGTGGTACACGTTTCGCAAACATTGTATCTGGATCTTGATGAGCGTTGTTGTAGTATAGGAATTGGTTGTTGTCATCAGCATATGTTAATTCAAAAGGCATAGCTTTCAAGAACATATCGATTTGGTTAACTGTAAGGATACCATGGTCAAGTTTAACGTATGTATCACCTGAAACAGCTCCTGTGATTTCTGCAACTTTTTCTACCCATTCTGGATCATCAGGGTCAACTTCTGTAATAGTTGTGGCAATTGGTTTTCCACAATCTAAGTCTTCTGGTTCAATTGGTTTTGGTTTTTTCAAATTAGATACGACTCCTACGTATTTGACAAAGTTATCTAAGCAAGTTTCAAGGAATTTAACAGTTCCTTCGTTAATAATATTTCCTTTTGCATCGAAAGCTTCTTTGGCTTTTCCAAGAAGGAACTCATTACCTGGTAATGTGTAGGCATTTACTCCTGGTGCATCAAGAATTTTACGAAGGTGAACTTGAGCACGTGAAGTTCCTTGATCGTAGTATGAAGCACCCACAATCATAACTGGTTTGTTTTCAAATGGATGAACTTCGTATGAAAGCCATTCAAGGACTGACTTAAGTGAAGCAGAAATAGTGTGGTTGTGCTCTGGAGTAGCAATAATCACACCATCAGCTCGAGTAATTTTGTTGTAAAGAAGGCGCAATTGGAAGCTCTCGTCCCATTTTTCGTCTTGGTTAAACATTGGAACTTCATCGATTTCCAAAACTTCTAGTTCAAATTTAAATTTAAACTGACGGCGGATGAACTCCAAGAGTTTGCGGTTATATGATTGATCGTAGTTTGATCCAACAAGTCCAACAAATTTCATTCTTTCGATCTCCTATCTTACAAATTTTCCCAATCAAAATCTTCAGCATCTTTGCGAAGAAGCTCTTGTGCATTACGCAATTTCTCGGTAACTTTAACAAAGATACGGAAGTCATCAAAGATGGCATCCAATTTCTTGATGACATCAAGATCTACCAAGTCACCATTTTGATCAAATGCTTGAAGAGAATGTGAAAGCAAGAATTCATCTGGGAGAACATTTGCTTTGATTTCAGGAGCATTAAGAATTTGACGCAGTTGCAATTGAGCACGTGATGAACCGAGTGTACCATATGAAGCACCTGTAATCATAACAGGTTTATTCAAAAGTGGAAATACACCATATGAAATCCAAGCAAGAGCGCTCATAAGAACAGCTGGGATTGAGTGGTCGTATTCTGGAGTACCGATAATAACTCCATCAGCAGCTTCGATTTTAGCAGCGATTTCCGTAGCTTCAGCTGGGATTTGTTTGTCAGCTGGTTTGTTAAATACAGGCAGATCTTTAATCTCTACCAATTCGATTTCTGCTTTGTCAGCAAAGTGTTTCTGCATATATTGAAGCAGTTGGCGGTTTGTGGAACGTTTTGAGTTTGTTCCTACAATAGCAATAAGTTTAAGCATGGGCTTTCCTTTCTCTTTTGCATTATAAATTAATTACCGTTGGATACCAGATGAACAAGCGACATGTCCATCTTTGTCAATGAGGATGGCTTCGATACCATCAATATTTTCGACTTGCCACATAATAGAAGCGCTTCGCTCTCCGAATAAACGAGTGGTCCATATCTCACCGTCGACTGAGCGGTCAGATACAATGGTTAAACTGGCTAAATCCGTTTCAATGGGATAGCCTGTCTCACTATCAAAAATGTGATGATAATCCTTGCCATTGATTTCAAGATGCCGTTCATAAATCCCAGATGTAACAACTGATTTTCCAGTAATAGACAAGGTCATCAGGTGATTACCGCGTGGATTATTTGGGTCTTGAATGCCGATTTGCCACGGACGTCCATCTTTTGATTGGTTGTTCCCAATTGTGAGGATGTTTCCTCCAAGATTGATAAGAGCAGAAGTGACGCCGTTTTCTTTTAAGAAAGCTGCAACCTTATCTGCACTGTACCCCTTTGCTAAACACCCTAAGTCAATTTTCATTCCCTTTTTCTCTAGGAAAACTGTAGAATTGACTGAATCGAGTTTAATAAAATGAGGGTCTATTAGTGGTAAGGCTGAAGCAATTTCTTCAGGGCTTGCAACCTTTGCATCGGAAAAACCAATACGCCAGGTTTGAACCAAAGGCCCTATACTAATATTGAGATGACTTTTAGGAGCTAGACTGTGTTCTAGACCTAATGAAATCAGCTCAAACAAATCAGGGTGGACTTTAACTGGGGCAATACCTGCCTGATAGTTAATTTCCATTAATTCAGATTCAGTACTGTTGGCATTGAAGCGGAATTCAAGTTCCTTGAGCAAATCAAAAGCTTGACGGAGAAGATTATCGGCTTGTTCATGTACTAAGGAAATAGTAATCGTAGTTCCCATTAATCGCTCAGATGATGAACTAAGAGACAAAGAATCAACTCCCTTCGAATCATTGGGAAATAGCTACAAATCTTGAATTAATAAGAAATTTAAAATTTATAATTTATTTCCATATAAATAGAATATCATAAAGTCAGCGTTTTCACAAATCATTTTTTAAAAAAAGTCAAGAAATATGCTTAAAAAAATAAAAACAGCTCCAAATCAATAAGAACTCTTTGAAAACAAATTGATATATCTTTCAAAAACTTTCTTAAATAACATCAAACGGGTCAAAAGTCTTGAAAACGTTAACAGATAATGGTATACTTGAGAGGTAAATAAAAAAATAAAGGTAGGATTTATCTTATGAGTAAAATCGTAGTCGTGGGTGCTAACCACGCTGGAACTGCATGTATCAACACTATGTTGGATAACTTTGGAAACGAAAACGAAATCGTTGTATTTGACCAAAACTCAAACATTTCATTCCTTGGATGCGGAATGGCACTTTGGATTGGTGAACAAATTGATGGACCTGAAGGTTTGTTCTACTCTGACAAAGAAAAATTGGAAGCGAAAGGTGCTAAAGTTTACATGAACTCACCAGTTCTTTCAATTGACTACGACAACAAAGTTGTAACTGCAGAAGTAGAAGGTAAAGAACACAAAGAATCTTATGATAAATTGATTTTTGCTACTGGTTCAACTCCAATCTTGCCACCAATCGAAGGCGTTGAAATCGTTAAAGGTAACCGTGAGTTCAAAGCAACTCTTGAAAACGTACAATTTGTTAAGTTGTACCAAAACGCAGAAGAAGTTATCGAAAAACTTGCTGACAAGAGCAAACACCTTGAGCGTATCGCTGTTGTAGGTGGTGGTTACATCGGTGTTGAGCTTGCTGAAGCTTTCGAACGTCTTGGAAAAGAAGTTGTACTTGTTGATATCGTTGACACTGTATTGAACGGATACTATGACAAAGACTTCACACAAATGATGGCTAAAAACTTGGAAGACCACAACATCCGTTTGGCACTTGGTCAAACTGTTAAAGCTATCGAAGGTGAAGGAAAAGTTGAACGCTTGATCACTGACAAAGAAACATTTGATGTGGATATGGTTGTTCTTGCAGTTGGTTTCCGTCCAAACACTGCACTTGCTGATGGTAAGATCGAACTCTTCCGTAACGGTGCTTTCCTTGTTGACAAGAAACAAGAAACATCTATCCCAGGTGTATATGCTGTTGGTGACTGTGCGACTGTTTATGACAACGCTCGTAAAGACACTAGCTACATCGCGCTTGCTTCAAACGCTGTTCGTACTGGTATCGTTGGTGCTTACAACGCTTGTGGACATGAGCTTGAAGGAATCGGTGTTCAAGGATCAAATGGTATCTCAATCTATGGTCTTCACATGGTTTCAACTGGTTTAACACTTGAAAAAGCAAAAGCTGCAGGTTACAATGCAACTGAAACTGGATTTAACGACCTTCAAAAACCAGAATTTATGAAACATGACAACTATGAAGTAGCTATCAAGATCGTCTTTGATAAAGATAGCCGTGAAATCCTTGGTGCTCAAATGGTATCTCGTGATTCAGCAATTAGCATGGGAATTCACATGTTCTCACTTGCTATTCAAGAACACGTTACAATTGATAAATTAGCATTGACAGACCTATTCTTCTTGCCACACTTCAATAAACCATACAACTACATCACAATGGCTGCACTTACAGCAGAAAAATAATTGATGATATGACAAAAAAAGTAACTTCAACTATTGAAGTTACTTTTTTATTTTAAGGTTAAGAAACCTCGTCTCTTGCTGGGAAAGTAAACCCTTCTCCAAGGATTTCGTGAGCTTCCGTGATAGTGATAAAGGCCATCGGATCAACTGTATGAATCATTTCTTTCATCTTCACGATTTCATTTCTTGCGACAATACAGTAAATAATCTTTAAGTCCTTTTGGCTATAGTAGCCTTGTCCTGAGATAAAGGTAACACCACGACCGAGTTCTTCGTTAATTTTATCGGCTAATTCCATCGGTTTTTGAGTGATAATCATAAATCCTTTTCCAGCATATCCACCCTCACCGATTAAGTCAATAACTCTTGAAACGATGAAGTCAAATAAGAGAGTATAGGTTACAAGACGTAGGTCTTGGAAGATGATTAAAATCAACATTAGAATCAGAAAATCAAGTCCAAAAAGCAATTTTCCAACAGAGATATTGGTGTATTTATTAAGGATACGAGCGACGATATCAGTACCACCAGTTGTTCCACCCGCGTTGAAAATAACACCAAGTCCAACACCTAGGAGGACACCAGCTACTAAAGCAACCACAACGAGATCTCCTTCAAGGTTAAACTGAAGAGGAATCTTCTCAAAGATAGCTAACCAGACGGAGACGGCAATGGTTCCAAGTAGACTGGAATACAGTGATCTTAGTCCAAATATTTTCCAAGCTAGTAGGAAGAGAGGGATATTAATTAAGATATTCATCAGCGAAATAGGGATATTAAAGAGATAGTAGGTAATCAAGGTTATCCCTGTTGCTCCACCTTCGAACAAGTGATGTGGAACAACAAAATAAGTAAGTCCGAAGGCGAAGATAGCAGCTCCGAATATAATAGTTATAGTTGGTTTAATATGCCGTAGCATTGAGCTCCCCTCCTATTTTTGTGTAAAAGTGAAGTAATAATATTTTTAAAATAAGACTGATATTACAACTTCATGGATTCAATTTTCTCGGAATCAGGTGTAACACGAAGAGTTTTTTGCCCGGTATAGGTAACAAAACCAGGTTTTCCACCAGTCGGTTTATTGAGTTTTTTAACCTCAATCATATCAACTTGAACGAGATTAGAAAGACGTCCTTTCGAATAGTAGGCTGCGAGTTCTGCAGCATCTGTCTTGACTTCGTCAGAAGGATTGAGGTTTCCTGAGATGACCACGTGGCTTCCTGGGATATCCTTAGCATGGAACCAAAGTTCCTCTTTGCGTGCAATTTTAAAGGTTAGTTCCTCGTTTTGAAGATTGTTTCGTCCAACGAGAATAATAGTTTTCCCATCGCTAGCCAGATATTTCTCTGGCTTTTTACGCTTTTGAATTTTTTCGCGTTGGCGTCTTCTAATAAAGCCTGTTTGAATTAATTCTTCACGAATTTCAGCAATTTCATCTAGCCCAGCTTGGTTGAGGACTGTTTCGACGCTTTCGAGATAGAGAATAGTAGCCTTTGTTTCTTCGATCAATTCAGTCAGATATTTAACAGCCTCTTTTAACTTCTGATAACGTTTGAAGTATTTTTGAGCATTTTGATTTGGTGTTAAAGCTTTATCGAGAGAAATCGTGATAGGCTGATTGGTGTAGTAGTTATCTAAGACGACTTGGTCTTGGTCATTTGGAACTTGATGTAGAAAAGTCGTTAGTAACTCGCCTTTTTGTCGGAACTCTTCAGCGTTTTCAGTAGCAAGCAGTTCTTTTTCTTGCTTCTTAAGCTTTTGACGATTTTTTTGCAATTCATTTTCAACACGACGAATGAGTTCACTAGCCTGTTGTTTGACACGATCACGTTCTGCCTTATCTTTGTAAAAAACATCAAGAAGTTGAGATAAGCTTGAAAAATGTCCTTCAATTTTAGTTGAAAAAGGGACACAAGAAAAAGACTTATCAGTTAAGCATGGGTTGGTTTCTTGCTTAAAAAAGTCACGAAATTTAGAAAGTCTATCATCAGTTAATAAATTCTCTAATTCAATTGCCGTATCACGGCCTAAACCTTGAAAGAGGCTTTGAAGGTTTTTAGCTGTCAATTTCTGTGTTTGTAGGATTTCAAAAAGTTTTTCATCCTTAATGGTAAAAGGATTGAGGGCCTCTGTACTTGGTGGGGCTATGTAAGTTGCACCAGGTAGGAGTGTACGGTAACTATTTTGAGAGAAACCAATGTGTTTGATAACCTCAAGAACTTTGTTGCTAGACTTATCTACGAGGAGGATATTACTATGTTTACCCATAATCTCAATGATGAGGGTGGCTTGAATATCGTCCCCAATCTCATTCTTATTAGAAACAGTGATTTCAACGATTCGATCGTTTTCAATCTGCTCGATAGACTCGATAACAGCACCCTGTAAATATTTCCTTAAAACCATGATAAAGGTAGAAGGTTGAGCAGGGTTTTCAAAGGTCGTTTCTGTCAACTGGATGCGTCCAAAAACAGGATGAGCAGAAAGGAGCAGACGATGACTTTGGCGATTGCTACGGATTTGTAAGACCAATTCTTGATCAAAAGGTTGATTAATTTTTTGAATGCGACCGTTTAGTAGTTCAGCTCGCAATTCCTCAACCATGTGGTGTAAAAAAAATCCATCAAATGACATGGTTCTCTCCTTATGAATGTATTCCATAGTATTATATCAAAAAGGTAGAATAAAATCATAGAAATATGGTATAATAAAGCCAAGTAAAGAGAATCGAGAAACGCATGTATATTGAAATGGTAGATGAAACTGGTCAGGTTTCTAAAGAAATTTTAAAGCAAACTCAAGAAATTTTAGAATTTGCTGCTAAAAAGATTGGAAAAGAAGACAAGGAGATGGCAGTCACTTTTGTGACCAATGAACGCAGTCATGAGCTCAATTTAGAGTATCGAGATACAGATCGTCCAACAGATGTTATTAGCCTTGAATACAAACCTGAATTAGAGATTACCTTTGACGAAGAGGATTTGGCAGAAGATCCTGACTTAGCAGAAATGATGTCAGAATTTGATTCTTATATCGGCGAGTTATTCATTTCAATTGATAAAGCGCATGAGCAAGCTGAAGAGTACGGTCATAGTTTCGAACGTGAAATGGGCTTTTTAGCTGTGCACGGTTTTTTACACATAAACGGTTATGATCACTACACTCCGGAAGAAGAAGCGGAGATGTTCGGTTTACAAGAAGAAATTTTAACAGCCTATGGACTCACAAGACAATAAACGAAAATGGAAGAATCGCGACTTGCTCTCAAGTTTAGATTTTGCCCTGACAGGTATTTTTACTGCCATAAAAGAAGAGCGTAATATGAGAAAGCATGCAGTGACTTCTCTCTTAGTTCTACTTGCAGGCATTGTTTTTCAAGTTTCGAGAATTGAATGGCTCTTTCTCCTATTAAGCATTTTTTTAGTAATTGCTTTTGAGATTTTGAATTCTGCTATTGAAAATGTAGTGGATTTGGCTAGCCATTATCACTTCGATATGCTTGCAAAGAAGGCTAAAGACATGGCAGCAGGTGCAGTTCTTGTTGTGTCTTTATTTGCTGCAGTGACTGGACTTATCATTTTCATCCCTAGGATTTGGGATTTGCTATTTTAAAACACTAAAGAGGTAACTATGACATTTAAATCAGGCTTTGTAGCCATTTTAGGACGTCCTAACGTCGGGAAGTCAACTTTTTTGAATCATGTCATGGGGCAAAAGATTGCCATCATGAGTGATAAGGCGCAGACGACGCGTAACAAGATTATGGGAATCTACACCACGGATAAGGAACAAATCGTCTTTATCGATACACCGGGGATTCATAAGCCTAAGACTGCCCTTGGAGATTTCATGGTTGAGTCTGCCTATAGCACTCTTCGTGAAGTCGATACAGTTCTCTTTATGGTGCCAGCAGATGAACCACGTGGGAAGGGTGACGATATGATCATCGAACGCCTCAAGGCTGCTAAAGTACCAGTCATTCTTGTGGTAAACAAGATTGACAAGGTTCATCCAGATCAACTCTTGGCTCAAATCGATGATTTCCGTAATCAGATGGACTTTAAGGAAATTGTTCCGATTTCAGCCCTTCAAGGAAATAATGTTTCGCGTTTGATTGATATTTTGAGCGAAAACTTAGAAGAAGGTTTCCAATATTTCCCATCAGATCAAATCACCGATCACCCTGAACGTTTCCTAGTATCAGAGATGATTCGTGAAAAAGTGTTACACTTAACGCGTGAGGAAATTCCACACTCAGTTGCAGTAGTGGTTGATTCTATGAAACGAGATGAAGAGACTGACAAGGTTCATATCCGAGCAACCATTATGGTCGAGCGTGACAGCCAAAAAGGGATTATCATCGGTAAAGGCGGTGCTATGCTCAAGAAAATTGGAACCATGGCTCGTAAAGATATCGAACTCATGCTAGGAGACAAGGTCTTCCTAGAAACATGGGTTAAGGTTAAGAAAAATTGGCGCGATAAGAAATTAGATCTTGCCGATTTTGGTTACAACGAAAAAGAATATTAAGAAGAGGTGGGCAGGAGCCTGCTTCTTGTTTTTAGAGAAGGAGGGGCTATGCCTGAATTACCAGAAGTTGAGACTGTCCGACGTGGTCTGGAACAATTGATCCTAGGGAAGAAAATTTCAAACATTGAGATTCACTATCCTAAGATGATTAAGACAGATTTGGAGCAATTTCAGAAGGAAATGCCTGGTCAAGTCATTCAATCAATGGGACGTCGTGGCAAGTATTTACTTTTCTATTTAGACGACAAAGTTTTAATCTCTCATTTGAGAATGGAAGGCAAGTATTTTTATTATCCAGACCAAGTGCCAGAACGCAAACATGCTCATGTGTTGATTCATTTTGAGAATGGTGGTACTTTGGTGTACGAGGATGTTCGTAAATTTGGTACCTTGGAACTGTTAGCACCCGAACTCTTGGATTCTTACTTTATTTCAAAAAAACTTGGTCCGGAACCGACTGAGAAGGATTTTGATTTAGGGAGTTTTAAACTTGCCTTGAAAAAATCTAAAAAACCAATCAAATCGCATCTTCTCGACCAGACTTTGGTTGCAGGGTTGGGAAATATCTATGTTGATGAAGTTCTTTGGAGAGCGAAAGTCCATCCTTCTAGAACCTCTAATAGTTTAACAGCACAAGAGGCTAGAAAAGTCCATGATGAAACGATCAATGTTTTAGGTCAGGCGGTTGAAAAGGGTGGTTCAACAATTCGCACTTATACCAATGCATTTGGGGAAGATGGCACCATGCAGGAATTCCATCAAGTATACGACAAGGCAGGTCAAGCTTGTTCGCGTTGTGAAACCATCATCGAAAAAATTCAATTAGGTGGTCGTGGAACCCACTTTTGTCCTAAGTGTCAAAGGAGAAAGTGATGGGAAAAATAATCGGAATCACCGGTGGTATTGCGTCAGGTAAGTCCACTGTCACAGAATTTTTAAGACAAAAAGGATTTCAAGTTGTAGATGCGGATGCAGTCGTCCACCAACTACAAAATCCTGGTGGACGACTGCATCAGGTTTTAGTGGAGCATTTTGGGGAGAAAATCCTTCTTGAAAATGGTGAACTGAATCGCCCCTTACTTGCTAGCCTTATTTTTTCAAATCCTGAAGAGCAAGAATGGTCTAAGAGAATCCAAGGTGAGATTATTCGTGAGGAGTTAGCTGCATTACGAAATCAGTTTGCTAAGACAGAAGCTCTCTTTTTCATGGATATCCCCCTACTTTTTGAGCAGAACTATGCTTCATGGTTTGACGAAACTTGGCTAGTCTATGTAAATCGTGATGTTCAAATGGAGCGATTAATGAAACGGGACCAAATTTCAAAAGAAGCAGCTGAATCCCGTTTAAATTCTCAATGGCCTTTAGAAAGAAAAATTAGTCTGTCTAGTCACAGTCTAGATAATAATGGAAATCAGGAACAGTTGATAGCTCAAGTAGTTCAGTTGCTTGAAGAAATGTGTCTATAAATTAACATTGTTAGGAAGGAGAATTTTGGTATTGTTTGTCCAAATCATCATAGATTGAAATAGTATCAAATACAAAAAATCTAGTGCGTGTAAAAATTAATCTAAAATGCTCCTCTTGTGGCAGCATGAATTATCTAACCAGTAAGAACTCCAAAACACATCCAGATAAGATTGAAGTCTTAAAGTATTGTCCCAAAGAAAGAAAAGTGACTCTACATCTTGAATCTAAGTAGAAATTATGGTAGAATAATAGGGATTTTAAGGAGTTTGATATGTATAACCTATTATTAACCATTTTATTAGTATTATCTGTTGTGATTGTGATTGCAATTTTTATGCAACCAACTAAAAATCAATCTAGCAATGTATTTGATGCCAGCTCAGGTGATTTGTTTGAACGTAGCAAAGCGCGTGGTTTTGAAGCCGTAATGCAACGTTTGACAGGAATCTTAGTCTTTTTCTGGCTAGCCATTGCCTTAGCATTGACGATATTATCAAGTAGATAAGAAAATAATGGGCGGGACTAGGTCTTTGCCTATTTTTATTTTTTAAAGAAATAAGGATTTACACCAAAAAAATTTAACAATCTAGAAAGAAAACATGAAAGATAGAATAAAAGAATATTTAAAAGAAAAGGGACGAGTCACTGTAAATGACTTGGCCCAAGCTCTTGGAAAGGATGGTTCCAAGGACTTTCGAGAGCTCATTAAAACCTTGTCCCTGATGGAGAGAAAACACCAAATTCGCTTTGAAGAAGATGGTAGTCTCACCTTGGACCAAAAGAAGAAACACGAGATTACTCTTAAAGGAACTTTTCATGCCCATAAAAATGGCTTCGGCTTTGTTAGTCTTGAAGGCGAGGAAGACGATCTTTTTGTAGGAAAAAATGATGTTAACTATGCCATTGATGGCGATACTGTTGAAATTGTAATCAAGAAGGTTGCGGATCGTCAAAAAGGAACCGCAGCTGAAGCTAAGATTATCGATATTTTAGAACACAGTTTGACAACGGTTGTTGGTCAAATTGTTCTTGATGAGGAAAAGCCAAAGTATGCAGGTTACATCCGTTCAAAAAATCAAAAAATTAGTCAACCAATCTATGTTAAAAAGCCAGCCATTCAATTAGACGGTACAGAAGTTCTCAAGGTCTTTATTGATAAGTACCCAAGTAAGAAACATGATTTCTTTGTCGCTAGTGTCCTAGATGTTGTTGGACATTCTACAGATGCAGGGATTGATGTCCTCGAGGTCTTGGAATCAATGGACATTGTGTCAGAGTTTCCAGAGGCTGTTCTTAAGGAAGCAGAGAGCGTTCCAGATGCACCATCTGAAGCGGATTTGAACGGACGTCTAGATCTGAGAGATGAAATTACATTTACCATAGATGGAGCGGATGCTAAGGACTTGGATGATGCTGTTCATATCAAACCATTAAAAAATGGAAATATCGAACTAGGTGTTCACATTGCCGATGTCTCCTACTATGTGACAGAGGGATCTGCTCTAGACAAGGAAGCTCTTAATCGTGCGACCTCTGTCTATGTGACAGACCGTGTAGTTCCAATGCTGCCAGAGCGCCTCTCAAACGGAATCTGTTCTCTTAACCCTCAAGTGGACCGCTTGACTCAGTCTGCTATTATGGAAATTGATAAAAATGGTCGTGTTCGTAATTATACGATTACACAGACCGTTATCAAAACAAGTTTCCGTATGACTTATAGTGATGTCAATGACATCCTAGCAGGTGATGAGGAGAAGGTACAAGACTATAAGAAAATTGTTCCTAGTATCGAACTTATGGCCAAGCTCCATGAGACTTTGGAAAGTATGCGAATTAAGCGTGGTGCTTTAAATTTTGATACCAATGAAGCTAAGATTTTGGTAGATAAAAAAGGCAAGCCAGTTGATATTGTTCTTCGTCATCGTGGCGTTGCTGAACGTATGATTGAGTCCTTTATGTTGATTGCTAACGAAACAGTTGCCGAGCACTTTAGCAAGCTTGATTTACCTTTTATCTATCGTATCCATGAGGAACCTAAAGCTGAAAAAGTTCAGAAGTTTATTGATTATGCTTCAAGTTTTGGATTGCGTATCTATGGAACTGCTAGTGAGATAAGTCAGGAAGCCCTTCAAGACATCATGTGTGCTGTTGAAGGCGAGCCATATGCGGATGTATTGTCCATGATGCTTCTGCGTTCGATGCAGCAGGCTCGTTATTCTGAGCATAATCACGGTCACTATGGATTAGCTGCAGACTACTACACTCACTTTACTAGCCCAATTCGTCGTTATCCTGACCTTCTTGTTCACCGGATGATTCGTGACTATGGACGTTCTAAGGATGTAGCAGATCATTTTGAACAAGTCATTCCAGAGATTGCTACCCAGTCTTCCAACCGTGAGCGCCGTGCTATCGAGGCAGAGCGTGAAGTCGAAGCTATGAAAAAAGCTGAGTACATGGAAGAGTATGTTGGTGAAGAGTATGATGCAGTTGTTTCAAGTATTGTTAAATTTGGTCTTTTTGTTGAATTGCCAAATACAGTCGAAGGCTTGATTCACATTACCAATCTACCTGAATTTTACCACTTTAATGAACGCGATTTAACCCTCCGTGGGGAGAAATCAGGAATCACTTTCCGAGTGGGACAGCAGATCCGTATTCGTGTCGAAAGAGCCGATAAGATGACTGGCGAGATTGATTTCTCCTTTATTCCAAGTGAATTTGATGTCATTGAAAAAGGTTTGAAAGACTCTGGTCGTAAGGATAGAGGGCGTCGTTCAGATAAGAAAGAAGACAAGAGAAAATCTGGTCGCTTAGGTGATAAGCGCAAGCATTCTCCAAAAGACAAGAAGAAAAAAAGCAAGAAACCTTTTTACAAAGAAGTAGCAAAGAAAGGAGCCAAGCATGGCAAAGGGCGAGGGAAAGGTCGTCGCGCAAAATAAAAAGGCGCACCACGACTATACAATCGTAGATACGCTAGAAGCAGGAATGGTCCTGACAGGAACTGAGATCAAGAGTGTTCGAGCTGCTCGCATCAATCTGAAGGATGGATTTGCCCAAGTGAAAAATGGGGAAGTTTGGCTGAGCAATGTGCATATCGCTCCTTATGAAGAGGGCAATATCTGGAACCAGGAGCCAGAACGTCGTCGAAAACTCCTCCTACATAAAAAACAAATCCAGAAATTGGAGCAAGAAACTAAAGGAACAGGTATGACCTTGGTTCCTCTTAAAGTTTATATCAAAGATGGTTACGCCAAGCTTCTTTTAGGACTTGCAAAAGGGAAACATGATTACGATAAACGTGAGTCTATCAAACGCCGCGAGCAAGATCGTGATATTGCGCGTGTCATGAAAGCTGTTAACCATCGATAGAAAGAGTGAAGAATATGGAAAAACTAGTTGCCTACAAACGCATGCCTGTCTGGAATAAAGACACCATGCCAGAGGCTGTTCAAAGAAAACACAATACTAAGGTCGGAACCTGGGGCAAGATTACCGTATTAAAAGGGACTCTTAAGTTTATTGAATTGACTGAGGAGGGAGAAATTATAGCTGAGCATCTCTTTGAAGCAGGTGCTGATAATCCTATGGCGCAACCTCAAGCCTGGCACAGAGTAGAAGCAGCCACAGATGATGTGGAATGGTACTTGGAATTTTATTGTAAAGCAGAGGATTATTTCCCCAAGAAATACAATACTAATCCAGTCCATTCGGAAGTCTTAGAAGCTATGGATACAGTAAAACCATGTAAGGCACTAGACCTAGGATGTGGTCAAGGAAGAAATGCACTCTTTCTAGCTCAACATGGCTTTGATATCACAGCTGTAGATCAAAATGAGCTATCTCTTGAAATCTTGCAAAGCATTGTGGAGCAAGAAGATTTAGAAATGCCTGTCGGTATCTACGATATCAATTCAGCTAGCATTGGCCAAACTTATGATTTTATCGTATCAACGGTTGTTCTGATGTTTTTACAAGCAGATCGCATTCCAGCTATTATTCAAAACATGCAGGAACAAACCTCAATTGGAGGTTACAATTTGATTGTGTGTGCTATGGATACAGAAGATTATCCATGTTCTGTTCATTTCCCATTTACCTTCAAAGAGGGTGAGTTGGCAAATTACTACAAGGACTGGGAATTAGTGAAGTACAATGAAAATCCTGGCCATCTCCACCGTCGCGATGAAAACGGAAATCGTATCCAACTACGTTTTGCAACAATGTTGGCTAAAAAAGTAAAATAAATGAATAAAAGGGATAGAGAGCGGTCGTTTTCTATTCCTTATTTGTTACCCTAATAAGAAAGGGAAATCTCAATTTATGCTATACTAGAAGTAGGAGAAGTCGATGAAATTAATCAGAATTGTGATAGTTTTAAAACGATTCTGATCGACCATTATTCTTTCAGACTTTTTTGTCTAGGAGGTCTTAAGATGACTAGTCTTTTAATTGAACTATACGATCGTCATAGCATTGAGAAAAATGTCTACCAAGCTTTTGTCAGTGATTTCGATGAGATTTTATACCTTTCTACAAGAAAAATTTCTGAGGAAGAAAAGCTATCCTTGAAGCATTTTCTAATGGAACAAGTTCCACACTTAAAACAAGTACATTTTCGACAATTCCACCTAGAAAATATCTGCCAGGAATTAGACGTATTTATCAATGATTTTGAGACGGTGACCATCGATGTTTTTGGTGGAGATAATCTATTAGCAATAGTTCTATATCAGTATGGTTTGGAGAAAGGTATTCCCATTATTGCTATGGATGTAGAACAAGGAATGCAGTATGCCTGGGAAAGGGATAAGATTTATGATAAAAAATTAGAGATTCCTAGTTTATCCATTGAACAATTGATAGCTTTACGTGGTGGAAAAATCCTTAAATCAAGAAGGCCTCAGCATTCTAATAAGCAAGTGCTAGCTATTAAAAAATTGGCCAAATATGCTATCGAAAATCCTGAAAAATGGTATCAGATTACCCAATTCTTTGCACTGGCAAAAACAAATGATTTTCACGCTGAAACAGTAAAAGTTTTGGAGAGTAATGGAAAAATTTATTCTTACCCCAGTAGCTTGATTCCTTTGTTCACAAAAGCTAATTTATTGAAAGTAGAAGAGGAAACAACAGATACTGTCACTTATACATTTCCAACACCAGAAGCACATCTGTTATGTCGAACAAAAGGGCATATTTTAGAATTGTATATCTATTTACTAGCCCTCGAATCAGAGTATTTTGATGAATGTATGATTGGTACTGAAATTGACTGGAATGGGATTTTCCCTGAGGCAGACAATGTTCAAAATGAGATTGATGTTATTCTTCGTAAAGGTCACTCTGTAGTTTTCATTTCTTGTAAAATGACAGATCTAGCAGTTGAGGCTATTAACGAACTTGAGGTTTATGCCAATCATTTTGCAGGTGATAATTGTTTGAAAATGATTGTTTGTTCAGGTAAGATTAACCCAGTTTACAGTCATCGTTGTCAGGAATATGGTGTAATGGTGATAAAGCAGGATCAAATACAGAATCTTATTCCCATGTTACGGAAATATATGAAGAACAAACGTAAATAATACTAGATGTTATAGTGCAGAAGAGTCTGGGATAATAGTTCTAGACTCTCAATTGTCTTTGGATTGTCGAGCAAGACGCAGTGGTTGAGTGGGCTCTACTACGCTGATTTCATCAGCTTTTACAACCCTACTCAACTGTGCGGAGGTGGGACGACGAAATCGAATTCTAACAAATTTCCGATTTCTGTCCCACTCTCTTTTCTTATCCTTTTCGAATAAAGTAGAAAAGGGGGATATATGTTTCTAGCTAGAGATAAAAAAGGTTATTTAATCAACGCGTTAGAGAATGAAGTAAAGAAACAAGCTTATTATTGTCCAGCTTGTGGTGCAAGTGTTCGCTTGAGAAAAGGGAAAAATGTAAGGACTCATTTTGCGCATGAAAGTTTAAAAAGTTGTGATTTTTATTATGAGAACGAAGGACCAGAACATTTGGAGAATAAGGTGGCACTTTTTAATTGGGCTAAGAAAGATGCTGAAGCAGAAATGGAATACCCTATTCCTGAACTGAAGCAAATCGCAGATATCCTCATCAATAAGCAATTAGCACTGGAAGTTCAGTGTAGTCCTATTTCTTGCGAACTTTTACGGGAGAGAAGCAATGGTTATCGAAGTTTGGGAATTCAAGTTCTTTGGCTACTGGGAGAAAAGCTCTGGCTAAAAGAGAGACTAACTAAACTTCAAAGAGATTTTCTTTATTTTAGTCATAATATGGGATTTTATCTTTGGGAGTTAGACCATAAAAAACAAGTTTTGAGGCTCAAGTACCTCCTTCACCAAGATTTGAAAGGGAAACTCTATTATCAGCTCAAGGAATTTTCTTATGGCAAAGGAAATCTCCTAGAAATTTTACGTAGTCCCTACCAGCAGCATGAGTTAACTGCTTTTTCTGTCGAACAGGACAAGAATATTTGTCATTACATTCAAAAACAGCTCTACTATCAAAATCCCTATTGGATGAAACAACAAGCTCAAGCTTACTTGAGAGGAGAAAACCTATTAAATTTGAAGACTCAGGACTGGTATCCCCAAGTAAGGCCGATAGAACATGGTCATTTTTGTCAGATAAGTCAAAATCTATATGATTATTACCGTAACTTTCAGGCTTATTATGAACTGAATCCACAAAATCAGCAACAAAAGCTCTATCCACCTGCCTTTTATCAGCATTATTTTTCGAAAAATATGGTAGAATAGAAAGGATGGAGGAAATTTATGGTATTACAACGAAATGAAATCAATGAAAAAGATACATGGGATCTATCAACGATCTTTGAAACAGACAAAAAATGGGAAGAAGAATTAGCCCTATTAACCGAGGATACAAAAGAAGCAGCTAGACTTGAAGGGCATCTTTTGGATAGCGCAGAAAGCCTTCTTAACATTACAGAGCGTTATTTGGATTTGAGCCGTCGTCTTGAAAAACTCTATGTCTACGCTCATATGAAAAACGACCAGGATACACGAGTTGCTAAATATCAAGAATACTATGCAAAGGCAATGACTCTTTATAGTCAACTCGACCAGGTATTCTCTTTCTATGAGCCAGAATTTATGGCAATTACTGAAGAGCAGTATCAAAACTTTTTAGCAGAAGAACCAAAACTCCAGCCTTATAAACACTTCTTTGATAAACTGTTGCAAAATAAGGAACATGTCCTTTCACAACGTGAAGAAGAGTTGTTAGCAGGTGCTGGTGAAATCTTTGGTGCTGCTAGTGAAACTTTCGCTATCTTAGATAATGCAGATATCGTTTTTCCATTTGTTAAAGATGAAGATGGAAATGAAGTGCAGTTGTCACACGGCGTCTATATGCGCTTAGTAGAATCTAAGAACCGTGAAGTTCGTCGTGGTGCTTATGAAGCACTATACTCTACCTATGAACAATACCAGCATACTTACGCTAAAACCTTGCAGACCAATGTAAAAGTACAAAACTACCGTACAAAAGTTCGGAGCTACAAGAGTGCGCGTGAAGCAGCTCTTGCGGCCAACTTTGTTCCAGAAAGTGTCTATGACAACTTAGTATCTGCTGTTCGTAAGCATTTACCATTATTGCATCGTTATCTCGCACTTCGTTCAAAAATCTTGGGTATTCCAGACCTTAAAATGTACGATGTCTATACACCATTGTCTTCAGTAGAATACAGCTTTACTTATGAGGAAGCCTTGAAGAAGGCAGAGGAAGCTTTGGCTGTTCTTGGTGAGGATTACTTGAGTCGTGTTAAACGCGCCTTTAGCGAACGTTGGATTGATGTGTATGAAAACCAAGGCAAGCGTTCAGGTGCATACTCTGGTGGTTCCTACGATACTAATGCCTTCATGCTTCTTAACTGGCAAGATAACCTAGACAATCTCTTTACTCTAGTACATGAGACAGGTCATAGTATGCATTCTAGCTACACGCGTGAAACCCAGCCTTATGTATATGGAGATTACTCAATCTTCTTGGCAGAAATTGCTTCAACAACCAATGAAAATATCTTAACTGAAAAATTATTGCAAGAAGTTCAAGATGACGCAACACGCTTTGCTATTCTCAACAACTTCTTGGATGGTTTCCGTGGAACAGTGTTCCGCCAAACTCAATTTGCTGAATTTGAACATGCTATTCACCAAGCCGATCAAAATGGTGAAGTCTTGACAAGCGAGTTCTTAAACAATCTCTATGCTGACTTGAACCAAGAATATTATGGTTTGAGCAAGGAAGACAATCCTCAAATTCAGTACGAGTGGGCTCGTATCCCTCATTTCTACTATAATTACTATGTATATCAATATTCAACAGGCTTTGCAGCAGCTTCGGCCTTGGCTGAAAAGATTGTTCACGGTAGTCAAGATGATCGTGACCGTTATATTGATTACCTCAAGGCTGGGAAGTCAGACTACCCTCTAAATATCATGCGAAAAGCTGGTGTTGATATGGAAAAAGAAGACTATCTTAATGATGCCTTTGCAGTCTTTGAACGCCGTTTGGATGAGTTCGAAGCCCTTGTTGAAAAATTAGGATTGGCATAAGATGGTTGAGTCATACAGTAAAAATGCTAACCATAACATGCGACGGCCTGTTGTTAAGGATGAGATTGTGGAATTTATGCGCCACAGACAAGAGCAGGTGACTGGTTCTTTAAAAGAACTAGAAAACTTTGCTCGCAAGGAGAATATTCCTATCATTCCTCATGAAACAGTCGCTTATTTCCGTTTCCTAATGGAAACAATTCAACCAAAAAGTATTTTAGAAATTGGAACGGCAATTGGCTTTTCGGCACTTTTGATGGCTCAACATGCCCCAGAGGCTAAAATTACAACCATTGACAGAAATCCTGAAATGATTGGTTTTGCCAAGGAAAATTTCGCCAAGTTTGATAATCGCCAACAAATCACTCTTTTGGAAGGCGATGCGGTAGACGTTTTGTCAACATTGACAGAGACCTATGATTTTGTTTTTATGGATTCTGCAAAATCCAAATACATCGTATTTTTGCCAGAAATCCTAAAACACCTTGAGGTTGGTGGAGTAGTTGTCTTGGATGATATTTTCCAAGGTGGAGACATTGCTAAGGATATTATGGAAGTCCGACGCGGGCAACGAACCATTTATCGTGGTTTGCAAAGACTATTTGACGCAACTCTAAACAATCCGGGATTAACAGCTAGTCTAGTTCCTCTTGGAGATGGAATCTTGATGCTAAGAAAGAATCAAGCAGAAATTGAACTGCCTGATGTTGATTAATTTCAGATATTTTTAAGACAATTTAGTAAAATAGATAAGGTAAACATTTATCTAGTGTATAAAAAGGAGTAAACATGAAGAAAAAATTATTGGCTGGTGCCGTTACATTGTTGTCAGTAGCTACTTTAGCTGCATGTTCAACTAGTTCTCAAGGAGCTGATTTAATTAGCATGAAAGGTGATGTAATCACTGAACATCAATTCTTTGAAGAAGTTAAGAATAATCCAACTGCTCAACAAGTCTTACTTAACATGACTATTCAAAAAGTTTTTGAAAAACAATATGGTTCTGAAGTAAGTGATAAAGAAGTTGAAGAAGCTGTAGCAGAAGAACAGAAGAAATATGGTGATAGCTATCAAATCGTTCTTTCTCGTGCTGGTATGACAGCTGAAAGTCGTAAGGCTCAGATTCGTACAAGTAAATTGGTTGAGTATGCTGTTAAGAAAGCTGCAGAAGCTGAATTGACAGATGAGAACTACAAAAAAGCTTACGATGAGTACACACCAGAAGTAACTGCGCAAATTATTAAACTTGATAGTGAAGATAAAGCTAAAGAAGTTCTTGCTAAAGCTAAAGAATCTGGAGCTGACTTCGCACAATTGGCTAAAGATAATTCAACTGACGAAAAGACAAAAGCAAATGGTGGAGAAATCACTTTTGACTCTGCATCAACAGAATTGCCAGACGTTGTTAAAAAAGCAGCCTTTGCCCTTAATGTTGATGGAATCTCTGATGTGATCACAGCTCCAGGTACACAAGCTTATTCAAACAGTTTCTATATTGTGAAATTGACTAAGAAAACTGAAAAATCTTCTAATATCGATGATTATAAAGAAAAATTGAAGACAGTTATCCTGACTCAAAAACAAAATGATGCTACCTTTGTTCAAGGTGTAATTAGTAAAGAGTTGCAGGCAGCAAATATCAAGGTTAAAGATCAAGCCTTCCAAAATATCTTTACTCAGTACATTCAAAGTGATACAACAACTCAAACGACAACTACATCAGTAGCAACTGAAACGACAACAACTGCAGCTGAAACGACAACAACATCTTCAAACTAAAGATGAAAACTCTATCTTTCTACTCTTGAAAGGTAGAGTTTTTTTGAAGTTTTCTTAGCTAAAAGTCAAAAATGTAAATAAATGTTTGTGAATTCTAAAAGCTTAAATTCTAGGCTTTAACGGATAAGAGTTTTTTTCTAGTCTAAAAAGTGGTATAATAGCATGTAAAACTAGAATTAATAGAAAATTAAAAATTTAGTAGATGGTGAAATATGAAAATTAGTAAAAGGCACCTGTTGAATTACTCTATTTTAGTACCCTATATTCTCTTATCCGTTCTGGGATTGATAGTGGTATATTCAACAACGAGTGCATCCTTGATTCAGGAGGGTAAGAGCGCCTTTCAATTAGTTCGAAATCAGGGCTTGTTTTGGATCGTTAGTTTGTTGCTTATTGCAGTAATCTATAAGCTGAAACTTGGTTTTCTTCGAAACGAACGTTTGTTATTTATCGTTATGTTTGCTGAGTTAGTGTTACTAGCTTTAGCACGTTTGATTGGGATTCCCATCAATGGTGCTTACGGTTGGATCAAAGTAGGACCTATTACTGTTCAGCCTGCGGAATACTTGAAAATTATCATCATTTGGTACTTGGCTCAACGTTTTTCAAAACAACAAGAAGAAATTGCCGTTTATGATTTCCAAGTTTTAACTCAAAACCAATGGTTGCCTAGAGCGTTTAACGATTGGCGATTTGTACTTTTAGTCATGATTGGTAGTTTGGCTATTTTCCCTGACCTTGGAAATGCTACAATTCTCTTTTTGGTAGCATTGTTGATGTACTCAATTAGTGGGATAGCTCACCGATGGTTTGCAACTATTCTTGGAGTATTGACCAGTTTATCCTTTGTTTCTCTATCAACCATTAAGCTTGTTGGTGTTGATAAGTTTTCTAAGATTCCAGTATTTGGATACGTAGCTAAACGATTCAGTGCTTTCTTTAATCCATTTGATGATGTCGCTGGTGCAGGACACCAGTTGGCGAATTCATACTATGCTATGGTAAATGGAGGATGGTTTGGGCTAGGATTAGGAAACTCTATCGAAAAACGAGGCTATCTACCTGAGGCACACACGGACTTTGTTTTCTCTATTGTGATTGAAGAGTTTGGATTTGTTGGTGCCAGTCTTATTTTAGCTCTATTATTCTTCCTAATTCTTCGTATTATTTTAGTGGGGGTACGGGCAAAAGATCCGTTCAACTCTATGGTAGCAATCGGTATTGGTGGAATGATTTTAATTCAGGTATTCGTTAATATCGGAGGGATTTCAGGATTGATTCCTTCAACAGGTGTAACATTCCCATTCCTTTCACAAGGGGGGAATAGTCTCCTGGTTCTTTCAGTAGCTATCGCCTTTGTGTTAAATATTGACGCTAGTGAAAAACGTGCAAAACTCTACAGCGAATATGAAGCACAGCTCTAAGAAAATGTGACAAGGAGAAAAATATGTCTCTTCAAAAACTAGAAAATAACAGAAACAAAACTGTAGTCCAAGAAGAAGTTCAAATCTTGACAGATTTACTTGAAGATATCACGAAAAATATGCTTCCTGCTGAGACTTTTGACAAGATTATGCAGTTGAAGAAGCTATCATCAAATCTAGACTATCAAGGACTAGATAAGGTAGTGAGAAGCCTTTCAAATGATGAAATGGTCTACATCTCTAGATATTTCTCTATTTTACCACTTTTGATTAACATCTCCGAAGACGTAGACTTAGCTTATGAGATTAACCATCTAAACAATATTGATCAAGATTATCTTGGTAAATTGTCAACAACCATTGAAATGGTTGCTGAAAAAGAAAATGCGGCTGAAATTCTTGAACATCTGAACGTGGTGCCAGTATTAACAGCCCATCCAACTCAGGTTCAACGTAAGAGTATGCTGGACTTGACTAATCATATCCATACTCTCTTGCGTAAATACCGTGATGTGAGAATGGGACTTATTAACAAAGAAAAATGGCACAATGATCTTCGTCGCTACATTGAGATTATCATGCAGACGGATATGATTCGTGAGAAGAAACTAAAAGTAACGAATGAAATTACAAACGTGATGGAATATTACAATAGTTCTTTCCTACAAGCTGTACCAAATCTAATGTTAGAGTATAAGCGTCTTGCAAAAGAGCAGGGAATTGACCTAAAACAAGCAAAACCTATCACCATGGGAATGTGGATTGGTGGAGACCGTGATGGCAATCCATTTGTAACTGCTGAAACACTCATGCGTTCGGCTACCATTCAAAGTGAAGTGATCTTAAACTACTACATCAGTAAGATTTCTAGTCTCTACCGTACTTTCTCTCTTTCTACTAATTTATCTAAGACAAGTAAGGCTGTTGAAGAAATGGCAGCTCAATCTCAAGATACTTCTGTTTTCCGCGAGAAAGAACCTTATCGTCGGGCTTTTCACTTTATTCAATCAAAATTAATTCAAACTCTTTTAAATTTGAAAGAGTGGGCTCTTGTAGGCTCATCAGCAGATGAACGCCATCACATTGAACGACTCTTTGGAACTCAAGGACATCAACAAGGAGTGGTTACTGACTATATTAGTAACCGTCTCTCAGGAGCCATTCAAGAATTGGCTGAAGATCGTCCTCCTTACTACGAAACAATTGAAGAATTTAAACAAGACTTAGCTATCATTAAAGATTCATTGCTTGAAAATAAGGCAGAGGCTTTGCTTACTGGAGAGTTTGCCGAGCTTTTGGAGGCTGTTGAAGTCTTTGGTTTCTTCTTGGCATCTATCGATATGCGCCAAGACTCAAGTGTTCATGAAGCCTGTGTTGCTGAATTGTTAGCATCTGCTGGAATTAATGACCATTATAGCGATCTTTCAGAAGATGAGAAGTGCGAGTTGCTTTTACATGAACTATTAGAAGACCCTCGAATCTTGTCAGCTACTCATGCTGAAAAGTCTGAACTTCTTGAAAAAGAATTAGCCATTTTCCAAACTGCACGTGAATTAAAAGATCGTTTGGGAGAAGACGTCATTCGTCAAACGATTATTTCTCATGCAACCAGCGTGTCTGATATGTTAGAATTGGCGATTATGCTGAAAGAAGTCGGTCTTGTTGATGCTGAAAAAGCACGTGTTCAAATCGTGCCTCTCTTTGAAACAATTGAGGACTTGGATCATTCTGAAGAGACTATGAGAAAGTATTTCTCTTTACCGCTTGCTAAGAAGTGGATTGCTTCAAAAGATAATTATCAAGAAATCATGCTAGGTTACTCTGATAGTAATAAGGATGGTGGTTATCTATCATCTTGTTGGACTCTATACAAAGCTCAACAACAATTAACCGCTATCGGTGATGAATTTGGAGTCAAAGTAACCTTCTTCCACGGTCGTGGTGGTACTGTTGGTCGTGGTGGTGGCCCTACTTATGACGCCATTGCTTCTCAACCACTCAAATCAATCAAGGACCGCATTCGATTAACTGAACAAGGTGAAGTTATCGGAAATAAATATGGAAACAAGGATGCAGCCTACTATAACTTGGAAATGTTGGTATCAGCGGCTATCAACCGTATGATTACACAGAAGAAGAGTGATACTAATACATCAAATCGCTATGAGGCGATCATGGACCAAGTAGTCAGTCGTAGCTATGATATCTACCGTGAACTAGTATTTGGAAATGATCATTTCTACGATTATTTCTTTGAATCTAGTCCAATCAAGAATATCTCAAGCTTTAATATTGGTTCTCGTCCAGCAGCACGTAAAACAATCACTGAAATTGGTGGTCTACGTGCCATTCCTTGGGTATTCTCATGGTCACAAAGTCGTGTCATGTTCCCAGGTTGGTATGGTGTTGGTTCAAGTTTCAAGGAATTTATTGATCAAGATCCAAAAAATATTGAATATCTTCGTGACATGTATCAAAATTGGCCTTTCTTCCAGTCACTCCTATCTAACGTTGATATGGTTCTATCAAAATCAAATATGAATATTGCTTTTGAATATGCTAAACTTTGTGAAAGTGAAGAAGTACAAGCAATCTACTATACTATTTTGGATGAATGGCAATTGACTAAGAACGTTATCTTGGCTATCGAAGGTCATGAAGAACTCTTGGCAGAAAACACTTATTTGAAAGACAGTCTAAATTACCGCATGCCTTATTTCAATGTTCTTAACTACATTCAGTTAGAGTTGATTAAGCGTCAACGTCGCGGAGAGTTGTCCTCACATGAGGAAAGATTGATTCATACGACCATTAACGGAATTGCTACAGGATTACGTAATTCAGGTTAATAAAAGCAATATTTTCCAAAAACCGTAGGAATTTTCATAATTTTTTAAAATAATTCATGAAAATCCTTGACAAGTTTTAGTAAAATGATATAATTTAAGCATTCAGAAAGTAATCATTGAATTTTTTTAGCGAGTCTGTGGTTGGTGGAAACAGATAGAAGAAGATGATGAAATTGGGCTGGATGTTATTAAGAATTTGAAATCATAAGAATTCGGTGAGCACACCTTATAGTGCAACTCGTGAAGCGAGTAAGAGCGATAGGAATAATTCCTATAATTGAGGTGGCACCGCGCATCGACGTCCTCACACAAGTTTTTTGTGTGAGGACTTTTTCTATGGGGAGGAAAAAATGATGGAAATCAAACGATGGCGACGCTTGGTAAAGTTATAATGAAAGTGACATGAACATTACTAAGTTTAAGTGAAATAAGGAGAAATAGATATGAATAAACGTTTAATTGGTATTATTGCAGCACTAGCACTTGTAGTTGGAGGAAGCTTGGTCTACTCTAACTTAACGAAACAAGATACTAAAACCGAGACAGCTAACAAAACAGCTAAGGTTGGTGTTCTACAGTTCGTCAGTCACCCATCACTCGACTTGATTTACCAAGGTATCCAAGATGGACTTGCTGAAGAAGGCTATAAAGGTGATCAAGTTAAAATCGACTTTATGAACTCAGAAGGTGATCAAAGTAAGGTTGCCACAATGAGTAAACAATTGGTGTCAAATGGAAATGATGTTGTTGTCGGAATTGCGACACCTGCAGCTCAGGGTCTAGCAAGTGCAACAAAAGACCTTCCTGTTATCATGGCAGCTATTACAGATCCAGTTGGAGCTAACCTTGTACAAAACTTGGAAAAACCAGGTGGAAACATCACAGGGGTATCTGACCATAACCCTGCTGAACAACAGGTTGAATTGATTAAAACATTGACTCCTGATGTCAAGACAGTTGGAGCTCTTTACTCAAGTAGCGAAGATAACTCTAAATCACAAGTTGAAGAGTTCAAGGCTTACGCTGAAAAAGCTGGTTTGAAGGTAGAAACTTTTGCAGTTCCGTCTACTAACGAAATTGCTTCTACAGTAAATGTCATGACTGGAAAAGTGGATGCAATCTGGGTTCCAATTGACAACACAATCGCATCTGCGTTCTCAACTGTAGTATCAAGTAATCAAACAGCTAAAAAACCAATCTACCCAAGTGCAACTGCTATGGTAGAGGCAGGTGGTTTGGCATCAGTAGTTGTTGATCAACACGATCTTGGTGTGGCTACTGGTAAGATGATCGCTAAAGTCTTGAAGGGTGAAAAACCTGCAGATACACCAGTTAATGTCTTCTCAACTGGTAAATCCGTTATCAATAAAAAAGTTGCTAAAGAACTTGGAATCACTATACCTGAATCAGTTCTTAAAGAAGCTGGTCAAGTAATCGAATAAGAATAAAGGAGGAGTTGGAGACATCTCCTCCAATTTTTAAAAGAAGGAAATGAATGTAACATGATAGTATCGATTATTTCACAAGGATTTGTCTGGGCTATTCTAGGTTTGGGAATCTTTATGACCTTTCGAATCCTCAACTTTCCAGATATGACAACCGAGGGTTCCTTCCCGCTTGGCGGAGCGGTAGCAGTAACACTAATTACACAAGGTGTCAATCCTTTTCTTGCTACCTTAGTAGCTGTTGGAGCAGGCTGTCTTGCAGGTTTAGCGACTGGTCTTCTTTACACGAAAGGAAAGATTCCAACACTCTTGTCTGGTATTTTGGTGATGACTTCTTGCCATTCTATCATGCTCATGATTATGGGACGGGCAAACCTTGGGCTCTTAGGAACTAAACAAATCCAGGACGTTCTTCCTTTCTCATCTGAGGTTAATCAATTATTTACAGGTTTGATTTTTGTGACTTTGGTTATCCTTCTTATGCTTTTCTTCCTAGATACTAAATTGGGACAAGCTTATATCGCAACAGGAGATAATCCAGATATGGCTCGTAGTTTTGGTATCAATACTGGACGTATGGAGTTGATGGGCTTGGTATTGTCAAATGGTGTGATCGCACTTGCTGGCGCTCTTATCGCTCAACAAGAAGGCTATGCAGATGTTTCTCGTGGTATCGGGGTTATCGTAGTTGGTCTTGCAAGCTTAATTATCGGTGAAGTACTCTTTAAGAGTCTTACATTAGCAGAACGTCTGGTTACTATTGTTGTTGGTTCTATTAGTTACCAATTCTTGGTATGGGGAGTCATTGCTCTTGGCTTTAATACTAGCTACCTCCGTCTATACAGTGCTCTTATCCTAGCAACTTGTCTAGTCATTCCAACCCTTAAGGATAAATACTTGAAAGGAGTCAAGTTAAGCAAATGACAGCGATTGTAGAATTGAAAAATGCCACAAAAATTGTGAAAAATGGATTTGATGAAGAAAAGATTATCCTAAACGATGTTTCGCTTGATATTTATGAACATGACTTCATCACAATCTTGGGTGGAAATGGAGCAGGTAAATCGACTCTCTTTAATAGTATAGCTGGAACGCTACCATTGACTAGTGGTAGTATCCGCATCATGGGAGAGGATGTGACTCATTTTAGCCCTGAAAAACGCGCCAAGTATCTTTCTCGTGTCTTTCAGGATCCTAAGATGGGAACTGCCCCTCGTATGACGGTTGCAGAAAATCTCTTGATTGCAAAGTTTCGTGGTGAAAAACGTGGACTTTTTCCGAGAAGACTCTCAGCTTACAAAGAAGAATTTCAAGCAACCATTGAGAAAGTCGGAAATGGTCTAGAAAAACACTTGGATACACCGATTGAATTCTTGTCAGGTGGACAAAGACAGGCCTTGAGCCTCTTGATGGCAACCTTGAAACGTCCTGAACTCCTTTTGTTGGATGAACATACGGCAGCCCTTGACCCTAAAACAAGTGTAGCCTTGATGGAATTGACAGGTGACTTTGTCAGCAAGGATAAGCTGACTGCGCTTATGATCACCCACCATATGGAAGATGCTCTCAAGTATGGAAATCGTCTCATTGTTATGAAGGAAGGACGAATCATCCAAGATTTAAACAAGGATGAAAAAGCCAAGATGAAAATTTCAGATTACTATCAGTTGTTTGAATAGATAATTTTTAAAACATGTATCATTAAAAACTTAGAAGTAGAATTTCTACTTCTTTTTTTTGTGTTAAAGGGAGTTTGTCAAAAACTAGTCTTATTGTCACCGTCTAAGATTTTATAGTATAATGATTCTAAGGATATGGTATCTAGAGATATAAAATTTCTAAAAAGATTATATCGTCTGAACGTTATCTCGTCTTTAAAATAAGACGTTAAAAATATATTTTGACAGCAAAGAGTATATAAGTTCTAGGTAAGGAAAAATGTCAATGAAAAAAATTTTAAAAATCCTAGTCATAACTGTATTAGTTTTTCTAACTTTGTTCGGTCTGTATCGTGCCTATCAAAAGAATTATTATAAGGGAGTGTATGAGTCTTTAAGCAATGTCTTTTTAGAAATGAATTATGCAGAAACCCATAGTGGTGTTTTACCTGGACTTGCTGATTTTAGTAAAGCCGTTGACGGAGGCCAATCATATCGCGATAAGGATATTACAGTTGGTATGAGGCTTGAATCAGGCTTATCTGAAAGTGAAATTATATTAGTGTATGTAGGTATTAAAGAAACATTTCTAATTGAGTATAGGCGGACGTTACCTGACGGTAGATATCTTTTTATTGACTATGATTATAGCGATAAAATACTCAAAGAAACTATTGAGGTTTCAGAATCTGATCAATCATTAGCTTACGGGTTAATTGGTTATAATATAGAAGTGAAGAGTGGAAAAGAATCTGATTTAGAGCTACATTTAAAAAGTTCCTATAGTTTTAGTTCGACTAAAGGCTTACCAAATTTTCAGATAACAAATCCAAACGAAGTACTAGAGTATTTAAAGCCTTATGGGATTGATGAAGCTTGGATTAAAGAAAAATCCCACTTCATGCTTTATGATGTCGTTCTAGAACGCTGGTTTAAAAATGGTAGTCAACATTACTCAGTTGACAATCTTGGGGATGTAGAGATTGTGACACTAAGTTTATCTGAATAGGATGATGCCCAAGCAATGGAGCTGTTAAAAGAGAAGAACAATGTTGCTTATCAGTTTATCCAAGATTTAAGTAAGGAAAAATGTCAATGAAAAAAATTTTAAAAATTCTAGTCATAACGATATTAGTTTTTCTAACTTTGTTTGGTCTATATCGTGTCTATCAAAAGAATTATTTTAAAGGAGTGTATGAATCTTTAAGTAATGTCTTTTTAGAGATGAACTATGCAGAAACCCATAGTGGTATTTTGCCTTGTCTCGCTGATTTTAGCAAAGCCGTTGATGGAAGTCAGTCGTTTAGAGATCCAGACTGGATAATTCCCATAGGACTTGATGCAGGCTTGTCTGAAAATGAAAGGTTAGAAGTGATTGTAGGTTTTGAAGAAACTTTTATTATTGAATACCAGCAACTATTATCTGATGGGAGATATCTATTTATTAGATACAATTATAAGAATAAAAATCTTAACCAAACTATCGAAATTTCAGATTCTAAAAGTTCACTGGCATACTACTTAGCTGGGTATAATATAAGAAATAAGGATAGCGGAGAGATAAATTTGGAGTCGTATTTTAAGAGAGCGGGCACTGTGGAAAAACCAAATTTTTACTTAACTAATCCAAACGAAGTACTAGAGTATTTAAAACCTCATGGGATTGATGAAGCTTGGATTAACGAAAAATCCCACTTCATGCTCTATGATGTCGTTCTAAAACGCTGGTTTAAAAATGGTAGTCAACGTTACTCAGTTGACAATCTTGGGGATGTAGAGATTGTGCCACTAAGTTTTTCTAAATAGACTAATCAAATTTTAGGCTTTTAGGATTTAGTTGCTCTATATTGAACAGCTATCTTCTGTTGTGATAGAAACATGCAAAAACTCTTTAGGAAGGGTTTCTTTGAGAGTTTTATGTCACACCTATGACCTAAAGGAACAGTTGCTTACAGCGACACAAGGAAGTGGAGAGAAGGCTTCCACCTCTAGCTATACCTACGACAGTGTGGGCAATGTCACTTTGGTCACGAATGTAAATGGCAAGGTCACAAGCTATAGCTATGACCAGCTTTTCAATCTAATGGAGCGCATGACCAGTCTCGGAGATAAGGAGATCTATACCTATAATGTCAATAACCAGCTCGAAAAACTAACGTATTAAAAACGAAAAAAGTAGGAGTCCAATCATATGAAACTAGGTAAATTTAATTTCGAAAATAAAGGTAACTCTTTAGCAGAATTGGGTGTCGCAAGTTATGCATATACATATCAAGATATGTTGGCATATATAGACTGGATAAAATCAAAAAAGTTTGTTATTCTTGGTGGAGATGTGTATTCAAGACAAGGCGATATGTTTGATATAACTTATGATAGCTGGTACTATACTCCTAAAAATAAAGATAATGATTCACAGGAGTCGATTTCTGTGGCCAAAAATTATATCAAACAGTATACAAATAGTAATGGAGAAAATTTTTATTTTGCAATAGTCGTTTCAGAATAATAAGGTAGTAACCAATGTGTTACCTTTACAAAAATTTGGGCTTTCCGTTCAGTCTACGAAAGTTTAGAATTAAAAGATAGTTACTGGGAGCAAGGATTAGAAAAGAACAGACCACTTTATCTGACCAACTATATCTATGAAGTCGAGAATGCAGAATTTGGGGACTTGGTCGCTTCTGCAAATATAGTTAATAAAAACTCCATCACTACAAATTAATGTCAACGCATTTTTTAGTGGACCTTGTATCCGAAAACGATGTAAAAGTTGAGAAAGTCACTAGCTAGTTTTATGAAATAGAAGCATGTAAAGTGTATGAAATGGTTTACTTTTTTTCAGAAATAAGCTATACTATATAAAGTAAACTGTGATAAAATGGAGGTATTGTCTATGGTTGACAAGAGAGTCATCGAAGAAATCAAAAGCAATACCAATATTGTCGAAATCATAGGAGAAGTGATTTCTTTACAAAAATCTGGACGGAACTTTTTGGGGCTCTGTCCTTTTCATGGTGAAAAGACCCCTTCCTTTAACGTGGTCGAAGATAAGCAATTTTACCACTGTTTTGGTTGTGGTCGTTCTGGAGACGTCTTTAAGTTTATAGAAGAGTATCAACAAGTAACTTTTGCGGATGCGGTAAGGATGTTGGGCGAACGTCTCGGAATGCACCTTGAAGCTCCTGCACATAACCCTGTCCCACACACGTCACCCCATCAAAATCTCTACGATATGCATGACAAGGCTGCACGCTTTTATCATGCAATCCTAATGACGACTAAAATGGGTGAGGAGGCGAGAAACTATCTCTATAAACGTGGCTTGACTGATGATGTCATTAAACACTTTATGATTGGTCTAGCTCCAGCAGAACGCTCTTATCTTTATCAGCGTTTAGCAGACGATTATAGTGAGAAGGACTTGCTGGACTCAGGTCTATTTTATCTATCTGAAAGTAACCAATTTTTTGATACTTTCCATAACCGGATTATATTTCCACTCTCAAACGACCAAGGAAAGGTAATTGCTTTCTCTGGACGGATTTGGCAAGAGACAGATTCTCAAACTGCCAAGTATAAAAATAGTCGAGCGACGGCGATTTTTAACAAGAGTTACGAATTATATCATTTGGATAGGATAAAAAAAGGCTCAGGTAAAGCTCCTGAAATGTACCTGATGGAAGGCTTTATGGATGTTATTGCAGCCTACCGTGCTGGTATTGAAAATGCAGTAGCTTCCATGGGAACGGCCTTGACTGCTGAACACGTTGAACATCTCAAACGCTTTACAAAAAAAGTGATTATCACTTATGACGGTGATAAGGCAGGACAAGCTGCAACTGCTAAAGCTTTGGACGAGCTTAAAGATCTACCTGTACAAGTAGTCCAGATTCCTGATGCAATGGATCCTGATGAGTATTTACAAAAGAATTCTTCAGAGGATTTGGCTTATCTTTTATCCAATACTCGAATCAGTCCAATTGAGTTTTATATCCATCATTACAAACCTAGTAATAGTGAAAATCTCCAAGCACAGATTGAGTTCATTGAGAAAATTGCACCTCTTATCGTCAAAGAACCTTCTATCACAGCCCAGAACACCTATATTCATTTGTTGACGGATTATTTACCATCTTTTGATTATCAACAAGTTGAGCATATTATCAACGAAAGTCGTGTCAGACAAAGACAAGAAAAAGTGCAGCAGGTTGTTAATCCGACACCAATTACTATGTCGGTTTCTAAACAATTGACGGCAGTCATGAGAGCTGAAGCACATATTCTTTATCGTATGATGGAGCACCCCCTTGTGTTGAATGATTATCGTTTGAGAGATGATTTTGTATTTGAAACTCCAGAGTTTCAGACCTTGTATGGACTCTTGATTGATAATGGTTCGATTTCTTCTGAAGACTTGGCAAATCAGACTAGAGAAGTGGAAAATGCTTGGTACCAGGTGTTAGCTTTGGATCTACCTTCTGAGATGTCTCCAGAAGAACTAAAGGAAGTGGAGGAGTCTCGTAATCGTGCTCTTTTGAATCAACAAAACTTGCAAATTAAAAAGAAAGTTCAGGAAGCTAGTCATGTAGGCGACACAGATACTGCTTTAGAAGAGCTTGAACGCTTAATTGCCCAAAAAAGAAGAATGGAGTAAGAATGGCAAAAAAACAAAAAGAAGTAACAACTTTTGATGTCCAAGTTGCAGAATTTATTCGTAACCATAAGAAAACTGGTACTGCGACAGATGATGAAATTAACAATGTACTTGTAATTCCTTTTGCTCTTGATGTAGAAGGCATTGAGAACCTTTTGCAACGGATTCAAGATGCAGGTATTGCAATCACTGATAACGAAGGAAATCCGAGTGAACGTGTCTTAAGTACAGAGGAAGAACCAGAACTTAGCGATGAAGACTTAATTGGTTCAACATCTGCCAAAGTCAATGACCCTGTTCGTATGTACTTGAAGGAAATCGGTGTCGTACCTCTTCTTACTAACGAAGAAGAAAAAGAATTAGCTCTTGCTGTTGAAGCAGGAGATGTTGAAGCGAAACAACGTCTAGCAGAGGCTAACCTTCGTTTGGTAGTTTCTATCGCGAAACGCTATGTTGGACGAGGTATGCAATTCCTTGACTTGATCCAAGAAGGAAATATGGGATTGATGAAGGCAGTTGATAAGTTTGACTACTCTAAAGGATTCAAATTCTCAACTTATGCAACTTGGTGGATTCGTCAGGCTATCACACGTGCTATTGCTGACCAAGCTCGTACCATCCGTATCCCAGTTCACATGGTAGAAACAATCAACAAACTTGTTCGTGAGCAGCGTAACCTTCTCCAAGAGTTGGGACAAGATCCTACTCCTGAACAAATTGCCGAACGTATGGATATGACTCCTGACAAGGTTCGTGAAATCTTGAAAATTGCTCAAGAGCCAGTTTCTCTTGAAACACCAATTGGTGAAGAGGACGATAGTCATCTTGGTGACTTTATCGAAGATGAAGTGATTGAAAATCCAGTGGACTACACAACTCGTATTGTCTTGCGTGAGCAGTTGGACGAAGTGTTAGACACCTTGACTGACCGTGAAGAAAATGTATTACGTCTTCGTTTTGGTCTAGATGACGGTAAAATGCGTACTCTAGAAGATGTTGGTAAAGTCTTCAATGTTACTCGTGAGCGTATTCGTCAGATTGAGGCAAAAGCATTGAGAAAACTTCGCCAGCCTAGTCGTAGTAAACCACTTCGTGACTTTATCGAAGATTAAAATTGGAGGATTACACATGGCTTATACAGAAGAGCAAATTGAAACTATCAAAACGAAAATCTTATCTGCATTAGAAGAAGTTATCGACCCAGAATTAGGAATCGATATCGTCAACCTAGGTCTGATTTATGAGATTCGATTTGATGGTGATACCGGTGATACTGAGATTGATATGACCTTAACGACTATGGGTTGTCCATTAGCAGACCTCTTGACCGATCAAATTTATGATGCTATGACAGATGTACCAGAGGTTACTAACGTTGAAGTGAAATTAGTTTGGTATCCAGCTTGGACAGTTGAAAAAATGAGTCGCTATGCACGTATCGCTTTAGGTATTAAATAGAATGATATAAAAAAAGAAATAGTATAAGTGTTAGGAAATTCCCTAGCTTTTATGCTATCTCTTTTTTAATTTGCTGATTTTCTTTCAATAAAATGATATAATGGATAGTATGGAAAAAGAGAAATTACGCATCAACATGCTAAGTTCGAGTGAAAAGGTAGCAGGACAAGGTGTTTCTGGAGCTTACCGTGAACTTGTGCAACTTTTGAAACGTGATGCGAAAGACCAACTAATTGTAACGGAGAATCTTCCTGTAGAAGCTGATGTTACTCATTTTCATACAATCGACCTTCCTTATTATCTGTCAACTTTTCAAAAGAAGCGTTCAGGTCGTAGAATTGGTTATGTCCACTTCTTGCCTGACACCTTAGAAGGTAGTTTGAAGATTCCATTCTTTCTAAAAGGGATTGTTAAGCGCTACGTATTTTCTTTTTATGACCGTATGGAACACTTGGTTGTGGTTAATCCTACTTTTATCGAAGATTTGGTTGCAGCTGGTATTCCTCGTGAAAAGGTGACCTATATTCCTAACTTTGTTAACAAAGAAAAATGGCACCCACTTTCTGCAGAAAAGGTAAGTCAACTTCGACAAGATATGGGGTTGAATGAAAATCAATTTGTAGTAGTAGGAGCTGGGCAGGTTCAGAAGCGTAAGGGAATCGATGATTTCATCACTCTTGCTGAGGAACTACCGGACATCACCTTTATTTGGGCTGGAGGCTTCTCATTTGGTGGGATTACAGATGGTTATGAACGCTATAAAAAAATCATGGATAATCCTCCAGAGAATCTGATTTTCCCTGGAATTGTTGAGCCAGAACGGATGAAAGAACTGTATGCTTTGGCAGATTTGTTCTTACTTCCTAGCTATAATGAGCTCTTTCCGATGACTATTCTAGAAGCTGCGAGTTGTGAAGCTCCCATTATGCTTCGGGACTTAGATCTTTATAAGGTGATTCTAGAAGGAAATTACAGACCAACCATCGATGTAGAAGAAATGAAAGAAGCCATTTTGGAATATCGAGAGCATCCAGAAGCTTTGAAAGAGTTAAAAGAAAAGGCTAAGGCTATTTCAAAAGAATATTCAGAAGAGCATCTCTTAGAAATTTGGCTAAAATTCTATCGGGAGCAAGCAGCTTTAGGAAAAAAATGAGGTAGTATATGCGAATTGGATTATTTACAGATACTTATTTCCCACAGGTTTCTGGTGTTGCAACCAGTATTCGAACCTTAAAAACAGAGCTTGAAAAGCAAGGGCATGCAGTCTTTATCTTTACGACAACTGATAAGGATGTCAATCGTTATGAAGACTGGCAAATTATCCGTATTCCTAGTGTTCCATTCTTTGCCTTTAAAGATCGTCGTTTTGCTTACCGTGGATTTACAAAAGCTCTTGAGATTGCGAAACAATATCAGTTAGACATTATTCATACCCAGACAGAGTTTTCTCTTGGTTTATTGGGAATATGGATTGCTCGTGAACTGAAAATCCCAGTCATTCATACCTATCATACCCAGTATGAGGATTATGTCCACTATATTGCTAAGGGGATGTTGATTCGTCCAGGTATGGTCAAATACCTAGTCCGTGGTTTTCTACATGATGTCGACGGAGTTATTTGTCCTAGTGAGATAGTCCGTGATCTTTTATCCGATTATAAGGTAAAGGTTGAAAAGCGTGTCATTCCTACTGGTATTGAACTTGCCAAATTTGAACGCCCTGAGATTGGTCCTGAACACATTAGTGACTTACGGGATAAACTAGGGATCCAACAAGCCGAAAAGATGCTTCTAAGTCTTTCTCGAGTTTCTTATGAGAAGAATATTCAAGCAGTTCTTAGAGCTTTACCAGATGTCCTAAAAGAAGAACCAAATGTTAAACTGGTTGTAGCTGGAGATGGACCTCATTTAGACAACCTTAAGGAGCAAGCAGAAGATTTAAAAATTCAAGATTCTGTTATCTTTACAGGTATGATTCCGCCAAATGAGACGGCACTCTATTATAAGGCAGCTGATTTCTTCATATCGGCTTCTACAAGTGAGACTCAGGGATTGACTTATTTGGAAAGTTTGGCAAGTAAGACTCCTGTTATTGCCCATGGGAATCCTTATCTGGATAATCTCATCAATGATAAAATGTTTGGAACCCTTTATTATGAGGAAAGGGACTTGGCAGGAGCGATTCTTGAAGCCTTACTTGTAACACCGTCAATGGATGAAAAACACTTGGCTGAAAAATTATATGAAATTTCTGCTGAGAATTTTGGTAGAAGAGTCCATGAATTTTATCTAGACGTCATTATTTCAAATAATTTTGCCAAGGAAACAGGGGCTGACGAACCTGTTACAAAACGTATTTTAAAGACAGTCTTCTATATTCCGCAACAGGCTGTTACGATGCCAGTTAAAAGTTCGAAGCGTATTCTTAAGGCATCTAGAAAACAATTAAGAAATTTAAGAAAATATTTAAATGATTAATCAAATCAAAGAAAGGAAATAAAAATATGAAAAAGAAATTTATGAGAAGTGGTAGAGATCAAAAAATCGGTGGTGTATGTGCTGGTTTAGCTAATTATTTTGATATTGACCCTACAATTGTTCGTGTTATTTGGGGAGTTTTGGCTTTCTGTTATGGTGCAGGACTTATTGCTTACTTGATCTTGTGGGCAATTGCTCCTGTATCAGATGAATTTTAAAAATAGAGTATTAGAGTAAAGGAGAAAACATGGCATTCGGTGATAATGGTAAACGTAAAAAAACATTCTTTGAAAAACTTACAATGTTTGTCGTATTAATCATGTTGTTTGTTACTTTAGCAGGTATTTTTGCGACTGCAATTGGTGTATTCAGCAGATTTTAAAATACTTGTTGTAGGTACAAATTGTAATAGTTGGTGACTGGGATTTTCCCAGCCCTTTTTAAAGTGAGAAGAGAATATGAGTATGTTTTTAGACACAGCCAAGATTAAAGTAAAGGCTGGTAATGGTGGCGATGGCATGGTTGCCTTTCGTCGTGAAAAATATGTCCCTAACGGTGGACCTTGGGGCGGTGATGGAGGACGTGGTGGTAACGTTGTTTTCGTTGTAGACGAAGGCTTGCGTACCCTTATGGACTTCCGTTACAATCGTCATTTTAAGGCCCAATCAGGTGAAAAAGGGATGACAAAAGGAATGCATGGTAGAGGGGCAGAAGATTTGATTGTCCGTGTACCTCAAGGGACAACTGTACGTGATGCGGAGACTGGGAAAGTCATCACTGATTTGATTGAGAATGGTCAAGAATTTATTGTGGCTCATGGTGGACGTGGTGGACGTGGAAATATCCGCTTTGCAACACCTAAAAATCCTGCCCCTGAAATCTCAGAAAATGGAGAACCTGGTCAAGAACGTGAATTACAGTTAGAACTTAAGATTCTTGCTGATGTAGGTTTGGTTGGTTTCCCATCTGTCGGAAAATCAACTCTGCTTAGTGTCATCACATCTGCAAAACCTAAGATTGGTGCTTACCACTTTACAACAATTGTTCCTAATCTTGGTATGGTCCGTACTCAGTCAGGGGATTCATTTGCAGTGGCAGACCTTCCTGGATTGATTGAAGGTGCTAGCCAAGGTGTTGGACTAGGGACTCAGTTCTTGCGCCATATCGAACGTACCCGCGTTATCTTGCATATTATTGATATGTCAGCTAGTGAAGGACGTGATCCTTACGATGACTATCTAGCAATCAACAAGGAACTTGAATCTTACAATCTTCGTCTGATGGAGCGTCCACAGATTATTGTTGCCAATAAGATGGATATGCCTGAAAGTCAAGAAAATCTTGAAGAGTTCAAGAAGAAATTGGCTGCTAATTATGATGAATTTGAAGAATTACCGCCAATCTTCCCAATTTCAGGTTTGACTAAGCAAGGTCTTGCGCCTCTATTAGACGCAACGGCTGAACTTCTTGATAAAACGCCAGAATTCCTTCTTTATGACGAATCAGAAATGGAAGAAGAGGTTTACTATGGCTTTGATGAAGAAGAAAAACCATTTGAGATTGGTCGTGATGACGATGCAACTTGGGTTCTGTCAGGTGAAAAACTCATGAAACTCTTTAACATGACTAACTTTGATCGTGATGAGTCTGTCATGAAATTTGCGCGTCAGTTGCGTGGTATGGGAGTTGATGAAGCTCTTCGTGCTCGTGGTGCTAAGGACGGCGACCTTGTCCGTATTGGAAAATTTGAGTTTGAATTTGTAGACTAGGAGATAGCTATGGGTGATAAACCAATATCTTTCCGAGATGCTGACGGAAATTTTGTTTCTGCAGCAGACGTCTGGAATGAAAAGAAATTAGAAGAACTTTTTAATCGCCTCAATCCCAATCGTTCATTGAGACTTGCGAGAATGAAGAAACAAGCCGAAGAAAAAAAATAAGAATAAAAAACCCGTGATAATAATATCACGGGTTTTCTGATTAACTTACTACTTTTGATAAGGAATTTCTAGACTTGATTGCGAAAGGTCCACAGTTAATTGATAGTCTGTATTGTCACGGATAGTAATCTCAAAGTCAGTAGTATAAAGAACGAGTCGGATTGTATCGTCTTTTTTTAGTTTGTAAATTGTTGGTTGGAGTTCAAATTGGAATGCCATCCATTCATCTGGCTTAACTTCTTCAATTTTCAATAAATCATGACGGTTTTGGAGATTGAGGTAGCCTTTTGTAATGGCACGCTGAGCATTTGGGCTAAATGGTAGTTCGCAAAGGTTTTCCAGCATATGGTAACGACCATTATCAATCGTACGAACGGACAAGACTCCTGGATACGGTTGTAGATATTTCTTTTGACCAAGTTCGAGAAGTTGAGCAGAAAGTAAGCCTTTGTTTGTACTTGACTTGAGACGAAGATTTAGTTTAACACGTCCATTAAGATGAAGATCCTCTGTCACTGGAAGGTCAATTGTAATCTGATTGACCTTACCTTGATACAATTCATTATTAAAGGTTTGGTAAGTTTTTCCAAATCGTTCAAAATCAGAGTCTTCATAGTGGTTTTGAATGACAGCTTCTTCAGTACCTAAAGAGAAAGTTTTATGGTCAGTTTGATTTCCAAAATCTTCAAGTGACAACCAGGTTTGAGGAGCAGTATTGTCTTGCCAAACGACTCTTGGAAGTTGGTAGTCAGTGTTTTGACCCAATAATTTCTGCGTCAAAAGGGCATTCATAGATTCACGAAAATCAATTGACTGCCAGTTGTTCATATAAACATGGGCTCCGTTATGATAAAAGAGGTGTTTATTAATATGACCTGGAAGAGCATTGAACATTTGATAGACGTGAAGTGGTTTTACATTCCAGTCTTGTGAACCGTGGGTAAAGACAACTTCAGCCTTAACCTTTTGGGCATTGAGTAGGTAATTTCTGTCATGCCAAAATTGGTTATAATCTCCAGTTTTACGGTCAAGATTTTTCTTGAGTTTTTCAATGGAAGTTTTATGAGCCTCGTTTCCACGAATAAAGTCACCAGCTAAGAGATTACGAGAATAAGTTAATTCATCTAATGAATCGAAGTCCTCTCCAGGATAGCCGCCTGGGCTTGTCACAAGACCATTTTCACGGTAATAGTTGTACCATGATGAGATACCTGCTTCGGCAATAATGACTTCTAAGCCATCAACTCCTGTAGTGGCAAGGCCGTTAGACATTGTTCCTAGGTAGGATAGACCAGTAGTTGCTACTTTACCATTTGACCAATCTGCTTTAACTTGACGTTTAGGACTATGATCCGTAAAGGCACGACAACGACCATTTAGCCAATCGATAACATTCTTATAGGCTTCAACTTGGCGGTAATCTCCATTGGTCATCTGACCTTGAGAATCCCTAGTACCAATACCTGATACGTAGATATTGGCAAATCCTCTTGGAAGGAAGTAGTCGTTAAGTGTGTAGCTGCTATTGATATGAGTGAGTTTTTCTTCAGCTTCAGAAACAAGTTCAGCATCCCCAACAGGTTCAACCAAGTCCAGGGTTGGATTTTCTAACGTAATTTCATGTGGTTCCTTGACTTCTAGTTCGGCTTCCATCTTATAGAGAGCCTTATCGCTTGCTTTATCATTGGTTCCTTGATGGTATGGACTTGCTGTCATGACAGCTGGAATCTTTCCATTGTATGCTGGACGAATGATATTTACCTTGATGAGGTCAGGTAGACCATCTTTATCAGAATCAACACGAGTCTCTACATAAACTACTTCACGAATGACATTGTTAGTTGAGAAAGTCGCTAAACTCTTGCCATTGAAGTAGTGATAGTTATTGTCCTCAGGAATAAGACCATCACTAACTAACTGATCGATAAGGGTGTTCCCTTTTTTAGTGCGTGTATTTAAAAGCTGGTAGAAATTGTCGATTAAATCTCCGTAAACAATCGGAAACGCTGTTTCTTTGTGAAAAGCAAGACCATCTTCAAAGTCTACTAAGTAACTGAATCCAAGCAATTGAAAGGCAACAGTGTAGAAAATTTCTGCTGTCAATTCACGGTCTGAATTAAAGAAAGTAAGCAAATCTGTTTCTTTATCAACTGCTACAGTAGTGAGGGGATAATCCGTATTTTTATAATTGAAAAAACAAGTTCTAACAAAAGCTTCAAACTGTTCTTTATGTGAAGCTGAAAGATCAAGCTTGAATCCAAGCTCAGATAATTCCTCTAAAGCTTGTTGGGGTGTAACGGGATAATAACTAAATTGATTAAAACGCATGGATATCTCCTTTTAAAGATTCATTCAAAAGTCATTATATCAAAAAATCATAGAAAATAACAGAAAGAGTAGAGTATGTCTGATAGTCAGGCATGATAAGAGAGTCGATACTAAAACAAGGACAATTTTCATTTTTTGAGTATCCTATAAGGATATGCTATACTAGATATATGTTAGATTTGGAGAAATATGGCGTGTCCATGTGGGAAGAGGAGAAAATTCTCTCTTTCCGTCAAAAACTTTTAGCCTGGTATGATAAAAATAAGCGGGACTTACCTTGGAGAAGAAGTAAAAATCCATACCATATCTGGGTATCTGAAATCATGTTGCAGCAGACCAGAGTTGATACAGTTATTCCCTATTATGAACGTTTTTTAGAAAGCTTTCCGACTGTAGAGACTTTAGCAAATGCATCTGAAGAACGCTTATTAAAGGCATGGGAAGGTCTTGGATATTATTCGCGTGTTCGAAATATGCAAACTGCGGCTCAACAGATTATGAATGATTTTAATGGAAAATTTCCTTCAACTTACGAAGGTATTTCAAGCTTGAAAGGGATAGGTCCCTATACTGCTGGAGCTATTTCAAGTATTGCCTTTAATCTAGCACAGCCTGCAGTTGATGGGAATGTCATGCGTGTTTTGGCTCGTTTATTTGAAGTCAATCACGACATTGGTAATCCAAGTAATCGCAAGATATTTCAAGCCATGATGGAAATTTTGATTGATCCAGAACGTCCAGGTGATTTCAATCAAGCCTTGATGGATTTGGGTTCAGATATTGAGGCACCCGTTAATCCGAGGCCAGAAGATAGTCCAGTTAAAGATTTTAGTGCTGCCTATCAAAATGGAACAATGGATCGCTATCCCATTAAAGCGCCAAAGAAAAAGCCAGTTCCCGTCTATCTTAATGCTTTAGTTGTTCAAAATGCTAAAGGACAGTTTTTACTAGAAAAGAATGAAAGTGAAAAGTTACTTGCTGGCTTTTGGCATTTTCCCTTGATTGAGGTTGATGAATTTTCTAAGATTGAAGAACTAAATCTCTTTAATCAGGTAGCTGAACCATCTGTTCAACTTGGGCCATCACCGCAAGAAAGTTTTGAGCAGGATTATGATTTAGAAGTTGAGTGGCAGGATAGTCATTTCGAAGAAGTGAAACATATCTTTAGCCATCGAAAGTGGCATGTACGAATCCTATCCGGGCAAGTAGTTGATAGCAAAGAATATTGTGATAAAGAGGTAGTTTGGTTAACTCCTGAAGAGTTTGAACTATATCCACTAGCAAAACCTCAACAAAAAATTTGGCAAGCATATTTAAAAAAATAGAATGATACCAGTCTTTCGTGTCTTCTTTGCATTTTTTTGGTATAATTGATATAAGGAAAAAGGTGACTATATGAAAAAAATATTGATTGTAGATGATGAAAAACCAATCTCAGATATTATTAAGTTTAATATGACCAAGGAAGGTTATGAGGTTGTTACAGCCTTTAATGGACGCGAAGCCATCGAATTGTTTGAAGCTGAGAAACCAGATATTATTATTTTGGATTTGATGCTTCCAGAAATTGATGGTCTAGAAGTGGCTAAAACAATTCGCAAGACAAGTAGTGTTCCAATTATCATGCTTTCAGCAAAAGATAGTGAGTTTGACAAGGTTATTGGTCTTGAACTTGGTGCGGATGATTATGTGACCAAGCCATTTTCAAACCGTGAGCTACAAGCGCGTGTGAAGGCTCTTCTTCGTCGTACGGAGTTAGTTGCAGTAGATAACCAAGAGGAAGATACTAAATTGCAAAGTCTTCAAATCAGGGATTTAGAGATTCTTCCAGATGCTTATGTAGCCAAAAAATATGGAGAAGAATTGGACTTAACTCACAGAGAGTTTGAGTTGTTGCATCACTTAGCTTCTCATCTTGGTCAAGTTATTACCCGTGAACATCTCCTTGAGACTGTTTGGGGTTATGATTATTTTGGTGATGTTCGTACTGTCGATGTTACCATTAGACGTCTACGTGAGAAGATTGAAGACACACCAAGTAGACCTGAATATATCTTAACTCGTCGTGGTGTGGGTTATTATATGAGAAATAATGATTGATATAATTAAACAAACAATTTTAACCAGAGATTTCGTCTTTGTACTCATATTAATTGGTTTTATTATGCTTGTTAGCTTTCTCTTGCTTGAAGGCCGTAGAGATAATATTCGACTCAAACAGTTAAATCAAAAGATTAAAGATTTAATTGCTGGTGATTATTCTCAGGTATTAGATATGCAGGGGAATACTGAAATCACTAACATTACGAATAACTTAAATGATTTGTCTGAAGTTATTCGTCTAACTCAAGAAAACCTTGAGCAGGAAAGTAAAAGATTGCATAGTATCCTATCATACATGACTGATGGGGTTCTAGCAACCAATCGTCGTGGTCAAATCACTATGATTAACGATATGGCTAAAAGACAACTCGGAGTTGAAAGTGATGACGCGCTCAATCAAAACATTTTAGAGTTACTCAAGATTGAAGATGAGTACGAGCTTAGAGACTTAATTACGCAAAGTCCTGAAATGATGATTTATTCCCAAAATGTAAATGGGGAGTATATTAGTTTGCGTGTGCGTTTTGCCTTGATTCGTAGAGAGTCTGGCTTTATCTCTGGTTTGGTAGCAGTTCTACATGATACGACTGAACAAGAGAAGGAAGAACGCGAGAGAAGACTATTCGTTTCAAACGTTAGTCATGAATTGCGAACTCCATTGACCAGTGTCAAATCTTACCTAGAGGCCTTGGATGAGGGTGCATTATATGAACCTGTTGCTCCTGATTTTATCAAAGTATCTCTAAATGAGACCAACCGTATGATGCGAATGGTAACGGACCTCTTGCATCTTTCGCGTATTGATAATGCAACTAGCCATTTAGATGTTGAATTGATTAACTTTACAGCTTTCATTACGTTTATCCTAAACCGTTTCGATAAGATGCGATCTCAGGATCAAGAAAAGAAATACGAGTTGGTTCGAGATTATCCAATTACATCTGTCTGGATTGAAATTGATACAGACAAGATGACCCAGGTAATCGATAATATTCTTAATAATGCCATCAAGTATTCGCCTGATGGTGGAAAAATTACGGTTAGCATGAAAACCACTGATGACCAGATGATTTTATCGATTTCGGATCAAGGACTTGGAATTCCTAAAGAAGATTTACCGAAGATTTTTGACCGTTTCTACAGGGTTGATAAGGCTAGAAGTCGTGCCCAAGGTGGGACTGGTTTAGGTCTTGCTATAGCAAAAGAAATCATCAAGCAACACAATGGATTTATCTGGGCCAAGAGTGAATACGGTAAGGGTTCAACCTTTACCATTGTTCTTCCTTATGATAATGATGCTGTAAAAGAAGAAGTATGGGAGGATGAAGTAGAAGACTAGAATGAGTGAAACAGGCTTTAAATATAGTATTTTAGCATCGGGTTCTAGTGGAAATTCCTTCTATCTAGAAACCCCTAAGAAAAAGATTTTAGTGGATGCCGGTTTATCTGGTAAAAAAATTACAAGCTTATTGGGTGAAATCAATCGTAAACCAGAAGATTTGGATGCTATTTTGATTACGCATGAGCATGTTGACCATATACATGGTGTTGGAGTTTTAGCTCGTAAGTATGGCATGGATCTTTACGCCAATGAAAAGACCTGGCAAGCTATGGAAAATAGTAAGTATCTAGGTAAAGTTGACTCTTCACAAAAGCATATCTTTGAAATGGGGAAAACCAAAACATTTGGAGATATCGACATTGAGAGTTTTGGAGTTAGCCATGATGCAGTTGCTCCCCAATTCTACCGTTTTATGAAGGATGACAAGAGCTTTGTTATGCTGACGGATACAGGTTATGTTAGTGACCGTATGGCTGGCATTGTCGAGAATGCCGATGGCTACTTGATTGAGTCTAATCATGATGTTGAAATCCTGCGAGCAGGATCTTACGCATGGCGACTCAAACAACGAATCCTGTCTGACCTTGGTCACCTCTCAAATGAAGATGGAGCAGACGCTATGATTCGCACACTAGGAAATCGTACCAAGAAGATTTACCTAGGCCATCTATCCAAGGAAAATAATATCAAGGAGCTAGCCCACATGACCATGGTCAATCAGCTAGCTCAAGCAGATCTAGGAGTAGGGGTGGATTTTCAAGTTTACGATACGTCTCCAGACACTGCAACACCACTAACAGACATATAAAAAAGAAGGCAGACGCCTTCTTTTTTATATATTTTTACAATCCAGCAAATTCTTTGATTTCTTGAGCTGACATTGAAGAATCACAACGGACCTTAATCTCACCATCTTCAACATGAACAAAACCTGGTACAGTTGGGATTTCGTAACGTGATCGGAAGTCTTGCAATGCATCTAGTTGACTTGGTTCTTCACTATTGATGAAATAGATGTGTGCTTTTGTTTCAGCTACCACACCAGCCAAAGTGCCAGCAAATTTACGGCAGTAAGGGCAAGTCTTGCGTCCAACAAAGAAAGTCGCTGTTTCTTTTTTGTCGATGGCTTCTTGTGCACGCTCAACAGTTGTAACTTCAAGATCTTTAATATCTTCTAAAAATTGTTCCATGAGATTACCTCGCTTTCTTATAAATCTAGTATGCCATAAAGGACGAAAAATTGCTGTATTTTGATACGAAAAAAGATGAGATTAGTTGATCTCATCTTTTAATTGTTTATTTTACAAAAGCATTGATTTCATCTTCGATATTAGCAATCTTAGCTTGTGAATCTTCGTTGCTTTCACTAACAACGGCAATGTAGAACTTGATTTTTGGTTCAGTACCTGAAGGACGAACTGCAATCCATGAACCATCTGCAAGAGTGTATTTCAATACATCACTTGGGGGAGTAGTCAAGGCTGTTACAGTGCCATCAGCGGCAGTAGAAGTTTGTGCTTTGAAGTCTTCTACGACAGTGATTTCTGTTGAGTTCCATTCTTTCGGAGCATTGTTGCGGAATTTAGCCATAATCGCTTTGATTTGCTCAGCACCATCGACACCTGAGAGAGTTACAGAGATGGTTTTTTCTGCGTAGTAGCCGTATTCTTTGTAAATTTCTTCGATACCGTCAGCAAGTGTCAAACCGCGTGAACGGTAGTAAGCAGCAAGTTCAGCAACGACAAGAACTGCTTGGATGGCATCTTTATCACGTACGAATGGCTTAATCAAGTAACCGAAGCTTTCTTCAAATCCCATCATGTAAGTGTGATTGTGTTTTTCTTCGAATTCTTGAATTTTTTCAGCGATAAATTTGAAACCAGTCAAAACGTTGAACATAGTTGCGCCGTAGCTTTCAGCAATCTTCGTTACCAAGTCAGTTGAAACGATAGATTTACATAGGGCTGCATTTTCAGGAAGAGTTCCAGCGTTTTTGTGAGCTTCCAAGATGTATTTAGCCATGATAGCACCGATTTGGTTACCTGAAAGGTTGAGGTAGCTACTATCTTTTTGAAGAACTTCAACACCAACACGGTCAGCGTCTGGGTCAGTTGCAACAAGCACATCAGCCCCTACTTGGCGACCAAGTTCTTCTGCAAGTGCAAAGGCTGCTTGGCTCTCTGGGTTTGGAGATTTTACAGTTGAGAAGTCTGGGTCTGGAGTTGCTTGAGCTTCAACGACCTGAACAGAGTCAAATCCTGCTTGAGCAAGAGCGCGACGAGCCAACATTTCACCAGTACCATGGAGTGGAGTGTAGACAATTTTCATGTCCTTACCAAATTCTTCAATTAAGGCAGGGTTGATGTTGACATCTTTTACTTCTTTGAGGTATTCAGCATCAATAGCTTCACCGATAACTTTAATCAAACCAGATGCTTTTTCAGCTTCAACATCAGCAACTTCAACTGCAAATGGATTGTCGATAGCACGGATGTAGGTTGTCAAAGCATCCGCATCGTGTGGAGGCATTTGTCCACCATCTTCACCGTAAACCTTGTATCCGTTAAACGGAGCAGGGTTGTGGCTAGCTGTAATCATGATCCCTGCAAAACAGTTGAGGTGACGAACAGCAAATGAAAGTTCTGGAGTTGGACGGAGACTTTCAAAGACATAGGATTTAATACCGTGTTTTGCAAGAACGGCTGCTGATTCAAAGGCGAATTCTGGAGAGAAGTGACGGCTATCGTAGGCGATGGCTACACCACGTTCTTTTTCATTTCCACCTTTAGATTCAATCAAACGAGCCAAACCTTCAGTTGCTTGGCGAACCACATAAATGTTAATGCGATTGGTACCTGCACCAATCAATCCACGCATACCAGCAGTACCGAATTCAAGGTTTGTGTAAAAGGCATCTTCTTTTGTTTTTTCATCCATGCTTTCCAAATCACGACGAAGGTAATCTGGTAGATCAGCAAAATCAGCCCATTTTTGGAAGTTTTCTTGATAAGTCATTGAAATTCTCCTTATTTGTTATTAGTATTAACCGTTTACATTATAGCATTTTTTAAAGTTTTAGTAAAACGTTAGCGTGACTCAGTTCTTTGAAAATAAGTTTCATTTTAATCATAGAATGAGTAGAAATTTATTATATTTAAAAATTTACAATATTTTTAAAGCGATTTCCTTTTTTTAGTTTGAAAATTATTTACTATATGTTACAATATAGTAAATAATAAAAGGAGATTTTCTATTATGAAAAAAGTTCTTAAGTACTCAGCTTTAGTTTTAACTGCTTTAGCATTGGTAGCTTGTGGAAATAGTAAAAAAGCAAGTGACAATGGTACTGCATCTAATTCAAACTTTGAAGTTTCTGTTAAAGACGGTATGTATGTTCTTCCTAAAGATGAAGATTCAAATTCACACTACCTTGCTCTTCAAGTAGAAATTAAAAATAATCGTGATAAACAGTTTAGCTTTACTAGCCATGATATCACGCTTTATAACGAAAAAGACGAAAAAGTTGAACCAATTAATATTTATGAGTCAGACAGTAAAACTAAATTTATGTCATACGGAGATAGCATCTCTAAAGGCAAGAGTGTTGCTGGTTATGTAGTTTATGAAGTTGATAAAGATGCAAAATATGAACTTCACTTTGCCCCAAGCTTTTACGATGATGTAAAAGAAAATCAAAAAGGTAAAAATGACGTAGCTATCAAGGTTGATCCAAGTCAATACGAAGACAATATTGATGAAGCCAAAGAAGCTATGAAAAAATATGTTGATGCTGTTTACCTAGATGGTGAAAATACTGGTGGTGCATCAAACGTAAGCTTTACTAATGATAAAACTCAAATCGTCGCACTTGAAGATAAAAAATCAGACAACAAGAAATCAGATGATAAGAAATCTGATGAAAAGAAAGATGATAAAAAATCAGATGACAAAAAATCAGATGACAAAAAATCTTCAAACGATTCTGATGTGATCACAAATGACGTGAAGGCTGATAGAGAAGAATTTATCAAGAAATTCATCGAGTCATTCGGTAAAGGATTCTACAACTACAAACCTTCTGATTCTGAACTTCGTACATTTGCAGAAGCATATATCAAAGCAAATGCAAAACGAGCAAAAGTTGATTACAAAGTAAAAACTTATTTACCAGACTATGCAGTTGTCTATGTAAGACCAGAAACAATCGACTTGGATAACTTAAATGTTTATGAATTGAGCCGTAAATTCTACGACGAAAACAAAGGTAAATACAGCAGCTACTCAGAAGCTATGAAAGCTGGTGAGAAGTACATTTTAGAAAATGCACCAAGTCAATTTGATTCAACTCCTCTTGATACTAGCGATAATATGCAAAAAGAAGGGTACGAAATCAAGATGACTAAGAAAGACGGTAAATGGACAATCGACACATCTTCTAAGAACTATAACTTAAAAGATATGGCACGTACATTCCGTGGTGGTATTGGTTATTAATATCTAAAAGTTCGAGTTTAAAGCTCGAACTTTTTTTATTTGAATTGTTAAAAACAGAAAAAGATAGTAAAATAGTTACATGATTATTTTACAAGCTAATAAAATCGAACGTTCTTTTGCAGGCGATGTTCTATTTGAAAATATTAATCTACAAGTAGATGAAAGAGATCGTATTGCTCTCGTTGGGAAAAATGGAGCAGGTAAGTCGACACTATTAAAGATATTAGTCGGGGAAGAAGAACCAACATCAGGTGAGATTAATAAGAAAAAAGACATTTCTCTTTCTTACTTAGCACAGGATAGTCGATTTGAATCCGAAAATACTATCTATGACGAGATGCTTCACGTCTTTGACGACTTACGTACTACTGAAAGACAACTTCGCCAAATGGAGCTAGAGATGGGGGAAAAGACAGGAGCAGATCTCGATAAGCTCATGTCAGACTACGATCGTCTATCTGAAGAATTCCGTCAGGCTGGAGGATTTACCTATGAAGCTGATATTCGCGCCATTTTAAATGGTTTTAAGTTTGATGAGTCTATGTGGCAGATGAAAATAGCCGAGCTTTCTGGAGGTCAAAATACAAGATTAGCCCTAGCCAAAATGCTCCTTGAAAAGCCAAATCTCTTGGTTTTGGATGAGCCGACCAACCACCTGGATATTGAAACCATTGCCTGGTTAGAAAACTATCTGGTTAATTACAGTGGTGCCTTGATAATTGTTAGTCACGACCGTTATTTTCTCGATAAGGTAGCAACCATAACGCTCGACTTAACCAAACATTCTTTAGATAGATACGTAGGGAACTACTCAAGCTTTGTGGAGCAGAAAGAGCAGAAGTTACTGACTGAAGCTAAGAACTACGAAAAGCAACAGAAGGAAATTGCTGCTTTAGAAGACTTTGTTAACCGAAATCTCGTTCGAGCATCGACAACCAAGCGTGCTCAATCTAGACGTAAACAACTGGAAAAGATGGAGCGTTTAGAGAAGCCTGAAGCTGGGAATAAATCAGCCAATATGACCTTTCACTCTGATAAAACATCTGGTAATATTGTGCTGACAGTTGAGAATGCTGCTATTGGATATGATGGAGAAATATTATCAGAGCCTATCAACCTCGACCTTCGTAAGATGAATGCCGTAGCAGTTGTAGGTCCGAATGGGATTGGAAAGACAACCTTTATCAAGTCTATTGTTGATCAGATTCCTTTTATAAAGGGTGAGAAGCGTTTCGGTGCAAATGTTGAAGTTGGCTACTATGACCAAACTCAAAGTAAGTTGACACCAAGCAATACAGTTTTAGATGAACTTTGGAATGATTTTAGATTGACACCAGAAGTGGAAATTCGAAATCGTTTAGGCGCCTTCCTTTTTTCAGGTGATGATGTTAAGAAATCAGTTGGTATGCTATCAGGTGGAGAGAAAGCTCGCTTGTTACTGGCTAAACTATCAATGGAAAATAATAACTTCTTGATACTTGACGAGCCGACCAACCATTTGGATATTGATAGTAAGGAAGTTCTGGAAAATGCACTGATTAACTTTGATGGGACTCTTCTATTTGTCAGCCATGACCGTTATTTTATCAATCGTGTCGCTACACATGTTCTAGAATTATCTGAGAACGGGTCAACCCTCTATCTGGGAGATTATGACTATTATGTGGAGAAAAAAACAGAGCTAGCAACTTCTAAAGAAGTGGAATTAGAGGCTATCAATCAAGAGAAGGAAAGTTCTTCTCTTAATGATTACCAAGTTCAGAAGGAGACACAAAAAGAGCTTCGTAAGCTAATGAAACAAATTGTAAGTCTTGAGACAGAAATTGAAGAACTTGAAATTCAAGCTCAAGATATCTCAGAGCAAATGCTAACTAGCAATGATGCCGATGAACTCATGCAATTACAAGCAGAACTTGATAAGATTAGTCAACGTCAGGAAGAAGCTATGCTGGAGTGGGAAGAACTATCGGAGCAGGTATAGATATCAATAAAAAAGCAGTGATAATACACTGCTTTTTCAATTATTAATAATATTTTATCTATAATCCACCCTGAGGGAATCGAACCCCCATCTCAAGAACCGGAATCTTACGTGATATCCATTACACTAAGGGTGGAAACTTCCCTCATTATATCAAAAAATATGGTGTAACTCAAGAGTCATCTAAAAGATGAAATATAACAATAAAAAAGGATTTAGACAAGATCTAAATCCTTTTGAATGTTTATTTTTTTTCAAGAAGTGCTTTGATTTCTTGAAGAACTTCCAATTCAGTTGGACCTGCTGGAGCTTCTTCAGCAACTTCTTCTTTCTTACGAAGGTTTTGAGCTTTTTCAATAGCTTTAATCATGAAGAAGAGAACAGTACCAATTACAACGAAGTTGATAACAGCGCTCAAGAATTTACCATATGTAACACCATTCCATGCAAGCTCAGCGATGTTTTGTACATTCGCAGCTTCCAAGGCTGGGTTCAATAGAAGTGGAGTGATGATATCATTAACAAATGAAGTTACGATAGCACCAAATGCAGTGGCGATGATCACACCGACAGCAAGGTCTACGACATTACCGCGGAGCAAAAATGCTTTAAGATCTTTTAACATTTTCTTTTTCCTTTCGAAATTTTTCAGACTAGATTATATCGTATATTTATATTAAATGCAAGAAAAGTGCTTATTTTTTTTTAAATACAAAAAGCTTACTAAAAACGTAGTTGAGAACAACCATCGTAACCTGTGCAATAAAGATTTCAACTGTATTAATTGTATTAATATCATTTCCAACAAAGTAACCAATAATTTGTGGGAAGCTTGTCACAAAAATAAAAGTTAGTAGAAGATCCAATAAAAAGGTGATAAGTCTTGCAGAGGTAAATTTAATTAATCGATTAAACCAGTTTTTTCTTTCTTGCTTAAATACAAATGTGTCATTTGTAAAGAAAGCAAATAGGATTCCAGCAATATTTCCCAAGGCAGTCGCAACTAACTCTTGCTGAGTAAGATAAAAGATGACGATGCGGACAAATATTGATACTACGGTAGTCGCAACTCCAAAAAATAGATAGGATAAAATCTCGTTATCAAAGAATTTTTTTATATATGTTTTCATAAGATTAGTATAGCATAAAGCTGATAAATGTGCTATACTTGTAAAGTTGACTTGCTCAACCCTTGGTGCTTAGCTTCTTTCACCAAGCATATTACACGCGGGATAGCCGCTAAAGGAGAAAATATGAAAAAACTTACTGTCCGTGATTTGGCAGATATTGCCATTGTCGCAGCTATTTATGTGGTGTTGACAATCACTCCACCACTCAATGCCATCAGTTATGGTGCCTATCAGTTCCGTATTTCTGAAATGATGAACTTCCTAGCCTTTTACAATCCTAAGTACATTATCGGTGTTACTATTGGATGTATGATTGCTAATTTCTTCAGTTTTGGACTCATTGATGTCGCTGTAGGTGGAGGATCAACTCTTGTCTTCCTAAGCTTAGGAGTTTGCTTGTTCAGTAAATATAGTAAAGACTATCTTTTTAATAGATTGATTCGAAAAGATCATTTCTTCTTTTCAATTCTATTTTCAATTTCAATGATCACCATTGCTGCTGAATTGAACATTGTAGCAGAAGCACCATTCTTCTTTACATGGTTCACTACTGGTATCGGAGAATTCGCTTCACTAATTGTCGGTGCGATTATCATTGGTAAAATTGGTCAACGTATTGATTTGACTAGATAAAGATATCTTATCAACCATTCGTAAAAAGGGCTGAACTTTGTTCAGCCTTTTTCTTTATCTATACAATAGATGCTCATTAAAAGTGGTATAATAGGGTAAAAAAGGAAGTTCGATTATGCTAGATTATTTAATGACTGGGATAAAAGCGATGCTGAAAAGCTCGGTTTTGACTTTTGCTATTTCCTTTGTATCCTTCCTTCTTTTATTGGTTCTTTGGCGTCGTTATGTCATTGTGCGTCAAAGTGGTGGAAACTTTTTCGCCCCGTTTCATATTGCTAAGGGAAGATTTTATATCCATAATGCTTATGTTTTTAGAAAGCGCATTATACCACTGAATAATATTAAAAAGATTGAGGTCCATTTTATCCCAAGTGTTAAATTGAATGGAGCTAGATATTTTTTGACTATCGAACAAAAGAGCGGAAATTCTCTAGCCTTTTTCTTTGGCAAATCAAAAGAGAATGATCAACTAGTCAATAACTTAAAGAATGAAACAAGAAAGTACAATATCAAGATCCGTATTTTAGAATCATAGATTTTAATTTTTTTTTAAAATTTCAGAAAGCCTTTCCATAAAGTTGATTTTATGTTATAATATTCACAAATAAAAGTTTTAGGAGTTTATATGGTCTCATCAGAATTTATTTCAAAAATCGAATTTGCTTGTAAGAAAAAGGAAAGTCTTTACAGTCAAAGTAAATTCAAATATGCAATTCGCTCAATGTTTGCGGGTGCTTTCTTAACTTTCAGTACAGCAGCAGGAGCCGTTGGTGCAGATTTGATTAATAAGATTGCACCAGGTAGTGGACGCTTCCTTTTCCCGTTTGTTTTCGCTTGGGGACTAGCTTATATTGTCTTCTTGAATGCTGAGTTGGTAACTTCAAACATGATGTTCTTGACAGCGGGTAGTTTTTTGAAAAAAATTAGCTGGAGAAAAACAGCTGAAATTCTTCTATATTGTACTTTCTTTAACTTAATTGGTGCGCTTATCGCTGGTTGGGGATTTGCTCATTCAGCAGCTTACGCTAATCTAACACATGATAGCTTTATTTCTGGAGTTGTAGAAATGAAGTTGGGACGCTCTAATGAACTAGTTTTACTTGAAGGTATTCTAGCGAATATCTTTGTAAATATCGCCATTCTTTCATTTGTTTTAGTTAAGGATGGTGGAGCTAAACTTTGGTTGGTTCTTTCAGCTATTTATATGTTTGTATTTTTAACAAATGAGCACATCGCCGCAAACTTTGCTTCATTTGCAATTGTGAAGTTCAGTGTTGCTGCTGATTCAATCGCAAACTTCGGTATTGGAAATATTCTTCGTCACTGGGGTGTAACCTTTATTGGTAACTTTATAGGAGGTGGTCTACTGATGGGATTGCCTTATGCCTTCTTAAACAAGAACGAAGATACATACGTAGATTAAAAGTTGGATTGATTCCAACTTTTTCTTTTTGTTTTTCCATGCTATAATGAATGTAGTAATGTTAAATACAGAGGAAAATCATGAACGAAATTAAATGTCCAAATTGTGGGGAAGTTTTTACAGTTAATGAAAGCCAATATGCAGAGCTGATTTCTCAAGTTCGAACTGTAGAGTTTGATAAAGAATTGCATGAACGTATGAAGCAAGAGCTGGCCTTGGCTGAGCAAAAAGCCATGAATGAACAGCAGACAAAACTTGCGCAAAAAGACCAAGAAATTGCCCAACTTCAAAGTCAAATTCAGAACTTTGATACCGAAAAAGAATTGGCCAAAAAAGAAGTAGAGCAAAGTGCTAGTCAAAGTCTGCTAGAGAAAGAAAAAGAAGTTCAAGCACTGGAGAATCAGCTGGCTACCTTACGTTTGGAGCATGAGAATCAACTGCAAAAGACACTGTCTGATCTAGAGAAAGAAAGAGACCAGGTCAAAAATCAGCTCCTTTTACAAGAAAAAGAAAACGAGCTTTCTCTGACTTCAGTTAAGCAAAACTATGAAGCCCAACTTAAGGCGGCCAATGAGCAGGTTGAATTTTACAAGAATTTCAAGGCCCAACAATCAACCAAGGCAATTGGAGAAAGTTTGGAGCAGTATGCGGAGAGTGAGTTCAACAAGGTTCGTAGTTTTGCCTTTCCAAATGCTTACTTTGAAAAGGACAATAAAGTCTCAGCTCGTGGCTCTAAGGGCGATTTTATCTTCCGTGATTTTGATGAAAATGGCCTAGAATTCATTTCCATCATGTTTGAGATGAAAAATGAAGCTGATGGTACGGACAAGAAGCATAAGAATGCCGATTTCTACAAGGAGTTGGACAAGGATCGTCGGGATAAGAACTGTGAGTATGCTGTTTTGGTAAGTATGCTTGAAGCAGATAACGATTACTTTAATACAGGGATTGTGGATGTCAGCCACGAGTATGAGAAGATGTATGTCGTTCGTCCTCAGTTCTTTATCCAACTGATTGGACTCTTGCGTAATGCGGCTCTTAACTCTCTAAAATACAAGCAGGAGTTAGCGCTTATCCGAGAACAAAATATTGATATTACTCATTTTGAAGAAGACTTGGATGCTTTTAAGATTGCCTTTGCAAAGAACTACAATTCAGCATCTGTCAACTTCGGTAAGGCTATTGACGAAATCGATAAGGCCATCAAACGCATGGAAGAGGTCAAGAAATTCTTGACCACATCAGAAAACCAACTCCGCCTCGCTAATAATAAGCTGGACGATGTTTCCGTTAAAAAATTGACTCGTAAGAATCCGACTATGAAAGCAAAGTTTGATGCTTTGAAGAGGGAGTGAGAAAAAAACACATGAACGGTATTATCAACTTAAAGAAAGAAGCAGGCATGACCTCGCATGATGCGGTTTTTAAATTGCGTAAGATTTTAGGGACTAAGAAGATTGGTCATGGTGGGACCTTGGATCCTGATGTGGTTGGCGTTTTACCTATTGCAGTTGGTAAAGCTACGCGCATGGTAGAGTTTATGCAGGATGAGGGTAAGGTCTACGAGGGGGAAATCACTCTGGGATATTCTACAACGACCGAGGATGCTAGTGGAGAAGTTTTCGCAGAGACTCCTGTTTTGTCGCCACTGGATGAAAAGCTTGTCGATGAAGCAATTGCCAGTCTGACAGGGTCTATCACTCAAATCCCACCAATGTACTCAGCTGTCAAGGTAAATGGCCGCAAGCTCTATGAGTATGCGCGTGCTGGTCAGGAAGTCGAACGTCCAGAACGTCAGGTGACCATTTATAGTTTTGAAAGAACCAGTCCCATTTCTTACGAGGATAAACTTGCGCGTTTTACCTTCCGAGTAAAATGTAGCAAGGGAACCTATATTCGTACCTTATCGGTTGACTTGGGCGAGAAGCTTGGTTATGCAGCTCACATGTCTCATCTTACACGGACTAGTGCAGCTGGCTTGCAACTGAAAGATGCCCTAACTATAGAAGAAATTGCCCAAAAAGTAGAGGCTGGAAAACTAGATTTTCTCCATCCGCTTGAGATTGGGACAGGGGATTTAGTAAAAGTAAACTTGACTCCGGAGCAGGCAGAGGAAGTTCGTTTTGGTCGCTTTATTGAGTTAGAGCAAATCGAGAAAGAAGTTGCCGCTTTCGAAGGTGAGAAGCTACTTGCTATTATGGAGAAACGTGATCATCTCTACAAACCAAGAAAGGTTTTCTCTTAAGTATTTGGAAAAGCAATGATTTTTATTTACTAGTTTAAAGATGAGATGCTCTCATCTTTTTAAAATATTAGCCAATAAATAGTTTTTATATTTTATGTCTTAAAAAACCATTGAAAATACAGTGTTATTTGACAGTTTTGCTTACTTATGATAAGATTTAATTTAAGAAAAGCTAGAGAAAAATAGAGGATATTATGAGTATTGAAATGACTGTCAGTGAGATTGCTGAGGTCTTGGGACTATCCCGACAAGCAATCAATAATCGTGTCAAAGAATTACCAGAAGAAGATATTACAAAAAACGACAAGGGTGTTACTGTTGTTACTCGCAGTGGATTGATCAAACTTGAAGAAATCTACAAAAAGACTATCTTTGAAGATGAACCGGTTAGTGATGAAGTTAAGCAACGAGAACTCATGGAAATTCTTGTTGATGAAAAGAACGCTGAAATTATTCGTCTTTATGAGCAATTGAAAGCTAAAGATAAGCAACTGGCTGAAAAAGATGAACAGATGCGTGTCAAAGACCGCCAAATCGCTGAAAAAGATAAGCAATTGGACCAACAACAACAGTTAACTCTTCAAGCTATGAAGGATCAAGAAACACTTCAGTTGGAGTTGGATCAAGCTAAGCAAGAAGTTCAAGCATCGAAGAAAGGCTTCTTTGCTCGCTTATTTGGCAAATAAGAAAAAACTGCTTGGTTTCTAGGACTAGACCAGGTGGTTTCTTTTTACAAATCAATAAGGATTGATAAAATGGAAACATTACGAGAATATATCTCCTTTGACTTAGAATTCAATAAACACCAGGATAAGACTCATTTGATTCAAGTATCAGCAGTGCATTTTAAAGAAGGTGAAGAAGTAGGGACATTTGACTCTTATGTCTACACTGATGTTCCTTTGAAGAGTTTTATTAATGGTTTGACGGGGATTACTTCAGAGACATTGAAAGGCGCACCAAAGGTAGAAGAAGTCCTGCAAAAATTTCAAGTTTTTGTTGGTAACTTGCCTCTTATTGGTTATAATGCAGAAAAAAGTGATTTACCAATTCTACTAGAGCATGGATTTGACTATAGTCATCAATATCAAGTTGATGTCTATAATGAAGCACTGGAGCGACGTAGTTCTGATCTTCATGGAATTGCTAATCTAAAATTACAAACTGTGGCTAATTTTCTGGGTTTTAAAGGGCAATCTCATAATAGTCTAGAGGATGCTCGTATGACTGCTCGAGTGTATGAAGCTTTTCTGGACTCAGATGAGAGTAGACTGTTACTCAATTCTCAAACTAGTCTCAATTCGAATCCATTCGGTGCTTTGGATTTATCACAACTTTTTGATTAGGAGTTTTTATGAAACCTGAAAAACCAAAAAAATTGGGTTTTAAAAAGATTTACCTTAATCTAGATAAAATCCTCTTTCTATTCTTTCTAATCTTTATGTTGGTCGACTATATCTGGTTGCCATTAAACTCAGTGATAGCTGGATTTTTACTAAGTCAGACTGGATATTTGTTTATTTCCTACAACAATATTTTTGAGATTATAAAAAACGCACCCATAGTCAGTCTTGGCTTCGTAATCTTAATAGCCCTCAATCTACTTGTAGCCTATTTTCAACTTAGTATTCTCTTTATTGGAGCTCGCCACCTCCTATATCACGAAAAAAGGACTCTTATAGAATATAGTCGAAAAGTATTTCGTGAAAGCCTTGCTTTTATGAAGAAGATGACTATTTCAAAAGCTTTGTTTATCTTTTTATTTGTAGCAATGCTATTTCCTTTTATCAGGAAGATATTTAAGATTTATTATTTCAATAAAATCGTTATTCCAGAGTTTATTCAAACCTACATGGAAGATAAGTACTGGATGTGGTGGGTAGCCATTATTATCTTATCACTCTTATTCTTCTATGTTTCTGTTCGCTTGGTATTCACTTTACCAAAAATCTTTTATGATAAGATGACTGTCAAGGAAGCGGTTATTTATAGTTTGGATAAAACTAAGAATTTCTTTTGGTTTTATGCCTGGCATTTATTCTTAATTATTGTAAAAACCAATCTATTCTTCTATCTTCCTCTCATCCCTTTACTATCAATCCAGTATATAGTGGATAGCCTTACTCAGAGAGAATCTCTACTCCTTGCTATTTGCAACTTCGTTCTTATCAAGAATTTCCACTATATGGCACTGACCTATTTCCTTGTGAAATTTACGTCCTTCTTAACGGGAGAAGAACTTGATATTATGCCAAGGCGAGAGAAGGACCATATCATGAGATGGGGGGTCATGGTGTGTGCAAGTATTTTCTTTGCGATTGAAGGCTATAATTATCTGGAAGCTCCAGTAGTCAATCCACCGCTTGTGATTTCACACCGTGGTGTATCGAATGGAAATGGCGTCCAAAATACAGTAGAATCCTTAGAAAAGACTGCGCAGTTAAAACCAGATTTAATCGAGATGGATATCCAGGAGACTAAAGATGGTCAATTTGTTATGATGCACGATGCTAATCTTAAAGGCTTAGCTGGTATTAATAAAACACCACATGATTTGACCTTAGAAGAGTTAAAGCAGATTGACATTCATGAGAACGGTTATGAGACAAAAATTTCAAGTTTTGATGATTATCTGAATCGTGCAAATGAACTGCATCAGAAACTTCTCATTGAGATTAAGACCAGCCATAAAGATAGTCCGCAGATGATGGAACATTTTCTAGAAAAATACGGTGCAAAAATTAAGGTTTATGGTCATCAAATGCAATCCTTAGATTATAAGGTTGTTGAAAAAGTGAGAGAGTATGGCACAGATATTCCTGTCTACTTTATTCTTCCCTATAATTCTGTTTTTCCTAGAACGGTTGCTACAGGCTACACAATGGAGTATTCTACTTTAGATGAATACTTTGTGACGAAACTATGGAATACTGAGCAAAAACTCTATGTATGGACAATCAACAGTTCGGAATCATTTAATAAGTCTTTTCACCTAGGTGTTGACGGAATGATTACGGACGACTTGGAAAGAATAAAGGAAGAACTAAAAACGGCTGAGGAAGACCCTGAATATAGTGACTTATTGCTAAATAAAGCAACTGAGTTCTTTGCTTATTAACATAAATTAAAAGAGGCTGTAAACCAGCCTCTTTTTGAGAATATAATTAAAATGGTAACTTACCAGCAAATGCTCCAAGTTTCTTTTTAGTAGTTTCATCAATTTGTTCAAGAGCAGCATTGAGCGCTTGAACAGTCATATCTGAAAGTGTTTCAATATCTTCAGCATCCACAACTGCAGGTTCAAAATCAATTTTTACGACTTTTTTATCACCTGTTAAGGTAGCAGTTACAAGGTTTTGAGCAGAAGTCCCAATAAATTCTGTGGCAGCCAATTCAGCTTGGCTTTGCTCCATTTGTTTTTGAAGTTTTTGAGCTTGACGCATCATGTTTTGCATATTCATCATGGCGGTAGTTAGCTTCCTTTTCTTTTATTTTCCATTTTATTTTAACAATTTTAATTGGAAAAGTCTAATTAAAATTTCAGGATCTCTATACATATCAACCAATGATTTAAGGTTTTTTTAAGCTTTCTATACTATTCTGAAGAACTCTATTTTAATCGAGAAATAAAAATGCAAGGATTAGATTTTTTAATGTTCAAAGCCTGAAGTGCTCTCGCCATCAGTTTCTAACTGGAGAGAACTAGTATTTATTTCAAGATAGTGCTAGATTATGATATAATAGTAAAGAATGAGTTTTTAGAACAAACTAAAGGAGAATCGATATGATTTACGCTGGAATTTTAGCAGGTGGAACCGGCACGCGCATGGGTATTAGTAACCTACCCAAACAATTTCTTGAGTTGGGAGATCGCCCAATCTTGATTCATACAATTGAAAAATTTGTCTTAGAGCCAAGTATCGAAAAGATTGTGGTTGGAGTTCACGGAGACTGGGTGACACACGCAGAAGACTTAGTTGAAAAATTCCTTCCACTCCACAAGGACCGTATCATCATCACAAAAGGTGGGGCGGATCGTAATTCTAGTATTGAAAAGATTATTGAAACTATCGATGCTTATCGTCCAATCACTGAAGATGATATCGTGGTCACACATGACTCAGTTCGTCCTTTTATCACACTTCGAATGATTCAAGATAACATTGCTCTTGCACAAAATCATGATGCTGTTGATACAGTAGTTGAAGCAGTAGATACCATTGTTGAAAGTACAAACGGACAGTTTATCACAGATATTCCAAATCGTGCTCATCTCTATCAAGGGCAAACTCCTCAAACCTTCCGTTGTAAAGACTTCATTGATTTGTATGGTTCTTTATCAGCAGAAGAAAAAGAAATTTTAACAGATGCATGTAAAATCTTTGTCATTAAGGGTAAAGATGTAGCCTTAGCAAAAGGTGAATATTCAAACCTTAAAATTACAACAGTTACAGACTTGAAGATTGCTAAAAGCATGATTGAGAAAGACTAAAGACATGATTAATCAAATTTATCAACTGACAAAACCAAAGTTTATTAATATTAAATATCAGGAAGAAGAAATTGATCAAGAGAATCATATCCTCATCCGACCAAATTACATGGCGGTTTGTCACGCGGATCAACGTTATTACCAAGGTAAACGTGATCCAAAAATTTTAGCGAAAAAACTGCCAATGGCTATGATTCACGAGTCTTGTGGTACAGTCATTTCTGATCCAACCGGTACCTACAAAGTTGGTCAGAAGGTTGTTATGATTCCAAATCAACCACCTATGCAAAGTGATGAGGAATTCTACGAAAATTACATGACTGGAACATATTTCCTTTCAAGTGGTTACGATGGGTTCATGCGAGAATTCGTTTCTCTGCCTAAGGATCGTGTGGTAGCTTACGAAGAAATCGAAGACACAGTTGCTGCCATTACAGAGTTTGTCAGTGTGGGTATGCATGCTATGAATCGTTTCATGACGGTATCTCACAGCAGACGTCAACGCATCGCTGTCATTGGTGATGGAAGTTTAGCTTTTGTCATGGCCAATATTATCAACTACACTTTGCCTGAAGCTGAGATTATTGTTATCGGACGTCACTGGGAGAAATTAGAATTATTCTCATTTGCAAAAGAGCTCTACATTACTGATAGCATTCCAGAGGATCTTAGTTTTGACCATGGTTTCGAATGCTGTGGTGGTGATGGATGTGGACCTGCTATTAATGACTTGATTCGCTACATTAAACCACAAGGTACCATTTTGATGATGGGAGTTAGTGAGTATAAAGTTAATATCAATACTCGTGATTCATTGGAAAAAGGCTTGTTATTAGTTGGATCTTCTCGTTCTGGAAGAGTTGACTTTCAAAATGCCATCCAAATGATGGAGATTAAGAAGTTTGCCAATCGTTTGAAGAATATCATTTATCTAGAAGAACCAGTAAGAGAGATTAAGGATATTCATCGAGTTTTTGCAACAGACCTTAATACTGCCTTCAAGACAGTATTTAAGTGGGAAGTCTAATGGAGGATGATTGTGAAGGAAATCGTTAAAGAAAAGATTGCTTCTCTATTATCTGGTGACGAAGAAATTCAGAGCGTTGAACAGTTGGGTGGAATGACCAATCAAAACTACTTGGTTCAAACATCCTCAAATCGATATATCGTTAAGTTTTTCGGTAAAGGTACAGAAAAATTAATCGATCGCCAGAATGAAAAGTTCAATATTGAATTGTTGAAAGATCTGAAATTAGATGTTGAGAATTATCTCTTTGATATTGAAGCTGGTATCAAAGTCAATCAATACATTGAAAATGCAGAAACATTTGATTCAAATACTATTAAAACTAAATTTGAAAAAATTGCTCCAATTCTACAAACCATCCATGCTTCTGGTAAAGAATTAAAAGGAGACTTTGCTCCTTTTGAGGAAATCAAAAAGTATGAATCATTGATTCAAGGAGAGATTTACTATCCAAACTATGAAGCTGTCAGAAAATCAGTATTTTCTCTGAAAGAAAAGCTTGAACAAATCGGAATTGAGAAGAAATCTTGTCACATTGACTTGGTTCCTGAAAACTTTATTGAAGGACCAGACGGACATCTTTATCTGATTGATTGGGAATATTCTTCCATGAATGATCCTATGTGGGATCTTGCAGCACTCTTTCTAGAGTCTGAATTTACTACAGACCAAGAAAATTCCTTCTTGTCATATTATGAAAGCGAACAGACACCAGTTTCTCGTGAGAAGATTCGTATTTATAAAATATTGCAAGACATTATTTGGAGTCTTTGGACTATTTACAAAGAAGAAAATGGTGCAGATTTTGGAGATTATGGAATTTCTCGCTACAATAGAGCTGTAAAAGAATTAGAGTCTGAAGGAGATTTAGATGAAAACTAAAAATGGAGTTTCTTTTGGTCTACTTTCAGGTGTCTTCTGGGGATTAGGATTAACGATTAGCGCCTATATCTTTTCAATCTTTACAGAGCTTTCGCCTTTTGTAGTAGCAGCAGCACACGACTTTCTGAGTATTTTTATCTTGCTAGGATATCTTCTAGTCAAAGAAGGGAAAGTACGTTTTTCAATCTTCTTGAACATTCGAAATGTTAGTGTTATTATCGGAGCACTATTGGCTGGGCCAATAGGCATGCAGGCCAATCTCTATGCGGTCAAATATATCGGTAGTTCTTTAGCATCCTCAGTTTCAGCTATTTATCCTGCTATTTCAGTCTTGCTTGCCTTTTTCTTTTTAAAGCACAAAATTTCAAAAAATACAGTATTTGGAATTTTATTAATCATTGTAGGCATTATTGCTCAGACTTACAAGGTTGAACAAGTTAATTCCTTCTATATCGGAATACTCTGTGCTTTGATTTGCGCGCTTGCTTGGGGAAGTGAAAGTGTTCTGAGCTCATTTGCTATGGAAAGTGAACTCAGTGAACTCGAAGCACTTTTGATACGACAAGTCACATCTTTCTTGTCCTATCTTGTCATTGTTCTCTTCTCACATCATTCATTTGCGGAAGTGGCAAATGGCCAATTATTAGGTCTTTTGATTATCTTTGCAGCATCAAATATGATTTCTTATCTAGCCTATTATATAGCTATTAATCGATTGCAGCCAGCAAAAGCTACTGGATTAAATGTGAGTTATGTAGTATGGACTGTTTTATTTGCAGCAATTTTCTTGGGCTCTCCCCTTAATTTACTGACCATTATTACTTCCCTTATCGTAATGGCTGGTGTTTATATTATTATTAAAGAATAAAGGAGAAAACGCGTGAAAGCGATTATTTTAGCAGCTGGATTGGGAACTCGTTTGAGACCCATGACAGAAAATACTCCCAAAGCATTGGTTAAAGTCAATCAAAAACCATTGGTTGAATATCAAATCGAATTTTTGAAAGAACGTGGAATTGATGACATTATCATCGTTGTCGGTTATTTAAAAGAACAATTTGACTATCTTAAAGAAAAGTACGGGGTTCGTTTGGTCTTCAACGATAAGTATGCTGATTACAATAACTTTTACTCTCTTTACTTGGTAAAAGAAGAATTGGCTAACAGCTACGTTATTGATGCGGATAACTATCTTTTCAAGAATATGTTCCGTAATGATATCGAACGTTCAACCTATTTCAGTGTTTATCGTGAAGATTGTGATAATGAGTGGTTCCTAGTTTACGGAGATGATTACAAAGTTCAAGATATTATTGTCGATAGCAAAAATGGACGCATCTTGAGTGGTGTATCATTCTGGGATGCTCCAACAGCTGAGAAAATTGTTGGATTTATTGACAAGGCATATGCAAGTGGCGAATTTGTTGACCTCTATTGGGACAATATGGTCAAAGATAATATTAAAGAACTAGATGTATATGTAGAAGAGTTGGAAGAAAACTCTATCTATGAAATCGACAGTGTTAAAGATTATCAAAAATTAGAAAAGATTCTTTCTTCACAAAAATAAGCGACTTTCGACTTTTATGAACTGATACCTTACCTATTTTTACTTGACTTTTTAGGTTTGATACAGTATACTAGTGAAAATTCAACCTTTAAGGGCAGTCCAGAGAGACTCACAAGGTGTCAGAGAAAAGAAGCTACAATGGAAACAAGTAAGCAAGTGCTTATTTGCTACTTTTGTGTAAATATCTTAACTGAAACCTTGCAATTGCAAGGTTTTTCTTTATCTGATCCCCTTAAAATTTAAGGAGGAAAAGTTATGAATCCAAATTGTAAAAAACGAATGGGTGCAATTCGTTTGGAAGTTATGAGAGTAGTATTTCAAGAGGAAATCGCGCCAGCAATCTTTGAACTAGTTCTCGAAGGAGAAATGGTCGAAGCTATGAAAGTGGGCCAATTTCTTCATTTGCGTGTACCTGATGATGCTCATCTTTTGCGTCGTCCAATTTCGATTTCATCAATTGATAAGACGACTAAGCAATGCAGACTTATCTATCGAGTTGAAGGAGAAGGCACAGCAATCTTTTCAAAATTAAAAGCTGAAGATTTTTTAGATGTTATGGGTCCTCAAGGAAATGGTTTCGATTTATCTGATTTAGACAAGCAGAACCGTGTTCTTATAGTTGGTGGTGGAATCGGAGTTCCGCCCTTACTCGAAGTAGCTAAACAACTGAATGAGCGTGGTGTTGAAATAACAACTGTTTTAGGATTCGCTACCAAAGATGCTGTTATTTTGGAAGATGAATTATCCAAATTTAGTCAGGTCTTTGTAACGACTGATGATGGATCTTATGGTATTAAAGGAAATGTATCGGTAGTGATTAATGAATTTGACACAAAATTTGATGCAATCTACTCATGCGGTGCGCCTGGTATGATGAAATATATCAATCAAACCTTCCATGACCATCCAAGAGCTTATCTATCTCTAGAATCTCGTATGGCCTGTGGCATGGGGGCTTGCTACGCTTGCGTATTGAAAGTACCAGATAGTGAAACAGTTAGTCAACGTGTGTGTGAAGATGGGCCTGTATTTAAAACAGGAACTGTTGTTTTATAAGGAGAGTGTCATGACTACAAATCGATTACAAGTCTCTCTACCAGGCTTAGAACTAAAGAATCCTATCATTCCTGCTTCAGGCTGTTTTGGTTTCGGTCAAGAATATGCCAAATACTATGATTTGGACCTCTTGGGGTCTATCATGATAAAGGCTACAACCCTTGAAGCACGCTTTGGTAATCCTACTCCACGAGTGGCAGAAACACCTGCTGGTATGCTGAATGCCATTGGTCTACAAAATCCAGGACTAGATGTCGTTCTCTCTGAAAAGTTACCTTGGCTTCAAAGGGAATACCCGAATCTTCCAATCATTGCCAATGTTGCTGGATTCTCAAAGCAAGAATACGCAGCCGTTTCTAGTGGTATTTCCAAGGCACCTAACGTGAAAGCCATTGAGCTCAATATTTCTTGTCCAAACGTCGATCATGGCAATCACAGACTTTTGATTGGGCAAGACCCAGATTTAGCTTATGATGTGGTAAAAGCAGCCGTAGGGGCATCAGATGTGCCAGTTTACGTTAAATTGACACCAAGTGTAACTGATATCGTGACTATCGCAAAAGCAGTAGAGGATGCAGGTGCTAGTGGTCTCACTATGATCAATACCCTTGTTGGTATGCGCTTTGATCTCAAAACTAGAAAACCAATCATTGCCAATGGTACTGGTGGAATGTCTGGTCCTGCAGTCTTTCCGGTAGCTCTAAAACTTATTCGTCAAGTAGCTCAAACAACTAATCTTCCAATCATTGGTATGGGAGGGGTTGATTCAGCTGAATCCGCTATAGAAATGTACTTAGCTGGTGCCTCAGCAATAGGAGTCGGTACAGCAAACTTTACCAATCCATATGCCTGCCCTGATATTATTGATAGCCTACCAAAAGTCATGGATAAATATAATATCGAAACTCTGGAGCAATTGAGGAAAGAAGTAAAAAGTAGCTTATAGTTTTTTAAATTCGTAATATTTTGAATGCCTTCTTCTTTTTGGTATAATATGACTATGATTGTAACAATACCTATAAAAACTGAAAAAGACATTGCAACACCAGGTCCAACAGTCCTCGTTTTAGGATATTTTGATGGAATTCATCTAGGACATCAAAAATTATTTAGTATTGCTGGTGAAATTGCTGCTAAGAAGAGATTAAGCGTTGCTTTAATTACATTTCATGAATCACCAAAATTAACCTTAAAACCCTATTCACCAGAAAATTTACTTCATATTCTGAATGCAGAAGAACGTGAACGCAAGTTTAAACGAGCTGGTGTTGAAAATCTTTATTTAATGGACTTCTCAAGTCGTATCGCTAATATGTCAGCTCAAGAGTTTGTAGATACTTTTGTCAAAGAAGTTAAAGCAGATACCATTGTAGTTGGATTTGACTATAGTCTTGGTTCAGATAGAAAATCAGCTGAAGATTTAAAAGAAATCTTTGATGGAGAAGTAGTCGTAGTACCTCCTGTAGAAGATGAAAAAGGAAAGATTAGCTCTACACGTATTCGACAAGCTATCCTTGAAGGGAATGTGAAAGAAGCAGGTCAGCTGCTTGGAAGTCCACTTCCTACAAGAGGAATAGTCGTACACGGCAATGCTCGTGGTCGAACAATCGGCTATCCAACTGCCAATCTCGTGCTCTTGGATCGTACTTATATGCCGGCAGATGGTGTCTATACCGTTGATATCGAAATCAAGAGAAAACTCTATCGAGGAATGGCCAGTGTCGGGAAGAACGTTACTTTTGATGGAGAGGAAGAGCGTTTTGAAGTGAATATCTTTGATTTTGATGAAGATATTTATGGTGAAACAGTGACCGTCTATTGGTTAGATCGTATCCGAGATATGGTGAAATTTGACGGCATTGAACAACTGGTCAAACAACTCGAAGAAGATGAAAAAGCTGCAAGAAAATAAAATCAAGTTCGAATGAAAATTCGAGCTTTTTATTTTGTTAAAATCTAATAAAAATTAGAATAAGAGATGAGATATAAACTTAAGTCTGGTATAATTCTAATAAGAGATTAAGGGAGATTATGATGTTTAAAGAAAAAAGAAATAAGGGTTTTATTTCTGTACTGATGCTTTCGCTGGTATTCTTTGCGATTGCTTCTATTTCAGGATTCTTAGGTCAAATGCACAAGAAGCCTACAGAGAGGTTTGCAGATACAACTGATACTGGAAAAGAAGTTACTATGTCAGTCTACGGTATCTATCCTGAACCTGTTGGTGAAGTTGATGGTGGAACTGTTGTTTATATTGTGCAATATAGCAAGGAAGGTGAAGGAAAGTTTGCTGTAGTTGAATCTAAAGTGAAAGATGAGTCAATTAATAAACTTCTTGAGAACGCAGACAGTCTTGCTGATAATCCTGAAACTCTCACAGGTATACAGTTAGAACCCCTCACTGATACCAATTTTGTCAATACTTCGAAGAACACTAAGATTATCAATCTTGATGAATTTATTAGCTCTATTCTTCCTGCTAAATCGGTTGTCGCTCGTAATATGAATACAAGAATTTATCTCAGTCTCAGTGAATACTTACGAGACAGTCTGAGCTATATTTTTGGTATTGTGATTTTTTCCGGCATGGGGCTAATGACTTTAATCGCAGCATTTATCATACGAAAGAAAACAGTTGATTCATTCAAAGAGCTGTATCGTCTGTACCCTGAATTAGACGGAAATCTTGAGCTGCTTGATACTCAAGCTGAATTTTACGACCAGGACTTGAAAGTTATTTTGTATAAGAATCATCTCATTACTTATTACAAAGGAACCCAAGCTCTAGATCTTAGAGATGTGTGGAGGATCTATTTAGTACGTACAAGTTATAGCCGTTTTACAAAAGTTTATCAGTTTGTATACACTCGAAAAGATAGTTCTAAGAATTATAGCCTAACTATTCGAAATACTAATAGAGTAGAAGAACAATTAGAAGAATTCTGGAATCTTCTTCCAAAAAAATTTCCTGAGATCAACATTGGTAGTTTATAAGAAAGCATCTTTTAGGGTGCTTTTCCTTTTGGGTAAAATTTTGGAAAAAGTGAATTTATAACTTGACATCTTAAATGTTAAGGAGTAGAATATTTACTGGTTAATTAAATGGTTAAGTTTATATATCCAATATATTTGGCTAAACAATACTAGAAATCTATAAAAAGGATTAGAACATTTTAATTGTTTTTATAAATATTTCTAGTCATAAACTTAACTGGTTAATGACACAAAACTTATAGTGTTGCCTAAATCTTATATTTAGTAGTAAAAATAGAAAGTGTGTTTAGATGAAAATCAATAAAAAATATGTTCTTGGTTCTGTAGCTCTTTTAGCCTTAAGCCTTTCAAGTTATGAATTAGGGCGTTATCAAGCAGTACAGACTGGCAAAGAGTCTAATCGTGTGGCTTATATAGATGGAAATCAGGCTAGTACTAAGAGAGAAAATTTGACGCCAGATGAAGTTAGTCAGCGAGAAGGAATCAATGCAGAACAGATAGTCGTTAAGATTACCGATCAAGGCTACGTAACTTCACATAGAGACCATTATCATTACTTTAATGGTAAGGTTCCTTATGACGCTATTATTAGTGAAGAACTCTTGATGAAAGATTCGAATTATCAACTTCGAAATGAGGATATTGTCAACGAAGTCAAGGGTGGCTATGTCATTAAGGTTGATGGTCGCTATTATGTATACCTCAAAGATGCTTCTCATTCCGAAAATATTCGTAGTAAGGATGAGATCAATCGTCAGAAGCAGGAACATGGACATGGTGGAGGAGTAAAGGTTAGTAATGAAGTCGCTGTTGCAAGAACTCAGGGACGTTATACGACGGATGATGGTTATATTTTTAATGCTAGTGATATTATTGAGGACACGGGTGATGCTTACATCGTTCCACATGGCAATCATTTCCACTATATTCCTAAGAGTGACTTGTCTGCCAGTGAATTAGCTGCTGCTCAAGCCTTCTTATCCGCTAAAGGTGGTCAAACAAGCTCAGTTGGGTATCGACAGTCAACAAATTCTTCTAGCAGCTCATCAGATGCTTCGAATAGTAGTACATATAGACAAACGAATCAAAGCAATGTTGAGGCAAATACTAGAAGATGGACCCCAAGTGTTAGCCCACAAGTGGATAATAGTTATCAAGCAAGTCCAAGTGAAGATGTATCTAGTCTTTTGAAACAACTTTATGCCTTGCCACTCAGCCAACGTCATGTGGAATCCGATGGTTTGCTCTTTGACCCTGCCCAAATCACGAAAAAAACAGCAAATGGGGTAGCAGTACCTCATGGGGATCACTATCATTTTATCCCTTATAGTCAAATGTCAGCTTTGGAAGAAAAGATTTCACGGATAATTCCAGTTGGAAATCAAAAAATTGTTTCCGTTCCTGGGGCTACTAGTTTACAGCCGAATCTTACGATAAAACCTCTTCCTCAACCAGTTCCAAATCCGCAACCAACTCCAGTTCCTATTCCTGAAAATCATTCTAATGAGGAACTTACCAAGCAAGTAGTCAGAAAAATTGGTCAGGGTTATGTCCTTGAAGATAAAGGAGTATCACGTTATGTCTTGAGTAAGGATTTGTCTAATGAAACTCTTTCATCCTTTGATAAAAAAATAGCCAAAGTAGATAAGATTTCTCACACCTTAGGGGAGAAGAAAAGTACAGTAGCTCCTAGAGATCAGGAGTTTTATGATAAGGCTTATAGTTTGTTGGAACAAACACATAAGAATCTACTTGAGAACAAGGGACGGATGTCTGACTTCAAGACTTTGGATCAGTTGTTAGAAAGATTAAATGATGAGCATGTTAATAAGATAGCTTTTGTAGATGATTTGCTTAAATTTATTGCACCGATTAGTCATCCAGAACGTCTTGGCAAGCCGAACGCTCAAATTGAGTATACTGAAGATGAAGTTCGTGTAGCCCAGCTAGCGGATAAGTACACAACATCGGATGGTTATATCTTTGATGCCCATGATATTATCAGTGATGAGGGGGATGCCTATGTAACACCACATATGGGGCATAGTCATTGGATAGGTAAGGATAGTTTGTCCGAAGCTGAGAGGGCAACTGCTCAGGCTTATGCCAAAGAGAAGAGGTTGACGCCTCCTAAGACTGATAATCAGAACTCAACAAAATCGGAAGCAAAAGGGGCAGAAGCTATCTTCAATCGGGTAAAAGCTGAGAAGAAGGTACCGCTAGATCGCATGCCTTACAATCTACAGTATGCAGTTGATGTCAAAAATGGTAACTTGATTATCCCTCACTTTGATCATTACCATAATATCAAGTTTGAATGGTTTGATGAAGGGCTTTACGAAGCTCCTAAGGGATATGCGCTCGAAGATCTTTTTGCGACTGTGAAGTACTATGTCGAGCATCCAAGCGAGCGTCCGCATTCGGATAGTGGTTGGGGAAATGCAAGTGACCATGTTCTAAGAAACCAAAATGGACAACATGACCATTCGAATAATGAAAAACCAAATGGGGAGAAACCTCAGACAGATAAAACTGAAGATGAAAAAACTCTTGAGGAGAAACCGCAAATGGAAAAGCCAGAGGATACTAATCCAGCTGATGAACCAGAAGAATCTCCAGAGGAAGAACCACAGGTTGAGACTGAAAAGATAGAAGCTAAACTACAAGAAGCTGAGGAGTTATTAAAGAATGTGACAGATGCAGGAGTGAAATCCAATGCTAGTGAAACTTTAGCTGGTTTACGAAATAATCTAACACTAGGTACTATGGATAACAATGGTATTATGGCTCAGGCTGAAAATCTTTTAGTCTTGCTAAAAAATAGTAAGCCTATAACAAACGAAAAGAATTAAAAGTCAAATGATAAAGATGACTAGTGAGAACTGATCATGAAATCTAGTTCTCACTTTTTTCATGAAAATCCATAAAAAATATTGACATTTTAAGTTTTTAGGAGTAAACTATTTACTAGTTAATTAAATGGTTAAATACTAGTTAAGGAGTTGTTATGAAAAAAAGAAGCATTCTATGGGTCATGATTACCTTCTTTGTTCTCGTTTTAGGAGCATGTGGACAAAAGGCAAGTCAAGACAATCGGAATGAAACTAAGGGAATGAAGATTGTGACTAGTTTTTACCCTGTCTATGCTATGGTCAAAGAGGTTTCAGGTGATCTAAATGATGTTCGGATGATTCAGTCGAGTTCAGGTATTCATTCATTTGAACCTTCTGCAAATGACATTGCAGCCATCTATGATGCCGATGTTTTCGTTTATCATTCTCATACTTTGGAGTCATGGGCGGGAAGTTTAGATCCAAGCCTGCAAAAGTCTAAGGTAAAGGTCTTAGAAGCATCAGAAGGTATGACCTTGGAGCGCGTGCCTGGATTAGAAGATATGAAAGCTGGAGACGGGATTGATGAGAAGACCTTGTATGATCCTCATACTTGGCTTGATCCTGAAAAGGTTGCTGAAGAAGCACAGATTATCGCTGATAAGTTATCCGAACTAGACAGCGCTAACAAGGATACTTACCAGAAAAACGCACAAAGTTTTAGTGCCAAAGCTCATGATTTGACCAAGAAATACCAACCCATTTTTGAAAAAGTCAATCAAAGAAATTTTGTAACTCAACACACAGCTTTTTCATATTTAGCTAAACGCTTTGGATTAAATCAACTTGGAATAGCTGGTATTTCGCCAGACCAAGAACCAAGCCCGAGACAGTTAACCGAAATTCAAGAATTTGTAAAAAATTATAAGGTCAAAACTATCTTTACAGAGAGCAATGCTTCGTCTAAAGTTGCTGATACACTTGTCAAATCAACAGGTGTGACTCTTAAAACACTCAATCCTTTAGAGGCCGACCCACAAAATGATAAGTCCTACTTGGAAAATTTAGAAGACAATATAGCTATTTTAGCTGAAGAATTGAAATGAGGAGTTTATGAAAATTAATAAAAAATATCTAGCAGGATCTGCAGTGGTCCTTGCATTAAGTGTCTGCGCTTACGCTTTAAATCAACATCAAGCGCCTGAGAACAAAGAAAATAACCGTGTATCTTATGTTGATGGGAAAGAGTCTGATGCTAAAAAGAATGAAAATCTGACACCTGATCAAGTTAACCAAAAAGAAGGAATAGAAGCTGAACAGATTGTTACTAAGATTACAGATCAAGGCTATGTGACTTCCCACGGTGACCATTTCCATTTCTACAATGGTAAGGTGCCTTTTGATGCCATCTTTAGCGAAGAATTGGTCATGAAAGATCCAAACTATCGACTAAGTGATGGAGATATTGTCAATGAGATTAAAGGTGGCTATATCATCAAGGTGGATGGCAAATATTATGTCTATCTGAAGGATGCTAGTCACGCAGATAATATTCGTACCAAAGACCAAATCGAGAAACAAAAACAAGAACACACATCAGATAGTAGCAGTACAAGTAAGGAAGTTATTGTTGCCAGAGCACAAGGTCGATATACAACTGATGACGGTTACGTCTTTAATGCTGCAGATATTATTGAGGACACAGGTGACGCTTATATCGTTCCTCATGGTGGCCATTATCATTACGTTCCTAAGAGTGCTCTATCTTCAAGTGAATTGGCTGCCGCTCAAGCTTACCTTGCTGGAAGAGGAAGTCAACAAAGTCTAACAGACTACAAACCGATTCCAAGTGTTGAACCAAGTCATCAAGTAGAGAAACCAGCTACAAGCAATCCAGTACAAGAAGAAAATAATCTTCAAAAACTTCTAGAACAGCTTTACGCTTTACCAGTTAGTCAACGCTATAAAGAATCTGATGGTTTGGTATTTGACCCGGCTAAGATTACCAGTCGTACGCCTAATGGAGTTGCTATCCCTCATGGAAATCATTACCATTTCATCCCTTATAGTAGTTTATCTGCTTTGGAGCAAAAGATTGCACGCTTGATGCCACTTTCAGGTCTAGTAACACCATCAAATCCTGTAGAAACTCCAAGTAAACCAAACGTAGACCATGATCACGACCATGGCCACGAAGATGTTGATCATCAACACGAAGAAGACCATGACCACGATCATGCTAATCATCGACACGGAGAAGGCCACGATCATGGCTTTGCTATTGATCGAGTGATTAGTGAGGACGACCAAGGTTTCGTAGTTTCACATGGAGACCACAATCATTATTTTTACAAGAAAGATTTGACGGCTCAACAGATTAAAGAAGCTCAGGAACACTTGAAAGGCAAAACCGAAGTTAAACCTAATCCATCAGATGATCACCATGATGAAGACGGGCATGATCACCACCATGGTGAAGACCACGATCACGGATTCGATGCTGACCGAGTGATAAGTGAAGATGAGCAAGGTTTTGTAGTTTCACATGGAGACCACAATCATTATTTTTACAAGAAAGATTTGACGGCTCAACAGATTAAAGAAGCTCAGGAACACTTGAAAGGTAAAACCGAAGTTAAACCTAATCCATCAGATGATCACCATGATGAAGACGGGCATGATCACCACCATGGTGAAGACCACGATCACGGATTCGATGCTGACCGAGTGATAAGTGAAGATGAGCAAGGTTTTGTAGTTTCGCATGGAGACCATGCCCATTATTTCTTTAAGAAAGATTTATCAGCAGAGCAGATTAAGGCAGCACAAGACCATCTTCATGGCCAACAGCAAACAGAACCTGTTAAACCTCTTGCCAAGACGGTTGAAAGTTTCTCTCGAGATGCCAGCGATGAAGAAAAAATAGCTTATATTTCTAAAACATATGGCGTTCCTCTTGAGGCTATCAGAATTTCAAATGGATTCTTTGTATTTGGTAATCCAGACCAGGCTTATGATCCAACTCACATTCACCCTTACGCCGTTCGTAAGGAACACGTTCGTATTCCGATTCAAACTGGAGATGCAGAGCTTGATTTCCTAAACGAACTCTATACAACTGCTCTACGTGATGGTGTTTCTCCTTATAGCTTGCAGGTTGAAAATGGTAGTTTCGTCATTCCTCATGGTGACCATAACCACTATATCAAGGTTCAAACCAAAGGTTATGAAGTCGCTTTGAAAAACAAAATTCCTGCATTACAGTCAACTTACCAACCTGGTGCTTTTGATGAAAAAGCAGTCCAGTATAAGATTGATCAACTCTTGGCAGAAAGTCGCGAAGTTTATAAAGATAAACCAATTCTTCAAAGACAAATTGAACTTGCTTTGGGGCAATTTTCTGAGAATATGAAGAAGCTATCAACCAACTCTACTGCAGGTTATTTGGCAGCTTTGGATTTGTTTGATAAGCAGTATATTCACATTGACTCAAGTGTCAAACCAACAGAAATCAGTCCTTTAGACAAGAAATATCAAGCTTTAGTAGATAAGATTAATACCTTAGACACAGATGCTTATGGACTTCCTAAGAAGGATTTATTGACTCAGCTTCAAGAAAATAAACTAGCCCAAGATGAAGCAGGTTTAGATGCAGTTGAAGCTAAGTTACAAGCTTTGCAAGATTTTAATGACCGTACTGGAGTTACAACAGTAGAATACATCAAGTATTTCTACCAACATCTATCTGACGGTCGCTTAAATGACACTCTTAGAAATAAAGTTGCCAACCTAACGTGGACACTTTATCAGTCACAATCCTTCCTTAAGGCAACTGACTTGAACAAACTCTTCCCAGAAATCTATCAAACAAAACTGGAAGTAGAGGAAGCACTGAAAAATGAGCCAGTTGCAAGCAAGACTTCTGAAACAATCTTAGATACAGAAAAAGTGGATGGCCATAGTGCTAAAACTGCAGTCTATGAGTTCTTGAAAGGTTTGTATGATGATCTCAAACCTGAGGAACAAAGTAACCATGTCTTAAAAGGGCAAGTAGAAGAGTTACTAACAAAAGCTGAAGAATTAGTGAATCAAGTCAATGAGGAAGGGGTTAAAGCTTCACTCTCTGACGAAGTGAAAAATCTGAAGGCTGCTTTGGAGAAAGAAGACGCAGACCTTGATGAATTAAATACACAGGTTCAAGATCTCTTGAAACGTATTTCACTAACAATCCAAAATGAACGTGATAATTCGAAACAAGACCCAGAGGTTTTAGTTCTTTACCAAAAAATCTATAACGGTGTTATTGCTCTCCATAGCTATTTGGAGATGAATAATGGTTCAGATGCTGACTTTGAAAAAGTAGATGCTCTATTTGATAAACTAGCAGCAGCAAGTAAGGATAAGCAGGCTCTTCTAGCAGTTGCCCAAGAAATAGTCTTGTTAAATCAAGAGCTTAGATCTAAAGCAACGCCAAGTCAAGAAACACCTGTTGAAGCAAAACAAGAAACACCAGGTCAAGCAGGCACTGATAAGCAAGTAGAAGCTAGCTCAGTGCAGACAACAACAGAGAAAACTTCTGAAACAACAACTGAACTGAATCCTGAATCTACAGAAAAAGTCGCAGAATAAAAAAAAGACGAAGTAGCTAAGCTACCTCGTCTTTTTTTAGTCTTTATAAGCTACAATTCCAATAATAGTGTCAACTGCACGTTCCATGGTTTGAAGGCTAACGTATTCAAAACGGCCATGCATGTTTTCACCGCCAGCGAAGATATTCGGCGTTGGAATTCCCATAAAGGAAATCTTAGAACCATCTGTTCCTCCACGGATTGGTTCGATAATAGGTGTGATATCTAGACATTCCATTACTGATTTAGCGATGGTGATTGGAGTCATATCCTTTTCAATGACTTCCTTCATGTTGTAATACTGGTCTGTCAAAGTCAAGGTTACACGATTGCTAGCAAGTTCTTGGTTCATCTTATCAGTGATAGCTTGCATAGCAGCTTTACGCGCTTCAAAGGTTTCTTTTTCGAAGTCACGAATGATATAGCTAGCACGCGCTTCCTCAACACTACCGGATACATCCATGAGATGGTAGAAACCTTGATAGCCCTCAGTCAATTCTGGGCGGTCACCTGCTGGGAGTTGGTTGTGGAAGTCAATTGCCAACTGAAGAGCGTTAACCATTTGTCCCTTAGCAGTTCCAGGGTGTACATTACGACCTTGGAAGTGAAGTTCGGCACCTGCCGCGGAGAAGGTTTCATACTGAAGTTCACCAAGAGGTCCACCGTCAACTGTATAAGCAAAGTCGACATCGAAATCTTCTGCATCAAATTTATTGGCACCAACACCGATTTCTTCATCAGGTCCAAAGCCGACACGAATTTCGCAGTGCTTAATTTCAGGATGAGCAGTCAAGTATTCGATGGCTGTCATGATTTCGGCAATACCTGATTTATCATCGGCACCGAGAAGGGTAGTTCCATCAGTAGTAATCAATGTTTGTCCATGATATTTCTCTAAGCTCTTGAAATCTGCAGGATCAAGCTTGAAACCAGATTCTCCAAGATCGATAAGGCCACCGTCGTAGTTTTCGATAACTTGCGGGTTAACACCTTCAGCATTAAAATCAGCCGTATCCATGTGGGAGATAAAACCAATCTTGCGAGTTAAACTTGGATCGTTAGCTGGAAGTGTACCGATAGCAAAACCGTTTGGCAAATAATAGACATTTTGCAAACCGACACGTTTCATTTCTGGGATGAGGACATTAGTAGCAAAGTCTACTTGACTCTGAGTGCTTGGTGTAGTAGTAGAATTTTCGTCTGAACGTGTGTTAACTTTAACATAAGTCAAAAAACGCTCTAGTAATGTTGGATATTTCATTATAACTCCTTTTTATAATTTTTTATTTACCTAAACAGAATTGGCTAAACAATTTAGTAATAAGTTCATCTGGAGCAGCATCACCAGTGATTTCTCCGAGGATTTCCCAGGTTCGAGTTAAATCAACTTGAAGCAGATCAACTGGCATGCCCAATTCAAGACCTTCGTTAACTGCTTGTAAGCTTTCGACTGCCTTTTCAATTAATGAAATATGACGTGCATTGGATAGATAGGTAGCATCTTGTTCAACCAAGCCAGCATTTTCAAAGAAGAGGTTATTGATGCGTTCTTCAATCTTATCAATGTTTTGATTTTTAAGGACTGAAATAGGAATGACATCATCTGGAAGTTCAGCAGTTTCAATCGCTTCTGGGAGGTCAGTTTTGTTGAGAAGAATGATACGATTAGTGTCCTGACTGATTTCTAGAAGTTGTCTGTCTTGTGCTGTTAGTGGTTCACTAGCATTTAGCACCAGTAGAACCAAGTCAGCTTCCTTGAGGGCTTTTTTCGAACGCTCAACACCGATTTGTTCCACGATATCATCCGTGTCACGAATACCTGCAGTATCAATCAACTTCAGAGGAACACCGTTGATATTGACGTATTCTTCGATGACATCTCTAGTAGTCCCTGCAATATCCGTTACAATAGCTTTATCTTCACGTAGGAGGTTGTTGAGGAGACTTGATTTCCCAACGTTAGGACGACCAATGATGGCCGTTGCAATTCCTTCGCGGAGAATTTTACCACGACGTGCAGTTTTTAGGAGATTGGTCAATAGTTGTTCAAACTCCATAGTTTTTTCGCGGACAACAGCAGTAGTGGCTTCTTCCACATCGTCATACTCAGGGTAATCGATATTAACCTCAACCTGAGCCAAGGTATTGAGAATTTCCTGACGAGTATTGTTAATGAGGTCAGATAGGGATCCATCAAGTTGTTTGACTGCTATATTCATAGCCTTGTCAGTCTTAGCACGGATGATATCCATTACAGCTTCAGCCTGAGTCAAGTCTACACGACCGTTTAGGAAGGCACGTTTGGTAAACTCACCAGGTTCTGCCATGCGAGCCCCTTCACGGATAGCCAATTGCAGGATTTCATTGGTCACGGCAATCCCTCCGTGGGTGTTGATCTCGATAATATCCTCGCGAGTAAAGGTCTTCGGAGACTTCATAGCCCCAACCATGACCTCGTCCATAACCTTACCAGTCAAAGGGTCAATAATGTGGCCGTAGTTCAGTGTGTGGCTAGCAACTTTGCTCAAGTCTTTGCCTTTAAAAATTTTTTGTGCAATGGCAAAGCTATCCGTTCCGCTTAGGCGAACAATCCCAATCGCCCCTTCACCAAGCGGTGTCGAGATTGCTGCAATGGTATCAAATTCACGTGTAATCATTTCATTTCCTTTTAACAATTTATATACAAATATCTCTTAAAATTGTAACAAAATAAAGTTTTTTATTCAACGAATGCCACTTATAAAGAAAAGCCTAAGCAGATTGCTTAAGCTTTACTTAGTGCGCATTTCCCCTTGCGGGAAGTAAGTTCCTTCAGGCATATCGTTGATGATGACATGAACAGCAGATTGAGGTGCACCAGTGTTACGAACCACAGCTTCAGTTACTTCCTTAGCTAAGGCTTTCTTTTGCTCGAGCGTGCGTCCTTCAAATAAATCGATGCGTACAAATGGCATAATAGCTTCCTCCACTAGTTTTTGATTTCTTCTATTTTACCACATTTTGCCGTTTAAAGCTTTTGGAAAATATGATATACTAGAATGTAGCAGAAAATTAGAAATGGACGTGAAATAGAAACATGGCACAGTTGTATTATCGTTATGGGACCATGAATTCAGGAAAGACCATCGAGATTCTCAAGGTAGCCTATAACTATGAGGAGCAAGGAAAGGGAGTTGTTATCATGACTTCGGCTCTGGATACAAGAGACGGTATAGGCTATGTGTCGAGTCGGATTGGCATGAAGCGACCAGCAGTTGCTATCGATGATACTACGGATATTTTTGGGTTTATTCGAGATTTACCTGAAAAGCCCTACTGTGTTTTGGTCGATGAAGCCCAGTTTTTGAAACGTCATCATGTTTACGACCTAGCGCGTGTTGTCGATGAGTTAGACATACCTGTTATGGCCTTTGGTTTGAAGAATGACTTTCGCAATGAGCTGTTCGAAGGATCTAAACATCTATTATTATTAGCAGATAAAATTGATGAGATCAAAACCATTTGTCAGTATTGTAAGAAAAAAGCGACCATGGTGTTGCGTACGCAGGACGGACTGCCTGTTTATGATGGTGAACAAATCCAGATAGGTGGGAATGAAACCTATATCTCGGTTTGCCGTAAACATTATTTTGCCCCTGAAATCAATAAGGAGAATCAATAAGAATGAATATCTATGATCAACTACAAGCTGTAGAAGACCGTTATGAAGAATTAGGAGAATTGCTGAGCGACCCTGATGTGGTCTCTGATACCAAGCGTTTCATGGAGCTTTCAAAAGAGGAAGCTTCAACTCGTGATACCGTAACCGCCTACCGTGAATACAAACAAGTCCTCCAAAACATCGTTGATGCTGAAGAAATGATTAAAGAGTCTGGCGGAGATGCCGACTTGGAAGAAATGGCCAAGCAAGAACTCAAGGATGCTAAGGCAGAAAAAGAAGAGTACGAAGAAAAATTGAAAATCTTGCTTCTTCCAAAAGATCCAAACGATGACAAGAACATCATCCTTGAAATCCGTGGAGCTGCTGGTGGAGATGAGGCAGCACTTTTTGCTGGAGACCTTCTAACAATGTACCAAAAATATGCTGAAGCCCAAGGCTGGCGCTTTGAAGTTATGGAAGCTTCTATGAACGGTGTCGGTGGTTTCAAAGAAGTGGTTGCCATGGTTTCTGGTCAGTCAGTTTATTCTAAACTCAAGTATGAGTCTGGTGCTCACCGTGTGCAACGTGTCCCTGTGACAGAAAGTCAAGGCCGTGTTCATACCTCAACAGCAACAGTTCTTGTCATGCCTGAGGTAGAAGAAGTAGAATACGATATTGATCCAAAAGACCTTCGTGTGGATATCTACCATGCATCTGGTGCTGGTGGACAGAACGTCAACAAGGTTGCGACTGCCGTTCGTATCGTACACTTGCCAACCAATATCAAGGTGGAGATGCAGGAAGAACGTACCCAGCAGAAAAACCGTGAGAAGGCTATGAAGATTATTCGTGCGCGTGTGGCAGACCACTTTGCTCAGATTGCCCAAGATGAGCAAGATGCTGAGCGTAAGTCTACTATCGGTACTGGTGACCGTTCAGAGCGTATTCGTACTTATAACTTCCCACAAAACCGTGTCACAGACCACCGTATCGGTTTGACTCTACAAAAACTTGATACAATTTTAGCTGGTAAATTGGATGAAGTTGTAGATGCCTTGGTTCTTTATGACCAAACACAAAAATTAGAAGAATTAAACAAATAATGAAATTAGCTCAAATTTTTAAAGATTTTGAGGAAAAGTTAATAGCACAAGGAGAGGAAGCAGAAAGCCTCTCCTTTGTCTATCGTAGCCTAAAAAATCTATCTTTTACAGACTTCGTCTTTGCCCTCCAGCAAGAAGTAACAGAGGAAGAAAAAGAGTTTGTAGAGGAAATTTACACGAAACTGGCAAATCATATACCTGCCCAGTATATTATTGGTCATGCTGATTTTTTTGGGATGCAGTTAAAAGTAGATGAGCGGGTTTTGATTCCCCGCCCAGAGACAGAAGAGTTAGTGGAACTCATTTTGACTGAGAATCCTGAGAAAAATCTTAAAGTACTAGATATCGGAACAGGAAGCGGAGCAATTGCCCTTGCTTTAGCTAAAAATAGGCCAGATTGGTCGGTTGCAGCTGCGGATATTTCACAGGATGCTTTAGACTTATCGTTGGAGAATGCTAACGCTCAAAATCTAAATCTCTCTTTTATCAAATCTGATTGTTTCTCCGAAATTTCTTCAAAATATGATATAATTGTATCCAATCCACCATACATTTCTCGTGAAGATCAAGAAGAAGTTGGCTTGAATGTTCTGCATTCAGAACCACATTTGGCACTCTTTGCTGACGAGGATGGTCTAGCTATCTACCGTAGAATCGCGGAAGACTCCAAGGACTATCTAAATAATGGTGGTAAGATTTATCTTGAAATTGGCTACAAACAAGGTCAAAGTGTGCCTGCTCTCTTTATGGAAAATCTTCCAGAGAAACGAGTTCGAACTCTCAAAGACCAATTTGGCCAAGATAGGATGGTTGTCATTGATGATGGAGAAAATTAAGCAAAAGTTGGAAAAGGGTGGAGCTGTAGTTTTGCCGACCGAAACAGTTTATGGACTTTTTGCAAAAGCGCTAGATAAAAAAGCTGTTGATTATGTCTACCAGCTTAAACGTCGTCCAAGAGACAAGGCACTTAATCTCAATGTCGCTCATCTAGACGATATCTTGAACTTTTCAAATAATCAGCCACCTTATTTACAAAAACTTGTTGATAGTTTTCTTCCTGGGCCTTTGACCATTATCCTAGAAGCTAATGGCAAGGTTCCCTACTGGGTCAATTCAGGATTACCGACAGTTGGTTTTCGGATGCCCAGTCACCCTATAACTCTAGAATTGATTCGTGAGTTTGGTCCCTTAATCGGCCCGTCTGCAAATATCTCGGGTCAAGCTAGTGGTGCTAGCTTTAAAGAGATTTTAAAAGACTTCGGACAAGAGGTTTTGGGAATAGAAGATGATACTTTTTTAACAGGTCACGATTCGACTATTTTAGATTTGACTGCTTGTAAGGCAAGAATTCTACGCCAAGGTTCGATAACTCGAGAAGATATTCTTGCCAAGATACCTGAAATTCCTTTTGAGGAGGTATGACATGCTACGTGCTTTGAAAGCAACAGATGTTGCATCGATTTATGAGATTAACAAAGATGCTTTAGGTTATGATTTTAGTCCTGAGGAAACGGCTAGTCAACTAGCAAAATTATCCCAAGACTCACATCATTTCCTACTGGGGTTTGAGGAACCGACCAGCCATGACTTACTTGGGTATGTACATGCTGAGGTTTATGAATCCCTTTATTCTAATGCCGGTTTTAATATTTTGGCTTTAGCAGTGGTACCCCAGATGCAAGGTAAGGGCATCGGGAAAATTTTGCTCCATGGATTAGAACAAGAAGCAAAAAGACGGGGTTATGAGTTTATTCGATTAAACTCTGCAGACCATCGTCTTGGTGCTCATGCATTTTATGAAAGAGTGGGTTATACTTGCGATAAAGTGCAGAAACGATTTATTAAGTTAATTAAAGGAGAAAAACTATGATTTTTGACAAAGATGATTTTAAAACATATGATGCTGATCTTTGGAATGCGATTGCCAAAGAAGAAGAACGTCAACAAAACAATATTGAGTTGATTGCTTCAGAGAACGTTGTATCTAAGGCTGTAATGGCAGCGCAAGGTTCTATCTTGACTAATAAATATGCTGAAGGATATCCTGGACGTCGTTACTATGGTGGTACTGATGTAGTGGATGTTATCGAAAGTCTAGCTATTGAACGTGCGAAAGAAATCTTTGGTGCTAAATTTGCCAATGTCCAACCTCACTCAGGAAGTCAAGCTAACTGTGCAGCATACATGGCTTTGATTGAGCCAGGTGATACTGTTATGGGGATGGATTTAGCTGCAGGTGGGCACTTGACTCACGGAGCTCCTGTAAGTTTCTCAGGTCAAACCTATAACTTTGTTTCATATAGCGTTGATCCGGAGACAGAGCTATTGGACTTTGACGCCATCTTGAAACAAGCTCAAGAAGTTCAACCAAAACTTATCGTTGCTGGTGCCTCAGCCTATTCTCACATCATTGATTTCTCAAAATTCCGTGAAATTGCGGATGCTGTAGGCGCAAAACTCATGGTCGACATGGCCCACATTGCTGGCTTGGTTGCAGCTGGTCTTCACCCAAATCCAGTTCCATACGCACATATCACAACGACAACGACTCACAAAACTCTTCGTGGACCACGTGGTGGGTTGATTTTGACAAACGACGAAGACCTTGCTAAGAAAATAAATTCCGCTATTTTCCCAGGTATCCAAGGTGGACCATTAGAGCATGTAGTTGCTGCTAAGGCTGTAGCCTTTAAAGAAGTATTGGATCCGGCCTTTAAAGAATATGCTGCTAATGTTATAAAAAATAGCAAGGCTATGGCTGAAGTATTCCTGCAAGATCCTAATTTCCGCATTATCTCTGGCGGTACTGAAAACCACCTCTTCTTAGTGGATGTTACAAAGGTTGTAGAAAGTGGAAAAGTAGCCCAAAACTTATTGGATGAGGTCAACATTACCCTTAATAAAAACTCAATCCCTTACGAAACATTGTCACCATTCAAGACAAGTGGTATTCGTATCGGAGCGGCAGCAATTACTGCTCGTGGTTTTGGTGAAAAAGAAAGCCGTCAAGTTGCTGAACTTATTATTAAAGCCCTTAAGAATGCAGAAAACGAAGCTGTCTTAGAAGAAGTGAGAAGTGCAGTCAAATCCTTGACAGATGCCTTCCCATTATATGAGGACTAATATTTTATGGATATTTATATTAAGAAAGCCATTATCCATCAGTTCAGTCCTGATGACACAGAGTTGTTCTTGGCGGATAAGTTTCTCAATATCACTCCTAAAATTGAGGAATACTTACGTAAAAAAGTGGACCGTGTGTATTCGGATGATGCCAAAACTGGTATTTTTGAAGAGGATAATCCATTTTTCAACCACATCACAGAAGACTTAATGGAAACATCTGTTACAATTGCTAATCTCTGGAAAGAGGAATTCTCTGTATCTGAAAACCAAAAGACGAATGACTTGGTTTTTGTCCAGTTTTCAAAAGAGGGAGTAGACCATTTTGCCTTTCTACGAATTGCATTGCGTGAAACCTTGACACACTTGGGTGGCGAGGTTGACAATCCAATCAAACTGACTCAGAATAACCTACCTGGATTTGGAACTGGAGCAGATGAAGCACTAGTTGTTAATCTTCAAAGTCGCAAGTATCACTTGATTGAAAAACGCATCAAGTATAATGGAGCCTTTTTAAACTATTTTTCTGAGAATCTTATTCAAGCACAACCAAAGATTTCACCTAAGAAATCCATTAAGGAACTAGAAAAAACGGCTCAAAAGATTGCCGAAACCTTTAACACAGATGATTTTCAATTCCAATCTAAAGTTAAATCAGCAATTTTCAATAATCTTGAAGAGAATAATGAGCTCTCTCCAGAAAAATTAGCCAATGATCTTTTTGACAATAATCTTACTGCTCGACTTAGCTTCATTGACCAGGTTAAAGAAGCAGTACCAGAGCCAGTACAGTTTGATGAGATTGATGCCAGTCGTCAGTTAAAGAGATTTGAGAATCAGAAACTTTCCTTGTCAAATGGAATTGAACTCATCGTACCAAACAATGTCTATCAAGATGCGGAATCAGTTGAATTCATTCAAAACGATAATGGAACCTATTCAATCTTAATCAAAAACATCGAGGATATACAAAATAAATAATGTTTAAATTTATACGAAGAATGCTGGTACTAGCAGTCTTCCTTTTCGCTGGATATAAAGCTTATCTGATTCGTCAGGATGTCAAACAAGTCATGACCTACCAACCCATGGTTCGCGAAATCTTGAATGAAGGAGATACCCCAGCAAACGAAGAGCTTGTGCTCGCCATGATTTATACAGAAACTAAGGGTAAAGAAGGAGACGTGATGCAGTCAAGTGAATCTGCTAGTGGCTCTACTGATACCATAAACGATAATGCAAGTAGTATTCGGCAAGGGGTTCAAACCTTGACAGAAAATCTCTATCTAGCTCAAGAAAAAGGAGTGGATGTCTGGACAGCCATTCAAGCTTATAACTTTGGACCTGCTTATATCGATTTTATCGCCCAGAATGGGAAAAAGAATACTCTTGTACTAGCTAAGCAATACTCCAGAGATACAGTTGCGCCTATATTAGGAAATACAACAGGGAAAACCTATCGCTACATCAATCCCATTTCTATTTTTCAGGGTGGAGAACTTTATGTGGATGGTGGAAACTATTATTACTCTAGACAGGTTCAGCTAAATCTCTATATTATGAAAATTTTTAATCTATTTTAAGCATCTAGAATTTCTAGGTGCTTTTATAAGTTTTCTTTAAGGATACTTTAATATGCTAGAGTAGAAAAGGAGGAACGTCTCATGCGAAAGAAATTCTTTCTGACTAGCGCCGCAGTACTTTTAGCAGTTGCAACACTGCAAAGCGCCCAGGCAGCTACTGATGTTCAAAAAGTAATTGATGAAACTTATGTTCAACCTGAGTACGTCTTGGGTTCTTCATTAACGGAAGATCAAAAAAATCAAACACTTAAAAAACTTGGTTATGATGCCTCAAAAGATACTAAAGATTTGAAGACTATGACACCAGATGTCTACTCAAAAATTATGAATGTCGCAAACGATTCAAGTCTTCAACTTTATTCATCAGCAAAAATTCAAAAATTAGGAGAAAAATCTCCCCTTGAGGTCAAGATTGAGACACCTGAAAATATCACTAAAGTAACGCAAGATATGTACCGTAATGCGGCTGTTACCTTGGGTGTGGAGCACGCGCGTATCACCGTTGCGGCACCAATTCCGGTTACTGGTGAAAGTGCCCTAGCAGGTATTTACTATTCCCTTGAGTCAAATGGTGTAAAATTACCTCAGGAAAATAAAGACTTGGCTCAGGAAGAGCTCAAGGCCTTGTCAGATATTAACGATGAAAACAAGGACAAATCAGGCTTTGATGCCAATAAACTTAACGTAGCTCTTGCTGATATCAAGGCTGCTATCGCTAAGGCTAAAGAGTCTAAGGGTGAACTTACAGAGGATGATGTTCGTAAGATTGTTGAAGATACTTTAAAGAACTATAAACTTGATCAAGTTGTTACAGGCAACCAAGTCAATGTCATCATCAACTTTGCATTCAATCTTTCAAAGAGCGATATTCTTAACAACGAAGACTTTACAAAGACTCTAAAAGATTTGAAACAAAGCATTGTTGCGCAAGCAGGTGATAGTTTTAGCAATATCGATCTAAACTTTGATGCCAATAAAGCTATTCAAGACGGTGGAAACATCCTTAGCTCAATTTGGCAAGCTATCCTTGATTTCTTCAAGAGTTTTGGTGCTTAGGTCAATTCATGGTATAATAGATGGTAACAGGATTGTTACCGTCTTTTTTTGTAGGCTTATAGAAAGTGAAAATTATGTTAAAGAAAAATGATATTGTAGAAGTAGAGATTGTCGATTTGACCCATGAAGGAGCAGGTGTTGCCAAGGTAGATGGCTTGGTCTTTTTTGTAGAGAATGCTCTACCGACTGAAAAAATCCTTATGCGTGTCCTTAAAGTCAACAAGAAGATTGGCTTTGGTAAAGTCGAGGAATACCTTACGCAATCTCCACATCGTAACCAAGACTTAGATTTGGCTTACCTACGTTCAGGCATTGCCGACTTGGGACACCTAGCTTATCCGGAGCAACTCAAGTTTAAAACCAAGCAAGTAAAAGATAGCCTATATAAGATTGCTGGAATCACGGATGTAGAGGTTTCAGATACTCTTGGCATGGATAATCCTGTCAAGTATCGTAACAAGGCTCAGGTACCAGTTCGTCGAGTCAACGGTGTTCTGGAGACTGGTTTTTTCCGTAAGAATTCTCATGACCTGATGCCGTTGGAAGATTTTTATATTCAAGATCCAGTGATAGATCAAGTTATCCTTGCTTTACGTGATTTGCTTCGTCGCTATGACTTAAAACCCTATGATGAAAAGGAACAGTCTGGCTTGATTCGCAACCTTGTTGTTCGTCGTGGCCATTATTCAGGTCAAATTATGGTTATTTTGGTGACAACTCGTCCCAAAATTTTCCGAGTTGAACAGTTGATTGAACAAGCCATCAAGCAATTTCCAGAGATTGTGTCTGTTATGCAGAATATCAATGATCAGAATACTAATGCCATTTTTGGAAAAGAATGGCGGATTCTCTATGGTCAAGATTACATTACGGACCAAATGTTGGGGAATAGCTTCCAAATTTCTGGACCAGCCTTTTATCAGGTCAATACCGAAATGGCAGAGAAGCTTTATCAGACAGCTATTGATTTTGCGGAGTTAAGAGAAGAGGATGTGGTGATCGATGCCTACTCAGGAATCGGGACTATTGGATTATCTGTCGCTAAGCATGTCAAGGAAGTCTACGGGGTGGAAGTTATCCCAGAAGCAGTAGAAAATAGCCAGAAGAACGCAGAATTGAACGGTATTACCAATGCCCACTATGTCTGTGACACAGCTGAAAATGCCATGAAGAATTGGCTCAAGGAAGGCATCCAACCAACTGCCATCCTGGTCGACCCACCACGCAAAGGCTTGACCGAAAGCTTTATCAAAGCGAGCGCTCAAACAGGAGCTGATCGCATCGCCTATATCTCATGTAATGTCGCCACCATGGCGCGTGATATCAAACTCTACCAAGAATTGGGCTATGAATTGAAGAAAGTCCAGCCGGTGGATTTATTTCCGCAGACGCATCATGTTGAGGCAGTATCACTGCTTGTACGAGCTGAGGCATCAGCGAAGTAGAAGCAGATGTTCTGCCCATGGGATAGCTGTCGTAGAGTAAGGAGTTTACGACGAAACGATACGGCAACAGCGAACCGCCGAGTGTGTTGCCCTGCTCTTCCGATCTGAGACAGTCGAAAAGTAGAAGGGGATGGTATTGGTATCAATCATGAGTAACAAAGTAACAGCATGATTCGAAAATACTAGCTTGTAATTTGCGGAGGAACATCAATATGGATGGAATATCAAAAGATTCTATAAAAACGGCTAAATTAATGAAACAATTATGGCCCCAATTGACCGATAAAGAAGCTATTGATGAAGTTAAAAAATATACGAATGGCAAAAATACTGCAATCTTTACTGAAGTTGAAGGTGACACAATTGTAGGTCTAGCACTATGTTCACTCAGATTTGATTATGTTGAAGGTTGTAAATATAGTCCTGTGGGATTCTTAGAAGGGATTATTGTCGACGAGGAATATCGTTTAAAGGATATTGCTAAAAACCTCTGTACAAAATGTGAGGAATGGGCGAAAAATAAAGGATGTAAGGAATTTGCAAGTGACTGTACTTTAACGAATACGGATTCTATAAAATTTCATCTCAATATTGGATTTCAGGAGGCAAATAGAATTATTCATTTTAAGAAGAGATTATAATTTCAGAACGTGGTCAAAATTTATGTATCTTTAGAAAGTGTGAAAGATTGGACGAACAAATTTTTTTGATGGGTGGAAATCCGCCGATAAAGAACCATACGATTGTTAATAAAATTGTGTCATCAAGGAAAATCGAAAGAATTGTCATTTTTACAGTTTATCGAGAAAATTGGGAACCGTATATGAAAAAGTACACGGAAGTTTTCCAAAGCCTTTTTCTAACCTAAACACTGATTACTTACTCTTGGACATTGAGCAGATTAATTTTGATAGCTATCTAGATGCTGATCTAATTATCATCGGTGGTGGAAATACGGAAAAATACATAGCTACTTATGTAAATCAGGAGTTTAAGAATTATATCGATCATATGCTGAATAAAGGTGCGAAAGTTATGGGATTCTCTGCAGGAGCCCTATTATTAGGAGAAAAAGTCTATGTCTCACCTAATGATAATTCAGATCATCAGATAAAGATAAAAAATGGATTAGGAGTCTTTAGTCAGTTTTTAATTAGTGTCCATTATGATTCCTGGAATGATAAAGCTAATAAGGATAGAGCTGAAGAACTCGTTAATGTTCCCATAATTCCACTAAATGATTATTCCTGTCTAGTATTGGATAAACTTGGAAACATTATTGAGAAAATTGACTAGTTTACATTATCTAATTCTTGATTTAGGTAACTAAACTGTAAACGAACATTTATATGAAAGGCATAGAGTAAACATGAGTCTCTTATTTGAAGAATTTAAAACCATTTGTTTCCATTTAAATCGAGTCGGAATTACACCGACACTGATGGGTTCTTTGGGATTGGAGTTTAGAACGAAAGAAAATTGGGGGCCGTCTGACATTGACATTCATGTACCTGGTGACCCTAGAGGTTGGGAAGCACCTGACCATCTCAGAATTTATGACTGGGACAAGATAATGAAAGTGATGAAAGACTTAGGCTACGTCTTAATAGATATTCATGAGCATGAATTCCAAAAGGATAGAGAGAATGTTGAATTTGGAAGTATCGATTCCTTACTTGATTTTGCAGGAGTTTCGGAATCGGATATAGAGCTTATTCACATTGAAGGCATCACTTTTCGTCTTCCAAGTCTGGAGCAGTATCTAAGTATTTACAAAGCTTCTTCTCAAGACTCCTATCGAAATGAACAAAATAACAATAAGGATTTTAAAAAGATCGAGTGGCTGGAAAAACATTTGTAAATTATCATATGAAAAGTAGTAAGTTGTAAGACTGGCTGCTATGTTATTTTTATTGGTTATTTGATTTATACGATATTGGCTAGTAATAGAATTAGTAAGGAAAAAAGATTTTAAAATTTAGATCAGGATACCCATTATTAAAGGTAACATTCTATCTAGATAATCGATGTTAGAGATTGTCTGTTTAAAGTGGTATCACAGCTTGTTCAAACAGATTAAACAAAGATGTAGCTAGGAATGTCTTACAGTAAGGAGTTTAAATATGAAATTCCATGAATTTGGTGATAAGAATTTGCCTTCTATCTTGCTGATACATGGCGGTGGCAGTTCTTGGTGGAATTATCTTCGTCAAGCACGGATCTTATCGGAGAAGTATCGTGTCATTCTACCCACCTTGAATGGCCACGGCGAAGAATATCAACTTGATTATGTTTCTACTGAAGATTCTGCTTTGGAGATTCTGGACTATATCAAAGCAAACTGTGGTGGGAAATTGTTTGCAATCGGTGGTGTTTCACTTGGTGGTCAAATTACTATGGAGCTTTTGTCAATAGACAGAGATATAGCTGAGAAAGCCATCATAGATGGAAGCCTCTGTATTCCTCAACCAAGGTTGGCTAAAATCAGTATTTTTCTGGTACGTCTATTTGGCAAACTAATAATTAGTAAATTCTCTTGCAAACTTCAGTTAAGCATGATGAACAAACTCTATCCTAAACTCGCTTATCCAGAGGAACTAAAAGATTATTATTTGGAGGATCTGCCAAGGACGCCTATCAAAACATTGGTGACCATTTACAAAACCTATATGGGGCATTACAAGCTAAAGGATACGATTTCTGTTAATAAGGCGCAGGTTCTTTATATTTATGGTGAAAAAGAATTGAACTGTGTGAAAGCATCAGCGAAATTATTTCAACAACTGCATCCAAATACGATTTTGTATGAAGCTAAGGGCTATAACCATGGCTATTTATCAGCTTACCTGCCTCAAGAGTGGATTAATTTGGTGGTGCCATTTTTAAAGAGTGATTCATTGGAAATGTGTAATGAATCTGATATATCATAAGGAGGAATCTGATGCTAGGAGCAATAGTTGGAGATATTGTTGGTTCTGTTTATGAATGGGACAACATTAAAACGAAAGACTTCCCTTTATTTCGTGAGGATTGTTTTTTCACTGATGATACGGTTATGACCTGTGCTGTTGCAGAAGCCGTTATGAATGGCGGTCAGAAGGATGACTTTATTGATCCCATGAAAAAATATGGTAGGATGTATCCCGATGCAGGTTACGGTGTAAGATTTGATACGTGGATTCATAGTGATAACCGTGAACCTTACAATAGTTTTGGAAATGGTTCTGCGATGCGCGTTTCTCCGTGTGCTTTGGTGATGGATGCCACAACAGACGAGTTGCCGTCTGAGGTGAAACGTCTGGCGCAACTTTCTGCAGAGGTGACGCATAACCATCCAGAAGGAATCAAAGGAGCAATGGCTACAGTGGATGCTATTTACATGTGCCGTTATTTCTTTGGTGATGATAGTAGCGATAACCCTGAGGAGCTTAAAAAACGCATCAAGGAACACATCGAGAAAGAGTATGGATATGACCTTTCTAAAACGCTAGATGAAATTCGTCCTACGTATCGATTCAATGAAACGTGTCAGGATACCGTTCCTCAGGCCATCGTTGCCTTTCTAGAAAGTACAGATTTTGAAGACGCGATTCGAAATGCGATTTCTCTTGGTGGGGACAGCGACACTCTTGCTGCTATCACAGGAAGTATCGCCGAAGCAGCTTATGGAATTCCTGAGTGGATTAAGGACAAGGCCTATAGCTATCTCGATGAGCCTTTGAAAGATGTACTCAGACGATGGGAAGAAACGTTTGTAATAAAATAATAGATAGGCGTTATGCGGACCGATACTGAATGAAGGAGGGTTATCGATGGTTATATTAGAATTGTACCAAAACAATTATTCAAAGGATTTAGTCGTATTTGAGACAATAGAAGAAGGGAAAGAATTTGTAGCCAAAATACCTGGATATACTTTAGAAAAAGAAGATAGTTTTGAAGTGGAGTATTTTAATCCAAAAAATCTTCCGGATTATATGGAAATTGTCTTCAATGGAAATATTGTTCCTTTATCTAGATTTTCATTTAATCCTGAAGAAAATGTGGATATTATTTGGAAAGAGATTTCGAATCTATCTGTTAAAAACGATAAAGTAATCGAAGGCGCTACAAAAGTAGATGCCTATGTCGTTAACAACGGTGAAGTGAAAACCTATGTCGAAGCCAGAGAAGCGAAATTCCGTAAGGCAAAAGCATTCTTAGAAAGCAAAGGATATGAAGTCGATAGAACCTTTTTTGGAAGCGAAGACGGCGAAGCGATTGTCTACAGAAAAAAAGACGCCGAAGATTGGCACTTCTTATGTCACCTAGATCCTTCTTTTATAGAGATTAAAGATGTAGAGGGATATGTGAAAGAAGCAATGGAAGAGATGCAATAGTCAACCAAAGTCCGTTTTGAGTTGCTATCACGTCTTGTGTGAGCTGATTGACCATCAAATAGTAAACCTTTAACATTTCTAGTTTCTTAAGGAGAAATATCGATCATGAAAATGGAAATAGGGAAAACCTATCTTGTAAAAAAAGATATTTTTGGTTTAAAAAAAGATGAACTTTGGACCTTAGTTGACAAGGGTTATCAGGCTTATTTTGGTGAACATAATTTCGTATTTGTCAATGATGATAAAGTGAAGGTATTTGCAGTTTTACAAGATAGTTCAGAAGAAGATATACAAATTTACCATCATCTGGATGACTATCTTGAAGAAGTCGCTCATGAGAGTTTCTAGAGGATGTGAGTTGCAAATTGAAAATGCCTACTTTTAATTAAGCTTAGACCTAATTAATCAATTTAAGTTAAGAGTTTATATTTGAAATAGAGTCTTCATAGAGACTTTTTCGTTATAAAAAAACTAGACTGAAACCACGGTGAAAACCGTCTGGTTCAGTCTTTTTTTCTGTTAATGTAGTATAATAAAAGGTGTAAGAATTCTATTTTTTAATAGGATTTTTCCAAGAATGAAAATTCTTCTAGAAAGAGGAGAATCATGAAGCAATCACTTGAATTTTTAAGAGAAAGAATCACCGATAAGATGCCCTTAGAGGAAATGGTAGCAATCTTTGAAGACTTGTGTCGTGAGCCTATTGAGGATGAGATGATTTTATTTGAAACAGGGACATTTACAGCTATATCTGATAAGCCAATGTTTCAACTATCGTTGGTAAGGCAAGCTCCAAATGAAGATGAAGAGTTTTATCAAGTTCACCTCGATATTTTCTATGAAGCATGTCAAGAGAATAAAATATTTCATGAATCGATCTGGGATGAAGATTTAGAGGAAAATATCTTTGATTACATTAGAGCTTCAGAGGTGTTTGCCTATGCTAAAGAGCAAGAATACCAAGCAGTCAAAATTTATCTGGAAGAAACTTAAGAATAGGTAGTAATATGTTTAATTTTTTTAAGAAAACAACACACAAAAAACTTGAAATCAATCTCCACAACAATTCAATGATTATTAACGGAACCAGCTTATCTTTTCCTTTGTCCTTGCAAGATATTGAAGCTGTATTGGGAAAGCCTGACCAGGTTGTCAAAAGAGATAATAAGTTTATTAAATACATTTATGACAATATTGGTATTGTATTTGAACATTCTTTCACGATTAAAAATCATTTAAAAAAATCTAAAACATACATTGATGAGGAACATTTGATTTCTACTGTTTTCCTCTACTATGGCGATGTTGTAAAATCTATGACTGGAGAGAAAGAATTGCCAAAGCAACCATGTCAAGCTGTGGTATTAACAGATGGAAAATCGCCTTATTTCTTTTCTGATAGGCATAGAGTAGGGGATTTTAACCTTATTTTATGGACTCCTTATGGAACTAATTTTAAAGGAATTGCAGAGACAATCACAGACACACTTTCTATTTCCTTCTTTCCAGAGATAAAACGTGAACGGGAAAGCTACAAGTTAAAAGAAACTGACGAAGAAGTGCTTTCCTTTAAAAATATAAATTTTAAACTAGCCATTATCCAGGTTTTAATGTATGATTTAGAGGTTTTGAAACCTGTTTTTAATATTTTTGACTTTGCAGAGGAAGTCAGTGAGTTGAATATCGATACAGAAAGTATGGAGATTATTCAGCCAGCACTTGATTATATGAAAAACCTTCCTATACCTAAGAAATACGCTGAACAAGTTCAAGAAATCGATATGGATGGAGGTAACGAGATTTATATGAATCTGATACCTCAGTGGGACGGTGAAGATGATAGTTTCGATCTAAATGAAATTAGTCTTAAAGAACTGCAACAGTTTCCAAATCTGAAGAAAGCGACAATTATGACTAGTAATTTTAAACAAGTTGAGGATATTTTTAAGAGTCAAGGAATAAAAGTAGAACTGCTATAAACGTCCTTTTTAACTAGATTTAATAAATTCTCTCAAGAGGGAGTGCCAAGGATACTAGTAGCAAGCATTCTACTCTACATGATTTTTAACATTGAAAACTTAAGAATTTTAAGATTTAATATTAATGAATTATTAGGCGAGAGAACAATCTATTTAAATTCAGGACATCCAATTTTTAATTTTAAGAATTTAGTTATATAATGACATAGTATTAAAAAGCTATATTGAAACTTATTTTTTTATAGTTAGGTTGTAAGGAGAATAATAAATGAAAAAAATTATGGTAATCATCAATCCAACATCTGGAGGCGAAAAAGCCTTGGATTATAAGGTAAAACTGGAGAATAAAGCTAGAGATTTCTTTGAAGATGTGGAGATTAAAATTACGGAGAAAGCGCAAGATGCCACAAACTTTGCAGCAGAAGCTTCTCAGGAGCGATATGATGCTGTTCTTGTTTTTGGTGGAGATGGGACTGTCAATGAAGTAATCTCTGGTATCGCTGAAAAAGACTACATTCCTAAACTCGCGATTATTCCAGGAGGAACTGGAAATCTCATTACAAAACTATTAGAAATCAATCAAGATATTGATGGTGCTATTGACGAACTCGATTTTAATTCTACGAATAAGATTGATATCGGAAAATCAAATGGGCACTATTTCGGATACATTTTTAGTATTGGTTCACTGCCAGAAGCTATCCACAACGTTGGGATAGAGGATAAAACGAAGTTTGGTATGCTTGCCTATGCGATTAATACCATGAAGTCTGTTGTAACAGATCAAGCGTTTAATATTACTGTTGAGACAGAAAATGGAAATTATATTGGCCCGGCCAGCCATGTCTTGGTTCTCCTTACCAATTATTTCGCTGATAAAAAAATCTTTGATGAAGACAAGGATGGTTATGCCAATATTTTGATACTAAAAGATGCCTCAATCTTTACTAAATTGTCAGTTATCCCTGATTTATTAAAAGGGGATGTCGTCGTAAATGATAATATCGAGTATATGAAAGCTCGTCATATAAAAATTTCATCTGATTCTGAATTAGAAACGGATGTTGACGGTGACAAATCTGATGACCTACCAGTAGAAATCAAGGTATTAGGGCAGCATATCGAAGTATATTCTCAACCGAAAGAATAAGATTTTTAAACTTTGACAAGTCTTTTTAACGATATTTTTTAATAAAGGAAAGCCTATGAAAATTAAAAAATTAGCAACTGTTAGTCTTTGCTCAACACTTCTTTTGACCATAGTAGCTTGTAGTCAAACTCAAAAGACTTCTGATAGTACTGCTGAAACTTCAGTGACTCAATCACAGTCGAATCAGGTTTCCTGGAGAGCAACTTATAGCAATTTGAACAATCAACCGAGTGCAGAAGAAGTTCGGAAAGCCTTGGCTGCACATTTGGATAAAGATAGTGTCGATGCATTTTTAAACCTTGTCAATGATTACAACGCAACTGTCGGCTCAGTAGGCTTAACTGGGGATTTTTCTACATTTACCAAAACAGACTATGATGTTGAAAAGATAAGCAATCTTTGGACACCTAAAAAGGGTGATTTTGTCGGTACCAACTGTCGTATTAACAGTTATTGTTTATTGAAAAATTCTATTGAAATTCCTAAGTTAGAGAAAGATGATTCCCTTTTGTTTGTCGATAATGATGCCATTGATAAAGGAAAGGTCTTTGGTGCAGAAGACAAGGATGCTTTTGATATTTTATTCTCAAGAGTCAAGACCGAAGCAACGACAGATGTCAAAGTTCATGCTGCAAAGATGGAACAATTCCTTTCTCAATTCAAGTTTAACGAAAATGCTCGAATGCTCTCCGTAGTCGTTCATGATGACTTGGATGGTCAATCCCTCTTTATTGGGCATGTCGGTATTCTTGTACCAAGCGAGGGTGGCTATCTCTTTGTTGAAAAGTTAACCTTTGAAGAGCCTTATCAAGCCATCAAATTTGCGACCAAGGAAGATTGTTACAAATATCTAGATACAAAATACGAAAACTATACAGGAGAAGGTCTAGCTAAACCATTTATTATGGATAATGATAAGTGGGTTCAATTTTAAGGGAGTAGACATTATGGATGCATTGTTTGGACTGATAGTCTTATTCCTAATAGGGGTATGGGCTGTTTGGGTTATCAAAGGAAACCAGCAGAGACCAAGAAAAAATGATAGGTTTATTGGTTATATCAATCGATACGATGAAGATGGAGAACCCTACCAAGCTGAAGTTTGGGAAGTGACAGAAGATGAGGAGTAGACATATGGAATTACAAGATTTTACGAAACAAGAACAAGAAATGATTAAAAAGGGACTGACTTTTTCTAAGCTGAACGATAAGGAAACTGCTGACAAAATTATCGCGTTGATCCCTCAAGAATACATTAAGCGTATTCCGTTTTTTGTTAGAAAACATGCGATTACGCGTACGATTAAGAGAATTTCTCTTGAATATCCGGAATTGTATGCTGTAGCTGAACAAGAAGGCCAACTTCCAGAAAAAGAAGCTCAAGAATTACGACAAATTCTTACAGATATTTTCCAAGAAAAAATGAATAAGCATAAAATCAAGTAGGAGCGCGTAAACGCTCATCTATTTGATTATATGCTTACTAATGACTAAAGCTAACACTCCATCATTCCCACATGCTATGCTGGGCTCTGACTCCATAGCTATCAATCGAACCATCTGAATTGAACTTGGATTCAATCCGGTACCTTTTCCAGAGGTCGTAATCTGCTGTTTGAATGGTTAGGATAAAGTTGTTATCCTTATCAGAGACATTATAATCAGCAGGATTGACTTCAAAGATATCGATTAATTTTCGTGTTTGAAAGTCTTGGAGCTTGAGATTTGCTAGCTTGACATGATTGATGGAAATTTTTTCTAGTTGATTGTTATCCTTAGGTGTTCTGTAATAGATGATGACGCAGTTTTTGAGTTGATCAGTATCTCTACCCGTAGGAGTAAGGCTCATAAAGCCGTAGGACTGATTATCCCGCTTGACTTCGAGAAGCTGACCGTAGTAGAAGTGGTCGTTTTTGGGATTGGTGATGGAACTCTCTGGATTTTTATCTTCGAAGCTAAAGCCTTGTTCCAAAATCTCGGAAGCCTTGGTCTCACCGATAATGACAGTGGTATCTTGAATGGTTACTGAAACAGGTTGAGCTGGAAGTCCACTCATCATCATGCAAAACATAAAAACATAACTCGTTAAAAAAGCTGTCCCGATAAAAGCGTTGGTTGATGCATAGACATGACTGTTTTGAAAGTTTTTTCTTATAGCCAGTACAACAAATTTGCCAATACTTTTTAAAACTATACTAACAATTACGATAAAAAAATGTTTTTTCAAACATTCATAAATGGCTTGAGGAAAGCTATTACCACGATAGTAGAAGACAGCCAATACGAGTAGATTTACGATTAAATAGATTAGCAAGAACCAATGAATCTCTTTAAGGGCATTAGCATCAGTGATTTCTTCATAGTCAACGTGAATTCTTCCTTGAATAGCATGGCCAAGTTTATAAATCCATTTGGGAATGTCTTTGCCTTTTTTAACCGCAACTACAAGTCTAATATAGAGATAGATAGTAAAGCACAAGGATAGAAAGAAAAGAGTATAAAATCCTAAAACAATAGTGGTGAGCATGACTACTTCCCCCGTTTTTCAATTGCTAGAGAACATTTTTGTTAGCTCCATTATAGCACTTTCTAGGGAAATAGAGCTAGAAATATCAGCAGTTTCCTTAAAGATAAAAAGATGAGAATCATTGCCATTTAAGCTTTACCGATTGTACTGATAGAAGGCGGCCCCTTCTTCTTAATGGTTTTATTGATTGGGAATTGGACAATAAAGAAAAAGATAAGATTTGAGAGAGAACATAAAGGAGTAGAGAGCCATGGGTAGAACGGTGATTATAGGTACTTTAATAGTTTTTGCAATCTTTAATCTGCTACTCGGTCTGGGCTTTTATCTCTTTCTAAAACAGAGGAAAGAGAATGGACAGTCATTGTACGAAACTCCTGTAAATCAACAAACTCGAACAGAAAAACTGGGTCTAGGAGAGATATTGGTCTACCTGTCTCTGATTGCAATTGCAGGGCTCTTTGCTTTTCAGACCTTAAATAGAGGTGGTGTGGGGAATTCTATTTTAGCAAAAATGATCCTCCTCCCAGCTATAATGGCTCTTTTCAATGCAAGAAAAAGGACTGGAAAGTCTTTGCTTGCCCTCCTTATAACCTTGATGGTCTTTCTAGTTGGAGTCATGTTTAATCTCACGATTGGTTTGCCACCTCAAGCACCAATTTTGCAAATAAATGAAAGTAAAATCACGTTAGCAGAAACCAAAGCAAGAGATCTGATGGAAGCTGGATTTGATATCTATGTAAGACAAGGTGATGGTGCTAGCGACTATGAAGACCTCCTGACAGATGGCAATTTCCAAAAGTATTCAGGAGATAAATCAGTCACTATCGAAAAAGGCTTCAGACTTGATAGCAATGCTGTTCCCTACGCTCCTTATCTAATAGCAAAAAATGGTATAGTGCTGGGCAGTATTACTTTTTACGGTGCTGAGGACCAGAATGTGGCTTTAGAAGATTCTAAGATTATTCAGGTTCGATTTAACAAGGACAGTATTGAAGCAGCTAAGAAACATTCTATTACTTTGAAATTGGATGAACTCGACTTGACTAGTCGACTGGATATCCCCCTTGTTCAAGAAACTTTTAAAAAGCATCTATGGTCAATCCCCCCATCAAATACAAGTGATGTCACTCAATTGTGGTATGGATTACAGTGGTCAAGTAACAGTGACTCTCTATTTTGGAATGAGTATTATAGTCTTATCCGTCTAGATGAAAATTATTTGATGACTGATTTTGAACTAGCTGCCAAAGTAGCGCGTGATGAGTAATACGATTTTGAATAGTTGATTTGCTTATGCCTATCTAAAGGAATTAATTTATTTAGTTCCTTTTTTGTTTTTTGATTTAAATGTAAAACGATTTCTATTTATTGGTTGAATAAATTACACGAACTAAACACTAAATTATTTAAAAAAAGTTCTAAAAATACTTTACAAGATTGTGAAATCATGGTATAGTAATGAAGCTTAGAAAATGAGATGATGTTTTCTAGCAAATATAAACCCGAGTAAAAAATGCCTACGGACAGGCAGGGTTGAATGCCGAAGCGTGGTTGAAAAGCCACATTATTGATAGGGTTAAAAGCCTACTTTTATAAGTTGATGTTAGGACACTTGTCCTAATTCGTATAGATTTGTTAGTGTGGTGAAAGCACACGTCATCTTGTGAAACGATCAATAAAGTACGTAATATTTGCTACTAGAGAGTTAGGAAACATCAGGAACAGACATACTCAAAAGAAACAAACATAAACACGTCAGTAGATTGTAGAGCAGGTGCCAACCTGCTCTTTTTTCATAAGTATCCTTTAGAGCCTTATACAAGGTGAAAAAAACTATGATAAAGGAGTATGTCTCTATAATGTTAAATCAAAACCAAGCTCCTATTTATGAGGGACTGGTCAAGTTACGAAAAAAAAGAATTGTACCGTTTGATGTACCTGGTCATAAGCGTGGCCGTGGGAATCCAGAGTTGGTTGAACTTCTGGGTGAGAAATGCGTTGGGATTGATGTCAATTCTATGAAGCCCTTGGACAATCTAGGGCATCCTATTTCGATTATCAGAGAAGCGGAAGAACTAGCGGCAGAAGCATTTGGTGCTGCTCATGCCTTTTTGATGATTGGTGGGACAACTTCATCCGTGCAGACCATGATTCTTTCTACCTGTAAATCAGGTGATAAAATCATACTTCCACGAAATGTCCACAAATCAGCTATTAATGCTCTCGTTTTATGCGGGGCTATTCCCATCTATATCGAGATGAGTGTGGATCCAAAAATCGGTATTGCTTTGGGGCTTGAAAATGAGCGTGTAGCGCAAGCTATTAAGGACCATCCGGATGCCAAGGCTATCCTAATAAACAATCCAACCTATTATGGGATTTGTTCAGATCTTAAGGGTTTAACAGAGATGGCACACGCCGCAGGAATGAAAGTCTTAGTAGACGAGGCACACGGTGCTCATCTGCACTTTACAGATAAACTTCCTCTGTCTGCTATGGACGCAGGAGCGGATATGTCAGCTGTATCCATGCATAAGTCCGGTGGCAGCTTGACTCAAAGTTCCCTTCTTTTAGTTGGCAATCAGATGAATCCTGAGTACGTACGTCAGATTATTAACCTGACACAGTCAACATCAGCATCCTACTTGCTAATGGCTAGTTTAGATGTTTCTCGTAGAAACCTAGCCCTTCGTGGCAAAGATTCCTTTGAGAAAGTTATTGAGTTATCTGAGTACGCACGTCGTGAAATCAATGCCATCGGTGGCTACTATGCCTACTCAAAAGAGCTAGTAGAGGGTGTCTCAGTTTGTGATTTTGACGTGACTAAGTTGTCAGTCTACACTCAGGGGATTGGTCTAACAGGGATTGAGGTTTATGACCTCTTACGGGATGAATATGACATTCAGATCGAGTTTGGTGATATCGGCAATATCTTAGCTTATATTTCGATTGGTGACCGTATCCAAGACATTGAACGCTTGGTAGGTGCTTTGGCTGATATCAAGAGACTCTACTCGCGAGATGGGAAGGACTTGATTGCTGGAGAATATATCCAGCCTGAGTTGGTGCTATCTCCTCAGGAAGCCTTCTATGCAGATAGAAGAAGCTTAACATTAGGCGAGTCCATTGGCCAGGTCTGTGGGGAATTTGTCATGTGTTATCCTCCAGGAATTCCAATCCTAGCGCCAGGTGAACGGATTACACGAGAAATTGTCGATTATATACAATTCGCTAAAGAACGTGGTTGTTCCCTCCAAGGTACTGAAGATCCAGAGGTCAATCACATCAATGTTATTGAGAGATAGGAGAACTAGATGGATTTATGGTTTTCTGAAGTTCATACTCCAGACGTGAAACTATCCCTGAGAACTGCCAAGCAACTCTACGCTGGAAAAAGCGAATGGCAGGATATTGAAGTATTAGATACACCAGCTTTTGGGAAGATATTGATTTTAAATGGGCATGTCTTATTCTCAGATGCGGATGATTTCGTCTACAACGAAATGACCGTCCACGTTCCCATGGCTGTCCATCCTAATCCAAAGAAAGTCTTGGTTATTGGGGGTGGTGACGGTGGTGTTGCCCAAGTATTAACTCTCTATCCAGAATTGGAACAAATCGATATTGTAGAACCAGATGAGATGCTGGTTGAGGTTTGTCGAGAATATTTCCCAGATTTTGCTGCAGGACTTGATGACCCTCGCGTCACCATTTACTACCAAAATGGACTGAGATTTTTGAGAAACTGTGAAGATGATTACGACATCATCATCAACGATGCGACAGATCCATTTGGCCATACAGAAGGGCTCTTTACCAAGGAATTTTACGGCAATAGCTATAGAGCCTTGAAAGAAGACGGAATCATGATTTATCAGCATGGTAGTCCCTTCTTTGACGAAGATGAGTCAGCATGCCGAAGCATGCACCGCAAGGTCAATCAAGCCTTTCCAATTAGCCGGGTTTACCAAGCACATATCCCAACTAGTCCTGCTGGCTATTGGTTGTTTGGATTTGCATCGAAAAAATATCACCCTGTCAAAGATTTTGACAAGGAAGGCTGGAAAAAACGCCAGTTATTTACGGAATATTACACTGCAAACTTACATGTGGGAGCCTTTATGTTGCCTAAGTATGTAGAAGACATTTTAGAAGAAGAGGAAGGAAAAAAATGAGTCGTTTACTAGTTATTGGATGTGGGGGAGTTGCCCAAGTTGCTATTTCAAAGATTTGCCAAGATAGCGAAACGTTTAAAGAAATTATGATTGCTAGCCGTACAAAGTCAAAATGTGATGACTTGAAGGCTAAATTAGAAGGCAAAACAAATACTAAGATTGAGACAGCTGCTCTTGATGCTGACAAGGTAGAAGAAGTGATTGCCTTGATTGAAAGCTACAAACCAGAAGCTGTTTTGAACGTAGCTTTGCCTTATCAAGACTTGACCATCATGGATGCTTGTTTGGCAACAGGTGTGCACTATATCGATACTGCCAACTATGAGGCTGAGGACACAGAAGACCCTGAATGGCGTGCTATTTATGAGAAACGTTGTAAGGAACTTGGATTTACTGCCTACTTCGACTACTCATGGCAATGGGCTTATCAAGAAAAATTCAAGGAAGCAGGCTTGACTGCTCTACTTGGATCTGGTTTTGACCCAGGTGTAACCAGCGTCTTTTCAGCTTATGCACTCAAACATTACTTTGATGAAATCCACTATATCGATATTTTAGACTGTAATGGTGGAGACCATGGTTATCCATTTGCAACAAACTTTAACCCAGAAATCAATCTACGTGAGGTCTCTGCACCAGGTTCTTACTGGGAAGATGGAAAATGGGTAGAAGTCGAAGCTATGTCTATCAAACGTGAGTATGATTTCCCTCAAGTTGGGCAAAAAGACATGTATCTCCTTCACCATGAAGAAATCGAATCATTAGCAAAGAACATTCAAGGTGTCAAACGTATTCGTTTCTTTATGACTTTTGGCCAATCTTATCTGACGCATATGAAATGCTTGGAAAACGTTGGGCTTCTTCGTACAGATGCTATTAATTTTAACGGACAAGAAATCGTACCAATCCAATTCTTGAAAGCCTTGCTTCCAGATCCTGCCAGCCTTGGCCCACGTACTGTTGGAAAGACAAATATCGGTTGTATCTTTACTGGTGTTAAAGATGGCGTTGAAAAGACAATCTACATTTACAATGTTTGCGACCATCAGGAGTGCTATGCAGAGGTTGGTTCACAAGCCATTTCTTACACAACAGGTGTTCCTGCCATGATTGGGACAAAATTAGTGATGGATGGTACATGGAAACAACCAGGAGTTTATAACCTTGAAGAGTTGGATCCAGACCCATTCATGGAAGCTTTAAATAAATACGGTTTGCCATGGGTTGTGGTTGAAAATCCACAAATGGTGGACTAATGAAGTTAGAACAAGTACCACCGCCAGCCTATGTCATTGACTTGGCAAAGCTAGAAGAAAATTGTAGCATTCTGCAACAGGTTCAGGAAAAGGCAGGTTGTAAGGTTTTGCTAGCTCAAAAGGCTTATTCTCTCTATAAAACCTATCCCCTAATTAGCCAGTATCTATCTGGTACAACGGCTAGTGGACTCTATGAAGCGAAGTTAGCTAGAGAAGAATTCCCAGGGGAAGTCCATGTATTTGCACCTGCTTTCAAGGAATCAGATATGGAAGAGCTACTACAAATATCGGATCATATTGTTTTTAACTCAGAGAGACAACTACGAAAATATGGTCAACGTTGTCGTGAAGTTGGTATCAGTGTCGGTCTTCGCATCAATCCTCAATGTTCAACGCAGGGTGACCACGCGCTTTATGACCCTTGTGCTCCTGGCTCTCGTTTTGGAGTAACTTTGGACAAGATACCAAGTGATTTATTGGAATTGGTTGACGGACTTCATTTTCATACTCTCTGTGAGCAAGGGGCAGATGATTTAGAGACAACCTTGAAAGCAGTAGAAGACCAGTTTGGAACCTATTTGCATCACGTTAAATGGCTCAATATGGGGGGTGGTCATCATATTACGAGAGATGACTATGATGTGGACTTACTGATTTCTGAGATTAAACGCATTCGAGAAACCTATAACCTTGATGTCTATGTCGAACCAGGTGAAGCTATTGCCCTTAATGCGGGTTATCTAGCAACAGAAGTCTTGGATCTTGTTGAAAATGGAATTGAGACCTTGGTGTTAGATGCTTCAGCAAGTTGTCATATGCCAGATGTCCTTGAGATGCCTTATCGCCCCCCATTGAGAGATGGATTTGAAGCCCAAGAAAAACCTTATACTTATAGACTCTCTTCCAATACCTGCCTAACAGGTGATATCATTGGGGATTACAGCTTTGAAAAACCGATTGAAATCGGCGATCGACTCTATTTTGAAGACATGGCTATCTACTCCTTTGTCAAAAATAATACCTTTAACGGTATTGGACTTCCAAGTTTGTATCTCATGGATAAAGAGGGTGAGTGCAGTCTAGTCAAAGCATTTGGATACCAAGACTTTAAGGAGAGATTATCATGATGGACAGTCCAAAGAAATTAGGCTATCGTATGCCTGCAGAGTATGAACCCCATCATGGGACTCTCATGATATGGCCTACTCGACCAGGGTCTTGGCCATTTGAAGGCAAGGCCGCTAAAGCTGCTTTTAGCCGGATTATCAAAACGATTGCTCAGGGGGAAACAGTTTACCTTTTGGTGGAGCAAGACTATCTATCTGAAGCACAATCTTATCTTGGAGACAATGTTGTTTATCTAGATATTCAGACAAATGATGCCTGGGCTCGTGATACAGGTCCGACCATTCTTCTTAATGATAAAAAGGAAAAGTTGGCGGTAGATTGGTCTTTCAATGCCTGGGGTGGTGCTGTTGACGGTCTTTACCAAGACTATGAAGCAGATGACCAAGTAGCTAGTCGTTTTGCTGAGGCGTTGGAAATGCCTGTTTATGATGCCAAACCTTTTGTACTGGAAGGTGGAGCTATTCACAGTGACGGTCAAGGAACCATTCTTGTCACAGAAAGCTGTTTGCTCAGTCCGGGTCGTAATCCTCACCTGACTAAAGAGGAGATTGAAGAGACCTTACTAGAGAGTCTTGGTGCTGAAAAAGTTATCTGGTTGCCTTATGGTATTTATCAAGACGAGACAAATGAACACGTCGACAATGTTGCAGCCTTTGTTGGTCCTGCAGAGGTTGTTTTAGCTTGGACGGACGACCAAGATGATCCCCAGTATGCTATGTCTGCAGCTGATTTAGCTCTTTTAGAGAAGGAAACTGATGCAAAAGGCCGGAGTTTCACTATTCATAAACTTCCAATCCCAGCTATTCATCAAGTAGTTACAGAGGAGGATTTGCCGGGCTATACTTATGAAGAAGGCGAAGAGGAGCGTTATGCAGGTGAAAGACTAGCAGCTTCCTATGTGAATTTTTACATTGCTAATAAGTCTGTATTAGTGCCGCAATTTCAGGACTCTAACGACCAAGTGGCCTTGAATATTCTAAGCCAGTGTTTCCCAGACCGTGATGTTGTCGGAATTCCTGCAAGAGATATTCTTTTAGGTGGTGGAAATATCCACTGTATTACCCAACAAATTCCAGAATAGGAGAAAAAAATGAGAAATGTAACGGTTGCAGCCATTCAGTTGCAATGCGCTAAGGATGTGGATACAAATATCAAAACAGCTGAGCGTTTAGTTCGACAAGCTGCTGAGCAAGGAGCCCAAATTATTCTCTTGCCTGAATTATTTGAACGTCCCTATTTCTGTCAGGAGCGTCAGTATGACTACTATCAGTATGCCCAGTCAGTATCAGAAAATACGGCTATTCAGCATTTTAAAGTGATTGCCAAGGAACTAAAGGTCGTTTTACCAATCAGTTTTTATGAAAAAGATGGTAATGTCTTATACAATTCTATTGCTGTCATTGATGCTGATGGAGAAGTGCTTGGCGTTTATCGGAAGACTCATATCCCAGATGACCATTATTATCAGGAGAAATTCTTCTTTACTCCTGGAAATACTGGTTTCAAGGTCTGGGATACTCGCTATGCCAAGATTGGTATCGGGATCTGTTGGGATCAATGGTTTCCTGAAACTGCCCGTTGCCTTGCTTTAAATGGTGCAGAATTACTCTTTTATCCAACAGCTATTGGTTCAGAGCCAATTTTGGATACAGATAGTTGTGGTCATTGGCAACGTACCATGCAAGGACATGCAGCGGCAAATATTGTGCCAGTTATTGCTGCTAATCGTTATGGTTTGGAAGAAGTCACTCCTTGTGAAGAAAATGGGGGACAAAGTTCCAGTCTAAACTTCTACGGTTCATCCTTCATGACCGACGAAACAGGAGCTATTTTAAGTCAAGCCGAACGACAAGATGAAGCAATCCTCTTAACCACTTATGACCTTGACAAGGGAGCGAATGAGCGCCTGAATTGGGGTATCTTTAGAGATAGAAGACCAGATATGTATAAAGATATCGTGAAATGACAAAAAGCCTCTTGGAGGCTTTTTGTTTATATACTATATTAATTTTTGATAAAGTATTAGAAATCTGATAAAATGAACATAGTGGAAAAAGGATAAAAGAGATTGGGGTACTCTCAATCAATTTTTCATCGAAGAATTAAGTAGTGACTGAAGTTAATTATGGGAAAATGGACTTGTAGATGTGGGCAAGCAATGAACGACCACCAAGCGCCTGATCCAAATGCTTATTCGGTCTACTCGGATGAGTTCTTAGCAAAAATTTCTCAAGCTGAATTATTTTAACTGATATTCTGTCATTGTAATTACGGTAATTATTTGTTATAATACTTCAAAGGAGGAAATCAGATGGTAGTAAAAACAAGAAAACAAGGAAATTCAATCACCATTACCATTCCAAGTGAATTCAATATTCCAAGTGGTGTTAAATACGAAGCAAAATTGTTACCAAGTGGTGAAATTATCTTTACTCCCGAAGAGTCTGGACATCAGATTTCTTATGTATCTGATGATGCCTTTGACTTAAATTTGGACAAAATTTTTGACGAATACGATGATGTTTTCAAAGCTTTGGTGGAAAAATGACAGTCTATCTGACAGAAAAGCAAATTGAAAAAATCAATGCTTTAGCAATTCAACGGTATTCACCTAATGAAAAAATTCAAACAGTTAGTCCTTCTGCCTTAAATATGATTGTCAATTTACCAGAACAATTTGTCTTCGGTAAACCTCTTTATACAACAATTTTTGATAAGGCAACGATACTATTTGTCCAATTGATCAAGAAGCATGTTTTTGCCAATGCTAATAAACGAACTGCTTTCTTTGTTTTGGTGAAATTTCTACAGTTAAATGGTTATCGTTTTTTTGTAACAGTTGAAGAAGCGGTAGATATGTGTGTAACTATCGCAGTAGAATCCTTAACAGATGAAAGGTTAGCTAGCTACACCAAATGGATCTCTGAACATTCATTTAGAGTTAATGGCAACAATTAAGCTTGGATGTTTAAATCCTATAAGAAAAAAATAGATAAACAGACAGTATTAGAATTCTGAAATACAGAAATCTAATATTTTGAATATGTCAATCATTCAACCTTATTAAACAAAAAAAGTAGCCCCCTCAGGCTACTTTTTTAAAACTCTTTATAAACATAAGTATTTTCGGGTTTGTCTACTTTTATGAAGGACTGGACTTCAAGGGTTGGGAGGACTTGGTTGAGTTCCTTGTGATAGTGATTGCTAATCTTACCTTTAACTTTCACCCAGGTGTTATTTTCGTACTGATTGGTGTTTCCAGTAGTCAAAAGTCCAAAGACTCCTGAATCAGCGATACAGTGCATAATACCAAAGCGAAAAACAAATTGACTATTGGTATGATTTGGATCGTTGTAGACAAATCCAATAAATTCGATTTCCTTGCCTTCAAATTCATTTGGATAATCATAGATAGCTTCCATGACCTCCAAGTAATTTGCATCATTGATAACTATACTAGATTGAGCTAAGTATTTATCAGCACTCTTCCGAATAATATTTTCATGAGCTGTTTGTGAATAAAAGCGACTGGTATCCGGCTTCAGATACTGACTGCTCGTTCCTTCACTTGCTTGGATTGCCTTGTCAGTTCCTTCTGATAAAGGGAAATAATATCCTTTTGCCGATACTGTTTGTGAATCCAGAGTGACAGTTGGAAAGGTAAATCCAACTAACAAGGGTAAACTTAAGAGGACAAAACTAGCAAGCTTGGCTGAAAAACTATGTAAGTGACTATGTTCTTTCAAACGCTTGAAGCAAATATAGGCTTGAACAATGGCTAGTAGCAAAGATAAAAACATAGTGATATAAGCCAGATATGAGTAGTGGAGGTTTATATACTGATTGAGCTTACCTGATAGGTGCAGATAAAGGGTTAAGATAAAATAGCCAAATAAGATAAAAAATCGAATCATAGCATCACCCCGACTAGATAAGAATAGACAAGAACAATAAGAGTTACAATTGTCATGAATTGCAAAATAAAGCGAGTTTTGAGATAATTCTTCATCATGAGGAGATTCTTGACATCAAGCATGGGACCTATAACCAAAAAGGCAAGCACTGGAGCAAAACCAAAACTAGAAAGAAGTGAAGATCCAATAAAGGCATCAGCTTCACTACAGAGGGATAGTAGGAAGGATAAGACCATCAGAAGAACAATCGCAAGTAGTGGTGTTGCGCTGATAGATGTCAGTATACGAGTTGGAACATAGACTTGGACTATGCTGGCAAAAAAACAGCCAAAGACCAAGTAACGCCCCATATCAAAGAATTCATCAATAGCTTGGATAAAGACCTGAAGGATTTTTTGACTTTTACTCAAGTGAGAAAAATCATGCTCATGACAAGCCAATCTATTTTCTTTTTGGATAGGTCCCTCCCAGACAAAACCAAAAAAGATACCCAATATAGTAGCAACTAGAATCGCTCCCAAAGCTCTTAGGAGAACCATTTGAATTGAATGACCAAAGGCTGAATAAGTCGCAAAAAGTACGATAGGATTGATGATAGGAGCCGTTACTAGAAAAGGTACTGCTGTATAGCTAGGAACCTTCTTTTCTAAAAAGCGATTGATAATAGGAACGATTCCACACTCACAAGAGGGAAAGAGAAAACCGATGAAGCTACCAAAAAAGATTCTCCCCAGGCGATTTTTAGGGAGAAATTTATAAACCTTCTCAGGAGTCACATAGACTTCAATGGCACCAGAGATGATGCTACCAATTAAGACAAAGGGTAAAGCTTCAATGATAATTGAAAGAAAAATGGCTCCAGCTTGTAGCACACTAAAAGGTAAACTTTGAAAGAGTGTCATCTATTTTTTCTTTTCTGCCTTATCTTTCTTTTCTTTGTCGTCTGGAAATGTTACTTGCTTTAAATCAGGTAGTTTAGCGAATTCTTCGAACATCTTATCTAAGTCATCAGTTTTTGTAAATTTAACAGCCATAAGGCATACCTCGATTCTTTTAGTTAACACTATTATACTATTATTTCTGAGAAATGTTTGGATTTTAAAATAAACATGGCTTTTATCTTTATAAAGTTGAATGAAAGCAACAAATTAATGAAAACAAGCTTTCTTCCTTATGGTATAATAGTTTCATGGATAAAAAATATGAAAAAATTTCCCAAGATTTGGGTGTAACTTTAAAGCAGATTGATACTGTCTTGTCTTTGACAGCAGAAGGAGCAACAATCCCATTTATCGCCCGTTATCGGAAAGATATGACAGGAAGTCTAGATGAGGTAGCCATTAAGGCTATTATCGACCTCGATAAGAGTTTAACTGCTCTAAATGATCGTAAGGAAGCGGTCTTAGCAAAAATCAAAGAGCAAGGCAAGCTAACAAAAGAATTGGAAGAAGCTATTATAGCAGCTGAAAAACTTGCAGATGTAGAAGAACTCTATCTTCCCTATAAGGAGAAACGTCGGACCAAGGCAACGATTGCGCGTGAGGCTGGACTTTTTCCACTTGCTCGCTTGATTTTACAAAATGTTTCGAACCTAGAAAAAGAAGCAGAAACATTTGTCTGTGAAGGTTTCGAAACTCCTCAAGAAGCTTTGGCTGGGGCTGTAGACATCTTGGTTGAAGCACTATCCGAGGATGTTCATTTACGTTCAATGACCTATCAAGAGGTACTTAGACGCTCTAAGATTACTTCTCAAGTCAAAGATGAGAGTCTTGATGAAAAACAAGTCTTTCAGATTTATTACGATTTCTCAGAAACAGTTGCAAACATGCAAGGTTACCGTACGCTTGCCCTTAATCGTGGTGAGAAGCTAGGCATTTTGAAAATTGGCTTTGAGCATGCAACTGATCGTATTCTATCTTTCTTTAGTGTTCGTTTTAAAGTTAAGAATGCTTATATTGACGAAGTTATTCAGCAATCTGTCAAGAAAAAAGTACTACCAGCTATTGAGCGTCGAATTCGTACTGAACTAACAGAAAAGGCAGAAGAAGGAGCCATTCAACTCTTCTCAGAAAACCTTCGAAATCTTCTCCTTGTTGCACCTCTTAAAGGGCGTGTAGTTCTTGGATTTGACCCTGCCTTTCGTACGGGTGCCAAGCTTGCAGTTGTTGATGCGACTGGGAAGATGCTGACGACCCAGGTCATTTATCCCGTCAAACCAGCCTCTGCCCGTCAGATTGAAGAAGCAAAGAGAGATTTGGCAGATTTGATTGGCCAATATGGTGTGGAAATCATTGCCATCGGTAATGGTACTGCTAGTCGTGAGAGTGAAGCCTTTGTCGCTGAAGTACTTAAAGAATTTCCAGACGTCAGCTATGTCATTGTCAATGAGAGCGGTGCATCTGTCTACTCAGCTAGTGAACTTGCTCGTCAAGAGTTTCCAGAGTTAACTGTTGAAAAACGTTCTGCTATTTCGATTGCTCGTCGCTTGCAAGACCCACTTGCTGAATTGGTTAAAATTGATCCCAAATCCATAGGTGTCGGTCAATATCAGCACGATGTTAGTCAGAAAAAACTGTCTGAAAGTCTGGACTTTGTCGTAGATACAGTAGTTAACCAAGTTGGTGTCAATGTCAATACAGCTAGTCCAGCCTTACTTTCACACGTAGCTGGGCTTAACAAAACAATCTCTGAAAATATCGTGAAGTACCGTGAAGAAGAAGGAAAAATCACTTCACGCGCCCAAATCAAGAAAGTTCCTCGTTTAGGAGCAAAAGCCTTTGAACAGGCTGCCGGTTTCCTCCGTATCCCTGAAAGTAGCAATATCCTTGATAACACAGGTGTTCACCCAGAAAACTATGCTGCTGTTAAGGAACTCTTCAAACGTTTGGACATTAAAGACCTAAATGAAGAAGCGCAAGCCAAACTCAAATCTATTTCAATCAAGGAAATGGCCCAAGAATTAGACCTCGGTCAGGAAACCCTTAAAGATATTATTGCAGATCTTTTAAAACCGGGTCGTGATTTCCGTGATTCTTTTGATGCTCCAGTCCTTCGTCAGGATGTCTTGGATATCAAAGACTTGAAAGTTGGCCAGAAGCTTGAGGCCGTTGTCCGTAACGTCGTTGACTTCGGTGCCTTTGTTGACATTGGTATTCACGAGGATGGCCTGATTCATATCTCTCACATGAGCAAGAAATTCATAAAACATCCGAGTCAAGTCGTTTCAGTTGGTGATTTAGTAACCGTTTGGGTGAAGAAGATTGATGTCCAACGCGAAAAAGTAAATCTGTCGCTCCTTGCCCCAGATGAATCTAACTGATTACATTAAACAAGTCTCTTTAGAAGACTTTGGGAAACCTTTCAAACACCAAGCTCAATGGAATTCTCGTCTACGGTCGACAGGTGGGCGATTCTTTCCCAAGGATGGGCATTTGGATTTTAATCCCAAAGTCTATCAAGAACTTGGTTTAGAGGTTTTTCGGAAAATTGTCCGTCACGAACTCTGTCATTATCATCTATACTATGAGGGCAAGGGGTATAAACATAAAGATGTAGCCTTTAAGAAACTGTTAAAAGAAGTAGACGGGCTCCGCTTTGTTCCTCCCTTATCAAGTGTCAGTCAAACACCACTTCTAGTCTATATTTGTCAGACTTGTCGCCAAACCTATCAACGAAAGCGACGAATTGATACCAAACGTTATCGTTGTGGTCTCTGTCGTGGCAAACTCATTTTGCAAAATCCGCCTAAGGACTGATGCAAGAAGTTTTTATTTCATGTTATACTTATTTCAAGAATACCGAAAGAGGTACAAACTATGAATAAAAATTTTTACAAAATGAGACGAAATCGTATGATATCAGGAGTACTTGCTGGACTCTCTGATAAATGGGACCTTGATGTTACTCTTGTGCGCTTCATTTTTGCTATCTTTACAATCGCAAACTTCGGACTTGGAATCATCATCTACATCATCCTGGCCTCTATCTTGCCAACAAAAGAAGATATCGAAGCTGATATGTACGGAACTGGCCCACGTAAGATTAAAGAAGCTGAACCAATTAATGATGATGATAAAGGTTGGTTTTGGTAGTTTTACTTAATTGTTTATGTTTAGATAAAAAAAAAGATACCTTAAGGTATCTTTTTTAAATACTAAACAACTGACCCAATAGATAGGTCACTCCCATGGTTAAAAGACCGATACAGAGGTTACGAATCATAGCTGTTCTAGTTGGGGCTTTCCCGAGTTTGGCACTGGTGTAACCTGTAATCAATAGAGAAATCGCAACGATAAAAACAGTAGCAGGGATTCGATAGTCACTTGGAAAGATGGTGATGGAAAGCATTGGTGGTAAACTACCAAGAACAAAAGCGATGAAGCTAGATGCTGCAGCATGCCAAGGATTGGTAAACTCTTCATACTCGATTCCGTATTTTTCCTCAACTAAAGCTTTAAGTGGATTTTTAAGAAAAAGCTTTATTGACTAAAAGTTGAGCTGAAGTTTCACACTCACCATTTTGAAGATAAGCAGCATAGAGAGATTTCTTTGCAGCCTCGATATCCTTATCCAAAAGTAATTGCTCACGGGCTACAGCGGCTTCTTCAGTGTCTTTTTGAGTGGATACTGAAACATATTCACCTCCAGCCATAGAGAAGGCACCCGCTAAGATGGCAGCCAAACCTGAAAGAAAGATTATCCAGATATTACTGGTTGCACTGGCAACCCCGATAACAACTCCAGCGATGGAAATGATCCCGTCGTTGGCTCCGAGCACACCAGCACGTAGAATATTTAAACGACCAGCGAAGTTTGTATCAATTTCATGTGTAATTTTTGACATATTCTTCTCCTTTATATTCATTATAAAGTATGGGAGAAGTGAAAACAAACTTTTTAAACTTTCTGAAAAAAGTTCTACAATTTTAATAATAGCCATAGCTATTTCTTATGCCAATATATAACAAAGTTGTATTTGTAACTGACTGCCATAGATGATACAATTAATTTAATGAAATCTTTGGAGGTCTGATGATGACTCGTGAATTTAAATTCGAAACCCTACAATTGCATGCAGGACAAGTGGTAGATGCTACTACCAAGTCTCGTGCTGTACCAATTTATCAAACAACATCTTTTGTATTTGAAGATACACAAGAGGGTGCAGACCTTTTTGCCCTTCAAAAAGCTGGAAATATCTATACTCGTATCACTAACCCAACAACTTCAGCCTTTGAAGAGCGTATTGCAGCTCTTGAAGGCGGAGTAGGTGCACTTGCCACAGCTTCTGGTATGGCAGCTCTTACTTATACTATCCTTGGACTTGCTCATGCAGGAGATCACGTTGTTGCAGCTTCAACTATCTACGGTGGGACCTTTAACCTTTTGAAAGAAACTCTTCCTCGATACGGAATTACCACAACATTTGTAGATATCGATAATCTAGAAGAAGTAGAGGCAGCGATTAAAGATAATACCAAACTTGTTTTGATTGAAACTTTGGGTAATCCAGTTATCAACATTCCTGATATTGAAAAAATAGCTGAAATTGCTCATAAACATCGAATTCCTTTGGTTGCTGACAATACATTTGCAACACCATATCTCATTAATGTCTTTTCACACGGTGTAGATATCTCAGTTCACTCGGCAACTAAATTTATCGGTGGACACGGTACAACTATTGGCGGTGTCATTGTTGATAGCGGTAAGTTTGACTGGGCTGCTTCAGGGAAATTCCCTCAATTCGTCAATGAAGATCCAAGCTACCATAATTTAAGCTATACTCGTGATGTAGGTGCTGCAGCCTTTATCGTCGCTGCTCGTGTTCAATTGCTTCGCGATATGGGAGCTGCCCTTTCACCATTTAACTCATTCTTGCTCCTACAAGGTCTTGAAACACTATCTCTCCGTGTTGAACGTCATGTGCAAAACGCTGAGAAAATCGTTGATTTCCTTGTGAACCATCCAAAAGTTGAAAAAGTTAATTATCCAAAATTAGCTGATAGCCCTTACCATGCCTTGGCGGAGAAATATTTACCAAAAGGTGTTGGTTCAATCTTTACCTTCCATGTTAAAGGCGGAGAAGCAGAAGCTCGTAAGGTGATTGATAGCTTAGAAATCTTTTCAAACCTTGCAAACGTAGCAGATGCCAAATCATTAGTCGTTCATCCGGCAACTACAACGCATGCTCAGTTGTCTGATTCTGACTTAGAAGCAGCAGGAGTAACTAAAAATCAAATCCGACTTTCAATCGGTCTTGAAAATGCTGATGATTTGATTGAAGATTTGCGTCTTGCACTTGAAAAAATCTAAAAATAACTAGTTTTTATGAAATTAAGCATCCTTCTCACGAATAATAAAGTGAGGAGGATTTTTATGTATAGTATTTCGTTTCAAGAAGATTCGCTTTTACCAAGAGAGAGACTAGTAAAAGAAGGAGTAGAAGCACTCAGTAACCAAGAATTACTGGCAATATTACTAAGGACAGGTACAAAACAGGCCAATGTTTTTGAAATAGCACAGAAGGTCTTAAATCAGCTGACTTGTTTAACTGACCTAAAAAGAATGAGCCTGCAGGAATTGCAGACTCTATCAGGTATTGGACGTGTAAAGGCTATCGAATTACAAGCCGTTATTGAATTAGGATACCGTATCCATAAAAGGGAAACAGTGGAAATGGAGAGTATTCTTAGCAGTCGTAAATTAGCTAAAAAGATGCAGTCTGAGCTTGGAGATAAAAAACAAGAGCACCTAGTGGCGCTCTATCTAAATACTCAAAATCAAATCATTCACCAGCAGACTATTTTTATCGGGTCTGCCACGAGAAGCATTGCTGAACCCAGAGAAATTCTCCACTACGCTTTGAAGCATATGGCAACATCTGTGATTCTGGTTCATAATCATCCATCAGGAGCAGTAGTTCCTAGCCCCAATGATGACCATGTTACGAAGCTTGTTAAAGAAGCCTGCGAATTAATGGGATTGGTCTTATTGGACCATTTAATCGTCTCTCATTCTGATTATTTTAGTTACCGCGAGAAGACGGACCTGATATAGGATTATTTTTTGAAGTTTAGGGGACCCTGCTCAATCGCTTGTAAAGCATAGGACTCAACTTCGTTCATATCAATTTTAGGAAGAGGATCTATTGTAGGTATTAGCAACTTTTCTTGTACGATAAAGTCAATAATAGCATTGAAGTCTTCAATTTTATAATACTTTTTTGAGTGGATCAAGATATCTCTGTAAAAAACAAGCGAAGAACGAAATCTGCCTTTAAATTTAGCATCTGCCTTTTTACAAAATGGTTTTGCCTTTTTAGACATTTCTTTCAGTTCTTTTTGTTTGTCTTTTAGTGAGAGTTTGTCGAGATACTCTTTATTCTTAGAAAATGATTGGTAACTTTCTGCCGTTAAAAGACTATATAGATTAGAAAGTTGAAAATAAACTTCTATTTTCTTTTCCTTATAGGTTGAGAAATGGTCAATTTCCTTGCTCTTAACAGATGAGAAAACATTAACTTCTAAATCTCTAAAAAGCTCATGAGTAGAAGGGGACTAAGTTCATTCATAATTAATTAGCTAATTTATCGAAATTACAATTCATTGACGACATAGTCGAAAAGTGTTTTATCTTTGGGGCGATTTTCAAAAAGAAATTCGGGATGCCATTGAACACCAAGATAAGGGAAACCGTCTGTAGTTGTAACAGCTTCGATAATACCATCTTTAGGATCATGTGCTACAACCTTAAGATTAGGAGCTAAATCTTTGATGCTCTGATGGTGGAAAGAATTAATATGAGAGATTTCACCATAGATTTCTCTTAGAATAGTATCTGGTTCAGTGACAAGCCGCTGAGTAGTGTATTCAGCGGAAGTATCTTGCCAATGATCTTCGATATCTTGATAAAGAGACCCACCCATGGCTACGTTAAAAAGTTGAGTACCACGACAGACAGAAAAAATAGGTTTCTTTTGCTTGATTGCTTCTTTAATGAGGGCTAACTCAAAAATATCACGTTGAAGGTGGTAATCGTCGCTATCAATAGCTTTTGGCTCACCATAGTATTTAGGGTCAACATTTTGTCCACCAGTTAAAATAAGTTTATCAATTAAACTAATGTAGTAACCGGCCATTTCTTCATCACCAATCGGTAGGATAATGGGGATACCTCCAGCTTCCTTAACTCCTTCAACAAAGCCTTTGGCAGCATAACTCATCATAAGCTCATCGTCTGGATGGGCTTTTTCGTTTCCTGTAATCCCAATAACTGGTTTTTTCATAAATCAATTCGCTTTCTAATCCTCTTTTCGCATGAAATAGAGGAGGGTTTGAAGTTCGCTAGTAAGATCGACATACTGAACAACTACGTCTTTAGGAAGATGTAGGTGAACAGGAGAAAAACTGAGGATACCTTTGATACCAGCATCAACCAAAAGTTCCGCAACTTCTTGAGATTTAACACTAGGAACAGTAAGAATAGCAGTTTTAACATCACTATCCTTAATTTTGTCCTTTATTTGAGAGATTCCATAGATTGGAACACCGTCGTGTGTCTTGGTACCAACCTCAGGATGATCATCTAGGTCAAAAGCCATGATGATTTTCATTTTATTACGCTCATGAAAGCGGTAGTGGAGGAGGGCATGCCCCATATTTCCAATACCTACCAGCATAACATTGGTAATAGAATTATCATTTAAAAGATCAGCGAAAAAGTTCATGAGCTTTTTGACATCATAGCCAAATCCACGACGTCCAAGTTCGCCAAAGTAAGAGAAGTCACGACGAACAGTGGCAGAATCAATTCCAATCGCTTCTGCAATTTGTTTGGAATTAGCTCTTTCAATTTTCTCGGCATTAAATCTTTTAAAAATACGGTAATAGAGAGAAAGTCTCTTTGCTGTTGCTTTAGGAATAGCAGACTGTTTTTCTTTCACAAAATCACAACCTTTCTATCTACTATTTTATAGAAAGCTTGTGAAAATTGCAACAATAACGAAAAAAAACTAAGAAAAAATCTTAGTTTATCTTCGTTTCGTGGTAAGTTCTTAAAAAGCGGTAGAGGTTACCTAGAAGCCCTTGATAGATTTCAACTCCATCATGTGTTAATGAAGTAATATGAGTAGTATCAGGGAGAGTTACACAACCCGATAGAGAGAGCATAAGAGCTTCATAGTCTTCATATTCTTGCACACGCTCTACTTGATAGGAGTCCTTGTAAGTTAATCGAAACATAATGACCTTCTATCTTTCACTTTTTGTAAATACGCCACGTTCAACCAGGCTATCCATCAAAAAGTAAAATTTCTCTTGGTGGATATGAGTTTCTTCTGATTTGAAGATATCAACTAAACGTAGACCAAATTTATCAGTGATATTGATTTTTACACCAGTTAAGTCTTTGTTGATGATAATCTTAAGTTGGAATCCTTCTCCGCTATTTGGAACCTTTTCAAGTAGACGCGTTAATTCATAGTTCCCAACTTTAGTTTCAAAAAAAGTATTATCTTTAAGCGTAAATTTTTTAACAGTTGGACTAAGTGTGTATTCGTAACGACAATTTTTAAGTTTAATCGTTTGTTCAAATGCCATTAAGTTTATCCTCCGATGATATTTTTAAGAGTTTTAGCAAGAGTTATCATTTCTTGTTCTGTATTTTGAGGTGAAATGCTGACGCGTACAGACTCGTGTAAGCGAGGTGATTCTTCTCCGTAGAAGGCTTGAAGAACATGACTGACCTGAACAACACCAGCTGTACAAGCAGAACCTGTTGAAATAGAAATACCTTCAAGGTCTAAACGAAGTAGTAGTAGATCGTTGCGTTGTCCCGGAAATCCGATATTTAGGACATAAGGGAGTTGCTCTTTACCTTGATTGAGATAATAGGTTGATCCAGTCATCTCAGTTAGAAAAACTTTCTGTAGTTTTTGAACTTTATTAAAGTTAGCCTCTAGATGATCTATATCGTCCTTAAGTGCTGCAACCATACCAATAATTGCGGGAAGGTTTTCTGTCCCTGCTCTTTTTTTCTGTTCTTGATCTCCACCATGTAGATAAGGATCAAAATCTGTAGAAGCAGCGTATAGGAAACCGATACCCTTTGGACCGTGAAATTTATGAGCAGAAGCACTGAGGAAATCTATCCCTAGTTCTTCAGGAAGAATCTCTAGCTTCCCGACAGCTTGAACAGCATCTACATGATAAGCTGCTGAATGTCCTTTTAAAATCTGACCAATTTCAGCGATTGGTAAAAGAGTACCTGTTTCATTGTTAACATACATAGTTGAAACGAGAATAGTATCTTCACGCAGTGCATTTTTGACTTGATCTGCAGTGATTCCTTGATTGTCGGGTTTTAAAATAGTCACTTCAAACCCAAAATTTTCCACCAGATATTCAATTGGTTCAAGCACAGCGTGATGCTCGATAGCAGTAGTAATAATGTGTTTTCCGCGATTTTGATGACGAAGACAGTAGCCGATAATAGCTGTATTATTACTTTCTGTACCACCAGAAGTGAAGAAAATGTGTTGGGGCTTTGTACCTAGTAAACCTGCTAACTCTTGACGGGCTTCACGTAATAATTTTCCTGCTTGACGCCCATGACCATGAATACTAGAAGGATTGCCATAAGTCTCCTGCATGACTTGAGTCATTGCTGAGATAGCTGCAGATGACATGGGTGTCGTAGCAGCATTATCTAAATAAATCAAAAACTCACCTAATTTCTATTTAAATTTAAATAGTGGACTAACTGGTTTTCTTTCATGAATACGAACCATGGCATCACCAATTAGTTCGCTTGCGGTAATATATTGTACATTCTTAGGTTTTTTACTTTCTGTCAATACAGAATCTGTAACCAAGACTTCCTTGATATTAGCTTCATCTAACAACTCCGCAGCACCGTTGACGAACAATCCATGGCTGGATACCGCGTAGATTTCAGTAGCACCATCGCGTTCCAAAATTTTAGCAGCTTCAGAAAAAGTACGGCCTGTATTAAGAATGTCATCGATTAAGATCGCTTTCTTACCTTCAACCTCTCCGATAATGTAACCTTGGCTACGTTCAGAATCATCTTGAGCATAGTCAATGATAGCAATCGGAGCATCAAGGTATTCAGCAAGGCTACGAGCACGTTTTACACCTGAGTTTTTAGGGCTGACAACAACCACATCTGGACCAGTTAAACCTTTATCAATGTAGTGTTTTGCAAATAGCGGAATTGTATAGAGGTTATCTACAGGAATATCAAAGAAACCTTGTACCTGAACAGCATGAAGGTCCAGTGTCAATACACGGCTAACCCCAGCTTTTACTAACATATTTGCAACCAGTTTTGCAGTAAGTGGTTCTCGAGAAGAAGCAATACGGTCTTGACGAGCATAACCAAAGTATGGAAGCACAACGTTAATGGTATTTGCACTAGCACGAACACAGGCATCAACCATGATTAATAGTTCCATCAAGTGATTATTTACAGGGTAGCTGGTTGATTGGATGATATAAACATCATATCCACGAACACTTTCTTCGATATTAACCTGGATTTCACCATCGGAGAATTGACGTGATGACAACTTTCCAAGTGGAACACCTGCAGCATCCGCAATTTTTTGAGCTATTTCATGATTGGATGAAAGAGAAAAAAGCTTCATATTTTTTGTATCTGACATTGATAAACCGTCCTCTATAAACTAAGTAAATCGGTGAAAAAACATTTTTAAAGGAAAGTGTTTTCTTTCACAGATTCTATTATTTTTTATCTCTTCTATTTTATCAAAAAAAGAAGAGAATTTCAGTTTTTTTTCATATTTTCTATAAATCTCACTAATTTAGAAGGAGCTTTCTTGTAATGGATCTCATTTACTTGTAAAAACTCCTGAAAATCAAGACTTCCTTGGTCACCATTCTCAACTTCTAGCTCTAGTTCATAATCTACAATATCGAAGTAGCGGCTTTGATCAAGCGCCATGAGTCCAATAGCTGTTTCTTTTTCGTAACGAACAGTAGTTAGGCAACCTAAAACCACCCAACCACTTGTTGAAAGTCCACGGCTAGTTAGTTCTTCTAGAATCATTCCCTGAGGGAGTTTACAATTTTCAAGACAATATTTTGCTTCCTCAAGAGTAAGGGATTGGTTGTATTCCATATTTCCGACTTCTTGAGGAATCTTAATAGTCAGTTCGGCGCTTGAATCGAACGTACGAATGCGCATAGCGATTTTATGTTGACGAAGGTAAAAACCAGGCGTATCTAGGTAGTAATTTTTTTGTGTAATAGGAGTGACTTCTGAAAATTGAGCTAGCAATCGATTATATTCTTCTTTACTGAGAAGTGTTTTCATTTCTATTTCTAAATGTTTCATTTTTACAACCTTTTCTTTATATTTGAAAGCGATTTATGGTATAATAAGCATTGTATTTATTGTATATGATTTTCATGAGAAAATCAAAAACTAGATAAATGAAACTGCATAGAGAATTGGACGTAAGAGTTATATGATTACAGAATGGGAAGAATTTTTAGATCCTTACATTCAAGCTGTCGGAGAATTAAAAATAAAACTCCGAGGAATCCGAAAACAATATAGAAAACAAAACCGACATTCTCCAATTGAGTTTGTCACGGGTCGGGTTAAACCGATTGAAAGTATCAAAGAAAAAATGGCACGCCGGGGTATTGGCTATGACACACTTGAACAGGATTTGCAAGATATTGCAGGTTTACGTGTCATGGTTCAATTTGTAGACGACGTAAACGAGGTTGTTTCTATCCTTCGTAAAAGACAGGATATGAGAGTTGTTCAAGAACGTGATTACATTACTCATCGAAAGGCATCGGGTTATCGTTCTTATCATGTGATTATTGAGTATATGGTTGATACGATTTACGGTGCAAAAACCATTCTAGTTGAGATTCAAATTCGTACCTTGGCTATGAACTTTTGGGCTACAATCGAACATTCACTCAACTATAAATATCAAGGAGATTTCCCAGAGGAAATCAAGGAACGACTTGAAATTACAGCCAGAATTTCACATCAGCTAGACGAAGAAATGAGTAAAATACGTGCTGATATCCAGGAAGCGCAAGCGCTCTTTGATCCTTTGCACAGAAAGTTAAATGACGGGGTAGGAAACAGTGACGATACCGATGAAGAATACAGGTAAGCGAATTGACCTAATTGCCAACCGTAAGCCTCAGAGTCAGAAAGTTCTATTCGAGTTAAAAGAACGATTAAAAAAGAATAATTTTATCCTGAATGATAAAAATCCAGATATCGTCGTCTCTATTGGTGGAGATGGGATGTTGTTGTCTGCTTTTCATAAGTATGAAAACCAACTGGATAAGGTTCGTTTTGTTGGGGTTCATACAGGACATTTAGGTTTTTATACGGATTATCGTGATTTTGAGTTGGACCAATTGGTTACAAATTTACAGCTGGATAATGGAGCTCAAGTGTCTTATCCACTCTTAAGTGTCAAAATATTTCTCGAAAATGGTGAAGTCAAGTCCTTCCGAGCACTAAATGAAGCTAGCATTCGTCGAGCGGATCGAACTATGGTTGCTGATGTCATTATTAACCATGTTCCCTTCGAACGCTTTCGTGGTGACGGCCTAACAGTTTCAACGCCGACTGGAAGTACTGCTTATAATAAATCACTTGGTGGAGCAGTCCTACATCCAACGATAGAAGCATTACAATTGGCTGAAATTGCTAGCCTGAACAATCGTATTTATCGTACGCTGGGTTCTTCAATTATTGTTCCTAAAAAAGACAAGATTGAATTGATACCGACTCGAAATGACTATCACACAATCTCAATCGATAATAGTATTTATTCTTTCCGAAATATTGAGAAAATAGAGTATCAGATTGATCACCACAAGATTCATTTTGTAGCCACGCCAAGCCACACCAGTTTTTGGAATCGTGTCAAAGATGCCTTTATTGGTGAGGTGGACGAATGAGGTTTCAGTTTATTGCCGACGAACATGTCAAGGTCAAAACCTTTTTGAAAAAACATGAAGTTTCAAAAGGGTTACTTGCCAAGATTAAGTTTCGAGGTGGTGATATTCGAGTAAACGGGCATCCGCAAAATGCAACCTATCTCTTAGATATCGGAGATGAAGTCGTCATTGATATTCCGCCAGAGGAAGGATTCGAGACACTTGAAGCAATTGATTATCCTCTAGATATTCTATTTGAAGATGATCATTTCTTGATTATCAACAAACCCTTTGGAGTCGCTTCAATCCCTAGTGTCAATCATTCCAATACCATTGCCAACTTTATTAAGGGCTACTATGTAAACCAAAATTATGAGAATCAGCAGGTTCACATTGTGACACGGCTTGATAGAGATACCTCTGGATTGATGCTTTTTGCTAAACACGGCTATGCGCATGCCAGATTAGACAAACAATTGCAAAAAAAGGCTATTGAAAAGCGTTATTATGCCTTAGTCAAGGGAGATGGTCATCTGGAACCTCAGGGAGAAATCATCGCTCCGATAGCCCGAGATGAAGATTCTATCATCACTCGACGAGTAGCAAAGGGTGGAAAATATGCCCATACATCCTATCAAATCGTGGCATCTTATGGGAATATTCACTTAGTTGATATTCGTCTCCACACTGGGAGAACTCACCAGATTAGGGTTCATTTCTCGCATATTGGATTTTCATTACTTGGAGATGATCTTTATGGGGGAAGCTTAGAACATGGCATCGAGCGCCAGGCTCTACATTGCCATTACTTATCGTTCTATCATCCTTTCTTAGAAGAGCAGTTAGAGCTAGAATGCCCACTGCCGGATGATTTCGACACACTTATTACACAGTTATCAAATAATAATTTATCTTAAAAGGAGTCAAAACTCATGGAAGTTTTTGAAAGTTTGAAAGCCAACCTAGTTGGTAAAAATGCACGAATCGTTCTACCTGAAGGTGAAGAACCACGTATCCTACAAGCAACGAAGCGTTTGGTTAAAGAAACAGAAGTTATCCCTGTACTCCTAGGAAACCCTGACAAAATTAAAATCTATCTCGAAATCGAAGGAATTACAGAGGGTTACGAAGTCATCGATCCAGAACATTACCCACAATTTGAAGATATGGTAGCTTCACTTGTTGAACGTCGTAAAGGAAAAATGACAGAAGAAGAAGCGAGAGAAGTACTCATCAACGATGTTAACTACTTTGGTGTTATGTTAGTTTATATGGGCTTAGTTGATGGTATGGTTTCAGGAGCTATTCACTCTACAGCTTCAACAGTTCGTCCAGCTCTTCAAATCATTAAGACTCGTCCGAATGTGAGCCGTACATCAGGTGCCTTCCTTATGGTTCGTGGCACTGAACGTTACTTGTTTGGTGACTGTGCTATCAACATCAACCCAGATGCTGACGCCCTAGCTGAAATCGCGATTAACTCTGCTATCACTGCTAAAATGTTTGGTATTGAACCTAAGATTGCTATGCTTAGCTATTCAACTAAAGGCTCAGGTTTTGGCGAAAGTGTTGATAAGGTTGTTGAAGCAACTAAAATCGCACACGACTTGCGTCCTGACCTTGAAATCGATGGTGAATTACAATTCGATGCTGCTTTTGTTCCTGAAACTGCGGCTCTTAAAGCTCCTGGAAGCAACGTAGCTGGACAAGCTAATGTCTTTATCTTCCCTGGTATTGAAGCAGGTAACATTGGTTACAAGATGGCAGAACGTCTAGGTGGATTTGCTGCAGTTGGACCAGTTTTGCAAGGTCTTAACAAACCAGTAAATGACCTTTCTCGTGGATGTAACTCTGACGATGTTTACAAATTAACTCTAATTACGGCAGCACAAGCTGTTCATCAATAAGAATGGTATCCCTCTTTTCCTCTTGGTAAAGGGGGATTTCCTTTTTATTAAAATATCATTCATCTGCAAAAATAGCCAAAATATGGTAAAATAGTCAGTAATCATCTATGTTTTATAGAATAAGTTTGTATGAAGAAAAGGAAATAAAATGGCAACTATTCAATGGTTTCCTGGGCATATGTCCAAGGCGCGTCGTCAGGTCCAGGAAAATTTAAAATTTGTTGATTTTGTGACAGTTTTAGTAGATGCACGTTTGCCCTTGTCTAGTCAAAATCCGATGCTGACTAAAATCATCGGGGACAAACCAAGGCTATTGATTCTAAACAAGGCAGACCTTGCGGACCCAGTATTAACAAAAGAGTGGCGTCAGTACTTTGAATCACAAGGTATTCAGACACTTGCTATTAACTCTAAGGAACAAATAACAGTAAAAGTCGTAACGGATGCTGCTAAGAAACTCATGGCAGATAAGATTGCTCGTCAAAAAGAACGTGGAATTCAAATTGAGACCTTGCGTACCATGATTATCGGGATTCCAAACGCTGGTAAATCGACTCTGATGAACCGTTTAGCTGGTAAGAAAATTGCTGTAGTTGGAAACAAGCCTGGGGTGACAAAAGGTCAGCAATGGCTTAAAACCAATAAGGATTTAGAAATTTTGGATACTCCAGGGATTCTCTGGCCAAAATTTGAAGATGAAACTGTTGCACTCAAACTAGCTCTTACGGGAGCAATCAAGGATCAGTTACTTCCAATGGATGAGGTAACGATTTTCGGTCTCAATTACTTTAAAACGCATTATCCTGAAAAGCTTCAAGAACGATTTAAACAAATGAATCTGGACGATGAGGCTCCAGAAATTATCATGGATATGACGCGTATCCTTGGTTTCCGTGATGATTACGACCGTTTTTACAACCTCTTTGTCAAAGAAGTTCGTGATGGAAAACTTGGTAACTATACCTTAGATACATTGGATGATCTCAATGGCAACGATTAAAGAAATCAAAGAAGAATTAGCAAAGATAACTAATCTTGAAAGTCCCTTGTTCAAGGAATTTGAAAAAGATTCTCGTTCAGGTGTACAAAAGGAAATTGAAAAGCGTAAAAAGGCCATCCAAGTAGAAATTGATGAAAATCTTCGCTTAGAAGCCATGCTTCGATATGAAAAAGATCTATATAGTAAAGGGATATCTCTAATTGCAGGTGTAGATGAGGTTGGACGTGGTCCGCTAGCTGGTCCAGTGGTTGCTGCTGCAGTGATTTTACCTCAAAATTGTAAAATTAAAGGTTTAAATGACAGCAAAAAAATTCCTAAGAAAAAACACGAGGAGATTTTTCAGGTTGTCAAAGAGAATGCCCTAGCAATCGGTATCGGGATTATGGACAATCATGTCATTGACCAAGTCAATATCTACGAAGCGACAAAACTAGCCATGAATGACGCTGTTTCGCAACTTCAACCAAAACCTCAACACCTTCTGATTGATGCTATGAAGTTGGACTTACCGATTTCTCAGACATCCATCATCAAAGGGGATGCCAACTCCTTATCTATTGCAGCAGCATCGATTATAGCTAAAGTTACCAGAGATAAGATCATGGCTAACTATGACCAAGAATTTCCTGGCTATGATTTTGCTCAAAATGCTGGCTATGGAACTGCTAAGCATTTAGAAGGAATTGAAAAGCACGGTGTCACACCTATTCATCGCACCAGTTTTGAACCGATTAAAACGATCGTCTCAGAAACTAGTAAAAGATAATTAAAGGAGAGAATTATGGAGGAACAATCGGAAATACTTAGTTCCAAGAAAGAATTTGCTTTCGCGTCCAGTACGATCTTAGCTCAAGTAGGGCGAGGTATTATTGTCGGATTAGTCGTAGGAATTATTGTAGGATCATTTCGATTTTTGATCGAAAAAGGCTTTCATATCGTTCAAGGACTTTATCAAGAGCAAGAAAATCTACTTCGAAATCTATTGATTATTTTATTGCTTTATCTTTTCATATGCTGGCTTAGTGCCAAGTTAACGCGGTCAGAAAAAGATATCAAAGGTTCTGGTATTCCTCAAGTTGAAGCCGAGTTAAAAGGTCTCATGTCTCTCAACTGGTGGAGTGTCCTCTGGAAGAAATATATTCTTGGTATTTTAGCAATTGCTAGTGGACTCATGTTAGGGCGTGAAGGTCCCAGTATTCAGCTAGGTGCCGCTGGAGGAAAAGGAATTGCTAAATGGCTCAAGTCTAGCCCTGTTGAGGAGCGTTCTTTGATTGCTAGCGGAGCTGCGGCTGGTCTTGCTGCAGCCTTTAATGCACCGATTGCGGGGTTATTATTTGTAGTAGAAGAAGTCTATCACCATTTTTCACGATTCTTCTGGGTTTCTACCTTGGCTGCTAGTCTAGTAGCAAACTTTGTTTCCCTTCTCATCTTTGGCTTAACACCTGTGCTTGATATGCCTGATAATATTCCTCAAATGAGTCTTAGTCAATATTGGATTTATCTGGTGATGGGGATTTTTCTTGGAGTTTCTGGATATCTATATGAGAAAGCCGTTCTGAATGTCGAAAAAGTATATGATTGGGTTGGGAAAAAGGTTCACATTGACAAAGCTTATCATCCAATTTTTGCTTTTATCCTGATTATTCCTGTGGGAATATTCCTACCTCAAATACTTGGTGGGGGAAATCAGGTTGTCTTATCATTAACGGAACAAGATTTTAGCTTCCAAATTCTCTTAATTTACTTTATCATTCGCTTTATCTGGAGCATGATCAGTTACGGAAGTGGACTACCAGGTGGTATTTTCTTACCTATTTTGGCTTTAGGATCTTTACTTGGTGCTCTAGTAGGCGTTATTTGTGTCAATCTTGGCCTTGTTAGCCAACAGCAATTTCCTATCTTTGTGATTCTTGGAATGAGTGGGTATTTTGGTGCTATCTCAAAAGCACCTTTGACAGCTATGATTCTTGTTACTGAGATGGTCGGTGATATACGTAATCTCATGCCTTTAGGTATGGTGACCCTAGTTGCCTATATTGTTATGGATCTGCTCAAAGGGGCGCCCGTCTATGAAGCCATGCTAGAAAAAATGTTACCTGAAACAGCAACTAATGATGGAGAAATTACCCTAATTGAAATTCCAGTATCAGACAAAATAGCTGGTAAGCAAGTACATGAACTCAATTTACCACACAACGTACTCATCACAACCCAAGTACATAATGGTAAAAGTAAGACAGTTAATGGATCTACAAGGATGTATCTAGGTGATATGATTCATCTCGTGATTCCAAAAAGTGAAATTGGAAAAGTGAAAGATTTGTTGTTATAAGCTCTATTTACATAATTTATTTTACGTAAAATATTATTGAAAGGATTCTCAATGAAAAGAAATAAGGCAATTGCAGTATATTTGCTAGGCACATTTAGCCAAATGATATCAGTTTGTCTCCTTTTCTTTCTCTTGAATCATTTTTCTATTCATTCCAATCTATTAACTATTTTAGGAATCATTCTAGGTGGGATTTCTTCAACGCTTTGGGGAATAATTGTTGCAAATCACTATTCTCATATTCCTTTTAAGAAAATCGTTAACGATTTTTTTAACATTCATACCAGTTACAAACATTATTTATTATCTTTTTTCCTTATTGTCCTTGATTTTTCTTTTCTAATGTTTGGTGGGCAAATAGTAGAATTTAGCTGGTATCTCCCATTTTTGATGTTCTTCAAATTTATTGTCTTTGGCGGTATAGAAGAGATTGGATGGCGATATGTTTTTCAACCAATTTTACAAGAAAAGTTGCCATATTTTTACTCAACAATCCTAACCTTTTTCAGCTGGGCGATTTGGCATCTGTTGTTTTTTTACATTGATGGTTCCCTAGCAACTCTGCAAATTCTACCGTTTTTATTTGGATTGCTGACGAATTCTTTCATACTCTCAGCTCTTTATATCAAAACAAAGAATCTCTGGATTTGCGTTATGACACACTCGATCATTAACGTCTTGTCTCAGCTAACCATAGACACTGATCGATACGAAACCTACCTGCTTAAAATCTTCGTCATCTTGCTATCCTGCTATATGGTAGTACATAAAAAAGATATGCATAGTCGGTAGCTGATTTTGTTGGAAACAGTATTATTCTTTGGAAAAGTTATTTGCTAAGGAGGACGTACATCATAATGAAAATACTCGATGTTTTATATAATCTTTATGGTGATTTTGATTTCATTGAAGAAAAATACAATGAAAAATACGAAGGTATTCTTATCAATATAAAGGAAGAGCAAGGGTATAAAAGATGCCGCTTGGCAAAAAGAACACCAAAAAAAGAAGGATATTTTACAGTTTTTTGGAAAAAAGACCAAAACAACAAGAACATTCCTTATACCAATGAGGACTTAGGAAATGAACTTATAATCGTTATCATTGATAATGATAAGAGGGGACTATTCATTATTCCAAACGAGGTGGCTATTCGTAAAAACATTCTGTCGACAAAAGATAGCAATGGAAAAATGTCTATGCGATTTTATCCTCCTTGGTGCTCAAATTTAAATACAACAGCTCGAGCAACACAAAAATGGCAATTGCAATATTTTAGAGAAATTGAAATATAAACATATTGCCGGATTACATACACACAAAAGACCTGTTTCTTATGATTGCAGAATCAGGTCTTTTTTTTTCTAGAATTTATCAAACACTTATAACATCTTTCCGAAAAACTATAATTTTCTTGAAAAATATATCTGGCTATGCTATACTACTAGTATAGAAAGATTTGGAGAAAAAACATGAAACGCGAAATCTTATTAGAACGTATCGATAAACTCAAACAAGTTATGCCTTGGTATGTCCTGGAATACTATCAATCAAAACTAGCTGTTCCCTACAGTTTTACAACCTTGTACGAATACTTGAAGGAATACGATCGATTTTTCAGCTGGGTTTTAGAATCTGGTATATCGAATGCTGACACCATGGCAAATATACCTTTAGATGTACTTGAGAACATGACTAAGAAAGACATGGAATCTTTTATTCTTTACTTACGTGAACGTCCTTTGCTCAACGCCAATACAACTAAGCAAGGTGTCTCTCAGACAACAATCAATCGAACTTTATCAGCACTTTCTAGCCTTTATAAGTATTTGACTGAGGAGGTGGAAAACGAGCACGGGGAACCTTATTTCTATCGCAATGTTATGAAGAAGGTTGCAACTAAGAAAAAGAAAGAAACCTTGGCGGCTCGAGCTGAAAATATCAAGCAAAAGCTCTTTTTAGGGGATGAAACAGAGGGATTTTTAAATTATATCGATGAGGAATACCCCAAAACTCTCTCAAATCGCGCCCTATCTTCATTTAATAAGAATAAAGAGCGAGATTTAGCCATTATAGCACTCCTTCTTGCCTCTGGCGTCCGTCTCTCTGAGGCAGTAAATTTGGATCTTCGAGACCTTAATCTCAAGATGATGGTGATTGATGTCATTCGAAAAGGTGGAAAACGCGACTCAGTCAATGTTGCTGCCTTTGCGAAGCCTTATCTGGAGCAATATCTTGCCATTCGAGACAAACGTTACAAGACAGAAAAGACTGATACAGCCCTCTTTCTAACCTTGTATCGAGGTGTTCCAAACCGTATTGATGCTTCTAGCGTTGAAAAAATGGTGGCTAAGTATTCGGAAGACTTTAAAGTCCGCGTGACGCCCCACAAACTACGCCACACCCTTGCAACTCGTCTCTATGATGCGACCAAATCACAGGTTCTGGTCAGTCACCAGCTAGGACATGCTAGCACCCAAGTTACCGACTTGTATACCCATATCATTAATGATGAGCAAAAGAATGCCTTGGATAGTTTGTGATATTACATAACGAGAATTATGTAAACTATTTTTATGTTAGAAAAAGAGCGTAGATTTTTACGCTCTTTTATTCTTTCTATAAAAATTCGATCCAATAATTTCTGTGTGGCTCAATTATGACTGGCTTTCCCCAAAATGACTTTATATAAGCCAGATTCGCAGGGGTTACGGGTCTTTTTTCTTCATTGTACTTCTCAGCACTTTCTTTCGTTAAAAAACATTTAACAGCTTCATATGGCGTACCGTCACTAGCTGTACGATTAATACCCATATAAGCAAATTCATCACCTTTTTGAGGAATGTCAGTAAGAAGTTTTCCAATAAAGTAGACCGTTTTATCTTTCATTAATTCATAAGCTTTACTATTTTCAAGGCGGTTATTAGCTGCAGCATACATAATACAAAAACAATCAACAATGTCTTTCATTGGCATTAACGCTTCTTTGCTTACGATGATTTCCTCAGGAGCAAGACCACCAATGATTAAACTTTTATAATGAGGTTGCTGGATGACATTATCTAAAGCCATTCCTAATGGTAGTTGGACAGCTTGATAGCCTAATGGTTCTAGCTCTTGCTTTTTCTGGTCAAGGTGTTCTTGTGTAATACTGATATTCAAATCATATGGACTTGGAGGTTGTTGCTTGCTAAAAAAAGCCACTACTATACGATCTAACTGTTCAAATAGACCAAGATTTTCCACTGGAATTTTCATCATCGAATATGATCCCCTTTTTTGTTCAGATTTCCTCTTTATTCTACTCTCATTATTTTTGAATATCAAGTCTAAGATAAAAGATATCCATTTAACATGGATATCTTTTACTTTATTCAACAACAGCTTCAGCAATTTCTTCTGCAGTAATTCCTGCGAAGTAACGGCCTAAGTTAATAGTTTGAAGTGCTTTAAGAACATCTTCACGTTCGTATTTAATGCCACGAAGGACATCTTCTACTGCTGCTACGTCTTCGATGCCAAAGAAGTCACCGTAAATCTTGATGTCTTGAATTTTTGACTCAATAACATTAGCAAAGATTTCAACCTTACCGCTTGGGAATTTAGTTCCACGACGGACGTTATACTCTGGTGATTTCCCATAGTTCCAGTCCCAAGTTCCAAACTTAGTTTCTTTGATACGATTGATTTCAGCCAATTCTTCATCTGAGAAGACATACTCAGTCATCTCAGGGTATTCTTTTTTCATGTATTCCAAAAGTAAATCACGGAATTCTTCAACAGTGATCTTTTCTGGCAACTCATCGATAATATTAGTTACTCGAGCACGGACTGATTTAACCCCTTTTGATTCAAACTTATCTTTAGACACTTTAAGTGCGTTAGCTAGGACTGACAAATCCACGTCAAAGAGAAGACAACCATGGTGCATGATACGGCCATTGATATAGGCTTGTGCATTTCCACAGAATTTCTTACCGTCGATTTCTAAGTCGTTACGGCCTGTAAATTCAGCTTTAACACCAAGTTCAGCCAAAGTATTGATAACTGGAGTAGAGAAGCTCTTGAAGTCAAAGGCCTTGTTTTCATCTTCTTTCGAAATGATGGTATAGTTAAGGTTGTTCAAATCATGGTAAACAGCTCCACCACCACTGATTCGACGGACTACTTCGATACCGTTTTCGCGTACATAGTCACGGTTAATTTCTTCGATGGTGTTTTGGTGACGACCTACAATGATAGATGGTTTGTTAATCCAAAGAAGGAAGATTTGATCCTCGTCCAAAAGGTGTTTAAAAGCATATTCCTCTAAAGCGATATTAAAAGCAGTGTCGTTTGAATGATTGATAATGTATTTCATAAGATACCTTCTAATACGATAGAGACTGGAAAAATAATTCCAGTCTAGTCTATCTATTTTTATTTTTTCTTAGGTGAATGGATAGCCATTCCAAGAACATCAGCAAATGCTTCGTACATAACTTCAGAGTATGTTGGGTGACCGTGGATTGTCTTAAGCATTTCTTCAACAGTGATTTCCATTTCGATGATGCTTGACGCTTCATTGATCAATTCAGCAGCTGCAGGACCAATGATATGAACACCAAGGATTTCACCATATTTCTTGTCTGCAATGACTTTAACAAATCCTTGAGCAGCATCTGATGCGATTGCACGTCCGTTTGCGGCAAAGTTGAATTTACCGATTTGGACATCATATTTCTCACGAGCTTGTTCTTCAGTCAAACCAACTGCTGCTACTTCTGGAAGTGTGTAAATAGCTGCAGGAGTCAAGTTCAATTTAGCAACATGGTGATTTCCTTTAAGGGCATTTTCAGCCGCTACTTCACCCATACGGAAGGCAGCGTGGGCCAACATCTTAGTACCATTGATATCACCTGGTGCATAAATACCAGGAACAGAGGTTTCCATGTACTCGTTAACCTTGATACGACCACGGTCTAACTCAAACTCAACTTCTCCGATTCCTTCAAGATCTGGAACACGACCGATTGAAAGAAGGGCTTTATTTGCGATGACATCATCTTTTCCTTCAACCTTGATACGGAGTTTGCCATCTTCTTCAATAATTTCTTGAAGTTTAGTACCTGTCAAGATAGTCATACCTTTACGCTCAAGAATCAAACGGAGGTTCTTAGATACTTCAGCATCCATTGCTGGGACAATACGGTCCATCATTTCGATAACAGTAACTTTTGAACCAAATGTCATGAAGGCCTGTCCGAGTTCGATACCGACAACTCCACCACCAATGATAACGAGGCTTTCTGGTACTTCATTCATTTCAAGGATATCGTCACTAGTCATAACAAGTGATGATTCCATTCCAGGAACGTTAATCTTGCTTACTTTTGAACCACCAGCAAGGATGATTTTCTTAGTTTCAAGCAATTCAGAACCATTTACCAAGACATTCTTATCTTTAGTAATAGTACCGATACCTTTATGAACATCAACTCCATAGCTACGAAGAAGTCCTGCAACACCACCTACAAGGGTATTGACAACTTTAGATTTTGTTTCTAAAAGTTTCTCCATATCAACTGTGAAATTAGGATTTTCAATTACGATACCACGATTTGCTGCATGACCGATATTCTCGATAATTTCGGCGTTGTGAAGGTAAGTTTTAGTTGGGATACATCCACGGTTTAAGCAAGTTCCACCAAGTTCAGATTTCTCAACAAGAGCAACCTTACCACCTAATTGAGCTGCTTTAATAGCAGATACATAGCCAGCAGGTCCACCACCAATAACAACGATATCATAAGCATCATCGCTCTTACCATCATCGTTCGAAGCACTTGCTGCAGGTGCTGGACTAGCTTCTGGTGCAGCTGCTCCAGCTGTTGGGATATTTTCCCCTTCTTCACCAAGATAACCGATAACTTCAGTAACAGGAACAGTCTCGCCGTCCCCTTTCAGGATAGCGATCAAGTAACCGTCTTCTTCTGCTTCCAATTCCATGCTGACTTTGTCAGTCATGATTTCCAAAAGGATTTCTCCTTCTTTTACAAATTCTCCGACTTTTTTATTCCATTGGACGATTTGTCCTTCTGTCATATCCACGCCGGCTTTTGGCATAATTACTTCTAAGGCCATATCTTACTTCCTTTATCTATATTTCTAAAAATAAATTCTCTAAACCAACATTGAGATTGGGTTTTCAATTAAAGCTTTCAAGTCTTTCATAAACTTAGCACCAGCCATACCATCTACGACACGGTGGTCAATTGTTAAACCAAGACTCATAATTGGACGAATCACGATTTCACCATTAACAACAACAGGTTTCTCAATTGTTGAGCTAACCCCAAGGATTGCTGAGTTCGGTTGGTTAATGATTGGACCGAATGATTGAACACCAAACATTCCCAAGTTACTGATGGTGAAGGTTGAATTTTGCAATTCGCTAGGAGCTAATTTACCATCCAAGGTGCGTCCAATAACGTCTTTAAATGCAACTACCAACTCAGACAAGCTGAGTTTTTCAGCGTTGTAAACAACTGGTGTCATCAATCCATTATCCATTCCAACAGCCATCGCAAGGTTGACATAGTTGTGAGTGATAATTGTCTTACCATCTTCAGTTAATGAAGCATTGATGTATGGGTGTTTCATAAGAGTCTTAACAACCGCAAGTGAAAGCAAGTCTGTAACAGTAATTTTCTTGCCAGTTGCTTCCATGATTGGATCAAGAACTTTCTTACGAAGGGCAAGCATTTCAGACATATCGACATCGTAGTTAAGCGTGAAGGTTGGTGCAGTCAAGTATGACTCAACCATACGTTGAGCAATAACCTTACGCATCGGTGTCATTGGAATACGCTCGATTTCTCCATAAGGAGTTACGTTATCTGGAACTTCTTCCACTTTTTCAATCTGAGAAGGTGACTTAATCGTATCGTTTTCAATATTTTCCGGAAGGAAAGCTAAAACATCCTTCTTCATAATCTTGCCACGATGACCAGTTCCTTGGATTTCCTGCCATGCAATGTTATGTTCAAGGGCAATTCGTTTTGCAAGTGGTGAAATGCGAACCACATTAGTGTCTTTAAATGTTTCCACGTCTTCTTTGTGGACACGACCGTTTGCGCCTGAGCCAGAAATATCGTAGAGATTAATTCCTAAATCATCCGCCAATTTTCTAGCTGCAGGAGTCGCTCTTAGCTTATCATCAGCCATGACCTCTCCTATTCTATTTATGATGCAAAGGGCGTTTAAAAGCGACCGAAAAATAGGAAATCAACGTAGACTTCGATGAAGTCAAGGAGATTTATCTTTTTTCCGAGCTTTTAGCCCGTGCTCTAATCTAAGATATCAAGGACGTAGAGAACTTTGCATCTATTAGATACAAAGCTTCTCGTCTGATTATTTTTTTACATAATTTATTTTATGTATTATTGTTTGTTGTGAGTTTTACGGATTGCATCTTTGATGCTTTCAACTGTTGGAATCATTGCATTTTCAAGATTTTGTGCGTAAGGCATTGGTACATCTTCCCCTGCACAGCGGCGAATAGGTGCATCTAAATAATCGAATGCTTCTGATTCTGAGATAATAGCTGAAATTTCACCGATAAAACCACTTGTCTTGTGGGCATCGTTGACAAGAACTACTTTTCCAGTCTTCTTAACTGAGTTAATGATGATGTCTTTATCAAGTGGAACCAAAGTACGTGGGTCTACTACTTCTACTGAGATGCCTTCTTCAGCCAATTCTTCAGCTGCTTGCATAACACGACGAAGCATTTTACCGTATGTTACTACTGTTACATCAGTTCCTTCGCGTTTGATTTCTCCGACACCAAGTGGGATAGTATAGTCTGGATCAACAGGAACTTCACCTTTTTGGTTAAATTCTGATTTGTATTCAAGAATGATAACAGGGTTGTTGTCACGGATAGAAGACTTAAGAAGTCCCTTCATATCAGCTGGTGTACCTGGAGCTACAACCTTCAATCCTGGGATATGAGTGAACCATGATTCCAATGATTGTGAGTGTTGTGCTGCAGAACCTACTCCGTTACCAGCGGCACAGCGGATTGTAATTGGTACTTGACCTTTACCACCAAACATGTAACGAGTTTTAGCTGCTTGGTTGACGATATTATCCATGGCAATAACAGAAAAGTCCATGAAAGTCATGTCAACGATTGGTCGAAGTCCAGTCATAGCAGCACCAGCAGCTGCTCCAGAAATAGCTGCTTCGGAAATCGGACAGTCACGAACACGTTCTGGTCCAAATTCTTCAAGCATACCTACAGATGTACCAAAGTCTCCACCAAAGACACCGACATCTTCACCCATCAAGAGTACATTTTCATCGCGACGCATTTCCTCAGACATTGCAAGGATAATGGTATCGCGGAAAGACATTAATTTTGTTTCCATATTTCTCTACTTCTCCTTAGTCTGCGTAAATATCTTCAAAAGCTGATTCTAGTGGAGGGAATGGACTTTCTTCTGCAAACTTAACAGATGCTTCCACTGCTTCCTTGACTTGAGCCTGAATTTCTTCGAGTTCTTCTGCACTAGCAATTTTATTTTCAACAAGGTACTTGCGAAGGTTTTCGATTGGATCTTTTTCTTTCCACTCATCGACTTCTTCACGTGTACGATATTTACCAGGGTCTGATGATGAGTGACCAAGCCAACGGTAAGTTACACTTTCGATCAAGACAGGACCTTTACCAGAACGAACATGGTCAACTGCTTTCTTAAATCCTTCGTAGACATCGATAACATTGTTACCGTCTTCGATAAACATTCCAGGAATACCGTAAGCAGCACTACGCTCATGGATATGCTTGACATTTGTCATTTTCTTAATATCGGCAGAGATACCATAACCGTTATTGATACAGTAGAAAATTACCGGAAGATTCCAAATTGAAGCCATATTAACAGCTTCGTGGAATACACCTTCATTAGTCGCTCCATCACCAAAGAAGCAGACAACGATTTTACCAGTGTTTTTCATTTGTTGAGTAAGGGCTGCACCTACTGCGATTCCCATACCACCACCTACGATACCGTTAGCACCAAGGTTACCCGCATCTAGGTCGGCGATGTGCATTGATCCACCTTTACCTTTACAAGTTCCAGTATACTTACCAAGGATTTCAGCCATCATACCATTAAGGTCGATTCCTTTAGCAATGGCTTGTCCGTGACCACGGTGGTTCGATGTTATGAGATCGTCTTCGTTTAGAGCTAACATAGCCCCAACGTTTGCAGCTTCCTCACCAACAGAAAAGTGCGTCATACCTGGCACTTTACCTTTTTTTACTAATTGAGCAATTTTTAAATCCATACGACGAATTTCTTCCATCTTACGGAACATCTCAAGCAAAAGATTTTTATCTAAAGTTGACATAATCTTGCCTTTCTAAGTTTAATTTCTTATAGTTCTATTCTAACTTATAGGTTAACTATAGTCAAAGATTATGCTTGATATTTTTTCACAATATAAAAAAAGAAAAGTCAATGAAATCAAGACTTTTCTTTATGTAAAACGGCTATTTCACAAACTGATTTCCATGGATATTTTCAACAAATTATTTGAATCTTTTCATAATAACTTGTAAACGCCACTGATAGAGTAATCCGCTGACAACTAAACTTACGATAAGACCTATCCAATATGAATAAGCATCGAGATTTGTTGAATAATCTAGAAACAAACCAAGAGGGATAGCAACTCCCCAGTATCCAAGGAGACCAAGGTAGAAAGGTATGACAGTATCTTTGTAGCCTCGTAAAATCCCTTGTAATGGTGCCGCAAATGTATCAGCTAACTGGAAAAATAAGCTATAAGTCATAAAACTAGCAGTTAGTTGAATAAACTCTGGATCATGACCATAGAGACTGGCAACATTTTCTCTAAAAACATACAGAAAAGAAAGTGTTAAAATTGCGAATGCCATAGCTGATAGTCGTCCAATTTTTATGTATTTTTTAGCATCCCCTAGACGTTTAGCACCAACTTCGTAAGAAACAACAATAGCCATCGCTGTTGAAATGCTCATAGGAAAGGCGTACATAAGAGATGAAAAGTTCATGGCAGACTGATGGCTAGCTATTATCAAGGATGAAAACTTCGCCATAATCAAGCCAACGGCTGAAAAAATAGCAACTTCTGCAAATACAGTTCCACCAATAGGTAACCCCAGTTTTATCGCTTCTTTTATTTTATTCCTGTCTAAAGGTAGTCGGTTTTCTAAATGTAGTTCTTTTAATTTTTCTTGTTTAAGAAGGACTAGTATAGATATACCCAACAAGGCCCAATAAGCCATAGAGGTCCCAAGTCCCGCTCCTGCTCCTCCCAACTCAGGAAAACCAAAGGCACCATAAATCAATAAATAGTTAAAACCACTATTGAGAGGGAGTAATAAAAGCATCAAATACATGGACAACCTTGTTAATCCAAGTGCATCCAGTAACGAACGAATTACACTAAAGAGTAAGAGAGGAATAATCCCTATTGCTAAAAACCATAGATAACGAACTGCTATATTTGCTACCGCTGCTTCTAATCCCATATTATTTAGAACTAGAGGAGCAACCAGAAAAACTAAAACAAATAGAAAAATGGATAAGCCAAGCGAAAGATAAAGAAACTGATAGAAATCAGAAGCCACTTCTTCTTTTTTCCCACGTCCTAAATGATGCCCAACTATAGGAACTAAGGCAGAAACAATACCTGTTAAAAAAGTAAAGAAAGGATTCCACAAGCTAGTAGCCATTGATACACCAGCTAAATCAATAGTATTATACTGGCCGGTCATGGTTGTATCGACAAAGGAAGCCGAATAATTTGCGAATTGATAAACCAAAATAGGGAAGAAAATCTTAAGAAATAAAATGAACTTGTCTTTAAAATGATGGGTTGGATACATACAGACTCTCTCTAAATTTAAATTTTATAGAGCAGTATTTCATCTAGTTTTTATAAACAATCTGTCCATTACAAATAGTGTATTTTACCTGCCCTTTTAAAGTTTCACCGATAAATGGTGAATTAGCTGCTTTAGAAGCGAAATGTGTGTCTACAATTCGGTCAGCTTTATCATCAAAAATGGTAATATCAGCTGGACCATTTTCAGCCAAATAACCTGCTTCAAAATGATACAATTTTGCTGGATTTACAGTCATTTTTTCTAATAATTCCATCAATCTTAGCTCACCAGCTTCGACTAAGTAAGTTAAACCAAGTGACAATGAAGTTTCCAGTCCTGTCATACCTGAAGGAGCTTTGGTGATATCCTCGACATTCTTTTCATCAGCATGGTGAGGCGCGTGGTCTGTCGCAATTACTGAAATGACACCTGACTTGAGTCCTTCGATAACTGCACGGCGGTCAGACTCCAAGCGAAGTGGTGGATTCATCTTAGCATTGCTTCCCTTAGTCAAGAGAAGCGCTTCAGTCTTAGAGAAATGTTGGGGTGCTACTTCTGCAGTTACATTTGCTCCTAAACCTTGAGCGAACTCCACAACCTTAACACTTTCTTCCTTGGATAAGTGCTGGATATGAACATGAGCCTTGGTTGCATAGGCGATCATGACATCACGTGCAATCATTGCATACTCTGCAACTCCTGTAGCGCCACAAATATGGAAGTGTTCTTTAGCAATGTTTTCATTGAAACCTAGCGTACCATTCAGACCGGGATCTTCCTCATGAAGACTAATAAAGGTATTAAGCTTTTTGGCTTCCTCCATGGCTTCCTTGACAACTTTACTGCTTTCAAGAGGAATACCGTCATCAGAAAAACCAACGGCTCCAGCTTCTAAAAGCGCCTTAAAGTCAGTCAAGTCTTGGCCATTAAAGTTCTTGGTAATTGTTGCTACAGACTTAACATTAATTTTTTCCTTTGCCGCAGATTGAAGTACTTCCTGCAAAGTCTCAACATCTGAGATGGTTGGATTGGTATTAGCCATCATAACTACAGTTGTAAATCCACCAGCAGCAGCTGCAAGGGCTCCTGTATGGATATCTTCCTTGTGAGTTTGACCAGGTTCACGGAAATGAACATGGATATCAACCAAGCCGGGTGCAACTACAAGACCAGTTGCATCAATGATCTCTGCATCTTTCTCACTAATTTGTGGTGCAATTTTGACAATTTTACCGTCTTCAACCAAGACATCACACACTTGATCCAAACCAGACTTAGGATCCATTACTCGACCATTTTTGATTAGTAACATCTGCTTTCTCCTTTATTCGTAGAAATCCACTTGGGTATCCAATAATTTATCACCATCATAGACAAACTTAGCTGAAAAGAAGGGTTTGTCCTCTAAAAGCCACTCTACGAAGGTGTGGTCTCCTTCCCAGGTTGGTTTGCTTAAAACCTCATCATAAGGAACCCATTCTAAAGTCCCTTCATTACAGTCAATCAACTCACCTTCGAACTCAGTTACTTTAAACACATAGGTGTACCAGTCTAAATCTGGTGTAAATTCAGGAAAGGTGATTACACCTTTAAGAACTGGCTTAGCCTTCAATCCTGTTTCTTCTAAAATCTCGCGGGCCGCACATTCTTGTGGAGTTTCTCCACGCTCTAACTTTCCACCTACACCGATCCATTTTCCTTCATGGACATCATTAGGCTTTTTATTGCGATGAAGCATGAGCAGTTCTTTTCCATTATCAATGTAGCAAATCGTCGCTAACTGGGGCATATTATTCTCTCCTTATCTAAGCCAATCAATCGGCTCTTGTCCTGTCTCTGTTAAGAATGTATTGGCCTTGGAAAAAGGCTTGGAACCCCAAAATCCTCTGTAAACGGAAAGAGGACTCGGGTGAGCTGATTCAATAATCAGATGTTGAGGATTTGTTACCAATACCTTCTTCTTACGTGCATAAGCACCCCAGAGAACAAATACTACTGGTCTATCAAGATTATTAACAACCTTAATTACAGCATCTGTAAAAGGCTCCCATATCTGCCCAGCATGACCATTTGCCTGTCCTGCCGGAACTGTAAGACAAGCATTGAGAAGTAAAACTCCCTGCTCAGCCCAAGCTGTCAAATCATGGGATGATTTAACTCCAATGTCAGCAGCAAGTTCTTTAAGAATATTTTGCAAGGAAGGAGGTGCTGGGATATTATCTGGAACAGAAAAACTCAAACCTTGAGCCTGACCAGGACCATGATAAGGATCCTGACCAAGAATCACCACTTTAACCTCTTCTAGAGGAGTTGTCAAAAGAGCCTGAAAAACCTTTTCTTTAGGAGGATATACAGTTCCTTGAGCGTAAACCTGTTCCATAAAGTGATTGATTTTCCCAAAATAACCTTCCGGTAATTGCTCCTTAATCAAGGCGTGCCAAGATGAGTGTTGCATAGCCAACTCCTTCGTTTTTACTGCCTCTATTATAGCAAAAAGTGGCTATGGAAACCACTTTTTACAGTTTATCTAAGAGTTCTAGCAGAGCCTGATAAGAGTCAACTTCATAAGTCGGCTGAGCTTTCGTTTTATTTTCTAAATGATGTGAGTTGTACCAGACGGTGTCAATATCAGCATTATTGCCACCTTGAATATCAGCTGTTAGGGAATCTCCAATCATCAGGGCCTTTTCTTTATCAAATCCAGCAATCTGTTGACCAATTTTTTCATAAAATAGTGCATCAGGTTTTTGAGTTTGCAACTGCTCTGAAATAAAGACTTGGTTGAAATAGGGAGCCAGACCTGATTGAGCCAGACGACCTGTCTGAATTGTAGTTATCCCGTTGGTGGCAGCGTAGAGTTCATAACCAAGATCAATAAGGCTATCTAAGAGTTCCATGGCCCCAGAAAATACCTGCCCCTGTTGAGCTAAATAAAACTGATAACGTTCAGCTAAGTATACGCCATCCTTTTCAATTCCAAAATGCGAAAACAATTTTGAAAAACGTGTGTTGACTAGTTCTTGTTTTGTAATCTTTTTAAGCTCCAAATCCTTCCAGAGAGACTTGTTCATTGGAACGTAATAATCTTTATAGGCTTGAATATCGGTAACACCTTCTTCTTTTAAAAGTTGCGTTAAGGCCACATCCTCGGCAGCATCAAAATCGAGCAAGGTATGGTCGAGGTCGAAAAGTAGAAAATTATAAGTCATAAGTATAGTATCCTAAAGTTTCCAAATAATGGTTGTTAAAATATCTTCACAATCCTTAGCTCTAAGTATATCATATTGAACATCTTATTTCTGAAACTTAGTTCATATCCTAACTAAATTTTTAACTCAGTGTAGGTTAAATTGTTTAAAAAGTTTGTAAAAAATGAACAATCTTTTTATTTTTTTAGAAATTTGTCGGAAATATGTTACTATTTTATATTATTATTTGCCTTACATTCTTCATTGTGATATAATTCACGTTGTAGGGAAGTTTTAGTGTTAGACTAGGAGGAGGCTTGGTTAAAGTTTGTCTATAAAATGAACCTATATGACTAACTCGTCTTTCAATTAGTGATTGACGCTACTTTATAGTATATTTAGAAACTATCTTAAATTTATAAGAAGGATGTATATGATGAACAAAAAGAAAAAGTTTAGTATTTTCTCATTTTTGATATGCGTATTGACGACTATTTTCGTTTTTAGTTTGAATAAAACTTTTGCTGAAACTCCTGAGGTTTCAGTATCAGGGAAATTTGTGGATACAATCCAAAATGTTAAAGTATCAAATAATGAAGGTGGAGTTCTCGACTGGGACTTGCAACAGTGGGCAACTTTCCGAATCAATGCAGATTTTGATTTAGCTGGAAAAAATGTCAAAGCAGGAGATACTACTGTTATATCTGTACCGGATGCTTTGATGATTACTTCACAATCATTCGATGTTAAAGATATCAATACAAATGAAATTATCGCACATGCCAAAGTGAATGCAGATAACAAGTCCATTTCTTTAACTTATACAGATTATGTCGAAAAGCACTCTGATACAAGCGGATCTTTCTTCTTTTACGCTCGTATAGATTTCAAAAAACACCCACAAAAAGGTGAAATTCCGGTAGAAATCACCATTAACAAAGAAACAAAAATTGGTGGTAAAGTTTCATTTGCTGGTATCGGAGACGGAAATCCAAAAGTTTTAACAAAGACTAGTTGGGTTAATGAAGGTGATAAAAGAGAGGTCCAATATACTATTTCAGTCAATCGTACAAAACAAAACATCAAAGGTGTAACGATTGAGGACCACTTGCAATTTACAAATGCTTCTTATGTAAAAAATAGCATTAAGGTTATCAAAGGTAAATTCTCTTTCGAAACTGGTGAATGGGTATTCTCAAACCGCGTTGATGTGACAGACCAACACAAGATTACAGTTAGTGAAGATGGAAAATCTTTCGTTGTCGAATTAGGGGACATTACAGAAGAAGACCAATATCGTATTTCTTATAACGTTCGTCTAAATTATGACCCTGTTGATGGTGAGTTATTGAAAAATGAAGCAACTCTTAAAGGTGTTGGTATTGAAAGTAACAGCATAATTAATGGTGCTGCAGTTCAAATTGCTGGTGGTGCTGGTCTTGGTTATGTTTACTCAATCAATATCCATAAAGTAGATGACGCTAACCAACCTATCAAAGGCGCTAAATTTAAAGTAGTACGTGAAGCAAACAATCAAGTAATTGGTGAATACGAAACTGATGAAAATGGTAATATTACTGTTAATGCATTATTAAAAGATAAATATATTTTGACAGAAACAGAAGCTCCTGCAGGATTCGTTATTAAAGATGCTGACACTGTCGTAAATATTGAAGACTTTGGAACTGATCACGCTGTAACAAAAACAATTGTGAATTCAAAAGAAGAGACAACTACAACAACGACGGAGGCACCTACAACTGTTACAACAACGACAGAAGCGCCTACTACAACAGAAGCTCCTACAACAACAGAAGCGCCTACTACAACAGAAGCTCCTACAACTGTTACGACAACAACGGAAGCTCCTACAACAGTAACAACTACTACTGAGGCACCTACAACTGTTACGACAACAACGGAAGCTCCTACAACTGTTACAACAACAACTGAAGGACCAAGTACAGTAGTAACAACTGAAAACACAACAACAGAAGAAAAACCTGGACTTCCTAAAACTGGAGAAGGTAAAGGAACATTAGTTACTATCATTGGTTTTGTAACTTTAATTTCATCCATTATTTTGGTAGCATTTCTACATAAATCAAAAAAAGACTAATTCTAAATTAGAGATTAGGTTTGATTAGAAGCTCAAAAAGGATTTACTTTTAAAAAGTAAATCCTTTTTGTATGATTAAAAATAAAAATCGATAACCATTTTAGAGTCATCGATTTTAAAATATTTTAGTCCTTTTCACCAAGTTTACTATTGATAGTCATCATGATACTTGCAATCTTTTCTCCCCAATATGGGTCAGAAGCGTATAGAACGTTCATTCCAGATGATTTATTACCAAGATGGGTTCTACCTTCATCAATATAATTCTCTCGGATCCATTTAGCTGCCCCCAAAATTCCCTTATCGACATTGTCAAAACTCTTTGCTGAATCATATGGAGTTGTATCATAGGCAGCAATACCAAAGAAGTTATTCTTATCCTTAGCAATCTGACTACGTCCCCATGCACTTTCTAGAGCACTGTGAGCCATGAGATAGAGTGCATTGACCTGATAACGTTTCTCCGCTTCTTTGAAGACCTCTCCTTTACCTGCAAGGAGGCTACCCTGAATATTCATAAGAGAATAAACCTTATCTAGTTCAGCTGCTGTATAATTGGTTGGCTTTCTTAGGTCTCTATAGAGGAATGGGTTCTCAACTTTAAAGTTCTCAAAGTTAACGCCATCTGCTGAATAGTATTTTGTACCAATAGCCATCGATGAACTATGAGGTGCTACACGAATACTGGTATAAGGTGATAACTCGTGATAAAGATAACGACCATCGCTTGTGTAATGAGGGATAAACTCATTATTAGTGTTAACAGCTACAAGGTCACTCTTATTCATAAAACCTGAAAGTCCAGAAATTTGGACTGGGAGTCTGTCACCTTGAGATTCTGTGTCAGAAACAGCAACTATAGTACCTTGAGAAATATAGCTAAGTCTAGCTCCAGAAGCACTATAAACATAGGCTGTTATTGGTTTTACTTTATAATAACTAGATGGATTAGAGATCCACTTCCCGTTATTTTCAAAGCTATAATTTTTCCCATTGATTTTGAGTGTTCCAGTAGCATATAGTCCATCTTCTTTTAGATAATACCAAGCATTGTAACTCTTATCAAAGATCCACTCATTCTTGGCCATATAACCATATGATTTGAGATAGTAGGACCCTTGCCATTGGTTTTCAGCATAAGAACCATCTGATTTTAAGTAGAACCAACTATTGTATTTTTTATCAAAGAACCATTCGTTTTGAGCCATGGCGCCACTATCTTTTAGGTAGTATTTATCTTTCCATTGACTACTCAACATGACCCCGTCTTTGTCAAATAAGTACCAAGAGCTATTAATCTTTTCCCATTTATTACGAACGACTTTACCTGAATCAGTAGCATAGTACCACTTTTCATCAATTTTTACCCAGTTCTTTTCAGCCATAGCACCGCTAGTCTGAAGAAGATAGTCATTATAAATGGTTTTGCTTAACATGATACCAGTTTCATCAAAACGATACCATGAACCGTTAATTTTTTCCCATTTGTTGCGGATAATTTTTCCTGATTCTGTGGCATAGTACCACTTTTCATCAATTTTTACCCAATCTTTTTCAACCATAGCACCGCTAGTCTGAAGAAGATAGCCATTATAAATGGTTTTGCTTAACATGATACCAGTTTCATCAAAACGATACCATGAACCGTTAATTTTTTCCCATTTGT
>NZ_CAXTDJ010000001.1:277475-477893 GCF_964243025.1 Streptococcus infantis
GTTGCGGATAATTTTTCCTGATTCTGTGGCATAATACCACTTCTCATCTATTTTTACCCAAGAAGTTTCAACCATAGCACCGCTTTTATTAAAGAGATAGTCATCATAAACTGTATTGCTAAGCATGATACCATCCTGGTTAAAATAATACCAAACTCCAGCAATCTTCTTCCAATTTTTGACAGCCTTTTTATTTTCATAATAACGCCATTGACCATTCTCTTTTTGCCAACCTTCTTTGTTGACCTCTTCAGTAATTTCTTCTGTTGAAGAGTTATCCTTGGTAAGGGCTGTTTCTTGTTTCTGTGTAGATTGAGAAGAATCTTTTTCTGCCTTGTTTTGTGTTTCGTTCTGATTCTGTTTATCGCCCTGTTCTTGACCTTTAGCTTGCTTTTTCTCTTTAGCTTCCTTACTCGTTCCATTAGCTACAGTTTTTTCTGAACTTTGTACTTTGTTTGTAGCTTGGTTTTCCTCTGCTAATACAGTTGTTTTAGAAATCCCAGCTATGGAAAGAACAATTGTACTTGCTAGTAATATCTTTTTCATTTTTAACCTTTCAATTTTATATTCCCTATATTTTTTACTTCTTACTTATCGTTTTAAAGACGACAATCTCTATTTTATTATACATTATAATTTTAATTATAAAAGTAAGATCTTTAAGAAGAAAGAAAGTTGTAATATTATTAAAACAATTTAGAAATAAAAGTCAACAAAAAGTAGTCGAACAATATCTGAACGACTACTTTTTTTATTATGATAATTAACCTTCTATTACTCTACTACTTTTATTAGTTAGAAGTGGATGTATAACAATAGATAGAATAGCTAAGATTGCAAAACTGATACCGACATACCAGTATGGTACATCAAGTGTGGTTGAACGACCAGATAGATTGACAATTCCGCGGAATAGTGTCCCTGTTGTAATAATAGCTATAGCCGAATTCCATAAATTAAGGCTAATTCTGGAAAAATGTGGAAGAACTTTGAGAAAGATTGCTAGTAGAATTCCTCCAATAAGAGGTACCGCAAATAAATAGTGCATATGGACAGATGTCTCTCCAAAACTAAATGCTTCATAAATTCTAGAAAAAGCAAAGAAGAAAATCGTAATAAGTGTATAAGAGATGGCAGTTTTTTTAAAACGTTTTTTGTTAGGATTAATAACCGATGTAGACAATATCACTCACCGCCCTTTCAGAAATTTTGTTTCCTCCAGTCGTTGGTTTATTGATAACCTGACCGTTGAAGTAAAGTGTAGAGGATCCCCCACCATCAAGATTGTAGGCAATTTTTGCACCATATGATTTCATGACCTCAGCTAGCTGGTACAAAGAGAGACCTTCACTTTCAGAAGTACGTCCGTCAGAAACTACAATAATGTAGTGGTTTTCGTCGATAATACCAATAGCTGTACGTGGATTCGAAGCCATAGCTTGTCCAACTTCTTGGTTTTTTCCTACTGTTATTTCACCATTTTCGACCAAGGCAGGACCAAAAGCTAAGAGATTAATAACTCCGTCTTTGACAAGTTGCTCAGCTGAAATCTGATCCTCGTAAATAATCTTGAAAGAACCATTTTTATAAATGGCTAAATCGCCATTATTAGAATTTTCACGGACAGTATCACGATAGACAACTCCATTACGGATAACATAACCCGAAGAGTTGGCACCGTAATAGTCGCCATTGACTGCTAAAATTGCATCATTATCTGTAGCAGTGACAGATGTTTTAGCTGTTACGTTTGTTCCAAATGAGTTTTGAGCAAATGCTGTTTTAAGATAATCCGATGAACTTACTGTAACATCTGCAACATACATTTGGGTATCATTAACCGTCGTTTCAGTCAAATTGATAGAGATATTCTCGTCCTTATAACTTGAGTTAGTTACTGTTGCTGTTTTAGTTGCTTGACTACCTTGAGCTTTATTGGAACTTGTATTAGTTGTTGCTACTGTCGAAATAGTCTCAGCGAGTACAAAAGTTTTCAACATTGTGTAACTAAAGGATCCTGTCAAGAGTAGGCCAAGAATCGAGGCGTAAGCATAGCGTTTTTTTAAAAATTTCATAGTACAGTTGATGTCCTTTCCTTAAAGATGAATTTCTTCTGCACCGTCCAAGAGACAGCGAAGAGAAGGATGCCGACGATAATTTTGGCAATCAGAAGGTTGACACCAAAGACTGAAAAGAAGAGACGAATCAGTAGCGTGTCTAAGACAAAGAGTCCGACTGCTAGACCAAAGTACCCCATCCCTGTTTTCACAAGGCTATCGTCGTTTTTAAAGACTAGTTTTTTATTTGTAGAGTAGTTAAAAATAGAGCTTGTCACACGAGCTAGTCCATTAGCTAGGAAGATACGGAAATTAGTCGGCGCTGTTGGTAAAAACAAGATTGCAATAGCGTAAACAAGGTAGTCTACAACAAAACTACTGAGAGATGACAAGGCAAATTTAAAAATATTTTTATAAATCATTAATCCATCTCTGATTGGACGGAAGTGTGAACCCTCGTTATCATTGATATAAACAGTTTCAATAGGAACTTCTAAAATTTGATATTCTTTAGTAGCTTCAAGTAGCATATTCATTTCATATTCATAACGTTGTCCTTCAATTTTTAGCATAAAAGGAATAAGATTTGTTGTAAAAGCGCGAAGCCCTGTTTGTGTATCTGTTACTCCTACTCCTGTTTGTAGTTTAAAGAGTGCTTTCGTTAAGCTATTTCCAAAACGGCTACGAAGAGGTACTTTACCTGTGAAAGCACGCACACCTAGGATTAGCTTGTTCGGATTTTCAGAAGCTTTATTAGCCGTACGGAAAATATCCCAAATTTTATGCTGACCATCTGCGTCTGCCGTTACGACCGTTCCATAGCTATTTTGTTTTTGAATATAAGCAAAGGCCGTTTTAAGTGCTTGACCCTTACCTTGATTCACTTGGTGACGGAGCACCGTAGCATATTCTTCTGCTTTATCAAAAATATTTTGACACTTCGATGAACTACCGTCGTCGATAACTAAAATATGAAAATTACTCTTTTCATGGATTCTTTCGATGAGTTTAATCAGTTTATTATCAGGTTGATAAGCTGGAATTACTATATAGTTCATACCGGCACTCCTTTCTTAATGATGGAATAACTATACAGAACATCGCTTAAAAATACCTTATATCAGTTTCCTTTAAGAAAAAGTTCAGAATAATTTAATGTTTCGAAAAGATTGTAAATCGTTGTTTGTAATAAATATACATAATATCCTTAAAATGCTTCAAACTTCACTTAACAAATCATTCAAATAAAAAAGTCAGCCCCAAAGGGTTGACTCATGTTAAATCTTTGACTGAGACTCACTTATTATCGTGTTTCACTTTTAATAGTGAAATTCCAAAGAATCCCATTAGAATAGCTACGATTATATAGAATAATTGAGAATTTGACTCACCTGTATTTGGTAGCTCTGTTTGGTCCGCTACAGATTTTGACTCTGCTTCTGTTTCCTTTTCGGAACTAGAAGTCTGTGCCTGTCCAGGTTCTGAACTTGAACCAGCAGTCGGTTCTACTGTGGTTGTTTTTAGCTCTTCTGTCGTTGTTGTTGGTTCTTCTGTCGTTGTTATGATTTCCTTTTCATATTCATAAGTAATATGAACTGTTCCATTTTTTAACGTTCCAGTTTCCGAATCAGAAGAAGTCGAGAGTCCAACAAGATGATATGTGATTCCATCAACCATTATTTTGTCAGGACGTTCAATGCTATTATCTCCGACTTTGTATGTAACCAACTCTCCAGTTGAATCATAAATAGGAAATTCAGAAATCTTGTTGTATGTTTCTTTTAATTTTTGGTTAGTTCCTTTGATAACATAATCTACCAGAACATTACCTGTATAGAAAGCTGAAACATCTTGGTCAGCCATATCTTCTTTTTCAGATACGTAATAAACTACTTTCTTGTTTGCTCTTAACGTAAATTTATCAACATAATTGAAAAATGTTGATTTATCTATATTGGTATCTTCAGGGATTCTTGTCCAGTCACCGTTATTTGGAGTGATATAGGTACTTGGATTTGAAACTGACTTTATAAGGTGACCATTCTTTACATGACTATCATCAATCAATGAAGGATCTCCAAAACCACCAATGTTGCCACTAACCAAGTCAACCGCTAAACGATGGTTATCATAATCTTCTAAGTTTTGAGAGCCGGTTTCATAACTCATAACACCACCTTCTTGACTAGATTTCCAAACCATTCGGGCATCAATTGGTAGGTATTTGATTTTCTTAGCTTCATCAATTGGGATTGTAACTTCTACTTTGTAAGCTTGACTATTATCAAAATTGGTAAACAAACCATAAGATTCAACTTTACCATCTGTCATATAACCATATTCGTAGTTGCTGGTATTGACTACGTAAGGTGTTTTTTCTGCTTCCAGTTCCTCAACGGTCGGAGTATTAAAGGTTTCGCGATCATATTTTTCTGTATCATCAAAGCTAATCTCTGTCATTGGCTTATTGACATTGATAGGATTGCCCTTAGCATCTCGTGTACCAACAAGAGTGAATTGTACCGTAGCATTCTTAATCTTTGGAACTCGAATCAAAAGATCATTTACTGTTTGTGCATGGTCACTAGAATGCATTCTCTGGTAAGCAACTATATAGCTATAAGTGACACTCTTCCCATCTTTAGTTATAGTAGCATTCTGCCCCTCTACGTTAACATGGCCACCTTCAGAAATAACATTATCGTTTAGTTTTGTTTCTACGTTATTTTCTTCTGTTACAGCAATAGATGATTCGAATGATTTGTTAGAGTCATCAATTTGGTTTGATGTAGAAGACTCTAGTTTTGAGATGCTATTATCACTATAACCCGAATTTTCTTGGATAGCAATAGTTTCTGTACTTATATTCTCATCAGATTTAACAATGAATTGTGTATATGAACTCAATACAAAAATTGAAAATGATGTAAGCCCTAATTTTACTAATTTATTCATTTGAAAAGACTCCTGTTAAAAATACCAACTATAAAAACAAACTCACTTGTCTAAATAACCATAATCTATTGTAAACAAAAGTTAATTAAAATGCAAGAAATTATACAATTTATATACTTTGGAAACGTTTTTTTTATAATTTTTTAAAAGTAACAGAGTCATAAATATTTTTAATTAACTAGCTTAAGCCCCTTCGCTTATACTGGAAAAGTATTTCTACTTTTATTCTATTCTTTCTCTTAACTTCTCGACAAAGAGATAGGCTGCGGGACAAGTTAAAGTATTTTTGATAGTCAAATTATTGATTTGATAAATCTTTTTACGGTCGGTATGTGGAAATTCTCTACAAGCCTTGGGTCGGACATCATAGATGGAACAGAGATTGTCACCACCGAGAAATGGACAAGGCATTGACTTAAAGACCTTATCACCGTCTTCATCTACCTGTAGAAATTCATCTTCGAAGGCTGGTAATTTCATTTTAAAGTACTTGGCAATGCGTGTGATATCTGCTTCCTTAAAATCCGGTCCAAGGCTCTTGCAGCAGTTGGCACAGGCTGTACAATCAATTTCTTCAAAAACTTCCTGGTGAATTTCAAGGGCAATCTTATCTAGGTTTTTTGGAGCTTTCTTTTTCAGATTTCCAAGGAATTTACGATGCTCTTTTTGCTTTTGTAAAGCTAATTGGTGATAGTATTCGATATCGATTTCTTTTGACATAGATTCTTTAACATCCTTTTCTGAAACTAGTATACCATAACTGAAAATAAATAAAAACTACTGCCGTTAAGGCAATAGTTTTTACAAGATTAGTTAACTTCGACCACCTCAACCATATCTTTACCAAGTAAGATCAAATATTTTTCAACTTGATCTATTTGGTAAGAACGAGACAAGGCTTCTGCATATAGAGATAATTGACCTCTATAACGTTCAATCAGTTGACTTGGATATTCATAATGATCTGTCTTGTAGTCAAAGAGAACAATTTTATCCTCATAAAGGAGATAACCATCTAAAATCCCACGAACAACAAAGTCTTCCTGACTCTTAGCATCTCGTTTTAACATAGAGAAGGGTTGTTCTCGATAAAGTTTATCTTGATTTTTTAGAATCTCTTGACCAAGAGCTGTATCAAAGAAGGACAAGATTTTGTCTAGATTAACTTTATCTTTAACAGCTGAAGTTGCCTGAACTTGCTCCAAGGCTTCTGTCAAGGTTTCTAAAGTAGGTTTCTTAGCGAGATTGATTCGCTGCATGAGTTCATGGGTAGCACTACCAATCTCAGCTCCAGTGACTTTTTCTGTCTTGGAGAAGTCTGGAAGTTCAAACTGAATCATAGTTTCTTTTGGTTTAGATTGACCAGCTACTACTACACCATCCATATCCATGACTGGTTCATAAAACTTCTTAATCTGGCTTGGAGTCTGAACACTCGGAAGATTAATCGCCGCTCTGTGGATTTCATTATACACTTCCACTTCTTTCAGCATTTGTAAAGCTTCCTTAATGGTATCAGACTGACGGTTGCTTGCTTGGGATTGGTCTTGAAGTTGACTTCTATTTTCCAATTCTCCGATAGCTTCTTTGGTCAGTTGTTCTTCACCTTCAAATCGCACACTAAAGTGTAAGTTCTCTTTAGAAAAGGCCTGATAGATTGCCCAAATCCAGTCCTGGAAATTTTGTGCATCTAACCTGGTTTGACGAGTTAGGAGGCCTTGCCCATTTGTTGGGTATTCTTTAGACTCCAACTTTTCCCTTGATCCCTTTCCGACTAGATAGATTTTTTTCTCAGCACGAGTCATGGCTACATAAAGTAAACGCATCAACTCAGAATAGCTTGCTAATTGGAGCTCCTCCTCATTTTGACTATAAGTCAAGCTTGGAATCGATAACTTAATCGTAGATGGAAGATATTCCTCTTTTGCATTTGTAGCTACTCTAGCTACGTATTTAAGACCAAGGCCATTTTTACGACTTAGGATAACTTCAGACATGGAATCTTGCTTGTTAAATTGCTGATCAATATTGAGAATAAAGACATAAGGGAACTCTAGCCCCTTACTCTTATGAATACTCATAAGCTCCACAGCGTCCTTAGGTGGAGCAACGGTGACACTGGCAAGGTCGTGCTTGGCTTCCAAGACTTGATCAATCATAGTTATGAAACGTGATAAGCCTTTAAAATTACTCTTTTCAAACTGGTCAGCTCGTAGTGCTAGGGCATAGAGGTTGGCCTGTCTTGCCTGACCATTTGGTAAAGCACCAACATAATCATAGTAAAAACGTTCGCTATAGATTTTCCAAATAAGTTCATAAAGCGAATGCGTTTTTGAGAACAAACGCCAAGCATTAACAGTTTCCATAAACAAGTCTAACTTTTTAAGTAATTCAGACTTGATTAAATCTTTATGGAGGCTAGTTTTTGCTTGAGCATTGACTAGTTTCTCATAAAAGTTCTCTTGAACCTTATCCTCAGATTTCTGAAGGGCTAATCGAGCCAATTCATCTTCATCAAAGCTAAACATCGGAGACTTCATGAGAGCTACTAAAGCAAAGTCTTGCAGAGGATTATGGATAACACGAAGAGTATCCAACATAACCTGCACTTCTAAAGATTGCAAATAATTGTTTAGAGCGCCATCAGTTTTAACTGGTATCCCATATTCCGACAAAGCAAGTAGAACCTGGTCATTCCGACTTCTGCTGGCAGTTAAGAGAGCAATGTCATTAAAAGGAACCCCTTTATCATTATGAAGATGCAATATCTCCTTAATGACCATTCGCATTTCACCAGTCAGTTTGTTGGTCGAAAACTCTTCCTCTTCCTTAGAATCACCGTCAACATCCTTATCATACAAGAGGACTTCTGCCTTGTTTTCTGGATCTGGCTGTAAATCAGTATTTCCGAAAACAAGTTGATGCATGCCGTCATAAGAAATCTCTCCAACTTCCTCATCCATGAGATGCTTAAAGACGTCATTGGTAGCATTTAGTACTTCAGAACTACTACGGAAGTTTTCCTTGAGCAGTATTAACTGACCTTCTTTGCTATCCTGAGCAAAACTATGGAATTTTTCATTGAAGATTTGGGGATCCGCCTGTCTAAAACGATAAATAGACTGCTTTATGTCTCCTACCATAAAACGGTTATGCCCGTTAGAGATGAGTTCCAGCATTCTTTCCTGGATATGGTTGGTATCTTGGTACTCATCGACCATAACTTCGTGGAAACGTCCCTGATACTCTTTTCGAACTTGAGGGAAGTTTTCCAGAATCTCAATAGTATAGTGGCTAATATCCGCAAATTCAAAGGCATTCTCTTCGCGTTTACGCTTTCGATATACATCAACAAAATCACTCATGAAAACTTGGAAAGTCTTAGCCAAGTCCCAAGACTCTTGATGATATTTTTCCTGGAATTTCAATAAAGTAATTTTATCATTTAATGCAATTAGATTTTCAAACTTATCTTTTCTCTCTTGGTTGTACGCTTCTTTCAGTTCTAGGAGTTCAGCCTTGCGACTAGCATTTGTGAGAGCACGGCCACCCTTATCCTTAGAAATATTCACAACTCGCTCTAGAACTTCTTGATATTGATTAAAAGTTGATTCGTTGGATAATGCTCCAATTTCATCAAGAACTTGTTGGACAGCTTCTAAGTAGGCTGCTTTCCCAAATTCCTTAGCATCATTCTCTAAATGGTAACGGAAGAAACTTTCTAAATCCCAGAGTCTTTGCTGAATATCTTGAGCCAGCTTTTCTTTAGAACTTGTAAAATCGGCCTTTTCGAATCCTTTTAAGAAAGATTCCTGTAGCCAGGCCTGAGGATTACTAGTGGATTGTAAGAACTCATAAATCATATAGACCTGTTTACGCAATCCACGTGCATCCTTGCTTTTACCCGCAAAGTTCTTGACCAGCTGACTAAACTGTTCTTGTTCCTTACCTTGGTAGTGTTTTTCAAAAACCTGCCGAAAGACTTCGTTTTTTAAGAGGAGTTGCTCACTTTCATTCTCAAGAATCCGAAAATTTGGGGCGAGGTCAATCAGATGACCATGTTTAGCCAGGAACTTCTGAGTAAAAGAGTCCATAGTTCCGATAGCAGCGTTTGGTAAATCAGCTAATTGTCTTCCAAGATGTTTTTTTAGATCTAAATCTTGAGTCTCTTGGATTTGTTGGCTGATTTTCTTCTCCAAGCGTTCTTTTAACTCGGTTGCTGCCTTTACCGTAAAGGTTGAGATAAAGAGTTGGCGAATTTCTACACCACGCGCTAGTTGATCAAGAATTCGTTCAGCCATGACAAAGGTTTTTCCTGAGCCAGCTGATGCTGAGACCAGAATGTTTTGACCAGAACTGTAAATAGCTTGAATTTGCTCAGCAGTTTTCTTTGGTTTCTTGTCAGAATGAGCTTCTTCTATCTGCAACTTTTCAATCTCTTCTTGGGATAAAAATTTCATCGCTCCAACTCCTCTCTAATTTTATTAAACCATGTTTCTTTATCATTGCTCTTAGCGACCTTATCTAACAATCTAGCTTGACCTAAATGGTAATTAGCTTCAAAACCAGTTATCGACTGATATTGTTGGACATAAGGAGCAATACTTCTGCCGTCTTCTGTGTAAGGATTGATAGCAAATCTACCAGATAAAATCTTCTCTGCAGCTTTCTTATAGATAAGGGCGTTATAGTCCAGCAATAACTGGAATTCCTCGTCAGACAACTGATAGGTCTTGTTTTTATTGTATAGTTCCCCAAGGTTCTTTATCTCTTTTTCGAGAAATAACCCTTGATATTTCATACTCTTAGTCGTTTCTGCTAAAGCCTTTGAAAGAGTTTTGACAGTTTGTAAGGACTGAACTGGCTCAGCCATCTCTAAATACATAGCACCAAAGAAGTCGGTATTTCCTTCTTTCTTAAGAGCATCCAGATAGGTTGGTAATTGTGAATTAAGGCCGTTATAAAAGAGAGGGAAGTTAAACTGAGTTAGAGAAGATTTGTAATCAACAACACCAATAGCATCACTTGTCTTTAAGCGATCTATACGGTCAACTTTACCACGGACATAGACATTTCTGCCGTTTTCTAACTGAACAAAAGCTTGTTCCTTACCACCAAAGACTGCCTCTTCCTGAATGGTTTCAATTTCAGAATTGTGACGAAGAATGTGCCCAGTTGCACGCGCAACGTCTAAAAGAACTTCCTTGGTTAATTGGGCTTCCAAATTTTCTTGATAAATGGCTTGAAATTCACGTTCTTGACTGGTTTCAGAGATTGCTTGTTCTAAACGACGATCAAAAGGTGTATCAACAGGAAGTTTCATGGCTCGTTCAAAAATACGATGCAAGAAATTGCCATGACTTCGTGCATCAGGTCGTAGACGCAATTCTTCCTGTAAGCCTAAGACATATCGAAGGTAATAGCTGTATTCATTACGATAAAACTCCGTTAATCCAGAAGTTGATAGATAAAAATCTTGATCTTGAGGATACAAGGCTTTCAGAGTTTCATTAGCTAAGGTCTTACTTTTTGGACTTGTCGGTAGGACAGGATTATCAAGACCTTGATCTTCTAATTTTCTCCCCATGACACGAGCTAGAACCTTAATAAAGGTTAAGTCCTGCTCACTTGTCTCGGACTCACCTTGCTGGTGATAAGCAACAAGACTAGACAAAAGACTGTGATAAGAACCAATATCATCCTTTGATAGGTTTCTTCGATCGATTCTCTTTTCAATCTTGCTAAAACCAAAATACTGCAATTCTTTCAGATAAACTGACTCTTTGCTCTCGTTTTCATTGAGTAAACTAGGCGCTGATAGGACCAATTGCTTCTTGGCAGAATTTACCAAAGAAAGCATGGTATAGCGATTCTTCTTAAGATTTTCTTGGCTAGCAATCAATAATTGAGAGCCATCTTCAGTACCTTGGTTTAAAACTTCTCTTTCTTCATCACTCAAAAGACTGGTATTTTGGGTGATTTTAGGTAGATGTTCCTGGGTTAAGCCAAGTGCATAGATGTAATCAGAAGTCAAAGGCGAAATCAAATCATAACTTTGCACCAGAACCGTATCTACCGTTGCAGGAATTGTACGATAATTTGACAATGACATCCCTGAATGAAGAAGAGCCAAGAAATCATCTAAAGCGACCTGAGAACCTTTAAATACAGTAGCAATTTGCTCCATTACGTGGCAAAATGCCTTCCAGACCTCTTCTTGTCTTTCTTGCTCTGCCGCTTCCATCGTTTCAGATAAGGATTGTAATTGCTTGGTCACAGATGCATCCTTCAAAAAGTTGTTCCATTTTGTAAGGATATTTTCAGTCTTTTGCTTACGACTAGATAATAAAGCTTCTAGTGGATTTAGGACACGGACACGCAGCTCATTTAATTTTTCTAAATTAAATTTTCCTTGATGATTTTTTGTAAATTCTTGTTTAAAGTTAGAAAGTCCATCAATACCTAAATAGCGGATATATTGTTCAAAGCTATCGATTTCTTCCTGACTAAGGTCGGTATACAATCCAGTGCGTAGGAGATTAATCAAATCTTCTTGACGGAAATAGTACCGTTTGAGACGTCCCAAAGATTCTACAAATTGAGTCAAAGGATGATGAGCCATAGACTCACTTCTCCCCAGATAGAAGGGAATCTGATATTGATTAAAAATTGTCTGCAAGGATAGTTTATAGGACTCTACGTCTCCTAGTAGGATACGAAAATTCTTATAGCTTAGTTCAGGTTCTTGGTGCAATTTCTGGCGAATACTACGAGCAACGAGCTCCAGCTCTTCTTTTTGTGTCAGACAAGACCAGATTTGCAATTCTTCTCTATCCTTAGCATCCACTTCTATATTGATTTCAGAATAATCATAAGCACTTTCCAGAAGTCTTGAGGCTTTGGAAAAAACATCAAGGTTATCATGTTCCTGACAGGCATCTTCTGTCTTGGTCTGATATTTAAAAGCTAAATGACGTAGAAATTCAACACTGGCTTGATAGAGGTTCCCTTCACTAAAGGAGCTATTATAGGCTTTCTTAGTCGCATATACACCAATGATAATTTCAACACCCTTACGATGAAGCAAATCCACTAGGTGTTCCTCTTCTGCAGAAAATCGGGTAAAACCATCAATGACTAGGGCAATCTTACTAAAATCACTACTTACCTTGTTTTCTTCGATAGCACCAATCAGATAGGATAATGGACTTCCTTGTGAAACTTGACCTTGATTTAAATACGCTGTTATCTTTTCAAAAATCAAGAGTAAATCAGAGCGTTTATCAACATCTGTCAAACTTTCCAAGTCCAAAAAACTCATCTTTGCCGTTGTCATTTCATGATAAATTTCAATGAGTTGCTGGATGAATTGCGGATCTTGCTTAATAGCTCCGTAAACACGTAAATCCTTCGGATCAATCTCGGACAGACATTTATAAAAAGCCATACCAAGACCGATATCATCGAGACTTGACCTCTCAGGAATATCATTTAAAACCAGATAACGAGCCATTTGAGCGAAGCGCGTGACTGTGATAGCAAAAGAAGCCTGCTGACACAAGCATTCCAGCACGGCACGTTCCTTTTCAAAAGAAAGAGAGTTAGGAGCGATATAAAAGACTCGTTTTCCTTGGTCAACTAGTCCTTGAGCCTCCTTAGTTAGGATTTCTGTCAAAGAAGTCCGAATATCGGTATAAAGTAGTTTCATCTCTGCCTCGTTTGTTTTTGTCATTACCTTTTATTATATCATTTTTTAAGTCAAAACAGATTGATATAAAGTCCTAATTTTAACCTGTCCCATATCAAAAAAGTCGGAATAAACTCCGACTTTTTATTATTTACCTACCAGAAAACAAGAGTACCCATAATTCCCAAAATGCTAAAATGTTAATCATGATATGGAGCAAAATGGGATAATAGAGAGAATGAGTTTTTCGGTAGAGGAATGCTACAATCGCTCCTCCGCTTGCATAGGTGAAAAAGGCAAGTGGTGTTATACCATCAGAAACATGCACATAGCCAAAGACACAGGCTGATAGTAAAACATCTCCATACCAAGGTGAATCTTTCAAAAATGTATTCATCAGAACTCCTCGATAAACCAATTCTTCTGTAATTGGTCCTAGCAGACAAGTAATAAGCAAGAAATATAGTAACTCTTGTCGCCCTGTCATCTCAACTAATTCATTTAAAGTCATTTGATTGGACGTTGCTGGGGTTAAAAAGGAAAACACAATACCTGAAAGATGATTGACTCCATAAGCAAGAAGCAAATAAACTGGATATCTCCATTTCCACTTCAACTCAAGAATTTTCCTACCTTCGAATACTAGTAAATAAAGAATAGCTATAAAAGTAACGATGAGCTCTAAAAAAGCAAGAATTTGAAAAAATTCTCTACTAGCAGGTACAAGCCTACCTGCAAAATGATTAAAAATCCACCAAAACCATGTCTTCCTATAAATAATTACTAACAAGGCTAGTAAAATCTGTACTGTTCTTTTTTTCATGCCAAGTCCTCTGATTTTTTATCCATTATCAGTATAATATTAAATATATTACTAATTTAGTATATCATATTTTTGTTATCTATCTACTAAAAACCTAAATAGAAATGGCATTTCACTTAGCTTTAGACTTATTTGCCTCAAAATATGCTATAATATAGGCAAAACACGTGAAAAGGAAATACTATGATTAAACTACTTGCTCTGGATATGGATGGAACTCTACTAAATGAAGCCAAGGAAATTCCTCAGGCTCATATTGATGCCATTCATAAGGCTATCGACAAAGGCGTCAAACTAGTTCTCTGTACTGGTCGTCCTCTCTTCGGAGTTCTTCCCTACTACAAGAAACTCGGTCTTGATTTGCAAAATGAATACGTTATTGTCAATAATGGTTGTTCTACCCACCAAACCAGTGACTGGAGCCTTGTTGACTGGCGGGAACTTATCAAATCAGACATCGAATACCTGAATGACCTGGCTGAAAAGAGTGAGGTTCAGTTGACTCTCTTTGATGAGGAACACTACTTCGTACTCGGAGGTAAACCAAATCCTATCGTTGAATATGATGCTACACTTGTCTTTTCTGACCTGACTGAAATCTCACTTGAAGAAGCTACTAGTGGTAAATATCGTATGTTCCAGGGAATGTTTTTAGGGACAAAAGAACAGACAGATGACTTTGAACAACGATTTGCTGATGAACTTTGTCAGAGATTTAGCGGTGTTCGATCTCAACCAGTTATTTATGAAGCAATGCCACTCGGTACAAACAAGGCTTCTGCTCTTTCTCGTTTGGCTGAGATTTTAGATATCCAACCTTCTGAAATCATGGCTATGGGTGATGCCAATAACGACATTGAGATGTTAGAGTTTGCTGGGCTGGGTATTGCCATGGAAAATGCCAGCGACCACGTAAAATCTCTCGCTGATGCCGTAACTGCCAGCAATGAAGAAAATGGTGTTGCACGCGCTATTGAAAAATATATTTTATAGAAAATAAGCCCAGTCAACTAGTATTTCTAGCCAACTGGGCTTTTATTTTTTTAAAATTTAAAAACTTTAGAAACTCTTTAGAAATGCTTGACGATTCTTTGATATCTATGCTTTATACTAGAGTTATAAAAATAAAACATCTTATACTCTTCGAAAATCAAATTCAAACCACGTCAGCTTCGCCTTGCCGTACTCAAGTACAGCCTGCGGCTCGCTTCCTAGTTTGCTCTTTGTTTTTCATTGAGTATTAAAGGTTAAAGGAGAAAACTATGAAAACAGTCCTCGAAATCCATGGCTTGTCCAAACAATTTGGCAAACAACCCATTTTACAAGATCTAAGTCTCTCAGTTAAAGAAGGAGATGTCTATGGACTTATCGGAAAAAATGGTGCTGGTAAAACAACTCTGATTAAAATCATTACCCAATTATTATCTGCTGACCATGGAACTATTTCCCTCTTTTCTAGTCAAGGGTATAAGGAGTGCACAAAAGCCCTATCTCGAGTAGGTTCAGTCATTGAATCCCCAGTAGCTCACAATCATTTAACAGCCTATCAAAATCTAAGATATTATTGTACTATTCGACATATCCCAAATGCTGATCAAGTCATTCAGGAAACATTAAAGTATGTGGGGTTAACAGATACAGGTAGAAAAGTTTTTCGAGATTTCTCTCTTGGAATGAAACAACGCCTAGGCATTGCTATTGCCCTCCTATCAAAACCAGACTTTCTCATCCTTGATGAACCTATCAATGGACTTGACCCAATCGGTATTCAAGAATTTCGTCAAATGATTCAACGTCTGAATCAAGAATTAGGAATAACAATTCTCATCTCTAGTCATATCTTGTCAGAACTCTATCTGGTTGCCAATCGTTTTGGAATTTTAGACCAAGGGAAAATCATTCGAGAAATCAGTAAGGCCGAATTTGAGACACTTAATGAAGACTATATCGTTCTAAAAACAAGTGACAAAGAAAAAGCTAGTCAAATCTTAAAAGACAAAGTGCATCTTGAATTTAAAGTTGTTAATTCAGATAATGAGATTCATATTTTTAGTCATGAACAAGATGTCAAACGCATTCTCAAAGAACTTACTCTAGCAGATGTTGACGTGGATGAGATTTACTATGCTCGTCAAAATCTTGAAGAATACTTCACACAATTAGTAAAATAGGAGGAAAACCATGATACATACAATTCAAGCAGACTTTTACCGTCTTTTCCGTTCCAAAGGTTTTTGGATTACAGAGCTCGTTCTCTTTGCACTCATGTTAATGGGAGCTACTTTCGGAGCTACAGGCAAGTTCATATCGGTCAGTACAAGTACAAACGTGGAAAGCGAACTACCTAGCAAGGGATGGGATGGTATACAAGCCCTTATTAACACCTCTAGCAATAGCTCAAACCTGGTTTTCCTCTGTATTATCCTTGCTTGCTTAGTTCTAGGAGTTGATCTTATCGGAAAACTCTATAAAAACAGTTTGACAGTGGGTGTTTCTCGCACAGAATTCTTCCTAGCTAAATTTGTAGTATTAGCAAGTATCGCTCTAATGCAAATTCTTGTTAGCCTAGTTATTGCTTTCGTACCAGCGACTATCCTAAACGGTCTTGGTACGATGCCAGAAGGATTTATTGGCAATCTCCTTCTAACAATTTCTCTTCAATTTCTCTGCCTTCTAGCTTGGCTATCTATTGTTTCCTTCATTCTCTATGTGACTCATTCTTATTTGGCTGTTTTCATTGGCTATTTAATCAGCTCTACCTTGCTTTCAACGCCGATGCTTATCTTTCCAGATATCGAGATTTTACGCTATTTATCCTTGAATGTTGCCTATGCCATGACTACTAATAGTCAAGCTATTCTCTATACCATAACGGTTTGCGTAACGGTCATACTTTTCTTCTCTTTCAGTGGACTGATAATTTTCAAGAAGAAAAGCCTATAAAAACAACCTCCTCTATTCAAAAAGAGGAGGTTCTTTGCTTTAAAAGAGAACTCTAACTGCAAACCAAGAACCATCTGTACTTAGTTGTAGTTCTGCACCAAGTAGATGGGATAATTCTTCTGTAATATAAAGACCTAAACCAGAGGATTCTTCTGTATCTGAGAGGTTTTCAGAGTAAAATCGTTGACTGAGATTTTCAATTTTACGAATCGGTTGTTTAACCAGATTAGCAATTTCCAAACAGATATGATTGTCCACTTCCTTCAGAGAAAATCTCGCTTCATCCTTACCATGTTTTAGAACATTGCCAATGAGATTTTGCAAGATACGCTCTAATAAATCCGAGTCTGTCAGTAAATACAAACCAGGTTCAATTTGTAAATCTAGGTCAATCTTTGCCGTCTGAAAAGAATCATAATAGGTTAGTAATTTTTGTGTCATAAATGTCGAGATTTCTAACTCAGATAAGTCAGGTTTAACTGCTCCTTCCATTAACCGACGATAGTCCAAAAGAGCCTCTAGCCGTTTTGAAACTTGATTGAGATGATGGGAAATTTTTTTCAAACTCTCAGACTCAGGATTTTCTGTTTTAAGCAATTGCTGAGTATAACCTGACGCAATCGTTAAAGGTGTTCGAATATCGTGTGCAATATTGCTAATAGCCATGTCTAAAGTCTGCTTCTCTCGCTTCATAATCAAGCGTGACTGCTCAACTTCTTGAAAGAGATGATTGATTTGCTGGTAAAGATGTAAAAAATCCTTGGAGAAAGTTGACACTCCGATTCTCTTCATACTTCCAGTCAGAATCTTGTCCTCAATTTGTTGGCTCAAGTTTACGAGTGCTAGATGATAGCGAATCAACCCTATCGTCAATAGGATAATAACCAGCAGTAGCAAAGAAAGTAAAATATAGATCATTGCTCATCTCCTTTTAACCGAACACCAACTCCCCAGATAGTTTCAATATACTCTTGCTCTGGATCTAGTTGGCTTAATTTTTTACGGAGATTACTTAAATGAGTGTTGAGAGTATTGTCGCCTGGTAAATAAGTATCCTCCCAGACCAATTCATAGAGTTCTTCTTTCGTGAAAATTTTCTTAGGATGTCTCAGCAAGGTTTGGAGAATCAAGCATTCTTTCTTAGCTAGGCGAATAGTTTCCTGGCTATTTTTGATTTCAAAACTATCTGCATCAAATTGAATATTTTTTAACTGTTGAATCAATTTGTCAGGATGTTCGATTTCAGCTGCTTGCCTGTCACTTTTTTGACGTAATTGTACCGTAACCCTAGCAAAAACTTCATCCAAATCAAAAGGCTTTACAATATAATCATTAGCACCATCTAAGAGATATTGGCTGATGAGCTTTTTATCGCTTAGGGCAGTTAGCATGATGACAGGAACTGAACTATCGTGTCTAATGGCTTTTAAAACCTGATCGCCATTTTTTCCTGGAAGCATAATATCTAACAAGATTAGATCAATGTCACCTTGTTCAAATCGTATCATTCCTTCAGTACCAGAAAAAGCCTGAATCACCTCATGCTCCTCAGAAAGAAGAGTTCTCAAAATTTCTTGAATCTCATTATTATCTTCAACGATAAGTATTCTAGCCATAAACACCAACCTTTCTAATAGTATTATATCATGTTTTTTTAGGAATTTCGGATAAAGAAAAACTCTCCTTCATGGTTAAATACGAAGAAGAGTTCATTAGCTATATTAAATTAAAGCTGTCAATGCGGTAATAAGTCCAAAAACGATACCTGGTGCATTAGCTGCTGCCAAAGGAATATCACGTTCTTTTTTAAAGAGACCGTAGTAAACCCAAAGACTGCAGTTAAGTGCAGCTACTGCTGGTTGGATAAAATTCCCTTTTTGACCAGCAAGGTTATTCATAATTTGAGGAATATAAGAGACATACATCATTACAGACATAAAGGTTGCAATCCAACCTAAAGTTTTCATTTGTTTTTCAGTCATTTTTTCTCCTTTCAAAAACAGTCTCAATTATACACTATTTTTTAAGATAGTGAAGTTTAAAAAGCTATTTGTTAAAAACTTGTAAACTATCACAATCTTGTGATAAGGGAATCTTATTCATTTAGATAACTTACTTCTTCTCAATCGGTGCTACACTAGCCAAAAGTTTTTTCAAACCGACTTCTGGGAAGTTGATTTTTAGTTCCTGGGTAGCTCCACTACCTGATACTTCAAGGACAGTCCCTTCACCCCATTTTTTATGAAGGGCAATATCACCGATAGACCAGCTAGTTTGACTGGAAGACGATTTACTAGTAGATGCAAATTGTCCAAATGGTAAACCACTTGATTGGATAGATGTAGGCGCAGTATTCCGTTTTCGTTCTTGAAGTGCCTGTGCCAGACTCATTCCTTGACCAAATGTAGTACTACCACTACTGTAAGATGCTTTAAAACTTGTATTAGCTGGACGAGACAAACCTTGATAGGTCAACAAATCTGAACTAATCTCGTTGATAAAACGGGTCGGACGATTGTAACTTGTACGTCCGAAAAGCAAGCGAGAGTTGGCGTTGGTTAGATAGAGAATTTTCTCGGCGCGTGTGATTCCTACATAGGCCAAACGACGTTCTTCTTCTAACTCATCTGGATCTTCAGAGGCACGACTAAGAGGAAAGACATTCTCCTCCATACCGATAATAAAGACAACTGGGAATTCAAGTCCTTTGGCAGCGTGTAAGGTCATTAAGGTTACTTCTGACGTCTCCTGACTACCAGAGTCAGTATCTGCAATCAAGGCAAGGTCATTTAAGAAACGACTGAGTTTATCTAGTCCTGTTTCCTCTTCTTGACTTTCAGGATTGTCATCGAAGTTTTTGGTAACAGATAAGAATTCCTCGATATTTTCGACCCGAGCTTTACTCTCCAATGTTGCTTGTGCATTTAGAATATCGACGTAACCTGTTTTTGCAAGGACAGCCTCAACCAACTCTGTAATGGTTAATTGGTCCAGTTTCTCCCTCAAATCCAGAATCATATTGGCAAAGTCCCAGATCGACTGGGCTGCCTTACCCTTAATTCCTGATAACATGATATTGGCTGAAGCATCCAGCATGGACATTTCTTGCAAATTAGCAAAATCACGAATCTTCTCAACAGTACCTGGGCCAATTCCACGCTTTGGTTCATTGATGATACGCTCAAAACTGATATTATCACTTAGGTTGGCAATGAGATTGAGATAAGCAATGATATCACGAATTTCCTTACGGCTGTAGAATTTCGTTCCACCAACCATGGTATAAGGAATATTAGACTTGAGCAGAGCTTCCTCAATAGTACGTGACTGGGCATTGGTACGGTAAAGGACTGCAAAGTCTTTATGTAGGAAGTTTTGACTTCGACCAAGTTCATCGATGGTTTTGGCTACAAAAACAGCCTCATCTTGTTCGTCATTGGCACGATAGTAGACAATTTGTTCCCCATCCGCATTTTGAGTCCATAGATTCTTAGGACGGCGATTTTTATTGTTTTTAATAACGTCATTAGCTGCTTGGAGAATGGTTTTGGTTGAGCGATAGTTTTCCTCCAATAAGACAACCTTGGCTTGAGGATAATCCTTCTCAAAATCCAAGATATTCTGCATATCAGCACCACGCCATCCGTAGATAGACTGGTCTGCATCCCCAACAACACAGATATTTTTAAAGCGAGAAGCCAACAGTTTGACGAGTTGATACTGGGCATGGTTGGTATCTTGGTACTCATCGACATGGATATATTGGAACTTTTGCTGATAGTAAGTTAAGACATCAGGATTTTGATCAAAGAGACGCAAGGTCAACATAATCAAATCATCAAAGTCAACTGACTCAGATTGACGGAGTTCCTTTTGATAGGCCTCATAACACTTAGCGACAATATTTGTATATAAATCTCCTGCTTGTGCAGCATAAGCAACATCGTCAATCAGATCATTCTTAGCATTAGAAATGGTCCCTAAAATAGAGCGTTCATTCCACTTTTTAGGATCCAAGTTTAATTGCTTGAGAATGCGTTTCATCAGTGTACGCTGCTCACCTGGATCGATAATGGTAAAGTTACGATTGTAACCAATATGATCCGCATCACGACGTAGGATACGAACGCACATAGAGTGAAAGGTCGCTATCAAACAGTCCTGTGTAGCTGGATTGAGCCCATAGGCACGTTCTTTCATTTCACGAGCAGCCTTATTGGTAAAGGTAATGGCTAAAATATTCCAGGGATTAACCATCTTTTCATCAATTAAGTAGGCAATACGATGGGTCAAAACTCGTGTCTTACCAGAACCAGCCCCCGCCATGATCAGCAGTGGACCTTCTGTTGTTTGGACCGCTTCAGCTTGTCGGTTATTCATACCGTTTAATAAAGGGTTCATTTTCTCTTCCTATTCTACAAATCAATGTTTCTATTATATCAAAAAAGACTGAAAATAACTCTATCAGAGACAGGCTTCCTTTTTTCCTAAAAAAAGAACACTAACAAGTGTTCTTTTTATATTAATCATGAATAGATTGTAAAAGTGTCAACAAGGCTTGAGCCGATCTGCGTCCTGCTTCTACGATAAATTCATCAAATGAAATAGAAGCTTCGTGGTTAGCATTATCACTCATGGCACGAACAACTAAGAAAGGTAGATTAAGCGCGTGAGCTGCTTGAGCGATAGCCGCTCCTTCCATCTCAACCGCAAGCACCTGAGGAAAATGTTCTTTTATAGCTTTAATCTTATCTTCACCCGCAATAAAACTATCACCGGTCGCAATCAAACCTAGATGCCATTTTTGGTTAAGTTTAGACAAACTCTCTTGAATCAAATTGACAAACTTCTTGTCAGTTTCGAAATAGAGTGGTTGTTGGGCCATCTGACCGTATTCATAACCAAAAGCAGTCACATCAACATCATGATAAGCTAGATTATCAGCAATCACTACATCTCCAACTTCGATTCCTTCTGCCAAAGCTCCAGCTGAACCAGTGTTGATAACAGCATCTACTTTAAAGTGGTTAGCTAGGATTGCTACACTCATAGCAGACATGACTTTACCAATTCCACTCTCGACCAAGACAAGCTCGACTGACCCAATTATACCCGTATGATACTTATTTCCTAATACCGTCTCTTCTTGAGCGTTTTCTAAATGTTGAATCAGAAAAACTAGCTCTTCTGGCATAGCTGCTATAATTCCAATTTTCATGACATTCCCCTTAAATAAATCTCATTGCTAAAACTAGCAAAATCAAGAGAAGAATAACAGCAAATAGAATCTTATTCAGTTTTGAGTTAAAAACATTTCTCTTAGTATTTTCAATTCGACGACTTTTATGGATTTGTGGTTCAACATCAATCGTTAGGGTATCTTGACTAAAACCATGGTCACTTGAACGTGAAGCTCTATAATGTTGAGATGAAGTCGATAATATCTTTGTTTCTTGATCGTCTACTAAAGTAGGACCAGAGATATCTTCACCACGATTTGCACGCTCGATTATTTCGTCTGTTAATAAAGGTTTTCCCATAGGTTCCTCCCCTATTTTTCTTGTAATTCCCAGTACTGGATAGCCATGATAGTCTTGGCATCACAGATATCACCAGACTGGATCAGTTGTTTAGCTTCTTCAAGACTAACTTCAAGTAACTCCAAAGTTTCATCTTCATCCTGTGGACGTGGATTTTTAACCTTTGTCAAATCACTTGCCAAATAAAGTTTTAATCGCTCATTACAGAAACCAATAGCAGAATAGAAATCATACAAAAGAGTTAGTTTTCCAGTGTAGGCAGCTTCTTCTTCCAATTCGCGAAGAGCTGCCGCTTCAGGATCAGCATTTTCTCCAATTTCTAGTTTTCCTGCAGGAATTTCAACAGAAACTTTTTCAATCGCCTTGCGATATTGCTTGACTAGAACAATCTTATTTTCTGGAGTAACTGCAAGAACACATACTGCACCATTATGGAAAATCAAATCACGTTGAGCTGTTCCTTTTCCATTAGGAAGTTCAACCTGGTCTTGTACCAATTGGAAAATAGGACCTTTATAGATTTCTCTACGGCTGAGTGTTTTCTCTTCAAATTCCATGGTTAGCTCCTATTTGTTTTTAGGATGGTGAGGGAGATGAGTTGCATATTCGTCTTTGTTAACTTGGCGGCCACGACCGATGGCAATTGCATCAGCAGGCACGTCTTTAGTAATGGTTGAACCTGCGCCAACAAGAGAGTTATCTCCTAGTTCAACAGGAGCAATGATGGTTGAATTAGAACCAACAAAGACATTGTTGCCAATGACTGTCTTGAATTTATTTTTCCCATCATAGTTCACTGTTATAGTACCAGCACCAAAGTTGACGTCACTGCCAACTTCACAGTTACCAATGTATGTCAAATGACCAGCTTTTGTATTTTCTCCAATGCTAGAACCTTTCACCTCAACAAAGTTTCCAATATGAACATCTTTTGCTAGGCTAGAACCTGGACGAATATGAGCGTAAGGTCCGACTGTAACACCATCAGCAACTGTGCTCTCCTCAATCATAGAGTTGGTAATCACTGCACCTGAACCGATAGTACTATCGACAATATAAGTTCCATTCGTCAAAATAGTCTCAGCACCAATCTTACTAGAACCTTTGAGGGTTACATTAGCTTCAATTTGTACATCTGGAGCAATTTCAACATCAATATCAATATAAGTCGCTTCTGGATTTACAAAACTAACGCCATTAACCATGTGAGCTTGGTTAATACGACGACGCATAACAGCTTCTGCTGTAGAAAGTGCTACACGGTCATTGACCCCGAGGCTTTCATCAAAGTCTTTAAGAGTATAGGCTCCGACTTTTTCACCAGCTTCACGGAAAATACCAATCACGTCTGTAATATAGTATTCGCCTTGAGCGTTGTTGGTATTGATGTTTTTAAGAGCTTCAAAGAGACGAGCATTATCAAAAACATAAGTTCCTGTATTGATTTCTTTGATTTGCTTTTCAAAATCAGTCGCATCTTTTTGTTCAACAATTCTTAGTACTTCAGCATTATCATTGCGAACAATACGTCCATAACCAAATGGATCTTCAGCTTCTGCGGTAAGGATAGTGGCTACGTTCTTGTGATTCACATGAAAATCAATCAAGTTTTTCAAACTTTCACCCGTGATTAATGGTGTATCACCTGCAATAACCAATGTTTGTCCAGAAAGACCCTCAAGAATTGGTTCGGCCATCATAACCGCATGACCAGTACCTAATTGCTCAGTTTGTCTCACAAAATCAGTCTGTCCTGCTAAAACTTGCTCTACAAGTTCAGCCTTATGCCCGATTACAGTAACTGTTTTTTCGGGATTAATTGCGCCCACGCTACGAAAAACATGCTCAAGCATTGAAATTCCTGCAACCTTGTGCATAACTTTAGGTAGATCTGATTTCATACGGGTACCTTTACCCGCTGCTAAAATAATTGCATAATTTGTCATATTTTTCTCTTTTCTATAGAAATTCTTTATTATTATACCACAATTTACTTCACGATACACAAATTTGTTAACCTCAACATAACGCTAATGACTGTCACTACTCCGTTTTGAGTAAATTTTTTGATTTTTTTCACAAATTACGATAAACTATAGGAGTATGAGAAAAAAATTCGTCCAGCTTTTATAGTTATTATATTTGCTGCTTTTATAGGACTCTTGATTCTCAATCGTCCACGATTCGAAGAACATCCTGTAAAAACCAAACAAAATCCAGTTCAAATAGAAACACAAGCTCTACATAACTTGGATAAGCCTATCATCGATATCTCTGGTTGGCAACGACCGTCAGAGATTAACTATGATATTTTATCTAAAAATATCTCTGGTGCTATTGTTCGAGTCCACGGAGGAAACCAGATTACTACTGAGAACGATGCATCTTATACGAATGGAACAGATAAAGCTTATAAAAGTCATATCGCTGAGTTTCAAAAGAGAAATGTTCCAGTTGCTGTATATGCATATGTATCTGGAAAAAGTGTAGAGGATATGGAAAAGGCTGCTGAAGCATTCTACAATTCAGCTTCCCCATACAATCCAAGTTACTATTGGTTAGATGTCGAAGAAAAAACCATGTCAGACATGAATAAAGGGGTTGAAGCTTTCCGTGCTAAACTAGAATCTCTAGGTGCTAAAAACATCGGTATTTACATCGGAGTTTACTTCATGGAAGAGCATAGCATCAGCACAGATAAGTTTTCAGCTATTTGGATTCCTTCCTACGGACCTGATTCGGGCTACTTTGAAAGTTCACCAAATACAGACCTTGACTTTGATCTTCATCAATACACCTCAAAGGGTAAACTGGTTGGATTTGAACACCATCTAGACTTAAATCTTATTTCTTTGTCAAAAGATAAGGAAGAGACGTTTAGAAAACTATTTTTAAAACCTTAATTTCATTCAGCAAGCAAGATATTACTTCTGCTTGCTTTTTTTATTTCTCTTACTTTGTGATATAATACAAGAAGAGAATTTTAGAGAATAAATATGGAGAGAGTTTATGTTATCTTGGATTTCAAAAATGATTAAAGGAATTGTTATTGCACTAGGATTTATCTTGCCTGGTATTTCTGGTGGAGTCTTGGCAGCTATTTTGGGTATCTATGAGAGAATGATTCGTTTTCTTGCCCATCCATTTAAAAACCTAAAAGAAGATATTCTTTATTTCTTACCTGTTGCTATCGGTATGTTACTAGGTATTGGGCTATTTTCTTATCCAATTGAGTACTTACTAGAGCATTATCAAGTTTATGTTTTATGGAGTTTTGCGGGTGCTATTATTGGTACAGTCCCAAGTCTTGTAAAAGAGGCTACACAAGATTCAGAAAGAGACAAAGTCGATCTTATCTGGTTTTGGGTGACCTTTATTGTTTCTGGAATTGGTCTTTACGCTTTAAACTTTGTAGTTGGTTCACTAAACGCAAGTTTCACAAGTTTTATCCTAGCTGGTGCTCTTCTTGCCCTAGGTATTTTAGTTCCAGGATTAAGTCCCTCAAATCTTCTCTTGATTTTAGGTCTCTATACCCCGATGTTAACTGGATTTAAAACTTTTGATTTATTTGGTACCTTCCTTCCGATTGGAATTGGAGCTGCTGCTACTCTTATTATTTTTTCAAAATTGATGGACTACGCTCTTCGAGAGTATCACTCTCGTGTTTATCACTTCATCATTGCAATCGTTCTTTCAAGTACACTCTTGATATTGATTCCAAATGCGGGTAATGCTGAAAGCATTAACTACAGTGGTTTATCTCTTGTGTCTTATGTGATTGTTGCCTTCTTTTTCGCTCTTGGCATTTGGTTAGGTATTTGGATGAGTCAGTTGGAGGATAAATACAAATAATGGCTAAGAAAGTTAAAGTAAAAAAGACCTTAGTTGAGCAAATTTTAACTAAGGCAGGTGTTGACCATCAAGGCATTCAAATCAATGCTTTAGAAGGAGAACTTCCTTCTGGTTATAATAGAAATCATATCTTTAAGACCTTAGCATTATTGGGTGATAAAACTGGTCCGGTAATAGGAATTGTCCCTATCACCGAACACCTTTCTGAAAAGAAATTAGCAAAGATTTCTGGAAATAAAAAAGTGGCCATGATTCCTCAAAAGGATTTAGAAAAAACGACTGGATATATCCATGGAGCTAATAACCCTGTAGGTATCCGTCAAAAACACAACTACCCTATTTTTATTGATGAAACAGCCTTAGAATTGGAAAAATTGATTGTCTCTGCTGGCGAGCTCGGACACAGTATCATCATCGCACCTAAAGATCTGGCAAACTTTGTAAAAGCTAGATTTGTCGATATCTTGGAGGAAAGTAACTCATGAAACTTTACTTTGTCCGTCACGGTCGAACAGTCTGGAATCTAGAAGGTCGTTTTCAAGGGGCTGGCGGAGATTCACCACTTCTTCCTGAATCCATTGATACCTTAGAGGAACTCGGTCAATATCTTAAAGATATCCCTTTTGACAAGATCTATTCGAGTGATTTACCAAGAGCAGTAAAATCAGCTGAAATTATCCAAAGTCAGCTGACAAATCCATGTCCTTTAGAAAGTGTTCCTGAACTCAGAGAATGGCACCTCGGTAAACTGGAAGGTCTAAAAATTGCGACTTTAAATGCTATCTACCCTCAGCAAATTCAAGCTTTTAAAACAAACTTAGCTAAGTTTGATACACGCATGTTTGAAGCCGAATCACTCTACACTACAACTCAGCGCACCATCCAATTTATCAAATCCTTAAAAAACTCTAAGGCAGAACACCTATTACTTGTTGGTCATGGAGCAAACCTTACTGCAAGTCTTCGAACGCTTATAGGCTATCAGGAAGCTCTGCTTCGTAAAGACGGAGGTTTGGCTAATGCAAGTCTAACAATTATAGAAACTGATGACTTTGAAACATTTACTCTAAAGACTTGGAACGATACTTCTTATCAAAAAATATAGAACTTGATATTAACAATCAAGTTCTTTTCAGTTTTTATAGAATATCCGTGAATTTCTTGACTATTTATGATAAAATGGAGTATCGTGAAAAATTAATTTATTATTTCAAATTTCGATTAAAATTAGGAGGAACTCATGTCAATAGAACACATGGAAGAATTGAATGACCAACAGATCGTTCGCCGCGAAAAAATGGCTGCGCTTCGTGAACAAGGAATTGATCCTTTCGGTAAACGTTTTGAACGTACTGCCAACTCTCAAGAACTAAAAGATAAATTTGCTGAGCTAGATAAAGAACAACTACACGAACTAAATGAAACTGCTACTATCGCTGGGCGTTTAGTAACAAAACGTGGAAAAGGGAAAGTTGGTTTTGCTCACCTTCAAGACCGTGAAGGTCAAATCCAAATCTACGTTCGTAAAGATGAAGTTGGTGAAGAAAACTACGAAATCTTCAAAAAGGCTGACCTAGGAGACTTCCTTGGGGTCGAAGGTGAAGTTATGCGTACTGATATGGGAGAGCTCTCAATTAAGGCTACACACATCACTCACTTGTCTAAAGCCCTTCGTCCGCTTCCAGAAAAATTCCACGGTTTAACAGACGTTGAAACTATTTACCGTAAACGTTACCTTGATTTGATTTCAAACCGTGAAAGCTTTGAACGCTTTGTTACTCGCTCAAAAATCATCTCTGAAATTCGTCGTTATCTTGATCAAAAAGGTTTCCTAGAAGTTGAAACACCTGTTCTTCACAATGAAGCTGGTGGTGCTGCTGCTCGTCCGTTTATCACTCACCACAATGCACAAAACATTGACATGGTGCTTCGTATCGCGACTGAGCTTCACTTAAAACGACTTATCGTCGGTGGTATGGAACGCGTCTATGAGATTGGTCGTATCTTCCGTAACGAAGGTATGGATGCTACACACAACCCTGAGTTCACTTCTATCGAGGTTTACCAAGCTTATGCAGACTTCCAAGATATCATGGACTTGACTGAAGGCATTATTCAACACGTTGCAAAAGCTGTTAAAGGCGACGCTCCAGTTATCTATCAAGGAACTGAGATAAAACTTAACGAACCATTTAAACGTGTACACATGGTGGATGCCATAAAGGAAATTACAGGGGTAGATTTCTGGCAAGACATGACCTTCGAAGAAGCTAAAGCCATCGCTGCTGACAAGAAAGTTCCAGTTGAGAAACACTATACTGAAGTAGGTCACATTATCAATGCTTTCTTTGAAGAATTTGTTGAAGAAACATTGATTCAACCAACCTTTGTCTATGGACATCCAGTAGCAGTATCTCCACTTGCTAAGAAGAACCCTGAAGACGAACGCTTTACTGACCGTTTCGAACTCTTTATCATGACCAAAGAATACGGAAATGCTTTCACTGAGCTCAACGATCCAATCGATCAGCTTAGCCGATTTGAAGCCCAAGCTAAAGCAAAAGAACTTGGTGACGATGAAGCGACTGGTATCGACTATGACTACATTGAAGCCCTTGAATATGGTATGCCACCAACGGGTGGTTTGGGAATCGGTATCGACCGTCTCTGCATGTTACTTACTGATACAACTACTATCCGTGACGTACTTCTTTTCCCAACTATGAAATAAACATTAAACTCCTAGAATTTTTCTAGGAGTTTTAAGAACACAAAAGACAACCTCAATTATAAGGTTGTCTCTTTTTCTGTTTATTTAGAATAAACCAAGGACAGTACCATCGCTTTCAACATCCATATTGAGGGCCGCTGGTCGTTTAGGAAGACCAGGCATAGTCATAACATCACCAGTAAGAGCAACGATGAAGCCTGCACCAAGTTTTGGTACCAATTCACGAATAGTAATTTCAAAGTTTTCAGGTGCTCCAAGAGCGTTAGGGTTATCTGAGAAACTGTATTGAGTTTTAGCCATACAGATTGGCAATTTATCCCAACCATTTTGTACAATTTGTGCGATTTGAGTTTGAGCTTTCTTCTCGAAGTTTACTTTGCTACCACGGTATATTTCAGTCACAATCTTTTCAATTTTTTCTTGAACAGAAAGGTCGTTGTCATAGAGACGTGTGTAGTTTGCTGGGTTTTCGTCGATTGTTTTTACGAGAGTTTCAGCTAGAGAAACTCCTCCTTCAGCTCCATCGGCCCATACGCTCGCTAATTCGACTGGTACATCGATTGAAGCACATAGTTCTTTCAAGGCTGCGATTTCCGCTTCTGTATCAGAAACAAATTCATTGATAGCAACAACCGCTGGAATACCGAACTTACGGATATTCTCAACGTGGCGTTTCAAGTTTGCAAATCCAGCACGTACTGCTTCCACATTTTCCTCTGTCAGAGCATCTTTAGCAACTCCACCATTCATTTTAAGGGCACGAAGAGTCGCTACAATGACTACTGCACTTGGGGCTGTTGGCAAGTTTGGAGTCTTGATATCCAGGAACTTCTCTGCACCAAGGTCTGCACCAAAGCCAGCTTCTGTTACAGTATAATCAGCTAAACGAAGAGCTGTTTTTGTAGCCAATACAGAGTTACATCCGTGAGCAATATTGGCAAATGGGCCACCGTGTACGAATGCAGGTGTACCATAGATTGTTTGAACCAAGTTGGGTTTAATAGCATCTTTCAAAATCAATGCCAAGGCACCCTCAACCTGTAAATCACCAACTGAAACTGGTGTGCGGTCATAACGGTAGCCGATGACGATATTAGCCAAACGACGTTTCAAATCTTCAATATCAGTTGCCAAGCAAAGGATAGCCATGATCTCTGAAGCAACTGTGATATCAAAACCATCTTCACGTGGAATTCCATTAAGTGGACCACCAAGACCAACAGTTACGTGACGAAGAGCACGGTCATTCAAGTCAACAACACGTTTCCAGAGAATACGACGTTGATCGATTCCTAGATCATTTCCTTGGTGCAAGTGATTGTCAATCAAGGCAGAGAGAGCATTGTTTGCAGTTGTGATAGCGTGCATATCACCAGTAAAGTGAAGGTTGATATCTTCCATTGGTAACACTTGGGCATAACCACCCCCAGCAGCTCCACCTTTAATCCCCATAACAGGGCCAAGAGAAGGTTCGCGGATGGCAATCATAGTTTTCTTACCAATCTTGTTCAAAGCATCAGCAAGACCAATGGTAATGGTTGACTTTCCTTCACCAGCAGGTGTTGGGTTGATAGCTGTAACAAGAATCAACTTACCAACTGGATTGGTTTCAACTTCACGAATTTTATCAAAGCTTAGTTTAGCCTTGTACTTTCCATACAACTCCAAATCATCGTATGAAATACCGAGTTTCTCAACAACATCAACGATCGGTTTTAACTCAATACTCTGTGCAATTTCAATATCTGTTTTCATAAAAAACTCCTCTAGCCTCTAATGTGTTAATTCATTATATCATAAAACAAGATTTTTAACAGTCATTATGATTGGTAACGTTCGTGAATATCGCTAAATAACAGACTTTCTTTATATCTATTTAAATTTTTATATGCCTTTATAGATTTTAACTATGGATTAACATCCTATTTTTGGCCCTTGTTACATCGCTTTCATTTTACTTAATGCTCATTTTTTTGTACAATAGTTCTATGAAAATTTTAGTTACTTCTGGTGGTACAAGTGAAAAAATTGATAGAGTTCGTTCTATTACCAATCACTCTTCCGGTAAACTTGGAAAAATTATCACCGAAACTCTTCTAAAGGCTGGTCATGAAGTTTGTTTGATTACCACTCTTCAAGCAGTTAAGCCAGTAAGTCAGCCAAACTTGACCATCATCGAAATTAAAAATACTGCTGATTTGCTGCAAGTCATAAAAGATAAGGTTACGGATTACCAGGTCTTAATCCATTCTATGGCTGTATCGGATTACACTCCTGTCTATATGGCTGGTTTTAATGAGGTTGAAGCTAGTCAAGATTTAACAGAGTTTTTAGATATGAAAAATCAGGAAACAAAAATCTCATCTAAGGAAGACGTTCAGGTTCTATTTCTTAAGAAGAATCCAAAAATCATATCTCTTGTTAAAGAATGGAATCCTAACATTCACCTGATTGGATTTAAATTACTGGTTGATGTCAGCCAGGAACATCTGATTCAAATTGCTCGGGAAAGTCTTGAAAAGAACCAGGCTGATTTAATTGTCGCAAACGACCTTACTCAGATTAGTAGCGAGCAACATAAGGCTTACTTAGTTGAAAAAAATTCTTTCCAAACTGCTATGAGTAAACATGAAATTGCTGATTTACTCCTCGAGAAAATCAAAAGTTATGACTAAAAGAAAGGAATTTTATGGCCCGTATTACACTCGCTATTACCGGATCTATTGCTGCATACAAGACAGTTGACCTAGTTAGTTCTTTAAAAAAACAGGGGCATTCTGTTACTGTTCTTATGACTCAGTCAGCAACAGAATTCATTCAGCCATTAACTTTACAAGTACTATCTCAAAATACTGTACATCTCGATGTCATGCACGAACCTTTTCCAGATCAAGTGAATCACATTCAAATAGGAAAAGAAACAGATTTATTTATCGTAGTTCCTGCGACAGCCAATACAATCGCTAAATTAGCTCACGGTTTTGCTGACAATATGGTGACTGCTACTGCTCTTGCTTTGCCACACTTTGTACCTAAACTATTGGCTCCAGCTATGAACACAAAGATGTATGACCACCCTGCGACCCAAGCTAATCTTAAAACTTTAGAAGATTATGGTTACACAATTATTTCTCCTAAAGATTCTCTACTGGCCTGTGGGGATACAGGTCGTGGTGCTCTCGCTGATCTCAAAACTATTTTACAAGAAATAAAGGATAAAATTCATGAACAAACGCTCTAATATTGCTCCAATCGCTATCTTTTTTGCTATTATGATTGTTATTCATTTACTAAGCTCAATTTTATTTAATGTACTTCCCTTTCCAATCAAACCAACTATCGTTCACATTCCAGTAATTATTGCAAGTATTATCTACGGACCAAGAATCGGTGCAACCTTAGGTTTTCTGATGGGAATGCTTAGCCTAACGGTTAATACTCTCACAATCCTGCCAACAAGCTATCTCTTCTCACCATTTGTACCAAATGGTAACTTTTATTCAGTTGTTATCGCAATTGTTCCTCGTATCTTAATCGGTTTGACCCCTTATTTCGTCTATAAACTACTAAAGGGAAGAGCTGGACTCATCTTTGCAGGTGCGCTTGGTTCACTCACGAATACAGTTTTTGTCTTAGGCGGTATCTTCTTTCTCTTTGGTAATGTTTTTGATGGAAATATTCAAAAACTATTAGCGACTGTTATCTCAACAAATTCAATCGCAGAATTAATTATCTCGGCTGTTTTAACTGCTCTCATTGTTCCAAGACTAGAAAAAATTAAACAATAAAAAAAAGCCTGTATCATATTGATACAGGCTTTTTTTTATTGTCATTGTGTTAACCGTGCTTCTTCTAAGATTTTTTCTATCTTAGTTGTCAACAAATCAATTGCAACCGTATTTGTCACACCTTCAGGGATTACAATGTCAGCGTAACGTTTAGTTGGCTCTATAAATTGGTGATACATGGGTTTAACCACGCTAAGGTATTGCTCGATAACACTATCGAGGCTACGACCACGTTCTTCCATATCGCGTTTAATACGACGGATGATACGAACATCATCATCAGTGTCCACAAAAATCTTTATATCCATCAAATCACGAAGACGTTTGTCTTCCAAAACCAAAATTCCTTCTACAATAAAGACGTCTTGAGGTTCTTGACGATAGGTTTTCGAGCTTCTTGTATGGGCAGCATAATCATAAGTAGGAATATCAACAGGACGCCCCGCCAACAATTCTTTGATTTGCGCAATCATCAAGTCAGTATCAAAAGCAAAAGGATGGTCATAATTGGTTTTGATACGCTCCTCAAAAGTTAAATGAGATTGATCCTTATAGTAGGAATCATGCTCAATCATGGCAATTTTTTCATTTGGGAAATGGGATAAGATTGCTTTAGAAACACTGGTTTTTCCTCCACCAGATCCTCCTGTTACTCCGATAATGATTGGTCTGTTTTGCATAGTTGCCTCCGTATTTTTCCTTTGTCTATTTTACCATATTTTTAGAAAATTTTACAGGATGACTTTTCAAATTAGAGTAGAAAAAACCTTGTAGTTTAGTTCTACAAGGTTTTAATGTTTTTAATCAAAGTTAACGTATTCTTTAGAAAGTTCAAGAACTTCTTCCATTGTTGAACATTCAGTAAGAGCACGGTTAGCGTATTCTTGCATCTTAGCTGTGTCAAGTTTCTTCATCAAGCTACGTGTACGAAGAACAGATGTAGCTGACATAGAGAACTCATCCAAGCCCATTCCGACAAGAAGTGGAACAGCTGTTTGGTCCCCAGCCATCTCACCACACATACCAGCCCATTTACCTTCAGCGTGAGCTGCTTTGATAACATTGTTGATCAAGCGAAGGATTGATGGATTGTATGGTTGGTAAAGGTATGAAACTTGTTCGTTCATACGGTCAGCAGCCATTGTGTATTGGATCAAGTCGTTTGTACCGATTGAGAAGAAATCAACTTCTTTGGCAAATTGGTCTGCAAGCATAGCTGCAGCAGGAATTTCAATCATGATACCAACTTGGATATCATCTGCAACTGCGACACCTTCAGCAACCAATTTTGCTTTTTCTTCTTCAAGAATAGCTTTAGCAGTACGGAACTCTTTCAACAAAGCAACCATTGGGAACATGATACGCAATTTACCGTGAACAGATGCACGAAGCAATGCACGCAATTGCGTACGGAACATTTGGTTACCAGTTTCTGAGATAGAGATACGCAAAGCACGGTAGCCCAAGAATGGGTTCATTTCTTTAGGAAGATCGAAGTAAGGAAGTTCTTTATCCCCACCGATATCCATTGTACGAACGACAACAGGTTTACCGTTCATACCTTCAAGAACTGCTTTGTAAGCTTCGTATTGGTCGTCTTCCGTTGGGAAATCTTGAGAATCCATGTACAAGAATTCTGTACGGTAGAGACCAACAGCTTCAGCACCATTTTCGTTCACACCTTCAACGTCTTTAGGTGTACCGATATTTGCTGCCAACTCAAAGTGTTTACCATCTGCAGTAACAGTTTTAGCATCTTTCAAAAGAGCCCATTCAGCTTTTTGTTTAGCGTAAGCTTCACCAGCTGCTTTGAATTCTGCAATTTGTTCTTCACTTGGGTTGATAACCACTTCACCTGAAATACCTGAAACAGCCAAAATGTCACCATCTTTTACAAGTTCAGTGATGTTGTTTGTACCTAATACAGCTGCAATTTCAAGTGTACGAGCCATGATAGCTGAGTGACTTGTACGTCCACCAATGTTTGTTACAAAAGCTTTTACAAAGTTTTTGTCCAATTGAGCAGTATCAGACGGAGTCAAGTCATGTGCAATCACAATCACTTCTTCATTGATTGAAGCTGGGTTTGGCAGTTTCTTGCCAAGAAGATTTGCCAAAACACGTTTGGTAACGTCGCGAATATCCGCTGCACGTTCCTGCATGTATGGGTTGTCTTCCATGCCTTCAAAGATTGTGATAAACATGTCTGTAACTTCTTTCAGACCTGCTTCTGCATTTACTTTCTTAGCACGAATTGTTTCTTTAATCTGACCGATCAATTCAGGGTCAGCAAGAACCATCAAGTGAGCGTCAAATACTTGCGCCGCTTCTTCACCAAGCGTACCTACAGCCTTCTCGCGGATAAGAGAAAGCTCGTTTTGAGAAGCTTCAAGAGCAACATCCAAACGAGCCTCTTCTGCATTTGTATCTTCGACTGTAATAGTCTCGAATGATAAATCCGGTTGAACGAGTAGATATGCTTTAGCAACTGCAACACCATCAGATGCTGCGATTCCTTTAAGCATTTCTGTCATATCCTTATGCCAATCCTTCTTTTTCCATTGTTTCTGAGATAGCAGCGATAGCGTCATCAGCGTCTGCACCTTCAGCAGTGATTGTAACGTCAGCACCTTGACCAACACCAAGGCTCATAACACCCATGATAGATTTAAGGTTAACTGATTTACCTTTGTACTCAAGAGTAATATCTGAAGCAAATTTGCTAGCAGTTTGTACCAACAATGTTGCTGGACGTGCGTGAATACCTGTTTCTGCCACTACGTGGAAATCTTTAGAAGCCATAATTTGACTCTCCTTTAAATGTTTTCTTTTTGAGTTACATCTGATAACCCTTACAATTTGGTATTATATCATCTTCTAGGAATTTTTTCAAGTATTTTATGGGATTTCTTCTTTTTCCTTTCAGATAACTTGCTGAAAATCTTCTATTTTATGTATCAAAATACATCATGTAGTTTTTTATAATTTTAACATTTAGAAAACGCTGTTATTTATGGGTTTTATTTTTTGCAATCACTATATATTGTGTTCAGATAACTCTCATCTAAAAAAAATCTACAATATTTAGTTTTTCTTCGTTGACAAAGATTTTTTTTCTGATATACTTAAGAAGTAATTAAATTTTGAAAGAGGAGTTACAGAATGGTAACCGTTTATTCTAAAAACAATTGTGTTCAATGTAAAATGACCAAACGATTCTTAGATAGTAACAAAATCGCATATCGCGAAATCAATCTTGATGAACAACCTGAATTTATTGAACAAGTTAAAGAGCTAGGCTTCAACGCTGCTCCTATCATTCAAACACCAACTGAAGTTTTCTCTGGTTTCCAACCAGCAAAACTTAAAGAACTTGCTTAAGTATCAGGATTAAAAGCTTCTATGTCAATCTTAGAAGCCTTTCTTTTGTAATGAATTAAAGGAAATTTTATGGGATTAAAACAACTTGAGGATGTAACTTACTTCCGTCTAAATAATGAAATCAACCGTCCTGTTAATGGACAAATCATGCTCCACAAAGATAAAGAAGCCTTGGACGCTTTCTTTAAAGAAAATGTTGTACCAAATTCTATGGTTTTTGATTCTATCACTGATAAAATCGATTACCTTATTAAACAAGACTATATCGAAACAGCGTTTATCAAGAAATATCGTCCAGAATTCTTAGAAGAGCTTTTCCAATTTATTAAGGATCAAAACTTCCAATTCAAGTCTTTCATGGCAGCATACAAGTTTTACAATCAATATGCCTTGAAAACTAATGACGGAGAGTACTATCTTGAGAGCATGGAAGACCGTGTCTTCTTTAACGCTCTTTACTTTGCTGATGGTGACGAAGCTATCGCAATTGATATTGCCAATGAAATCATCCACCAGCGTTACCAGCCAGCTACACCTTCTTTCTTGAATGCGGGCCGTGCACGTCGTGGTGAATTGGTATCCTGTTTCTTGATTCAGGTAACAGATGATATGAACTCTATTGGACGTTCTATCAACTCAGCTCTTCAACTTTCACGTATCGGTGGTGGTGTCGGAATTTCCCTCAGCAACCTTCGTGAAGCTGGAGCACCTATCAAAGGATATGAAGGTGCTGCTTCTGGTGTCGTACCAGTTATGAAGCTTTTCGAAGACAGCTTCTCATACTCTAACCAATTGGGTCAACGTCAAGGGGCTGGGGTTGTTTACCTTAACGTCTTCCACCCAGACATTATTGCTTTCCTTTCTACTAAGAAAGAAAATGCTGATGAAAAAGTTCGTGTCAAGACTCTTTCACTTGGTGTTGTGGTTCCAGATAAATTCTACGAATTAGCACGTAAGAATGAGGAAATGTACCTCTTCAGTCCTTATTCTGTTGAAAAAGAGTATGGTGTACCTTTTAACTACATCGATATCACAGAAAAATACGATGAATTGGTGGCAAATCCAAATATTCGTAAGACAAAAATTAAGGCCCGTGATTTGGAAACAGAAATTTCTAAATTGCAACAAGAATCTGGCTATCCTTATGTAGTCAATATCGATACTGCTAACCGTGCAAATCCTGTCGATGGTAAGATTATCATGAGTAACTTGTGTTCAGAAATTCTTCAAGTCCAAGAGCCAAGCCTTATCAACGATGCGCAAGAATTTGTTCAAATGGGTACTGACGTTTCATGTAACCTTGGTTCAACCAACGTAGTAAATATGATGACATCACCTGACTTTGGTCGTTCTATCCGAGCTATGGTTCGCGCTTTGACCTTTGTAACAGATAGCTCTCACATCGTTGCTGTTCCAACTATCGACCACGGAAATAGCCAAGCTCATACATTTGGACTTGGTGCTATGGGGCTTCACAGCTATCTTGCTCAGCAATTAATCGAATATGGATCTCCTGAGTCTGTTGAATTTACAAGTATCTACTTTATGCTCTTGAATTACTGGACTTTGGTAGAATCAAACAATATTGCGCGTGAACGTGGCATTACCTTCCACAACTTTGAGAAATCAGACTATGCAAATGGTTCTTATTTCGATAAGTATACGTCTGGTCAATTTGTTCCAAAATCTGATCGTGTTAAAGAACTCTTTGAAGGTATCTTTATCCCGTCTGCAGCTGATTGGGCTGAACTTCGTGATAAAGTTAAAGCAGATGGACTTTACCACCAAAACCGTCTTGCTGTAGCGCCGAATGGTTCTATCAGCTACATCAATGACGTGTCTGCTTCTATCCACCCAATTACTCAACGTATTGAAGAACGTCAAGAGAAGAAAATTGGTAAGATTTACTATCCTGCTGCAGGATTATCAACTGAAACTATTCCTTACTACACTTCTGCCTATGACATGGATATGCGTAAAGTTATCGATGTCTATGCTGCTGCAACTGAGCACGTAGACCAAGGGCTTTCACTTACTCTCTTCATGCGTAGTGATATCCCAACAGGTCTTTACGAATGGAAGAAAGAGAACAAACAAACAACACGTGACCTATCTATCCTTCGTAACTACGCCTTTAACAAGGGCATTAAGTCTATCTACTACGTTCGTACCTACACAGATGACGGCGGTGAAGTTGGTGCTAACCAATGTGAAAGCTGTGTGATTTAAAATCTCACTAAAAACTTGTTTACAAAGATAAGGTAACATCAAAAAGTCGGAGTAACGACTTTTTGTGCGGTAACCCAATCACACAAGGCTAGAACATTCATCACTATTTTAATAAAATCAAAAGAAAGAGATTTGTAATGGAAACTTACTACAAAGCCATTAACTGGAATGCCATCGAAGATGTCATCGATAAATCAACATGGGAAAAACTAACTGAACAATTTTGGTTGGATACACGTATTCCCTTATCTAATGACTTAGATGACTGGAGAAAGTTATCAAATAAAGAAAAAGACTTGGTAGGAAAAGTCTTTGGCGGTTTGACACTCTTGGATACCATGCAGTCTGAAACAGGGGTTCAAGCGTTACGTGCAGATATCCGTACACCACATGAGGAAGCTGTGTTTAACAACATCCAATTTATGGAATCTGTCCATGCTAAATCTTATTCTTCTATTTTCTCAACCTTGAATACCAAGACTGAGATTGAAGAAATCTTTGAATGGACTGATACAAACCCATATCTTCAGAAAAAGGCACAAATCATCAATGAGATTTACCTTAAGGGAACACCACTTGAAAAGAAAGTGGCTAGTGTATTCCTTGAAACCTTCCTCTTCTACTCTGGTTTCTTCACTCCACTCTACTATCTAGGAAATAACAAGTTAGCAAACGTTGCTGAAATCATCAAACTCATTATTCGAGACGAGTCAGTTCACGGAACATATATTGGTTATAAATTCCAACTTGGTTTCAACGAATTACCAGAAGAAGAGCAAGAAAAGTTAAAAGACTGGATGTACGACCTGCTCTACACACTTTATGAAAATGAAGAAGGTTATACAGAGAGTTTATATGATGGTGTTGGTTGGACTGAAGAGGTTAAAACTTTCCTTCGCTACAATGCCAATAAAGCTCTTATGAATCTAGGACAAGATCCTCTCTTCCCTGACTCAGCTGACGATGTCAATCCAATCGTTATGAACGGGATTTCAACTGGTACATCCAACCACGACTTCTTCTCTCAAGTTGGTAACGGATATCTACTTGGTGAAGTTGAAGCTATGCAGGACGATGATTATAACTATGGATTAGACTAATTAAGAAATATAAAAACATCTGAGTTAAAAACAAACACAGATGTTTTTTGTTTTTGTTTATTTTTGTTTTATTTAAGTTGCTTAGATGTTTAAAATGTGATAAAATGATATTGGATATGGGGGTGATTCAATGCTAAAACAAGAAAAACTAGATGTGATTTTAGAGATTGTCAATACAAGAGGAACCATCACAGTCAAAGAAATAATGAATCGTTTAGATATTTCTGATATGACTGCTCGACGTTATCTGCAAGAGTTAGCTGACAAGGATCTACTTGTTCGAGTGCATGGAGGTGCTGAAAAACTTCGTTCTGGTTCTCTATTAGCAAATGAACGCTCGAATGTCGAAAAACAAGGTCTTCAGATTGCTGAAAAACAAGAAATCGCAAAATTTGCTGGTCATTTAGTCGAAGAAAGAGAAACGATTTTTATCGGTCCAGGTACTACTCTTGAGTTCTTTGCGCGTGAACTTCCAATAGATAATATTCGTGTGGTAACAAATAGCCTTCCTGTTTTCATTATCTTGAATGAACGAAAACTGACTGATTTAATTTTGATTGGTGGAAATTATCGAGAAATCACTGGTGCCTTTGTCGGAACCTTAACGCTCCAAGATATCGAAAGTCTTCAATTCTCTAAAGCTTTTGTTAGTTGCAATGGTATAAAAGATCATGCTATCGCTACTTTTAGCGAAGATGAAGGTGAAGTCCAAAAGCTAGCATTAAATAATGCTAATAAAAAGATTCTTCTGGCTGACCACAGTAAATTTAATAAGTTTGATTTTTATACTTTCTATAATATCGCTGATATTGATACGATTATTTCAGATTCAAAACTTAACCAAGAAACCCTAAAAAATTTGTCCAAACAAACAAAGATTATTAAATCAACACCTTAAAAAGTCTCACCAATGGTGAGACTTTTTTTATCGTTATATTTACTCAATAGCTCCTGTTTCTGCTACTTTCTTATACCAATGTGCTGACTTTTTAGGATAACGCTCTTGAGTTTCGAAATCTACATAAAAGAGTCCATAACGTTTTTCGTAACCATTTGACCAAGAGAAGACGTCCATGAGTGACCAAATGAAGTATCCTTTGACGTTTGCACCATCGGCAATCGCATCAGACAATACTTCCAAATGTTGTTTCACATAATCAATACGGCCATCATCGTAAACAGTGTTGTCCACAAATTCATCTTTGTAGCCAAGTCCGTTTTCTGTGATATAGATTTTCTTGTAGTTTGGATAATCCGCCTTCACACGCATGATCTGATCATATAGCCCTTGAGGGTAGATAATCCAGTCCCAGTCAGTGCGAGGTACATAATCAGGAGCTACACGACGACCAACACCTTTAATTTGGTATTTAGAGCTTCCTTTCTCCCCTTTACCATTGTGGATGATTTCAGTTTCACCATCAAAGGCTTCCATCCAGTCACTCATGTAGTAGTTAATTCCAAGGAAGTCGTTCAAATCTTTAGCTGCTTCAAGTGCTGCAAAGTCTTCGTCACGAAGATCCAAGCTACCACCATTTACTGATAAGATGTGGTTTACACCTTCCATGGTTGCATCTGAATAGTGTCCAAGGTAAGTAGCATCCAAGATAAATTTGTTGTGGATGATATCTTCTAATTCAGCCGCCCGAACGTCTGCTGGATTTTCTGGATCCAAAGGATACTTAGTTGGAAGAGCGTGCACAACTCCAATTTCACCTTCATACCCTTTGTCTTTATATAATTTCACAGCACGCGCATGAGAAACCATCATATTGTGATGTGATTGGAAAACTTTGGCAAGGTCATACTGAATCCCAGGAGGGAATTTTCCTACTAAGTATTGACCATCACCGATTGGGCCAATTTCATTAAAGGTTGTCCAATAGTTGACTTCTGGGAATTCTTCAAAACAGAAGGCTGCATAATCAACGAAATGGTCCATATTCTCACGATTCAAGAAATCTCCATTTGAGTGAAGAGCTTCTGGTGTATCAAAGTGATGGAGGGTTACGAATGGTTCTACATGACGTTTATGACATTCTGCAAATAACTTATGATAGAATTCTATCCCTTTTGGGTTTACTTCGCCATAGCCAGTTGGGAAAATACGTGACCAAGCGATCGAAATCCGAATACCGTTGACGCCATACTCTTCTGCTAGTTTGAGGTCAACTGGATATTTATGGTAGAAATCGCTTGCTGGTTCTGCTGTATACCAATAGTTATCAGCTAAGTATTTGTCCCAAGCAACTGGTCCTTTTCCGTCAGTATGGGTAGCTCCTTCTGCTTGATAGGCAGCCGTTGCCCCACCAAAAATAAAATCTTTAGGAAGTGTTTTTGTCATTTTTTCACCTTTTTCTTGATTGGATAAAATGAAAAGTGAGGGGAGAGGAGTTAGTGAGCCATCCATCTCCATCTCACTTTTTAGTTCTTATTCTTCAAATTGCGCCTGAACAAATGCGAGAGCACCTTGTCCATCACGAGTTAACTTGATGTACTGTGCACCTTCTGTCTTAGCAAGTTTGATACCTAATTTATCAGTTTCAGCTTTCATATCCTCAAAGTTTGAAGCAACTTGTGGTGCTAAGATAACCAAATCAAACTCTGGTAACATTTCACGGTGGGCTCCATAGCCACCTGCTGCAGCTTTAACTGGAACTTTATACTCTTCTGCGGCTTTATTCAAAGCATTAGCAAGAAGACCACTTGTTCCTCCACCCGCACAAAGAACGAGGACGTTTGTTTCTTCAGTAATTGTATTTTGTGCTGATTCTACTCCAGCTTTTTCAAGAATAGCATCTGCTTTTGCAGTGTTAAAGTTTGCAGCTACTTTTTCTTTTAATTCATCATTAGCTTTACCTGAACGTTCTTCTTCAAGAATTTGTTCATCATAAACCTTGAGGAATGGATAGTAGATAACAATATCTACTACAATTAACAATGCTGCAAGAGCGAATGATAAGAACTGGAAGTTTGTACCAAGAACAATACCAAGAGGTCCTGGTGTAGTCCATGGAAGGTTGGCAGTAAATGAGTTCATGCCAAGTGTTTCAATAAAGAACTTAAAGATCCATACGTTTGCAATTGGTGCAAAGATGAATGGGATAAAGAAGATTGGGTTCAAAACAAGTGGTGCACCAAACAAGATTGGTTCGTTTACACCAAAGAATGTAGGAACTACTGAAGCGCGTCCAATAGCACGATTTCGTTTCGATTTACATAACCACATAAACATGAACGGAACCACAAGAGTTGCTCCTGTACCACCCATAGTGACGATGAACATTTGTGTACCAGATGTAAGGATCTTATCAGCGTGCATACCTTGTTGAAGGAGGTTCAAGTTGACTTCGGCATTTGCATAAGTGATCGCTGCAATCGCAGGCTCAACGATAGATGGGCCGTGAATACCAATAAACCAGAAGAATGCAAAAGCACCGAAAATAATCGTAATACCAACATAACCATCAGCTGCTGAGAATAGAGGTGCAAAGAATTTACCGATTGATTCTGCTACGCTTGCCCCAACAAAATGACGAGCAAGTAAGTCAAGACCGTAAAGGGAAACGACAGAAAGCGTAAATGGAATAACATCTTTGAAGACCTGTGAGATATTTGGTGGAACTTCGTCAGGCATACGAATAGTGACATTATTCTTCACACAAATCTTATAGATTGCTACAGTCACAAAGGCTGCTAGAAAAGCTGAAAGCAAACCTTTTGTTCCGAGGAAACCAGTTGCAAAGCCCCCTTCAATTGGGTCAGCTGCCAAGATCAATAAACCAACAATAGCAGCTAATAGCGTTGACATATAGTTGATTTGGTTAGTTTTTTCCATGCTACGGTTAACAGAGTCTGTTAAAGATTTAGCAGTTGTACCAGCAACCAAAAGTGCGAGAATACCCATTGAATAGCTATAAGGTTTCATCAATAGTGCCACTACATCATCTGACCACTGGAAGCCCCATGAATTAGGCACAAAGGCAATCAAGATAAAAATACTTGAGAATAGAATGACTGGCATCCCAGCGATAAATCCATCACGAATAGCACGAAGATAGATATTTCGAGATAGTTTTTCAAAGAAAGGCTTTCCTTTCTCGATATAGGCAATTAACTTATTCATTATTTAGCTCCTCTTTTATAAAGTTCAATTAAATGATGCATCAAATCTTTTAGCAAGATTGTTGTCATCAAGTGATCTTGGCCATGCATCATGGTCACGCTATAAGCCAAATCGTCACCAGCAGCTTCCTTTGTTAACAAGCTTGTTTGGGCATGGTGAGCCTCTGCGATGCAAGCACCGGCTTCCTCAACTAAGCTATCCGCTTTCGCAAAATCACCAGCTTCAGCAGCCTTCAAGGCTTCCAATAGTTTTGAACGAGCATCGCCAGCATAGGCAACAATCTCAAAACCTAACAATGTTACTTCTTCTCTATTCATGATAGATTTCTCCTTATATAATTTTTAGTAAATATTATGACAATAAACGTTGAATATGTAGAACAAGGTAAACTCGTTCACTCTTATAAAGATCAACACCCGTTTCCTGAGCAATGACTTCATAAATTTTGCTACCAATCTCGAATGCTTCTGGATAGGTGTTTTTTATATGTTCTTCCATATCGAGCAAGGATTGATTATCATCGCGACTACGATCAAGGTAATCCAAGAAATAATTTAGATGAATCATAAAACGATCGTAGAAATTATTATTTTCATGGGTTCTTTGAATGTCATAGCTCCTGAGAAGACTCTCAACCTTCTTTATGATTTCCTTTCTCTTATCAATAGCTTCTGCAACTTCTACCTCATTCTCACCCTCGGCATTAATAAAGTGGTAGGCTATTCTTTTTATTTCATCCTTTGGTAAATTACCAGATAGTTTACTATTATAGATTTCAAAAGACTCTTGAGCTATTTGAAAAGCAATAGGATACTCCTTTGAAATATCAGGTAAATTACTATCCTTATAACGCCCTTGGCTAATCGCTTGATAAGAACAATAGATATGGTCTGTCAAGGTTACGTAGAGGTACTCTTGAACAGGATATTGGTATTTTTTTGAAAGATTATCGATAATTTCATAAGTAACGGTAATAAAGTCTAACGGAACATCCTTGAGTAGAGTCATAAAATTTTCTCGAGATTCTTCAGTCTTCATCCGAAAGACTTTTTCAACATGATCCTCAGAAATCAAATCTCCCTTCTTCTTACCAAACGAAATACCCTTACCGACTACGATCAACTCCTCTCCCTTGCTATTCCGCACAAGAGAAACATTGTTATTCATTGGATTTAATATCCGATACATGTCGACCTCCTTGTTCTGTCATTTAAGAGCTAGAGTATAAAAAATGACCACAAATGACCCTGAAAATAAATTTCTGAGTCATCTGTGATCATGCCTAATATTACTTAGTAACACTCACTCTTATTAACTTGTGACTTAAGTATAGCACAAGATTTTTATTTTGTAAACCTTTACATACAACTTTTTTTAAAAGTTTTTAGCTGGGTTTTGACATAAAAAGGGTGGAAATTTACACACGTTCGGTCCATGAAGTTGCTGTTGTTTTAAGAACTTTGTTGAGTTCATCGATGTTCTCAAAACCAGTCGTACGAAGCCATTCGCGAGCTGCTGCTTCACCGTCTTTAATATAAGCTTCAACTGATCCAGCCCATGTTGCACGTCCACAAAGAACACCATTGAAGTTTGCACCTGATTCGTGGGCAAATACAAGAGTTTCTTGGAAGAGCTTAGCTGATACACCTGCACTCAAGTAGATGTATGGCAAGTTAGTAGCTTCGTCTTGAGCTTTAAAGAAGGCCGCTGCTTCTTCACGTGTATGAACGATTTCGCCATCGCCAAATCCTTCAACGTATTTCACGTTAACTGGAACTTCCACTTTCAAGACATCGATGTTAAAGCGTGGGTCTGAGAAGACCTTCATAGCACCGATAACCTTGCGTGGTTTTACTTTAGCGTATTCGGAAGACCCTGCGTCCGCAATCTTTTCATCGTAAGCCAAGATTTCAAGGAAGAATGGAATATCTTCAGCTACACACTCAGAACCAATACGTTCAATGTAGGCTTGTTTTTGTTGGTTGAGTTCGTCAGAGCTATCTACGTCATAGTAAAGCAAGAACTTAACAGCATCTGCACCTTGTTCTTTGATACGTTTTGCAGACCAAACGTCCAAGCAGTCTGGCAAGCGTTTTGTACTTGTTGTGTCGTATCCTGTTTTCTCATAAGCAAGGAGAAGACCAGCATTTGGATCAAGAGCTTTTGTAGCTGGAAGTCCGTACTCAGGGTCAAGTAGCATAGATGAAGCATATTTAGTCAATTCATCTGCAACCAATACTTTAAGTTCTTCCATTTGAGCAACTGTTGGCTCTTCTGTTTGGTATTGAGCCATGAGGCGTTTCAAAGCACCACGTTGGTCAAAGGCGAGAGCTGAGATGATACCATTCTCATCAGAGAGTTTTTGCATACAAGCGCGTTTATTTTCTGTTAAAACCATTTTATACCTCTTTTACAATTAATTGGTCATATAGACCTTGATAGTTGGCCATATTGACATGACCGGTCATTTTTTCTTGAGCATTAAGCATACCAAGGACATTTGCCTTGATCAACAGTTCTTGATCCGTTTCGTTATGGAAAAGACCTGAAGCAATACCTGCCACTGTAGAATCTCCAGAACCGACTGGATTTACTACTTGAATTCTTGGAATATCTACTTTGTAGAAAGTGTTACCGTGTTTAGCGAATGCTCCGTTAGCACCTAAGGAAACGATAATCCACTCGATTCCATCAAATAGTGGTTCTTGAAGGACTTCTTTTAATTCATACAAGTCTTTAGAAATTTCTCTTCCCAAAAGTTGAGATAATTCTTCATTATTTGGCTTGATGACTGTTGGTTTATGTGGAGACTCAAGAACTGCCTGAAGTGCAGCGCCTGAACAGTCCAAGACAACAGGTTTACCAGCTAGATTCGAAAGTTCAACTAAACTAGCATAGTAATCAACTGGAAGTCCTGCAGGTAGACTACCTGAAATGGCCACTACCTCTACAGTCTCTAAAAGTTCTTTGAAATGAGCCAAGAAATCTTGACCTTCTTTTTCTTGAACTTCAGGACCTTTTTCTAGGATTTCTGTTTGGTTTTCTCCATGTAGAATTGCGATACAGTTACGGGTTTCACCTTGAATAGAGAAGAAACGTTTGCTTACTTTATCATCAATATTCTCTACTAAAAAATCACCAAGTTTACCACCGACAAGTCCTGTTGCGACTACGGAGTCACCAAATTCTGATAGGACACGAGTAACGTTAAGACCTTTACCACCAGCCGTTTTAGTGACATCTACCACACGGTTGACAGTGTCAATTTTCAATTCATCCAAAGGATAGGAAATATCAATGGATGGGTTCATTGTGACTGTTAAAATCATAAGTCACCTCTTAGTCGTGGTATTCACCACGATCCCATTTTTCAAGGAACTCTGTAAAGAAGTTGGCATCAGTTTGATGATCGTTATGAGTTTCAACGTGTTGGATTTTAGCGATCAATTTTTTGTTTTCTTCTGATGGTTTGTATTCAGCATTGATGAAAGCTTCAATGATATCACACATGAGCAATTCACCAGTGATTTTACCACCAAATCCGATAACATTGGCATTCAATTGTTCTTTAGCATAAAGAGCTGTTGTCATATCACGAACTAATGCTGAACGAACACCTGGAACTTTGTTAACAGCGTTATTGATACCTACACCAGTACCACAGATACAAACACCAAGATCAGCTTGGCCACTAACTACTGCTTCACCAACTTTTTTACCAAAGATTGGATAGTGGGTACGAGCGTGGTCATAAGTACCAAAGTCGATAACTTCATGTCCTTTTGATTTCAAAAATTCTGAAACAGCCATTTTTTCATTTGTTACGATGTGGTCACATCCGATTGCAATTCTCATTTTATCTTACCTTTCTTTCAATATCAAAATTAGCACATTTTGTTCAACATGTCGACACGGATTTGGTGACGACCGCCGTCGTATTTACCATTTACAAAGCCTTTAGCAATGTTTTTAGCTAATTCATCACCAACAAGTTGAGCACCCATCGTAATCATACGTGAGTTGTTGTGACCGCGAGTCATATAAGCTGAACGTTCATCAGAAACTTCTGCAGCAACCATTCCTTTGATTTTAGTAGCAACCATAAATGGACCTGCACCATAAGCATCAATGACGATACCAAGGTTTTGTTCTTCTTTCTTAACTTCTTCCGCAACTGCTAGAGTTACATCAACAAAGTCTTGACCTTCTGCTGTAACATCCACTACGTGGAAGTTTTCTTTTTCCAAGAAGTTTTTTACAACTTCTTTCAATCTTAAACCTGCAGCATCTGCACCAATAACAATAGCCATATTGTATACTCCTTTTTTATAATAGACCAGTAAAACTTTCTGATTCTAGCCTAAAAGAGACCTTTCTCAAATAGTTACTAGTAGTTTTGTTGACAATAATTTAAATTAAGAACAAATATCTTATTCGTTTCTTAATAAGCTTTCTTCAGAGAAAAGCCAGAACAGTAATATTGTTAAAATAAACACAAATTGTTCTTTATAAACATAATATACTACTATTAGTTGGAAAAGTCAACAATTTATGTTTGTTTTTGTTTATTTTTTATAAAATCTCGATATCAAATCCAATCTGATCAAAATCACTAGGTTTTATAATCTTAACATCTTTCTTATCTTCCAGTCTATCTCCTTCTTCTATTGAAGTAGACAAACCCGACCATGGTTCTAAGGCAATAAAAGGCCCTTTATTAAGAGTTGACCATACGATTAAATTTGGAAACTCTTTAAAATCTAGTTTCAAACCTTTATCATGTTTTCGTGAACGTAAAGCTACTGTGCGAGATTCCAACTCATCTAATGTCACAGCATCATAGCTAAAGAAGTCATAATTCAAGTCTATTTCTTTTTGATTATTTAACCAAGAACTTCTATCTTTGAAATCCAACATTCCTGTTTCTGGGAAAGGTTTTGGAACTGTACATGTTTCTGGCTTTTCAAATTCAAGATAGTAATCTTCATATACCTCGTCGTCTAGTAAAGGACAGTTAAAACCAGGATGCCCGCCGATAAAATATGGCATACTCTTTTCTAATTCTTTATTATAGACTTTATACTGAGTACGTATGGTTTTCCCAGTCACTGTATAAGTGATTTCTAAACGAAAATGATAAGGGTAATTTTCATACATTTCTTCATCGTCTTCAATAGCGAATGTAACAGAATTATCTGTTTGTTCTACTAATGTAAAATCTTTTTTTCTTACTAAGCCATGTCGAGGGATTTTTCCTTCTTTTTGACTACCATCTTCCTTATCATAAAGGACCGTATCATTTCTTACTGAACCACATATTGGGAATAATACGGGTGCTTGCCCACTCCAATAAGTTGGATCCCCCTGCCACAAATACTCTACGCCTTCCTTGTCCTTTATGGAAGAAAGGGCGCCTCCAAGCGTTTGAAACTCAACATTTAATTGATCTGATTTTAATACAATCATAAGTCTTACCTCCAATTCTCTAAAAAAACTAGGCTGACTGCTCCATAGTGGAAACTGACAACCTAGTTTTTACAATTTACATTTTTAGGAGCAAATTATTTTGCGTTTGCTGCGTATTCTTCGTTACGTTTGATCATTTGTTTTCTATACCATGCAAAGATACCAACGTAGAATACAAGGAATACTAATGCGCCAAGGATAGCTTTGATATCACCAGTTGTAGCGTTACCGATTGCCCAACCAAATAGTTTTTCGATTGGTCCTTCAAGAGTTGAGTGAGTAATCAATTGTGATTGGTTCACACCTTCTGGGAAGGCACCTACACCTTTAGCAAGTTCAGTTGCGAATGGTGCGATAAGTGTACCTGAAAGAAGGAAGAGTGGCAACAAGAGAGTTCCGAAGATAATCATACGGAGCAATTTACCACGAGTAACTACCAAGAGAGCTGGAGTTACACCCATAGCGATGATACCAGCAAGTGGCAAGATACCATTTCCGACATTTGAAAGAAGCACTGCTTCAACCAACATGATTGGTGCAAGTACGTTAGCACAAGCCCAGATTTCAGCACGACCAGCGATAAATGGCCAGTCAAGACCGATGTTGAATTTACGTCCTTGAAGACGTTTAGTAGCAACGTTTGTAATACCTTGTGAAAGTGGTTCTACGGCTGCGATGAACCATGAACCGATCAATGAGAAGAGCTCCAAGCAGACACCGGCAGTCAAACCAAGTGACAACCAACCTTTAATAACAAGTTCCCATGAAGATGCATCTTCTACTCCAGCAACTGGATGTGGAGTACCCATCAAGCCGATAACGATACCAAGGATGAAACCGATGAAGAATTTAGATCCCCAGAAACCGATTCTCTTGTTAAGTTTAGCAGCGTCAAAGTCGTATTTATCAAGACCTGGGAAGAATTTATCAAAAATCTTATCCAAAACCATGATAACTGGGTTCATCATGTAGTTCATGTGAGTTGAAGTCATTGGTGATGAACTTGGTGCATTAAGAAGGTCATCAAATGTTGGTTTCATCAAGTCAGAGTTGATGATTTTAAGAACCCCAACAAGAACAACTGCTGCAGTCGCGATGAAGAGTGAAACTCCTTGGCTAACTCCATTGTTGTCAGCGTACCATTTGATCAAAAGACCTGTGATAGACAAGTGCCAGATATCGAAGATATCAACGTCAAGTGTATCAGTTTTCTTTATTGCAAGCATCACAACGTTGACAATCAACATAACTAGCAAGAAGTAAAGTGTCCAAGCAGAACCCCAAGTGATTGTAGCGAGTGGTGCCCAACCAACGTCGGTGATGTTCAATTGAATACCAGTATTTTCAACGAATTTTGCAAGTGAAGCTGAGAAAGCTCCATTAAGCATACCGATGATAGCACCGATACCAGTAAGCGCGATGGCAAGTTTGATACCACCTTCAAGTGCTTTGGAGAATTTAACTCCGAAAAGCAAGGCCAATACTGTCAAAATGATCAGCATGATGATTGGGCCACCCATAGCCAAGATTGGTTTAAAGAAATCGTTGGCTAGATTGATAATGAAATCCATAATTTTTCCTCCCTTTATTTTTATGGAAAATTACAAAATAATAATTAACTTAATCCGTGTTCTTTGATTGCTGCTTCAATATTGTCATAAACTGGAGCGCTCATTGCTGGAATACGGAACAAGATTGGTCCAGCTTCAACTACTGGGATACCAGGGTCAAAACCTAAGTCTGTTGCAGCAATTGGTGTGAAGATATCATAACCTTTAATCAAGTCTTCGTTGACATCTTTAACCATAACTGCGTCACACTGTACGTCGTATCCACGGTTAGATAGCTCTTCTTCTAGAGCGCTTTTAATTTGGTGGCTTGAGTTGACACCTGCACCACATGCAGCAAGAATTTTAATCATTTGGATTTCCTCCGTTTTTATTTACTATTTATTAATGAATTTAAGCAGTTGCTTCTGAGATATACTGGAACAAAGCTTCTGGTTCTGTAATCTTAGAAAGTGCTTCTAGATGACCATTACCTGTAAAGAAGTCCATCAATTGAGCAAGAATATTTGTTTGACTCGAACTTGAATTATTGATGATAAAGAAGAGTAATGATACTTCTACTTCCTTGTCAGGAGCAATCATGTTGTGGAATGTTACTGGTTTCGCTAAGCGAACCACAACAACGTTTTCAGTTAAATTATGAATCGTGTCTGTGTGAGGGATTGCTACATTCGGCAAGTCCTTCCCAAGAAATTCCATATCTAAACCGGTTGGAAACATTTTTTCACGTTCAATCAATGCCGATCGATAGGTATCCGTAACAACTTTCTTTTCTTCCAATAGGGTTGCAACTTGATCAAATAGTTGCTCTTGATTATCTGCTTCTAAACAAAAAACTAAGTCTTTGCTGAAGAAATGATCTAATCCCATGACCTTCTCCCTTCATATTTAACTTTTATGATACAAGTATAACACTATATGAAACCGTTGTCAATATTTTTTGTTGTATTTTGTTTGATTTTTATTTTTTTTGTTTGATTTTAAACAGCAAATAATTTTAAATAGTTTTGAAAAAGATATAAAAAAACAGGACATACATCCTGTTTTCTTATTTATTAATCTTTTTTCGTAGTCCAACTTTGTTCAATCAATGGAAGCATATCCTTTAACACTTCAGGTGTTCCTTCTAGAGAAACATATCTAAACTTACCATCGTCTGATTTAAAGATCCAGATCACTAAATATTTACCATTTTTAGCAATACAGTTTACGACATAGGCGTCATAACCACCAATTTTTGACTTAGAACCCCAAACTTTAGAGAAATCCTTGCTTTGTTGTTTAGTTTGATAAACGCTAGTAGAAACTTGAACAGCATCAAGAGCAGCATATTCACTTTCACTAACACCAAGGTGCTCTGGTTTAAAAGTATTTAGGGTTACGATATTGATGTCCGTTCCATCACAGTACTGAATATCATCACCACCCTCAACTTCTGTAAAATGTATCCATGATTTTGGCACTTTTACGTAGCCATAAGCATCTGACCCGATTACCTGTGTATCCTTAATCGTTGATTCGGCTACAGTTGTTGTTTCTTGGGCTGTGGTAGTTTCTTGAACTGTAGTTGTTTCTGAAGCCACTTCTTTTTTAGATTTTGAAGTATTACAAGCAGCGAGGCAAAGGCAACACACTAAAAGTGTAGATAAACTGACGATTTTTTTCATGATCCTTCTCCTTTCACTTCTATTCTAATGAAAGAAAAGATAAGTGTCAAAAGATAACTGTATTAGGAATCAATTATTCTTCATCCATACTCAAAACGCTAAGGAAGGCTTCTTGAGGAACTTCTACTGATCCAATAGCTTTCATGCGCTTTTTACCAGCCTTTTGTTTTTCAAGAAGTTTACGTTTACGAGAAACGTCACCACCATAACACTTGGCAAGAACGTTCTTACGAAGAGCTTTAATATCTGTACGCGCGACAATCTTATGTCCAATAGCTGCTTGAATTGGCACTTCAAACTGTTGACGTGGAATAATTTTCTTAAGCTTATCAACAATTAGTTTTCCACGTTCATAAGCAAAGTCCTTATGAACGATAAAGCTAAGAGCGTCCACCTTATCTCCATTGAGAAGGATATCCATTTTCACCAGCTTAGATGGTCGATACTCTGACAATTCATAGTCAAAACTTGCGTAACCACGTGTTGAAGATTTGAGCTTATCAAAGAAATCAAAGACAATTTCAGCTAGTGGGATTTGATAGATAACATTGACACGATTATCATCAATATAATCCATCGTCACAAAGTCACCACGTTTGCGTTGAGCTAGTTCCATTACTGCTCCAACGAATTCTTGTGGTACCATGATTTGTGCCTTTACATACGGTTCTTCAATGGTCGCAATCTTTGTAGGATCAGGAAACTCAGATGGGTTTGATACATCCATAGATTCACCATCTGTCTGATTAACCTTGTAGATAACGGATGGTGCAGTCATGATAAGGTCGATGTTAAACTCACGCTCCAAACGTTCCTGGATAACATCCATATGAAGAAGGCCAAGGAAGCCACAACGGAAACCAAAACCAAGAGCTTGAGAAGTTTCAGGTTCAAACTGCAAGCTGGCATCGTTTAACTGCAATTTTTCAAGGGCTTCACGAAGATCGTTGTATTTATTCGACTCGATTGGATAAAGACCAGCAAAGACCATCGGATTCATCTGTTTGTATCCAGATAGTGGATATGATGCAGGATTTGTCGCCAAGGTAACAGTATCACCGACACGAGTGTCCTGAACAGTCTTGATAGATGCCGCAATATAACCAACATCACCTGTTGCTAGGAAATCACGTCCTACTGCTTTAGGTGTGAAGATTCCCACTTCGGTAACATCAAAGGTCTTACCATTACTCATGAGCTGAATCTTATCACCTGGTTTAACAACCCCGTCCATAACACGGACTTGAAGGATAACACCACGATAAGCATCATAAACTGAGTCAAAAATCAAGGCTTTTAATGGTGCTGATACGTCTCCTGTTGGGGCAGGGACTTTTTCGACAATTTGCTCTAAAATATCTTCGATACCGATACCTGCTTTAGCTGATGCTAAGACTGCTTCGCTAGCGTCTAGACCAATGACATCTTCAATCTCTGTACGCACGCGCTCCGGATCTGCAGCAGGTAAGTCAATCTTATTGATAACTGGAAGGATCTCCAAATCATTATCTAAGGCTAGGTATACATTTGCTAGTGTTTGAGCTTCAATTCCTTGGGCGGCATCAACAACCAAAATTGCTCCCTCGCAGGCAGCTAGAGAACGTGATACCTCATAAGTGAAGTCCACGTGTCCTGGTGTGTCAATCAGGTGGAAAATATAGGTCTCGCCGTCTTTGGCAGTATAATTAAGCTCGATGGCATTCAGTTTGATAGTAATCCCACGCTCTCTCTCTAGGTCCATACTATCAAGAAGCTGAGCTTGCATTTCACGACTAGAAACCGTCTCTGTAGCCTCCAAAATACGGTCCGCCAATGTTGACTTCCCATGGTCAATGTGAGCGATAATGGAAAAGTTTCGGATCTTCTCCTGACGTTTTTTCAATTCTTCTAAATTCAAGATTCTCTTCCTTTCAGGGTATCTATTAATTATAAATTGTTTTTATGTTTTTGACAAGACCATAATACCCTGTAGAGAGTATTAATCTTCAGCAACAAAGCCGTCATTTTCGATGAAATAGTGTTCGATCATGCCTTGATCAGTAAAGACAATACCATGAAGGACACCGCCGTAAACGGCTCCTCCATCCATCCCGATTTTCCCATCTTCTGTCATCCAAAGTTCTGCAGTTCCTGGTTTTTGTTCCAAAAGTCCATAGACTGGTGTATGCCCAAAGACAATTGTTTTCCCTGTATGATTAACTGCTTCATGGAATGGTTTTCTGAGCCAGACTTTCTTGTAATCTGTAGTTTCATGCCAATCATCCAAGGTTAGATCAATTCCAGCATGAACAAAGATATACTGATCCGTTTCAATGACAAAAGGCATTTGACGGATAAATTCTACTAAGTCGGCTGCTTCCGATTCAACACGCTTAGCATCTGCTACTCCATCTACTGGTGCATCCAGTGGACGCCCCAAAATAGAATTAATAGTTGTATCCCCACCATTACGACGATAGTGGTCATAGCTTTCTTCAGGATTATCCAACCAAGTTAAAAACATGTACTCGTGATTTCCTGAAATGCAAATTGCTCCTTGATTATCAACCAAATCCTTAACCATTTCAAGGACACGTCGACTATCTTCTCCTCTATCAATCAAATCTCCAAGAAAGAGTAATTGAGTCTTACCATCCCATGTTTTTAGAAGGTCTTCAAGCATTCCTGCTTTTCCGTGAACATCTCCAATTACATAATAGTCTGTCATTTATTTCTCCTTACTTTGCAACAATTCTCTCGCTTGACTAAGTGCCGCTTCAGTCACATTTTCACCAGCCAACATTTTAGCAACTTCTTCCACCCTTTCTTCAACTGTCAACAAGCGAACTGTTGAAACAGTTGAATGGTCATTACTAATCTTTTCAATAAAGAACTGATAATCTGCGATCGCAATGACTTGAGGAAGATGAGATATAGCTAATACTTGACCATTCTGACCAATCTTATGAATCTTTTGAGCGATTGCTTGGGCTACACGACCTGAAACTCCTGTGTCCACTTCATCAAATACAATACTGGTCTTACCTTCCTTACGAGAAAAAGCAGACTTAATCGCCAACATGAGGCGAGACAACTCTCCTCCAGAAGCTACTTTAACCAATGGTTTAAAGTCTTCTCCAGGGTTGGTGGAGATGTAAAATTCAACACTTTCATTTCCTTCACGAGTAAACTTACCTTTAGTAAATTGAACCTGAAATCGAGCCTTGTCCATATAAAGGTCTTTGAGTTCTTGCTGAATCTCAGTTTCTAATTGTTGAGCTAAATTATGTCGAGCAGATGCAAGATTAGTTGCTAAGTCAACTAGACTTACTTCCAACTTTTTGAGTTCTGCTTCCATATCATCTGAAGATAAGTTATTGCCAGTCAGAAGGTTGTATTCTTCTGTGATTTTAGCAAAGTACATCAAGACATCGTCAACATTCCCACCATACTTACGTGTAATGGCGTGAATGAGATCTAAACGGCTTTCAATCTGCATTAGACGATTACCATCGAAATCAAGACTTTCAATAATATCCTCTAAACGTTTAGTAACATCTTCTAGAACATAATAAGATTCAGATAAGGAAGTAGAAATTTCACGATATTCTACATCATAGTCTTCTAAACTTTCCATATCATTCATAGCTGAACGCACATTAGCTAGACTTGAAAATTCTTCATTATCTAACATTGTATAAGCATTAGTCAGCGTATCAGCAATATTTTTATGATTTAAAAGTTTATCTCGTTCTTGGTTTAGTTTGAGATCTTCACCTGGCTGTAAGGACGCAGATTCAATTTCAGCCATCTGAAATTCCAACATTTCAATACGAGCCTTGTGCTCTTCTTGATTTTTCTTAATCTCAAGAAGTTGCTTGCGCATTTTACGATAAGCATCAAAGTTTGTCTGATAGGCTTTCTTCAGTTCCAGAAAATCTGCATCACCAAACCCATCAAGCATCTGAATATGCAATTGGGGACGCATTAACTCTTCTTGATCATGTTGGCCATGGATATCAACAAGATACTGTCCAATTGAGCGAAGAACAGATAGATTAACCATCTGTCCATTGACACGACTTACACTACGCCCGTTTTGTAAAATTTCACGACGGATGATGATTTCATCGCCTAGCTCTATTCCTTGCTCATCAAAAATCATTTGCAAAGCATGACTGTTCTCAACCGAGAAAAGACCTTCGATTTCAGCCTTAGGAGCACCATGACGAATAACGTCCGTTGTAGCTCTGGCTCCCAGCATCATATTCATAGCATCGATGATGATAGACTTCCCAGCACCGGTTTCCCCAGTCAGAACTGTCATTCCCTTCTCAAAATTAAGTGAAATAGCCTCAATGATGGCAAAGTTTTTAATTGAAATTTCAAGTAACATAAGGTCCTACCACTTTTTAACTTGTTCAACAATCTCTATAGCTGCTTCTTCAGTTCGCGCCACAATTAAAATTGAGTTATCATCTGCTAAACAGCTAAAAATCATATTCGAAAATGTTTGAGTCAATTGACTTTTTACAAAAATTGTATTACCAGGAATGACATCTAAGTTGATGAGATTACCCATTCTTTCAAAACTTTCGATATTGTTCTCAGCTAACTGTAAACTTTTAACTACTGACTTTGGTAATTCATAGACATATGTATTGTCTTTCAAAGGAATTTTTACAATCCCTAATTCTTTGATATCACGTGAAACAGTTGCTTGAGTAGCAGAGATGCCTGCTTCTCTCAAGTGTTCAACGATTTCTTCTTGTGTGCCGATTTGATAATCAGTCACAAATCTTCTAATCTTTTCAAGTCTTTCTTTTTTATTCATCTTTAAACTCTCTATGTGCTTTCTCTACTACATTTTCTATTTCAGAAACTACTTGGTTGCTTGCATGTTCTTCTTTACGTAAATAAGCAAGAAACTCAATATTCCCATGTCCACCTTGAATAGGAGAGAAATCCAATCCTAAGACTGAGAATCCTTCATCAACTGCCATTTTAGTAACTGATTCTAAAACATTTTGGTGAACTTTGGCATCTCTGATAATTCCATTTTTACCAATCTGTTCTCGTCCTGCTTCAAACTGTGGTTTTATAAGTGCAACAACTTCCCCTTGGTCTTCCAAGACTCTATGTAGAGCTGGTAAAATGAGACTCAAAGAAATAAAACTCACGTCGATACTTGCGAAACTTGGCTCTTCTTCAAAGTCATTCTTTTCAGCATAACGAAAGTTAAATTGTTCCATGCTGACAACACGTGAATCCTGACGCAATTTCCAGGCAAGCTGATTGGTCCCAACATCAACGGCATAAACCAGTTTTGCACCATTTTGAAGCATGACATCCGTAAAGCCTCCTGTTGAAGCTCCAATATCAATGGTCGTTTTGCCTTCAACTGATATTTCAAATTTTTCTAAAGCTTTCTCAAGTTTCAAGCCACCACGGCTAACATACTTGAGTTTCTCACCCTTGAGTTTTAATTCAGTATCATCAGGAATTTTTTCTCCTGGTTTATCAAAACGCTCACCATTTAGGACTGCAATCACTAACCCAGCCATTACGCCCCGCTTAGCCTGTTCTCTTGTTTCAAATAAACCTTGTTTGTAGGCAAGTACATCTACTCTTTCCTTAGGCATTGATTCTCAAACTTTCTACTATTTTTACAATTGGTTCTTTATCAAAGTCGACTAATTGGCTAATCACGTCTAATTTTTCATTAGCATGATCCAAAGTTCGGTTACAAAAAGCTTTTGCCTCATCCAATCCTAACAAAGCAGGATAGGTTGATTTCTCAGCTTGCAAATCTTTTTGTGGTGTTTTACCAATTTCCTCAAAACTAGCAGTAACATCAAGGATATCATCTCTCACTTGAAAAGCAAGTCCAATCAGCTCTCCAACTGTTTTCAACTGTTTTTGAAGATTTTCATCCAATCCTGCAATAACTCCTGCCGCTTGAAAAGGGAAGGCTAAGAGTTTACCAGTTTTATTAGCATGGATGGTCTGAAGTTCTTCTAGGTTTAAATGTTTACCTTCACCTTCCATATCCAAAACTTGGCCAGCGACCATCCCCATGCTTCCAGAAGAAAGGGACAAAGAAGCTATTAAATCTACCTTAATTTCGTTTGGCAAGTCTGCTTGCGCTATCAAAGCATAAGGATCTAAAAAGAGGGCATCTCCTGCTAAAATTGCTAGTGCTTCACCAAACTTCTTATGGTTGGTTAAACGCCCACGACGAAAATCATCATCATCCATAGCCGGAAGATCATCATGAATTAAGCTTCCTGTGTGAATCATCTCAAGGGCTGCTGCAACCTGGGCATGAGCTATAGTGATTGGCACCTGCAAAGATTCCAAAACTTCTAAAAGCAGATAAGGACGAATTCGTTTACCACCTGCATGAATAGAATAGAGAACAGCTTCTCTGAGATTAGCAGCTAATTGCTGGTCTCCATAAAACTCCTCAAGAGCTGATTCAACCAAAGCTAATTTTTCTTGCTTGTTCATAGAAGTTCGCTTTCTGTTCCATCTTCTTGCATAACTTTAACCAAGGTCTTTTCTGCTTTATCAAGTGTTGCTTGCAATTCTTTTGAAAGAACCATTCCTTTTTGAAATGCAGTAATAGCATCTTCTAAAGCAATTTCACCATTTTCTAAACTCTGAACAATAGTCTCAAGCTCTGCTAAATTATCTTCAAATTTCTTCTGTTTTGACATCTTTAACCTCTAAATCTACTTGACCATCTCGCATCATCAGCATCACCTGGTCATTTTTTTTCAAATCATTTGCTGAAGATACCACGGTATCCTCTTTTTTAACAATCGCATAACCCCTTGCTACGATACGACTCGTATCTAACATGAGTAGAGCTTCTGACAAACGTTTTACTTCAGCAACCTTGGCATCATAGATCACAGCCATCTGGCTACGCATTAATTTATGTAGTTGTTGAATACGATCTTGGTAGCGCTGAATCTTGACATTTGGCGATAATTGCTCCAAACGGTGAATTTGAGCTTGAACCTTCTGTTGATTTCTAACTAACTCACCATTCAATCCCTGCTTCAGTCGAAGCATTAACTGATCCAAGCGTTGCAGATATCCATCATATAAACGCTCTGGTTGCCTGAAAATGACTGATTGACTAAGCCCTCTCAAGGCTTCTTTTTTCTTTGATAAAGTATTTTGTACAGCAGTAGCCATTCGTTTCTCTTGATTTTTAAGGTAGGTCAGAAGATCTAACTTAGTCACAGGTGTAGCTAACTCTGCTGCAGCAGTTGGTGTTGCTGCTCTCTTGTCGGCAACAAAATCAGCCAAGGTTACATCTGTTTCGTGGCCCACACTTGAAATGATGGGTAGCCGTGATTCAAAAATAGAACGCACTACAATCTCTTCGTTAAAAGCCCAAAGATCCTCAATTGATCCACCACCACGACCAATGATCAGAACATCCAAGTCTTCTCGTCCATTAGCTCTAGCAATGTTACGGGCAATCTCCTCTGCTGCCCCTTCGCCTTGAACCTTGGTAGGATATAAAACAATCTTAACCCCTGGGAAACGTCTGCTAACGGTAGTAATAATATCCTGTATAACAGCACCACTACGACTAGTCACAACCCCGATGCGTTTTGCAAACTGAGGGATTGCTTGTTTAAAGCGTTCTTGAAAAAGGCCTTCTTCTGATAATTTCTTTTTTAATTGTTCGAACTGAATCGCAAGAGCCCCTACACCATCAGGCTCTGCCTTTTCAATAATGATAGAGTAGCTCCCACTTGGTTCATAGACTTGGACACGACCGATAACATTGATCTTCATCCCTTCTTCCAAATCAAAACCTAGTTTCTGATAAATACCTGACCAAATAGTCGCTTGGATTACAGCACGATCATCTTTTAGAGAAAAATATTGATGAGTTGGACGCTTCCGGAAGTTAGAAACCTGACCAGTTAAATAGACCCTCTCCAAGTATGGGTCTTTATCGAATTTCATTTTCAGATACTTAGTCAAAGTTGTTACCGACAAATACTTTTCCATCTCAACCTCCTTCTTTCTCTAGTTTTTCCTGGGTATTATTATACCAAAAAAACGTTTAAAAATCTCTCTTTTCACCTCTAGAATACGAAAACAAGACTGGATTTCTTTGAGCTTGTCTAATAATATACAAAAGCCCTCGGAAAAATCCAAGGGCTTTCATTAGTTCACTGAACTAGATTATTTTTTAAGGTTGTAGAATGATTTCAATCCACGGTATTCAGCTACTTCACCAAGTTGATCTTCGATACGAAGCAATTGGTTGTATTTAGCGATACGGTCTGTACGTGAAAGTGAACCAGTCTTGATTTGTCCTGCGTTTGTTGCAACTGCGATGTCAGCGATTGTTGAATCTTCAGTTTCACCTGAACGGTGTGATACAACGGCAGTGTAACCAGCTTCTTTCGCCATTTCGATAGCGTCGAATGTTTCAGTAAGAGTACCGATTTGGTTAACTTTGATAAGGATTGAGTTAGCAGCACCTTCTTCGATACCACGTGAAAGGTAGTCAGTGTTTGTTACGAAGAAGTCGTCACCAACCAATTGAACTTTACCACCAAGACGTTCAGTAAGAGCTTTCCAACCGTCCCAGTCGTTTTCGTCCATACCATCTTCGATAGTGATGATTGGGTATTTGTTTACCAATTCTTCAAGGTAGTCGATTTGTTCAGCAGCAGTGCGGACAGCAGCTCCTTCACCTTCGAATTTAGTGTAATCGTAAACTTTGCGTTCTTTATCGTAGAATTCTGATGATGCACAGTCAAATCCGATAAATACATCTTTACCTGGAACATAACCAGCAGCTTCGATAGCAGCAAGGATTGTTTCTACACCATCTTCAGTTCCGTCGAAACGAGGAGCGAATCCACCTTCGTCACCTACGGCAGTTTCCAAACCACGTGATTTAAGGATTTTCTTAAGTGCGTGGAAGATTTCAGCACCCCAACGAAGAGCTTCTTTGAATGTAGGTGCACCAGCAGGTACAATCATGAATTCTTGGAAAGCGATTGGAGCATCTGAGTGAGATCCACCATTGATGATGTTCATCATTGGAGTTGGAAGAACTTTAGTGTTGAATCCACCAAGGTAGCTGTAAAGTGGGATTTCAAGGTAGTCAGCAGCAGCGCGAGCTACAGCGATTGACACACCAAGGATTGCGTTTGCACCCAATTTACCTTTGTTAGGAGTACCGTCAAGAGCGATCATAGCACGGTCGATAGCTTGTTGATCACGTACATCGTAGCCGATAATAGCTTCAGCAATGATGTTATTTACGTTGTCAACAGCTTTTTGTGTACCAAGACCACCGTAACGAGATTTGTCACCGTCGCGAAGTTCAACTGCTTCGTGTTCACCAGTAGAAGCTCCTGATGGAACCATACCACGTCCGAAAGCACCTGATTCAGTATAAACTTCTACTTCAAGTGTTGGGTTACCGCGTGAGTCTAGGACTTCGCGAGCGTAAACATCAGTAATAATTGACATTTTTTACTCTCCTTTGAGTTAAATTATTTTACACCTCTATGATACATCAAAAAGATACCTTTTTCAAGAAAAAACGTTATCTTTGTGCAAATTTTCCTTAAGTTTATTAAGTAATCGCTTTCTTTTCCGCCTTATCTATAGACTTTTATGATATACTATATTTATGACTGATGTATCAAAACAAATATTAGAAAAAGCTCATGGCGGGCTTAAATTAAATCCAGACGAACAAAGACGTTTTCTTGGTACCTTTGAAGAACGTGTTCTTGGCTACGCTGAACTCGCTACTGCGAATGATGACAAATTTCAAAAAGGTTTTTTGACTATTTTGGAGACTTTAAAAAAAGAAACTGAACCTCTGTTTGTCAAGATTTCTCCTCAAGTAGTATTTGAAAAACAGGTCTATTATTTAAAACAAGCCAAAGGTGCTGACTGCCAAGCAACCATCGTTTCTGAAGATCATAACTCTTCTCCTTTCGGACTGGTTATCCATAGCGATGTTCCGGTTCAAACAAGTGAAAAAGACCTCAGAAAGGCCTTTTCAGACTTGTGGCAAGAGAAAGAGACGAAAGCTCCTACTTCTCTCTGGAAAAAATGGTTTGGTTAACTCTATCTCAAAGACATGATTCGTGCGATACTTGCAGCTGTATCTTCTAGATAAACAGCTGCTTTTTTTAGACTCTCTGCTAACGGTTCGCTTTTTTCTAGTATGGAAAAAGCTGCGACTATATTCTCAAATGGTAAGGGTGGTAAATCCTCTGATAAACTACCACAAATAGCAATAACTGGAACACCATTTGGTGTTCTTTTTGCTACTCCGATTGGCGCCTTGCCAGCCAAACTTTGAGTATCCAACCTACCTTCACCAACGATAACTAGGTCTGTATCAGTAACTTTTTGATCGAAGTTTATCAAATCCAAACAAGTTTGAATACCAGATACAATCTCTGCTCCAGCGAAGGCACACAAGCCAGCTGCAATTCCACCGCCAGCTCCAGCACCCTCTAATTTTGATATTTCAGGTGCGACTTTACCATAAAAGTTTTCAATAGCAATATCAACGTCTTGGAAATTAGCAGGGTTTAATCCTTTTTGTTTTCCAAATGTATAGGTGGCTCCATGAGGTCCACAGAGAGGATTGGACACATCCGCTAAAATTTTGATACGAACATCTGCAGGAACAGATGAGGCTTTATCTATCGAAATATGACTAATTTCAAACAAGGACTGGCCACAAGCCTCCAGTTCAATTCCATTTTCATCATAAAATTGATATCCGAGTCCTGCAGCAATTCCAATTCCACCATCGTTACTAGCCGTACCACCGACACCAACGTAGATATCTTTGATTCCTTGTTCTATCAAATGAAGAATAAGTTGACCAATTCCCTTTGTTTGAATCTCTAGAGGATTTCGTTTTTCAAAAGGAATTTTAGCAAGACCTACTAAATTTGCAACTTCAAATAGAGCTAATTCTCTTTTTTGAAAGTAAGACATCAAAACCTCATCACCAAAAGGTCCAGTTACCTGGACTCTTTTTTCTTCCAAACCTAGAGAACTTTTAATGGCGTCTACTGTTCCTTCACCTCCATCACCAACAGGTAAAAGTAGACATTCAGCATCCGGTATCACCCTTTTAAATCCTCTTTTTATAGCTTCTGCTACTTCGTTTGCAGGAAGACTCTCTTTGAAAGAGTCCGGCGCGATAACAACTTTCATTTTGATTCCTCTTTCTATCTAAAGGAAGTCTATCATTTCCAAAACTTTCCCAAAATCTCTCTCATCTACCTGAAAATTTATTTCCTTTTTCACAATATCCTTGGCACAAAAGGCTATTCCAAGTCCTGCACTTTTAAGCATTTTTAAGTCATTAGCTCCATCACCGATTGCAATCGTTCTATCAAATGGCACTTGTAATTCTTTAGCCCACCTTATAAGTCTTTCTTCTTTAACTTCTCTGCTTATAATAGGACCAATTAGATTGCCAGTTAAATGTCCATCTTTGATTTCCAGTTGATTAGCAGTATATAATGAAATCCCTAAATCTTTTGCTAATCTTTCTACAATAGTGGTAAATCCGCCTGATACTAAACCGACTTCTATCTGATTTTCTTGAAGAACTTTAATAAACCGGGCAGCGTTTTTACTAAGGTGAAGTTCATGATAAATCTTATCGAAAACATTGATAGAGAGACCTTTAAGAAGGTTAACACGTCTTTTTAAACTTGCTTCAAAGTCTAATTCTCCTCTCATAGCTTGAGCTGTTAGCAGGGCTACTTCTTCTTCGCACTCTGCCTCTTTCCCTAATAAATCAATAACCTCTTCTTCTATCAAAGTTCCATCTACATCGAGCACACAGAGACCTCTAGCTTTATTCATTTATTCCCCATACTTTCATCATCTCAAAAAATCGTATGAAAGCATCATACGATTTTATTTATTTAATTTGCTAAGCTGTGATACAAATCAAGATAAGACTGACAAGCTGTATCCCAAGAGAAGTCACATTCCATAGCTTGGACTTGAAGTTTCTTCCAAACATCTGGATGATTATAATAGACATCCAAAGCAGTTTGAAGAGCCCAGTTAAGCCAGTATGACATCAAGTTGTCAAAACTAAATCCTGTACCCGTTCCTTCAATTGGATTAAACGGTTGAACAGTATCTCTCAACCCGCCTACCTCATGAACAAGTGGTAATGTTCCATAACGCATAGCCATCATTTGAGAAAGTCCACAAGGTTCAAAACGACTTGGCATAAGGAAAATATCACAGGCTGCATAAATTTCTTGTGCTAGTTTCACATCAAAGGTAATATTGGCAGAAAGTTTATCTGGGAATACTTGACCAAACCATGAGAAGGCTTGTTCAAAACCAGGATCACCTGTACCCAAGAGAACAATTTGAACATCTTCTTGAAGCATGCGATGCAAACCTTCAACAACGACATCAAAACCTTTCTGTCTTGTCAAACGCGACACAATACCAATCATTGGAACATCGGGACGAACTGGAAGACCAACTTTTTCTTGAAGTTTAGCTTTATTCTGAGCTTTTCCTGATAGATCAGACTTGTTAAAATGGTAATCCAACAAAGGATCCGTCTCTGGATTATAAAGATCCGTATCGATTCCATTTACAATACCAGAAACCTTACCAGACTCCATTCGAAGAATTTGATCCAAACCACATCCAAACTCTGTTGTCATGATTTCATAAGCATAGCTTGGCGATACAGTAGATACACGATCTGCATAGAGGATACCAGCCTTCATCCAGTTCAGGCAGTCATTCCAGCGAACTGTACCATCTGCATAGCGCTCAAATCCAACTCGGAACAAATCCCAAAGCATACCTTCAGAGAATTGCCCTTGGAATTCCAAATTATGGATCGTTAAGACAGTCTTAATGTTTTGATAGTCTTGGATCCATCTGTATTTTTCCTTCAACAAGAAAGGAATCATAGCTGTATGATAATCATGAGCATGAAGAACATCAGGAATAAATCCAATACGCTCCATAGCCTCCAGAGCCGCAAGTTGGAAGAAAGCAAAGCGTTCACCGTCATCGAAATCACCATACACATGACCACGGAAGAAATAATACTGGTTGTCAATAAAGTAGAAGGTAACACCATTTAAAACAGTCTTCTTAATGCCACAAAATTGTCTACGCCAACCAACGTATACTTCAAATTGAAGAACATCTTCAATTTGATCACCAAACTTGGCTTCCACCATGTCATAGTATGGCAGGATAACAGCAACTTCATGACCAGCTTTAACTAATGATTTTGGAAGAGCCCCGATAACATCTCCTAAGCCACCTGTTTTAGAGAAAGGGGCTCCTTCAGCTGCTACAAATAAAATTTTCATGAAAGAATGTCCTCTGTTATTTTTTCACCTTTTTTGATGACAACAGGATTTTCTGCTGTACCACGAATAACAACTCCATCAGCTACTTCAGCACCCTTATCAATAATTGCATACTCAACTTGAGCGCCTTCACCAATGACAACACGAGGGAAAACAATAGATTCTTTAACTAAGCTATCTTTATGAATTTGAACATTACGAGAAATAACTGAACGAACAACTTTACCTTCGACAATACTACCAGAAGCAAACTGCGAAGTATTTACTTCACAACCAGGTGCATAATAAGTTGGTTCTTCGTTTTTCACCTTTGTATGAATCTTTTGATTTGGAGAGAACAAAGAGTAGAATTTATGCTGATCAAGCATATCAATATTGGCTTGGTAGTAGGTTTCTACAGAATGAATATTTGCCAAATAACCAGTATACTCGTAAGCAAAAGCACCTTCTTTAGCTGCCAAATCACGAAGAACATAGCGAAGTTTTTCTGGATGTTCTTTCTGAGATTCTTCTTCTAGACGTTCAATCAACCATGGGGTATCAACGACAAAGATATCGGTAGACATATTGTAAAGATTTTGGTCTGATTTTTTATCAAAGAGCTTGTGAGAAAGCACATGGTCAGTTTCATCAATATCTAGGATAGCATTTACTTCTGAAATATCCTTTTTAGGTAGTTTCTTATAAACAACCGTAATAGGAGATTTTGTAGTATTATGCAAATGGAAAACCTGAGTAAGATCAATATTTACCAAAACGTCACAGTTCAAGGAAACCGTTTGGTTAGATCCAGAACGTTTTAAATAAGTCAAGAGTTGTTGATAATACTCTTTACCAACAGTACTACTTTCCACACGAGTATTGTAGATTCCAAGATAGTAGTGGCTAAGAAGGGTATTCAAGCCCCATTCACGTCCTGAACGAATGTGGTCAAATACAGAGCTGATGTTATCTTGTTGGAAGATTCCAAAGACACTTCGAACACCAGCATTTGCTAAACTTGAGAGTGGGAAGTCAATCAAACGATACTTTCCTCCAAATGGCAAACTTGCCACTGGACGGTTACTTGTCAAGGTTGACATATCATGGAAACCAACGGTATTTCCTAAAATCGCTGAATATTTATCAATCTTCATCTGTTGCTACCCCCACTACTTCGTTATATCCGACTACTTGTACTTCTTCTGTACCATCAATTTCTACACCATCGGCAATAATTGCACCTTCACCGATGATTGCACGTGTAATTTTAGCACCTCTACCGATAACTGCTCCACTCATGATGACAGAATCAACAACTTCTGCTCCCTTACGAACTTGAGCAGCTGTAGAAAGAATGGAATGTTTTACAGTACCATTCACGTAACATCCATCTACTACTAGAGAGTCTTCTACTTGAGCAAATTCTCCAAGGTAGTTTGGTGGAGCGATAAGGTTACGAGAATAAATTTTCCATTGACGATTTCGGCTATCTAGAGCATTTTCTGGAGAGATGTATTCCATATTTGCTTCCCAAAGAGATTCGATTGTACCAACATCCTTCCAGTATCCATTGAACTCATAAGCATAGACACTTTCACCTGTCTCAAGATAATTAGGAATAACATTCTTACCGAAGTCAGACATATCTAGGTTAGCCTTTTCAGCAGCAACTAGCATGTTGCGAAGTCGTTTCCAGTCAAAGATATAAATCCCCATTGATGCCTTGGTTGATTTTGGTTGGGCAGGTTTTTCTTCGAATTCAACAATGCGATTATTAGCATCTGTATTCATGATACCGAAACGACTAGCTTCTTTTAGTGGTACATCCAAGACAGCTACTGTCAAGCTGGCATTGTTATCCTTGTGTGATTGGAGCATATCATCATAGTCCATCTTGTAGATATGGTCTCCTGAAAGAATCAAAACATACTCAGGGTTAATGCTATCGATATAGTCAATATTTTGGTAAATCGCATGACTTGTACCTTCAAACCAACGATTTCCTTCACTTGCAGAGTAAGGTTGAAGGATAGAAACACCTGAATCAATTACATCAAGACCCCAACTAGAACCATTACCAATGTGGCTGTTGAGAGCTAGTGGTTGATACTGTGTGATAACCCCAACATTGTGGATACCAGAGTTGGCACAGTTAGAAAGAGCAAAGTCAATGATACGATAGCGCCCACCAAATTGAACAGCAGGTTTTGCAATGCTTTGAGTGAGTTTACCGAGTCGAGTTCCTTGCCCACCGGCAAGGATTAAAGCTAGCATTTCATTCTTCATTTTCTACTCCTTTTTGAGATTTATTTGATTCTTTTTTAGCGGGTTTCAAGCGACGTTTGATTTTCCAGATACTTGCCCCCATAGCTGGCAAAGTAAAGGTCAATGTCTGCTCATAATCCTTCCATAACCCTTCTTGAGTTTGAACAGTTTGGTTGTGTTCTTTCCAAACACCTCCCCATTGTTCCAACTCTGTATTCCAAATTTCTTCATACACACCTGCAACTGGCAGTCCAATTGTGAAATCAGGTCGTTCGACTGGTGCCATATTAAAGACACAGACTAGCATCTCGCCTTTCTTTCCTTTACGAATAAAGGAAAGAACACTCTGATCTCTATTATCTGCATCGATAATTTCAATTCCATCATAGCTTGTATCAATTTCCCAAAGACAACGGTGGTCCTTATAAAGTTGATTCAACTGAGATGTGAAGTATTTCATCTTGGCATTCATTGGATCTTCAAGGTTTGACCATTCTAATTGCTCTTCTGATTTCCACTCTAAGAATTGACCGAATTCGCTACCCATAAAGAGCAATTTCTTACCAGGGTGGCAAATTTGATAAGTATAAAGGTTTCTAAGGCCTGCAAATTGATTGTAACGATCCCCCCACATCTTATGCATCATACTCTTCTTACCATGTACAACCTCATCATGTGAGAATGGTAGGAGATAATTTTCATTAAAGACATACATAAAACTGAAGGTTACAAGGTTAAAATCATACTTGCGGTAAATTGGATCTTCTTCGTAGAAACGTAAGATATCATTCATCCATCCCATGTTCCACTTGTAGTCAAATCCAAGACCACCCATCTCTTTCGGACCTGTTATTTTAGTTGCCGAAGAGCTTTCTTCTGCAATCATCATGACATCAGGGTGAGCTAGCTTAATAACAGTATTTAAACGCTGAAGGAAATAATAGCCTTCGTAGTTAAGATTTCCACCGTCTTTATTTGGTGTCCAAGGTGCATTATCATAATCAAGATAAAGGATATTACTTACGGCATCTACACGGATACCATCTAAATGATAAAAATCAATCCAGAACTTAATGCTAGAAATTAGGAAAGATTGTACTTCGTTTTTACCTAAGTCGAAGTTTAATGCACCCCAACCATAGTTATGAGCTTTGTTATGGTCTTGATATTCAAAAGTCGGAGTTCCATCATAGTAGGCTAAGGCATCATCATTGATTGTAAAGTGACCTGGAACCCAGTCAACGATAACACCGATATTGTTTAAATGACACTCCTCAACAAAGTCTTGAAACTCTTCTGGTCTTCCGTAAGAATGTTCTAAACCGAAATATCCCATAAGTTGATAGCCCCAACTTAAACCTAGCGGGTGAGCCATCAAAGGCATAAACTCTATATGAGTGTAGTTCATTTCAACTAAGTAAGGAATCAACTCTTCTTTTAATTGAGCAAAACTATATGGAGTTCCATCTGGATTTCGTTTCCAGGAACCAGCGTGTGCTTCGTAAATATTAACTGGTCTTTCGAAGAATCCCAAACGTTTTCTACGAGCTAACCAAAGTCCATCCTTCCATTTCTTTTCTGGAATTTCTGTTAACACAGCCCCTGTTCCTGGACGTGCTTCATACCGAACAGCTAAAGGATCAATCTTCATAAGCTGATGACCGTTAGCCCGTGTGATATGATATTTATAAATCTGACCTTCTTGGGCAAAAGTTGTAAAAACTTCCCAAACTCCAGATTCGTTTCGAACCATAGGGATTTGATTTTCAACCCAATTCGTGAAATCACCGACTAGATGAACAGCCTGCGCATTCGGAGCCCAAACACGGAATGTGTAACCCCATTCCCCGTCTTTCTCCTCACGATGTGCGCCCAAATAGTGCTGAAGATGGAAATTTTCGCCTGTTGTAAAAGTTCTTAAAGCTTCTAATGTATCCATAAATCCCCCTTTATATTGTAAGCGTTTTCTATATTTCTATTATACTATCTTTTAAGAAAACTTTCAACCAATTTCCGAATTATCATAAATATTTTTTAGAAAATCTTCAAGTAATTATCTTGACATTTCTTAAATTTTCAGTATTTATTGATATTCTACCTTGATAAAAGTTTTTGAATCATTAAATCACTTACAATATTTTTTTCAATGCTAATTTTGCAAAACAGATACTTAAAAAACTTAACGTTATTTTCATGAATCAAACTTTTTGTTCGGATAAAGTATCTTAAGTACAATTTTATCAAATTTTCTGAAATTTTCAACTATTTTTGGTAATATTCCCATATTTTTTATTAGGACAAATTTATATAGAAAAAAACTCAAGATTAATCTTGAGTTTTATTTTTTTAAACTAAAACATTCATAACTGCTACACTCACATTATCAAGAGTGTTTTCTTGGTTTGAACGGCTATTAGTGATTCGCATTTCAAGGTTTCCCGCATTTTCATAATAGTGGGATTCTCCTTTAGCATTAAAGACCACTAAGTAATGCTCGTCATCTTCCTGAATTTCATAGACAATCCAGCCACTATTTTCAATAGCAGTGTGAACAAAGACGTGACGGTATACTTCCTCGTATGTAGGGTATGAAAAGGCACTACTCTTTGTTTTAAGACCTATAATCTGACGAATAAATTCAATACTATCCTGACGCTCATTGATTAAGTCCCAGTCTACCTGGTTAACAGCATCTGGAGCATTGTAACTGTTCATAGCACGTTCGCGATCATCATGAGTCAACTCACCGTTTTCACCTGTAGGAACCAGTTTGGTACGTCCAAACTCTTGACCAAGTTCCATAAAGGAGATACCTTGCATGAGTAGATTCATTGCAGTTGCTGTTTCTACCTTTTTCATGATACTTGCTTGGTCTTCTGTTGGATGAAGTGTCGCTAATAAATCATGCAAGTTATAGTTATCATGGGCTTCTACATAGTTGACAACCTGGTTAGGGCTTAGATAAGAGCCTAGTTCACGACTACCAAGGATAGCTTTGGCAACAATTGGCTCAGTGGCAGCACCACTTACGAAGCCTGATTTGATATCACCATAAACTTCAGCACCCTTAATCGCATTACGTTGATCATCATTGAAGAAGCCAATATTAGGTAACTGATAGGCATTGTCTTTCTTAGCCTTATCATAAGGAGCAAGACCAGTTCCCATATCCCAACCTTCTCCATAAAGGATGATTTTAGGATCGACTTCATCCATAGCCCAACGAATCATCTGCATCGTTTTAACATCATGAATTCCCATCAAATCAAAACGGAAACCATCAATATTAAATTCATTTACCCAATAAAGAAGGGAATCAATCATGTACTTACGGAACATTTCGTGCTCACTAGCAGTCTCATTTCCTACACCAGTACCATTTTGATAACTTCCATCGCGGTTCATTCGGTAATAATAGTCTGGAACGGTTGTTTGGAATGGGGCATCAACAGTTGAAAACGTATGGTTGTATACCACATCCATGATAACGCCGATTCCAGCATCATGATAAGCTTGAATCATCGTCTTCAAATCGCGGATAACTTGACCTGGATCATTTGGATTCGTAGACATGCTGGTTTCTGGTGCATTGTAGTTTTGTGGATCGTAACCCCAGTTGTAGGTCACATTTCCATCTGCATCATACTCTTTGTGACGATCAGCAATTGGTTGCAGTTGAACATAGTTAACACCAAGTTCCTTGATGTAGTCAAATGCAGTAGACTGACCGAAGTGATTGACTGTTCCAGTCTGGGCAGCACCCAAGAATGTTCCTCTTAATTCTGGAGCAACACCAGAAGTTTCAGACTTGGTCAAGTCACGAATATGCATTTCGTAAACAACCGCTTGACAAGAATTTTCCAATCGCCAAGTTGCTTCCGTTCCATTCTTAACCTCAAAACCTTCAACTTGACGTTCTTTCTCTGAAAGAATCGCTGAACGTTTACCATCTGGACTGGTAGCAATAGTATATGGATCACGTGTCAATGATTGATGATGCGGAAAATTAATCTGATATTGATAGGCACGACCAGCAAGACTTTCAGGAACTGTCAAATTCCAAACGCCAATTGTATTATCCTTGTGACTATATGAATAACTGTTACCACGTTGCATTTCATAAGTATTTAGGATAGCCGCATCATTACTTGCTGATTCATAAACTACAACTTGTACAGTTGTTGCTGTTGGCGACCAAAGTTTAAAGCTTGTTTCTTCTTCAGAAACCTGGCATCCCAACTCTCCTTGGTAACCCCAGTGGTGATCAAAACTAGCACTGTTAATCGCTTTATCAAAAGCAAATGGATTTTGATCTTTATAGTGTGGACTTGCAATGGCTGGGTTTTCAGAATAATAAACGGTGGCATCTCCATCTAAAATCCAAATTTCTGTTAAGAGTGGATAATGATTGAATCGGATAGGATATTCTTTGCTTACTCCATCTTTATCAACTGTAAACACCATTTGTTCAAGAGGTGTTTCACTTGATTGGGTAAATGAAAACTTATCTCCAAAGTATTCTTGCTCTTTAACAAATTCTACTGAATCAGCTGGCCATTTACTAAAGTTGCAACTCTGATATGCTTCATCCTTACGATGATAATGAATAAGTACAGGATAGTTGTACATGTTTTTCCCTAATTTCTAATTATAAATTTATATAGTAACATTTCTTGATTAACTTATTTGGATAGAAGCAAGAAATGATAGATGATTATTCTAGACTGTATATTCCTTACAAACTCTCAAGCCAAGCTTCATCTCGAATTTCAATTCCCAGTTCTTGTGCTTTTTGGAGTTTGCTTCCTGCATCTGCTCCTGCTACTACAAGGTCAGTCTTCTTCGATACGCTACCCGTTACCTTGGCGCCAAGATTTTCGAGCTTACTTTTGGCTTCCGAGCGAGTAAGACGTTCGAGTTTCCCTGTCAATACAACAGTTAGACCTGATAAGGCAGCATCTGCTGCAACGACCTGTCCTTTATAATCTAGATTAACACCTAATTCTTTCAATTCTCTTAAAAGAATTTTTGCACCCTCGGTCTCAAAATAAGATTGGAGACTTTGAGCAATGACACTTCCCAGACTTTCGATGCCTGCTACTTCTTCAGGATTTGCTTGAGCAAGTGACTCGATTGAATGGAAATGTTGTAAAAGCAACTGACTTGCCTTGCTTCCAACATGACGAATCCCTAAACCAAACAAAAGTTTTTCAGCAGAATTTTCTCTAGAAGCTTGAATAGCCTGATAAAGTTTTTGAGCTGATTTCTCCTTGATGCCGTCTAACAAGAGAAAATCTTCAACTGTCAAACGATATATATCTGCAACATCTTTAACTAAATTGGTGGCAAATAATTTTTCTACGATTGATGGACCAAGGCCAGAGATATTCATGGCATCACGGGATGCGAAGTGAATTAGACCTTCCTTGATTTGAGCTGGACAACGTGGGTTTATACAACGAAGAGCAACCTCATCTTCAAAGTGTAACAGCTTGCTCTCACAACTTGGACAGTTTGTTGGAATATCTAGTTTTTCCTCTGACACACGCTTAGACTCTACCACTCGTAAAACAGCTGGTATGATATCGCCTGCCTTGTAGACAATGACTGTATCATCCTTGCGGATATCCTTTTCAGCAATATAGTCGACATTATGAAGCGTTGCACGACTAACTGTTGTTCCTGCAAGTTGTACTGGTGTCAGATTAGCAGTCGGAGTTACAACTCCAGTTCGTCCTACTGTCCAATCAACAGAAAGAAGTTTCGCTTCTTTTTCTTCTGCAGGGAACTTATAAGCGACTGCCCACTTAGGCGCTTTTACTGTAAAACCTAACTGCTCTTGACTAACTAGGTCGTTGACCTTAATCACGACACCGTCGATATCATATGGCAATTGGTCTCTTTCTTGACCTACTTCTTGGATAAATTCCCAAACTTCGTCCATGCTATGGGCTAATAGTCGTCTAGGGTTAACCACAAAGCCTAACTGTTCCAGATGATTTAAAACCTTCTCTTGGCTGTCTCTAGTTGAAGGACTCGCTTCCTGATAGAGGAAAGTTGCAAGATTACGCTTAGCAACTACTCCTGTGTCTAACTGGCGAAGGGTTCCTGCAGCAGCATTTCGTGGATTAGCAAACTCTGGCTCACCGTTTTCTTGACGAGCAAGATTGACTTGATTGAAAGAAGCTCTTGGCATATAACATTCACCACGAACAGTGATATCTAATTTCTCTGGTAAGGATAAAGGAATGTCCTTGACACGTTTGAGATTTTCTGTGATATTCTCACCGACTGAACCATCACCACGAGTAGCTCCAGCAACAAAAATTCCTTGCTCATAAGTCAAGGAAATCGATAAACCATCAATTTTTAACTCACAGATATAAGTAACGTCATCCAATTCTTTACGAACACGCGCATCAAAGGCATCGAGCTCTTCACGAGAAAAAGCATCCTGCAAACTATAGAGAGGATACTGATGACTATATTTTTTAAATCCATCTAGAATCTTACCGCCGACGCGATGGGTTGGACTATCTGGCAAGACTTGCTCTGGATGAGCTTTTTCTAACTCTACCAACTCACGATAAAGACGATCATACTCACTATCAGATACAGATGGGTTATCACTTGTATAATACTCTGTCGCATAGCGATTGAGCAACTCAACGAGCTCTTTCATTCTTTCATTCATAGAACCATTTTACCATAAAAAGGACTATAGAAACAATACAGAAGCTCTAAAAAAGAGAATGAGAAGGATATTTCTATCACTTCTCATTTATTTTTATTTTTTACGATTCAAAATAGCGTTCAAAATAATGGCTACAGCACTCGCAATGACAATACCATTTGAGAAGAACATTTGTAATTCTGTTGGTAGAGTATTGAAGAGGTTGCTTCCGTTTAATCCAACCCCAGCAGCAATAGAAATTGCTGCAATGAGGAAGTTATGTTCATTATGTTCGAAATCCACACGAGATAATATCTGCATCCCTTGAAGTGAAACGAAACCGAACATGACGAGCATGGCTCCACCTAGAACAGGGCTAGGGATAATCTGTGCCAAGGCACCAAACTTAGGCAAGAGACCAAGTAAGATGAGGAAACCACCAGCGTAGTAAATCGGTAAACGTGTACGAATTCCTGATAATTTAACCAAACCTACGTTTTGTGAAAATCCTGTATAAGGGAAGGTATTGAAAAGTCCACCAAGTAAAACAGCAAGACCTTCAGCACGATAACCATTACGGAGACGAGTGCTATCGATTGGATCTTTAGTAATATCAGAAAGGGCAAGATATACACCAGTTGATTCTACCATTGATACAGTAGCGATAATACACATCATTACAATAGAAGAAATCTCAAATTGTGGAGCACCAAAGTAAAATGGAGTTGGGATATGAACAAGTGGAGCTTCTGCTACTGGAGAAAAATCAACCAAGCCCATAGTCGCAGCGATGATAGTACCCGCAATTAGACCAATCAAAATTGAAATAGATTTAATGAATCCTTTTGTAAAGATATTAACCAAGAGAATGATAAGAATAGTGATTGTTGCTAACGCTAGACTTTGTCCCGTTGGTTTTTCGACGTTATTTCCCATATTTCCGATAGCTACAGGAATCAAGGTTAAACCGATTGTTGTAATGACAGAACCTGTTACGATTGAAGGGAACAGATTAGCAATCTTAGAAAATACGCCTGCTACAAGAACGACATAAATACCAGAAGCAATCAAGGCCCCAAACATAGCACCACTACCGTGACTTTGTCCAATCATAATAAGTGGAGCAACAGACTGAAAGGCCACACCCAGAACAACCGGTAAACCGACACCGAAATATTTATTTAATTGTAACTGCAATAGAGTTGCAACACCACACATAAAGATATCTGTAGAGATAAGGTATGTCAGTTGTTGAGGTGAGTAACCTAGGGCACCTGCAATCATGATTGGTACCAGGATTGAACCTGAGTACATAGCAAGTAAGTGTTGCAAGCCCAATACAGCCGCTTTTGAGTGGTTTTCTTTTTGATTCATTAGATTTCTGCCTCCTTGAAGATAACTCTTCCATTTTCAAAACGCTCTAAACGAGCAAGTGATACTACCTGATGACCTGATTTTTCTATCAGTTCACGACCATCTTGGAATGATTTTTCAATTACAATCCCGACGGCCTCGACTGTAGCACCAGCTTGTTCGATAATCTGAATCAAACCTTTAGCTGCTTGACCATTAGCCAAGAAATCATCAATAATTAATACTTTATCTCCTGGAGATAAGAACTTCCCTGCAATGGATACGGTACTAGTAACTTGCTTAGTGAAAGAATAAACCTCAGCAGTTAAAATTCCTTCATTCATGGTAATATTTTTTGCCTTCTTAGCAAAAATCATAGGTACATCTAATTGTTCTGCAACATATAGAGCTGGAGCAATTCCAGATGCTTCAATGGTTACGACTTTGGTAATACCTGCATTTTTAAAATATCCTGCAAAGGTGCGGCCAATCTCGCGCATTAACTTATAATCAACTTGGTGAGTTAAGAAAGAATCCACCTTAAGAATATTCTCACCTAGAATATTCCCATCTTTTAAAATACGTTCCTCTAGTAATTTCACAATAACCTCCGAAATAAAAAGGGACTTACATAGTAAGCCCCTTAGAAAGATTGAAACAGGTATTCCTGCTTCTTTAATCTCTCTTCGACTTACTCATTGTTAGGTATTTACGGTACCTTGTAGAAACGCCACGCCAATTCGCGACATAAATAAGTAATCATATTTTTAGTGAGCATCTCCATTCCAGATAGAGTTCTTCACAATCACATAATCTACATGTCTAAGATCAGCTACCTTTCGACCTCCAGCATAAGAAATCGAACTTTGCAAATCTTGTTCCATCTCAGTTAGGGTATCTTGTAAATGTCCTTTGGCAGGAAGAAGAATTTTCTTACCTTCGACATTCTTATAGGCACCTTTTTGGTATTCTGAAGCGGAACCATAGTATTCTTTAAATTGTTTACCATCGACTTCGACAGTTTTACCAGGGCTTTCGATATGACCTGCAAATAAAGAACCAATCATAACCATACTTGCACCAAAGCGGATTGACTTGGCAATATCTCCGTGTGTACGGATTCCACCATCGGCAATTATCGGTTTACGCGCAGCTTTCGCACACCAGCGAAGTGCCGCCAGCTGCCAACCACCAGTACCAAAACCAGTTTTAACCTTAGTGATACATACTTTACCTGGACCGATTCCGACCTTAGTAGCGTCTGCTCCAGCATTCTCTAATTCGCGTACAGCTTCTGGAGTACCAACGTTACCGGCGATGACAAAGGTATCTGGCAATTCTTTCTTAATGTGCTGAATCATTGAAATGACACTGTCGGCATGTCCATGAGCGATATCAATAGTGATATACTCTGGAGCATCTTCCTTTAATTGACTAACAAAATCATATTCGTAATCTTTAACACCAACAGAGATAGAAGCAATCAACCCTTTTTCATGCATGCGTTTCACAAAAGGAATGCGCCCAGCTTCATCGAAGCGATGCATGATATAGAAATAACCACCTTTTGCAAGTTGTTCTGCAACATCTTCATCCAAGATAGTTTGCATATTAGAAGGAACAACTGGTAATTTAAAGGTGTACTCCCCTAGCGTCACTTGTGTGTCAGCTTCTGCTCGACTTTGAAGAACACACTTATTAGGAATTAGCTGAATATCTTCATAGTCAAAAATCGGAAATTCGTTTAACATTTCGATGTCTCGTTTCTTTTATAATGACCTACCTATGCTTTCGCATCGCTACGTCTTTTCCGACGTTTCCTTTAAAAATTATAAACTAAGGTAAAGTTTTTGTCAAACATTTTGAAACATTAAAATTATTATGTTCGGATTTTACTTGTTGTTTCACAAAAAATAGAGAGTTTATTGACTCTCTAATTTTGTTTTATATTATTTTGAAAAATTTTTTCTGACTTCCCTAGCATTTCATAGAATTCGCTGTAGGATGACGCCTTCTGAGGGACTTGGATAGACCACTTTTTAAGCAAGACCCCATAACCTTCAACTTTTCCTATTTCACTACTTACTGTCTGATCTATGCTGGGGAAAATCAAGCCAGCTTTCTCTGCTTGTAAGATATAAGCATAAGAAATCAATTGAAATAGATCATCGCGATTGATTCCCTTTTCAGTCAATTCTAGTTTTTTATATTTAGCATCTAAAACAATTTTTAACTCTTTATGATAAAAATCTGGAAATACCTTTCGTTTCCCACCAGAAAATACAGAGATACCACCTTTCTTTTCTTTATTGCGTGGATGTATGAAATCTTTTGGCAACAAGGTATGAACATATTCTTCCCAAAGCCAAGCAACATCAAAGAGAATGCCATGAATTTTTTGCTCTTGATATCCAAAACCGTGCTTTTCTCTGTTCAATATCATCAGACACAGCTCTTGCAACTTTCTGTATTCTCGAAAGTAGGCATGACGAAGGGGTTTATCTTGATTTCGTCGAATAACCTTAGCACGATCAGCTTGTTTATACGAAGGTGTTACACGAATTATTTCTGTAATATTTTCACGATTAGTATATATGATGCCTCTTCCTAGAGATTTTTGATTTTTAATGTACTCAATAGTATGACGAATCAGCTGCATCATCGGATTGTCATAAGTAAATTCTCTTGTAGTATAAGCAATATTACCTGTGAAAGGAAGATTTTTCTTGAGATGATCTACTACATCAATCACTCCCTTGATATGACTATCATTATGGGAAAACCTCTGGTATTCCTTATAAAGTCCCTTTCGCATAGCAGCTTCCAAATACTTTGGAAAGAGGTAGATTAAAAGCTGATAGAGTCTTTCCTCGCGCGATAAACCAACATCCAAACTAGTGAGATTGATATTTAGAACTTTCTGCAATAGATAATGCAAAAAATAGTCATCACTTTTACTCGAAAAACGAGAAGAAATGGTTAATCTCTCCTGACCACATCCCAGAAATCCAATCACATTCCCTGTATTAATTTTCTGATTGACTGTTTCCAAAATCTTTTGTTCCTTATCCAAATCAGGAGAATTTTTCAGGTCGTTTGGAAATATAAAGATACTTTCTTCTTGAGAAAGATTATCTAGAGTTCTATCTAAAAGGACTTGACTAATTTTAGGGTATTCTGTGATAAACTCTTCTTTGTTTAAGGCCTGTTGATTGTCAGTTAACTGCATCGTCATCACCAATATCTTGCTGATTTGTCAAATCATATGCTTTTTTCAAAGTATTCAGTATTTCGTCTTCTTCATAAGAACCACGCAAGTAATCTTCCAAAAGTGGTTTGAGATAATCAGACCAGAGTAACTCATAGTCAAAGTCTACTTCTTCCAGTTTAAGGAAATAACTTGGTCCGATATGATAATGACTATTTAGTTCCTTAACTTTTTCAATTTTAGCATTCAAGTTTCTTAGACGCGCTTTAGCTTCTTCAGCCTTATCACCAAGAGCATCATCTAGCATGCCTAGTTGGCTTTCAGCAGTAACTTCAACAAAACGGAAACGACGGCGCATTGCAAAATCAAAGGTGTCCACCGAACGGTCAATATCATTCATAGTTCCAATGATGTAAACATTTTCTGGGATATAAAACTTTTCATCATTTTCGTGTAGATTGGCATATTGAGTAGAAACTCTCCCCTTTTCACCACGATAGCCAGGATCAACAGAGAAAAAGAGTTCCCCAAAAATCTTAGATATTTCTCCACGATTGATCTCATCGATGATAAAGATGAATTTCTTGTCAGTGTCAACCTCTGTTGGGGAAACATAGTCTTTCAAACCAAATCTCTTTCTCAATGTTTCTAGGACAGTTTTTCCACCACTTTTGTAGTATTCTTGCTTATTATAATTTTTATCTTTATACAACTCGTAAACATATTTGCGAGGTAGTGACCATCCTGGAACACCACTATCATAATTTACTGACAAATTTTGTCTACTATTAACAGATAAGTAAGATGTTTTTGTTATATATTCTTTTTCTTCAGAAACATTTATATATTCTAAGTAAGAATCCCAAGCCTCATCAAAATTATCTTGTCCTCCAATCAATTGGGCTTCTTTTGCTTTCTGACAAAACTTCTTAAAAATACCTTCTTTTAATTTAAAAAATATACTTCCATCCTCATTCGAATCTGGTCTTAACCCCTCCACAAAATCCGTATAATCATAGGATGGATGAAACTGTACAAATCCGATTTGTTCTTCGTTGCCATCTGTTAATTCTTTGGCAATTTCTTTAGCAAGATAAGTTTTTCCTGTACCAGGAGCACCACGGAGGATGAGGTTTTTGGATCTTTTTAGAATATCACTATATAACATTTTATTTTTTTCTCTTTCTTGTTTATTAATAAAAATTTCTTCTCCTTTTTTTATTGCCTTGACATATCTTTGAATAGAATAGGATAAAATAACTTGATCCAAATTAGGAACTTGTTTATCAACATACTTAGTAATTTCATGATTTTGACGATATACTCCATATGTACTATTCGGTAAAAATCGTTTAAAAATATTCTGATATTCGTTTTTATTATTATTAAAACTAAAGTAACTAGGTTTTCTATACTCTCCTTCACTCGAATTTGAATATATACTCAATAGTTTAATAATCATAGCTGAACAATTATAAAATCGATTTGTACTTTTAATTTCATCAAATTCAAGATTAATTCCTTTTTGAATGATATCAACTAAATCTTTCCTCAATTCATTAAAATAAATAGTTGCATCCTCTTCTTCAATTGTGTCTTCATTGCTTCCTTTTTTTATTTTGTATACATTTTCATTTGAATTTTTTGAAATCAAAAATTTTGTTGCTGGAGTACCACCAGCAATACTCATGTACAAATCACTATAATCCCCTCCTCTATCAATATCTTTACACAATTGAATATAATCATGTAACTCTAGATTTTTCAATCTATCCAAAGACCATTTTTCTAAAAATCTCTTGAGAAGTGTTTGATTACTGACACAATCTTCTTTAAAATTATTTTCTAAGCTTTCTCTTTCGTTGATTAACCATTTGCAAAAATCATCTAAATTCACACTCTTACTATCCATCTTAACATCCCTTTCCGTTATATTATTTGAGGATTTTATCTCTATTTTTATATATAGAATATCATATCCTATAAAAAATGAAAAGAATTTCTAAAGAAAAAGCCCAGCGTTAGGAGCTTCAATGTCTCTTAACACTAGACTTCTTTTTATCCTAATAATACTCACCTTGACGATAATCCCATGAGTTAAAGGTATCTGACAGATGCATCATGATTTTATCGATGTCAAGTCCTTTACGGATCACAACTGGTGCTGGTGAGATTGAACGTTCTCCTCCTTGTTCTGGAATGAGCTTGCCGTCTTTATCAACCATAGACACCATCACACCTTGCTCGTAGCGAGTTTCAACTGTTTTGTCTGGCTGGATTGAAGCAACATAGTCGTCTGCCTCGATGACAAGGTCCACTGCTCCTTCGATACGTTGACCAATTCCTTCCACTTTACCTCGATTTCCTTTTCCAGAAGGGTTTGCAGATGAAGCGTAGACCATTTTCCCTTCTTCCCAAAGTTTAGCAGCCAACTGTTCACCAGCTTTACCAAACTTGATAACAAAACAACTCGTTCCACGAACGTCAGTCATGAGTTCTTCACGTCCATCACCGTATGTTTTTAATTTTTCAAAAGCTTCTGGTTTCCAAGGAAGAATACAACCAAGGAGAATATCTTCGTCCCAATGTTTTTGATAGAAGGCTTCGATTTCAGGATTTAGCTGTGCTAAAGTGCGAAGCTCATCTATACTACCACAGAGGACTACACCTGGTTTGTTACGGTTACGTTCTTTGGCTTCAAACTTACGCTCAAGTCCAGCCTTGTCACTAGTCATGATAATGTAACCGACTTTAGTAGGACAAACGATACATCCGCCCTCACCTTTTAAAATGTCGTAGCCTTCTTGTGAAAGTGTTCCGTCCCATTGAATGTGTTTTGTCATAGTTCTATTTCCTTTTCTATATCTATTCTAATCCTGCCAGTAGGCTGGTCGTTGTTTTTCATAAGCAGCAATCAAGTCTTCGTACTGCATGGTAATACCGATATCATCCAAACCATTTAAGAGCTTGTGTTTCCATTCGCTATCAATTTCGAAAGGGAATTCCCCTACTGGTGAGATGATTATTTGTTGTTCCAAGTCAACAGTTACTTGGTCGCTCGGTTTGAGTTGGGCGAGCTTTTCTCTAACTTCCCTTGGTTGAACAATTGGCAACATGCCATTATTGAGTTCATTATTGTAATGAATGTCACCGAAAGATCCTGCAATTACGACCTTAAAACCATAGTCTGCTAGCGCCCAAGCTGCGTGCTCCCTCGAAGAACCAGCTCCAAAGTTATCTCCCGTGATGAGGATCGTTGCCTTTCGATATTCAGGTCGGTTAAAGACAAAATCTGGATCCTCAGTGTACTTATCGTCCAGATAACGCCAAGCATACATGAGGTATTTGCCAAAACCTTTCTTGTCAATCAACTTCAGAAACTGTTTGGGAAGAATTTGGTCGGTATCGATATTGTCATTCATGAGAGGAACGGTTGTACCTGTATAAACTGTAAATTTCTCCATATCCTCTCCTTACTGAGCTTCTGGCATTTTTCGTACATCTACGAAGCGCCCTGCGATTGCTGCTGCAGCTGCCATGGCTGGACTACAGAGATGAGTCTTAGCACCAAATCCTTGTCGATCTTCAAAGTTACGATTGCTAGTTGAGGCACAATGAACACCATCTGGTACTTTATCAGGATTCATTCCTAGACACATAGAACACCCTGGATCTCTCCATTCAAAGCCGGCATCTAGGAATACCTTGTCCAAACCTAACTTCTCAGCAGCTCGCTTGACTGGTCGAGAACCAGGTACCACGATAGCTGTCAAATTTGGTGCGATCTTTTTCCCTTCTACAAATCGCGCAGCCAGTTGCAAATCACTAAGTCTAGCGTTGGTACAAGAGCCAATAAAGACATAGCCTAGTTGGATATCTGCTGGTTTCTGACCTGGTTGTAAATCCATGTAATGATAAGCACGTTCATCATTCATATCCTTAATTTCTGGAAAACTAGAATCAAAGTCAACGCCCATAGCAGGATTGGTTCCCCAAGTCACCATAGGAGCCAATTCAGAGACATCCATCCGGATAACCTTGTCATAAACGACATCGTCGTCGCTAACAAGCCTTTTCCAATCAGCTACTGCTGCAGCAAAATCCTTGGGAACACACTCTCGCCCCTTCAAATAATCATAAGTCCTCTGATCTGGATTCATAATTCCCATCTTAGAGCCAAACTCTATAGACATATTGCAGATGGTCATTCGCTCTTCCATGCTAAGTGCATCAATGGCCTGACCCCGATACTCCACCACGTAGCCAACACCACAAGCAACACCGTATTTGGCAATCAAGGCTAGAATGAAATCTTTGGCATAAACCCCTTTTTGAGGAACTCCTGTGAATTCCACCAACATTTTCTTGGGTTTAACCTGCCAAATGGTTTGGGTTGCAAAGACATGTTCAACCTCACTGGTTCCAATCCCGAAGGCGATCGCTCCAAAAGCTCCGTGGGTAGCTGTATGGCTATCTCCACAGACAATGAATTTACCAGGTTGTGTTCGTCCTGTTTCTGGACCAACCATGTGAACGATGCCTTGTTTTTCAGAACCGTGGGCCGCATGTTCAATCCCAAATTCCTCAACATTTTCTGCCAACTTATCAATCTGTGCTTTCGAGATTACATCTCGAATATCGTATATATTAACCGTCGGGACATTGTGGTCAAAGGTACCAAATGTTAAATCGGGTCGTCTCAATCTACGTCCTGCATCTCGCAATCCTTGAAAAGCTTGAGGACTGGTCACCTCGTGAATATAGTGTTGATCCACATACATGAGTTGCGGTTGTCCCTCTTCTCCTGTAATCACATGGAGGTCCCATAATTTATCAAAAATCGATTTTCCTGCCATCCATTACCTCCATATCAAATACAAAGCTACTAGTGTAGTCACTATTCCTAGGAACCAAACCGTTTTAAAATACCATTTTCTAGTCTTGTGATGAAAGGTAACACCTGCCAACCAAGCACCAAAACCACCATACAAGAATGCAAATGATAATAAATATTTTTCAGGGATGCGCCAAGCACCTCTTTTTGCTTTAGATTTATCAATACCATAAATCATAAATACCAATAGATTCCAGATCAATAGAGCAAAAGTAATTCCTTGATTTATCTTCATAGTCTTGTGATAATGGCTTCTGTCATTTCCTTGGTAGAAGCCTGTCCTCCTATATCTCTCGTTAAAATTCCTGCAGCTAAAGTTGCTTCAACTGCTTCTTCGATACGGTCAGCATCCTCATATCGCCCAAAACTATCTCGCAACATCATAGCAACTGATAAAATCATAGAAATAGGGTTGGCGATTCCTAGGCCTGCTATATCAGGCGCCGAACCATGAATGGGTTCATAGAGACTAGGTCCATTCTCAGAGTGACTGGCTGATGGCATAACCCCAAGTGTACCAGATAGAACACTTGATTCGTCTGAGAGAATATCTCCAAAAAGATTCTCTGTCACGATAACATCAAACTTGGCTGGATTGGTAATCATGAGCATGGCAGCTGAGTCGACCAACTGGTGTTCCAGAATTACATCTGGATAATCTTGCGCAACATCCTCAGCCACTCTGCGCCAAAGTTTTGATGTTGCCAGAACATTTTGCTTATCAATACTGGTAAGGATTTTTCTCCGACTTCTTGCGATTTCAAAAGCCTTACGAATAATCCGCTCTACTTCTTTATAGCTATAGTCATTGATATCACGCGCTTTTTTCTCTTCAAGGATATGATCACCAAAGTAAATCCCACCTGTCAACTCACGTACTACAACAAAGTCAACACCAGCAATTCGTTCAGGTTTGAGAGGCGATAAGTGCTTAAGACTATCAAAAATTTTAACTGGACGAATATTTGCATAAAGATTAAGTTCCTTGCGGAGTGCCAAAAGCCCTTGTTCGGGTCGTACTGTAGCATTATCATACTGGGGACTGCCGATAGCCGCTAGGAGGATAGCGTCCGCTTCCCTAGCAGCCTTGAGTGTTGCTTCTGGTAAAGGATGTCCTGTGGCATCAATTCCTGCACCGCCAAAAGGTTGTCTGACTATCTCAAAGTCAAAGTCTGTTTTTTTGGCTATAGATGCTAAAACTTCTAAACCAGCTTCCATGATTTCTGGTCCAATCCCATCACCTGCTAGGGCAACAATTTTCTTTGTCATGGTGTTCTCCTTTAAAGACTAGGCATGTCGCGATAGGAAACATTTGGACCTATCTCTCCGGTATTCTCTTTTTGGACAAAAGTATTAGCATTGATGTAGGCAATAGCTGATGCCTTTAGTACATCAAAGTCAAGCCCTGCCGCGTTAAAGATGGTTTCTGTATCTTTGTTTTCAACAGTAACTAAGACTCTAGCCTGGGCATCGATTCCATCTGTTACTGCATCAATAGTGTAGGATACCAAGCGAACAGATTGATTAAAGAACTTGTCGATAGCGTTAAAGATAGCTTCAACAGATCCTTGTCCAGTCGCATTAAAGTCGACTTTCTCACCGTCCAAATTAGCCAATCTGACAGTCGCTTCAATTTCATTTTCCGCATGAGTTTGAAGTTGTAAATCATCAAAGTGAAAGCCTTCTGGGTTTTCAACCATGGTTCCAGCTACTAGAGCACGAATATCCGCGTCTGTGACTTCTTGTTTCTTATCTGCAAGTGATTTGAATTTGTCAAAGAGTGGCTTGATATCTTCGTCTGTAAAGTCTAGAGCTAAATCTCTCAGTTTCTCAACAAAAGCATGGCGACCAGATAATTTTCCAAGCGGAAGACTATTACTCTTAACACCCACCAACTCTGGGGTGATGATTTCATAGGTAAGTGGGTTTTTAAGAACGCCATCTTGGTGAATACCTGATTCGTGAGAGAAGGCATTTCCACCGACAACTGCCTTATTTTTGGGAACTGGAATTCCTGAGAAGCGAGAGACCATTTCGGACGTATTAATCGTTTCGTTTAGGACGATACTTGTCTCTGCTTGGTAATATTCTTGGCGAATATTGAGGGCCACTGCTATTTCTTCTAAAGCAGCATTCCCAGCTCGTTCTCCAATACCGTTAATAGTTCCTTCAACTCGTCCTGCGCCATTCTTAACAGCAGCGAGGCTATTTGCTACCGCCATTCCAAGGTCATCATGGCAGTGAGGTGAATAGATAATCTGACGGTCTGTTTGGACATTGTCAATCAGATATTTAAAGATACTTCCGTATTCCTCTGGATTTGTAAAACCTACTGTATCAGGAATATTAATATAAGTCGCACCCGCATCGACCGCAGTTTGAACGACTTGTAGGAGAAAGTCCAGCTCAGTTCTAGTCGCATCTTCAGGAGAGAATTCTACTACTTCAAACTTACTCCGTGCATAGGAAACATGTTCACTGATCGCTTCCAAAATCTCTTCCTTACTCTTATTAAGCTTATACTTACGGTGAATCGGACTGGTAGCGATAAAGACGTGAATCTGAGGATACTTTGCATCTTTTAGTGCTTCATAACAAGCTTCAATGTCTGATTTAACAGAACGTGCTAAGCCTGTCACGGCTGTTTTTTTCATAGCCTTAGCAATTTCTTGAACAGCTGTAAATGAATCTGGACTAGCAGCTGGAAAACCAGCTTCGATTGCTGAAATTCCCCATTTCTCTAACTGTTTTGCTATAGCAACCTTTTCCTTTATTGAAAAATTGACACCTGGTGTCTGCTCACCATCTCGGAGACTGGTATCTAAAAACTCAACTACACGCATGAGAATTCTCCCTTCACATTTTCGATATAGAAAAAACATCTCGCTCGGAGTTCCAAGCGAGATGTTGATTTACTCCCGCTTGGTAAGCCAAACAGGACTAATGCTTTTGCACTAGTCCGAGTACCTCAACAACAAAGCAAATTGATTAAACTTAGCTGTTTTCATGTTTGACTTTCTCCTTTGTTTGATGTCTTGTTTAGTATTCTAGCATAGGAAAAATCACTTGTCAAGAAAAAATCCAATATTTTCTGAAAATTTCTTCAATAAAGAATATTTTGCGAATTGAAAGTATTTGAAAACTCAAATATATTTATTTATTTCTTAGAAGTCAAAAACCAACTTCTCTCAAATAATTCAAGCACCATTTCGTCAGTTAGAGTGTCATCGAGTGGAAGACTAATCCAATAGCGTTTATTCATATGAAAGGCTGGATAAATCCCGTTTTGTGAAAGCAAATCACCTACTTGGTCATGTTTGAGGTTGACTGTTTCCACTAGCCCTTCTCTCCCCTTATCTAGCCTATCCCAAGAAATTCTCATTAAAATAGCATACCACTTCTGATTATCTTCATGGCGCAAAACCGTCGTATCAGACGATTTCTCCCATAGATATTCCAGCTGATTGCCATACTTTTCTTGAACAAGCGCCATGATTCTCTTGGTCTGTGGGCAGAGAAATTCCTCTACCTCAAAACAAGCCTTTCGAATGCCATAAAGAACTTCTAAACAAGCCTCTCGAACAGTTCCGACAAAAGTTCCTCTCATGCTTTCCATGTGGACTTGAGGATATAGTTCGCCAGTTTCTTGGTCATAAACTTTAAAACTTAAGTCCCCATCCTCAACTGTAATCTTCATAAGAAAATCACCCTGCAAGATAGTTGAACTATAGGTCCATACACCTTGATTTTCTATAAATCCATACTCTTTAGCCTTTTTACTATTAAACTGATAGGCTTTAAAAATTTCAAACATAAGCGAAAACTGCTACCAAAAGCTAGCAGTTCCTTTCTATTTTTTAAAAGACAACCTTTGTTCCATGTAATTGTGTCACACCTAATTGATCGATAAAGGTTTGACGGTTGTCCATGTCAATCCCCCCACCAGGTAAAATTTCAATTTTTCCTGCAGCGTGTTCTAAAATTCTGTGGTAGTGAGCAAAACGTTTCTCTAACGAGTCGCCAGATACACCAGCACGAGTGAGGATGCGTGTTACGCCAGCCTGGCTGAGCCAATCAATGGCTTGCAACTGTTCTTCATCGCTCAAATCATCGAAAGCCATATGGAAGACAATCTCCATACCTTTAGATGCAGCAATCAACTTTTCAAGGTTAGCCTTATCCAATTTCTTATCCGCTGTTAAGGCACCAAAGACAACCCCTTGGCTACCTGCTTGAGCAGTTAGACGAATATCCTCAAGCATAATAGAAACCTCGAGGTTATTATAAACAAAGTCACCACCACGTGGACGAATCATCGTCATGATAGTCGTATCGTAGTTTGATGCAAGTTCAACAGATGCCTTGGTTACTCCGTAGCTTGGTGTCGTTCCACCAACCGCTAAATTATCACAGAGTTCAATACGGCGAGCTCCTGCCTGCATAGCTTTTTCAAGCAAGGTCACATTTTCAGCACAAAATTCGTAAATCATTTGATACTCCTTGAAAGTTTCTTTAATATTATTATATCATATTGTTTTAAGTAACCCCTACTTTTTATCAAGGAAAATCATTACTTTTTTAGCTATTCTTTATCTGGTATTACCTTAAAGAGATAATAGGTTATAAATACTGTTAAGCAACCTAAAGCAATTTTTACAGGTAAGAGCGGAGCAAAATAGATGGAGATTCCCATCAAGATATAAATCGAAACAATAATCTTCTTCTTTCGTTCACGCGCAATAGACTTCGTTTCTCTAAAGTCCGCAACATAAGTTTGGTAGAGCTTGGTATGATAGAGCCAATCCTCAAAACGTTTAGAGGATTTTGAAAAACAAGCTATTGACAACAAGAGAAAGGGGGTTGTCGGTAATAGTGGCAAAGCAACTCCAACGATTGCTAAAGCTAAAGAAATGAATCCAATGCAAAGATAAATAATGCGCATATTTACTCCTAAGTAAGAATAATCTTCTTCTAGTTTCCCATAAAATGATGAGTTCTGTCAAGTTTAAATTAAAAAGAGCTGAAATTATCATTTCAGCCCTAATTATTTTTATTTAATCTTTTCTTCCTCGTAGTCACCATTGCTACATACAATTTGTTTGCCGCCACCACGGATTTTTTTCTCCATGAGGAAGTGACCACATTTAGGACAATCACGTCCAATAGGTTTATCCCAAGAGGTAAACTCACATTCTGGATAACGATTGCATCCATAGAAAATACGATTACGTTTGGTCTTACGTTCGATGATTTGCCCTTGATGACAATTTGGACATGTAACACCGACTTCTTTAACAATGGCTTGAGTATGTCGACAATCTGGGAAATTGCTACATGCGTAAAACTTACCGAAGCGTCCAATCTTAATCACCATAGGACTGCCACAAACTTCACAGTCAAATCCAGCTGGCTCATCCTTGATTTGAATTTTTTCCATCTCTGCTTCAGCTTTTGCGACCTCTTTAGAGAATGGTTTGTAAAATTCATCAATAACCCGTTGCCACTCTTCTTTTCCAACCTCAACATCATCCAGTTTACCTTCCATTTCAGCGGTAAATTTCACGTTAACAATATCTGGGAAGTATTCAACAATCAGCTTGTTAACGACTTGTCCTAAATCAGTTGGTTCAAAGCGTTTAGATGCTAGCCTTACATAGTAACGTTTTTGGATTGTTTCAATGGTTGGAGCATAGGTAGATGGACGTCCAACTCCGTTTTCTTCCAAGGTTTTAATCAGTGTTGCTTCTGAATATCGTGCCGGTGGTTGTGTGAAATGTTGTTCAGGTTTGCTATTGACCTGTTTGACAACATCTCCTACTTTCATATCAGGCAGCATCTTATTTTTATCAGAATCGTTGTAAATGGCTAAATAACCATCAAACTTAACCTGACTACCATTCGCCGCGAATTGAACACCATTTTGCGAAAGTTTAACAGCCATGGTATCAAAAATTGCACCAGTCATTTGACTCGCTACAAAGCGGTTCCAGATAAGGGTATAAAGTTTTAGCTGGTCTTTATCCAAATACTTAGCAATTTTCTCAGGTGTATTAAAGACACTTGAAGGACGAATAGCTTCGTGGGCGTCTTGAGCGCCAGAGGCATTTTTCACCTTACTACCATGTTTAGAATACTTACTGCCAAAACGTTCATTGATGTAGCTAGTGGCTTCATTCTGAGCAACTGGACTGATACGAGTAGAATCTGTACGCATATAGGTGATCAAACCTTGGACACCTGTACCGATATTGATTCCTTCATAGAGTTGCTGAGCAACCATCATCGTCTTTCTAGTACGGAAGTTAATCTTGTTAGCAGCATCCATCTGCATAGAAGACGTTGTATATGGAAGAGGAGCATTGCGCTTTCTTTCCTTTTTATCTACTTGATCAACTGTAAAATCCTTGCTGTTCAAATGAGATAAAACTTTTTTGACTTCATCATTGGTAGTCAACTTCATCTTCTTGCCATTCATTCCATAAAAAGAAGCTTGAAATTGCTTGGTACCTTTTTTAAAGACTCCATCAATCGTCCAATATTCTTCTGGCTGGAAGGCATTGATTTCATTTTCACGATCAATGATTAGCTTAAGAGCAACAGACTGAACACGCCCTGCTGATAAGCCTTTTTTAACCTTTTTCCAAAGAATTGGTGAAATTGAATACCCCACTAAACGGTCCAAAACACGACGGGCTTGTTGGGCATCGACCAAATCCATATTGATTTTACGAGGTTCTTTAAAGGCATTTTTTACTGCATCTTTGGTAATCTCGTTGAAAACAACACGGTTGGTATCATTCTCATCTAGATCTAAAATATGAGCCAAATGCCATGAAATAGCCTCCCCTTCCCGGTCCGGGTCACTTGCAAGAAAGACTTTATCGGCTTTCTTAGCTTCTTTTTTCAAATCATTGATGAGAGGACCTTTTCCACGAATATTGATATATTGCGGTTCGTAATTATTTTCCACGTCAACTGACATACTTGATTTTTTCAAATCTCGTATATGTCCTACGCTGGCTAAAACCTTATAATTACGTCCTAGATATTTTTCAATCGTTTTCGCCTTAGCAGGCGACTCCACGATTACAAGATTTTTTTTACTTGTTGATTTTTTCTTTTTGGTTGCCGTTACCACAGTATCACACCTTCTCAAAGTAATTAAACTTTATAAAGTGTAAACCATTTTTAAAAACCTGTCAAGACATAACACCCATATAATAGAAGAAAAGTTTGCGAAATGAAATCATTTCATTCATTAAAATTCAAATTCTGCTAGTATATCCTGCCCACATGTTGCTAGTTTTGCTCCTTCTTGGATTAAATGATGACAGCCGTCTGAGCGTCCATCTAAAATAGAACCTGGAATCGCAAAGACATCTCTACCTTCCTCCATGGCTCGCTCACAAGTGATTAAGCTACCAGATCTCATTTTAGCTTCTGCTACGATAACTCCTCGACATAATCCTGCAATAATGCGATTTCTGGCAGGAAAGTGATATTTCAAAGGTTCTTCTCCTGGACCGTACTCGCTTAGAAGCAAATGATGTTCTCCAATATATTCTTGAAGGCGTTTATTGGAGCGTGGATAATAGACATCTAAACCAGTCCCAATAATGCCAATCGTTTTGCCCCCAGTTTGAAGAACAGACATGTGGGCTGCTGTATCGATTCCTCTAGCAAGACCACTCACCACTACTAATTCATTTTCCAGTTCTTCAATGATTTTACGAACTGATTTGGTTCCTATTTGACTACAAGAGCGACTACCAACAACAGCAACCTTGGGTAATTTCAAGAGATTTAAATCTCCTTTATAAAATAGTAAGACTGGTGCATCATATATCTCACAAAGAGAAAAAGGATAAACATCATCCAAAATTGAAAATGATGGGAACTTTTCAAAATCTTTCTTCAGGCGTTCCATGCTTTCAAAAGTCAGTTTATGATACCGCTCCATAAAAACGACTGGATTACGACACTCCGAAGCTTCAGCGATTGTCTCTAAACTCAATTCCTGATCATAAATTTCTCCGTATTGAAGTACTTTCAGAACCTGCTGATTACTTAAACCTGCTTGCTTTAACTTATAAATCTCAAAATTATCAATCTTAATCTTCATTATTAACTCCTTGTCATCCTCTCTCTATTTATATATTCGTAGAAAAAGAAAAAAACTTCCAACAATTTTACTTGTTAGGAAGTTTCTATTTATCTTTCTTATGTTAGTAATCAGGTCGAAGAACTCCAGTGACAGTCGCTTTAGTTGCTTCGTAGTCTCCGTCAATAACAACCTTGATAATGCGTTTAGCATCCTCTTCAGGCGTAGGAACCAATGGAAGGCGGGTTGGACCAGCTTCAAATCCCATATAGTTGAGGACTGCCTTAACAGGTGCAGGACTTGGGTATGAGAAGAGAGCATTAACCTTGGGAATAAACTTACGTTGAATAGCTGCCGCTTTCTTCATATCACTCTCTTCAATCGCAGTGAACATTTCATACATTTCATCACCATTGGTATGAGAAGCAACAGAGATAACCCCGTCAGCACCAAGGTTCATAGCATGGAAAGCATCTCCATCTTCACCAGTGTAAATCAAGAATTCTTCTGGTTTGTGCTCAATCAAATAAGCCATATTTGCAAGACTGGTACATTCCTTGACACCAATAATATTTGGATGTTCCGCTAAGCGAAGCATGGTTTCTGGTGTCAACTCAACTACTACACGACCTGGAATGTTATAGATAATGATGGGTAAATCAGAAGCATCTGCAATAGCCTTAAAGTGTTGGTACATTCCTTCTTGAGATGGTTTATTGTAGTAAGGAACAATCGCAAGACCAGCCGCAAAGCCTCCAAATTCTGCCACTTCTTTGACGAACTCAATAGAGTCGCGTGTATCATTAGTACCAACACCAGCTATTAAAGGAACACGGCCATTAACAACCTTCTGAACTGCTGCAAACAACTGCAACTCCTCATCGTGAGTAAGAGTCGGACTCTCAGCAGTCGTCCCCGCCAAGAGAATTCCGTCTGTATGATGTGCCAACAAATGCTCAATCAAGGCTGGAATAGCATCAAAGTTGATGGATCCATCTTCATGAAAAGGGGTAATAAAAGCCGTGATAATTTTACACTCTTTTAAATCTTGATAAGCCATAGAAAAAACCTTTCTCTATATAAGAAAGAGGCTGGGGCATACTTGCCTTTGCCTCCTGTTCTGTACATAAAATAAGAGGAAGAAATCAAACTCTTCGAGTTACTGATTTCTGTTTTGCTCCCTATTTCAATTCAAATTTTAATTCTGTAGTTGGACGAACCAAACCACGTTCATGAAGGGTTTCTGCAATTTGAACTGAGTTCCAAGCAGCTCCTTTGAGAAGGTTATCAGACACCACCCACATGTGGATCCCTTTTTCAGCATCCAAGTCTTTACGGATACGTCCGACAAAGGTATCGCGAGAACCAACCGCATTGATAGCTTGAGGATAGATTTGATGAGCCACATCGTCTTCAAGAACTGCACCTGGAAAGGCAGCAATCGCAGCTTTGACTTCATCGATTGGAGCCACTTCTTTTGTTTCAATGTAAACAGACTCAGAATGAGCTGACAAGACAGGAATACGCACGCAAGTTGCTGAAACGGCAATGCTATCGTCTTCCATGATTTTCTTAGTTTCGTTTGTCATCTTCATTTCTTCATAAGTGTAGTCATTATCAGTGAAGACATCAATTTGAGGAAGGGCATTAAAAGCAATTGGATAGTGTTTCTTATCGCCACCTGATGGCAAGATTTCCGCATGCAAATCACGTGGATTTACACCATCATTCAATACTTCACGCAATTCACGTTGTGTCTCAAGAATAGCACCCATACCAGCACCTGAGACAGCTTGATAAGTTGAAACAATGATACGGTCTAAGCCCCATTTTTGACGAACTGGTTCAAGAGCTACCATCATTTGAATAGTTGAACAGTTAGGACATGCAATGATTCCGTTATGAGCATCAAGAGCATGGGCGTTTACTTCAGGAACAACCAATGGCACATCTGGATTTTGACGGAAATAAGAAGTGTTATCCACTACTACTGCCCCTGCTTTAACAGCATAAGGTGCGTATTTTGCAGAAGTTGAACCACCAGCTGAGAAGAGAGCAATATCAACTCCTTCAAAAGCTTCTTCTGTTGTTTCTTCAATAGTCACATCTTGGCCCTTGAATTGCAAGACCTTTCCTGCAGAACGTGCAGACGCAAGGTAGCGAATCTTATCGATTGGAAGAGTTGATTCTTCCAACATTTTGATCATTTGAGCACCAACGGCACCTGTAGCACCGACAACAGCAACTGTATATCCCATAACAAACCTCTTTTGGAATTTTCTAAAAATTTCTATAATAGAAACATTATACTACTTTTTAGAAAAATTGAAAAGTCTTTACCTTATCTATTTTCTGAAATTGACAAGAAAAAAGCTCGCTATCATTAGCGAACCTTTTTCTAAAAATTTACAAATTAATATCGTTGTTTATACGGTTTATTAAATGCTGCCAAGACATCTGACGGAGTGTCTGAATAAGATTTGATTTCTTTTAAATCTCCCTTTACGATAATCCGTTCGGTTGCATCATAGTCTACACAAGTCACCAAGGTAATTTCATTGATACCTTCACGATCATCAATTTCATCAACTCGATCTGGGGTTACGTGTTTCACTTCCCGAATTTCGTAGGTATAAACTTTATCCTTATCAGTCAGATAAATCTTCATACCTTCTTTGGCATTAACCAAAGGAGAAAATAGCATTTGGCTAGCATTCTCAGCTGTAAAGATATGGTGACTAGCTAGAGAATAATTTCCTTCACCCATTTTTTGATTTGGTTTCATGGTTCCTGCTCCGTAGAACAAGTTTACATTGTCCAAACCTTTAAAGATTGGCAGGTTGATTTCTACTTCAGGAACTGCAATTCCACCTATAACAGGCAACTGTTGTGCATCCCATTGAGATGATAAAACAGCCTCCGAAGAAATAGCTTTCACGGAATTAAAATCAAAATTTCCTTCTGCACCATTGTTCTCTTCAAGCTTCTCTTTAGAGACTTGACTAACTTGATACTTGTTAGTATTCCAAACCATAAAGATATTACGAATCTTTGAGTTAAAAATCAAAGCTAGAGACAAAAGGATTAGAAAGGTTGCCAAAATATTAATCAGCAGATTCTTACGTTTATTTTTTTTACTCTTAGTTCTTTTTTGAGACATTATTCTTCACTTTCTGTTTCGTTTTCTGCCCCAACTTCTTCTTTCTCAGCTGCCGCAACTGTTGTAAAGGTTACAATCTTAGCGTTCTCATCTAAACGCATAACCTTAACTCCCATGGTTGAACGTCCAGTTTGAGAAATATTGGCAACATTTGTACGAATCATGACACCTGTATCTGTGATAACCATCAAATCTTCGTCACCTTTTACTGTTAGAAGGCCTGCAAGTTGACCGTTTTTATCAGTAATATTAGCGGTCTTCATACCTTTACCAGCACGACCTTTAGTTGGATATTCAGTGGCAACTGTACGCTTACCGTATCCTTTTTCGGTGATAATGAGGACCTCATCTTGGTCAGTGATTACTCTAGCTCCAACTACAGAATCGCCTTCACGAAGATTTACTCCTTTAACACCAGTTGCACTACGACTCATGCTACGAACGGATGACTGGTTGAAACGAACTGCATAGCCTAACTTAGTACCGATAATGATATCAGTATCTTCTTGAGTAAGAAGAACATTAATCAATTCGTCCTCATCTTTCAAATTCAAGGCTTTTAGACCATTTTGACGAATGTTGGCAAATTCTTTAACGCTAGTTCTCTTAACAATACCTGCTCGAGTCGTAAAGAAGATGTATGCATCATCACTACGTTCTGATTCGACATTAATGATAGTTTGGATGCTTTCTCCCTCATCCAGTTTCAAGAGGTTAACTACAGGCAATCCCTTGGCTGTACGACCATATTCTGGGATTTCATAACCTTTCAAACGATAGACACGACCTTTGTTGGTAAAGAAGAGCAAGTGATCATGGGTGCTGGTAGAAACCAACTCACGGACAAAGTCATCGTCCTTGACTCCTGTTCCCTGTACGCCACGTCCACCACGTTTTTGGGCAGTAAACTCGTCTTGGTCCAAACGTTTAATATAACCTTTATTTGATAGAGTGATAAGAACATCAGACTCTTCAATCAAGTCTTCATCTTCGAGGGTCAAGACTTCACCGACCATTAACTCAGTACGGCGTTTATCTTCATACTTGCGTTTGACTTCATCCAATTCTTCCTTGATGATTTGAGCCACACGTTCTGGTTTTGCAAGAATATCTGCTAAGTCGGCAATCAAAGCAATGAGGTCATCATACTCAGATTGAATCTTATCACGCTCCAAGCCAGTCAAACGACGGAGACGCATGTCTAGGATTGCTTGGCTTTGACGTTCAGATAGCTTGAACTTGCTCATCAATTCCGCTTGAGCCTCTTGGTCAGTTTCGCTGGCACGGATGATACGAATGACTTCATCAATATGATCCAGAGCAATTAGCAAACCTTCCAAGATATGCGCGCGTGCCTCAGCTTTTTCTTTATCAAATTGAGTGCGACGAGTCACAACTTCTTTTTGGTGCTCAATGTATGCATCTAAGATTTGGCGAAGCGATAAAATCTTTGGAACACCATTTTGGATAGCAAGCATGTTAAAACCAAAGCTAGTCTGCATCTGAGTCATCTTGAATAAGTTGTTCAAAATAACATTAGCTGATGCGTCGCGTCTAACTTCAATAACAAAGCGAACACCTTCACGGTTAGATTCATCACGAACAGCTGTAATTCCATCGATACGTTTTTCCTGAACTAAGCGCACAATATGCTCATGAACTTTGGTTTTGTTGACCATATATGGGAATTCTGTAACAACGATACGTTCTCGACCTGTTTTAGTTTCTTCAATTTCCGTACGAGAACGAAGAACAATAGATCCCTTACCAGTCTCATACGCCTTGTGAATACCTGATTTACCCATAACTAGGGCACCAGTTGGGAAGTCTGGACCAGGCAAAACTTCCATCAAATCTTTGGTTGTAACTTCAGGATTATCCATGACGAGTTTAACAGCATCAATAGTTTCACCCAAATTATGAGGTGGGATATTGGTCGCCATACCAACGGCAATACCTGTGGCACCATTGACCAAAAGATTTGGGAAACGAGCTGGTAAAACAACAGGTTCTCGTTCATTGGCATCATAGTTATCAACAAAATCAACGGTATTTTTATTGATATCGCGAAGCATTTCAAGAGCAATCTTGCTCATACGTGCTTCGGTATAACGTTGCGCGGCAGCACCATCACCGTCCATAGAACCAAAGTTACCGTGTCCATCTACAAGCATGTAACGGTAGCTCCACCACTGTGCCATACGAACCATAGCTTCATAGATAGATGAGTCCCCGTGTGGGTGGTATTTACCCATTACGTCCCCTGTAATACGGGCAGATTTCTTATGAGGTTTATCAGGCGTAACTCCTAATTCGTTCATTCCGTACAAAATACGACGATGAACAGGTTTCAACCCATCACGAACATCAGGGAGAGCACGCGATACGATTACACTCATGGCGTAGTCGATAAAGCTAGTCTTCATCTCCTTGGTCAGATTGACATTCACTAAATTTTTATCTTGCATTAACAAATGCCTCATTTCACTATTAGTAACTAGATATATTATACCATAGTTTGGACTATTTTACAGTCTAACAACACGCGTAAAACGTTTACATATTTATCCCGAAGGTATATCCGTGACAAAGCTTAGCAAAAGTGATAGAATGAAATCAAATGGGGCTTCCCCCTTAATAAAATAAAGGAGATGTTTAGACAAATGACAGCAACTAAACAACACAAAAAAGTTATCCTCGTCGGTGACGGTGCCGTAGGTTCATCTTACGCTTTTGCCCTCGTAACACAAGGAATTGCACAAGAACTTGGTATCATTGAAATTCCTCAATTGTTTGAAAAAGCAGTTGGTGATGCTGAAGACCTTAGCCACGCGCTAGCTTTTACTTCACCTAAAAAAATCTATGCAGCTAAGTACGAAGACTGTGCGGATGCAGACCTTGTAGTTATCACTGCTGGTGCTCCACAAAAACCAGGTGAAACTCGTCTTGATCTTGTTGGTAAAAACCTTGCTATCAACAAATCAATCGTTGAACAAGTTGTTGCATCTGGATTTGACGGTATCTTCCTTGTTGCTGCTAACCCAGTTGACATTTTAACTTACTCAACTTGGAAATTCTCAGGTTTCCCTAAAGAACGTGTTATCGGTTCAGGTACTTCACTTGACTCAGCTCGTTTCCGTCAAGCACTTGCTGAAACTATCGGTGTTGATGCACGTTCAGTTCACGCCTACATCATGGGTGAACACGGTGATTCTGAGTTTGCTGTTTGGTCACACGCTAACGTTGCTGGTGTTAAATTGGAACAATGGTTGCAAGCTAACCGTGACTTGAATGATGCAGACCTTGTTGAACTCTTCATCTCAGTTCGTGACGCTGCTTACTCAATCATCAACAAAAAAGGTGCTACTTACTACGGTATCGCGGTTGCCCTAGCTCGTATTACAAAAGCTATCCTTGATGATGAAAATGCGGTTCTTCCACTTTCAGTCTTCCAAGAAGGACAATACGGAGTTGAAAACGTCTTTATCGGTCAACCAGCTATCGTTGGTGCGCACGGTATCGTTCGCCCAGTTAACATCCCATTGAACGACGCTGAAACTCAGAAAATGCAACTTTCTGCTCGTGAATTGCAAGAAATTATTGATGAGGCATGGAAAAACCCAGAATTCCAAGCTGCTTCTAAAAACTAATTCAATTAAATTTTAAAAAAAGAATGTCTAGACAAAACAGTCTAGACATTTTTTTATAACATTAATCCATTTGTGCAAACGCTGCTTCTGCATCTGCATTACTAATCGCTCCAAGCTGAATTTTTCCAATTTTTCCTTGTGAATCAATCAAAATTTCTGTTGGAATACTTCGAATTTGATAGGCTTGAAAAACAGCTCCTTTTGTATCATATAAAACGGGGATGTCTTTATAGCCTTGTTCCTCAAACCATTTTGGAAATTGCTCAACAGTTTTTTCACCTTGAAGGCCTGGCGCAATCACCGATAAAATTTCGAAATCACGATCTTTCTTAGCAGCGAGTTCCATTAATTCTGGCATACTTTTACGGCAAGGCCCACACCAAGAAGCCCAGAATTTTAGATAAACTTTTTTACCTTTAAAATCAGATAGTTTGACTTCTTTTCCATCCATCGATTGTAGCGTAAAATCAGGCGCTTCTGCTCCTACAGCTATTTGCTTAACCGTTGCTTGTTGTTGTGTTTGAGTCTTTTGATTTTCTTGACTTGATTCCTTCTCTTCCTTGCCACAAGCAATCAAAAGAAAGATAGATAAGAAACTAAGTCCAAAATAGATTGTTTTTTTCATAGATAACTCCTTTTATCCTAATATTCCAGATAAGACATTTAACTGTCCCAACATTAATAAAATTCCCATGAGAATAATTAGTAAACCACCAATTCTTTTCAGTAAGAGCAGGTGAGATTTAATTTTACTAAAATAAGGCATGATGAGTCCTGATGCCAAGGCCAATACTAAAAATGGAAGCGCCATTCCAAGAGTATAAACTAGGGTTAATAAGGCCCCTTGAAGAGCTCCATTTCCTCCTGAGGCAGCTAATGCTAAAATTGAACTTAAAACTGGACCAATACATGGAGTCCAACCAAAGCTGAAGCTAATACCTAATAGAAAGGCTGATAGATATTTACTAGACTGTTTTTGATCAAATCTTACTGTTTTTTGGAACTCTAATTTTCGTAAATGAAGGATTTCCATCTGATGTAAGCCTAGTATAATAATAATACCACCCATAACATAACGAAACCAATCAGCATAGAGTAAGTTCCCGAGAAATCCAGCTCCAAACCCTAGAATAAAGAAAATTAGAGAGATACCTGCGATAAAACAGAATGTCCGAATTAATCCTGACCATGCAACATCTTTACCTAAAAACCGAAATGTCTTTGACTGCTCTTGATCATCTAACAAAACACCTGCATAGACTGGTAACAAGGGAAAGATGCAGGGTGAGAAAAACGATAAAACCCCAGCTAAAAATACAGAGATAAAAAATATAATACTTTCCAATTAAAAACCTTCTTTCAAAATTTTCACTTTATATTTTACTACAAATAACATTATAAGTCTTAACTTTGCTACGCTATTATTTTAGAGAAAACAAAAAGGAGCTCAGCTCCCCTTTTTTTATTAATAAGTTCCTTCTTCACCTTGACTTGTCAAGATTACAGGTCCATCCTTTGTAATAACAAACTGGTGTTCATACTGACATGATAGACCACCGTCGATAGTTTTGTGCGCCCAACCTGTCTTCATGTCTGTATCGATTTCCCAATCACCTGTATTGATCATAGGTTCGATTGTCAAAACCATACCTTCACGAAGACGGAGACCACGACCAGCTACACCATAGTTAGGAACCATTGGCTCTTCATGCATGGTTGGGCCAACACCGTGTCCTACAAGATCACGGACAACACCGTATCCACGACTTTCAGCATATTCTTGAATCGCTGCACCAATATCACCAATTCGGTTGCCAACAACAGCTTGTTCGATACCCTTATACATAGCTTCCTTGGTCACGTCCATCAAGTTTTTAACTTCTTTTGATGGTTTACCAACTGCGTATGCCCAACAAGAATCAGCCAAACCACCCGTAAAGTTTTGAGTATATTTTTTCATCTGCTCAACGTTGTTAAAATTGAGTTTAGAAACATTGAGGTCAGACTTCGCGATTGGCCCACCAAGAACCATATCAACCTTGAGAAGGTCACCCTCTTTGAGGATATAATGACGAGGGAAGGCGTGTGCTACTTCGTCATTGAGCGAACAGCAGGTTGCATATGGATAGTCCATCATTGCCCCATCAACACCAATCTGTAGTGGAAGGAAATTTTCTTCTTTACAACGACGGCGAACATACTCTTCTACTTCCCACATATCAACACCTGGCTTGATGATATCACGCAAGCCAATGTGGATACTTGCAAGAAAATCACCAGCCTTATCCATAGCTTCGATTTCTCTAGCTGATTTTAATGTAATCATGTTTACTCCTAGATTCTAATTAATTTTTACAGTTACATTTGCTTTTGATACAATTTGATGATTGAGATAAATGTCATAATCAATAATAGCCGATCGTCTCGTATGATGAATAATTCTAGCTTGAATACGTAGAACATCATCAATCTGAACAGCCTGTAAGAAGTAAATCAACATTTGTTCAATGATGAGGTTACGCCCGCTATTAACGACCAAGTCTTGTGTCATATGAGTCAAGATTTCTGAAAGAACACCATTAGCCAAAACACCATTTTTTTCTAACATAAAGGGTTCGACTGTAATAACAACTTCATCATGATGATAAGACAACTTCTGTCCAATCTGTTCTGAAAAGGTTGGTAAAGTTGAGACCTGAGAACGACTCATTTTTTCCATGACATCACGTCTAGTAATGACACCAAGCAAGGTTTGATTGCTCCGTACAACAGGTACCATTTCAAAATCTTCTGCAATCATTCTCTGGCTCACGTTAGCAATATTTGTGGCTAAACCGGTCATGTAGACAGTTCTTGTCATGACCTTATCAATGGTAGTCCCTGGTGATTTATCTCCAGCATCACGCATGGTCACGACACCCACAACAACCTTATGCTGATTGATAACAGGGAATCGACTACTTCTATTCTTACGAACTAAATCTAAATAATCTTTTACAGTATCCGTTTCTTGTAAAAAACCATATTCATGACAAGTGCGATAGATTTTTTCAACCGTTAAAATATCTGTCTTTATTTGTACATTTGACAAAGCTCGGTTAATCATGGTTGCAATGGTAAATGTGTCATGTTTGCTGCGTAACACTGGGATATTTTTCTTATTAGCAGCATCCAAAACATCTTTATGAACTTCAAATCCACCTGTTACCAAGACAGCATTTTCATTTTCAAGTGCCAATAATTGGATTCGTGTTCTGTCACCGACAATAAGTAGACCGCCATCATGAAGATAAGAAAGAATATTCTTTTCTGTCATGGCTCCAATGGAGAATTTACTGAATTCTCTCTCCAAACCAGCTTGGCCAGCTAAAACTTCCGAACCAGTGACTTCTGCAATTTCTGCAAAGGTTAATCTCTCAATAGCAACTTTTTTTGACTTGACACGGACAGTTCCACTTCGAGGACGTGTTTCAACCAATCCTCTATTTTCAGCTTCTTTGATAGCACGATAAGCTGTACCATCACTCACTCCCAGCCTATTTGAAATACTTCGAACACTGACCCGTTTTCCGACTGGTAATTCTTCTAAATAAGCTAAAATTTCTTGGTGTTTACTCATTTAGCTCTCCTTTTGTATAGCGAAATTCTAGATAATCCCGCATCTTACGAGTATATCGATCACTACCCTTGAAACGACGATATAGAACGAAGCCTGATTTTTGTGCAACCTTTTGACTAGCACTATTTTCTAAATGCGTCACAATAGAAAGTTGCTTTAATTCAAACTGATCCATAGACAAGTCGCATAATTTGGTAACTGCTTCCGTCATATATCCCTGAGACCAATAGTCTTTCCTTAAAAAATAGCCAATTTCTGCTTCTTTACGGATTTCATCCAGCTTTTCAAACTTGATGGCTCCAATCATCTTCTGTGCTTTCTTATCACAAATCGCCCAAATTCCCAAGGGTGATTTCATAAAGTAGTTAGCAAGAGCATATTGACTTTCCTCAATGCTGGCTTGCGTAGGAAAAATAAATTGGAGATTTTCAGGGTCTGATGCTAGAGCATGAAAGTCATCTACATCCGTAAAAAAGAATGGACGGAAATACAAACGTTCCGTCTCATAGAAAGAATACATTGCTAATTTTGTCCAGATATTCATTGTGTTCCTCAAAATGGCTAATCTTCGATTAGCTCAATATCTGCTCCAAGGTTACGTAATTTTTCAATAATATTTGAGTAGCCTCTTAAAATGAACTCTACACTAGTAATTTCTGTTCTACCTTCAGCCATTAATCCGGCAATAACCAAGGCTGCTCCTGCACGTAAGTCAGTGGCTCTTACACTTGCACCGTGTAAAGGATTGCCACCCTTGTAGAAAATATGGTCATTCGTTGTAGAAATATCTGCATTCATTTTGGCTAATTCGAAGACATGATTGACACGTTTTTCATAAATAGTATCGATTAATGTTCCTCGTCCTTCAGCTTTCAACAAAAGAGGAGTAATCGGTTGTTGAAGGTCTGTAGCAAATCCTGGATATGGAGCTGTTTTGATATTAACAGCCTTAAGATTTGTTTGTTCTTCAACGTAGATACTGTCTTCAGAAACCGTCATATGAACACCCATCTCTTCAAGTTTTGCAATAAAACCTTCTAAGTGTTCATAAAGTACATTGTTAATACGAATTCCTTGTCCCACAGCAGCAGCCATTGCAATATAAGTCCCTGCTTCAATACGGTCAGGAATTACCTGATGGCGAGTTCCATGAAGGGTTTCAACACCATCGATAGTAATCATATCTGTACCTGCACCACGAATATGAGCTCCCATATTATTTAACAAAGTAGCTACATCAATGATTTCAGGCTCTCTAGCTGCGTTTTCAATGACTGTACGTCCTTGGGCTTTTACCGCTGCAAGCATTGTGTTAATAGTTGCTCCAACACTAACAGTATCCATATAAATATGAGCGCCTTGTAATCTAGAGCCGTTTGTTGAGAGATTCATATTGTCTCCCTCATAGGTTGTCTTAGCTCCCATGGCTTCGAAGGCTTTTAAATGCAAGTCAATCGGACGAGGTCCCAAGTCACATCCACCAGGTAAACCTACTGTTGCTTCACCGAAACGTCCAAGAAGACTACCGTAGAAATAATAGGATGCGCGAAGACTGTTTATTTTACCATACGGCATTGGTTTATTTTGAACACCACGAGGATCAATCTCCAAAACGTCATCATAGCGCTTAACACTCGCACCCATAATTTCCATAATATCAACCAAACTAGAAACGTCAGAGATGTCTGGAACACAGTCCAAAATAACTACATCATCTGACAAAATAATAGCTGGAATCAGAGCTACTACACTATTTTTCGCTCCGCTAATGGTTATCTCACCCTTTAATGGGCGTCCACCGTTAATGACAATTTTTTTCATTATCTTTTAAGTACTCTTTCACTATTTATTCATAAGGTCCTACCCTTTATTATACCATATTTCTTTCTTATTATCTATCATAATAAATCAAATAAGTTCCTTAAGATTTTATTGATTGAGAATAGTTTTTGAAGTAAACTTAAAAAATAACTGATACTAAAATTATTCAAAAAAAAGGCTTTCCAAAAATCTTGGAAAGCCTTTTTTAATGCTTATTTAGCGATTGGGTAAACAGAAACTTGTTTCTTATCGCGGCCTTTACGTTCGAAACGTACTACGCCTTCAACTTTAGCGAACAAAGTATCGTCTCCACCACGTCCAACGTTTACACCTGGATAGATGTGTGTACCACGTTGACGGTAAAGGATTGATCCACCAGTTACAGTTTGTCCGTCAGCTGCTTTAGCTCCAAGACGTTTAGCTTGTGAATCGCGTCCGTTTGATGTAGAACCTCCACCTTTTTTGTGGGCGAAAAGTTGCAAGTTGTTAAGAGTCATTTTTAACATAATGTTTTCCTCCGTGTTAGTTTTCTGTGATAACTCTGGTTTGGACGAACTCAGAAGAGTTCTCCGATAAGTTTGCCATACCTAAGAAAAATGATTCAAAGAATAATTGTGTCATTTCTCTCTGGTGAGAAGGAAGATCTTTTGGAATTTCAACCATCAGATAGCCACCTTCATCTTCGTTTAATTCTAAGATTGGTTCATAGCCTGCAAATTTCTCAATGGAATTGATAAAGTTAATGGCAAGCGTAGAAACCGATGCACACACGACATCTAGGCCGTATTCGCCGCTCTCGGCGTGTCCAGTAATCTCCGCACTCCTCAGCTCGCCATCTTCGGCTCTCTCAAAGACTGCTTGTATCATGTGTTCTCCTTAAAATTAAGCGTTGATTGCGTTGATGACAACTTTAGTGTATGGTTGACGGTGGCCTTGTTTACGGTGGCTACCTTTTTTAGGTTTGTACTTGTAAGTAACAACTTTCTTTTGTTTTCCTTGTTTTTCAACAGTTCCAACTACAGTAGCTCCAGCAACAAGTGGAGTTCCGACAACAGTGTTTTCACCACCAACAAGAACAACTTCGTTAAAAGTAACTTCTTGACCAGCTTCAACGTTCAATTTTTCAACGTAAACTGCTTGACCAACTTCAACTTTAACTTGTTTTCCGCCAGTTTTGATAATTGCGTATGTGCTCATTATGCACCTCCTATGATTTTTTGGGGTTTCCCCGAATTTTTGTGAAGACTCGCCTAACATCGTGGGACGAACCACTTAAAAGAAGAGCTCTTAGTATAACAAAGAATAAACTAGGTATTAAGCCGAAGACATAACTTATGTTAGGCAAGGCGATAATGACGAAGTTTAAATTTGTTATACGACGAGCAACGATGTTCGTGCGGTTGCACAGGACTGTGCATAGTCAACTCTACAAGTATAGCATGATTCCAAATTTTTGACAAGTATTTTCACTCAAAATTCAGCCTTTTATTAGACTTTTTTCGCAAAGAAGATAAAACCATACTTAGATAAAAAATACTCATCATGATAGGGACACCTAAAATTGTTTTTTCGTTGAAGATAATCGTTAAGTAAGCTGAAAATACTACTCCTAGAATGAAACTAACAAGTAGGCTCACAAAAATCAATCCTTCCATCAAAAAGGCTGTATGCTTGGTCCGGACATATTCACCAAAAGCTAACATGGTGCGTTTGATATTTCCCGTCATAAAGGCATTGTTATAGGCAATTCCAGAAACCTCTCCAAAAGCTGTTGTAACCAGACCCATACAAAAAGCCAGAGGAGGAATAATAAACATGTTATCAACACTCAATGGAACAAATCCGATTATCAATGATAAAATAGCTAATGGAACAAGTGATAGAATGGGTTTTTTAACAATGCGAAGTTTTTCCTTGTAAATCGTAAGCAAAAAAACGCCTAACATGAAAGATAAAAGTGTCAATATCTTTATTTCAGCATCAGCCAAATTTCTCTGAACGATTCCGACTGATAGAAATACCACATTCCCAGTTTGCCCAGCGACTAAGGTATTCCCTCTTACAATAAATGTATAGGCATCGACATAGCCTGCACAAAAAGTCAAAAAAAGCGCCAATCTTTTTGAATGACGAGAAATTTTTCTCATAGGTAATAATCTCATACTAAACTCCTAAATTTACTGTAACTATTGTACCATTTTTTCTAGAAATTTCGAAGTATCAAAGCAAAAGAATTATCTCAAGCTAACGAGTTGGCTCTTTCTATGATATAATGAAATCAATCATTACTTGTGGAAAAGGAGTAACTATGCTAAAAATTGGTATTATCGGTACTGGTGCAATCAGTCACCACTTTATAGAAGTTGCTCATACTAGCGGGAAATTTCAACTGGGTGCAGTCTATTCTAGAAAAATTGAAACAGCAGAAAAGTTTGTTGAACAGTATCAAGGCGTTAAGCTATTTGATCAGTTAAATGATTTCTTTAATGATTCATTCGATGTGGTATACATTGCTAGTCCGAATTCCCTGCATTTTAGCCAAGCAAAGATGGCTTTATCTTCTGGAAAACATGTTATCCTTGAAAAACCAGCTGTCACTCAACCACAAGAATGGCAGGATTTAGTTCAAACAGCTAAAGATAATAAATGTTTTATCTTTGAAGCAGCAAGAAACTACCACGAAGATGCTTTTACCACAATCAAAGACTTTCTTGCGAACAAACAAATTCTGGGTGCAGACTTTAACTACGCTAAATATTCTTCTAAGATGCCTAACCTACTTGCTGGCGATACTCCTAATGTTTTCTCAGACCTTTTTGCAGGTGGTGCACTTATGGATCTGGGTATTTATCCTATTTATGCAGCTGTTCGCTTATTTGGAAAACCGACTCATGCGACCTATCAAGCTCAGAAACTAGATAATAGTATCGATTTGAACGGTGACGGCATGCTCTACTATCCTAACTATCAAGTACACATTAAAGCAGGAAAGAATATCACTTCTAATCTTCCTTGTGAGATTTATACTACTGATGGAACCTTGACACTTAATACAATCGAGCATGTCCAATCAGCTACTTTTACAGACCATCAAGGAAATGAAGTTCAACTTCCTATCCAGCAGGCTCCTCACACCATGACTGAGGAAGTTGCTGCTTTCGCAAACATGATTAAACAAGCAGAACCGACTCTCTACCAATCTTGGATTGATGATGCGACACACGTCCACAACCTACTTTACACCATGCGCCAGAATGCTGGCATTAGATTTGAGGCAGAAAAATGAAAACCAAATTACCTACCGAATGGCAAGAATTGATTGATCAACTGGGATTCCAAGAATTTACTCCCATTCAAATTCAACTTTTTGAACCTATAACAGAAGGTGAAAACCTACTTGGAGTCAGTCCAACTGGTACAGGGAAGACTTTAGCCTATCTCCTACCTAGTCTTCTCAAACTGCAAAAGAAAAAAGCCCAACAATTATTGATTTTAGCACCTAATACTGAGCTTGCTGGACAAATTTTTGAAGTCACTAAAACCTGGGGTGAGGCTATCGGATTGACAGCTCAGCTATTTCTATCCGGTTCGAGCCAGAAACGCCAAATTGAAAGACTAAAAAAAGGACCAGAAATTCTGATTGGAACACCTGGTCGTATCTTTGAACTGGTCAAATTGAAAAAAATCAAGATGATGAATGTGGAAACAATCATTCTTGATGAATTCGACCAACTCCTTGATGATTCTCAAATTCATTTTGTTGAAAAAATTACCAACTATGCACCTCGTGACCATCAACTTATTTACATGAGTGCCACTACCAAATTTGACCAAGATAAGATTGCACCTAACACGCGCATCATTGATCTATCAGACCAAAAGTTAGACAATATTCAACATTTCTACATGCAAGTAGACCAACGTCACAGAGTAGATATGCTTCGTAAACTGGCACAGGTTGAAGATTTCCGTGGTCTTGTCTTCTTTAATAGCTTGTCTGACCTTGGAAGCGCCGAGGAAAAATTACAATATCGTGATGTTTTAGCAGTTTCGCTAGCTAGCGATGTCAACATTAAATTTAGAAAAGTTATTCTAGAAAAATTCAAAGATAATCAACTGACACTACTTCTTGCCACAGACCTTCTCGCTCGTGGTATCGACATTGATAGCCTGGAATGCGTGATTAACTTTGACGTCCCTAGAGACAAGGAAACTTACACTCACCGTGCGGGTCGTACAGGACGCATGGGTAAAGAAGGCTATGTCATCACTCTTGTGACACATCCAGAAGAGCTAAAAAAACTGAAGAAATTTGCAAGTGTACGTGAAATTGTCTTAAAAAATCAGGAACTGTATATCAAATGAGAGTGGGGCAGAAATCGGTAATTCGTTAGAATTCGATTTCGTCGTCCCACCTCCGCACAGTTGAGTAGGGCTGTAAAAGCTGATGAAATCAGCGTAGTAGAGCCCACTCAACCACTGCGTCTTGCTCGACAATCCAAAGCCAATTGAGAGGCTAGGACTTTTGTCCCAGCCTCTTTTTCTTATCCCCAAGTAATTTCTAAACGATAGTCGGCAAATGGAACTCCTTCTTTGTTTTGTAGTTGGTAGGCTAGTTCAATCTTCCCTTCACTAACTTCATAGTGGCTTGTTTGGATGACAAACTCCTGCATACCCATAGGTGTTGGAATATAGGCTAAACTATCAGAATCCTTGAGAAAACGCATGATGGTCTTGGGATTTGAGAAACGTGACATGACCAGTTCCTCCCCATTAAATTTCAAAACTACTTTTTCTTGGTCTTCATTGAAAAAAAGGAGATAGGAAAAATCGCCCTTTTCCCGTAATTCAACATCATAAAGTTGGTCGATTACTTCCAATTGTTCATCGAACTTGATGGTATTTCTCATTCTTATCTTCACAACTATTCCTCTTTCTTCTCACTTATCCCTACTATTTTACCAAAAAGGCAAGGAATTTGCTATAATGGTCTTATGAATGAAAAAGTATTTCGTGACCCAGTTCACAACTATATCCACGTTAATAATCAGGTTATTTATGACCTGATTAATACCAAAGAATTTCAACGGCTCCGTCGCATCAAACAGCTTGGGACATCTAGCTATACTTTCCACGGTGGAGAGCATAGTCGCTTTTCTCACTGCCTAGGAGTCTATGAAATTGCTAGGCAAATTACGGAGATTTTTGAGGAGAAATATCCTGAGGAATGGGATTCTAACGAGTCACTACTAACCATGACTGCTGCTCTTCTACATGATCTCGGACACGGTGCCTACTCTCATACTTTTGAAAATCTCTTTGACACCGACCACGAGGCAATTACCCAGGAAATTATCCAAAGCCCTGATACAGAGATTCATCAGGTTCTTTTGCAGGTTGCACCGGACTTTCCAAAAAAAGTAGCCAGCGTTATCGATCACACTTATCCCAACAAACAAGTGGTTCAGCTCATTTCGAGTCAGATTGATGCAGACCGTATGGACTATCTCCTACGCGACTCCTACTTCACCGGTGCTTTTTATGGCCAGTTTGATCTGACACGTATTCTTCGTGTCATTCGTCCTGTTGAAAATGGCATCGCCTTTCAGCGTAATGGGATGCATGCCATCGAGGATTATGTCCTCAGTCGTTACCAGATGTACATGCAGGTTTATTTCCACCCAGCCACACGTGCCATGGAAGTCCTTCTGCAAAATCTTCTCAAACGTGCTAAGGAGCTCTATCCTGAAAATAAGGACTTCTTTGCCCTTACATCCCCACATCTACTACCATTTTTTGAGAAGAAGGTAACCTTATCTGACTATCTTGCACTTGACGACGGGGTAATGAATACCTATTTCCAACTCTGGATGACTAGTACAGATAAAATTCTAGCCGACCTTTCCCAACGTTTTATCAATCGTAAGGTCTTTAAATCTATTACTTTTTCTCAGGAAGACCAAGACCAGCTTGAAATCATGCGAAATTTCGTAGAAGAAATTGGTTTTGACCCCAACTACTACACAGCTATTCATAAGAATTTTGACCTTCCTTACGATATTTATCGACCAGAGTCTGAAAATCCTAGAACACAGATTGAGATTGTTCAAAAAAATGGTGAACTGGCAGAACTTTCTAGCTTATCTCCTATAGTTCAGTCTCTTGCAGGGAGCCGTCACGGTGACAACCGCTTCTACTTCCCTAAAGAAATGCTTAAGCAAAACAGTATTTTCACAAATATCATTCAACAATTTTCTCATTTGATTGAGAATGATCATTTTAATCCAGACAAGAATTAACAGAGGAAATTTATGAGTATAAAACTAATCGCCGTCGATATTGATGGTACCCTGGTTAATAGCAAAAAAGAAATTACTCCAGAAGTTTTTGCAGCTATTCAAGATGCCAAAGCAGCTGGAGTCAAGGTTGTCATTGCAACAGGACGCCCCATCGCTGGTGTTGCCAAACTCCTTGATGACTTGCAGTTGAGAGATGAAGGTGACTATGTTGTGACCTTCAACGGTGCCCTAGTTCAAGAAACCGCTAATGGCCATGAGATTATCAGCGAATCCTTGACTTACGAGGACTATCTGGATATGGAATTTCTCAGCCGTAAACTTGGAGTCCATATGCATGCTATTACCAAAGACGGCATCTACACTGCCAATCGCAATATCGGAAAATACACCGTACACGAATCAACCCTCGTCAGCATGCCAATTTTTTATCGTACACCTGAAGAGATGGCTGATAAAGAAATCGTCAAATGTATGTTTATCGACGAACCAGAGATTCTCGATGCTGCTATTGAAAAGATTCCAGCAGAATTTTACGAGCGATACTCTATCAACAAATCTGCTCCATTTTACCTAGAACTCCTTAAAAAGGATGTAGACAAGGGATCTGCTATCACTCACTTAGCTGAGAAACTTGGACTAAGTAAGGATGAAACTATGGCGATTGGGGATGAAGAAAATGACCGTGCCATGCTAGCAGTCGTTGGTAATCCCGTTGTTATGGAAAACGGAAACCCAGAACTCAAAAAAATCGCCAAATACATCACCAAAACAAATGACAAATCTGGTGTAGCCCATGCTATCCGTACTTGGGTCTTGTAAACTGAATAGAATATAATAAAAGCACCCCAGAAGTTAGATATAAAAAACTAATTCCTGGGGTGTTTTTATTACAGATTACTCTTCAGAGTTTTTTTTATTTTTGGGATTTTTTTATTATCCAGTTTAGGAATGCCCTTGTTCTCAATCTTGGGAAGGTTCTTTAGTTCATCGACAGTAGGCACCTTCTGGTATACCTTAGCAGGCCTATAGAGTAAAGCAAACGATAAGAACAAGGCAATAATGCTCCCAACAGTTGCTATGTTTCGTTTACTCGCTTCTGTCGAAGGGACCCTAACTCCGCTTGTACTAAGGTCCTTCCATTCAGGAAGCTCTGCTTCAATCGCTTTTTTCTCTTCCCAAAGTGGAACGAGTAAAAAATGGTTAAATGGCACAACTGTAGCCATGGCTGTCGCGCCTAGCGGGATAAATCTATTGAGATTTATGATAAGCAAAATACTTAGGATAGAAAATAATACGAATAGAACTAATACTAAGACTAAGCGAATTTTATATTCTTTTTTTAGTTGCAAATATTCTTCTTGGGTCATTTAAAAAATTTCATCTTTCTCTTATATTTTGAACAGTTGAACGCAACTTTTAGTATAAATCTTTGATAAACTCCACAACTTGACGATTCTCAATCTTTACATAATATCCACCGCTATTATTGACAAGTTTATCCCCTTCATATTTATCAATCTTTACAGCATAAAGACCGCTTGGTAAGGGTTGATTGTTAAAGAATTCCTTCATTCGCGATTCAAGGTCTTTAAGATAAGCATCATATAACTGATCCTTCTTGTCTTCTGGAATGTAGTATCGAAATTGAAATTCTGGTATAAAAATATCTTTTTGGAAAAGCTTTTGAGCATCCATGGGATACATCCCTTGTAATGCTTGTCCATTTCTTTGATTTTCCTCTAATATTTTATCATAAAGATACATGTTGCCAGATTTACTATTAAATTGAAAATCAATCCCTTCGTACTTCAAAGCAGTCATTTTAGGATCTGTTATTGAAGTGTCCAATGTTTTTAAAAACTCACTGGTACCTGGACTAATCTCAATTCCTAGATAGGCTAATTCTGGAAAAACCTGATAAATTTTTTTGTTTTGTTCATAATCTACTTCTGCATCCGTCTTTTTATACTTTTTGTTTTCCGAAGGACGAGTATAGTATTCAAATCGAGAATTAGCCTGATAGGTTTTACCATCTATATTTTCAGTGTAAGTACCATGGATTACAAATCCTCCTACACTTGTATAGTTTTTTTCGTATTTTTCTAACTCAAACTGACCTGTAAGACCGTAGTTCTCATAAGAACGATGTACAGCTTGCTCAAGTTCATTCCGACTTGCATGGGCAAATAGACCCCACATATCCATCATTGCAAGAATAGGACTAAGGATTATGAATATTGCAAATAGTATAACCATGGATAAGCAGCCAATTAATAAGCCTTTTTTCATCTCTTTCTCCTAAACATTCTATGTCCATTATACCACACCATGGATATCTTATGAATGGTTCAAAATTTGGTCAAAGAAAAAACACTGGTTATCCAGTGTTTTTGTGGCTAGTTTCGCTCCCCTGCAGGAATATAAATATCAGTCCTAAAGTCCTATTCTAAGGGCTTTTCTATCTCACTTGGTCAATTTTTGGTCAAAAATTTCGCTAACTTTTTATCCAACTCACTCCGGCAATTCCACCTTCAAGCTCATATCCGAAAGTACAGCGAATCACTTCCTTTAGTCAAACATATAACTGAACAACATTGTTTATCTTCCTGCACTTTCATATTTTTTCAATCCTTTTCTAAAAATTGTACGACTGATAATAATCAAAAAAACTGTAAAAACTATTTGATAGAAAAATAGGTTCAATGTATCTTTCCCTAAAAATATTAATACTGCAGGATTGGCAATTAATAAATTGGGAACAAATAACATAGTGATCAATCTGTTAATACCTGTAAAAATATTATATGGATACTTAGAAATTCCAATATAATTCAAAAATACATCTACTTTTGAAAATTTAGTTGGGAACCAAAATGAACTAATCGTTATTAGAAACCAAATTGAATAATATATAATACAACCACACATTAAAGAAAGGATATAAAATAATATTTTTAATGAATTTAAATGTACATTTAAATTTCCATAACTTATAAAAATGATCGCAAGACCAAAAAAAGTATTCACGAATTGAACTAAATTAAATGATCTAAAAATATAGAACAACTGAGTATCAAACGGCCTCAATAAAATTTGATCCAAGTTACCACTCAAAATATCTGATTCTAAAATTCCCATACTTCTAATTAACAATCCCATCATAACTCCATCTACAATAGTGTAGGAACCTACCAAAAATAAAATTTGATAATAGTCCCAACCATTAAAAGAGTCTATGTTTAAGAAAATCAATCTAAAAAATACAATAGGTAAACCAATCCACAGTATCGACGAAAATAGACCACAAAAGAAGTCAAAATGAAAATTCATATCAGATTTAAAACCAAAATGAAGTAGCCTAAAAATTACTTTTATTCTAAACATTTTATCCTCCCACATTTGAGAAGTGCTCCACTCCTTTTCTCAATATGAATCTTGATATAATATAAAAAATGATGCACCAAATCAATTGAATACAAATAATTCTCAAATAGTCTATTAATTTATATGTATCATTACTAAACATCTGAAGCGGTTCATATACTAAGTATTTAAAAGGTAATACATCTAAAAACAGACGAAAATTATTTGAAAAAAAACTTAAAGGCAATAATATTCCTGATAAAAACTGAATTACTATTTCTTTAACAGTAAGGACAAAAAATATATTTTCTAACCAAAAAGAAAGCATACCTACACAACATGATATTAAAAACCATAGAACCATAGATAGAATAATTGCAATACTTCCTAAAATAAGAATTTCAATGGTTAATAACTCATTCTTGTAATAAACACTGGAGAATAAAATGACAGGAATGATGATAAATAATAAATGAGCAAGCCTATCTCCAAGCATTTTACAAAAATAATACTTATAAAAAGTAACAGGTTTTATTAATGTGCTAAAAAAATTTCCTGAATGAACATCGTCATTGATTTCCCAATCAACTGGATAAAAAACAAAATATGAAAAAATTATAGTCCCCAAATAGTATTGAACCATTGAGGTAAAATCATATCCTGCTATATTTATCTGGTTACTCTGATATATATACGTCCATAAAAATACTGATATCATAATTTGTATACTTGCCTGTAACATTAACAATAGTACACTTGATTTATAGTTCAAAATAGATCGAAATGATATCAGAATAATAGACATTTCTTTTTTCAATTGTGCTCCTTTTTTGTAAAATAGTTTTGTAAAATAATTTCTTCTAAAGAAAGATTTGATATTTCAAAATCTTCTATATCTACAAGCTTATTGATTGATTCTAATGTCTCAAAGACAAAATCTCTAGGTATTTTTAGTATACATTCCGATTTTGTTTGAGAAATGACTACTACTCCTTTAACAGAGCATAACTCTGGTACCAAATCTAATGTCATTTTTATCTTTAAATATTTAAAATCAGAAAATTTAGATAAAATAACATCCATTGACTCCTGCAAAATAATTTTTCCTTTGTCAATGACGATTAATTCGTCACAAACAGACGAAATATCATCCATATCATGACTCGTTAAAATAATAGTAGTATGACATTCTTCATTCATTTTCTTTAAAAATGTTCTGATATCTTTTTTAGACTGTATATCTAACCCTATAGTAGGCTCGTCTAAAAATAATATTTCCGGACTTGTTAAAGATGCCGCGATAAACTCCATTTTCATTTTTTGTCCAAGAGAGAGGGTCCGGACCTGCTGGTAAAGCTGATCTTTTACATTCAACAAATTGCTTAATTCCTGAATTCGTTCTTGTAAAATCGCCGGTTCTACCTCATATAAAGTACCAATCAATTGAAAATAATCCATAGCCGAAACATCTTGAAATAACTGTAATTTATTTCCTACTACTATTGAAATTTTTTTTCTAAAATTTATACTTCTTTTAAATGGAATTTCTCCATTCACTTCTAATTTTCCGGAACTAGGATAAAGAGTCCCAGTCAACATTTTAATCGTTGTGGATTTACCAGCTCCATTACTCCCAATAAAGCCAACTATACTCCCTCTCTTAATCGTAAAACTAATATCTTGAACAGCTCGAATCGTTATTTGATTACGTTTCAAAAATCTCTTGATAAATGGGAGTCTTGAATCAAAATTATAAAAATTTTTAGATAAATTCTGAGCATTAATAACTATTTCACTCATATATCTCTCCTTTCGATAAAATATATTTACTTGTACTTTTTCCATACTTTACCAAAATGCTAAAGATTGAGCTAAAATCTTCGGGATGGGTAAAATAATAGATGTTAAATATATGTCTTCGTGTACTTCTGTTATTAAATCAATAATCCTCTGACTACTCTTAGAAGATATCAAAAATTCCGACCACAACGTTTCTTATTGATTTTATAACGGTTATAGTAATCATACATTTAAAGATTCAAATTCCATAATCCATTCCTTGCTATTCATAAATTACCTCCATTTTTTATAGTCAGTCTAATATCTACAATTTTCTATATAATATTATTGTATCATTATTTTATATATTCGTATATAAATAAGACAATATTCCTCATAACTAATTTACATTAAACAGAGATAAATCAGTCAAAAATTAATTATTTAACTAACATAGCGAGCATAAATAACTTATACCTATAAAGACTTACTCCTATGATCTACTTAACCTCATAATCATCAAAATCAAAACAAATATTTAGTCAAATTTTGGTCAACGTTTGGTCAAAAAAACAAAATATACTATACTATTTTAAAAAACTAAATTGTGATGATTGCCTATAAATAAAGACTTTGAATATTCTTTATGTTTCTTTACGCTTCTTAAAATGCCCCCTGCAGGAATCGAACCTGCAACTACTCCTTAGGAGGGAGTTGTTATATCCATTGAACTAAGAGAGCTAGAGAAAAACCCTGCCGTATAAGCAGAGTTTTTTATCATCGAATTAACGACGGATTTCTTTGATACGAGCTGCCTTACCTTGAAGAGCACGCAAGTAGTACAATTTCGCACGACGTACTTTACCGTAACGAACAACTTCGATCTTTTCAACACGTGGAGTGTGGATTGGGAAGATACGTTCAACACCTACACCGTTAGAGATTTTACGAACTGTGTAGTTTTCTGAGATGCCAGCACCTTTACGTGCAATAACAACACCTTCAAAAATCTGGATACGTTCACGGTTTCCTTCGACAACTTTCGCGTGTACACGAACAGTGTCACCAGGACGGAATGAAGGGATATCTGTACGAAGTTGACCTTCAGTCAAGCTTTGGATTAATGGATTCATTTTATTCTCCTATCTTTGTCAATCTTGAGGAAACTTCCTCAGCGGATAAACTGTATTTTTGTGCGTCCATTACACACAAGATACAGTTTATCAAATTTCCTAGAAAAAGTAAAGAAATTTAAAGCAAAATTCCCAAAAAAATCGCAAGCAAACCACCCAAGTAAGTCACAAGTAAATAACTATAAAATGCCTTCTTGTCATTGAGCAGTCTTTGGAGTTCATCATTCAAGGTTGAAAATGTCGTCAGACCACCACAAAAACCAGTTGCAAGAATAAGATAGACTTCTTTTGTTTCCACATGATTATAAAATAAGCCAATCAGAAAACAGCCAAGAATATTAGCTATGAGAGTTCCTAGAGGCAGTACTGAACCCTGATTATAACTGGAAAAGAAATAACGAACAAGAGCACCCAGTCCACAAGCAAGCGCTAGATAAAATACTACCATTTCTTCCTCCCTAGACAATAAGCAAAAAGAAGTCCACCGCCGATGCTCAAAAGCAAATAGGTCACCAAACTAAGGTAGCGCCCTGTGTCCAGCAATTTCACTGCATCTAATAGGAGACTAGAAAATGTCGTTAAGCCGCCACAGAATCCTGTTCCAAGCGCTAGAATAGTGCCTTTACTACTTCCCTTATAAACCAGATAACCTTTTACAAGGTAGACAAGGAAAAAAATTCCTAAATAGTTGACTACTAGTGTTCCCCATGGGAAGTCTGGACTAGATGGCAACCATCTCGAAATCTGAAAACGCACAATTCCTCCCAGCATACCAGCTAGAAAGATTCCTAGAGGGTAAAATTTTTCTTTTTTCATTTGATCGTTTTATCCTGATAATCACGTGAACGTTTGAGAATATCTGAAAAAGACGCAACAATTGTATCTTCGTATTTTTTATTGCCTACACGACTTTTGACTTTCTCAAAGATAACTTCTTCTCTTTTAGTATCTAGAATAGGTTTTCCTGAAGCTTTTTTATAGGCAACTACTCCTTCAACTAAATGCATCCTCTCTTCTAAAAGTTGAACGATCTTGTCATCGATTTTATCGATTTCTTGTCGAATATTATCTAAATCCATAGAGTCTCCTTTTTAATTGAACTATTGTACCAAAAAAAGCACTAAATAGGCTAGTAAATTCCTAATCCTATTTAATAAAAACTGCACTGACAATTTTCATCAGTGCACTTCATGCTTATCCTACTTTAGCAGCTAATTCTTCAGCGAATTGCTCCAAGCGTTCAATATCTTCTTCCTCGGCAGAAAGGTCAACTTTAACGCACTCTGAACCCTTTTCAGCTCCAGTAGCGATAAATACTCGGTCGAAGTCATCAACAGCTTTACAGAATTCATCGTAGAAAGTATCACCTGATCCGACTACACCATAGATTTTACCGCTCAAGTTGAGGTCTGCTAGATCTTCGTAGAAGTCCATCATCTCATCTGGTAATTCACCATCTCCGTAGGTATAGGTTGCGACAATGGCGATGTCTGCTTCTAAAAAGTCAGAAGCGTCAACGGTTGTACACTCATCAACATCCACTTCTAAACCACATTCTCTTAATTTATCTGCTACAATATCAGCGATTTCTTCAGTATTACCGGTCATACTGGCAAATACAATTTTTGCTAATGCCATAAGGTCCTCCTCAATTAATCTTTCTCCATTATATCACATCTTTTTCATTTTAAAAATAAAAACTCTTGTGCTAAAATGAAATGAGAAAGAATTGAGGTTCATTATGGAAATTTGTCAGCAAATTTTAGAAAAAATCAAAGCATACAATACTATTATCATCCACCGTCATATGAAACCAGATCCTGACGCTCTGGGGAGTCAGGTAGGTTTAAAAGCCTTGCTTGAGCAACATTTTCCAGAAAAAACGATAAAAGTAGTTGGTTTTAATGAACCAACCTTAACTTGGCTTGCTAAAATGGATCAGGTAGAGGACACAGACTATCAAGGTGCACTTACCATTATCTGTGATACAGCAAACACAGCACGTATTGATGATAAACGTTATCTTAATGCTGAGACTATTATCAAAATTGACCACCATCCAAATGACGAAGTCTACGGCGATCTTGTTTGGGTAGACACGAACTCTAGTAGTGCGAGTGAGATGATTGCTCTCTTTGCTGAAGCAACTAACTTAGAATTATCCGACTACGCTGCTAAAATGCTCTGCGCTGGAATTATTGGTGATACCGGTCGTTTTCTCTACCCTTCTACTTCTGCACGCACGCTTCGTATCGCAAGTCAACTCAGAGAACATAACTTTGACTACGCTGAATTAACTCGTAAAATGGATACTATGAGCTTTAAGATTGCTAAACTCCAGGGTTATGTTTATGACCACTTAGAAGTTGATGAAAATGGTGCTGCACGTGTTATTCTCACCCAAGAAATCTTGAAGAAATACGACGTTACTGATGCGGAAACAGCAGCCATCGTTGGAGCTCCAGGCCGTATTGATACTGTTAGCCTTTGGGGAATCTTTGTGGAGCAAGCAGATGGTCACTACCGCGTACGTCTTCGCAGTAAATTTGTCCCTATAAACGGTGTCGCAAAAGAATATGATGGCGGTGGCCATCCTCTTGCCAGCGGAGCTAATTCCTATAGTTTAGAAGAGAACGAGCTCATCTACCAAAAATTAAAAAACTTGCTGAAAAATAGATAAAAAGCTTGCCAAACTTTTCAGAATCTGATAGACTAGTATGGTAACAATCTATGGCTCGCAAAGAGACCATGGCAGAAAGGAAATATTGCAAAATGAAAAAAGATATCCATCCAGAATATCGCCCAGTTGTCTTTATGGACACAACTACTGGTTACAAATTCCTTAGCGGTTCAACAAAACGCTCTAGCGAAACAGTTGAGTTCGAAGGCGAAACTTACCCATTGATCCGTGTGGAAATTTCATCAGACTCACACCCATTCTACACTGGACGTCAAAAGTTCACTCAAGCAGATGGACGCGTGGATCGTTTCAACAAAAAATACGGTCTCAAATAATCAACCGCATCACTTGTATACGGTCAAACGAAAACAACTTCGATTCGGAGTTGTTTTTTTGTTTCTTTTATTTTTTCAAGCTTTAATTTTTTTATAGCTTATAATAGTCCCAATTCTTATTTCTACTTCTACTTTCGTTACAATTCCTCTATAAAGCAAAAAAACCTACTAACCAAGCTTGACGCTTGATTAATAGGTTTTTTATAAAATCATTATTTAACGGCTTCTTTAAGAGCTTTACCAGCTTTGAATGCTGGAACTTTAGAAGCTTTGATTTTGATTTCTTTACCAGTTTGTGGGTTGCGACCTTTACGAGCTGCACGTTTACGAACTTCGAAGTTACCAAAACCGATCAATTGAACTTTTTCACCAGCTGAAAGGAATTCAGTTACAGCTGCGAATACAGCGTCAACTGCTGCTGCTGAATCTTTCTTAGTCAATTCTGTAGCTTCTGCTACTTTAGCGATCAAATCTTGTTTGTTTGCCATGTTAATGAATCCTCCAAAATTATTTCTAATTAACACTTATAATCATAACCTAAAATTCCTTTTAGGTCAAGTCAAAAACACCTTTTATCTCAATTTTTCTTCATTTTTTTAGGAATTATAGCGAATTAAGATCGCCCAGGCGTTTTCTCCGGTGTGAGTTTGGATAATTGAGCCTGTTTCTAGGACTGAAATCGGTTTTTCAACGTAAGGTTGTAGAACAGCTTTCATCTCGTTTGCAAATTCATTTGTACCTGCATAAGAAATACCAATCTCAGCTACTGAACGATTTGAAAGAGTGGCTACTAACTCATCCAACCATTTCTTAAAGGTTTTTGAACCACGTCCTTTGACAATCGGTTGAAGCTCATGGTCTTTCATTTGCATAACTACTCGAATATTAAGTAAAGAGCTCAGCAAACCAGTAACACGGCCAATTCGACCACCTTTTACAAGATTTTCTAAAGTTGAAACACCGATGTAGAGTTCAGTGTGATTTTTTACGTCCTCTACATGGGTTAGAATAGTTTCAAGGTCTTTTCCTTCTTGAGCTAGTTTAGCAGCTTCCACAACTTGGAACTTCAAGGCCTGATCTGTAAATGAACTATCCAAAACAGTGACATCTGCTGTTGACAAACTTGCTCCTTGACGAGCCGCTTCAACAGTTCCTGATAAAGCATGGGACATGTGAATAGCTAGAATCTGACTACCATCCTTACCCAAATCATCAAAAATTTCTGCAAAGAGTCCCACTGGTGGTTGACTAGTCTTAGGAAGATTTTTACTAGCTTGCATCAAGCGAAGAAATTCTCCTTCTTCAAGATCTGCATCTGAATAAAGGACGCTATCAATCATTACAGATAGTGGAACAACAGTAATATCAAATTCTTTAACCACTTCCGGTTCAATAGTAACCGAAGAATCTGTTACAATTTTTACTTTTGTCATTTTGCTAATCTTTCTATTTTTACTATTGTTGATTATTCAACTTATAACTATAACAATTATATCAAAAAAATGCTAAAAGTTCATACTCAATCCATCTAAATTTAAAGCAATTTATACTTCTTTTTAATAAAAAAAGAAAATCACCTATAGTTGGTGATTATCTTTTGTATTTAAGATAAATAATCATACAAATCTTGCATTTGTAAATCATCGGGTACTAATTGTAGATAGGATTGAATGTAGTCTTTTGCTTCTTCTAGCTTACCGAGTTCTCTTAACAAATAAATAAACTGTTCCAAAAACCCTGGATTGTCCTTGAGTTCAGTAGCAAGCTCCTTATAGAAATCATATGCTGCATCTAATTCTTCAGTCTCTTGATAGCTTCGAGCAATCATCCATTTAGTCAAGAGGTTCTCAGGTTCATAGACTGCTAAAGCTAGAATATCTTCGTATCTTTCTTGTTCTTGGTATATGGTAGCTAAGCGTAGCAAAATTTCTTCCTGGTCATCAGCGTTTTCTTGTGCTTGAATCAGATAAGCTTCTGCTTGCTCAGGTTGATGCAACTCATAAGATAGCTGAGATGCAAGAAGTAAGAGCCGAGTTTCAAAAGGATTTTTTGACAAGCCCTGTTGAGCTATTTTAAGAGCCTCTTCTGTCTGATGCTCCTTATGCAGTGCTTGACTATAACCATATTCATAACCCTCAAAATCTGGAGAAATAGTGTCTAGTTGTTTAAAGTATAAAGCTGCTTTTTGATAATCCTCTTGGTCAAAATAGAGACTCGCAAGTTCATAGGCTGTTTGGTCATCATATTCTAATTCTAAGGCTTTTTCTAAAAATTCTATTGCAGATTCAAACTTACCTAAACGTGCATAAGCAAGACCAATTCTCTGATAGGTCGAAATTCCAGTTTGATCATAGATAACTCGATTATCTAATTGAGCATAGCCCTTAATGGCTTCTAAATCGTTTCCTAGCTCGCTATCTAGCTCGGCTAGTCCAAATATCAGGAGAGGGTCATCAGAGTAGCTACGAGCTTCTAAGAGCTTCTCACGCGCAACATCTGTCAATCCTTCCATCTGATATAAATCTGCTTTTAAGGCAAGAGCTGATACGTACCATTCGCTTTCTGGACCAATCTTCTCTAAATAATCAAAAGCGTCCTCAATCAATCCATCCTCACCAGCTATTGCAGCTAGATTTATGTAGACTTCTGGAAATTTCGGTGCTAGTTTCTCATAGATTTGTGCAGCTTGTGGGAAGAAACCAATCCCTTCCAAATAAGCAGAAAGTTCAAGAAGAACTTCATCTGAATCTTCCTCTAGGGCTTTTTGGAAAAAAGAATCAGCTCTTGATAAATCTTGTTGCTCCAAGGCCTCGAGCATTTGTTGACTATTGTTCACCTTCAGTCTCCTCTACTGGTTCATAAAGTCCACTAACTCCTTTATACCAATCAAAAATCGCTGAGATGACTACTTTTGCGGAAGCGTAGATTGGAATACCTAGCAATACACCCCAAATACCAAACATGGATCCTGAAGTTAACAGTACAAAAAGAATAGTAATTGGGTGAATATTTAATTGACTACCCAAAATCAGTGGAGAAACAAAACGTCCCTCTATAGTTTGCTCTACAATGAAAACGATAATAACTTTTAAGAGCATAACAGGACCAGCAATCAAACCCAAAACAAGGGCTGGAATCATTGCAAGAAAACTACCTAGATAAGGAACTAAATTGAGAATACCAGCTGTGATACCTAAAGTAACAGCATATCGAAGCCCAATTATCTTAAAGAAGATAATAAACATGATAGCTACGATTACAGCCACTGTAATTTGCCCTCGAACATAATTAGAAAGTTGTTGATTGACTTCTGAAAGAACCTTACCAACTGGTTCTCTCAATTTATTTGGTAAGAATTGAGTAATATAGTCTCTAAGTCCTTTTCCATCTCGAAGGAGATAAAAGAGCATAAATGGCATGATGATCAGAGCGACAATGACCTGTGACGTTCCACTGATAAGAGCACTCACCCAGTTAACAGCCTTAGAAGAAATATTACTTGCCCAAGCAGTTGCTTGTGTTGAAAAATTAGCTAAAACTTGCTCCAGTTGTGGTCTAAAGTCATCTGGCAAACGCTTGGTTACAAGGTCATCAATGACTCTATCAGCATCCTCGAGATAACTTGGGACATTTTGCGCAAAAATTACTACTTGACGTTGAAGGTTTGGAATGGCAACGGCTAGTCCAATAATCAAGAGTATTGCAATAATGACAAAGATAATACTAATGGCTAAGACACGGTTAATCTTGTACTTCTCCATCAGATCTACTAGTGGATTTAAGAGGTAAAAAAGTAGACCCGATAAGATAACCGGCAACATCACTACTGATAAAAAGTCTATAACTGGGAAAAATAAAAAGCTAATTTTACTGAGAATAAAAATATTGAGACCTAATAACAAGGTCACCAAGAAAACAGTGATCGCTTTATTGTCTAAAAACCATTTAAAAAACCAAGATAAGGTAAAGTGTTTCTCTTTTTGTTCCATTTTTTCTTCCTTTCCTTTGTTCTAACATTATACCATGTTTTAAAAAAATAAGGCTTTTTATAGTCTTTTAGCAAGGGATAAATTTGTATTCTCGACAAGGGACGAGCTATTTTACTGACTTAGATTTTTCATCTAGCAAGCCTTTTTATGTTATAATTGAATTATCTTTTTCTAGAGGTATGAATATGAAAGAAATAGTATATTTTGGAACCTATACACGACGTATTTCTCAAGGGATTTACAAGGCTGATTTTGATACTGAGACTGGCAAACTCTCAAATCTAGAACTATTTGCAACCGAGCCAAGTCCAACCTACCTAGCCTTCGATCAGCATCAGCATCTCTATACTGTCGGAAGCCATGATGGCAAAGGTGGAATCACAGCATACAAAACTGATGGTGTCCTCCTTAATCACGTCGTTGAAGAAGGTGCTCCTCACTGCTATGTTGCAGTCGATGAGACACGAAGTCTAGTCTATGGCGCTAACTATCATAAAGGTCAAGTTCTAGTCTATAAACGTAAAGAAGATGGCTGTCTTGAATTGGCAGACAAAGTTCAACACACTGGCCATGGTCCACATGAAAACCAAGCTTCTCCCCACGTACACTACACCGATTTAACACCAGACCAATATTTGGTAACTTGTGACTTAGGTACTGACGAGGTCATTACCTATGATGTCAATCTAGAAGGAAAGTTGACTAAACTAGCAACTTATAATTGTAATCCTGGTGCTGGTGCTCGTCACCTTGTTTTCCACCACCACTACAAGATTGCTTATCTCATCTGTGAACTCAACAGTACGATTGAAGTATTGATTTACGATGGTGTTGGAGAATTTGAACAAATGCAGGTCATTTCAACCTTACCAGATGACTATAGTGGCTTTAATGGTACTGCGGCTATTCGTCTTTCTAAAGATGGCAAATTCCTCTACGCTTCTAACCGAGGCCATGATTCTATCGCTGTTTATAGCATTTTAGCAGATGGAAGCTTGGAATTATTAGAGATTGTTCCAACCAATGGGAAAAATCCACGTGATTTTGATTTGTCACCTGACCAAGAATTCCTTATCGCTGTTCACCAGGATTCTGATAACGCGACTGTCTTTAAGCGCAATCCTGAAACTGGTAGACTGGCAGAACTCTCTAATGAATTTCATGTTCCTGAAGCAGTCTGCATAAGTTTCAATAAATAGGGCATAAAAAATGAACTTGTTTTACAAGTTCATTTTTTATTTTATAATTTATTTCCGACATTGATACGGTTAATAGCACGTTGCAATGCAATTTTAGCACGGCGCTCTTGGTCGATTAAGTGTTTGTCATGTGCTTCTTCGATTTCACGTTCTGCACGAAGTTTAGCACGTTCTGCACGACTAACATCAATATCGCGCGCACGTTCAGCTGAGTCAGCAATAATGGTAATGACATTATTAGCAATCTCAATAATTCCTCCGTTTACTGCAATCCAGTTCACATGAGTATCATCATCGATGCGTTTAACCTTTACTTCATCAACTGCTAGAACCGCAATCATATTTTCATGTCGTGGCAAGATCCCCATCTCACCATCCAGAGTTCGTACCGATACAAAGCTGGCATGGTGATCATAGACGAGGCCATCTGGTGTCACGATCTGGACAGTTAAATGTGCCATAGATCACCTCTTAAAATCCCATTTTTTCAGCCTTAGCAATAACATCTTCGATTGAACCTACTCCACGGAAGGCATCTTCTGGAAGGTGATCGTGTTTACCGTCAAGAATTTCCTTAAATCCACGAACTGTTTCAGCTACTGGAACATAAGATCCTGGTTGACCAGTAAATTGTTCCGCAACATTGAAGTTTTGTGACAGGAAGAACTGAATACGGCGTGCACGAGCAACTAAAGTCTTTTCTTCATCAGAAAGTTCATCCATACCAAGGATGGCGATGATATCTTGCAACTCATGGTAACGTTGAAGCACACGTTTCACTTCTGCAGCTACTGCATAGTGCTCTTCTCCAACGATTTCAGGTGCCAAGGCACGTGAACTTGAAGCAAGAGGGTCAACGGCAGGGTAGATCCCCAATTGAACCAATTTACGTTCCAAGTTGGTTGTTGAATCCAAGTGAGCGAAAGCTGTTGCTGGCGCTGGGTCAGTATAGTCATCCGCTGGCACGTAGATGGCCTGGATAGAGGTTACAGACCCCTTCTTAGTTGACGTGATACGTTCTTGCAATTGACCCATTTCAGTTGCGAGTGTTGGCTGGTAACCAACGGCTGATGGCATACGACCCAAAAGGGCAGATACTTCTGAACCAGCTTGTGTGAAACGGAAAATGTTGTCAATGAAGAGAAGAACGTCTTGACCTTCTACATCACGGAAGTATTCAGCAATTGTCAAACCAGTAAGGGCAACACGCATACGTGCTCCTGGTGGCTCATTCATTTGACCAAATACCATGGCTGTTTTTTCGATAACACCTGATTCTTTCATTTCCCAGTAGAGGTCGTTCCCTTCACGAGTACGTTCCCCAACACCAGTAAATACTGAGATCCCACCGTGTTCTTGGGCAATGTTGTGAATCAATTCTTGAATCAATACGGTCTTACCAACTCCGGCACCACCGAAGAGTCCGACTTTACCACCTTTAAGGTAAGGGGCAAGAAGGTCGATAACCTTGATCCCTGTTTCTAGAATTTCTGAAGAGGTTGACAATTCATCAAAAGTTGGTGCTTTTTTATGAATTGGCTGACGCTCTGCATCTTCACCAAAAGGAGCTTCCAAGTCAATGGTATCTCCCAAAACGTTGAAGACACGTCCTAGAGTTTCTTTCCCAACTGGTACTGAGATTGGACGACCTGTGTCCAATACTTCCAAACCACGGGTCAAGCCATCAGTTGATTCCATAGCGATGGTACGAACCATACCATCTCCCAACTCCAAGGCTACTTCAAGGACGATTTTTGTTTTTCTTTCGTCATTTTTGTAGACGACAAGTGCATTATTAATCTCTGGTAGTTTCTCACCTGCTGCAAACATGACGTCTACAACGGGACCGATAACCTGAGCAATTTTACCTGAACTCATCTACTTCTCCTATTCTGTATAAGATACTATCGGTTCCTAGCTCAACTAGGTCCTAATACTCTTCGAAAATCTAATTCAAACCACGTCAGCGTCGACTTACCGTACTCAAGTACAGCCTGCGGCTAGCTTCCTAGTTTGCTCTTTGATTTTCATTGAGTATAAGTTCATTTTCATACGAGCTGGACTAGAGCCTATTCTAAAGCACTAGCTCCTGCTACAATTTCTGTAATTTCTTGTGTAATCGCCGCCTGTCTGGCACGGTTATACTGGATAGTCAAATCATTGATAACTTTTTTAGCATTATCTGTAGCTGTTTGCATAGCTGTCATCCCTGCCGCATTTTCAGCTGTCTTGGCATCAATAATAGCACCGTAAATCATACTTTCTGCAAACTGTGGCAATAGTTGATCCAAGATTTCTTCACGACTTGTTTCAAGCTCAAATGTCAAGCTGTAGTTATCATCTGCTTCATTTGGGTCCAAGTCGACAATTGGAAGCATCTGCTCCACACGCATTTGACTTGTCAGTGTATTCACGTGGTGGTTGTAGCAAACATAGAGCTCATCGAAAAGTTCATTTTGATACATTTCAATGGTTTTTGAAATAATCTTGCGAACTTCATCGAAGCTTGGTTGACTGGCTAGACCACGCAATTCATAAATTGGCTGAATACCACGAGCTTTAAAGAAGTCTGCTCCCATACCACCGATACAGATGACTTCAAAATCATCACCTGAAGGATGGTATTCTTGTTGCAGTTCCATGACAGCCTTCAAGATTGAAGAGTTATATCCTCCAACAAGACCACGGTCAGATGTAATGACGATATAGCCTGTTTTTTTGACAGGGCGACTAATCAACATTGGATTTGTTGATCCGCCAGCACCATCACCGTGAAGGATGTCTGTAAGGAGTTTACGGACTTTTTGAGCATAAATCTGGAAGTTGCGTGCAGCTTCTTCAGAACGACCTAACTTAGCTGCAGAAACCATCTGCATGGCGTTAGTAATTTGACTAGTATTTTTCGTTGAGGCGATTTTTGTTTTAATATCATTTAGAGATACTGCCATCTGACACCTCTATTCTTATTGGAAGCTGGATTGGTTGAGAAACTCAGTAATCGCAGCATCCAAGACTGCTTCTTCTGGCAAGTCTTTTGTTTCACGAATAGTTTCCAAAATCTCTGGATGTTGCGCATCAAAGAAGGCATGGAATTCTTCCTCAAAACGAACAATATCATCAACTGATATAGTATCCAAGAATCCATGAGTCAAGGCATACAGAATGGTTACTTGTTTCTCAACAGGTAGTGGTTTATGAACAGGTTGTTTCAATACTTCTACAGTACGACGACCACGGTTCAATTTAGCCTGAGTAGCAGCATCCAAGTCTGAACCAAATTTAGTGAAGGCTTCCAACTCTCGGTATGAAGCAAGGTCGATACGAAGAGTACCAGCAACTTTCTTCATGGCTTTAATCTGAGCTGAACCACCAACACGAGATACAGAAGAACCCGCATCAATAGCTGGACGAATACCCGCATTAAAGAGACTATCACTTAGGAAGATTTGTCCATCCGTAATAGAGATTACGTTTGTCGCGATATAGGCTGAGATATCTCCTGCTTGGGTCTCGATAAATGGAAGAGCCGTGATAGATCCACCGCCAAGCTCATCTGAAACTTTAGCAGAACGCTCAAGTAGACGGCTGTGAAGGTAGAAAACATCCCCTGGGAAGGCCTCACGACCTGGTGGACGACGGAGCAAGAGAGAAAGTTCACGATAAGCTACCGCTTGTTTAGATAGGTCATCATAAACGATCAACACATGCTTCCCTTGGTACATGAATTCTTCTGCCATAGCAACCCCTGCATAAGGAGCAAGGAAGAGCAATGGAGAAGGTTGTGAAGCTGAGGCTGTCACAACGATTGTGTAATCCAAGGCACCGTACTGACGAAGTGTTTCTACTTGTGTACGAACTGTTGATTCTTTTTGTCCAATCGCTACATAGATACAAATCATATCTTGACCTTTTTGGTTCAAGATAGCGTCAATAGCGATAGTTGTCTTCCCTGTTTGACGGTCACCAATGATCAACTCACGTTGGCCACGACCGATTGGAACAAGGGCGTCAATAGCTTTCAAACCTGTTTGCAATGGTTCTGATACAGACTTACGTTGCATAACACCAGGAGCTGGTGCTTCAACTGGACGAGTCTTATCTGTGTTAATCGGACCCAAACCGTCTACAGGACGACCAAGGGGATCGACAACACGTCCAATCAAGCTATCACCAACTGGAACTTCCATGATTTTCCCTGTACGACGAATTGTATCGCCTTCACGGATATCTGTAAAGTCCCCAAGGATGATAATACCGACATCTGTTGATTCCAAGTTTTGCGCCATACCATAAGAGCCATTTTCAAAAATCAACAGCTCACCACTCATGGCATTTTCAAGACCATGAGCACGCGCAATCCCGTCACCAATATAGGTTACAACACCTGTTTCAGTCACATCAAAATTGGGTTTGAAATTTTCAATTTGTTGCTTAATTAAAGCGCTGATTTCTTGTGCGTTAATTGCCAAAAGAACACCACTTTCTATTTCAAATTTTCCTTAACAACTTTAAGTTGTTGTTTAATACTCACATCAATTGTCTTGTGATTGGCAAAAATAACAAAACCACCGATTAAACTATCGTCAATTTTTTCCTTAATGCTACGAACTTTTAGAGACATCTTTTTCTCGATGAGAGGAATTAGTCGTTCTTTCTGTTCACCAGTCAAAGGATGTGCAGACAAAATAGTCACTTCAAAACGATTGGTTTCTTTTTCAAGACGATTCAAGCAATCTACAATCACATCATAAAACAGGTTTGATCTGTGATTGTAAAGTAGAACCTCGATAAAGTTTTGTACTAAAGGTGACACAGAATCTTGGAAAAAACGAACCGTTTTTTCTTTATCCGACTCATCTACTGCCACCTGAGCTAAAAAAGAAGGTAAGCCTGTTTCTTCAGCTACTTGCTTGATTTGAGACAAGTCTGAAAAAATAGAGTCTTCTTCTCCTTTTTCAATCACTAATTGGACAAAAGGCATGCTGTATTTTTCAATTACCTTTAGAGTCTTTTTGTCCATTAAGCTTCTCCTAGCTGATCGATATACTGATCAATGAGTTCTTTATGGGCCTGACTGTCAAGGTTTTGGGAGATAATTTTTCCAGCTAGACTGATTGTCAAGTCTGCCACATCTCCCTTAACACTTTGTAAAGCTTCAGCTTTATTTTGAGCAATTTCTTGGTTGGCTTTTTCTTTTAAGCGCCCAGCTTCAAGTTTAGCTTCGGCCAAAATATCAGCTTTACTTTTCTCAGCTGTTTCCTTTGCATTCTCGATAATCGTTTTAGCTTCGGTACGGCTGCCTGCTAACTCAGCTTCGCGTTTGCTAGCAAGTTCCTCTGCCTTTTTACGGGCTTCTTCGGCACCATCAATATCTGAAGAAATCTTTTCAGCGCGTTCATCTAAGACACTGGTAATATTTCCCCAAGCATATTTCTTCACTAAAAAGATCAATAAAAGGAAGGAACCAGCGATCAGAATAAAGTCACCAATAATGGTACTAATAGTTAAATCCATCTTCTAATCCTCCTCTACTTACTCTTCCCCTTCATTTATTTTTTTACCAATGTACATAGATGACAACATGGTAAATACATAAGCTTGAATACATGAAATGAAAATCGAAAATGCTGTCCATAACATGTTTGCAATAAAGGCAAAAGGATACCAATACAAGGCATGTTGTGACAAGGCCAATAGCAATCCTGCTAAAACCTCACCGGCAAAAATATTTCCGTAAATCCGAATCGCCAAAGAGGCAAAATTGGTGAACTCTTCTAAAATGTTCATCGGAGTCATGAAGCCAGGTGTAACAAATGCTCTCAAATATTCTTTAACGCCTCTACGACGAACTCCTTCTACATGAGCGATCAAAGTGATCAATAATGAGAGGGATAAATCGTATCCAAGGTTGGCTGTTGGAGAAGTCCACAAGTTATAACCGTTTGTTGTTTGTACTTTTGCCATTAAACCAATATTATTGGCAACCAAGATAAACAAGAATAGAGAAAATAGGAACAAGGAATAGTCCTTGATGTATGAATCTCCAATGTTTGGTTTTGCAAAACTAACCACAAAGTCATAAATCATCTCAAGAGCATTTTGTTTGCCCTTGGGACGGATGGTCATTTTTCGACTTGCCCAATAGACAAAGGCAAAAACCATCAAAACAGTTACAAGAGACATGGCAAGCAGGGTCAAATCAAAGGATATTGGTCCAATATTAACAGTTGGATTCAAACTTTCTTCCATGGTTTGACACCTCCATTTCTAAATAGAGTTGTCTATTTAATGACAAATGCCATCGCTAGGGTTACAAAGAAGGTACCTTCTACAAAGGCAACACCAAGAATTAAAAGGCTGCGTAATTGGTCAATAATTTCAGGTTGACGAGCGGCAGACTTGAAGAGATTACTCATAATCAATCCTTCAGCAATAGATACACCCATACAGGCAAGACAAAGTCCGAAAAATGTTAAATTCATGACGAATTCTCCTTTTTTAAATTAAATTTACCTCCCTAGTTTAGTCCTAAAATTTGCTTTTGTCAACTTTTTACTAGTAATGAAAGCGTTTCGAATCATTTATTTCTAATTTTGGGATTTTCAAGACAATTATATAGAAAATTTTATTGTCTTTTCATACTACTTTCACTATCTTTCCTTGTTTTCTGAAAACAAAAAACCGAGTTTTACAACTCAGATTTGTCAGTTCTTATCTGAAATAAATTGAGTAATGATTTTGACAAGCTGGATTAAATGCAGCATCACAAAATGGACATGTGCCCGTCTCTGTATACTCCTCATACGTTAGTGTTTTCCTGCAGGATCCACATAAGATAGGTCTATCCTCTTTCAGATTTAAAGGATAGGGAGAAAATATGTGCGACTCCAGTTCATTATGACACTGATAACAGGCATAGTATTTCTGACACTCATAGCACTGTAAGGCTACGATATCCTTATCACTATGGTAATGAACACATCTGCTTTCATGATCTACTAGTAAGCCCTGAGCTTGAACCATTCTTTTTCCTTATCTAGGCACGAACTGTGACGCTTGTTCCATCTTCTTTGTAAAGATTGATGAGACCTTCTTTCAGGGCACGTACCATGTCACCAGCTTCTACTGGTTGAGGAACCTTGATAGTCAAAAGTTCCATTGGATTTGGGGCGCGATCGATTTTATTTCCTTTGGCATCGTGAAGGTCTTCGATAAAAGTTTCAAAATGACGGAATCCTGGTCCGTAGAACTCAACTTGGTCACCTTCATTGATAACGTTACGTTGGCGAATGGTTGCTGTTTGAGTTGCAGCATCATAAGCTACTACTTCAGCAACAAACTTGTATTCTGGAATCTTACGACGAGCTCCGAAAAGTTGCTCATTTTCAGATGGTGTTCCGTAGTAGAAACCTGTAGCCAACTCACGTTGGGCAACCTTCCACATTTCATCAATCAAGTCTTGCTTGATAGCTTCAAACTTTTCAGGACTCTCAAGATAGGCATCAACAGCAGCCTTGTAGCAGTTTGTTACTGTTGAAACATAGTGGATAGACTTCATACGGCCCTCAATCTTCAGACTGTCCACACCATTTTCAATCATATCTGGGATATGGTCAATCATAGACATATCAACCGCAGACATAGAGAATTCTTCAGGAATTTCTCCCTTGAGACTCTTACGTTCCTTACCGAACGGCATATCGTAAAGGTCATATTTCCAACGGCAAGACTGAGAGCATCCACCACGGTTGGCGTCACGCATACTCATGTGGTTAGAAAGAGTACAACGACCAGAGTATGAGATACACATAGCTCCGTGAACGAAGGCTTCAATTTCCACATCTGTACGTTTGCGAATCTCTGCCAATTCTTCCATGGAAACCTCACGCGCTAAAACGACACGAGTCAAACCAAGTTCTTTCCAGAATTCTAGAGTTTCATAGTTGGTCGCACTTGCTTGTGTTGAAAGGTGGATTTCAAGCCCAGGTGCTTCTGTTGCCGCAATCATAATCAAGGCTGGATCAGACACGATGACCGCTGCAATTCCAATATCACGTAATTTACGGAACCATTCGCCGGCCCCTTCTTCGTTTCCTTCGTGCATGACCATATTAGCAGCTACATATACCTTAGCTCCATGCTTAGCCGCGAACTGTACTCCTTCTTCCATTTGTTCGAAAGTAAAGTTCCCTGCACGGCTACGAAGACCATAGGCCTGACCACCGATAAAGACAGCATCTGCTCCATATTGAACAGCTACTTTTAGTTTTTCAAGTGTTCCTGCAGGTGATAGAACCTCAGGACGTTTCAAAGTTTTTGTCATGTTTTCTCCTATTTGCAATATAAAAGTTTGACACTAATCTTTACCATTTTATAGCAAAAAGGTTCTAAAATCAAGTTTTGATTGATTGTTTAGACAATTTTAATTTTCTTGAAAAGTTAAGCTCAGCGAACTGTTTCTATTTGCCAAGCACTCCAACCTTTAAAACGAATGGCCCCCTTTTGATCCGTTTTGTAAATCGAATTCCCAAGTTCTTGGTTATTCTCCCCATTTTTTTCTTTAAATTTATTCTTCTTGTCAACAGAAATGACAGTGATTTTAGGCTGAAAGATTTCGAAGACTTGGACATCTGTCTTTTTCTTCGATACTTGCTGATGTGTTAGCACCACATCTGCTTGGATTTTTGGATAAGACTTGTTTAAGAACTTCTCCTCTATATTTCCAGTGACTAGAAAAGTTTGATTTAGTAGCTTTCCATACATTGCTATTGAGGCTTTACTATCCCTGTTTTGATTTTCGATTACTTCTAAACTACTCCCAAAAATAACTAACTGCTCTCCTGTTTTAATAGGACGTATTTTCAAGTTACTTTCTTTTAATTTATCCATAAATTCTCTTTTAGATAGAGTTTCTTCAGTTACTAGAATCTCTCCAAGATTGAAGGCTTTACTAATTTCTAGTAGATGGTCTAGCTGCTTAGGTTCACTATCCGTTAAAACAAGCTGATCAATCTTTGCCACTCCTCTACTTTTCAGATAGGGAATTAAACTCCGTTTGGCAACACTCGAGGTGACTTTCTCCTGCCAAGCTTCTTTTTTCTCAACTGCTAACTTTTCACCGACATCCAGTAATATTGTCTTTCCTGTCATGTCTCTTAGGAAAATGCTACATCCCTGCTCCATGTCTAGAACTGTGATTTCATTTTCCAGTGGATGTTTGGTTACTAAGAAAAGGGAAACGATAAATAGGATAAGCAAAGGTGCTTTCTTCAAATTTTTACGATAATCATAAATTAGCGCTAAAGAGACTAATAGACATACCAAAACCCAAAGACTTGGTTGACCAAAAACAAAGGGTCTAGTAGATAGCTGAGAAACATAGCGTATGATGTTCTCTAGCCATTCAAAGAGAAAGTTAAACTGAGTAACAGGATATATCCATGACAGACAGAAGAGCATTGATAAAAGTGGTAGAAAGACCATATCAAATAAAAAAGAAAAGACAAAGGTTAAGAGTATGGACCAAGGTTGAAATTCAGAAAAATAGAATGATAAAATCGGCAGAATTCCTAAGGAAATAATGAAACTTTCTCTCACCAGACCTTTTATCCCTGCTACTTCTTCACCAGTCATGGTCAGGATAAAGGCATAGGCACAGGAGAGCACTCCACCAGCAGTTAGGAAGAAATTCGGCATCACGATAAACAAGACAAGGACTGTCAAAGCAAAGTTATCCAGCCCCTTGAAGCCATGCTGAGCCAAAAGTTTTTGTAAGAGACAACGAATAACAGAGGCTGAAAATCCTGTCAAACCTGCATAGACCAAAGAAAAGGGATAGGCAAGCCATTTGAACTTCTCTTGCGTCAAACCTAATCGTAAGAGTGATTTTTTAAAAGCATTCATGAAGAAACCGACCTGCATTCCTGACAGAGCAAAAAGGTGAATAATCCCTAGACTGGAATAGAGTTCATTCATTTCCTCAAAATCTGTGTCCAAGTGCCCTAATAAAAGACCCGTCATATAATTGCGCATGGGGTCAGGAAAATTCCTTTTTATCCAGACAACTGCTTTTCTCCGCAAACTGGATAGATTATCTCCTATATCCCAGCTGGATGTTTTCTTTAATTCGACCATTTCCGATATCGTTAAGGTCTGATAGATTCCCTGCGTTTTGAGATAGTTTCGATAATCAAATCCCGCAAAATTATTTGCTCCTTGAGGAATAGCTAGCTTTCCTTTTACTACCATCTCATGCAGTTCAGATAACTCTTTAAACTTTTCCTTCTCAGCCTCTGACTGGAATTTATAATAGACCTGAAAGAGTCTGCCATCAGCCTTCCCACGAAAGGATAAACTATCTCCATTGACCTTGATAGTATCAGGCAAGATTCGTACCGTATTAACTGAGTCAACAAGATGTTGACTCGCTTCTTCTTGTTGCCATTTTTGAAATATAAACCAGCTTCCAAAAAGACCACAAACAAAGAGAACCTTGACCACAGTCTTCCATGGAAATTGAAAAAAGAGGCAGAGCAGTAAAAAGACAAAGCCCAAAAGTGCTAAAAAGCTTGCTGAAAAGATAGCATAGTAGAGCCAAAGCAGGAGAAAACTGAGATAGATTTTTGGGATGGGAAATCGACTAATCCACTGTGACATACTCTTTTAACTTTTCTATCGTTTTTGCACCAATACCAGAAACCTTTTTTAGTTCATCAACTGACTTAAACTTACCGTTAGACTCACGATGGTCGATGATATCCTGAGCACGTTTGGCTCCCAACCCCTTGACTTGTTTCAGCTCCTCTAAACTGGCTTTATTGAGATTAACTTTCTTATTTTCTTTGGTATTGAAAGCATTTGAATGCGCCTCTTGACTGGTAGCTTCTTCCTTAGTTGGAACATAGACAAGCGCTTCGTCACTAATTCTCTGGGCAAGATTGATAGACTTACTATCAGCATTATCTGTCAGTCCACCCGCTTTTTGAACAGCATCATTGATCCGACTTCCAACTGGCAAGTCATAGATTCCAGGTGATTTGACAGCACCTTTGACATCGACAGTAATTAGATCTTGCTCTACCGCTTCTTCCTTCTGATTTTTATCTTCCTTTTCATCCGTCGAATCCTTTGAAACAGTTGTAACTTCTGTTTGCAAATTGCTTTCCTTAGCCGGTGTTTGAGCAACTGGCTTTAGGATGAAAAATCCGCCTAAGACCATGCCCAAACTAGCACAGATAACAATGATTTTATATTCTTTGATTTTTTCTATAAGTTCTTCCATATTTTCTCCTCTCTTAGCTTATTCGTAAGAGAAAGAAAAAACAGCTGAAAAATCTTTTCAACTGCTTACTTATTTGCAAAATAATCTTCCTTGGTCAAGACATAATGGACATCTGTTACGAATCTTCCAGGTTCACTTTTATCCATTCTAGCATATGGTTCTTCGTGAGAGAAACGCATTCCTGATTTCTCCATGACCTTTCCTGATGCGGGATTATCCTTATCATGAAAGGCATCTAACTTATTCATTCCTATCTTTTCAAAAGCCAGTTCAATTACAGCTCGATTGGCTTCAGTTGTCAAACCTTGATTCCAATATTTTTGATTGATAATATAACCAATGGTTGCCTTCTTAAGAACAGTATCCAACTTGTGCAGGTCAATGGTTCCGATAAACTCTCCAGTACTTTTTAGTTCAATTCCCCATCGACCCAATGGATTGGCTAAATAAAACTGGGCAATATTATTCTTTGTTTCCTCTAAACTTTGATTGGTTGGAAAAGTGTAGCGCGTAGTTTCTTTATCTGAAGCATACTCAAACATGGCTTCTGCATCATCAAGTGTTACAGGTCTAAGTACTAAGCGCTCTGTTTCGATAACGATATGCTTCGCTAGTTTGATAAATAGTGATTCCATGATTGTACCTCCTAAAATAGGTTGCTAGAAGAATAACATAAATGTTACTCTCTTAGTTTCATTCATAAACATCCAATTATAGTTACCTATTTTCCAAATAAATCTTTAGTAATTAAGGACAATCCACCAAAACCTATAAAACCTGTGTTCCTATCATCAAAATAACCTTCACGAAATAAAACTATTCCACCACTACCAACCACATTCTCAATATACTCACTATTTTCAGCTATTATCTTTGAAAAACCTGACTGTAAAAAAATTGTAACTTTAAGTTCCTCTGGCAACAATAATAAATGAGCCGTTTGTTTTGCTAGCAAGATTGAAACAATGTCTGAAACAGACTCTCTACCTAATACTTGAATTCCACCAAAAAATTTCACTTTATTATTCTTCTTAATCATAATCTCATCAGAATAATTTGCATTCCTAACTTCTAGGTCTTGCTTTTTTAGCAATTTCCAAAGTTTATAATATTGGATTATTCTAGTATTATCATTAAAGCGATCATCTCCTAATACTAAATATAGATTGAATTTATTTTTAGTTGAATAATCATATAGTTGCGAAATCAAATACTGTAAATACTCCTCCCTTCTTCTATAGTCACCAATAATCTCCCAACGTCTCACATAGACATTAAATTCAGATGTAAAGTGAATAAGAGAAGAATCTATATTGGCATCTTCATAAATAATCACGTAGCTTGTCCCTCACTAAATTAAATTTATTTTCTAAAAGCTTAACAAAAAATACAATACAAATCAATAATTTTCCTTGCCTTTTAAAACGGTTTTATATACAATAAAGTCATCACAAAAACTCTGACGAATGATGTGATACATAAATTGAAACAACTTAATAGAAAGTGAGTTATCCTATGTTAATTGGAATTCCAAAGGAAATTAAAAATAATGAAAATCGTGTTGCTTTGACACCTGCTGGTGTACAGAGTCTTGTTGGTCGTGGTCACCGTGTCCTCATTGAAACAAATGCTGGACTTGGATCTGGTTTTGCTGATGCTGACTATGAAAAGCAAGGAGCTGAGATTGTCGCAACTGCTGCTGAAGCCTGGGCTGCAGAGTTAGTTGTTAAAGTCAAGGAACCCCTTGCTAATGAGTACCAGTTCTTGCGTGACGATTTACTTCTCTTCACCTACTTGCACATGGCAGCAGCCCCAGAATTAGCGGATGCTATGCTTGCAGCGAAAACAACTGGTGTTGCTTATGAAACTGTACGCAATACTGAAGGTCAACTTCCTCTATTGGTTCCAATGAGTGAGGTTGCAGGTCGTATGGCTGTCCAAATCGGAGCTCACTTCTTGACGAAACAAGCTGGTGGTTCTGGAGTTCTTTTAGGTGGTGTCCCAGGTGTACCAAAAGGAAAAGTAACCATTATCGGTGGTGGTGTCGTTGGTACACACGCAGCACGTATCGCTCTTGGTTTAGGAGCTCAAGTAACTATTCTTGATATCAGCGCTAAACGTCTCTCTGAACTTGAAGATGTCTTTGGTCACCAAATCCAAACACTCATGTCTAACCCATTTAATATCGAAGCAAGTGTGCGTGAAGCAGACGTTGTTATCGGTGCAGTATTGATTCCTGGTGCCAAAGCTCCAAAATTAGTGACAGATGACATGGTTCAACAAATGCGTCCTGGTTCTGTCATCGTAGACGTTGCTGTAGACCAAGGTGGTGTTATTGCAACAGCTGACCGTGTGACAACCCATGATGAGCCTGTCTATGAAAAACACGGTGTTCTCCACTATGCAGTTGCTAACATTCCTGGAGCAGTTGCTCGTACTTCTACTATCGCCCTTACAAATGTGACTCTTCCATATATCGAAGCCTTGGCAGGAAAAGGATTTAAGAAAGCAATCCTTGAAGACGCAGGCTTGCTTGAAGGTGTAACAACTTATCAAGGTCAACTCACCAGCCAACCAGTTGCTGAAGGTTTAGAACGTGACTTCACACCTATCAGTGAACTTGTCTAATAAGAAATTCAAAAAATTAAGAGCAGTTTTTCAACTGCTCTTTTTCTTTATTCTGTTTCTTCTTGATTTTCTTCAGCTTTGACAGGTCGAGGTTCATAGGCTCTGATAATCTGAGCAACGACTGGATGGCGGACCACATCCTTGGCTGAAAAATGAACGAAATCAATCTGATGAATGTTCTTAAGTTTTTCCTGGGCATCAATCAAACCTGATTTAACATTACGCGGCAGGTCAATCTGGCTAATATCCCCATTGACAATCATTTTAGAATTGAATCCAAGACGTGTCAAGAACATCTTCATCTGCATGATAGTTGTATTTTGGGCTTCATCCAAAATGACAAAGGCATCATCCAAGGTACGTCCACGCATATAGGCCAAAGGCGCAATTTCAATAATTTCTCGCTCCATGAGACGAGTTGTTTGGTCCTTCCCAAGAATTTGGTACAAAGCATCATAGACTGGTCGAAGATAAGGGTCTACTTTTTCTTTCAAATCACCAGGTAGAAATCCTAGGCTTTCTCCAGCTTCTACTGCTGGACGAGTCAGGATAATACGCTTGACTTGGCCACGTTTGAGAGCTGTAACAGCCAAGGTCACTGCGAGGAAAGTTTTTCCTGTCCCCGCTGGCCCAATCCCGAAGGTAACATCATGGTTCTTAACACTATCTACATAAAGCTTCTGCCCCAAAGTTTTAACGCGGATTGGTTTACCAGTATTATCTTTGATGATTTCTTCTTCATAGAGGGCAACAAACTTATCGATTTCATTGTTTCTAACCATATTGATGGCTGTCACCACATCCGGAGTTCCTACTGTCATGCCACGATTGACCAAGACCATCAAGGCTTGAATTACTTGTCGTGCTTCTTCACAAGAAGACTCCTCTCCCAAGACTTGTACAATCTCTGTACGAGCATGGATGATAACATCTAACTCATCCTCCATCAAGCGAAGATGGCGTTCATTGGAACCAAAAAGATGAAACAGATCATCTGGATGACTTAACTGAATGTCTATTGAATGTTCCTTCAAATAAAGAACCTCTCTAACTCTTTAATTTCTTTTTATTATAGCAAAGGCAATTAGAAATTGCTATCCCTAACACCTATGGTATCTTTAATGTTCTAAATATTCTTGCCAGATACGATCGAAGTCTCCCATATTAAAGGAAAAACTAGCATGTTCTTCTAAAAATCGACTCACCTGATCGAAATCATCCGTATGTTTTGGGAAGGCTGACTCCTCAAAGGCAAGATCCGCTAAAATTGCTTTGGGACTATTACTTTTAGGATTACGCTCTGTCATAAGCCAAGTATAAAATGATTTTCGCATAAGCCTCCCTAAATTAACTCAGTACCAAACTGGTCTTGTTTAATCTTTCCAGCTTTCATTAAACCACCAAGCGCTTTTTTAAATTGACCTTTAGAAATACCAAAGGTAGCCTTGATGTCATCTGGTGATGATTTGTCATTTAAGGTCATAAATCCACCATTACTTTCCAAGTAAGTCAGAATCATTTGTGCATCATTTTCTAACATCTCAAAAGAGCGAGGTTTTAGTGATAGATTAAGAGTTCGGTCAACTTCACGGAAACCAATGACACGCACATCTAACACTTGCCCCAAACGTGGCTCTGCATAGCGCTCACTTGGATGGATAAATCCAAGCATGTTGTTTTCTGGTAGATAGACAAAAGTTCCTGATAACTTAAGACGATAAACGATTGCAGGCCAGTTCTGATTTTGCATGTTGTTGTATGCTGGACGCGCCAAACGTTGGAAGTCTTCCTGATAAGCCAAAACTCCCCAGATACGGTCTTTCTTGTCTACTTCTAGACGAATATAGAGTTTATCGCCCTTCTTGGGCCAAAGTTCTTTCAGTTCAGGTAGGATATCCAGTGACACTACGATTTCCTTGTCAGGAAGCCCTGTATCAACAAAAACACCCAAATCCTTACGAACCTCTGTTACCGTTCCCCAACCAAATTGATCCTGAGTTGCAGTTACTTCTTGAGTTGTCAAGCGAAGTTTTTGCTTCATGTCTATGTAGGCGAAACCTTTAACAGTATCACCAACTGTATGCTGACCTTCTTCCTTAGCAAGAGCGTATGTTTGACCATCCTTTTGAACAAAGTAAAAACGGTCATTTTCATCGATGATAAGTCCAACGATAAAACTTGCAAGATTTGTATTCATGTTTCCTTCTTTCGAATAAAACTCAGCCAGCAATGCCAACTGAGTTTTTCTGTTTATTTCTTAGACTTCCAAGATTTCTTTTTCTTTATTGGCAGTCATGTCGTCGATGTGTTTAACAGCATTGTCTGTCGCTTTTTGAATATCTTTTTCAAGAGTCTTCAATTCATCTTCAGTGATTTCTTTAGCTTTTTCTTGTTTTTTAGCTTCATCCATAGCGTCACGACGAATATTACGGATCGCTACTTTAGCATTTTCACCAACTTTTTTCACTTCTTTAGCGAGGTCGCGACGAGTTTCTTCTGTAAGAGCTGGAATTACCAAGCGAATAACAGAACCATCGTTAGCTGGTGTAATACCAAGATCTGAAGCGTTCAAAGCACGCTCGATATCCTTCAATGAAGATTTATCAAATGGTGTTACCAACAAGACACGCGCTTCAGGAATTGTGATAGAAGCGATTTGGTTAAGAGGTGTTTCGACACCATAGTATTCAACAGTAATACGGTCAAGCAAGCTAGCGTTAGCACGACCTGCACGGATACCACCAAATTCACGAGCAAGTGAGTGGTGAGATTGAGTCATTCTCTCTTTAGCTTTTTCTACAATTGTGTTAGCCATAATTTTTCTTATTCCTTTTCTTCGATATTGTTTGAAACTGTTGTTCCGATATTTTCACCAAATACAACACGTTTGATATTGCCAGGTTGGTTCATATTAAAGACAACCAAGTCAATGTCATTATCCATTGATAGAGTTGAAGCTGTTGAATCCATGATACGGAGACCTTTATTAATAACATCACGGTGAGTCAATTCTTCAAATTTAACAGCCGTTTTATCTTTCTTAGGATCCGCATTGTAGACACCATCTACACCATTCTTAGCCATCAAAATAGCGTCCGCTTCAATCTCGGCTGCACGAAGAGCCGCTGTTGTATCTGTAGAGAAGTAAGGTGAACCAATTCCCGCGCCAAAGATAACGATACGCCCTTTTTCAAGGTGGCGAAGGGCACGTCCACGAATATAAGGCTCTGCTACTTGTTGCATGGCAATAGCTGTTTGTACACGAGTATCAACACCAGCTTGTTGCAACGAATCTGCCATCACAAGAGCATTCATGACTGTCCCAAGCATTCCAGTATAATCCGCTTGAACACGATCCATACCAGCTTCTGCTGCAGGTTCTCCACGCCAAAGGTTCCCACCACCGATAACCAAGGCGATTTCAATTCCTAGCTCGTGAACTTCCTTGATTTCTTGGGCCATACTTTGGACGGTTTTGATATCAATACCGACACCACGTTCGCCAGCAAGGGCTTCACCAGATAGCTTGATTAAGATACGTTTATACTTAGGTTCTACCATTTTCTCTCTCCTTTTTTCATCCTACCTATTTTATCACAATTTCAAGGATTTTTATAGTATCATGAGCAATTCTTTCAAAAAAATTAGACAGATATAAATTTCTCTAAATCAGACAAGGCACGTTCTGCAATTTTCTCATAACGAGCCTTTTTATCACGAATACGCTCACCTTCTAACTCCTTGATAATCCCGAAGTTGACATTCATGGGTTGGAAATGCTTGCTATCAGCATGAGTGATATAATGAGCTAAACTACCGATAGCTGTAGTCTCTGGGAAAATAGCCTCACTTTCTCCCTTGAAAAGACGAGCAGCGTTTATCCCCGCAACTAATCCTGAAGCAGCCGACTCAACATACCCTTCCACACCTGTCATCTGACCAGCAAAGAAGAGATTTGGCTGTTTCTTAGAACGGTATGTTTGCTCAAGAAGATTTGGCGAATCCATATAGGAATTACGATGCATGACACCATAACGGACAAACTCAGCATTTTCTAGTCCTGGAATCATTTGGAAAACACGCTTCTGCTCTCCCCATTTGAGGTGAGTTTGGAAACCAACGATGTTATAGAGACTTCCAGCCGCATTGTCCTGACGAAGCTGAACAACTGCATACGGTGTTTTAAAGTCGCCATCACGAGGCCCTTTATAGTCTTCTGGATATTCTAGACCAACTGGTTTCATAGGGCCATAGAGCATGGTTTTGATACCACGTTTAGCCATAACTTCAATTGGCATACAACCTTCAAAGTACTTCTCTTTTTCAAAAGAATTAAGGGGTGCTTCTTCTGCATTGACCAAAGCTTCATGGAAATCCATAAATTCTTGCTTGGTCATCGGAGCATTGAGGTAGGCAGCTTCTCCCTTGTCATAACGAGACTTGAGATAGACCTTGCTCATATCGATGGTGTTGACGTCGATAATAGGCGCTGCCGCATCGTAGAAATAAAAGCCATCGCCGTCATTAAGGGCATGAATTTTCTCAGCCAGGGCATCGCTAGTCAAGGGACCAGTAGCGACAACCGTAATAACATCTGTCGGCAATTCTGTAATTTCATCACGAACCACTTCAATTAAAGGGTGATTGGCAATTTTTTCAGTAACCATTTGAGAAAAACCGTCACGGTCAACCGCAAGCGCTCCACCAGCAGGAACACGGGTTGCTTCTGCTGATTCTAAAATCACAGAACCAAGACGACGCATTTCTTCCTTGAGGAGGCCGACAGCATTTGTAAGAGCATCCCCTCGTAATGAGTTGGAACACACTAATTCTGCAAAATTATCTGTTTTATGCTGAGGTGTTGATTTGACACCACGCATTTCATAGAGTTTAACTGGAATACCACGCTCAGCGATTTGGTAGGCTGCTTCCGAACCTGCTAAACCAGCACCGATAACATTGATATAAGATTGAGACATGACACTAATACCTCTTTGGGTGGAACCTAGGTCCAAATAAAAACAAGATACTGGACTGTTTAACACCCACAAATCTTTCTAATTTTTCTTTTACTAGTATAACAAAAAAAGGGAAGAAGGCAAACTTCCCTGTTTAGTCATCCGATTGATTCTCTTCCCATTCATGATAAGATGCATAGAGCTGGCTTTTGTTCCACTGATAAATTTTAGCGACTTCCTTAATGGCTTGATTTTTCTTAACACCTTGTTGGATGCGCTCTTGTATTTCTGAGAATAAATCCTCTTCATCCTTATCTTCTACTTGTTGACTAGCACCTTCTACAATCAGAAGACACTCCCCCTTAAGTGGAGTTTCAGAGATACTTTCAAGCAACTCAGTGATTTTCCCCCGTTGGTATTCTTCATAAATCTTAGTCAATTCTCGAACTAAGACAACTGAACGATCAGCGTAGACCTCTAGCATATTTTCTAGAGTATCAGCCACACGATGTGGAGATTCATAGAAAATCTGGGTCTCAGGATAATCTTTTTTTGATTCGAAAAATTGCTTTTGTTGTCCCGATTTTCGAGGTAAGAATCCATAAAAAATATGGGGTTGTGGAGCTAAACCACTGGCAATCAAGGCAGAAATTCCTGCGCTAGCACCTGGAACTGTGACAACTGCTATATCTTCTTCAATTGCAGCCTTGACTAAATCATGACCGGGGTCTGAAATACTTGGTAAACCCGCATCAGAAACTTGAGCAATACTTTGTCCTGTTTTCAAGAAACCAATCAAATCTGGAATCTTTTCCTTGGCATTATGCTCATGAAAACTGATTTGTTTGGTTGAAATATCGAAATGCTTCAGCAATAGACCAGTATTACGAGTATCCTCGGCAGCAATCCAGTCCACTTCTTCCAAAGTCTGAATAGCACGAAAAGTCATATCCTCTAGATTCCCAATTGGAGTTGCGACAAGATATAACTTACCATAAGGTGACTGACCTTTAAAACTTTTTTGAATCTGCATGCTTACTCCCTAAACAACAATTCATCACAAAACATACATTCTGCATCTTGTTCACGACGTTGGCCGTAAAAATCGCGACACACATGAAAACCGTCGTCATAGATTCGGCTCACGTTTTCTCTAACATGCTTGGTCTTAGTTGGAGCTGTTTCTTCTTCCTCACTCAAGCGCTCTCTCAGTTTATCGTTCTCTAAACGAAGAGCTGTATTCTCTTCTACAACACTCTTGAGATTTTTTTTGATGGCTTCGACATCTGCCAAGGTTGCCAACAACTGTTGAGAAAAATCATCTAAGGCATCAAATAATTCTTTCTTGTTCATGAACAGCCCTTTCTTTTTCTGTTTTCATGTTCATTTTATTGTAAAACTAGGTATTCCAAAGAATTCTGGAAAGACACATTTGCTTTCCACATTTTTCTGGCTTCGAGAAGTTTTTGCAATATTGTACGTGCTACATTTTTTTGAATCTCTTGGCCTGCTAAAACTTCTAAAATTCTAAAGACTTGGTCTTGTTTTTCTTTGTCATCTGCTAAACTAGCTAATTTTGCAACCTGTAAATAAGATTCCTTTTTCCCAGCATCTAACCAAGAATAGAATCGTTCACTTTCTTCAAGTAGAGTCCAAAAACTTGTTTGATTTGTCAGTTTTTCGGCTTCTGCTTGCGATTGACTAAACTCAGCTAAAAGCCTTGCTTTATTTTTGACCAATCCTGCTTGTTCAAGTTGATTCCTAAGGCTTTCGACTTGTTTCTTAAATTGAAAAATCTGTGTCCGACTTCGAATAGTTGGTAACATCTGCTCTTGATCATTGGTTAAAAAGAAAATATAGGTTTCACTTTGCGGTTCTTCAATGACCTTTAGTAATGAATTGGTGGCATTGGCATGCATTTTTTCTGCTTGTTCAATAATAAAAACCTGACGTTGATTTTCGATTCCTGATTGAGAAAATTGGCCAACTAATTCTCGGATTCGTTCCGTTTTAATGATTTGATTCATCGGACGAATAATGGTGACATCAGGAAATTCTTCCTGATCAATCAACTTACAATTTCGGCAAGACTCGCAAGGTAAGACACCCTGTTTTTCTGTACAGAACAAACTCTTAGACAGAAATAAGGCCATCTCCATGCTTCCGAAATACCCTGAAAAGAGATAGGCATGATTCAGCTGTCTTTGTTCTAAGATGTGAACAAAACGGTCAAATTGCTGGGGTTGACAAGCTTTTAATTGCTCTTGATTCATTCTGTCAGCCCCATTCTGTCAAATAAAACTTGTTTAGTATTTTCAACCACTTGATTTAGTGGTAAACTCGCATCGATTTTTACAATACGCTCACCTTCTTTCTCAAGAAGGGAAAGATAGCCTTTACGAACTTTTCTGTGTAGGTCTAAACCTTCCAAGTCCAAACGGTTGACTTCGCGATCGCTGTTTGCCGCGATTCTTTCAAGCCCCTTCTCCACTTCAATATCAAAATAAAGTGTCAAATCTGGCTTGAGTCCATCTGTCGCAAATTGATTGAGCCAGTCAATAGCTTCAATATTCAAACCACGACCAAAGCCTTGATAAGCAACTGAACTATCAATAAAACGATCCATGATGACCAATTTTCCAGCTGCAAGTGCTGGCAAGACCTTCTCTACTAGGTGCTGTCTACGACTTGCAATATAGAGAAGCAACTCTGTCTTTGGATCCATCTGAGTATGACTAGGATCTAAAATGACTTCTCGAATCTTCTCACCAATCAAAACACCACCTGGCTCACGTGTTGTTAAAAACTCAATATTCTTTTCTTCTAACAAAGGAAGGATAGCTTCAAGCACACTCGTTTTACCAGCTCCCTCTGGCCCCTCTAAAGAGACTAAAAATCCTTTTGACATGACGAACTCATTTCTTTTTTTCTTCCTTCTATTCTATCAAAAAAACAGGCATTTGTGAAAAGCTTTTTAACCTAATAAAAATTTATTCTGAAAAACTCGGATATACATTCGTTAATAAATAAGGTAATTATTTAATTAAGTTTCTATATTCGTAATCAACTACCATACTGTCTTATTTTCTCTTTGTATAACTAGAAAAAAAGAATCTTGCATAGCAAGATTCTTTTAATGTCTGACTTAAATAATTGTTCTTCTGGGAACTAAATCGAATTAAGCTTCGATTTCTGTAACCATACCTGAACCAACAGTACGTCCACCCTCACGGATAGAGAATGTAGTACCTTGTTCTACGGCGATTGGGTGGATCAACTCAACGTCGATTGTCACGTTATCACCTGGCATTACCATTTCAGTACCTGCTGGAAGTTCGATTGAACCTGTAACGTCAGTAGTACGGAAGTAGAATTGTGGGCGGTAGTTGTTGAAGAATGGAGTGTGACGTCCACCTTCTTCTTTAGTAAGGATGTAAACTTCACCTTTGAATTTAGTGTGTGGGTTGATTGAACCTGGTTTAGCGATAACTTGTCCACGTTCGATTTCGTCACGTTGAACACCACGAAGAAGGACACCTACGTTATCTCCTGCAAGACCTTCGTCAAGTTGTTTACGGAACATTTCAACACCAGTAACAACTGCTTTTGAAGTTTCTTCTTTGATACCAACGATTTCGATTTCGTCGTTGACACGAACAGTACCACGGTCGATACGTCCTGAAGCAACTGTACCACGTCCAGTGATTGAGAATACGTCCTCGACTGGAAGAAGCAATGGTTTGTCAGTATCACGTTCTGGTTCTGGAATGTACTCATCAACAGTGTTCATCAATTCCATGATGATGTCTTCGTATTTAGAGTCACCTTCAAGAGCTTTAAGAGCTGAACCTTGGATAACTGGAAGATCGTCACCTGGGAAGTCGTATTCTGAAAGAAGGTCACGGATTTCCATTTCAACCAATTCAAGCAATTCTTCATCGTCAACCAAGTCGATCTTGTTCATGAAGACGATAAGGTGTTTAACACCAACCTGACGTGAAAGAAGGATGTGCTCACGAGTTTGTGGCATTGGTCCGTCAGTTGAAGCTACTACAAGGATAGCTCCGTCCATTTGAGCGGCACCAGTGATCATGTTTTTAACGTAGTCCGCGTGTCCTGGAGCGTCGATGTGAGCATAGTGACGTTTTTCAGTTTCGTACTCAACGTGCGCAGTGTTGATAGTGATACCGCGTTCGCGTTCTTCTGGAGCAGCATCGATAGACGCATAGTCTTTAGGTTGGTTAACTGCTGAAGGCAAGCGACGTGCCAAAACAGTTGTGATAGCTGCAGTTAGGGTAGTTTTACCGTGGTCAACGTGTCCGATAGTACCAATGTTAACGTGTGGTTTACTACGATCGTATTTTTCTTTTGCCATTTGAGTAAAAGCCTCCAATAAAATATATTTTATAGATAGACAGTAGGCAATACAGTCTAACTTTCCTTACTATTTTATCAAATTTTAGCTAAATTGCAAGTGTTTTACAAAGTTTTTATTAATTATTCTTATTCTTACTATAAGTTGTCGATTTATTGATAAAAAAAGAAACAGATGAATCCGTTTCTTTTTAAAATCTTTATTTTTCTCCCACTTCTTGTACTTCTTTATGTTTTTCATAAAGTCGGACTAGGAATTTGGAAATTTCTTTGAGAATTGAGTAGGTAGGAACGGCAACGATCATACCTACGACACCATAGATATTACTTGACAACAATAATAGCACGAGAATTGTAATCGGATGAACTTTCATGACTCCACCAACAATACGAGGGTATAGGATATTCCCGTCTACTTGTTGGATAATCAGCATATAGATAACTGCTATAATCATCTTTTGAGGATCCGTAAACAGATTTGAAATAATCATCGGAATTAGTCCAATACTCGGTCCAACATAAGGAATCAAATTTGCTAAACCTGAGAAAATAGCAAAAACTAAAGCATATTTTAAGCCAATCACACTATAACCGATAAAAGCCAAACACCCGATAATAAATGCATCGATTGATACTCCACTTATGTAACGGGAAATAGTCTCATTCAAGTTTGTTATTAAACCAGATATATTAAGTTTGTCTCGCTTTAAAATAGTTCTTTCTAGCATCGGTAAGAATTTATGACCATCTAAAAGGAAATAAATCAAGAAAACCGGTGTCATAATGATAATTAAAACAGTGCTTACCAAAGCTGAAAGGACACTCCCCACACTATTTGTCACACTATTTAAGATATTTTGTAAAATATCGACATAAGAAAGATTTAATTGTTGGATTGTTTGTTGAATATCTAGCTCTTGGAAAGTAGGATATTTCGATAATTCTATCACTAAATCTTGGATTCGAGAATAGATATCTTGGCTAGAATTAATCAAGCTACTCAACTGATTGATTAAAATCGGCAAGAGATAGACGACAGCTATCACTATGGTTCCAAAGAGAACACAAAGTGTTAACAAAATACCAATGATTCGATTAATTTTACATTCCTTCTCCAAAAAGATGACGATTGGATTTGTTAAGTAGTATAGAAATCCACCTAGTAAAAAGGGAATCATGATTGTATTTACGACACTTACAAACGGTGTAATAATAGCACCCATTTCTCGCCATAAGTAGAAAATAAGGGTTATTAATAATATCTCAGTGGTCCAGAAGAATAATTTATTTCTCCGAAACATAAGCCACCTCCTCTTTTTCCTATTTTACCATATTTCCAAAAAGATTGATAACCTACATTATAAAAACAAGAATATTTTTTGTCTTTATGATAGAATAAAGTTACTATGAAGAAATTATTTTTAACATTTATCACGCTTATTTCATTTGGTTCTGCTACTACTGTTTTTGCTCAAGATTTTGATGTCGCTGCAAAACACGCCATCGCTGTTGAGGCTAACAGTGGTAAGATTTTATATGAAAAAGATGCGACCCAACCGGTTGAAATTGCCTCTATCAGTAAACTACTTACTGTTTACCTAGTATATGAAGCTCTAGAGCAAGGCAAAATCACCCTTTCTACCCCAGTGGAAATTTCAGATTACCCCTACCAGCTTACAACCAACTCCGAAGCAAGTAACGTTCCCATGGAAGCTCGTAACTACACTGTTGAAGAATTGCTAGAAGCTACTCTGGTATCCAGTGCTAACAGTGCAGCCATTGCCCTAGCTGAAAAAATTGCTGGCTCTGAAAAAGACTTCGTTGATATGATGAAGGCCAAACTACTGGAATGGGGGATTCAAGATGCTACCCTCGTCAATACAACTGGTCTTAACAATGAAACTCTTGGGAATAATATCTATCCTGGTTCTAAGAAAGATGATGAAAATAAATTGAGCGCTTATGATGTTGCTGTCGTTGCTCGCAACCTCATCCTCAAGTATCCTCAGGTCTTAGAAATCACAAAGAAACCTTCTTCCACTTTTGCAGGAATGACTATTCATTCTACAAACTCAATGTTAGATGGTATGCCTGCCTACCGTGGGGGAATTGACGGCCTAAAAACTGGAACTACTGATAAGGCAGGAGCATCCTTTGTTGGAACAACTGTAGAAAAAGGAATGCGTATTATTACAGTTGTCCTCAACGCTGACAACCAAGATACCAATCCTTACGCTCGTTTCACAGCAACTTCAGCTCTTCTGGACTATATCTCATCTAATTTTGCTCTCCAAACAATCGTTAAGCAGGGGGAAAGCTACCAAGATAGTAAATCTCCAGTTTATGACGGGAAGCAAGATACGGTTACAGCAGTCGCTAAAGAAGATATAAAAATCGTTCAACGTCTTGGTAGTCGAGCGGAATCAAGTGTTACATACACACCTGATGCTACTGAGCATGTTGCTCCTCTAGAAGCAGGTACAGTCATTGGACATCTGACTTACGATGACAAAGACATAGTCGGTCAAGGTTATATCACTACTGACAAACCGACCTTTGAAATGGTTGCTGATAAAAATGTAGAGAAAGCCTTCTTCTTAAAAGTATGGTGGAATCGTTTCGTTCGATTTGTAAATGAAAAATTATAAAAAATCGCGAGAAATCGCGATTTTTTCTTTATTAATTTTTTGATAGTGTAGAGTTTTTATAGCCATAAGTAAAGTAAGTAATAACTCCTACTACTAAGGCTAATACAAATGCTATCCAAGTTTCAAGAGTGTATTGAAGCATAAAGGACACACAGATCGCAGAAATCACGATAGATACCACAAGAGCAGGTCCTGCTAGTGTTGCTGCAGCTGTTCCTGTAATGGTAAAAACACCAGTTCCCACCATGGCCCCAATTCCTTAAAGAATTAAATCCCATAATTTCAAATGACGATGCATTTCTGTTTTACTTAGACTGAAGTCTTTTATTCTAAAAATATTCATTCTTCATCTCCACTAACAATAATTGTTTTATTTTACCACAGATAATGTATTTTGTGAATATTTATAAAATTGTATCTAAAAAAACTGAACAAATGTAATATTTGCTCAGTTTTTTTTATAATGATTATCCAACTGATCCTTCCATTTCGTAGCTAATCAAGCGGTTGAGCTCAACTGCGTATTCCATTGGAAGTTCTTTGGTGAAGGGCTCTACAAATCCCATGACAATCATCTCAGTTGCTTCAGATTCTGACAGACCACGGCTCATGAGGTAATAGAGTTGCTCTTCAGAAATCTTAGATACCTTGGCTTCGTGCTCCAGTGCAACTTGCGAGTTGTGGATTTCATTAAATGGAATGGTATCTGATGCTGACAAGTCATCCATGATAATGGTGTCACACTCGATGTGAGAAACAGATTTCTTAGAGTTTTTATTAAAGGTTACTTGTCCACGGTAGTCTACCTTACCTCCACCTTTAGCGATGGATTTAGAGACAATAGACGAGCTCGTATGTGGAGCGTTGTGGATCATTTTGGCACCAGTATCTTGGTGTTGCCCTGCATTGGCAAAGGCAATCGAAAGCATGGTACCACGCGCTCCTTCTCCATCTAGGTAAACAGATGGATATTTCATAGTCGTTTTGGCACCCAAGTTTCCATCAATCCACTCAACTGTCGCATCTTTCAACGCTTTGGCACGTTTTGTTACTAGGTTATAAACGTTATCTGACCAATTTTGAATAGTCGTATAACGCATATAAGCTCCGTCCAAAGCAAAGATTTCTACAATAGCAGCGTGCAAGCTGTTGCTTGAATAAGTTGGCGCTGTACATCCTTCTACGTAGTGAACACTTGCTCCCTCATCAACGATGATTAAGGTACGTTCAAACTGTCCAGTATTTTCGTTATTGATACGGAAATAAGTTTGAAGCGGAATATCTACCTTGACACCTTTTGGTACATAGATAAAGGTTCCACCAGACCATACTGCTGAGTTGAGGGCGGCCAACTTGTTATCTGTCGGCGGTACTAACTTAGCGAAGTATTGTTTAAACAAGTCTGGGTATTCCTTGAGGGCAGAATCTGTATCTGTAAAGATAATTCCTAACTTCTCAAATTCTTCCTTCATGTTATGGTAAACTACTTCGGACTCATACTGGGCAGAAGCTCCAGCTAGATAAGCACGCTCAGCTTCAGGAATCCCAATCCGTTCAAAGGTTTCTTTAATCTTTTCAGGTACATCATCCCAAGAACGGGCTGGTTTATCAGAAGGTTTTTGGTAGTAGATCAAGTCATCAAAGTCAATCTCTGACAAGTCTGCTCCCCAAGTTTGCATGGGCATTTTTTTGAAGGTTTCATAAGATTTCAAACGGAATTCCAACATCCACTCAGGTTCTCCCTTAGCAGCTGATAGTTCACGAATGACATCTTCATTCAATCCTTTTCCTGTCGATAGGACAGGCTCTACATCGTCATGGAAACCAAATTTATATTCACCAAGATCAATTGGTTTTGGTTCTACTCTTTCTTCAGCCATAATATCCTTTCTTTCATTCTTTATTTCTAATGATTTATAAGACAAAGAAAGCTTGTCTTATTTGTTTTCTTGGTCTTCAATTGTTTTTTTAAGGGCATTCCAAGCTAGGGTTGCGCATTTGATTCGTTGAGGGAATTTGGCAACTCCTGATAAGAAAGCTGCATCTCCAAGTTGATCTTGACGCTCATCCTTTTGACCTTGAACCATTTCAGAAAAAATGGTCGCAAGTTCTAAAATTTCTTGCTTGGTCTTACCTAAAACTGCATCCGTCATCATACTAGCAGAGGCAGTTGAGATGGTACAACCAGAGTTTAGAAAAGCGATATCTTCCAAACGATTATTAGCATCAAACTTGACAGAGAGGTTAATGACATCCCCACAGGTTGGATTGTTGAGACTGATTTGCTCAGCGTCTTCTAACTTCCCTTGGTGATGGGGATTTTTCGAATGGTCTGCTACCACTGCCATATAAAGGCTATCTAGTTTAGAAAGTGCCATTGAAAAACTCCTTTGTCTTTTGTAAGGCATCGACCAGCTTGTCGCAATCAGCCTTGGTATTGTAGATATAAAAACTTGCACGAGCTGTTGCAGGGACTTCCAAATACTGGAGCAATGGTTGGGCACAATGGTGACCCGCACGAACTGCTACCCCTTCATAATCCAGAGCTGTCGCAAGGTCGTGAGGATGAAGGTCACCTAGGTTAAAGGCAATGACACCTGAACGTTGAGCCAAATCTTGCGAACCGTAAATGGTCAATCCTTCAATTGCCTGTAATTTTGGAAAGACATATGCAATCAAATCTTGTTCATGGGCATCAATGACGTCCATACCAATCTTTTCAAGATAATCCACGGCAGCTGCAAGTCCAATAGCACCAGCCATATTAGGAGTTCCAGCCTCGAATTTCCAAGGTAACTCCTTCCAGCTAGCAGATTGCTCGTAAACAAAATCAATCATCTCACCGCCAAATTCAACTGGTGACATTTGTTCCAGATACTTTTCTTTACCGTAAAGAACACCAATACCAGTCGGACCAGCCATCTTGTGACCTGAAAAGGCGAAGAAGTCCACATCCAAGTCCTGGACATCAATCTTCATATGAGGCGTAGACTGAGCGCCATCCACCACCATAATGGCTCCAACTTGGTGAGCCAATTGAGTGATTTCTTTGATAGGATTAACCACTCCAAGAACGTTTGATGCGTGAGCTAGTGAAACAAATTTAACTTTTTCAGTCAATTTAGTACGCAAGTCATCCATATCCAGAGCTCCATCTTTGAGATAGACATAAACAAGCTCTGCCCCAGTCTTTCGGCAAGCTTCCTGCCATGGAATAATATTGGAATGGTGTTCCATGACTGAAATCAAGACCTGATCTCCCTCAGTCAAGATTTCCTCAGCGAAACGTGCCACCCAGTTGAGACTAGTCGTAGTTCCTCTAGTGAAGAGTACTTCCTTTGTCGAACCTGCGTTGATGAACTTGCGAATGGTTTCGCGAGCAGCTTCATAAGATGCTGTCGCACGCTCTGCCAAAGTATGAACCCCTCGGTGGACATTGGCATTGTCCTGTTCATAGTAGCGGTTAAGGGTTTCCAGAACAGCTAGTGGTTTTTGTGTCGTCGCAGCATTATCCAAATAAACCAGAGGTTCGTCATTAACAATCTGATCTAAAATTGGAAAATCCTTGCGAATAGCTTCTGCATCTAACATAGGATTCCCCTTAGCGTTTTGACAATTTTTCTTCGATCGTCGCAATCATTTCATCACGAACTTCCTTGACAGGAATCTCAACGATTACAGATCCAAGGAAACCACGAACAACTAAACGTTCTGCAGTTGCCATGTCCAATCCACGGCTCATGAGGTAGTACATATCTTCTGGATCAACTTGTCCGATAGACGCTGCGTGTCCTGCAGTGACATCATTTTCATCAATCAAAAGAATTGGGTTGGCATCGGAACGCGCTTGGTCTGAAAGCATGAGAACACGACTTTCTTGCTGAGCATCTGCTCCCTTAGCACCCTTGATGATGTGGCCAATACCATTGAAAGTCAAAGTTGCTTTTTCAAGAATTACTCCATGTTGAAGGATATTACCGATAGAGTTGCAACCATAGTTAGTTACTCGAGTATCAATCCCCTGTACCTGACGACCACTTGAAAGAGCTACGACCTTGAGGTCTGCATGGCTACCATTTCCAAATAGGTCACTATCAAAGTCAGCAACAACATTTCCTTCGTTCATAACACCGATAGCCCAGTCAATACTTGCATCGTTGCCTAATTTACCACGACGGCTAATGTAAGCAGTGACATTCTCACCAAGACGGTCAATCGCCGCAAACTTCACTTGAGCACCAGAACGTGCAATCACTTCAACTGTGATATTAGCAGTCGCCTTAGCACTACCCTCACCGCGTGATTCTAAACGTTCGAGGTAGCTGATTTTAGAGTTTTTACCTGCAATGATCAGAATGTGCTTGTTAAATGGCACATCACTATCACTGTCTTGGTAGAAAATTCCTTCGATTGGTTCTGTGATTTCGACATTGTCTGGAATATAGAGAACAGCACCACTGTTAAAGTAAGCTGTGTGGTAGGCTGCCAATTTGTCATCGTCGTATTTTACTGATGACATGAAAAATTCTTCTACGAGTTCTGGAATTTCTTCTAAAGCCGAATGGAAGTCTGTAAAGACCACTCCTTGTTCAGCCAACTCAACTGGAATTTGTTCGAAAACAGTTTGAGTTCCAACCTGCACCAATTTCAAGTGATTATCTAAAGCAGTGAAATCAGGAACATTTGCTGATGGTTCACTTTCTGTGATGGTACCATCACCAAGATTCCAACGGTGAAATTTGACACGCTCAATAACTGGTAATTCCAAACTCTCAATCTTATCAAAAGCTTTTTGACGGAGGTCTGACAACCAGCTTGGTTCAGCGTGCATTTCTGAAAAAAGTTTAATAGTTTCTTTAGTCATTTACTTCTCCTAAAAGATACGAGGGAATTACAATTCTTCCTTGTAGTCATAGCCAAGTTCTTCAGCTAGTTTCGCGTATCCTTCACGTTCCAAGCGTGCAGCCAATTCTGGACCACCAGAAAGAACAACACGACCTTCCATCATAACGTGTACCACGTCTGGTGTGATGTAGTTCAAAAGACGTTGGTAGTGAGTAATGATCATAGCACCAAAACCTTCACCACGCATAGCATTCACACCTTTAGAGACAACTTTAAGGGCATCAATATCTAGACCAGAGTCAATCTCATCTAAGAGGGCAAAAGTTGGTTCCAACATCAAGAGTTGAAGAATTTCGTTACGTTTTTTCTCACCACCTGAGAAACCTTCGTTGAGGTAACGCTCTGCCATTTCTTCTTTCATGTTGAGCAATTCCATTTTTTCGTCTAACTTAGTGATAAATTCACGAACTGAAATCTTCTCACCATCTTCTTTACCAGCATTCATAGCTGCGCGAAGAAACTCAGCATTGGTAATCCCAGGAATTTCTGATGGATATTGCATGGCAAGGAAAAGTCCCATACGCGCACGTTCATCCACTTCCAATTCAAGGATGTTTACACCGTCAAACAAGACTTCACCTTTAGTGACTTCATAGTTTGGGTTCCCCATAATAGCAGCTGAAAGAGTAGACTTACCGGTACCATTTGGTCCCATGATGGCTGCAATTTCTCCTGTTTTAAGAGTCAGATTGACCCCTTTTAAAATTTCTTTTCCTTCAATTTCAACGTGAAGATCTTTGATCTCTAATACTGACATGATTGTTCCTTTCTTTTCATCCTTTTTACTGTATTTACCTGAAATTTAACCTTTTTAAATCCCTAGAAAAACACAGTAAAATGTCAATAAATATACCTTAATAGTATAACAAAAAAAAGCCTAAAAGGCTTTGATTTTGTCTAGAAGCTAGGAGCTACTTCTTTCCTTGAAAATGATCATCTATAGCGCTCACAATTTTACCCATGATATAACTCACGCGAAAATTTCTCAGGATCAAAATAGCCCAAAGCAAGGCCACGATATACCGTTGCTCCATGATGGATTCATTAAAGAAATAAGTCTCAGCAGCAGTAAATAAGGCCATGATAATAAATTGTTGTCTGTTCATAGTCTTTTACCACCAATTTCCTTTAATCTTCAGCTATAGTCACTTTATCTGCTAAAAATTCAAAGCCTTGAGGAAGTATGGACTCTTCGGATTCTTCCTTATTGACTTGTTCTTGAGAACCTTTAGCTCTGCTTGAAAATGCAGCTCGAACTTCCTTCCATTCTTCCTGTGAAATAGCCAAAATTTCTGGAGAAAAGCCAGCTGCTTGACTAAGAATATTGCCAAACATCAGATTTAAGTTATCCCGCTTCATGGTTTGACCAGCATTGAAATTCGATTCAAAGGCGAGAATAGCATGATGTTCATTAGCTGCTACAGGATTTGAACCAGCTAAAAGTGCCTTATCTGGACCAGATAAGCTTTCAATGACTTCTCCCCAAGCATTCTGAAGACGGATTAAGTTTTGACGGGCTAAGTCTGGATTTTCTACTGCTTCTTGAAGAATAGACTGCACCTTATTTCGGTCTACACGATAGATTGATTTACTGTTAGTCGGACGACTTGGTGTAGAAACAGTTTGTTTGGGATTAGAACCAACATTTGCAAGAGCTTGTTTCAATCGTGCAACTTCTTCTCGAAGAGAAGACAATTCCTCAGCCACCTCACCTGAAAGTTCTGGTTGAGAATCAATTTCTGCTAAACGAATAGTCATCATTTCGGCATAAATTTTAGGTTGTAGGCTAGCCTTAATATCAGCTAGACTTTTAGTAGCAAGACTAATCATCTCAAACAAGACATCCTGCGGAAGAGCTAAGTTTCTCTCAAATGCATCACTATGATGTGTATTTTCTCCACCTGCTTGAACAATTAAGATATCACGTAGATATTGCAGCAAATCGACTACAAAACGTGTCATGCTCTTTCCATTCTCAAAAATCAAATCAAGATTTTGAAGAGAACCCGGTACATCCTTTTGAGCTAAAGCAGCTACGTAATGATCCAAGGCACTTAAACTAATGGTACCAGTGATTTCTTCTGAGACTGCTGTTGTCAATGTAGCTTCTTGGGTTAAGCTTAATGCCTGGTCTAGAATTGACAAGGCATCCCGCATCCCACCTTCAGCTCGTCGAGCAATAATTTCAACAGCTTCTGTTTCGTAATCAATCCCTTCTTTTTCTAAAATCTGGAAGATATGATCTCGAATATCCTGAGTCTTAATGGACTTGAACTCAAATCGTTGAACACGAGACAAAATAGTTGCAGGAATTTTATGAAGCTCAGTCGTTGCCAAAATAAAGACTACATTTGGAGTTGGTTCTTCCAGTGTTTTCAAAAGGGCATTAAAGGCACCTGTCGAAAGCATATGAACCTCATCAATGATATAAACCTTATACTGAGCTATACTTGGAGCATAGGTTGATTTATCACGAATATCACGAATTTCATCAACACCATTATTAGAAGCAGCATCCATTTCGATAACGTCTTCTAAACTTCCATCCGTAACAGCTTGACAGATATAACAGTTATTACAAGGTTCTCCCCCTACTTGATTAGGGCAGTTCATAGCCTTAGCAAAAATCTTAGCCACACTAGTCTTACCAGTTCCACGAGGCCCTGAAAAGAGATAGGCGTGACTAATCTTATCCTGTTCTACAGCCTGTTTAAGAGTTCTAGCAACAACTTCCTGGCCTACTAACTGTGAAAAATTTTGACTTCTATATTTTCGATAAAGCGCCTGATACATTATGCCTTCTCCTCAAACATTGAAAATTTCCATTCTGTCTTATCTAGTAAAATGGACACAAACTCTTCTAAATACTTCTGATCCATTTCATCATAATCATCAATATGAGATGAGTCCAAATCTAATACACCTAGAAGCTGTCCATTTTTTACCATTGGAAGTACGATCTCGCTACGAGCACTACTATCACAAGAAATATAGTTTGGATAAGTCTTGACATCACCAACGATGACTGTTTGACGGCCAGCCGCTGACTCACCGCAAACTCCTTTTCCGAGCGCAATTCTAACACATGAGACTCCACCCTGAAAAGGGCCTAAAATAAGCTCATTTCCGTCATATAAATAGAAACCTGCAAAGACAGTACGAGGAAAGTTCATTTTTAAGAGAGCACTGGCATTTGATAGATTAGCCAACACATTGGTCTCACCTTCTAAAAGACTAGAGAGTTGTTCATTTACAATTTGGTAAATTGATTTTTTTTCGGAATGTAACATAAATCCATTATATCAAAAAATACTAGTTGAAAAAAGAAAAATCCCTTGTTTTACAACAAAGGATTTATAATTAGTTCTGATTGATTAAAGTTCGATGTCTCCGAACAAGTCAGCCATTGAGAATCCTGTTTGAGTTTCAGGAAGTTCAAAGTCACGTTTTTCTTGACGTTTTGGACGACGTGGACGTGGAGCACGTTTTTCTTCGTTTTGTCCTTCTTCTTGAGCTGGACGCTCTTCAAGAGCTTTGATAGAAAGTGATACACGTTCTGCATCAGCATTAACATCAAGAACTTTAACAGTAACTTCTTGACCAACTGTAAGAGCTTCTTTTGGATTTTCAATACGTTTGTGTGAAATTTGTGATACGTGAACAAGTCCATCGATACCTGGCAATACTTCAACAAATGCACCGAAGTCAGTCAAACGTTTAACTGTACCTTCTACAACGTCACCTTTAGCCAATTTTTGCTCAACGCCATCCCATGGTCCAGGTGTTGTTGCTTTAAGTGAAAGTGATACACGTCCTTCTTCTTCGTTAAGGTCAAGGATTTTAACTTCAACTTCTTCACCAACAGTTACAACTGATTTTGGTGAAACGTTACGTTCGTGTGACAATTCAGTCAAGTGAACCAATCCATCAACACCACCAAGGTCGATGAAAGCACCGAAGCTTGTGATACGAGCAACTTTACCAGTTACTACATCACCAGCAGCCAATTTACCGAAAACTTCTGCACGAGCTGCTGCAGTAGCTGCTTCTACAACTTCACGACGTGAAAGGATGAAGCGGTTTTCTTTAGGGTCAACTTCTTTGATTTTAGCTTCAAATTCTTGACCTACAAAACGCTCAGTGTTACGTACGAAACGAGTATCCAACATTGAAGCTGGGATAAATCCACGCAAACCTTCAAATTCTACTGAAAGTCCACCTTTAACAGCGCGAGTTCCTTTAACTGTAACAACTTCTTCTTCGCGTCCTACAAGTTTGTCCCATGCTTTGCGAGCTTCAAGGCGTTTTTTAGATACAAGGTATGTTACTGTATCAGTATCTTTACCAACTACTTGACGAAGTACAAGAACATCAAATACTTCACCTACTTTTACAAAGTCATTGATATCTGCATCGCGATCGTTTGTCAATTCGCGAAGAGTCAAGACACCTTCAACACCAGTTCCAGAGATTGCAACGTTAGCTTGATTAGCATCAACTGTCAATACTTCAGCACTAACAACATCACCAGGTTCAACTTGGCTAACGCTATTTAGCAAATCTTCAAATTCATTCATCTAAAAAATCCTCCAACAATCAAGTCTTTTTAACTTGACATACTTATAATTTTTTTCCTAAGCACCCGCAACGACATGAACATCTCGAACGTCCTTCAATTATAAAAATAAAATACCCTAAGATATTTTTCTTTTTATCTTGAATTTATTACCTAAGAACTGGGGTAGCTGGATTCGAACCAACGCATGAGGGAGTCAAAGTCCCTTGCCTTACCGCTTGGCTATACCCCATTGATGATATGGAGAGAGAGGGATTCGAACCCCCGAACCCGAAGGAGCGGATTTACAGTCCGCCGCGTTTAGCCTCTTCGCTATCTCTCCGACAATCAACGAAAACTATTATATCATGAAAATTTGCAAAAAACAAGCATTATTTTGCTAAATTATAGTTCTCAATCAATATTTCCACAGCTTTTTCAAGATTCTTGTAAAAACTATCGACATTTCCATTCTTTATGATTGCAAATTGGTCATCTAGTTCGGCAATTTCACCGATTAACTTTTTACCAATTGTTAATGTGTAACCAGCGTACTTATCTTTTCCAACTACTACTTTAGCATCTGACAATTGAATCTCAATTTTTTTATCTTTTTTGCTCATACCATACCTCTTTTCACTTTATCTATTTTACAAGAAATTCCCTAATCTAGCAAGAAAAAACTCTCTATCATGCTTATCTTGACAGAGAGTTTAAGGAATATTTTTTAATTTGAAAATTGAATTATTAGTGAGTCGTCCCTCCGACCAATTTCAAATCTTTATCTTTATGGTCCACGATAGCAGCAATAGCAACTTCGATACCTCGGACAATATCTCTTAAGCACATGGATGCAGTACTAGGCTTATTTACCACTTGTTCTGTCATATAGGGAATATGCATAAATCCTGCTAGCATATTGGGAAATTTCTTATTCGCTAAATAGAGTGCCTGATACATCAGATGATTGCAAACAAAGGTTCCAGCTGTATTGGATACTGCTGCAGGCAGCCCTTCTTTTTTTATAGCTTGTACCATTGCTTTGATAGGGAGTGTGCTAAAATAGGCAGCTTCTCCATCTAGGCGAATGGGTGTGTCAATCGGTTGATTTCCTTGGTTATCAGGAATTCTAGCATCATCTTGATTGATAGCAACTCTCTCAGGAGTCAAACTCGCTCTTCCTCCTGCTTGTCCGATACAAAGCACAACATCTGGATGGTATCGATTTATTTCTGCTTCTAAAACCTCTGCTGATTTATAAAAGACCGTTGGGATTACTGCCCAATGAAGCTCTGCACCATTGATTTCAGACGGTAGTGATTTAACTGCTTCTAGAGCTGGATTGACCTTTTCACCACCAAAAGGATCAAATCCTGTAACTAATATTTTCATTTTATTTCCTTTACTAAAATGCCAAAAAGTACATCAGAAATACATGTATGATAATCATGACAATAGCTACTCCTACTTGTGCTTTGATAACGCCATTTGGATCTTTCATATCCAAAAGGGCTACAGGTAGAGTATTGAAATTGGCAGCCATTGGGGTTAATAGAGTCCCACAACAACCTGCTGTCATAGCAAGAGCACCCGCCACGATTGGATCTGCTCCCAAGGAAAATACAAAGGGAACACCAATTCCAGCAGTAATGACAGTAAAGGCCGCAAAGGCATTTCCCATAATCATTGAAAATAGAACCATTCCCAACACATAAGCCACTACACCCATCAACCGACTCCCCGAAGGCACAAAACCACTTATCAGATGTGACATTAAATCTCCAACTCCAGCTACAGTAAAAATAGCCCCCAAAGCTCCTAAAAGTTGGGGAACAATCCCACTAGTTGAGACTTGCTGAACCATGCGATTGTTTTCTGATAATAAGCTTTTAGGAGAACTCTTAGTAATCAATAAAAGAGAAATGGTTGCTAAAAATGCTGCAAGACTGATAGCAATCTTACTAAACTCAGGGATCATTTTTGCTAATACTAAAGCAATCAAAGCCATCAACATGACCGGAATAAAAATTTTATTCTTCAACCGTTTAGCTTCAATATTTGCCTTTACTTCATCCAGAGACGGCAAGGTTCCGATACGAACCTGTTTAAAGAGTGTTAGTAGGGCTAAGAGCACTACGATAATTCCAATACAGATAGAAGGTAGATAAGAGCCACCGATAAAACTGATACCCAATAAAACCCAAAACCCAGCTGTTCCAAAGCGAACTGGGTTTGTTTTGTCTTTATAGCTACAATAGGCCGTGTGAAGAAATTGACAACCAATCACAATATAGGTTAACTCTAATAACTGTCTTGCTAGATTGGTCATTCATCTTTTCCTTTACTAAGCTTATTCGCTAGCAGTTTTCTATCAAATAAGTAATTGTAAATCCCTACCACAAGTAAGGCAATTCCTGCAACAATAAGAGAAGCCGAAGCGATCCCTGCATAATTACTTTCGTAACCTAATTGGTCCAGAGTGCCCCCAACTAAGAGGACACCACCTGCACCAACGAAAGTGTTCTGAGCAAAGAAATTTGCAAAATTATCATTTGCTGCTGCACGCGCTTTTAGCGCTTCGCTCTCCTGCTCCGTTAATTTTCTACCTAATTGTGACTCTGCCGCTGCTTGTCCCATGGGTTGAACCAGAGGCCTTACAAACTGCGGCTGCCCTCCTAGACGAATGGCAAAGAACCCGTCGAGTTCCCGAAAAAAGAAATAAATTGTATAAAAACTTCCTACGGTCAGTCCTTTAATCTTTTGAATTAAGTCAATCGAACGTTGCTTGAGGCCAAAAGTTTCAGATAAACCAACCAGTGGCAAGGTTACCATAAAAATCGTAAGAACTCGTTGATTGCTAAATTCTCTTCCTAAAATTTCCAAGAACTCAACAAGAGAAACTCCAGAAACTAGAGCTGTAACTAAACTAGCTAAGACTACCGTTGCGATGGTATCCAATTTATAGATAAAACCAACCACAATGATAACTATCCCTATTAGTTTAATCCATTCCATATAGGCCCCTTTATTCCAAAAATACTAGTCTGTTTTATTTGACATGACTTTCTAGTTCTTTTTGGTATTTACTGTTTGATTCCAATTTTTCTTTTTGCCATTTTTCAAGAGCTGCTTGATATTCTTTAGCAGATACAATTTCTTTTTGTAATTTCATTCCCTTGAAGATATATGGATCACCCTTAATACCTACTTGTGAGTATGGTTTAGAGAAAGGAACGACGTTGCTGACAACTGGTGAACCACCTGATGAAGCGGTTGGCATCAAGAGAGAACTATCAGTGAGCCATGCTTGAGCTTTAGCATATTTTTCATATCTCTTATCCAAATCGTTTGTCTCAGAAACTGCATCATCCAAGAGTTTCTTATATTCGTCCAGACCAAGTTGAGCTACTACTTCCTTGTCTTTACCTTTCGTAATACCAAGGTGTTTCATAGCAGAACCTGTCTTAGGATCCATGATATTAAGATAACTTGCTGGGTCTTGGTAGCTTGGAGCCCATCCAGTACTGTTCAAGTCATAGTCTTTTTGAGCTGGAACACGCGCCTGCGATGTAATGCTTTCCTTTTCGTTATCGGTCATCTGAAGGACATCAATCACGACATTTTCAGAACCAAGAGTTGATTCGATTGATTGTTTAAAGGAATTGCTTTGTTGAACGGCAATGGTATCTGTTTGTTCAACCGGAACATCCAAATGAATTGGGAAGGTTACACCTTTTGCTTCCAATTCTTTCTTAGCTTTTTCGAATGAAGCTTTGGCTTTGTCTGGATTGTAGATGGTATCTTTTCCGTCTACAAGCTCAACGCCTTTCCATTGGTCTCCATAGTTGACCAATTCTTTTTGAGCGATATCACCAAAGTTTTTACCACCAGATTGTACAAAGTTATCTGGAACTAGACTGTTACGAATGATCTTGTCCGCACCATCTTCACCATTGAGTTGTGCAGCATATGAATGACGGTTGAAGGCAAAGTTGATTGCTTGACGGAAGTCCTTGTTCAACATCGCTTCTTTTGTAGAAGTTTTCTGTTCTTCACTTGTTTTCGCAGTCTTATTGTAAGATTGACGGTTTACGTTAAAGGTAAAGTAGTAACTAGTTGAATCCTGTGGACTGTATGTGATTTTATCTCCGTATTGTTCCAATGTAGAAGCAAAGTTTGAGCTACTTGGGAAGATACGAGCTGTTGTATAAACACCTGAAGAGAAGCTACGGATTAATGATTCTTGGTCTGAACCATCATAGTAGGTCAATTTCACTTTCTCAATTTTAACCTTCTCTTTATCCCAATAATTTGGGTTCTTTTCGTATTCGATTAAAGATTTTGAAGTCAATGTCTTCAGGATATACGGACCGTTATAAAGAATTCCAGATGGACTTACTGCTCCGTAGTTCTTACCTGAAGCTTTGAGGAATTCCTCGTTTACCGGCAACATGGTTGCTGAAGTCACTTTCGAATTCCAGAAACTTTCAGGTGCATTAAGAGTATACTGGACTGTGTAGTCATCCAATGCCTTAACCCCAACTGTAGAGAAGTCATTAGTCTCACCAGTCATATATTCATTCAAGCCCTTAATTGAGTTTTGAATAAGAGTGACACCGTCTGATTTACCATCTGCTACGTGTTTTAGTCCTGTAACAAAGTCATGCGCTGTTACTTCAGCGTATTCTTCACCTTCTGACGTGTACCATTTAACTCCTTTACGAAGTTTATAAGTATAGGTCAAACCGTCTTGTGAGACACTCCAATCCTCAGCTAGTGAAGGAACCAAATTTCCATATTCGTCGTTTTCCAACAATCCATCAACAACGTTACCAATGATATCAGTTGTTGAAGTACGAGTTGCGATACTGTAGTCCAAAGATGATGGGTCTACTCCATAGACATAAGAGAAGGTTGTAGGTGCATCTGCTTCCTTATCAGCTTTACCACAAGCCACAAGAAGAACTGCTGTACTCAGGACCACTCCTGCTGTTAACATCCACTTTTTCGTTTTCATAAAGATCTCCTTTAATAATTTTTAATCTACTTTTACAATCCAACCTTCTGGTGCTTCAATGTCACCAAATTGGATACCTGTCAATTCATCGTATAGTTTACGAGTCACTGGACCAACCTCTGTTTCACTGTAGAAAACATGGAAATCATCACCGTGTTGGATTCCCCCAATAGGTGAAATTACCGCTGCTGTTCCACAGGCACCTGCTTCTACAAATCGATCCAGACTATCAATTGGTACATCCCCCTCGACAGGTTTCAAGCCTAAACGATGCTCTGCCAAGTAAAGCAATGAATACTTGGTAATCGATGGCAAAATTGACGGACTCAATGGGGTTACAAACTCATTATCAGCTGTAATTCCAAAGAAGTTTGCTGAACCGACTTCTTCAATCTTGGTGTGGGTTGAGGGATCTAGATAAATAACATCTGAGAAATGACGGGATTTAGCCATTTTTCCTGGCAAAAGACTAGCGGCATAGTTACCACCGACCTTGGCAGCTCCTGTCCCATTTGGTGCAGCACGGTCAAACTCATCTTGAATCAAGAAGTTTGTTGGAACCAATCCACCCTTAAAGTAATTTCCAACTGGCATAGCAAAGATGGTAAAAATATACTCCTCGGCTGGTTTTACCCCGATGATATCTCCGACACCAATCAAGAGCGGACGAAGATAAAGGGTTCCACCAGTTCCGTAAGGTGGTACGTATTCTTCATTAGCTCGAACTACTGACTTACAAGCCTCTACAAACATTTCTGTTGGCACTTGGGGCATCAAGAGACGGTCGCAGGTACGTTGGAGTCGTTTAGCATTTTCATCTGGACGGAAGAGTTGAATACTGCCATCCTTTGTACGATAGGCTTTCAATCCTTCAAATGCTTGCTGTCCATAGTGAAGGCTTGGAGATGATTCTGAAATATGCAAGGTTGCATCTTCTGTTAATTCTCCTTGGGTCCATTGTCCATTTTTAAAATAAGCGATATAACGATAAGGTAGTTTCATATAGGAAAAACCGAGATTTTCCCAATCGATCGTAACTGTCATGACAATCTCCTTTATTCTAATCAAGCTTTGTGTTCTATTCTACACTATTCTCCTAAAAATTCAAGTATTATTTGTAATTTTCTGAAAATTTTATTTATAAAAAATCAGTCACTAGGACTGATTTTCTTCTTAATTATCTTTTTCTTCTTTAAAGACTTCTTTGAGGTAGGCATCAAAAACTTCCTCGTCTGAAATAGTATCTGAGATAAAGCTTCCATTGCTTGTGCGCTCTGATAGATTCAAATCTTGCAGAATTGTTTCGTAAATCGTTCCATTATTTGATTGGATAACAAGAGTTTGTTCGCCATCTTCCACTTCGGTGCTAAAGAGATCTCCAACAAATCCTTGTTCAGAAACTGCACCGGCCAAGAAGACGCGATGTGGTTTACTCTTCAATTCTCTCAGAACTTGAAGACCACGATTAGCACGACTGGTTGCTGGAATTTCCTCTGTTGATACACGTTTCAAGCTTCCACGTTGCGTTAACAGATAGAAGGATGAAGTATTGCAGATAAAGGCAGCTTTAAGCTCATCATCTGCTTTCAGATTCATAGCTTTAACACCTGCAGCTTTGGCTCCAACAACTGGAACCTCTTCGATATTAAAGCGAAGGGCATATCCATTTTTACTAATCAACAAAACATCATCAAGTTTGATTGGTGCAACAGCTACAATCTGGTCACTATCGTCTTTCAACTTGGCATACTTGACAGATTTAGAACGATAGGTTCTCCATGGAGAGAATTCTTTGCGTTCGACACGTTTGATTTGTCCAAGGCGAGTCGCTGCAAAGTAGGTCGTCGCATCATCAAACTGATCCACCACTTCTACGTATAGCACTTCTTCATTGGTTTCAAAGTTGGTAATCGTTTGGCTCAAGTGCTCCCCGATATCCTTCCAACGAATATCTGCTAATTCATGGACAGGACGGTAGATAACATTTCCTAGTGTCGTAAAGATTAAGAGATGTTGAGTTGTCTTAACAGATTGGATAAATAGCAATCGGTCATCATCCCGTTTACCAATTTCCTCTAACGTTGAAGCTGAGAAAGAACGAGGGCTAGTACGCTTGATATAGCCAGCCTTGGTCACACTGACATAGGTATCTTCTTCAGCGATCAAACTAGCTGTATCAATCTCAATCACTTTTGCTGTATCTTCTAAAGAACTCAAACGAGGTGTCGCAAACTGTCTCTTGACCTCACGAAGTTCTTTTTTCATGAGATTGTACATAGTCCGTTCGTCACCAATGATAGCCGCCAGCATAGCAATTTTTTCGCGAAGTTCTGCTTCTTCTTCCTGCAAGACAACCACGTCTGTGTTGGTCAAACGATACAATTGCAAGGTAACAATAGCTTCAGCCTGCTCTTCAGTAAAATCATAACTGACCTTGAGGTTTTCCTTGGCATCAGCCTTGTTCTCAGAAGCACGGATTAGAGCAATGACTTCATCTAAAATAGAGATGACACGAATCAAACCTTCCACGATATGGAGACGTTTTTCAGCCTTTTCCTTGTCAAAGCGAGAACGTGCCAAGATGACCTCACGACGGTGAGCAATATAGCTAGATAAGATAGGCACAATTCCAACCTGACGAGGGGTGAAATTGTCAATCGCAACCATATTAAAGTTGTAGTTGATTTGCAAGTCAGTATACTTGAAAAGGTAGTTGAGAACAAGCTCAGTGTTCGCATCTTTCTTGAGTTCGATAGCAATGCGAAGACCGTCACGGTCAGACTCATCTCGAACCTCAGCGATACCTGCCACCTTGTTATTGACACGGACTTCATCAATTTTCTTGACCAAGTTAGCCTTATTAATCTCATAAGGAATCTCAGTGATAACGATTTGTTCCTTACCACCTTTTAACTTCTCAATTTCAGTCTTGGAACGAACAACCACGCGCCCCTTACCAGTTTCATAGGCCTTTTTGATCTCGTCTCGTCCTTGAATAATGGCTCCTGTAGGGAAGTCTGGTCCAGGCAAGAATTCCATCAACTTATCAACCTTGGCAGTTGGGTGATCAATCATGTAGACTGTCGCATCAATAACTTCAGCCAAATTATGCGGTGGAATATCTGTGGCATAACCAGCTGAAATACCTGTTGAACCATTGACTAGAAGGTTTGGAAAGGCTGCTGGTAAGACAGTTGGCTCTTTCTCGGTATCGTCAAAGTTCCAAGCAAAGGGAACTGTCTTTTTATCGATATCTTGAAGAAGGTAGCCTGCAATCTCTGATAAACGAGCTTCCGTATAACGCATAGCCGCAGGTGGATCTCCGTCCATAGAACCATTGTTACCGTGCATTTCAACTAAAATCTCACGGTTTTTCCAGTCCTGAGACATACGGACCATGGCATCATAGATAGAAGAATCTCCGTGTGGGTGGAAATTACCCATGATGTTCCCGACTGACTTGGCCGACTTACGGTAGCTCTTATCAAAGGTATTGCCATCCTTATTCATAGAATAAAGAATACGGCGTTGAACCGGCTTCAATCCATCCCTAATGTCTGGCAAAGCCCGGTCTTGAATGATGTATTTGGAGTAGCGACCAAAGCGCTCTCCCATGATGTCCTCTAAGGACATATTTTGGATATTACTCATATAAGATACAAAGGGACGATTCGGCCTGCCGAAAATTTCTGTAGAAAAATAGGAAATCGATGCAGGGTTCGATGAACCCTAGACGATTTATCTTTTTTCCTAAGTCTTAGTCCCGTGTTCAGTTACCTCTAGTAACCAAACTATCCTTTCTGTAGTTTAAAATACGTTTTAAAAGATGCGTCAGGAGTTTTCACACAGTATTTAGGGCGTGTTCAACTCCTTTCAAAAAATGTTGAGTAGATTTTTACATTAAAATTGGTATTGAGAAAAATATCTTTAGATACTATTTAAGTCATTTATTTAGATTAACCAAAAGCAACTATTCCCTATAGGTTGTTCTTTCTTATTTGAAGAATGTACAAATATAGACAAGGTAAATAAGAAATTATAGCAGTTGATATCAGCAAGATATCAAATACAAACTTTTTCCCTCGAAATAGCTCCTCCCAATGCATTGTGTTAAGATAATGAAAAATTAAACCGAATAAATAACAGATACTTATAGGGGAGACTCCCCACTTGATTGATTTGTATAAATAATGTAAGCGTATTGAGTGATAGATTGTGGAAGAAATAAGCATAGGTAAACAAAAATCAATTAGAAAAAAATAAAACCTTAAAGCATCATGAAACATATCTGTCCGATCTATGGGAAACAACCAAATATTACATATGGTGATAATTACAGGAAAAAATAATCCATAAAATCTTTTGCCAAGTTTATTATTTTGTAAGGCAATATATATTGATAAGATTATGGACACAATTGGAAGAAATGGGAATAACATAGCAAATATTCCAAACATGAAATCAAACATACTATTTCACCTCAATAGCTATTATAAACCGAAGAATTTGTTCATCTTGTAAGTGTCTCTGAAACTATTTCAACTTCTCCTTAGCATAGTCAATCATCTTCTCAGCCACTTCTTTTTCATACTTAAATCCCATCTTTTGAGCAAGATATTGAGCTTCTCGGTGGAAAAGTTCCATCGTAGCAAACAATGACTGAGTAAGTTTCTCTACACTTGAAAACTCAAGCAGAGCTAAGAATTCATTCTCCTTCTCAGAAAGCAAGTAGTTAAAGAGGTACTTGTAATTTTTACCGATGTCGACTGTTCCTCTATCACTTGCGACCTGCCAAGCTAAGATTTTCAAGAGTTCTTGTTGGCAAATACCGTAGAGATGGTCCGTTGCATAGATGATTTGCTTGCGACAAATTCCTTTAACCACGTAGGCTGACACCCACCAAAATTCATTATAAGATTTTTCAAAATCCGTCTCACTAGCTGGACTTGTCCAGAAGCGCTCTGGACTGGGAGAATGAGGCACAAACAAGCCCTTAGGATCCTCTATCACCGTGAAATCCGCTTCGCTTTCTACCCACTCTTGAATGTGGTCTTTGGGGCAAAGGGTTAAATCAATCCGATTGCCATCTTCAAATAGCATGAGATAGAGACGACGGTTGCCTAGGATATTATGTTGCTCAATGATACGTGTGCCAAACTGGTCCAACCAAGCAAGGTCACTCGTTAGATTGTCTATGTCATCTACGACATAGACAAGATCATAGTCTTGAAATTCATCTTTTGGTGCTTTTGTATCAATTCGTGAACCAGATATTGCCACAGCATTGACCTGTAACTTTTCAGCTGTTTCTAAAATCAGTCCAAGTATTTCCTGGTCAGTTCTCATGTAGTTCTTCCTCAGTGGTCTCTATGTTCTGAATAACAGCATCTTCATTTCTTTGCTTAAGAAGTTTCTGAACTCTTTTTCTTTCAAGCTCTCCGACTATAAATTGGATAATTGAACTGATTCCAAAAAGTGGTAGCAGCAACATAATTCCCATTTCTTCAGTCAGCATTAAAAAGAGGAAGTTAATAATCGAAAATATTGCTAAAAACCAGGCATTTATCTTAAGAAATTTTGAGTAACCACTAGGATAATGTTTGATATGTTTATTGCTCTTATAAATAGCTGTGAATCCAAAAGCAAGGCTCACTGGTGTGAAAATATAAAAGTCAAAAACATAGAAGAGCAAACCTGCATAAGGATTAGACCTTAAAGGATTATCAAATAAAAAGACACCTGTGGTTACTATAGTTAATAATAAGAATTCAAGAAAGCGAATTTTCTCAGGTTTTCCTGGTTTAGCAATCATATACATAACTGCGCCTAGTACCAGGACTATCACAAGAAAAGGAGTATCGAACAAAACACTTATCATGATGTATACCTCTTTTAGAGAGCAAAAATTATTTAGAAGAATGATTTAATTAAATTAACCCTTGAGCTTGACGCCATACATCATAAGACTCGATATCCGTTTTAACCATTGTTATACAAAATCCAACTACTGCGATATCATCCAAGTAGCCTATACCTGGTAAGAAATCTGGAATAAAATCTATCTGAGATAAAAGATAAATTAATGCACTTAAAATAGCCAAAATAGTTCCATAAGGAACAGTCGTATATTTGCCTTGAACATAATTCTTCACTAAGGAAATCATAACTGGAACCATCGATAATTGTTCACCAACATTTGGTATTTCCTTAATTTTTTGCTCTAAATGATACAAAAAATCATCTAATTCATCTTTATCGTTTAATAAGGCTTCAGATTGCGCATAACCACTTTCAAGTGCTTCTTTCACTTGCTCTTCACTAAGATTTTCAGACATATTTGGTCCTCCATTTGTATTTCTTTATAGTTTTTAAAACACTGTCGCTTCTTCCAGCGTAAACTTGACATTATCTTCAATCCACTTACGACGTGGCTCGACCTTATCACCCATTAAGACATTGACACGCCGTTCTGCGCGTGCTAAATCTTCGATCGTGACACGAATGAGAGTTCGAGTCTCTGGATTCATGGTTGTTTCCCAGAGCTGGTCCGCATTCATTTCACCAAGACCCTTGTAGCGTTGAAGGGTGGCACCTTTGCCGAATTGCTTGCGGAGTTCTTCTAGCTCTCCGTCCGTCCAAGCGTATGCCACTTCTTCTTTCTTACCTTTACCTTTGGACATCTTGTAAAGAGGAGGAAGGGCGATATAGACATGTCCTGCCTCAACTAGTGGACGCATGTAACGGTAGAAAAACGTTAAGAGAAGGGTTTGAATGTGGGCACCGTCGGTGTCCGCATCGGTCATGATAATAATCTTGTCATAGTTGGCATCTTCAAGAGAGAAGTCTGCCCCCACACCAGCTCCGATGGTATAAATCATGGTGTTGATTTCTTCGTTTTTGAGGATATCCGCCATCTTTGCCTTGGCTGTATTGATGACCTTACCACGAAGAGGCAAAATAGCCTGAAACTTACGATCACGTCCTTGTTTGGCAGATCCACCGGCAGAATCACCCTCGACTAGGTAGAGTTCATTCTTAGCTGGATTTTTAGACTGGGCTGGCGTTAATTTACCAGAAAGTAAGCCCTTATCTTTTTTGTTTTTCTTGCCATTTCGGCTCTCATCACGCGCTTTTCGTGCTGCTTCACGGGCATCACGCGCCTTGATAGCTTTACGAATCAGATTTGAAGCTAATTCCCCATTTTCCATAAGGAAGAAGGTCAGTTTTTCAGCAACAATACTGTCAACGATTGGACGAGCTAGTGGACTTCCTAGTTTGTCCTTAGTCTGTCCTTCAAACTGAAGATGTTCTTCTGGAACCAAGATAGAAAGAACTGCTGATAACCCTTCGCGGTAATCGGATCCTTCAAGATTTTTATCTTTTTCCTTGAGAAGACCTGTCTTACGAGCGTAGTCATTCATGACCTTGGTAATGGCAGACTTGAGTCCTGTCTCGTGCGTTCCACCGTCCTTAGTACGAACGTTATTGACAAAGGACAAGATATTATCTGAAAATCCATCATTGTACTGGAGGGCAACTTCCACTTGGAAACCATTGTCTTCCCCTTCAAAGTATAGGACTGGCGTCAAGGTTTCCTTGTCTTCATTGAGGTAAGAAACAAAGTCTTGTACCCCGTTCTCATAATGGAATTCGATTGCTTCATCTGTTCGCTTATCTGTCAAAGACAAGGTCACATTTTTCAAGAGGAAGGCTGACTCATTAAGACGCTCTGAAATAGTATTGTACTTAAAGTCTGTCGTAGAAAAGATGCTGGCATCTGGCATGAAGGTCACTTTGGTACCTGTCTTAGATTTAGGTGCAGTCCCAACCTTTTCTAGAGTGGTAACTGGCTTGCCTCCATTTTCAAAACGTTGTCTATAAACTGCGCCATCACGAGTAATTCCTACCTCTAACCAACTAGAGAGGGCATTAACGACAGAAGATCCAACCCCGTGGAGACCTCCTGATGTCTTATAACCACCCTGACCGAATTTTCCTCCAGCGTGGAGAATGGTAAAGATAACCTCAACCGTTGGAATTCCCATAGCGTGCATTCCAGTCGGCATTCCACGTCCGTGGTCTTGAACCGTTAAACTTCCGTCTTTATTAATGTTCACATCGATCCTGTCACCAAATCCAGACAAGGCCTCATCGACAGCATTATCGACGATTTCCCAGACAAGGTGGTGGAGACCAGCACCGTCAGTCGATCCGATATACATCCCTGGACGTTTCCGAACCGCATCCAACCCTTCTAGTACCTGAATGGCATCATCATTATAATTGTTAATATTGATTTCCTTTTTTGACACAAGGAACCTCCTATTTGTTCATCTTTTCTATTTTACAGGTTTTCTAAGGATTTTGCAAAGTTTTTCTAATTGTAGATCCCTATTGTCTAATCTTTCAATAACAAGATTTAAGATTTCAGATGTCACAATTCCAGACAAGATTCCTTACGATTCTATCCTATTTCATGGTATAATAGAAACATGATGACAATAGTATTATTAATTTTAGCTTATTTATTGGGTTCAATTCCTTCAGGCTTGTGGATTGGACAAATATTCTTTAACATCAATCTAAGAGAACATGGATCTGGTAATACTGGAACGACCAATACCTTCCGAATCTTAGGCAAAAAAGCTGGAATGGCAACCTTTGTAATTGACTTCTTTAAAGGTACTTTGGCAACTTTACTTCCACTAATCTTCCATGTGCAGGGAGTTTCACCTCTAGTCTTTGGCCTTTTAGCTGTGATTGGGCATACTTTTCCAATTTTTGCAGGATTTAAGGGAGGAAAGGCTGTCGCAACTAGTGCTGGAGTCATTTTCGGATTTGCTCCTCTATTTTGCCTCTATCTAGCAGTTGTCTTCTTTGGAACTCTATATCTAGGAAGCATGATTTCTCTCTCTAGTGTTACTGCTGCTCTCGCTGCTGTACTTGGGGTGATCCTCTTTCCGCTTATCGGTTTCCTACTGCCAAGTTACGATTTATTATTCGTAGCGATTATCCTAGCTCTCGCAGGTTTAATTATTATCCGCCACAAAGATAATATCAATCGTATTCGTAATAAAACAGAAAATCTCATTCCTTGGGGACTTAACCTAACGCACCAAGAACCAAAAAAATAAAACGTCAGTTTCAACTGACGTTTTTTTATGTTATTTAGACTTGATATAGTTGATACCATCTGCCTTCGGCGCAACAGCTTTACCAAAGAAGGCTGCTAGGACGACAATGGTCAAAAGATATGGTGCAATTTGCAAGTAAACGGCTGGAACTCCTTGCAAGAAAGGAAGTTGAGAACCGATAACTGCCAAACTTTGTGATAGTCCAAAGAAGAGACTTGAAAGCATAGCACCAACAGGATTCCATTTACCGAAGATCATAGCAGCAAGTGCGATAAATCCAGGTCCAACGATCGTTGTAACTGAGAAGTTAACGGAAATTGACTGAGCGTAAATAGCTCCACCGATTCCTCCAAGGAAACCTGAAATCACAACTCCAAGATATCTCATCTTGTAGACATTGATTCCCAACGTATCTGCTGCTTGTGGGTGTTCACCAACTGAACGAAGGCGAAGTCCAAAGCGAGTCTTAAAGAGGATAAACCAAGCTAGGAATGAGAAAGCAATTGCTAGATAACCTAGTAGACTAGTTGACTTGAAGAAGATATCTCCGATAACAGGAATATTAGCTAATACCGGAAAGTCAAAACGCCCAAAAGTTTGCGTTAAGTTATCCGTTTGTCCCTTGTTATAAAGCACCTTTACCAAGAAGACTGCCAAGGCTGGCGCCATCAAGTTAAGTACGGTACCACTGACAACATGGTCTGCGCGGAAATGAACTGTAGCTACTGCGTGAATGAGCGAGAAGATAGCTCCAACTAATCCACCAACCAGGAGAGCCAACCAAGGAGTTAGTGCTCCCAAATCTTGTGCAAATTCAAGGTTAAAAACAACTCCAGAAAAGGCACCCATGACCATGATTCCTTCAAGACCAACGTTTACAACTCCACCACGTTCGGAGAAAACTCCTCCGATACTTGTGAAAATAAGTGGTGCTGCATAAATCAACATTGAAGAAACCATAAGGGTTAACATTGTTGTAATCGACATCCTTATTTACCTCCTTTAAGTTGTTTTCTTGGTTTGACAAAGCGCTCGATGATGTAGTGAACGCTGACAAAGAAGATAATTGAGGCTGTAACGATACTTACAAGCTCAGATGGTACTTGTGCAGCATTCATACCAGGGGCTCCAACTTGAAGAACACTGAAAAGGAATGCTGCAAATAGAATTCCAACTGGTGAGTTTGAAGCAAGTAGGCTTACTGCCATACCATTAAATCCGATTGCCAATGATGAACCTTGAACATAAACATTTTGGAAGGTACCAAGTCCTTCTACTGCGCCACCAAGTCCTGCAAGTGCACCAGAAATAATCATTGATAGAATAATGGTGCGTTTCGCTGAAATACCTGCGTATTCAGAAGCATTTGGATTAAGACCAACTGCACGGATTTCAAAACCAAGAGTTGTTTTCTTGAGCAAGAACCAGATAACCGCTACTGCTATGATAGCAAAGAAAATCCCAATGTTCATACGAGAGTTTCCAGTCAACTCAGCAAGCCATGGTGTCTGATAGGTTGCATTTGCACTAACACGAATGGATGAGTCAGTACTTTGCATGATTTCTTTAGGGAAGTGATGAATAAAGGCATTGCCCACATAAAGAACAATGTAGTTCATCATGATGGTTACAATAACTTCAGATGTCCCAAGGTAGGCTCTTAAAATACCAGGAATAGCACCAACGATCCCTCCTGCAACTAAGGCAATTACAATCGTCGCAAGAATCATCAACGGTCGTGGCAAATCTGGGAAAGAGAGGGCGAACCAGCCACTCATAACCCAACCTGCGAGAGCTTGTCCTGGAAGACCAACGTTAAAGAAACCAGCACGACTTGCAACTGCAAATCCAAGGGCAATCAGAATTAAAGGTCCCATAGCACGGAAGATTTCACCGATTCCACGAACACTACCAAATGCTGTGTAGAATAGTTCTTCATAACCCCAGATAGCATCGTAACCGAAAATCCACATGACGATGGCTCCGAGTAGAATTCCTAAAATAACAGAAATCACAGGAACCGAAATTTGTTGTAATTTTTTAGACATCACTCTTCTCCTTTTCCAATTCACCACCAGCCATCAAGACACCAAGCTCTTGCTTGTTGGTTGTTTCTGGCGTTACAATCCCTTGAATCTTACCATCATGGATAACAGCAATTCTATCAGAGACATTTAGAATCTCATCTAGTTCAAAGCTGACTACAAGGACAGCTTTCCCATTATCACGTTCTTGAATCAAGCGTTTGTGAATGTACTCAATAGCACCGACATCCAAACCACGAGTAGGTTGACTGACGATTAGGAGATCAGGATTTCGATCGACTTCTCGAGCAATAATTGCTTTTTGTTGATTTCCTCCAGAAAGAGCTGAGGCTGGAACAATCTCACTAGCAGCACGCACATCGAATTCTTGCATTAACTGTTTAGCATACCCGATGATATTGGTGTAGTTTAAGATTCCCTTCTTGCTATGAGGTTCCTTATAGTAGGTTTGAAGAGCGATATTTTCAGAAATCATCATTTCTAAAACTAAACCATCACGGTGGCGATCTTCTGGAACGTGGCCTACACTCATTTCTGTAATTTGACGAGGGTGTAAACCTACGATAGACTGGCCTTTCAACTCCACGCTACCAGACTCAATCTTACGAAGACCAGTGATAGCTTGGATTAATTCAGATTGACCATTTCCATCAATACCGGCAATTCCGACAATCTCACCAGCTCGAACATCGAGTGAGAGATTTTTAACAGCAGGAACACCACGGTTTTCGTTTACTACTAGGTCATTAATAGACAGAATAACTTCTTTAGGTTGAGCTTCCTGTTTTTCAGTTTTAAAGGAAACAGAACGTCCTACCATCATCTCAGCTAAGTCAGCATTAGTCGCACCAGCAATCTCAACTGTTTCAATAGATTTACCACGACGGATAACTGTAACACGATCTGATACAGCACGAATCTCATCCAACTTATGGGTAATCAAGATAATTGATTTACCTTCTTTAACCAGGTTCTTCATGATAGCCATCAATTCATCAATTTCTGATGGCGTCAAAACAGCAGTAGGTTCGTCAAAGATAAGAATATCTGCTCCACGATAAAGTGTCTTCAAGATTTCAACACGTTGTTGAGCCCCAACAGAGATGTCTGCAACTTTGGCAGAAGGATTCACAGCAAGGCCATAACGTTCAGACAACTCATTGATTTCTCGAGTTGCACGAGCAATATCTAGCACACCATTTTTGGTCAATTCACTCCCCAAAATGATATTTTCAGCAACAGTGAAAGCTTCTACCAACATAAAGTGTTGGTGGACCATCCCAATCCCTAAGCTAGCTGCTTTTGATGGCGAATCTAGTTTTACAACTTGACCGTTGACCACAATTTCACCACTAGTTGGTTCTAAAAGCCCCGCTAGCATGTTCATAAGAGTGGACTTACCAGCTCCATTTTCTCCTAAAAGTGCATGAATTTCACCTTTACGAAGTTCAAGGTTAATCTTGTCGTTAGCGACAAATTCACCAAAAACTTTGGTAATTTCACGCATCTCAATGACATTTTCGTGTGCCATGTGCTCTTCCTTTCAGAATTATATTTTATTTCAATAAAACCTGCTAAAGAAACTTAGCAAGCTCTATTGAGACAAAACCATTTGTCTCAATCCTTAAAGAAGCGGCCACTGGCCGCTTCCTAAGAAATGACTTCCTTCAATTATTTTTCAGGAACTTTGATGCTACCATCAAGGATTTTAGCTTTTGCATCTTCAACAGCTTTTTTACCTTCTTCAGAAAGGTTTGTTACTGCCAAGTCAACACCTTTATCCTTCAATGAGTAAACGATAACTTGACCACCAGGGAATTCACCTTTTTCAGTCTTGTTTGAGATATCTTGAACTGTTGTTCCAACTTGTTTCAATGTAGAAGCAAGCACGAAGTTAGCTTCTTTACCGTCTTTAGAAGTGTATTTACCTTCATCAACTTGGTCACGGTCTACACCGATAACCCAAACTTTTTCGTCTTCATTTTTACTTTCGTTCAATGATTTAGCTTCAGAGAAGACACCTGCTCCAGTACCACCAGCTGCTTGGTAGATAACGTCTGCACCTGCAGCGTATTGAGCTGCAGCGATTGTTTTACCTTTAGCCGCATCACCAAATGATCCAGCATAGTCTACTTGAACCTTGATAGATGGGTCAACTGACTCAACACCAGCTTTAAAGCCAGCTGCGAAACGAGAAATAACTTCAGATTCCATACCACCTACAAAACCAACTTGTTTAGTTTTTGTAGTTTTAGCAGCTGCAACACCTGCAAGGTAAGCTGCTTCGTTGTCTGCGAAAGTAACGCTAACAACGTTCTTTTGATCTTTAATCACATCGTCAATCAAAACATAGTTTTTATCTGAATGTTCTTTTGCTGCTTCTTCAACAGCGTTGTGAAGGGCAAAACCAACACCAAAAATCAAGTTGTAGCTTCCAGCTGCTTGGTTCAAGTTATTAGCGTAGTCAGCTTCACTTGTTGATTGGAAGTAAGTGTAACCATTGTCTTTTGAAAGGTTGTGTTCTTTACCCCAAGCTTGAAGACCTTCCCAAGCTGATTGGTTAAATGATTTATCATCAACACCACCAGTATCTGTAACGATAGCTGCTTTAGTCTTCACATCAGAAGAAGATGAAGCTGCGTTACGAGAAGAGCGATTACCACATGCAGCAAGTCCAAATGCTGCTACTGCAACTAGACCAAGGCCTAGCCATTGTTTCTTGTTCATTTCTGAACCTCCTAAATAAGATGCGCAACTAAGTTGCAAGTATGGATTGATTGGTCACAAGGACCCTTGCCACTCAGAGAGTGACACAGACTATTGCAAGTCTGTAAAAGAATATGGAAGTAATTCCCCGACCGTCATCTCGACCGTCGTTTTATCTTTGGCAACTAGAGTCACCTTTAGATCTGGTTTAAAAAATTCGACCATAACTTGGCGACAAGCACCGCAAGGCGAAATTGGTTTTTCAGTTTGACCATAGACAATCAATTCTGAAAAGTCTCGTTGTCCTTCAGAGACCGCCTTAAAGATCGCAGTCCTTTCGCCACAGTTGGTCAAGGGGTAGCTAGCATTTTCAATGTTAACCCCTGTATAGATACTTCCGTCCTTGGCTACCAAAACAGCGCCAATCGGAAAATGTGAGTATGGAACGTAAGCTTTTTTACTAGTTTCAATCGCTAATTCAATCAACTCAGTAGTCGCCATCAGCTAATTCTCCTTTTAAGATTGCAACACCAGAAGATGTTCCAATTCGAGTAGCTCCTGCTTCAACAAAGGCAACTGCATCTGCATAAGAACGAGCTCCACCAGCTGCTTTGACCCCCATATCAGGACCAACTGTCTGACGCATTAATTGAACATCTGGCAAAGTTGCTCCACCTGTTGAGAAACCTGTAGAAGTCTTGACAAAGTCTGCACCAGCTTTTTGAGCAAGTTGGCAAGCCAGAACTTTTTCTTCATCCGTTAACAAACAAGCTTCAATAATAACCTTAACAAGTTTGTCTCCACTTGCTTCAACAACAGCTTTAATGTCTGTCTCAACTAATGAAAGATTTCCTGATTTTAGTGCACCAACGTTGATAACCATATCAATTTCGTCAGCACCATTTTGGATGGCTTCTTTGGTTTCATAGGCTTTGACAGCTGAAGTTGTAGCTCCAAGAGGAAAACCTACAACTGTACAAACCTTGACATCAGTATCTGTTAGACCAGCTTTTGCATGCGAAACCCAGCAAGGATTCACACAAACACTGGCAAAATCGTACTCTCTTGCTTCAGATAGCAAACGATCGATTTGTTGTTCGGTCGCATCTTGCTTTAAAAGCGTATGATCAATGTATTTATTTAATTTCATTTCGGATTTTCCTTAAATTAGGAGATAATTTCGATGATTTCACGCGTTTTAAGCGTTTCATCACTTATTTTAATTTTAACATATTTTTGGAAATCTGTAACTAGTTCCGGAGAAATTTTGCCATTTGCATATACTTTTGCGACAATTTCACCTTTTTTGACTGATTCTCCAACTTTCTTCTCAAAAACAATTCCTGTCTCATAATCAAGAGCATCTGTTTTGACTGCACGACCAGCACCTAATCTCATAGCGAAAAGACCGAACTCCATGGCTGGAAGTTCTGCGATAATACCATCCTCTTGAGCAGGAATATCAATTACATGGTCAACTTTTACTGGACGATAGAGGTCCTCTAGGTTTCCACCCTGAGCTAGAACCATCTCTTCAAATTTCTTGAGTGCCTGACCATTTTCAAGATGTTGCCTTACTTCCTCGACTGTTTTTTCAACATTTGCCAAAGATAGCATAATCTGGGCTAACTCACAGATAAAGTGGCTAATATCTTGTCGTCCTTTTCCTTGAAGAATATCCAATGCTTCTAGGATTTCTAATCGGTTACCGATTGCGCGCCCTAGAGGTTGACTCATATCCGTAATGACTGCTACTGTCTTGCGACCAACAGCTTTCCCGAGATTCACCATGGTTTGAGCCAGTTCACGCGCTTCGTCGACTGTCTTCATAAAGGCACCTTCACCGACAGTAACATCAAGCAAAATAGCATCCGCTCCAGCTGCAATCTTTTTACTCATGACAGAACTAGCAATCAGTGGAATAGTATCAACTGTTGCTGTCACATCACGTAGTGCATAGAGCAACTTATCCGCTTTGACTAGTTGGTCAGATTGACCAATAACTGAAACCCCGATATCCTGAACCTGTTTGATAAAGTCATTTTGACTGCGTTCGACTTGAAAACCTTTGATAGATTCTAATTTATCGATAGTACCTCCGGTGTGCCCCAGACCTCTACCACTCATCTTAGCAACTGGTACGTCAAAACTAGCGACTAATGGAGCTAAAATCAAGGTAACCTTATCTCCTACTCCCCCGGTGGAGTGTTTATCGACCTTGATACCTTCAATTGCAGATAAATCAAACTCCTGACCTGTCTTGACCATATTCATCGTCAGGTCAGAAATCTCACGTGTGGTCATTCCTTTAAAATAAACAGCCATGGCAAAGGCTGACATCTGGTAATCAGGAACAGTTCCTGCTACATAGCCTTCTACCAGCCATTTGATTTCACTTGAGGTTAGTTCTTGACCGTCTCTTTTTTTCTGGATTAGATCTACTGCTCTCATTCTTTCACACTTCTAAGGATATAATATCCCTTGTCTTTCTTCACGACCTCACAATTACCAAAAACTTCTTCCATCTTGTTTTTAGCACTAGGAGCTCCCTGTTTCTTTTGGATGACAATGGTCAAATCTCCACCATCCATAAGATAATCAATACTGTTCTCGATGATTTCATGAACGACCTGCTTGCCTGCACGAATGGGCGGATTCGAAATGACATGATCGAATTGACCTTCTACCTGCTCATAAATATTGGACTGGAAGATAGTCGCTTGAACCTTGTTTTTTACTGCATTTTGCTGGGCTAAATCCAGGGCACGATTATTGATATCCACCATGGTCGCTTGGGCACCATAAGCTTTAACCAAAGACAAGCCTATTGGACCGTAGCCACAACCAACATCAAGGATTTTTTCATCTTTCTCAACATCCAGACATCTTAACAACAGCTGACTTCCGAAATCAATCATTTTTTTGCTAAAGACACCAGCATCTGTCAAAAAGGTCATCTTTTGCCCAAGTAGCTCAACTCTAAGTTCATGAACATCATGGGCTGCATCTGGATTTTCTGCATAATACATTTTACTCATAGTTTCATTTTACCATAAAATTTAGATATTTTAAATCGTTTACACGGTCTATACCATCTAAGGCCCTAAGAAGAGATAACCTAGGAACATACTAATAAAAAAGGAAAAGATACAAGCTAGACCAATCAATATCATCCACCATTTTCTTGTTAAAATGGCGAGAATCAAATAAATAAAATCAATAATTGGTAGCAAGAATAATAAGACAAAGGCAGACCAACTATAGGTTTGACTTCCTAAACTCACAGTAAACTCAATCAATGTTGGAGACAACCACAAAATAGCAACAAGTAAACAACTTAGTTTTAGTATTTTATCACTTATTTCTAGTCTCATAACATCTCCTCTTTTGATGTTTATTCTACCTCTATTCTAACAAAGAAAGCGCTTTTTCTCAAATGATTCAGATGTCTTTCTTTGTAAATTATGGTATACTGAGATATCAAACGAGGAAATTTTATGACCAACGAATTTTTACATTATGAAAAAATCAGCCGAGGAACTTGGCAATCATTACATCGTAAGACAACACCTCCTTTAACCGAGGAGGAATTAGATTCGATTAAGAGTTTCAATGACCAGATCAGTCTCCAAGATGTAACAGATATTTATCTACCGCTGGCTCACCTTATTCAAATCTACAAACGTTCCAAGGAAGATCTAGCCTTTTCAAAAGGAATTTTTCTCCAAAGAGAGAGTAAAAATCAGCCTTTTATTATCGGGATTTCAGGTAGTGTAGCAGTCGGAAAGTCAACTACTAGTCGACTCTTACAAATTCTGCTTTCTCGTATTTTTCCAGAAGCAAGTGTTGAATTAGTTACGACTGATGGTTTTCTCTATCCTAATAGCATCTTAAATGAGCGCAACATTCTAAATAGAAAAGGTTTCCCTGAGAGCTATGATATGGAAGCTCTACTTAATTTTCTTGACCAACTTAAAAACGGGCAAGATGTTGACATTCCTGTTTATTCTCACGAAATCTATGATATCGTACCTGATAAAACACAAAGAGTTCAAGCAGCGGATTTTGTCATCGTAGAGGGTATCAACGTCTTTCAAACCCCTCATAACAGCCGTCTTTACATTACAGACTTCTTTGATTTTTCAATCTACGTAGATGCTGCAGTTGAGGATATCGAGAGTTGGTATTTGGACCGTTTCTTAAAACTTCTTAGCTTTGCACAAGATGATCCAAACAACTATTATTATCGTTTCACCCAGCAACCAATTAGTGAAGTCAAAGATTTTGCCCATCAGGTTTGGACAAGTATTAATTTGACCAATCTACAAAACTACATCGAACCGACAAGAAATCGGGCTGAAGTCATTCTTCATAAATCTAAAAATCATGAAATTGATGAAATTTATTTAAAAAAGTGATTTCCCCTTGTCAAAATAATAGTTTTCAGATATAATGGTATAGTTAGTAAATATGGAGGTAAGAACATTGGCAAACATTAAATCAGCTATCAAACGCGCTGAATTGAACGTTAAACAAAACGAAAAGAACTCAGCTCAAAAATCAGCTATGCGTACTGCTATCAAAGCTTTTGAAGCAAACCCATCTGAAGAACTTTACCGTGCTGCTAGCTCAGCCATCGATAAAGCAGAAACTAAAGGTTTGATCCACAAGAATAAAGCTAACCGTGATAAAGCACGTCTTGCATCTAAACTTGGTTAATCTTTAACTGGATACAAAATGAGCTCTTCGGAGCTTTTTTTGTACACATTTTTCTGGAGGTTATCATGAAAATTGCTATTATAGGATATTCAGGCTCAGGTAAATCTACTCTGGCAGAAAAACTTTCCAGCTACTACTCCATTCCTAAACTCCATATAGACCGATTGCAATTTCAGCCTGGGTGGCAAGATAGCAATCGCGATTGGATGTTAAAGGAGATGAAGACTTTCCTTTCTAAACATGAGGATTGGGTTATCGACGGCAACTATACATGGTGTAGCTACGAGGAAAGGATGGAGCAAGCTGATCAGATTATCTTTTTAAACTTCTCAGCATGGAATTGTTTAGCAAGAGCCTTTAAACGCTATCTAAGATACAGAGGAAAAGTTAGAGAAAGTATGGAAGACGGTTGTCCTGAACGTTTTGACTGGGAGTTTATTCGCTGGATTCTTTGGGATGGACGTAACTCTTCTCACAAAGACCATTATCAACAGATCTGTTCAGACTATGCTGACAAGGTAACCATAATCACTAATCAAAAAGAACTAGATGGCTTTCTTCATAAAAAAGAGGTTTCCTATTAAGGAAACCTTTTTTCTTATTCTGCAATTAAAGTCTCTAGACCAACCTTCATCATATCAGTGAAGGTGTTTTGACGTTCTTCTGCAGTTGTATCTTCATCTGGATTAACCAAGCTATCAGAAATGGTCATAATAGCTAAAGCATCGACGTGGTGTTGGGCAGCAAGATAGTAGAGGGCTGCTGCTTCCATTTCTACAGCTTTCACGCCCCATTTACCAAGTTCAATGTTCTTCTCAAAGTAGTTTGAATAGAAAACGTCTGATGACAAAACATTTCCGACGTGAGTAGTCATACCAAGGTCTTTGGCAATATGGTAAGCCTTATCTAAGAGATCAAAGCTAGCGATTTGTGGGAAATCGTATTGAGGCCAATCGTTGCGGATGATGTTTGAGTTGGTTGCAGCTGCTTGAGCCAAGACCAATTCACGGACGTGAACATCCTCATTCAAAGAGCCCGCAGTTCCAACACGGATCAATTTCTTTACTCCGTAGTCGACAATCAACTCACGCGCATAAATAGAGATAGATGGCATCCCCATTCCTGTTCCCATAACAGATACACGGTGACCCTTGTAAGTACCTGTGTAACCAAACATGTTACGGACTTCGTTAAAGCAAACAGCATCTTCAAGAAAATTCTCAGCGATAAATTTCGCACGAAGAGGATCCCCAGGAAGAAGAATTTTATCAGCAATTTCACCCTGCTTAGCAGCAATATGGATAGACATAATTAAGATATAAAGGGCGACAGAGAACAAAGTAAAAATAGGAAACTGACGACGCATCGCAGATGCTAGACAGTTTATCTTTTTTACACAGTTCTCCGCCCGTATTCAGTTCAGCGAATACGGTTAACCCTTCCTTTCTGTGTGTATTTTTTGTTTAGAAAAGCTTTCCGCTCGTGTTCAAATTAGAACACACGCTCTACCTTTCTTTATTAAATAATATTGATTATAAATTTAAAATATTTTTGGATTAGAAAAACTAGAGTATTCTTATTAATTTTCTTTTATCCTTGTCTTTGGTCGTAAGTATTTCTCCCAAGGGATTCGATCCAGCATTTTAGCAAAACTAAATGCCAAGTAAGCAGTCACCAAAAGAAAAGGTATAGCCTCAAATGACTGACCAGTGAAGCCCATTACCAATCCAGTTGCAGACAGGGGTGCCTTCAAGGTCACAGCTAAAAAGCAAACCGAACCTAATAGTAAGACTGCTGGCTGGTTGCCACCTCCTAGAATCATAGTCAGGAGTGCAGCTCCTGCCATCCCCAAGGCAAAAGATGGGGTCAAGGTACCGCCATAGGCACCAGCCCAAAGGGTAACTAAAACGACCAAGGCTTTCAAGACAAATAAGAGGATTACCGTCTTGGCATTACTGCCGTTTAAAATCTCCTGAGCCATCATACGCCCATTACCAAGTAGATGAGGCAAATGGCTAGCCAATCCAACAAGGAAAAGGAATGTTACCGGCAGAGTATAGAGTATCCGCTTGTCCTTTATTCTCTTTGAAGAAGCTTGTTTGTTGAAGCGACTAAAAAGCCAAGCGAGTGGAGTCAGGAAAAGAACTAATAGGGGAACAAGCCACATATCACCTAGTGGCCAAGTCATGGCTGGAATCTGGTAGAGAGCATGATCTGAAACAACAAAGCCTGCTGTAAAGGCTGATACATATGTAGTCAGACCGACCAGGAAAAAACGTTTGACAGATAAAGCAATTCCCAAGGTTTCAAAAACGAAAAACACACTCGTTAACGGAACCTGATAGACAGCTGCTAAACCCGCACCAGCTCCACAGGCAATGAGAAAGATTTGGTCCTTCACGGAGAGAGAAAAAATATTGGCAATAGGTCTTGCAAATAAAGCTCCAATCTCCCGCGGCGCAGCTTCCTTACCGATAGGCGCTCCTCCTCCAACTGCAACAATCTGCCAAATTGAATGAACTAGCTGTTTTAAAAAATGAAGTTTGTATTGTGATGTTTCATCTTTCATCTGCGCTTTGATGGAAAAAATCTTTGCTTTTCTTTGCAAGAAATACCAGACCAAGGCAGAACTGACACCCACAATGATTAAACTGAAGCCTATTCGTGATGAGGCAACCCCATCTGTCAAGAATCCAGTGTTATGTTCTGTCTGACCAAAAGCAATCCCTTCAACCAGCTCTAAAAGATAATGGAGCAAAATTCCGAATATACCTGTAACTAGCCCCAGCATGATAACCGCTAGGACTAATTTGAGGTTATATGGGATCTTCTGAAGACTCCTCCTCAACTTATGTACCATTATTATAATTCAGCAAGAATCGCTTTCAGCAATCCTTTGAAGTCTCCTTTGACGCGTTCTGTCACTTCCACAACTTCTTCGTGGTTGAGTTCTTCTTGGAAACCAGCCGCAAAGTTGGTAATACATGAAATTCCTAGAACTTTCAAGCCTGAGTGGGCAGCCACAATAACTTCAGGAACAGTTGACATACCGACAGCATCTGCACCAAGAGTCTTATATGCACGGATTTCAGCTGGAGTTTCATAAGTTGGACCTGTCACACCGATATAAACCCCATCATCCAGTTTAATGCCCAATTTGTCTGCTACTTGATGAGCAGTCTCACGGTATTCTGGTGTGTAGGCTTTAGACATATCAGGGAAACGTGGACCAAAGTCATCCAAATTTTCACCAATCAATGGGTTTTGACCAGTCATATTGATGTGGTCAGTAATAGCCATCAAAGTACCAGGACCGAAGCCGATACCTCCAGCAGCGTTGGTTACAAGCACTCCTTCACATCCCAAGACTTTCATGACACGAACTGGGAAAGTCACCACTTCAAGAGGATTTCCTTCGTAGAAGTGGAAACGACCTTGAAGAGCCAAGACTTTACGTCCAGCAAGATCACCATAAACCAATTTACCAGCATGTCCGACTACTGTGGATTGACCCCAGTTTGGAATGTCAGAGTAGTCTACTACGACTGCATTTTCGATTTCTTCAGCCAATTCTCCAAGACCTGAACCAAGGATCAAGCCGAACTCCGGCGCTTCAACTCCCTTTTCTTTCAAGAAAGCAGCTGTTTCATTGATTTTTGCTAATAATGTCATTAGGTATCTCCTTCTTTATGTTTTAAAAATTGACCAATTTTGTCAAAGGTATTAGCGTTACGAATGGTAATATTGCGATAGAAAGGCATCTTAAGCAAGTACTTGTGATAAGCTGTTTTAGAGTATCTAGCTTCTGACAATTTACCCCAGAAGATCCCTAATTTCCCAAAATGAAGCACTTCATCGACCAGTTCCAAACTGTTCACTTTCTTGATGACTTGATCCACATCCAAGCTCTCAGTGTAAAAGAGCACATCTTTTCGAGCCAGGTCTTTGGTCCACCAATCTGGCAGATTCTCCAGCTCTGCTTCATAGTCTTCCTGACTCAGCAAGGAAAAACTCTGAATAAATGGATAGCGTCTTTCAAAGAAAGCCTGTAAATTCTCTATTAATTTAGTTCTAGGCACAATGCTATTAAAGAAAATATTGCCACTATTGATGTAGGTTGCTACATTTTCTAATCCCAACTCCGTCAATTCTTGACGCAATTGAGCCATGACCACCTTGTTCTTTCCACCGACATTAATTCCCCTAACAAGTAGAGCGTAGCGAATCATCTTAAACTAATTTATCTAAGAAACTTTCACCGATCATGGCTTTTTCAACACCAAAGTTCTCTGCAATCGTTGCTGAGATGTCAGCGAAGTGTCCAACTGGAATTAATCCATTGCCTTTAAAGGATGGACTGTATGCTAAAAGTGGAATATATTCACGAGTATGGTCTGTACCAGCATAGGTTGGGTCATTTCCGTGGTCAGCAGTAATCAAAAGAAGATCGTCTTCTCTCATTGATGCCATAATTTCTGGCAAGCGCTCATCAAACTCATGCAAACAATCACGATAGCCGTGTGGATCACGACGGTGTCCATATAAAGCATCAAAGTCTACCAAGTTTGTGAAGGAGAACCCTTTTTCAAATTCAGGAAGTCCCATAGTCTTCAATAGTGTATCAATTCCATGACTATTTGACTTATTGTGACCCATATCGTGGTTGATACCTGCACCATTGAAGATATCGTTAATCTTACCAACTGCATATGTATCGATACCTGCTTCATTCAATTTGTCCAATACAGTTGGAGCAAATGGAGATACAGCCAAGTCACGACGGTTAGCCGTACGAGTGAAGTTTCCAGGCTCACCAACATAAGGACGGGCAATGATACGACCAAGAAGAGCTGGACGTTCTAAAGTAATCGAACGAGCGTATTCACAGATACGGTAGAGTTCATCCAAAGGAATGATCTCTTCGTGAGCTGCGATTTGAAGAACTGGATCAGCAGATGTGTAGATAATCAACTCGCCAGTTTCCATTTGGCGTGGTCCAAAGTCATCGATTACTGCTGTTCCTGAGTATGGTTTGTTGGCTTCACGAATAACCTTACGTCCTGAAAATTCTTCGATTTTAGTAAGGATTTCCTCTGGGAATCCATTCCAGAAAGTATCGAAAGGTTCAGTGATATTGAGCCCCATGATTTCCCAGTGACCAGTCATGGTATCTTTACCTAGAGATACCTCTTCAAGCTTAGTTGCATAACCTGTTGGATTGCTCTCAGCTGGAACTGTCTTCAATGGTGCTTCGCGAGGAATGTTCCCAAGACCAAGTTTTGCCATATTTGGAACATTCAAACCTACTGATTTTGAAATGTGTCCAAGAGTGTCTGATGCACCATCAGGAACACCAGCGTTGACAAAGTTATGAGCATCTGGTGCTGCACCGATTCCTACAGAATCTAGTACCACCAAGTGAATACGATTAAATTTTGGCATAGTGTGTCTCCTTTTTATTTTGATTATTTTGCTTTTGTTGAAGTTAAAATCTGAACGCCCTCTTGTCCAGCAACGATGACCTTATCCACCATCTGGTTAAACAATCCATGCTCGACGACACCAACGACATGATCCAATTCTTGTCCCAGAGCAATTGGGTCCTCAATCACTTCCAAGGCGAGGTCGATGATAAAGTTTTGCATATCCGTCACAAAACGTTGGCCATCTTTTTCACGAAAGCTCGGTTTATAGCCAGCTCGTTCAAATCGACGGAAGACCTGTTCGGCACCATATTGAACAACCTCTACTGGTAATTTAAAGGCACCGAGTTTCTCTACTAGCTTACTTTCATCAACTACCCAGATATATTCTTTAGATGGAGTTGCGACAACCTTTTCCATGAGAAGGGCCCCACCACCGCCTTTGATTCCGTTAAATTGACTGTCTACTTCATCTGCACCATCAACTGTCAGGTCTACAAAGTCCACTTGATCAATTGACTTAAGAGGAATATTGAGTCCTTCTGCCTGCTTGCTGGTCACACTAGAAGTCGTTACAGCTGTAATCTGTAAGCCCTCTTCCTTGATACGACGACCTATTTCTTCTACGAAATAGTAGGCAGTTGATCCTGTTCCAAGCCCGACAACCATACCATCTTTGACGAACTCGGCAGCTTTAATCCCTGCCATTTTTTTCAGATTTTCCACTTATACACCTCCAAATAGAGCTACTTCTATTATAGCATGAATACGCTTCAAATTCATCCTTACACTAGAAAAACCCGAACAATTTATGTCGGGTTTTGTGATGTTTATTTAACCATATCAGGATCGTAATCGTAGAAACCAGTATCCAAGAAACGATTTTTAGGATGGAGTTTGCGAACTTCTTCATCAAGCAAGAAGGCTTGGTCATGTGTAAAGTTCCCTTCTTGAATCAAATTGCGCGCTTGGATAAAGAGTTTTGCAATTTCTACAAAATTTTGCCCAGGTGTATAGAGACCTTCCAGCTTCCAGTGGGTAAATCCATGCTCTACTAGTTCTGTTAATTTGGTCATCAAATCAAGGTCATTGTTAGCAAAGATATGAGTCCCATGATTGTCTTCAAAAATAGAATAATGGCTCTCTGGGTCACTTGGCTCAGCCAAGAACAAGTCACGTTGACGAGATTTTTCATCATCAATCTGTGTGAAATTATAGTAGTTTTGCAAGAGTGGACGCTTAGAATGGTGAATGACACTAGCTCCGTAAACCAAGACCTCAGCAGGAATTTCTAAAATTTCAGGCATTTTGAAAAGTTCTGCAGATGGTATTTCACGCGCCAAAACTGCTTCTGACGCTCCTGCTTTTTGTCCCCAGAAGTTAATCTGACGACTGCTTGTGACCATGGTTGAGGCATCGTAAATCGTTTTGAAAGAATAGTTATCACGGTTAACCACATAAAAGACACCTGCGTCCCCAACTGTGATATAGTCCGTTTTGATTTCTTCTAAAAAGTCCAAGAAGGGCTTGATACGGTCCATCATGTCTTGGTGCATAAGAGCATTGACCGCAACGATTAATTCCTTACCGGCATCATGAACAATTTTTGCGATTTCACGCAATTCTTCATGACTAAAGGTAGTTGGCAAACGAAGACCAAAATCTTTCTCACCGACATAAATGCGGTCGACACCAGCTTCAAGTAGCTGTTTTACTTGTTCAATACTTTCAGCAGTTGCTGTAATGATAATCTTTTCCATAGAGAAAATTATACCACATTTCCAAAAAATCAGCTATATAGAATAGTGGGTCTTGTTAGTCCAAATTTTTTAAAAAAAGTGAACCGTATCAATAACAGTTCACTTTTTAGATTTATGCTTGTGTCTTTTCAACAAGTCGTCCGTCATTCATCACATAAATACGGTCAACCTTATCTAGTAAGCGAGTATCATGCGTAATCATGACAACACCCCTACCTTGCTCATGGGCAATTGAAGCCAGCATATCCGTCACTTGATAAGCACGTTGTGTATCCAAGCTAGCAGTCGGTTCGTCTGCAAGTACGATACTAGGATTATTATAAAGGGCTCTAGCAATTGCAGCTCGTTGGCGTTCACCACCAGAGAGAGCTTTGGGATAGTGATTTTGAACCTTTTCCAAATCCAACAAACTAAATAACTCTTGTCGGTCACTTTTTTCTGATTTCTTTTTATCCAAACGGTCAATTAAATCTAATTGCTCCTTAACCGTTAAAAATGGAATCAAATTTGAAGCCTGGAGGATAAAACCAAATTCACTGAAGCGCAAATCCGTTTTTTCTTTTTCAGATAAATGCCCAGTCTCTTTTCCCTTTACTAGAATCTTTCCACTTGAAGCCTCTTGAAGTTGGCCTAGAGTCGTTAAAAAGGTTGTTTTCCCTGATCCAGAAGGCCCCACGATAGCTACAAACTCCCCAGCGTTTAGCTGAAAATTGGTCTCATGGAGAGCTGAGACTTTCATATTGCCTTCGCCATAAGTTTTTGTCACTTGAATCATCTCAATTAATGTCGTCATATCATTCTCCTTATCATTCTGCAATTGCTGTAATTGGATCCACTTTAAGTAGACGTGGAAGCGAAATGACACCACCTAAAAGTGCCATCAAGCAAATGACCAGGCTTAACACAAAGTATGCCAACCAACTAGGGTAGAAAAAGAAGGTTGCAGGTAAGACTAAAATGACAGCCCAAATGGCTAATAAAGCCAATCCTATACCCAAACCAGATAAAAGAAAGATTTGACAGAAAAGGGACCATACGATAGATTTTATCTGAATCCCTTGCGCTCGCATAATTCCATAGAGGCCTAATTTTTGAATAGTAATGATGTAGATAAAAATTCCTACAATCAAACCTGTAATGACAATCATTGCTAGAATCATTCCTGAGAATACATTGACCTGAGGGGTATAGCCAGGAATTTTCGAAATCATTTTTTGAATAGAAATCTGCTTCAAACCATCGCCAGTCACTTCTACATCATTTTGCAATACCAATGCAGAGATCGAACGATTAGCTTTTGTTGTTCCTTGTAAATTCCAATAGGTTGTCAGGCTCGTAAAAACAACAGGTTCTGTGAAAAATTTATTTTCTTTTGTCAAACCTACAATCTTAAAACTTGTTTCACTCCCGTTAAGTTGAATTGCGTCCCCAAGTTTGATGCCATAATTTTCAAAAGACTGATCCACTACAACTTCTTGGTCATTTTCTGGGTAACGACCTTCAATCAAGGTTGGCGAGATAAAACTGTCCCACTCTTGACCGAAAATAGAGACATTAATCTTATCACTACTATTAACCAAGTTTGTTACAGCAAACATATAGCTTAGGGGAACAGCATCCTCAGAAACCTTATCCTTGTAGTCTTTTTCAGGTATAAAGGATGCAGTCAAATTATCATTTGCATAATCGGATAGAACAACTCCTGTTGCTTGCCAATTATCGATAGCAGCCCTGTTATTTCGAACGAGTCCTAAAGCCAAACTGGTCATAAAAAAGACCATAAAAGCAATGAGAAAAATGGTTGTTAGAATTAAACTGTAACGCAGTTTATTCTGTAAAATTTCTTTGATAGCAAGATACATGCCAATCTCCTTTAAGTATTCTGTTGTCGAGGGAACAAATCTCCTCTTCACCATAGCACTAAAGATAGAAAACTATCTCGTCATGAACAACTAGAATCAATTTAAAAGAATCCTGTCCTTACTTCAAAATTGAATTTATTTGCATCTGTGTATGATTTTTATTCGTTTCAACCATCAAATTTCCCCTCGTTGAAATAAGAGAAAAATAATAAAGTTTAAACGGTTTACTCATCCTATCATTTTCCCTAAGGCATGTCAAGAAAACCGACTTTGTCCTTGAAAACAGATTTTATGCAATTTGTAACAATTCTGTAATAATCCTCTCTTTAAAAAATGATAAAATAGTAATGTACTGTTAAGGAGAGAAATATGCCCGCAAGAAAACTACACCCGTATGAGTTAGAACAAGAAAGTATAAAAACTGCTCAGTTTCAAGATTATGTTCCAGAAAATGCTTCTGTCGCTAGTGTAAAGGAAGTTCTATTTTTTGTAAACATCGCTTGCTTCTGCGTCTTTTTAGCGATTTTTAGCTTTTTGTTCTTATCACTAAAAGTAAACACTGTCTTATCATTTGCTTTGGCTATCGGTCTTAGTCTTGTAGCATTGCAATTTCAGCGTACTTTTATTAAGAAAAAATTCAAATAAAAACCTTCGATGAATCGAAGGTTTTTTTATTTATTCTTTCGTTTGGATGGTGTTGAGATAGCTATCTTGACTTCAAAAATTGTTCCGTTTGGTTTGTTATCTTTCACACTGATAGACCCTTTTAGGGCATCAACGATTTGCTTAGCTAAAGACAAACCTAAACCGAAACCACCCTTTTGACGTGTCCGAGCCTTATCAACGCGATAAAATCGATCAAAGATTTTCTTTTTATCGGCTGCAGAAATACCAATTCCATTATCTGCTACCTTTAGATAGAGACTGCGTTCTGTCGTTGAAATCTCAAAATAAATATCTCCTTCTTCTTCTGTATACTTGACCGCATTGTCAAACAGAATGGTCATCAATTGCTTGAGGAGGAGCTTATCTGTGATAATGGTGCGATGAACACGATTTTGGAAACGAAAAACACGATCGTTTTCGGACGCAATCATCTCATAGTTAGTAAAGGTTGTATTAAAGAAGTCTGGCTTTACCTCTCCAAACTCAGGCTTGATTCCATCATCCCTACGTGCCAGATTGAGAAGATTAGTCGTTAGAAACTTCATATTTCGAACTTCTTCCAAACTAGAAGCGATGCTCTCACTTGACTCCATAATAGTCGCCTCTGGTTTTCTAAAAAGAGTTTCCAGACGGTTCTGAAGAACTGCCAACGGAGTCCGTAATTCATGACTGGCATTTTCCACAAAGCTTTTCTGCTTTTGCATACTTTCAAGTAAGGGTTTAACACTGACACGTGCAAGATAGAGACTGGCTAAGATTGATAGAATCCAAAAACTTGCCATTACCACCACGATTAACTGCTCGTGGTTTTGACTAATTTGCTCTAGTTGGCTTGTGTTAATCAGGATAGCAGCATACTTAATATTAGTCGAAACAGAATCAATATTCATTTCCGTTAAGACCACCCGATAAATCTCATCCTGGCCGTAGCTATTCACAACATGAAGTTGTCGGATATGGTTTAAATCCTTTTTATTGAACGTTATTCTGTCTAATCCTAAAAAGCGATTACCAGTCACTAATTGATTCAAATTTGAATCTAGCAAAATCACTTCAGTATTGGAACTCACATTTGGTTTTTTATCAGATGCTGAAGCGACACTGCCACTACCTAAATCCTTAACGTCTTCAGTTGCACGATTGACCGCCAATTGAATGATGTCCTGAGGATTGTTGCTGAGAGATAGCAGTTTCTCATCCACTGATGTGTAGAGACTGGAGTGCATAACTTGCAAGATAATCAAGGTCATAGCAGAGAAGATGAGCGTAAAGACACCAAAGTTACGGACAAAGTAGCTGAAATCTTCTGCGTACCAATTCTTTCTTATTTTATTAAACATGTTTTAAAATATACCCAACACTACGCAAAGTTTGGAGATTTTCAGCAAAGGCTGAACCTTTCAATTTCTTACGAACTTTTGATACATAAACTTCTACAACGGAAATGGTTGTGTCACTATCAAATCCCCATAATCGATCAAAGATTTGGGTTTTTGGTAAGATGACATTTTGGTTTTGGAGGAAATAGACCAAGAGTTCAAATTCTTTACCAAGCAGCTCAACAGAGGCATCTTGAACCTTAACTTCATTAGTAGATAGATTAACTGTCAAATCACCGTACGTTAAGGTATTTTCGTTAAATTTACCTGAGCGTTTGAGAAGGGCCTGAATACGCATCTTGAGTTCTTCTAGATAAAATGGTTTGGTTAGATAATCATCTGCTCCCAGCTCAAAGCCATGTCCTTTGTCATCAAGACTTTCCTTGGCTGTCATGATGAGAACTGGAGTCGAAACACCTTTTTCACGTAGTTCTTTTAAGACTTGGAAACCATTTTTTTCTGGTAACATCAAGTCCAATAGAATCAAGTCATAGACGCCACTTTCAGCCTCGTAGAGACCTTCTTCGCCATCAAATACCTGCATAACATCTGCAAAATCATCCAAAAAATCAAAGACTGAATTTGACAGGCCTAGGTCATCTTCCACTAATAGAATTTTAATCATCAAAAATTCCTCCTTATTATATCCATTATAGCAAAAATATCTTAAAAAAAACTCAACTTTCCTTGTTTTCTAAGAGAAAGTTGAGTTTTTATATACTATTTAGTCAAGAAGTTTTTAAGCCTTGCCATATTGTGCAACAACTGCTTCAACTGCTGCTTTTTCACGTTTAATCAATTCAACGCGCGCTGCGATATCCTTGATACCCATGCTGATATTACGACTAAGGGCGAGATCAGAAAGTTGTGGTTCAAAGAAGGTCTTATACTCTGCCAAACGTTGTTCTGTTTTAAAGATGTGTGATGGGAAGATGACAAAGCTATCAAAGCTCATATCTCCACCAAGGGCTGCCTTGATCCAATCCCAGTTTTCACGAGCCCAAACCCAAACAGTTTCTTGGGTAGCTTGGTGTCCAAGGAATTGGAGGTACCATGCTGAAAGGTCTTGTGGTTTCACGACAAATTTGTCCTTCCAAGTTGCAAGAAGAGTTTGGATGTTTTCTGCATCTGTACTGTATGCAAGCGCAGCTGCTAATTGACGTTTGAAAACTGCATCTGTTGCATGAGTGTATAGATCCAGATATTTCGCCACCAATTCCTTAGTTTCGTGATGTTTAATCTCATTGATGAGAACTTGAGCACGAATGGCTGCTGGAAGTCCTGCAAGATTTTCTTTATGGGCTGCAAAGATTTGACTTGCTACCTGACTAGCTTCTTCATCATTTGAACGAATCATCATAGAAATGGTCAATTGACGAACCAACTCATCCTCATCTGATTCTCCGTCTTTCGCTTCAAAGCCAAGTCGATTATAATTGTGACGGGCCAATTTAGCAATGAGGTTATGAAAGGCTTTCTCAGCTTCTGTTCCTTCATCGATAAAGCGCTCAAGGGCAGAAATAACTTGAGAAACAGCAGCAACAACCAGGTAAGACTCTTCCTTGGCAAGTTTATCAAGTACTGGCAACAAGTCTGCATATGAAACATGTCCTGCTTCAGCAAGCAAACGACGTTCTTGGACGATTTGAAGCTTACTTGTGTTATCAAGTTCAACTAATTCTGAAAGAATAGCATCCAGTAATTCACCTTGATAGTCAGTAATGTAGTGGGCAGTATTTTCAGTGTTGAGACGAAGAGCTGTTTTGTTTTCAGCAAGAAGAGCCGCATAACCTGGAATTTCGATGCTTTCAGTTTCGAGAGTATCTGGCAAACCTTTCCAGTTGCTGTTAAGGGGTACTACCCAAAGACGGTTTTTGTCTTCGTGTTCACCGATGAAGAATTGTTTTTGTGAGATCTTCAAAACATCATTTTCAACTGTAGCAGTCAAAACTGGATAACCAGGTTGCTCCAACCAAGAATCCATAAAGGCTGCTACATCACGTCCTGATGCTTGACCAAGGGCATTCCAAAGGTCACGTCCAATAGTGTTTCCGTATTGGTGTTTTTCAAAGTATGCGTGCAAACCTTTAGCAAAATCAGCATCTCCTAGCCAACGACGAAGCATGTGCATGAGACGGCTTCCTTTAGCATAAACGATTGCAGAGTCAAAGAGTGTATTGATTTCATCTGGGTGTTTGACTTCGACGTGGACAGACTGAACACCATCAGTTGCATCACGTTTAAGTGCGGCTGGCACTCCACTTGTTTGGAAATCTTCAAAGATATTCCAGCTTGGCTCAATGGCATCCACACAGACGTATTCCATCATGTTGGCGAAGCTTTCGTTGAGCCAGAGGTCATCCCACCATTTCATAGTTACGAGGTTACCGAACCATTGGTGAGCAAGCTCGTGGGCAATGACGAGGGCTACTTGTTGACGGCTGGCAAAGGTTGAGTTCTCATCCACAACCAAGTAGACTTCACGGTAGGTTACGAGACCCCAGTTTTCCATAGCACCTGCTGAGAAGTCAGGAAGGGCGATATGAAGAGATTGAGGGATTGGGTACTTGACTCCGTAGTAGTCTTCGTAAAATTCGATAGAACGAACAGCGATATCTAGTGAGAAATCAAGGTTTGAAAGTGGATGGGCCTTGGTTGAGTATACACCTACTAAGGTACCATTTTTAGTTGTAGCAGTTACTCCTTGCAAATCACCAGCTACGAAAGCTAGTAAGTATGAGGACATACGTGGAGTTGTTTCAAACTTCCAGATGCCAGTTTCTTTGCGGTTTTCAACATCGATTTCTGGCATGTTCGACAAGGCCAGTTCACCTTCTGCTTGGTCAAAACGAAGAGCTAGATCAAAGGTTGCTTTCGCTTCTGGTTCATCCACACATGGGAAGGCTTCACGGGCAAAGTGGCTCTCAAACTGAGTCGACAAGACTTCCTTCTTAACTCCATCAACTGTGTAGTATGATGGATAGATTCCTGTCATGTTGTCTGTGATTTTACCTGAAAAAGCAATAACCAATTCAACGGAACCTGCTTCTGCAAGTTCGATATGAAGGGCTTCGTTTTCGTTATCAAGAGTGAATGGACGAGCTTGTCCTGCTACTTCAACTGAAGAAATCTCCAAATCTTTTTGGTGAAGGGAAATACGGTCGCTTTTAGCTTGACCAGTAATGGTTACTTTTCCTGAAAAAGTCTTGGTCTCACGACTCAAGTCTAAAAATAAATCATAATGTTCAGGAACAAATTTTTCAATATAATGTTCTACTGCTTGCATCATATTCTCCTATTCTAAATTTCTGAGCGAATGCTCTAGTTCAAACATACCTATTTTATCATATTTTAAGTCAGAAGAAAGCTTTGAAAGTTCATTTATACATTTTTGTCTTTTTGAACTCAAATAATAAGAAAATGGTTTTGTGAACGCCTAGAATTTCTATATTTTATGCCTGTTTTGGTATTTTGTAAAAACGAGCAAAAAACACCAAAATTTATAGGAAATTCGCATCAATTTCTTTGACTAATGCATACGTTAGTGCTAAAATTAGTGTGTTTGGTATATTAATACTTAATCTATGACAATCATTATGTCTTTTTTAATATATTGCACTTCTATTTTTAGTTTTCTTCAGAAGCGAATCCAATATTAAAAAAATTCATTGGTTATTTTTTAAATATTGGATTCACATCCATGAAATAAACTAGCAGAAAATCCCTTTTACGTCTAATAGTTACTCTAAATGTAAAGTAGTTGATAACATACGGAGTCTCAAAACTATTGCATTAATTTATCTTCACTGGAGCTGGAGTAAACTGCAATAAAGAAAGGATTATTCGTCAGAGTAGGACTGTCAATTTTATTAAAAGATATAAATCAACATTTTGGTTGTTATTACCAAACAAGAAGATTTTCTGGAAGAAAGGAATGGAGGAACAAGTGAAAACTTTCTATAAAAAATTATTCGCGTTTGTAGCAATGTTCAGTGTAGTTGCTCTTGGTTTGTCAATCATCAAGCCAGTTTCTGCAGCAACTGTCACTCCCACTATTACAAACCTTAAAGCAGATACATCTGGTCAAAAGGTCACATTTTCTTTTGAATGGGACTTAACAGGTAAATCTGTTAAAGAAGGAGATACTTTTACCATCGATGCTCCCGAAGGTTTAAATATCACAGAACTCGCTACGCAATCACTTCAAGCCAACGGTGCTGAAGTAGCTACCTTGTCAATGACAAACAAGAAGATTACTTTTACTTTTAAAAAAGCAATCGAATCCATGAACCAAAATGTTAAGGGTGGGTTCCAATACCGAGCAGTGTGGGATAGCACTCCAGGAAATCCTGGAAACAAGACCGCCACTTCTAAAGTCGGTTCAGAATCTGTCATCATTACACGCCCTGATGGACCTGGCGTATTTGAATCAGTATTGAATAAATACAACCTTACAGGTGACTATGTATCTAAGACATTCAAATTGGATGTTTCTGAAAACTATGCTTGGATGAATGTTGGAGATGACTACTATCTAACAAAATGGTTTATCCGTATCAATGGAGATGGTAAAAAACAAGCCATCACAAACCCTGTTGTATCAGATAAAATCCAAGCTCCAGCCGTCGATTACTCAAAAATCACTTTTGCTCCTGCTGCAAATCACGCTGCAAGTGAATTCTTCGTGGGAACTTACTTGAAACCATCATTCACATTAAGAAAAGGTGGACAAGTGGTTGCTTCAGGTTGGGATTTCTGGAAACATGTGAAATTCGATGCAGACGGTAATGGATTTACTGTGAATTTATCAGACGTCAGTGATGTTTTCAAAACAGCTACGGACGAAGAATTAATCGTTGAATACCAAACAATCATTCCTAAGACAACCATCCGTGTTGACAACAATGCAACCTTGACAGCTGATGAAATCACAACACCTCAAACTGATCCAGCTTTCTGGAACAATAATGAGTTGAAATTCTGGGTATCTGGTGATACAACTGTGACAGTTCAGAAAGAGTGGGTTGGTGACGAAGAATCTGACCGTAAAGATATCACTGTTCAATTGTATGCTGATGGCCAAGCTTTGGAAGGGATGACACAAACTCTTACAAAAGCTTCTGATTGGAAAGCAGCATTCACTAATTTGCCAGGTATCAAAGACGGTAAGAAGATTGAGTACTCAGTAGTGGAAACAAATACACCTGAAGGTTACACTTCTAAAGTTGAAAAAATTGATGATGCAAACGTAATTAAGGTCGTCAACACATCAAACAAACCAACTACAACAACTACTGAAGCTCCAACTACTACTGAAGCTCCAACAACAACAGAGGCTCCAACAACAACAGAGGCTCCAACTACTACTGAAGCTCCAACAACAACTGAAGCTCCAACAACAACTGAAGCTCCAACTACTACTGAAGCTCCAACTACTACTGAGGCTCCAACTACTACTGAAGCTCCAACTACTACTGAAGCTCCAACTACTACTGAGGCTCCAACTACTACTGAGGCTCCAACTACTACTGAGGCTCCAACTACTACTGAGGCTCCAACAACTACTGAA
>NZ_CAXTDJ010000002.1:0-323000 GCF_964243025.1 Streptococcus infantis
ATATTTTTTTGATTTCATCTTAAACTATCCCTATTTTTAAATTTAATGACGCCTACATTATATCAAATGCTTAACTTCATTTCAAATTCAATATTTAATGTTCACAAATAATATCTAATAGCCATTATATTTTTAACTCATATAATTCCCTAACAGCATTACAAGCATAAATAACTTCTGCTTGTTTCAAATCTTCTACGGTCAAGACCTTCTCTTCTACCTGCCCGACTTCAAGTAAATGCTGGCGATAAATCCCTGGTAACAGGCCTAGCTGACTAGGAGGTGTATAGAGCTTTCCATCCATTTTCAAGACCAGATTCCCAATAGAGGTTTCGAGCAATTTTCCATCAACAGTGTGATAAATGATTTCCTGCTCTCCCACTGTCAAATGTGGTCGGTATGTCGTCTTAAAGTAGGTAAAGGACTGCTTCAAATCAGCTTCTTGCTGACAAAGTTTGGCATGACAGAAGCTAGATCTAAGTGGTATCAATACTTGTCGTTCAATTTCAATCTCTCCAGACTTGCTGAGACTGATTCGCAAACGGTAGTCTTGATGAAGGTCACAAGCCTGGCACTCCTTCTCTAACTTTTGTCTTAAAACTTCTTGGTCAAATGGAAAGGCAAAATAACGACTAGCCTTTCGCAGTCTTTCTAGATGTTGCTTTTCAAAGAGCAATTTTTTCTGGCTGATTTTTCCTGTCGTAATCAGCTGAAAACGAGGCTGTTTTCGGTAAAGAACCGCTGCTTTTTGCTGGACTTCACGGTATTCTGACTCCCAAGTACTATCCCAAGTGATGCCACCTCCGACACCATAGATGGCTTGCCCTCCATGCAGTTGAATGGTTCGAATAGCCACATTGAAAATTCGTCGTCCATTGGGAAGTAAGAGGCCAACAGTTCCACAGTAAACTCCTCTAGCTTGTGGTTCCAAGTTCTTGATAATTTCCATGGTCGCTATCTTGGGAGCTCCTGTGATGGAGCCACATGGAAAGAGTGAACGGAAGATTTCAACTAGGTCAACATCTGGTCGTAACTGACTCTTGATAGTCGAAGTCATCTGCCAAACTGTAGAATACTGCTCAACTTGGCATAAACGCTCCACATGCTCACTACCAATCTCAGAAATACGGTTCATGTCATTGCGCAAGAGGTCCACTATCATCATGTTTTCTGAACGATTTTTGGGATCCTGTTCCAACCAAGCCGCCTCTTTCAAGTCGTCATCGTTATTCAAACCACGTTTAGTTGTGCCCTTCATAGGACGAGTCGTCAATTCACGACCATTTTGCTCAAAAAAGAGTTCTGGACTCATGGAAATCACTGCCATATCATCATGCTCTACGTAAGCATTATATCCCGCTTCCTGCTCCACCACCATACGATTGTAGATAGCAAAAGGATTAGCACTTAAATTCTGCTTGAGTTGGACAGTATAATTGACCTGATAGGTATCCCCTTGTCTTAAATGATGGTGAATTTGGGCAATAGCCTTTTCATAGTCCTCAGCAGATGTTACTTCCTGCCAGTTTGATGGCAAATCCACCTCCTCATATGTCAGAGGTATACTGGATTTTTCTACACTATCATGAATAGTGAAATAGAGGAGATACTCTGCTAACAAGGGACCCTCGTGAACCTCTAACTTCTCCTCAAAAGCAGGTGCTGCTTCATAACTAACATAACCAACTACATAATAGCCCTGCTCTTGGAAGCTTTCCACTTGAGCTAGCAAGTCTGCTACTTCTGCTACATCTCTGGTTTTTAACTCTTTGATAGGCTGGGTAAAGGTGTATCTCTCGCCCAAAGCCCTAAAATCAATCACTGTTTTTCTATGCATATCCTAAGTATACCATAAATAAGAAGGTCCCTAGAATTTATCTAGTCAGTATTTATTATCAGATTATCAGGAAATGTTTTAGAATTCTTTATATAATTTAACAAAATAAAAAGGTTCAGCTTATGCTGAACCACTTTTTAATCTGGCACATATTCCAATATATCACCAGGTTGGCACCCAAGTTCTTTACAAATGGCATCTAGCGTTGAAAAACGTATAGCTTTGGCCTTACCTGTTTTCAGTATTGAAAGATTTGCGGGAGTAATACCTACACGTTCTGCTAAATCTCCTGAACGCATTTTTTTCTTTGCTAATTCGACATCTAGATTAATAACAATCATGTGATATTCTCCTTTCTCTAAATTGTAAACTCATTTTCTTCTGCAATTTCGTTTGCTTTTTCAAGGACTTTACCAATTGTCCAAACAACGAGAGCAGTAACCATGAAAGTTACATTCAGAAATGAATAACCATTGAGTGTTAAAATACCATCTCCTAGAAATGAGGCAATAAAGAGAGAAATAGAGATACGATTAGCAAGTTTGACATTATGACTTGTAAAAATCTGTTCATGAATAATATTTTGGAAGAACTGTCTAACACAGAATAGTACAAACAGAATGATAAAGCTATTGATAAAGGACAAAGCACTCACTAGTATTGAAGTATTCGCCATATCAGGTTTTAAAGAAATAGTCCCAAGGTTAAATAGGCTAATCTCAGTTACATTGAAAATTGTTAAAAGGATGGATATAACTAAAGACACTCCCAAGATAAAAAGTAGGATATTAATAAAACCTAAAGCAAATGGTAAGTAGGAATTTTTCTTAGACATTAATTTCAAAACCTCGTTTCTAATCTCTACTATATTATATAATATTAGTAAGTGTTACGTACATGTCTTATGCTACTTTATCTGAAAATTGATTTTTGATAGAAGTAAGCACTAAGCTAGCAATAAACAAAAATGCTGCAATCGAGAAGTTAAAAATAATATGAGCTGGGTTAAGAATAAGTTCTGTAATACCTTGGATTGCTCCTACAAGTGTCATTAAAACTGCACCCTTTTTCAAGAATGAAATGGTTGTATTTTCAAAAAGATCGCTTTCTTTAAAGTCCTTAGCAAACTGTTTTAATTTGATAAGTCCATAAGTCAGAAGTGTATTACCAGCAACAAAGGTTAGAACAAAGGCATTAACCCCTCCCCACGCTTCGTAGCCTGACCTTGTTACCTCCCCACCTTCAGGCATTAACTGACTGATATCAAATTGACCAAGGAGAAGGACTAATGATGCGATACTAAAGAAACTGAGGGTAAAGATTCCGAAATTAGAGCCTAGTATAACAAGTGATTTAGTAACGTTTACGATTTTAGTTGATGTAGTTTTTTTCATGATGATTTCCTCTTTTATAAAATATTTTTAGTTTTAGCAACAAATGAGCTCTTTTTGTTACTACTCGAAAACTTATTATTGTTTATCGATATATCTAGTATAGCATAATTTTTTTGAAATGCAACACTTTTTTATCGTTTTTTGATAATTTTTTTCTTTTATTTAAAAATAACTTTATTCAAGAGCAATTAGACTTCAAATATTAAAGTCAACACTTCTAAAAAAATCAAATATGAATCTAAAACATTTTTAGTAAACTCTTTTTAAGAATATCACGTTCACTCAACATAATCTAACAAGTAACCGTACCCTTTTTCTTCCATTTGATCCTTTGGAATAAAACGGATAGACAGGCTGTTAATACAATAGCGAAGTCCCCCCTTGTCCTGAGGTCCGTCTGTAAAGACATGTCCCAGATGGGAATCACCAGTTCTACTTCTGACTTCTGTTCTGACCATATTATATGATTTGTCTTCCTTATAGGTCGCAACATCTGGACTGATAGGCTGGGTAAAGCTTGGCCAACCACAACCCGATTCAAATTTATCTTTCGAAGAAAAAAGAGGTTCACCTGTCGCTACATCTACATAAAGACCTGCTTCAAATTTATCCCAGTAACGATTTGAAAAGGCGCGTTCTGTTTGACCGTTTTGAGTCACAGCATACTCCTCTGGAGAGAGAAGTTTTTTCAATTCATCGTTACTTGGTTTTGGATATTTACTCGCATCAATAACAGGATAGGCTGCTTGATTGACATTGATATGGCAGTATCCATTTGGATTTTTCTGGAGGTAATCTTGGTGATAGTCCTCAGCCACGATAAAATTTCTTAAGGCTTCCTTTTCAACTGCTAGAGGCTGGTCATACTTTTGAGCAACTTGCTCAAAGACTTGATTGATGACTTCTAGGTCCTGATCGTCCTTATAGTAGACTCCCGTTCTGTACTGAGTCCCCACATCATTTCCTTGCTTATTCTTGCTGATTGGATTGATAATGCGGAAATAATGGAGCAAGATCTCTTTTAGAGAAATTTGATTGGCATCGTAGGTCACATGAACAGTCTCAGCATGGCCTGTTTGGCCGATCAATTCATACTGGGTTGTTTCTCCTCTGCCATTCGCATAGCCAGAAACAGCATCTGTCACACCAGCTACTCGTGAAAAATACTCTTCAACTCCCCAGAAACAGCCTCCCGCTAGATATATTTCATGTAAGTCAGCATCTTTATCTGGCACAGTTTTTTTCTTAATACCTTGACCTTGGCTAACAGCTGCCTTCTCAATTTGAGAAGTATCAGTGTAGCTTGCGCTTCTTTTTTCCAAAAGAAATAAAACTCCTAGGATAAGGAAAATAATGATTCCAATCAATAAGATTATTTTTAATTTATCATTCATGAGTAACCTCTAATCTATGCTTTTCAGACTTTCTAAAATACTTGCCTTATCCATAAAGCCTGGCTGGGTCTTAACTAGTTTGCCTTCTTTATCAATAAAGGCCTGAGTTGGATAAGAACGGACTCCGTAACTTGCTAAGAGTTTTCCCGAAGGGTCTAAAAGGACAGGGAGATTTTTATAGTCCAAGCCTTGATACCATTTTTTGAAGGCTTCTTCTGCTTGTTCCCCTTTTTGACCAGGAGAAACAACTGTCAAGATTACAAAGTCATCGCCAGCTTCTTTTGCCAGTTCATCGGTATCAGGGAGGCTGGCTAGACAAATAGAACACCATGAAGCCCAAAATTTGAGATAGACTTTTTTGCCTTTGTAATCTGATAGGTGATACGTTTTACCATCAACTCCCGTGAGTTCAAAGTCTGGAACTTCTTCCCCTTTTTTTGCAGTTTGAGAGCTAACTTGCGCTTGTTTGTCTTCATTTTGCTTATCAGCCTGGCTCCCCATCTGATTGTTACAAGCTGACAGACAGAGTAGACTAGCGCAGACCAATACAGTTGCTTGCCATTTTTTCATCTTTATCATCTTTCTCACTCCTCATATGAATATAGAAATTGTATTATAGCTCTATTATATACCTACTATACTAAAAATACTTGAAATCTGTTTGGAAAATTCTTAAAACCCTTGCAACCAAAAAACTCTCACCTGCTTAGCAGATGAGAGTCCATTAATTATCTAAAGATAGAAGATTTAAAGCTATCTGTTTGTTGAAGAAGTTTCTTAAAGAGTTTTTCTTTAAGTGATACGGTGTTATCAAATTTGACAGAGCCCTTACTTAGAGTGGTCTTATCTTTATCAACTGCTTCAGCAAATGCTCGTTTCAAGTCTTCATAACTATTGTATGTTTTACCATCGATTTCAATAGACTGAATTCCTTTTTTAGCGTTATTCACTACTTCTTCGAAGTAAGCTTTCTTCCAATCTTCGAGATTGTTGAATTTCCCTTCAGAAATCTTCTTAATGATGAAGTCATCACCTAGAGTATCTTTACCAGCTTTTTTAGATTCAGCTTTTAGCATGTTAGAAGCATAGTTTAAGAAGCCTTTTTCGTAGCCATAGTAACCCCAGATTCTAAAAGTATTATGTTTGAATGACATAGCTCCAGGAGCACCTTCACTGGTATTTCCACCATAGATACCTGTCATCATCGGTACAGTCACATAAGCAGAATCAAAGTCAGATGGATTATAAACTCTATTACCTGGACCACGGTTGGTCATGAAGTTGTTCGTAATTAAGTCATCCACTGTGCGTAAAGGAATAGCCTTTTCCTCATCACTTAAAGGTCGAACCTTATCGAATTGATTCTTTGTATTGTTTCCTCGGTACTGTCTGTCTACTTTCTTGAACCAAGCATTGTTTAAATCTTGATTTGTTTTATTGAGGACAGCTTCTCCTTCAAGATAATCTAGAAGCATGAGAGTGTCATTATAGCCCTTCATGTAACGATCAATTTCGTCACGTGATTTAAGGTCATTTGGATTAGTGTTATACCATTGATTTCCATCGTTTGGACGTTCATAAGCCATGTTGAGACCTAGGGCTTTGTATTCACCATTTGGATTTGATACTGACGGGGTTTGTAACATTCCTTGAGCAAATGCTTCAAGATCTGTTCCTTCACGGTGTCTTGAGCCACCTAGATAAACCATTCGGTCATTTACGTGAGTCGTTTCGTGAGTGAAGGCAGATACCCCAAAATCACTAACCATATCCGTCACCATAAAGAAGACAGAATCATCCTTATATGGATTCGCATAAACGCGAGCAACAGCTCCCATACGCCAATCAGTCGCATGGTAACGGTCTGTAGGTCCATACAATTCACGGATAGGTGCCACATCTTTACCACTGTTTGTATGGCCATAACGATCAGTACTAATGCCTTTATAATTCTGGTTGTCCAGTACAGGTGTTGGAACCATATTATTGCTCTTCAAGAGCTGATTACGTACTTTATCTAATGATAGACGTGACCAGAAATCTAGATAATTCTGTTGTCCTTTAGCAACCTTATCAATTTCATCTTTGAAGGCATTACGCTCTGCTTCAGTATTCTTACCATATTTTTCAAATGAACTGTAGGCCATGGTATTATATGTTGAAATCAAGAACATATGGGCATCTTTTAAGTTCAAGAGAGGTAAAATCATCTTGCCATGCATATCGTTATTTAAGCCTTCGTAAGCTCTATGTTTCTTATCTGCAAAATCAGGATTTGTTGTTTTTGGTTCCACGATATAGACATTATCTTTAGTTGCTTTGATAAACCAATCATTTAGGTCTTTGTCTTCTGTGAATAGACGCATATTATAGTCTAAGAAACTGTTTAACTCGTCGATACCGATAACTCCACCGATAGCTTCGCGATAAGCTTCTAAAGTTCTATCACCTTTAATGTTATTTTCTTTAGAACCAATCTTAATCAAGAAGTCTAATACACTTACATTCTTACCATAGAAGTCTGGCTTGAACAACATGAGTTGCTTGATATTGAAATCATCAAACTTCACTCCGTAATAACGGTTAAGGTAAGACAAACCAAGAAGAACCGCTGCCTTGTTGTCATCAATCTTCTTGATCAAGGCACGTTTAGCAGCCTCATCTGTGTTTAATTGATGATCCTCATTTTCAACTAACTGTTTCACAAATTTAGTAAGATTATCCTTAACTTCTTTGAAGGTTTCTTCAAGATAAAGGTTCTTAATAGCATTAACTTTGTTTGGACCAGTTCTACCAAGGTGCGTGTAGATTGGGTCAGATTGTAATTCCACAGGACTCAATTTTTCAACAATAGCATTGATGAGATCACGACGGTCCTTGTCAACCATATTCGGAGTATAAACAACTTCACCAAGTTCTGCAATACCATACTCTTTCACTTGTTTCACTTTTGAATCTTTAGGTGAGATGGTAAAGATATCTTTTGTCTTATCTGCATAGTGGATCATAATATGATCAGCATCAGCTAATTCCGTAACAAAGGTATTGCCTTTCATAGCAGTTACAGACAATACTTCTTTAGTCAAGAGAGGACTTCCTGCAGCTAATTTATTACCTTGGTCTACAATCCACTCTTTATTATAGAAAGGTTGAAGTTTTGCGATATTACGGTAAGCTATCTCACGAGTCGCGTCATAACTATCAATTGCTTTGTACTGACCGTCTTTGTTTAGACTGTTATTAAGCTTGTCTTCAACAGGTTTGCTGCTGGTAAATTTATCAGCAGTGATTCCCATTACTTCAATTTTCTTCTCGGCTTCTTCCAGTGAGATACTTGGAATTTTACGGGAGTTGTTAAAGGATTTTTTACCTTCACTCACGTCATCAACACTATAATTACGTTTGGTTCTTGAATATGTGAAGTAGTCGTCAGCATCAATATCCGAGTGACCAAACACCATCTCACCTGTTTTGACTTTCATCATGGTGATATTGTCTTCAATAGCACCTAAGGCCCAGTTGGTACCCAGCAATCCACCAGACTGAACAGCTTCTTTCAGTTCGATAGAACCTTTAGCAACTGAATTTCTTAGGACCCCTTCTGTACCGACCGTGTAGTTATTAGCACCATTTTGAGATGAATAGACTAGTCCTGCAGCTTTTGCTTTATTACCAGTGATCTCAGCATCAACGTATGCTTTCTCAACAACACCCTTCCAGTTTTCACCAAGAATACCAGCTAAATAGCCCCCTCTATTGCCAGCAGCGTGAAGTTTACCGATAAAGGCGACATTACTTACTTTTCCACTACCATCAATTTTATTGATAATACCAGCTACATCATTGTTACCGACAACACTTCCGGTTACTTTGACATTTTCAATAGTTGCATTGTTTTTGATAACACCTGCGATTGGAGCTACTCGATCAACTCCAGGCATATCAATATTGACATTCTCTAGTAAGAGATCCTTAACAGAACCACCTTCAATGTTTCCAAATAATGGTCTAGTGATATTATGAATAGCAAATCTATTACCATCAGTACTTCCTAATGAACCTTTAAAGGCATTGGTTACATAAGATTTGCCAGCCGGTGGTACATTATTAGCATTCATATTGCTACCAAGCTTAAAGGTACCAGTAGGATTCGCTTGCATAGCTTTTACAAGTTCATTAAAGTCGTAATACACATCACCTTCATGAGCTTTTGGCTTAGGCAAATAGTGTACATACTCTTCAGTGAAACGATTTTCTGCAGTACGTTGAATCAAATCAGGTGCCTTAGCAGTTACTTTGTATAGTTTATTTCCATCTACAGTAACTTCTTCGATTTTATCAACAGCTAGTTTCGTAACCTTGTTATCGTAAGTCGTAACTTTTAAGTAGTAAGGCTTAACATTCGATGGTTTCTCGGACAAGAGACTACTATCGGTCTCATTACCTTGGTCATCCACACTGATTAAGCTTGTTTCCTTAATATTTTTGACTTCAACTTTTTTAAGGTCGATTCTCAGTGGCTCTTCCTTAAGAATTTCTTCTTCGTCACCATTACCACGATCATACACCATAGTCGTCGCAAGTGTATAATCCTTGTAATAATCTAAATCAGCTAAAGCTGTCGCAAGATTAGACTCTGAAATAGCAAATGTCTTAATAACTTGATCGCCTTTTTTCAACACTGCTTGAATAGACTTGATAGTCACTCCATCTGGTTTTTTAAGGCTATAAGTTGCTTTTGCACTTCGATTCAATTCTTCTGTATCAACTTTAGTTAATGTTAGAGTAGGTTTTTCTAATTCCTTAGTACCTTTTTTGATAATGTGGTCTTGTGCCTGTTCAAGAACTTCTTCTGAAACAGTAGGTGCATCTGCAGTTTTCACACCCTTGATAGTCTTGTAAACTTTGGTAATTTTCTTCGTACCATTCTTACCTACCTGAGCAACTGTTTCAGTTCCCTTGAGTAAACTCGAATCTTGTTCCATTATCGTTTTAAAAGGAACTTCTTCAATAGAAACTTCTTCGGTTTGGCCTTCAATTGGTTTGGTTCCGCGACTGATTTTTTCAGCTACAGGAGCTTTAACAATTTCCGTACTAGTGGTGATAGCTTCGCCAACTTTCTCCCCATCTACAGTTTTATAGACACGATGTATGAGTTGACTACCAGTTTCACCCTTTTGAACAACACTTTCTTCGTCTGTATAGCGATTAGGATCCGATAGGTATTCTGTAGAATATGGAATTGTAACAGTTTCTGTTTCTGTCACAGTTGACTCTGTCACAGTGTATTCTGGCAAGCTAGGTTGAATGAGAGGTTCACCTTCGTGTCCCTCTTCCTGAGTACCTTTAGCTGTTACTTCATCTGTATAGGCAGGGAGTTCAGGTTGGATTGGTGATTCGCCTACATGACCTTCTTCTTGAGTGCCCTTGGCTGTTACTTCTCCTGTATAGGCTGGTAATTCCGGTTGGATTGGTGATTCGCCTACATGACCTTCTTCTTGAGTGCCCTTGGCCGTACTATTCTCTGGTTGGGCTGGAGACTCTGGTTTGACAGGGGATTCACCAATAGGAGCTTCTTCTTGGGTGCTCTCTGTTGTTTCTTCACTTGTATGAACAGGAGGTTCTGGTTGAACGAGAGATTCGCTTCCTTGAGTTTCTCCCTGTGATACTGTAGTTGTAGTCTCTTCTCTGTAGGTTGGAAGCTCTGGTTGAACAAGTGATTCGCCTTCACGAGCTTCTTGTGTCACTTTATCTGTAATCAAGTTATTGTCTTGATTATTTTCAGGTATTGAAACCTTCAAATCAGCTTCTTTGAAGTAACCAACATATTCATATCCATCAATTTGAATAACTCCGTTGGCTAAATCTTCTTGACTACAAGCAGAAATTGTTTGGTTATAAGATAAAAGAATTTGATTTTCAAAAGCTTGAATAGTCTGAGGAATGAAGTAGCTACCTCCAAGTGCGCCAATAAAAAGAATGCCTGCTATCTTATTAGGTCGCTTCTTAGAGAACACTAGTACAGCTAATGAAGCTGTTGCAAAACCAAGACCAACAAGACCTAGCTCTTTACTTCCAGTATTTGGTAGATATTGTGTATGAACTTCTTTTTTTCTATAGACAAGATAAACAACATCATCTTGTTTTAAATCAGAAGGAAGTTCCTTATGAATAAGGCCTTTTTCAGCTTCTGTCAGCTCTTGCTCTGCTAAATAACGATAGTGTACCTGATTTGGCTCACAAACTTCATTAGCTGCTACTTGATCAAGTAAGAGGTTGTTAGCACCGAAAAGTACGGCTCCGATGACAGCAGAACCGACTCCAACAGAAAACTTTCTAATAGAATATTTTATAACCTTTTCAATATGTTTCTTTTCCATTTTACAATTTCCTAATATAATCTTGTGGGTATTGAGCACGCGCTCCTCCAATAAGTTTGGGACGACTTGCAAGTGCAGTTACATGAGCTTGACCAATCTCTTTCAAAATTGGTCGAATAGGCACCTGAACATGTTTGACATGCATGCCTATAGAAGTGTCACCAATATCTAGGCCCGCATCTGCTTTTATAAATTCGACTTCAACTGGGTCTTTCATATACCGAAATGCCGCCAATTGACCTGATCCTCCAGCGTTCAGTGTCGGAAGAACACTAACAATCTCAAGATTGTATTTGATTGCAACCTCTCGTTCTACTACCAAGGCCCGATTAACATGTTCGCACCCTTGAACTGCTAGGTGGATTCCTCTGGCTGACAAGATTTCTAAGATTTTTTGAACAATTAATTCCCCAATTTCTTGACTGGAGGCTTTTCCAATATGTCCTCCTATCACTTCACTAGAAGAAAGCCCTAAAACGAAGATAGATCCTTCATGCAGACAAGCTTTAGCTAGTACATCCTCAAGGATTTCCTCTACCTCTCTTTGTATCCTTACTTGGTCCATAGTTCACCTCACTTACATCATTCTATCATACCGTTTTTTCAGCATTATAGCAAGCTAAGTGACGTGATAGAAAGTATTTATCTATAGCACCTCAATTGAGTTTACAAAAATTATCGTATAGTCTAAGCCTAATCAAATCCAAATCTAAAACAAAAAAACAGAGAATTCTATTTCTCTGTCTTTTTTTAAATACTTCAAACTTTTTGGAGTCCTTGGATGGCATCGTGATTGATGATGATTTGACCGTATTCTTGGAGAACTGAACGGCTGATATCACTATCATCTGCAAACTCACGCATGCGAGCCAATAACCAAGCTGGATAAAGACTTGGATGATCTTCTACATCAACCAAAACTGTTAGATAGTATTGGTCGTTCATTTTGTAAAGTTCTGAAGTCTCCATTTGGTAATCAACTGTTTTCGCAAAAGAAACCAAACTAGTTAAGTCGTCAAAGCGTAGGATGTAGTAGATATAAGGTTCTCTTTTCCCTTCATCTACCTCAGAAATTTCATCAATCGCCGCTTCCTCTTCTTTTTCAACCTGCTCTAGAGATTGGATAGCTTCAATGTCTTCTTTAGTTTTCTCTACCATGGTTTTTTCCAATGTTTTCAAAAACTCATCTGGAGACATTTTTGCTAGTTCATCCATATCAGGAAGGTCTGCCAAATCCTCAAAATCCAAATTTTGGTCAATCTTAGACTTGGTTACAAAGACGTCGACCTTATCAGGCTTCGGTGTCACTCGGAAGCTAAGCATACCTGTATCCAAGAAACTGTCTGGCATTTCTAACTCATCCAAAATGGCGTAGAAGAACTCTTCTGTTTTTTCTTGTGGAACGAGAAAGTCTGCGATTTCCATTCCACGATCCATCAAATCTTCTAAAGACATCGTGATTTTCAAAGTCGTATCACTGATTTGTTTCATTTTCATAGTTCGTAACCTCATACTTTCAGTTCTATCTATTATACAAGATTTAAATGATTTTATCAAAAGAATGGCGTTGGAATGTTCATTGACATCTAGTATAGAACACTAATTATGATTTAGAATTCTTTGTTATCAAAGATAAAACACTTCACTATGCACTAAATCTAGTTCGTGCTAAAATCAAACGAAGTTAACAAAACACCTATAAAGCTTAAGCTTTATAGGTGTTTTTATTATAGAAAAATTTAATTAAAATTCATTTAGAAACTTAATTCTTCTCTTGGCTCGCTTGTGTCTTAGGTTCAGTAGATTGATTTTTTTCCTCAGACGTTACAGATGAGCTTTCTGTTTGTTGAATTCTCTCTACTTCTGTTGTTTCGAAAATGTGCCCCTGACTATTTGCCACTGTTTGTTCCTGAGTTGTTACCTCGGTTGTAACAGTCGTCCAAATTCCATCTGCGTTGAGCTTGTATCCGTCAGGACTTGTTCCATTTCTTAGGAGAGAACCATTTGTTTGGAAATAGTACCAGTTACCATTCAGTTGTTGCCAACCAGTTTCCATAGCACCACTTGCATTGAGATAATAGCTGGCTCCATTTATCTCTTGAAGGCCTGTTAGCATGATACCATCCTTGTCTAGATAGTACCAAAGACCTTTGTCTTTGAACCAACCAGTCTTCATGGCACCACTTCCTGTGAAGTAATAATAATGGTTATCAAGCCATTTCCAGCCTGTCTGCATAGCGCCACTTGCATTGAGGTAATAACGGGAACCATCAATCTCTTGAAGGCCTGTTAGCATGATACCATCCTCTGGATTGAGATAGTACCAAAGACCTTTATCTTTGAACCAACCTGTCTTCATGGCACCACTTCCTGTGAAGTAATAATAATGGTTATCAAGCCATTTCCAACCTGTCTGCATAGCGCCACTTGCGTTCAGGTAATAACGGGAACCATCAATCTCTTGAAGGCCTGTTAACATGACACCCTCTTTATCTAGATAATACCAGATGTCCTTATCTTTGAGCCAACCTGTCTTCATCGCACCACTGCTTACGAAGTAGTAATAATGGTTATTGAGCCATTTCCAACCTGTCTGCATAGCGCCACTTGCATTGAGATAATAGCGAGAACCATTAATCTCTTGAAGGCCTGTTAGCATGACACCTTCTTTATCTAAGTAGTACCAAGTATCTTTATCCTTGACCCAGCCAGTTTTCATAGCACCGGAACTAGCAAAATAGTTCCAATGCCCCTCAATTAAGACCCAACCAGTTTGCATGATACCATTTTGATTAAAGTAATAGGTAGTGCCGTTGATATTCTTTTTACCAACTGTTCGAATACCATCTTCATCATAATAATACCAGCTTGAACCTTGCTTTTGCCAACTAGATGCGCCACCTTCTGTTTGAAGAGCGCCACTACTTGCAAAGAGCATCTTCTTACCATTAAAGACTTGTAAGCCAGTCAGCATTTTACCATCTTTATCAAAGAGATATTTTTGACCACCAATTTCAGCTAGTTCATTGTATGTTCTAGCACCAGACCATGTGATATAGTACCAAGCCCCATCATGTTTAAACCAACCTGATTCCTGCATGCTTCCATCTTTCTTGAGGTAGTACCAGTTTCCATCTATTTTTTCTTTAGAATCTTTCAGATGAAGCCATCTATCAGCCTGCATTTGACCTTGTCCATTAAAGAAATAGTAGACCCCATTAATTTTTTTCCATCCGATAGCCATTTGATTATCAGATAGACGATATTTCCAGTAGCCATCTTCCTTATACCACTTTTCTGATACTGTGGGAATATCAGGGAAAGAATCTGATACATTGGAAAAACCACTATCGCTAATATCAAATACTGTCGCATCTTTGGTCTTACTATAAGCCTTGATTGTTTGTATATTTTTTTCTCGGAGCAAATTAGTTGTTGATTGACGATTGATATCTGATCCACTTGTTTGAACAACTATGCTCGGTGACAGATTTTCAATAAAGTTAACTGTGTTTGAAATTGTAGCATCAAAATGATGATTCCATTTCATCATATCTACTTTACCAATTACAGGACCTAATCTATCTTCAGCACCCTGATCATTATCTAAGTCTCCACCTAGATATATTTTCTTGCCTGCTACATTCACTACCGCGACAATTGAGTTAGAGTTATCATCATAGACTCTTTTTAATTTCCCATCAGGACCATACTCATTTTTATAATTGTATAGTTGAATATCCATATTGCCCAATTTAAAATGACTATCCTTATCAGAAATATCTTGGATAAGAGTTACACCACGTTCTAGAGCTGTTCTCACTGCATTATCATAGTTATAGAGATTATCCCACAATCTCCACTGTGTTGTAATACGTTCGTCTGAATATTTTTTGAGATAAAATCTGTCAACAGGGTAGCGTTTTAAAACTTCATCTGCAGTACCAATATGATCACTATGAACATGGGTTCCTAAAACAAAATCTAATTTTTTAACACCAACTTGTTTTAAATGTCGGAAAAGTCTGTCCTCTATTGTGTCTTCATTCTCCCTACTAATTCCCCAACGGTCTGGATAGAGTAGATTACTTCCATCTGGAAAATCATAGTCTTCACCCACATCAATTAAACCAAAATGTCCATTGCTTTCTAAGAGAATAGCATCACTTCCTGACTTTGATTTCAAATTAATAAAATGAATCTTATTACCTCCACCAGTAGAAATAGTATCAGCAAAAACAGGTTTTGATAAAGTTAGTATCACTAAGGTATATAGAAAACAACTGTATAATACTAGATTGTTTATTTTTAAATTATTCATATAAATTATACTTCTCTTTATTTAATTGAGTATTCTGTTAACTTTTCTATTTATAAAAGTTTAGGCAATGATTATTTTCGATAAGCTTTTATACCATGGCTGTACCATTCCTGCATTTCTTTTGATGGCGGAGTCATATAATCACCATACATCTGTGTTAGAAAGGCATCATAGTTTTTAGGAATTGGCATCATTCTTCCTTCAAACTCTGTTAAAATTAATTCTTTATAAGTATCTATTGGAAAAACACCTTTCATTCCTTCTTTGTCAACTCCAACAGCTCCTTCATAAGCAGGATTTTCTGTCACACTATTTTTAACTAATTGATCTATTTTCTTATAGAAATATCTCGGATTAACAAGCCTAAGAGGATACCATGTACACAAACGGAGGAAGTCTTTTAATTTGCTATCTCCATGAACAGCACGTTCTTTTTTGATATAGGCAAGCTGACGCAAGGCAACATATTTATAGCTCTTGTCAACGATACTCAAATCTGAAAATTGATCAATCGGAAAAACATCAATGAACAAACTTGTATCATGACGCTTGTATTTTACGTTATCTTCAATAACTGTTGTTGTATCTAAAACAGCTGCAAAATTATGGAAATACCATGAAGAAGTATCGTAGGAAAGGACTCGATATACAGGATGTTGGTCTTCCTCAATCGCTTTTAATAGACGCTCATAGTCTTTTCTATACAGTGAAATATCGATATCATCATCCCAAGGAATCATTCCCTTATGACGAACAGCTCCCAACATGGTTCCATAGCTAAGGAAATAAGGAATGTCATTTTTTTTACAAATTTCATCAACATAGTCCAAAATACCTAGTTGAATTTCTTTAATCTCATTTTTTTCTAAGTACTGCATTTAATCCTCCAATTTATAGGCTTCAAATTCGTGACTATAAAACTGTTTTTCTTTTGGTGGGAGAGTCATATATTCACCATAATACTGCTTCAAAATAGCATCGTATTGTTTCGGTGCTGAAAGCAATAAATGTTCAAAAGGAACTTCAATCAAATCTTCAAATACTTCTTTGGCAAAGACTTCTTTTTCCTTAAATTTGGAAGGAATAAAAGCGATATATTTACCATCTTTTACCCTATACTTTTGAATTTGCTGTTCAATTTGACTCGCGAAATAACGTGGAGAAATAGGACGAAGGATAAACCAGAAGAAGGAACGAATCAAGTCTTTTAACTTACTATCTCCATAAACAATATTCTTATGCTTACTAAAGGATAATAATTTAAAACTTTCCAACTTATAGCAAACATCGATAACTTTAGGATTGTTGAAAGAATCCATTGGAAAAATATCAATGAAAATTCCAGAATCATACGTTTTAGTATTTCGTGTATCCACTATCTTTGTTGTTGAATCTACAACCTTAATAAAATTATTATAATAGCGATCATCAGTTTCTAAGGCTAAAATCTTATATTTCGATTGTTCTTTAGTGAATAACTGGATAAAACGTTCGTAGTTTTCACGTGTCATAGAGAGGTCTATATCATCATCCCAGGGGATAAAACCCTTGTGACGAATAGCTCCAATCAGGGTGCCATAATTGATAAAATAATCAATATCATACTTTTTACAAAACGAGTCAATAAAAGCTAAAATATCGAGTTCAATTTGTTTAGCCTCTTCTATACTTAATCTTCTCATCTATTCCTCCTAAGATTTTTTAATACGTTTTTTGAGCGAGATGACATGACCTAAAAATTCATAAAAGATACTATCTTTGGTCCAAACGAGTAAAGCAATATAGCTAAGAGCTGATAAGGCCATGATGATCACCATATTGATTAAGAAAGGTAGGTTGATAACCATCTTGACCGGATAAACAACATTAACTAAAAAATAGATTGGGACAAATGTCAGTGCGAAAAGAGAATAACGCACCGTATATTTGAAGATATGTCCTAGATTAATGAGCTTGGTCTTATGAATAAAGATAACGTAAAGTATTAGGAGAAAACTTTCCGATAACATCGTCGTAATCAAATAATACTCCGGTGTAATAATGCTATTAAAGTAGAGGAGACTATCAAGAACTAGGTTTAGTCCACCTGCAAATAAGGTATAAACTGTAATTCTTTTTTCAAATCCATTTGTAAAGAGAATTTGAGAGCCTAAAATAGTATCTAGGGCAAGGATAATGGTACGAAAAGCAAAGAGGGATGTCAATATGCCACCACCAATATACTTCTCACTACCATACAAAAGGATTGCATTTGGCCCTAAAATCATCAACCCGAAACTAAGTGGAATGATGAAGAAGTTGAAAATGCGACTTCCTCGATTCACCAAATTTACATACTCTTCTTTTTTTCCAATACCTAGATAGTAGCTCAAGCGAGGAACACTGACTCCAATCGCACCTGTAACAACACCTGCGATAACCGTTACAATCCGTTGTGCCATCGTATAATAACTGACATTTACATCAACTCCGGTTTTTACCAAAAAGAGTCGATCAAGGAAGGTGAATAACATATTGGCATTTGCAAAGATTAGCATGGCTGTCAAAGGAAGAAAGAGAGGTTTAAATTCCCCCAAAGAAACCTTTACAAACTTAATGTCTCTTTTTATCCAAAAATAACTAATGAGGTAATTGATCAGAGTTGAAAGACTCATAATCAGTGTATAAATCACAATATCATGTTCATTTTTTACAAACACAAAGATGGATACCAGCATGAGAATGCGGATGAATGCTGTTTTATAAAATAAAAAACTATAATTCTCAAGCGCTTCATTCACCCATTCGATTGAGAATATTTGCGCAATAAGTTGCACCCCCATTACCAAAAAAATCTTTTTGATGACAGGATTACTATTAAAGAATAAAGGATATGATAAAAGATAGACGGCACTTGTAATAATCGTACAAGCTACACACAAATAAAAAAGACTTGAAAAGACTTTATTTAATTCCTTCTTATTATCTTTTACATTACTAATAGCTCGAAGGCCGTAATTATAGACTCCATAGGTTGCAAAGGGTAAGAAAAAAGACAGGATGGTATCAACAGAGTTGAAATAACCATAGTCTGTTCGATCTAGAACACGCGCAACATAAGTACCCGTCAAAATTGGGAAAATAATATTTAAAACACGAATACCCATATAAGCCAGGGCATTTAATTTTATACTTTTCATTCAATTTACCTCGTTGATTTATTATATCATAAAGTTAGTTAAAAAACCTATTTGGCTGGGAAATCTGTTCCTCAAGCCATGTTTGTCCCTCCCTGACGAAATCTTATCCAAATCCTCTAGGAAGTCCTTTCTACATCATTCTGTCAAATCTGAATTTTTCCCAAAGACAAAGGAGGACTATTCGAGTCCTCCTTTGCTTTGGATGATTTTTAATTCTTTATGTATATCAAATCATTAGAGCGCAAAAGAAATCACACCTAAAACTAAACGATTTAAATTTCTCACTTCTTGCATACTTTCTTCAAATTTTTTATAGCGAGTGACACCATATTCTTCTACGAATAAAATATTTTCAAATGCTAAAAGATCCTTGACATTTTTCAAATTGACAAACTGAACTCCTTCAAGATTCAATTTGTATTCTGCTTGTAATTTATTCAAAATACGATTATCTGAACTTACGATTGCTAGGGGTTGACCTTGACACTTGTAACTCAATAGTTCAGAAAGATTTTCAACAGTGGTAATAGTTGAAACCAAGTCTACTTGATAAACTGAAAAATCACCTGCACGATTAATAGTTGGATTGAAAAGATATACTAGAACATTTGCCAAGATAACCAAGATGACACAGAGAATACCAATAATCACTAAGCGTAAGATAAGATTTTTCAAGTTAAAGCCAAGAGCAACTTCTCCATTCGGAGTCAATTCTTTAGAGTTAACTGTTTCAAGTTTTTCAATCTTAACGTCTGTATAGATAGACTTAAATTTGTCAATCAATGAATCAAACTTGCTTTCAAGGAAATCATTCACTTCCTTACTTGGAGTTAAAATTTTAACAGTTACACCTGCATCATCAATCAATGGGTTAATCGTTAATTTTTTTGTCCAATAGTCACTTGCAGAATTCTTCAATGCTGTTTCTGTAGTATCTAAATCTTTTGCAATTTCTTTCATCTTATCAGAATCAACATCATTGAAAAGAAAGGCGCCATTGAGATTACCATCAATTAGTTTTGCATAGAAGTCACTATAGCCACCAACTTGATGATTCAAAATTGTTTTTGATGATGTTTCTGGAGCAGTTATCTTATAGGTGATATAAGTAGAATAACTAGTAGAATCTTTGACTGTATTTTTATTTTTTACAGCTTTTAAAGTAAATGGTACAGCTATGAGAGCAAATAAGGCTAGTAAAGCTAGCAAATTCACTTTACGTTTTTTATAAAGATTTGCGAACAAATCAGCTACAGAATAATGTTCAAACATGTATTTCCCCTTTTTTGATTAAGTGATGATTTTCTTTTGTAAGCATTTTTGCCACGAAAATGATAATAAGAACAATTCCCCAGAATTGCATTGTAAAAAGATTAAAGAAACTCTCTGAAAAGCTACTTCTAGGCATAAAGAATAAATTATTCAAGATTAGCAAAGATAATGCAAATAAGATTGTTCTTGAGCGATATGCCACTTGCAACATAGCTATAAAGAGCATACCAAGTAAGATACTTAGTAGAAATAGTCCCAACATACCATAATCAGTATACAATTCCATGATATAACTACTTCCAATACCATGGCCTCTTAGATATTCTTTGTTTAGAACGAGATAGGACAGATTGTGGGCATAACTATTACTATCAATCGCTAGTTCAATACTATTTGTCGTATGTTCAAATGGTTTGGCACCAAATATGATTCCGATACTACCTCTCGCAAAATAGTCAACAACCGGACCAAAAGTGAAATTTCGGAAGTCTCTATAAGGAAGACTACTATTGTACAGGAATCCTCTCGCTAAAACTCCAAAACTAGTTCCTTGTTTATAAATGAAATCGAGTAATAAATCAAAAACTCCACTATGGGATACTTGAGCGTTATCACGAACATAGTTTAATGCTCCCATCGCAAGCATGAGAAAAGGTGTTCCAAGATAAATAGCCATTTTTTCTTTGAAACCAATCCATTTACCTTTCTCCGTTTGTTCACGCATAAAGTAGTAAACAAAGGCAAAAATCAAACTTAGAATAAAGGGATTTCTAGTACCAATTACTAAGTGAATCAAGTTAGCCACGATATAGGCAACTAAAACCATTGTCGCATGTGACTTTTTAGGTTTGGTTGCTAAGTAAACACACATGGCATAAACCGTGAAAGTCGATAAGATATAGGTAAAGTAGGGCAATTGGCTTTCAAAATTTGCATAATAATTGTAATAAGAAGTTTGCAAACGGTATAGCAAGCGCTCAAATAGTCTAAGAAAATAAAATGGATAGGTGAGTAAAAATACACTCAATGAAACAAAACGTAATTTTTTTATATAATTGATATTAACTGTTTTTTCTACTTTTACAGGAGCCTTGCTTTTTCGAGCAAGATAATAATTCGCTATAAAGCTACCTATAGTCAATCCTAAGATAGAAACAATAACAACTAGGAAAGCAAATCGATAAGCAATTGGTTGATAGGTGTCTAGCGCTCCATCTCTAAAATAATCAATGGTGGGTCTGGATACCAAAAATATAAAAATTGTGATAAAGAATATAAAGTGAATCAAATAGTATTTGATATTATTCCAGCAAAGTAGCAGACTGCTAATTAAGAGCAAAAGCAAAGTTGTCAGAAGTCCTACGTTGTTACTGGTAAACAAATAAGTGATTCCGCTTATTATGGTTACGATATAGCTTAGAATCGTAACCGTTAGAAACATTCGTTTGCCATCAACCATCTCAGCCCTCCTTTTCTAATTAATTTTTTTCGACTGCTCAATATTTTTAAACAATAGTATTCTATACAATCTTACATTTACAGACAAGGCTAAAGCACTAATACGTCTTCCTTTTCTAAAAATGGTATTTTTGAAAATAGCAAAGGCATGTTTTTTTAAATAGCCACAAATCCTTGGATAGTCTTTAAACCCTTTGAAATTATCATCTAGAAGCATTTTATCCAAGATAAAGAAATGTGCATATGCAAGTCTAAAGAAAGCTACTTCTGTTAAGTTTGGATATTCCTTAACAACTTCAGTATAAAATCTTTGATAAATATCAATGTAGGCTAAGTCCTTTTCCGCATATGGTTTGGTAGTAATACTGTCTCCTCGATGGAAATAATAATAGTACGGTTTGGTATTAACAACATACTTTTTAGCTACTTTAATGAGTTCAAAATGATAGTAGGCATCTTCATAAATCAAGCCTTTTGGAAAAGTTAACTGTGCTGCAATTTCCTTTTTGATGAGTTTGTTACAAATAGTACCAGGTATTTTCTCACCAATTAAATATTCTCTAAGGAATGTTTCGGTATCACATACAAAATAATCATCCTGATTTTCAGTTTGCGGACTCTCACTATTGGCATAGACATTCATAACACCACAGCTAGAAACATCCGTATCTTCTTTGACTAATTGTTGATATAAGCTAGCAATCATTTCAGGATGAATATAATCATCCGAATCTATAAAAATAACATAGTCTCCGTGGGCTTTCTTCAATCCATCATTTCGAGCTTGAGACAAGCCTTCATTTTCCTTGTGATAAACCAAAACTCGTTCATCTTGTTCAGCAATTTGTTCACACAAGCGACCACTTTCATCTGTCGCCCCATCATCAACGAGAATGATTTCAAGATTTTGATAGGATTGTTGCTGAATGGATGCTATTGATTTTTCAAGGTATTGTGCCACATTATAGACTGGAACAATGACACTAATTAATGCAGTTTCCATGCTACTCCTCTATTAGTTTTTCTACTTGTTCAATTTGTTTAGCAATCGTAAATTGCTGAATAAATTGACTGGCTTCATTGACATCAAAGCTTGATGCAGCTGTCATGTAGTTATCAATCGCTTGAGCTGCTTCTTGAATGCTTTCAATGATTTTACCAAATCGCCCTTCCTGAGATAATTCTTCTGCCCCACCAACCTTGGTAGACACAAAGGGGACACCCAGACTCAAGGCTTCAACATAGACTCCAGGAAAACCTTCCTGTTTGGACATGGATAAAAGAACTTGCATCTTAGAAAGATACTGATACGGGTTCTTTTGATACCCAAGAAAATGAACGTAATCCTCAAGTTGATACTCTTTGACTTGTTTTTTCAACTCCTCTTCCATGTCCCCAGCCCCTATAAAGTAGTGATGGTATTTCTTGCCTTGCTGGTGCAAAAGTCGTATAACTTCTACTACTCGGTCAGAGCCCTTATTTTCTTCAATGCGGCCAATAGTGCAGATACTCTGAGGAGCTATCTCAATAGCAATCTTTTCTTTTGATTTTTCCAAAATACTTTCAAAATCGTAACCATTATAGACTGTTACTAATTTTTGTGAGTAATCTGGATAAACTTCTTTGATAGAATTGCTGGTTTTCTTTGAAATTCCTACTATCCTATCAGCAGCATCCAATTGTCGTCTATGAGAATCACGCTTCGAACTATCAGTAAAAAATTCTTCAATACTTCCATGAATCCAAGAAATCTTCTTCACTTCTTGTCGTTTAGAAAATAAAAGAGGAGGATTCATAATAGTAAAGGAAACCTCTACATCATATTGATCTTTTATAAGTAAGCGTCTTGTTAACCTTGGGAAACAAATTCTCAATCTCCATAAAAGCGCTCTTAACCATCTTGGTTGACGATAATCTTGAAAAGCTTTTAAAATTCTCACATTTTCAGGCACAGGTTCGTATCCTTTATCAAAATGTTCCATTTCAAGGATATCAATATCATACTTTTCCGGATCCAAGTTTGAAACAATCGTAGAAAGGATTTTTTCGGCACCGCCTCCTAGGGAGAAAGACCACATAAAAAATAGAATTTTCTTCTTATCCACCATACTCTCCCATATATTCTGTATAGCTCTTATCCATATCTGCTATTATGGCATCGTGGTGAGGTACTTGCTTGTCTGCAGGCGGTGGTGTCATATAGTCACCAAAAGCTGTGCTAAGATAAGCATCATAGCCGACCGGAATAGGCATTTCTGTTCCCTCAAAAGGTAGGAAGATGTTGTCTTCAAAGGCCTGAATTGGATACTTTTTCTTCATGTATCCTGGCCCTGAACATAATTCTGTAATGCCATCACTTTCAGCTGGTCCATACTTGGTCATTTCTTTCTCAGCCTTTTTCCAGATACGATAGCGAAGCGATTTAGGAGTTAATCCTAGTAAAATGGTACTACCCCACTTCATGAGAGCTCCATGCTTTTCTGGAATGGTTTGTGCACAAAATAGAGAATAAATCAACGCCCAACGGACTTGTTTCTTACGCTCAGCTGGATTTTTAGGGTAGTAGTCCAAGGGAAGAACATCCAAAGCCAAGCCGTGTGGTAAATCCAAATCTTGTTGATAAGGCTTGATACACGTCGTCTCCTTATCTCGAATGGTGATAAAGAGGTTACGGTCCACATAATTTTTAGAACTCTTTGATAGGAAGTAACGCTCATCCGCATATAGAGGCCATAACTCTGCTAGTTTTTCATAGTCCTTGCGGGGCATAAAGAAGTCCAAATCATCATCCCAAGGGATGAAACCCTTATGCCGTAAAGCACCGATAGCACCTCCGCCACATAAATAACAGAGCAAGTTATGCTCCTTACAAAAGGCGACAAAATATTCAGCCATTTCTAAACTACGAGCCTGAATAGCCTTTAAATCACTCATCTCTTTCTCGTCCTCTTCTATAGAATTACATCATTTCATTATACCATAAAAATGACCAAAAAATCCATCTAACCATGTGAAAAATCAAAGCCTGAGACACCCATTTAGTCAGACGTTTCAAGCTTTGATTTTATTTTATTTTTTATCTGAATCCCATTTGGGCTAGCTTATTCTGGTAAGCTTTTTGATCCACTCGAAGCGCTTGACCTCCATAGACATCATAGTCATCTACCCAGTCGCCAAGTTCCGGGACTGTTAGTCTTTCAATACCGTTCTGACCTCCTTCAAGGACGGATAATCCGTTGGTCAATAAGAAGGTATAAGGAAGGTTTGTAGATGTCATGGCGAATACTTTACCAAGTGCTTCTGAACCTGTGAAAAGTTTTGTAGGATCTTTGATCTGCTGTAGGACAGCCGTCATGACTTGTTGCTGTCTACGAGTACGGCCATAGTCCCCTTCATCATCATCGCGGAAACGTGCATAGTTAAGGAGAGTAGAACCATTCATTTGTTGCGTTCCGACTTTAATAGTCTGTGTAGGTGACTCGGTTTCTGTTGCATGCAAGTCATCACCGACTGTAGCTTCTGTAACTGGAACTCCATTTAGAGTTGAAAATTGGGCATCAATAGTCACACCGTCAGGGAAAAGCGTATCAATGGCAGTCGCAAAGGCTTGGAAATCGACAAGGGCATAGTATTTGATATCTAGGTCAAAGTTATCTTTAAGGACCTTACGTACCATTTCAGCCCCTTGTTTTCCTTCTTGTTCCCCCAATTCGTAGGCCAAGTTTAACTTATGGTCTGATTGTTTTTGACCGTTAATGACTTGACTATAGCCATCAATATAAACTAGGTTATCTCGCATAAAGCTGACCAGCTTAAGCTTTTTATCCTTACCACTTACATTTAGAACCATAATGGAATCTGTACGTGTTTCTGCACTATTCTGTCCAATACGGCCATCTGTCCCTAAAATAAGAATATTGACACCATCTCTTGTATCCTGTCCATTAAAGACTTCAACTTGGGCAGCCTTGGCATCTTTCGACCCACTTGAGCCATTCGGATTGGCTGACTGGAAACCTTTCAAGAACATGAAAATCATTCCTACTGCAGCACAAAGCAACAGCATCCCTAACCAAGCAAGTATGCGTTTAAAGCGAAAGACTCTCTTTTTCTTTGGTTTCTTTGGTTTCTTCTGCTTAGGAATCTTAGCTTTTGGTTGAGGGAGACTACTACGTCGACTAGCACGGCTTCGATTTGTATAACTCGGAAGACCTGTGTTAGGTTCCGTATAGTCTTGGTTTTCTGCTTCTTCTACTACAACTGAACGAGCTTCTTGTTGACCATCCAGCTTAGCTTGTAAAAAAGCAAACTCTCTCTTTTCTTTATCATTTAGATAGTGGATGTTTTTTAATAGATAGTCGTAACGTAGTTTCTCATGGTGTGTCAGAGGATTTTCTCTAGTCATTCCTTCTCCTTCCCTTTATCCTGTATGGTATAGATAGGGTAAGCTCCTAGTACTTTATAGTGGATCCCAATGGTTTCTAATTCTTTTTGAGCAAAATGGACCAATTCTTTATCAGCATAGTCCACATCAATGATAAAAAAGTACTCACCTAGTGCTGTTTTTAGGGGGCGACTCTCAATCTTAGTTAGGTCAATCCCACGCCAAGCAAAAGTAGAAAGTGCTTTATATAATGCACCTGGAAGATTATCTGGCAAGGTCAAGGCTAGACTCATTTTCTTAGCATTTGCATTCAAGGGCATTTGCGGTGCCTTGGGACCTAACACCCAAAAGCGAGTGAAATTGGCTTCCATTTCTTGAATGTCTTGAGCAATTAATTCCAAACCATATTCTCCAGCCGAACTTTTGGGGGCAATGGCCGCAAAAGGCTGATCTGGATGCTCGGAAACATAGCGCGCAGCGTAGGCTGTACTGGCAGTGACTTCTAGTTGAGCATCTGGATAATGCTCATCGATAAATTTCTTCCCCTGTGCCAAGGCCTGTGGGTGAGAAAAAATTTTCTCAATTTTAACTTGCCCGGGCACCGCCATCAACTGTTGATGAATTGGCTGCACAATCTCCGCCACAGCCTGAATACGAGCTTGATGAAAAAGATAGTCCAAGGTCTCATGAACACTACCTTCAATGGAATTTTCAACTGGCACTACTGAATAGTCTACTAAACCTTGTTCATATGCTTTGATAACGTCCGTAATATTTGAAAAAGGCTCTAGTTCCTCATGAGGAAAAGCCGTCTGCACCACATGGTGCGAAAAAGATCCTTTGGGACCTAGATAGGCAATTTTCATCTCAGTTCCTCTATAATTTCATCTGGGTTTAAACTTGATACATTTACAATCTGACTAGCCACTTCCTCATACCAAGCCTGTCTTTCTTTAAAAATCACAGCCAAATCTTCCTTGCTATTCTTTAAAAATAGTGGACGTTGATTGTCCTTATCAGCTGAAATTCGCTGGTAAAGTGTCTCAAAATCTGCTTTAAGGTAAATGTTGTCTGTATTTTGTTTGAGCAAGGCACGATTACGTGGAGAAATGACTATTCCTCCTCCTGTGGAAATAACTTTATCTGTCTTCAGCAGTTCAGCCAGTACTTCTTCTTCTAGCTGACGGAAAGCTGCTTCTCCTTTTTCTTCAAAGAAACGAGCAATCGGCATCCCCAGTCGATCTACCAGCAAGGCATCCATATCTACGAAGTCAGAATCCAGCTTTCTAGCAATAGTAGTTTTTCCTGAACCCATAAAACCTAGTAAAACCTTAGCCATGAATCAAAGTCTCCAAATCATCAAAGAAGCTTGGGTAGCTAGTATTAATAGCTTCGGCTCGATCCAATTCAACTTCTCCATTTGCAACCAAGAGAGCTGCAATGGCTGTCATCATGCCGATTCGATGGTCTCCAAAGGTGTTAACTTTGCCTCCATGGAGGGCAGATTTCCCTTTGATAATCATTCCGTCTGCTGTAGGAGTAATAGTTGCTCCCATGCTATTTAAAGCATCTGCAACAACTTGAATGCGATCCGTTTCTTTGACCTTGAGTTCCTCTGCATCTTTGATAACTGTTTGACCTTGAGCTTGGGTAGCAAGGAGCGCGATAATCGGCAATTCATCAATTAAACGTGGAATCAAGGCTCCGCCAATTTCTGTTCCGTTTAGTTCTGAAGTTTCAACAATCAAGGTTGCAGATTTGGCAATTGAATCAATATCAGTAATCTCTAATTTCCCGCCCATAGCTCGGATAACATCGATAATACCTGTACGTGTTTCATTAATACCGACATTCTTAAGTACCACTCGAGAATTTGGCACAATCAAACCTGCTACCAACCAAAATGCTGCACTAGAAATATCTCCTGGTACGACAACCGTTTGTCCACTAAGTTTCTGTGGCCCTTGAACAGTGATTTTCTTACCATCGACACTTAACTCCCCACCAAATTGACGCAGCATATCTTCTGTGTGATTACGAGTGCACTCCTTCTCGATAATGACTGACTGTCCTTGAGCCTGCAAAGCCGCAAAAATCAAGGCTGACTTGACTTGGGCAGAGGCAATTGGCAATTCATATTGAATAGGTCTTAAGTTTTTCGTTCCTTTTAACTGCAACGGTGGCAAGTCTCGCTCTGTTTGACCAGAAATGCTAACTCCCATCTTTTTCAAGGGAAGAGTTACACGATCCATGGGGCGTTTAGAAAGACTATCATCTCCAAACATCCCTACTTCAAAGTCTGCACCAGCAAGGACACCTGAAATTAAACGAATAGATGTCCCAGAATTCCCCATATCCAGGGCATTCTGAGGGGCTTTTAATCCACCCATGCCAACACCTTGAATGGTAACAACACCGTCTTTGTCCTCAATCTCTACGCCGAGGTCACGAAATACCTGCATGGTTGACAAGACATCTTCACCACGCAAGATATCATAAACCTTCGTTTCACCCTCAGCCAAGCTTCCAAAAATGATAGAGCGATGACTGATGGACTTATCTCCTGGTACTCGAATACTACCATTTAAGTGCTTAATGTTTGTTTTTAATTTCATACCGGCCCTCATACTGACAATACTTTTTCTTATTTTATCATAAAAAGTCAGAAATTTCTTAAAAATTCCTGACTTTATGAGGTAAATTCTTATTTTAAAAGTTCTGAAATTGGTTCAAAAACAATTTTTTCAATATCAGAAAGGTAAATCGAAAGTTGTTGCTGTTTGGCAAAGAATTCAGACAAGAGAGAGTTCCCTTGAATCTGCTTGCCAAAACTTTCCATTTTTTCTTGGAAAGAAGCATCTGGAATTTGACCAGTTTGTGCCATGATTTGGATTTCATGTTGAAAAGCAATATAATCTGCAAAAATTTTGCTTGCTTCTGCATCCGCTTGGATGGCATCTCTAGCTTCTTTAACTGCCTTGTATTCAGGCAATTCGCGTAGTCCACGACTTAGTGCATTTGCACTATCATAAATATTTGACATAATTGTCCTCCTTATTTAATAACGACTGTGTAGTCAGTATTTTCTGTAATGACTTGCTCAGCACGTTTTAAATCCTGAGCATTCTTAAAGGAAATTTGCAGAATCCCGTGAACATCCTCACGGTTTTCCTCATTAATATGGATATTGACCAAAGAAGTTCCACGTAGCAATTCCAAGATGCGTAAAATCACATCTTCCTCATCGGGAACATCAACATAAAGGTCATAAGAACTATCTACACCACCACGTTTATGGATTTCCATAGCCTGACGTTGCTCACGCGCTTGATTGAAAAAGTTCCAGATTTGGTTTTCATCACCCTTACTGATAGCTTGTCCAATCTCGTCCAAACGGCCCTTGAAGTCCTCGATGCGTTCAATAATGGTATCCCGATTGGATAAGAGGATAGAAGTCCACATACCAGGCTCACTTTCGGCAATCCGAGTCATATCTCGAAATCCACCGGCCGCAAAGCGTCGCGCCATTTCATGCTCTTCAGCATAACTTGCAGTTTGTTCCATCAAGCCTGATGCTAAGATATGCGGAAAATGGCTAATCTGAGAAGTCACTCGGTCATGCTCTTCAGCATCGATTTCAATGAAACGAGCATGAAGACCTGACAGCAAGTCTCTCATTTCTTCGAGGGTATCCGAAGTTGTCAGACTAGATGGCGTGAAGATATAATAGGCATTTTCAAAAAGATTAACATCTGCAGAGGCAGCTCCTGTCTTGTGACTTCCTGCCATAGGATGGGCCCCCACAAAGCGAACAGACTTATCAGCAAAACACTTCTCAGCTGTAGCCACGATAGCTGACTTGGTCGATCCAGCATCAGAAATAATGACACCATCTTTCAAGTCCAAGTTGGCCAATTCCTTAATAAAGGCAATAGTTTGCTTGATTGGCAGAGTAATAATGATGACGTCTGCAAGTGGAGCAAAACTAGCAAAATTATCCGTCGCTCGGTCAATCATTCCTCTCTCCAAGGCAATATCTCTAGACGCTTGACTACGATTGTATCCTAAAATTTCATAATCAGGATGATCCCGCTTGATTCCGAGTGCCATGGAAGCACCAATCAAACCTAGTCCTACGATATAGATGGTTTTTGCCATAAGAACTCCTTAATAATTCTTTGTATACTCCCGATGTTTCGCAACAGCTTCTTTTAATTCTTCTAGATTATCAGAGGAGAATTTCTCAAGGATTTCTTGAGCCAAAACCGTTGCTACTACTGCTTCCATAACGACACCTGCTGCTGGAAGAGCAGTAGGATCACTTCTCTCTACTGTTGCTTTATAAGGCTCATGAGTTTCAATATCGACACTCATCAACGGCTTATAAAGAGTCGGAATTGGCTTCATAACTCCACGAACGATAATCGGTTGGCCGTTGGTCATACCACCTTCGAAACCTCCAAGGTTATTAGTCCGACGAGTATAGCCATCTTCTGATGACCAGAGGATTTCATCCATGACTTGGCTACCCTTAAGATGGCCTGCTTTAAAACCAAGACCAAACTCCACACCCTTAAAGGCATTGATAGAAACAACAGCTTGAGCCAGCCTTGCATCTAGTTTACGATCCCATTGGACATAAGAACCAAGACCAACCGGAACACCTCCGACAACTGTTTCTACAACACCTCCGATGGTATCCCCATCTCGCTTAATCTGGTCAATATAGTCCTTGATCTCCTGCTCACGTTCTTGGTTGACGATAGAAATTTCAGACTGGGCAGTCAGTTTCTTAATCTCTGAGACTGTTAAGTTTTCTGGAACATTGATTTCCTTACCACCAAAGACAACAACATGGTTAGCAATTTCGATATCAAGCTCAGCTAAAAGCCTCTTGGCTACTGCTCCAACTGCAACCCGCATGGTCGTTTCACGGGCAGATGAACGTTCCAAAGAATTTCGCAAGTCATCAAAGCGGTATTTAATCCCGCCAACTAAATCTGCGTGACCTGGGCGCGGATGAGTGATTTTTCGTTTGCTTTTAAGTTTATCCTCAATATTCTCGGCAGACATGATATCTAGCCATTTTTGATGGTCTTTATTAATGACATCCATGGTGATAGGAGCCCCTGTCGTCTTCCCGTGTCGAACACCAGAAGTAAAGACAATTTGGTCACTTTCAATCTTCATACGTCCACCACGACCGTAACCACCTTGGCGACGTTTGAGATCCTCATTGATATCTTCTGCAGTCAAAGGCAGCCCTGCTGGAATTCCTTCAATAATTGCTGTCAGACGAGGACCATGTGATTCTCCTGCTGTTAAATATCTCATACATTCTCCTTATTTTACTAAGTAATCTTTCATTTCTTCAAGAGAAACTGGGTGAATGGTCGCTGAACCAAGCTCAGGTACCAAAACTAACTTCATGGTATTCCCACGCGCTTTTTTATCATGAGTCAAAGCTCGATAAAGCTTGTCAACATCCCAGTTTTCATAATCAACAGGAAGACCAAACTTCTGACACATCTCTCGGATGGACTGAGTGATTCCCATTGGCATGAGGCCTTTTTCTTCGGCTACCTTAGAGAGCTGAACCATTCCCATAGCTACTGCCTCACCGTGCATGACTTTTCCGTAACCAGCAGTTGCTTCAATGGCATGGCCAATTGTGTGACCAAAGTTGAGATATAAACGAATGCCATTATCCAACTCATCTTCAACTACCATCTTGCGCTTGACCTGGCAAGAATGCTCAATCAAACTCTCGGAATGTTCCAAAATGCTTTCCACAGAACCATCCATTTTAGATAATAGGTCCCAAAGCTCAGGATCTTCGATCAGGCCATACTTGATGACTTCACCCATACCTTCAATCAACTCTCTCTTACCCAAGGTCTCAAGAACAGTTGGGTCAATCAAAACACCATCTGGCTGGGCAAAAGTCCCCACCATATTCTTGGCAAAAGGGGTGTTAACTCCAGTTTTTCCACCGATAGAGGAATCAACCTGGGCTGTCAAACTAGTTGGAATTTGAACGAAATGAACTCCTCGCATGTAGGTTGAAGCCACAAAACCAGCCAAATCGCCAACTACACCACCGCCGAGGGCTACGATTCCATCACTACGAGTCATATCCTGTTTGACTAAAAATTCATAGACTTTTTGAACTGTAGTCAGATTTTTTCTTTCTTCGCCCTCTAAAAAGTCAAAAACTGCCACTTGAAAGCCAGCATCCTCCAAACTCAATTTAACCTTTTCTGCATAGAGTGAAGCCACACGGTTATCCGTTATGATAACAATTTTTTGTGGTTGCCAAAGTTCACGCAACCATTTTCCTGCTTGAGACAAGCATCCTTTTTCAATCTGAATATCATAAGGATGGTGTGGAAGGTCTATTCTAATTTTCATAGCAGGTCTCCTTTTTCTTTATTGGTACTTTTGTTTTAATAATTCCCAGATTTGATCTGTTGGCATTTCCTTGCCTGTCCATAACTCAAAAGCTTCAGCAGCTTGGTAAAGCAGCATGCCAAGGCCATTGATAGATTGATTTCCCTGGTTTCTTGCCCATTTTAAAAACGGTGTTTCAAAGGGTTGATAAATCACATCTGCTACCATGAGCTTCTCTGGTAAAACGATGCTGGTCGGGATCGGCTGAGAGGATCCATCCATGCCCACACTAGTCGCATTGACCAAGAGGTCGGCTTGAGTGATGCTGTCTTGAAGATTTTGAACATCCTCTAATGCAAATAAATCTACTCTAAATCCAGTCGCATTCTGTATTTTTTCTAAGTAAGGTCTTGTTTTTTCCATGGATGAAGAACGAACAAAGACAGAAATCTGACTCACTCCATCCAAGATTGCCTGTGCCAAAATTGCCTTGGCTGCACCGCCTGCTCCTAACAAAACCAGTCTTTTCCTTGATATTTTAAAAGAAGGCAAGCTCTTAAAGAATCCCTTGCCATCTGTGTTATATCCAATTAATGTTCCTTCTCGATTCACAACTGTATTAACTGCACCAATTAAACAAGCCTCTGCGCTCAACTGGTCCAGATAAGGAATCACTTGTTCCTTATAAGGCATGGAAAGATTGATTCCAAACATCTGGTAGCGACGAATATTAGCAACTGTTTCTGCTAGTTCAGTCGCATCTACTTCCCAAGCAAGATAAACACCATTGGTATTGGTTGCTTCAAAAGCGCTATTGTGAATAAAGGGAGAAATGGAGTGTTTGATAGGATTTGCGACTACAGCTGCTAAACGTGTGTAGCCATCAATCTTCATTTAGAAGCTCCCTAATTTTTTTCATGCTAGATAGTGAAATTTGTCCTGGAGCACTAGCTTCATCTAGACTTGCAAAAGACCAACTAGAACCAGTCACATCTGAAGTAATACGAGAGACCTTGCCCACTTTTCCCATAGAAATCGTTACATATTCTTGTTCAGGATTCAGTGTTTTAAAGCCACGTGTAAAGTTCATCAAATCCAACACATCCTGTTCTGTATTAGCCATAACAGCTATTTTTACAACTTTAGGATTTAAACTTGTTAACTCAGACAAGATTTCCATTAGATTTTCAGGTGTCTCTTGGAAGTTATGGTAGCTCAAGACGAGATTTGGAAAGTCCAACATCTGATCAAAAACATCCTTGTAGCTAAAATATTCAAAATCAATATAATCTGGTTGATAAAGCTGTGCCACTTCCTTGATCATTTGAACATACTCTTCTGAAGAGAGCTCAATTTGACCACCCTCGGCACGAGTACGTAAAGTAAAAACAAGCTCACGACCTGCAAATTTTTCAAAAATAGCTGGCGCTACCTGCAAGATAGCTTCCTTGGGTAAGAAGTCTGCTCTCCACTCAATGATATCTGCATCATGATACCGCATAACATCAATAGCCTGAGCCTCTTCTATACTTCTTGGCATGACAGAAACAATTAATTTCATTTACTAACCTTCATGGTAATCACTTTGAGATAATTACTACTTTCATCTTTTTCATTGTAGACAAAGTCTGCTGGAAGTCCATATTTATGAAGGACCTGATACTTTCTACCTGCAAATCCTTTGTCGATTTGTTCTGTGAATTTTTGACGGGAAACATTAGCCGCATTGGTACTAGCAATAATGATTCCACCTGGGTTTAAAATCTCTAGGCTTTGGGAAATCAACTTATGATAATCCTTAGCTACAGAGAATGTTTGTTTTTTATTTCGGGCAAAGCTAGGCGGATCCAGAACAATCACGTCATAACTTAAACCTTTTCTCTTAGCATATTTAAAATATTCAAAGACATCCATGACAAGCAGTCGATGATTGTCTAAACTCAAACCGTTGGCATGAAAATGAGCTTCTGATAGTTCTCTTGAACGTTTGGCTAGGTCTACAGAGGTTGTTTCACTAGCTCCCCCCATAGCTGCAGCGACTGAGAAGGCCGCTGTGTAGGAAAACATATTGAGTAAGGATTTCCCCATAGCTAAACCATCAACTAAGCTCCCACGAACTTCATGCTGATCCAAGAAAATCCCTGTCATAAGGCCGTCATTCATAAAGACTTGGTACAAGACTCCATTCTCAAGAACAGTGAAATATTCAGCTGCTTCTTGACCATAGATATGAGCAGACTCATAGTCTAGACCTTTAAAGCGAATCTTTTCATAGGCACCTAAGACTTCCGGGAATACCTGAGAGAAGGCTGCTATGATCTCTTGGCGAAGACTATAAATATAGGAGTTATACCAAGAAAAGACAACATAATCTCCATAGAGATCCAGCGTCATTCCACCAAAACCATCACCTTCTTGATTAAACAAACGAAAGGCAGTTGTCAACTCATCTTGATAGTAGGAAGAACGTTTTAGTTTGGCTTGCTTAAACAAGCTTTCAAAGAAGGTTTGTTTAAAAGAAATGTTCTGGTTAGATACAAACCAACCAATTCCCTTATTTTGACGAGATAAATAAGCCTTCCCTAAAAATTCTTTGCTTTGGCTGAAAAGTTCAACTTCCTGATCAGTTTCAGATAAGTCTGGAAAATCAACTTCTTCCAAAAGAACCTGACCTTTGCGGAGCTTTTTTTCGACACGCCGACTGACGAATACTTTATTCATAGATACAATTATATCAAATTTGTTGAAAATTCACAAAGTAGAAAGTGATTTCTCCATTGATGTCATAGGAACTATCCAAGCTTTTTGTTTCTGCTTGATGATTTCTAAATGAGAATGGTCATTTGTGTTGAGAGATTTCATTCTATTACCGTAAAAATAGACATTCACATCCTGAGGTCTATTTTTGTAGCGCAAACGTTTGCGCATTTGCTTGCTTTGTGGTAAAATGATTCTCAAATTGTTAAGTATGAGGACTATCTATGAAAAATCAAACCCTAATGCAATATTTTGAGTGGTACCTTCCCCACGATGGACAACACTGGACGCGACTTACAGATGATGCTGAGCACCTTGCAAATCTAGGAATTAGCCACGTCTGGATGCCACCTGCCTTTAAAGCTACCAACGAAAAAGATGTCGGTTATGGTGTCTATGACCTTTTTGACCTCGGTGAATTTGACCAAAAAGGAACTGTGCGTACCAAATACGGTTTCAAAGAAGACTATCTTCAAGCCATTCAAACACTTAAATCACATGGGATTCAACCTATGGCTGACGTCGTCTTAAACCACAAGGCAGCTGCAGACCGTTTAGAATCCTTCCAGGTTATTGAAGTCGACCCAGAAGATCGCACAATTGAACTTGGAGAACCTTTTACCATCAATGGTTGGACAAACTTTACTTTTGATGGAAGACAAAACACCTACAATGATTTCCACTGGCACTGGTACCATTTCACTGGAACTGACTATGATGCCAAAAGACGGAAGTCTGGTATTTACCTTATCCAGGGAGATAATAAGGGTTGGGCCCACGAGGAATTAGTCGATAACGAAAATGGTAACTATGACTACCTCATGTATGCGGACTTAGATTTTAAGCATCCAGAAGTCATACAAAATATCTATGATTGGGCTGATTGGTTCATGGAAACGACTGGTGTAGCTGGTTTTCGTTTAGATGCAGTCAAGCATATCGACTCCTTCTTTATGCGTAATTTCATTCGTGACATCAAAGAGAAATATGGACAAGACTTCTATGTTTTTGGAGAATTCTGGAATCCAGATAAGGATGCAAACCTTGACTATCTCGAAAAGATTGAAGAACGCTTTGACCTTATCGATGTCCGCCTCCATATGAATCTCTTTGAAGCAAGCCAGGCTGGTGCAGACTACGATTTGCGTACCATCTTTAATGATAGTCTGGTTCAAATCAAACCAGATAAGGCTGTAACCTTTGTCGAAAACCATGATACTCAACGAGGACAAGCTTTAGAATCTACTGTAGAAGAATGGTTTAAACCAGCAGCCTATACTCTTATTCTTTTGCGCGAGCAGGGTCTCCCTTGTGTCTTTTATGGAGACTACTACGGTATCTCTGGTCAATATGCTCAGCAAGATTTTAAAGAAGTTCTTGACCATCTGCTAGCTATCCGAAAAGATTTGGCTTATGGAGAGCAGACGGACTACTTTGATGACCCTAATTGTATCGGTTGGGTTCGTTCTGGAGCTGACAACCAATCGCCTCTTGCCATTCTTATCTCAAATGCTCAAGAGAATTACAAAACCATGTTTGTAGGTCCAGAATGGGCTGATCATACTTTTGTTGATTTACTTGGCAACCATTCAGACCAAGTGACTATTAATACTGAAGGATATGGTGATTTCCCAGTTACTGAACGTTCTGTAAGTGTTTGGGGACTTACTTATTAAGAATACAAAAAAACTTGCCATAGGCAAGTTTTTTTATTGCTAAATATTAGTCTTTCCATAGATCCATGGCATTTTTAAAATCAGATGAAACCTGAACATTTTGAGGGTTGGTTGCTTCTCTCTCCTGACGTTTCGCTTCTACCTGGGCTACACTCCTAATCCCTTCATGACGCCAGTTTCGTAGGATAGCTTGGATATATTTCCAATTTGGTTTTCCATTTAGAACAGCTTCTCGTAAGGCTTCTTTTATCAAATCCGCACTAGTTCCGTCTTCTTTCAAACTCTTTTCCAAGTCTTCAATTTCAAATGGGCTCAATAGACGACCTAGCTCCTGTTGGAAAGTATCTACCAAGCTCTTTAAATCATTTGGAGCAGATTGCACCTGGTTTGGAGCTTGTTTTTCAAAAAGTTGGTCTAAGCGCTCCAAGGCAAGAGTTGCATCGAAGATTACTTCTATTTCTCCATTCAGTTCAATGGTTCGGTATTGAAGCAACCCTTTCTCAGTCAATCGTGAAATAGCCTGATTGACTTCAGTGACATTTTTGCCGATTTTTTCAGCAATCTGACTTGGAGACAATTCACCTAAAGCCGTTGTATTCTGTAGGTAAAAGAATTGCCAAACCAAGAAATCATCGCTTGACGAGAACAGTTGATTGTAATGTAAGAGCAGGTCACTCGGTAACACTAAGTTTCCTGATTTGAAAGCATCTAAATATGTCATAATTCCTCTTATAAATATCCAAAATGAGACACATCATCTTCCGCACTCTTCCACTCAAACGGTGTTTCTTGGTAAACTGCATAATTTACCCAGTTACTAAAGAAGAGAGCTGCAGATGAACTCCAACGCATACATGGGAGTTCATGAATGTCATCATTTTTGAAATAATTTTCTGGTATATGTGGATCTAAACCAGCATCTAGATCTCTAAAATATTCCTTTGCAAGCGTATCGCGATCATACTCTAAATGCCCAAAGCTATAGACTTCTCTCAAATCTCGACTTGCAAGGATAGAGATTCCCACCTCTTTTCCTGATGCTAAAATCTCTAGATTTGTTTTATTCAGGATATCTTCTTTGTGGACTTCTGTATGGCGTGAATGAGGGGATACATATAAATCATCAAATCCTCTCAATAGGAGATGACCTTCTTTCAAAACATCTTGAGGATAAATCCCAGAAAGCTTCTGGTCCATCTGGTATTTATCTACGCCATAGCGATAGTATAGACCTGCCTGTGCTCCCCAACAAATATGCAAGGTTGAAAAGACATGAGTCTTAGACCAATCGATAACTTGGGTAAACTCTTGCCAATAGTCAACCTCCTCAAATGGAAGATGCTCAACTGGTGCTCCTGTGATAATCAAGCCATCAAAATACTCGTCTTTGACTTCCGAGAAGGTCTTATAAAAAGTCTCCATATGCTCAGAACGAGTTGTTTTCGACTGATGACTTTCCATATATAAAAATTCAATATCTAACTGCAAAGGAGTATTGGCTAAATGGCGTAAAAGCTGAGTTTCTGTAACCATTTTCAGTGGCATCAAGTTTAAAATCAGAATTTTCAGTGGTCGAATATCCTGATGAGCCGCCCTCTGGTCATCCATGACGAAAATATTTTCCGTTCGTAAAATCTCAACTGCTGGTAATTTTTTATCAATTCGAATCGGCATAGAAATCTCCTTACTGTATCATATTGGACTCAAGTAAACATGGTATCGTCAACGGGGAAAAATGCTGACGTTTCTCTTTCCCTTTATTATACTGTATGAAGATATAGTTTTCAATTATAGTTTTTTTCTAACTAGATATAGCCTATTTTTATATCCGATGAAGAGAAAACAGCCCTAGGGACTGTTTTTCATTAATAATGCATCAAAACTTTATAATCGTAATCTCCGATTGCCTCACGACCTTTTAGCTCGTCAAGCTCAATCAAGAAGGCACAACCAGCTACGACACCGCCTAATTTCTCAATCATTTCGATTGTAGCTTTAACAGTACCACCTGTTGCCAAGAGGTCATCTACAATAAGAACACGTTGACCTGGTTTGATAGCATCTGCGTGCATGGTCAAAGTATCAACACCATATTCTTTTTCGTAGTCAGCTGAAATCACTTCACGTGGTAATTTTCCAGGTTTACGAACAGGTGCAAAACCAATTCCCAACTCAAAAGCAACTGGACATCCAACAATAAATCCACGTGCTTCTGGTCCTACGATCATATCAATTTTTTTGTCAGTAGCATATTGAACAATTTCACGAACAGCGTAGCTGTAGGCATTTCCATCTGCCATCAATGGGCTGATATCACGGAAAGTAATTCCTTCTTGTGGATAATTTTCAATACTTGCAATGTAATCTTTTAAGTTCATAGCGTTTCTTTCTTTTAAAGTTTTTACTCCCTATTATACCATAATTCCTAGAAAAGCAAAATAGAAAGAAGCCTTGAAACTTGGTACAAGACTTCTCATTTTTTCTTCAATTGTTGCTAGCATTCGCTGAATGAAGTACTTACTTCTTTTTGCTTTTAGAAGTTTGATTCCGTTGACGATTCTGTTCGATGCGCCACTCTCGCTCATAGTAAGACATGGTTTCAAATACTCTCTTTGGTAAGCCAACATCCAGCAAATAGATTGGGATTTTCAAAACGTTAGAATGTTTTGAACTTGTAAATCTACTTCGAAGACGATACCAGAAAAAGTTGGATTTTAAAAGTTCCTTGTCATAAAACTGAACCTCAATCATATAAAAATCCCTTGCATTTCTACTACCCTTAATTCTCGTGAGAGCAAACTTTTCTACCTGTCCCCAGGAATAAAACTGCCAGTCCTTCTTTGGATATGGTTTATAGGAAAATCCTTGAGACGTAAATTTCAAATACTCTTTATCAGAAAAAAGCAGTCGCAAACGTTGATACAAAATGAAGCCAACGATGAGGATTAAGAAACCAATAAAGAGAATGAAAGCCACCAATCCCATAGGTGATTCTTCGGGATAGCTCAGCAAAAACGAAAAGATCCAAAGTAGAAGAGCCAATTCTAGTAGATAAAGAATAAGGCTCAAGACGATTTTCTTACTACTCCATTTAATAATCGTTTCTTCCATTATATCAACTCACTTAAATATTCATAGCGTTCATATTTTTCAAGCAAGGCTTCATTTTTCTCATCTAGCTCTTTTTGAAGAGTCGCTAGTTTTCCAAAATCAGAGCCATTTGCCTGCATTTCTTCTTCAATAGCCGCGATACGATTTTCCAGGTTTTCGATATCACCTTCAATACTTGCCCATTCCTGCTTTTCTTGGTAGGTCATCCGTTTCTTCTCTTCACGGACTTTGACGACTTTTTCCTTCTCAACTTTTTGACTTTGTGTTACTGCTTCTGCTTCAAAGGCCTTTTCATCTAGGTAGTCTGTGTAATGTCCAAAGAAAGGACGGATAGTCCCGTCTTCAAAAGCAAGAATCTTAGTTGCTACTTTATCAAGGAAATAGCGATCGTGACTAACTGTCAAGACTGGTCCTGCAAAACCTTGTAAGAAATTTTCTAGAACTGTTAAGGTCGCAATGTCTAGGTCATTTGTCGGTTCATCCAAGAGAAGCACATTGGGTTTTTCAAGGAGTAATTTGAGGAGGTACAGACGCTTCTTCTCTCCACCTGACAGCTTCTCAATCAAGGTACCGTGTGTTGAACGTGGGAAAAGAAATTGTTCCAGTAATTCTGCAATGGATGTCGTAGAGCCACCGCTCGTCTTAACCTCTTCTGCAACTTCCTGCAGGTAATTGATAACCCGCTTACTTTCATCTAAACCTTCGATTTGTTGAGAGAAATAAGCAATACGAACTGTTTCACCGATGATAACTTGTCCTTCAGTAGCTTCAAGTCTTCCTGCAATAAGGTTAAGAAGGGTTGATTTCCCAACACCATTGTCCCCGACGATTCCGATACGGTCTTTGGCTTGTACCAAAAGATTAAAATGTTTCAGAATCGGTTTATCGTAATAGGCAAAGGAAACATCCTTAAACTCGATAACTTTTTTACCGATACGGCTAGTTTCAAAATTCATGCTCAAGTCTGTCTCAAGGCTAGTATCTGAAACTTCCTTTTTCAAGTCATGGAATCGATTGATACGAGCTTGTTGCTTGGTCGCACGAGCTTGAGGTTGCCGTCTCATCCAAGCTAATTCTTGTTTGTAAAGTTGTTCCTTTTTGTGAAGAAGAGCTGCGTCACGCTCATCCTGTTCAGCCTTGAGGCGAACATAATCTTGGTAATTCCCCTGATACTCTGTTAATCCACCTCTATCCAATTCAAAAATTCGCGTAGAAAGAGCATCTAGGAAATAACGATCGTGAGTGATGAAGAGGACGGTCTTCTTGGAATTCTTCAAGAAAAGTGTCAGCCACTCGATGGTCGCAATGTCCAGATGGTTGGTTGGCTCATCAAGAAGCAAGAGATCATGATTTCCTAAAAGCACTTGCGCCAATTGAACCCGTCTACGAAGACCACCCGACAAAGCTCCAACAGGAGTTGATAATTCTTGAATGCCTAGTTTACTGAGAACAGTCTTGACCTGACTTTCGATTTCCCATGCTTGGAGGGAATCCATCTCCGCCATAACCCGTTCTAAACGAGCCTGCTTGTCCTCACTATAGTTAAGCATGAGCAGTTCATACTCACGTATTAACTGGATTTCCTTCAAATCACTTGATAAGACAGTATCTAAGACAGTCTTGCTATCATCAAATTCCGGATTCTGGGTCAAATAACCAATCTTGTAATCACTCTTTGCTGAAAAAGGGCTAATATCGCCATCAAAACCTGAAACACCTGAAAGCACATCTAGAAGGGTCGTTTTCCCAGTTCCATTGACACCGATAAGACCGATACGATCTAAGTCGTGGATGATAAAAGAAATATCCTTAAAAACGGTCTTATCACCAACTGATTTGCTTAGTTTTTCAACGATAAAATCACTCATTTTCTCTCCCTTAAGTATGCATGAATGGCTTCCACTTCATTATCTAGATTACCATCCACAATAGAGTACTCAATTTCCTCTAAAACAGCTCCTAATTCTGGACCTGGATGATAGCCATATTCCTTGATGAGAATGCCACCATTAATTTGCATCTCTTTCTTATCATGAATAGTCAAGCTCTCGTAGGTTTCTGTGATTGCTTGTGGGTTGACTTCTTTTCCTTGAGCCTGACGAAGATTTTCAGCCTGTAGAAGCAAGTCCAAATCAAAACGGTAACAATCACGTTTACCTAGTTCCCCTTCTTCTCGGAGAGCCAAAATAGACAGCAAATCCTGTACCTGCTTGGCAAATTGGCGTGAAGTCTTCCAATGTTTCAAAAATTGTTGAGCATCTTCCACTTCTAAAACCCATAAAAGTGCTGCCCAAGCTTGCTCAGAAGATTCAAAAGTAAAATCTTTTTCTAAATCAAACAAAGACTGGAGTTTCTCCTGACTGCCTACCATATCTGGAAGATAATCATAAGCTTGACTCTCAATCATAGATGATAAACCTACTCGCCAATAGGGAGCCAGTAAAAGTTTATCAAACTCGACAAAGGTTCGTTCCACAGAGATTTTATCTAAGAGTGGCGTTAAGGACTTCATCGCTTCAAACGTTTCTTGCTCGAGTTCAAAACCAAGACTAGCTTGGAAACGAAAGCCACGCATGATGCGTAGCGCATCTTCATTGAAACGTTCACTAGCTACACCGACAGCTCGCAGGACTTGATTTTCTAAATCTTTGAGACCATCAAATAAATCAACGATTTCCCCTGTCTCATCCAAGGCAAAGGCATTGACTGTGAAATCTCGGCGTTTGAGATCTTCTTCGAGTGAACGAACAAAAGAAACAGAACTTGGTCTACGATAATCCACATAGACATCCTCTGTCCGAAAGGTCGTCACTTCGTACTCTTCATCTCCATCTAAAACCAAAACGGTCCCATGCTCAATGCCGATATCAGCTGTGCGTGGAAAAATCTGCTTAGTCTCTTCAGGATAAGATGAAGTCGCGATATCCACATCATGGATGGGACGATTGAGTAGGGCATCCCTAACAGAGCCACCCACAAAATAAGCCTCAAATCCTGCTTCTTTAATTTTTTCTAATACTGGTAAAGCCTTCTGAAATTCAGAAGGCATTTTTGTTAATTTCATAGTAAGTGTTCTAATCCATAGACAAGCTCATGACGCTTGACAACTTCTTTGATTCCCAAATTCACCCCTGTCATGAAGGAGCTACGATCATAGGAGTCATGACGCAGGGTCAATCCTTCTCCTTGATTTCCAAAAATAACTTCCTGATGGGCTACCAAACCTGGTAAACGAACCGAATGGATACGCATACCATCAAAGTCAGCACCACGAGCACCAGCAATGAGTTCTTCCTCATCGCTAGCACCTTGTTGAATAGACTCACGAACTGCAGCCATCAACTCAGCTGTTTTGATTGCTGTCCCACTTGGAGCATCTTTTTTCTTATCATGGTGAAGTTCAATAATCTCCACATTTGGGAAGTATTTAGCTGCCTGTGCTGCAAATTGCATGAGTAAGACAGCACCCAAGGCAAAGTTAGGAGCAATCAAACCACCCAAGCCTTTGGAACGAGACAATTCTTTTAATTCTTCGATTTCTTGACTGGTGAAACCTGTCGTTCCTACTACTGGAGCAAAGCCATTTTCAAGAGCAAAGCGTGTATTCTCATAGGCGACAGCTGGTGTAGTAAAGTCTACCCAAACATGGGCATCAAAGCCTGCTAAGTCATTTTTATCATTGAATACTGGAATTCCTTGCCATTCAGATGCAGTCTCAAAAGGATCCAAAACAGCTACTAGTTCAAGTTCAGGATCAGACAAAACCATCTGACAAGCAGCTTGTCCCATTCTTCCCTTAAAACCAGCAATAATCACTCGAATACTCATCTTTACTCCTATCTAAGATACAAAGCCTGTAAGAACACAAAGTGAAAATAGGAGTTCTGATCAAGGAGTTTCTTCTCCTTGGAAGAACTATCTTTTTCACATAGGGTTCCAGGCGTGTTCAATTGCTAAGATACAAAGGACGTTAGCTGCCCATGAAAAATAGGGAATGGCGCCGACTTTCCATAAAAGGCAAGACTGGCATCTTTTTTCAAGAGGCAGATAGTCCGTGTTCAATTTTAAGATACAAAGCCTGTAAGAACAATCTAGACAATTGGTGTGTATGCCAAAGCGATGCTTCCTTCTCCCAGGTGGGTTCCAATAACACTACCAAAGGTTGCAATCTCAACATCTGTAGCTACTCCACTATCTAGCAATAGCTGACGTAAATCGGATGCTTTTTGAGAGGCATTCCCATGAATTACCATAATCTGGTAGTTTCCGTTACTTGTCACATCTTTGACAATTTCAACTAGACGTTTTGTTGCTTTCTTCTCTGTACGAACCTTCTCATAAACTTCGATAACACCTTGGTCATTGAAATATAGAATTGGTTTAATGCTAAGAAGATTCCCTAAAATAGCTGCGCCATTTGATAAACGACCACCTTTAACCAGATGATCAAGGTCATCTACCATGATAAAGGCAGAAGTATTTTCAATCTGTTCGGTTAACTTATCTAGTATAGACTGGAAATCATCTCCCTGATCAGACCATTGAAACACACTTTCCACCATAAATCCTAGGGGCGCACTTGTAATGCGAGTATCAGGAAAAGCAATGGTTAAATCTTCGAACTCATCCGTCATATACTGGATATTCTGGTGAAATCCTGAGATTCCAGAAGAAAGGAAGAGACCCAAAACATGAGTATAGCCTTTTTCTTTTAATGATGATAAAATTTCATCCAACTTTGCAATACTTGGTTGACTTGTTTTAGGTAGTTCAGATGAACGAGCCATTTTTTCATAAAATTCTTGAGCGGTTAGATTTACACCTTCAACATACTCCTGTCCGTCGATATTCACAGGAATATCAAGCATAAATAAATCTTCTTTCCGCAAGGTTTCCGCTTGTAGAAAAGCAGATGAGTCTGTTATGACCGCTAATTTCATTCTTTTAAAACTCCAAATTAATTCCTGGTAAATCTAGTGCAATTTCCGTCACTTCATAAGTCAAACGGTTTAGCATATCCAAAGAAGGACGAGCAAGCGTCTCAACTTCTTCTTGACTAAAGTCACTTGGTTGATCTACGATACGACCTTCAACATGGTTGACTTGAGAAATAGTACCACTGATAACAAATTTATCAAAGACAATCATAAAGCTCAAAACAACTACGAGAGAAGTCACCTGATTCTCTTGGTCATGTTGAAGTAGTTGGAAGTTCACATCAACCTTTGTTTCAGGAATTCCGTTCTCATTTTCCCATTCAAAGTTACGAGCATCAAAGTGATACTGACTAACAAATTCTTGTTCACGTTTTAAATTCATCATATTCTCCATGGTTACAATTTACTTTGACATTGTAACATATTTTCTTATTTTCTGCTAACTTTCCTAAATTCCGATTTCTGCTTTCACAACTTCAGCAATGGTATCCACATAGTAATCTACTTCTTCAGTTGTTGGTGCTTCAGCCATGACACGCAAGAGTGGCTCAGTTCCACTTGGGCGAACGAGAATACGTCCATTACCTGCCATCTCTTCTTCCATCTTATCGATAATAGCCTTTATAGCTGGTACTTCCATGGCTTTGTCTTTCATGGTGTTTTCCACACGGATATTAACCAATTTTTGTGGGTAAATTGTTACTTCTGAAGCCAATTGAGATAAGCTCTTACCTGTTTCTTGCATGATCTTAGTCAATTGAACTGCTGACAACTGACCATCACCAGTTGTATTGTAGTCCATCAAGATAACGTGACCTGACTGTTCTCCACCGAGATTGTAGCCCGATTTTCTCATTTCTTCAACTACATAGCGGTCTCCAACAGCAGTGACAGCTTTATTAATGCCTTCACGATCCAAGGCTTTATGGAAACCAAGGTTGGACATAACTGTTGTTACAATTGTATTTTGTGCCAATTGACCTTTTTCAGAAAGGTATTTACCGATGATATACATAATCTTATCACCGTCGACAATTTCACCATTTTCATCAACAGCAATCAAACGGTCGCTATCACCATCAAAGGCTAAACCAATGGCAGATTGACTTTCTTTGACAAGTTCTTGCAAGGCTTCTGGGTGAGTCGAACCAACATTCAAGTTAATGTTCAAACCATCTGGATTTTCTCCAATGACAGTGATTTGGGCACCCAAATCTGCAAAAATTTGACGAGCACTTGTAGAAGCTGCTCCATTAGCAGTATCCAAGGCTACCTTCATCCCTTCAAGAGCTGTTCCAGTTGAAACCAGGTAGGCTTCATACTTGCGTAATCCTTCTGGGTAATCAACAACAGTACCTAATCCTTCAGCACTTGGACGTGGGAGAGTATCTTCACTGGCGTCAAGCAAGGCTTCGATTTCTGCTTCTTTTTCATCGTCTAGCTTAAAGCCATCGCCACCAAAGAATTTAATCCCGTTATCAAGGGCTGGATTGTGGCTAGCTGAAATCATGACACCTGCGCTCGCTCCTTCAGTTTTGACAAGATAAGCTACTGCTGGTGTTGCAAGAACTCCAAGCTTATAAACGTGAATTCCGACTGAAAGGAGGCCTGCAATCAAAGCTGCTTCTAGCATTTGACCTGAGATACGAGTGTCACGTCCAACAAAAACCTTAGGCGCTTCTGTCGCATGTTGACTGAGGACATATCCTCCAAAGCGACCCAATTTAAAGGCCAATTCTGGCGTTAATTCTACGTTTGCTTCTCCACGGACTCCGTCCGTTCCAAAATATTTACCCATTTTAAGATTCCTTTTCTAGTTTAATGTTTATTTTAAGATTCTGACTTCGTCTCTGCTGCTGTCGTTGAAGAGTTTTCAGTAGATGAAGTATTACTTGTTGTGGTTGTGCTACTTGTTGTTCTTACAGCTTTGGTCGTTACTTTCATAGTAGTTTCAAAAGGTGTAATCACTGTTGGTAAGACAGCCCCATTTTTATCAACAGCTTGCAAAGGAACTGATCCAGAATAGTTCCCTGTAATCTGTTCACTCGTTGGTAAAACTGCAACAATCCGATCAATCTTAGATAGTGTATCCGCATCACTAGTTACTGAAACTTTTTCATCAGAAACAGTCACACGTTCGATTATAATCTTCTCATCAATTTGACTAGAATCAATTTGAGGTACAACAGGTACATTATCTCGAGTAACTTTCTTACCAACCTTGACTGTGATCTTTTGAGGTGTTGCTACAGCTGTCAAACCACTTGGAAGATTTTCAATGGTCAAGGGAACTTCAATCGTTCCTTCTGTAGCCTGGGTCAAATCAGCAGTCACTTTAAATTTACGAGTGCTTTCCTGCATCTCACTAGCCAAGGTGACTCGATTCGAACCCGTCAAAAATACCGTTACTTCTGAACTGAAACCACTGATAAAATACTGCTCACTATCATACTGAATATCAATCGGTACATTGACTACTGTATTGGTATAGGTTTCAGTTTTAGTTTGCCTTGCATTGGTATTGTTTTGATAATTGATTGATGTTGCATAGATAAACAGGACACATGCAAAGAGGAGTGAGGAGATGATATAAAGACTATTTCTTTTCATTATTCCAGCCTCCTAATAGACGTTCTTTTAAGCTTAGTTCTTGTTCATCCTTAGGTATCAGAATACGACGTAGTTCTTCCTCGAATTCTTCCAAACTTAGATCATGTTTGAAGACACCATTGTAGGTGATGGATATACCTCCAGTTTCTTCAGATACAACAAAAGTAAGGGCATCTGAAACTTCTGATAAACCAATGGCTGCACGGTGACGAGTTCCGAACTCTTTGGAAATACCTGTGTTTTCAGTCAGTGGTAAATAGGCAGAAGTTACTGCGATCCGATCTCCACTGATAATGACTGCACCGTCATGGAGAGGCGTATTAGGGATAAAAATGTTAATTAATAACTCAGCAGAAATCTTAGCATCCAAAGGAATTCCTGTAACGATGTACTCCTGCAAGGTTCTCACACGTTGAACAGCTACCAAAGCTCCAATCTTTCGCGGGCTCATATACTCAACCGATTTTACAAAAGCCTGTACCATCTGCTCTTCTGAACTTATAGGAGTATTTGAAAAGAAGTCCGTAGCTCGACCTAATCGTTCCAAACCTGTCCGAATTTCTGGAGAAAAGATAACAACCGCTGCGATAACTCCATAGGTAATCAATTGGTTAATCAACCAGGAAATAGTCGTCAAGCCCAAAAAATTAGCCGCAATCTGAGCTAAGATAAAAACTAAAACGCCTCGAACCAAAATCATAATCTTGGTTCCTGCAATTGATTTTGTAAATTGATATAAGATATAAGCGACGATTAGAATATCAATCACATTTATCGCAATACTCCAAGGACTGGAAAACAAACTAGACCAGTATTGAAGATTAGATAATTGCTGAAAATTCATCCTGTGTCCCCTCTCCAAAAAAGCTTCTCTTCATTATACCATTTTTAATGGAAATTTTCTCCCCCCTACCTCATTTTAAATTGGCGGAAAATATGATAGAATAAAATGATAAAAATGAAATAAGGAGAAACCATGTCTGAATTATATGATATTACCATCATAGGGGGTGGCCCAGTTGGTCTTTTCGCAGCCTTTTATGCAAATTTACGTCAAGCTAAAGTACAAATCATTGACTCTCTTCCTCAATTAGGTGGCCAACCTGCCATTCTTTATCCTGAAAAACAAATTCTTGATGTCCCAGGTTTCCCAAATCTCACTGGTGAAGAACTAACGAATCGCCTCTTAGAACAACTAAAAGGTTTTGATACACCAGCACATCTCAATGAAACTGTTCTTGACATTGAAAAAGAGAATGATGTTTTTAAGATAACAACTACTAAAGGTATTCATAGTAGTATAGCTGTCATCATCGCTATGGGTGGAGGTGCCTTTAAACCGCGTCCACTTGAATTGGATGGTGTTGATAGTTATGAAAATATCCATTACCACGTTTCTAACATTCAACAGTATGCTGGCAAGAAAGTAACCATCCTGGGTGGAGGAGACTCTGCTGTGGACTGGGCCTTAGCTTTTGAAAAGATTGCTCCAACTACACTTGTTCACCGTCGAGACAACTTCCGTGCGCTTGAGCATAGTGTTCAAGCCCTCCAAGAATCATCTGTTAGCATAAAAACACCATTTGTGCCAAGTCAACTTCTTGGAGATGGAAAAACTCTTGACAAGCTTGAAATCACAAAAGTCAAATCCGATGAGAGCGAAACCATTGAAGTGGACCACCTCTTTGTCAACTATGGCTTTAAATCTTCTGTCGGTAATCTTAAAAATTGGGGATTAGACCTTAACCGCCACAAGATTATCGTTAACAGCAAGCAAGAATCAAGCCAGTCAGGAATTTACGCAATTGGTGATTGTTGCTACTATGAAGGTAAGATTGATCTAATTGCGACAGGTCTTGGTGAAGCACCAACTGCTGTTAACAATGCCATTAACTACATCGACCCTCAACAAAAAGTACAACCAAAACACTCAACAAGTTTATAAGAAAAAAACCACGAATCCTTTGATTCGTGGTTTTAAAGTTCATCTGCAATTTTATTTATCTTTCGCAATCTATGATTGACACCACTTTTTGTGAGTGGATTTGACAAACTGTCAGCCAATTGCTGGATAGAGTAGTCCGGATGTTGGATACGCAAATGTGCTACTTCCTGCAAATCTACTGGTAGGCTATCTAGACCTATGGTATCAATGATTTTACTGATATTGTTGATAGTTTTCATGCTTGCAGAAACCGTACGAGCGATATTAGCTGTCTCTGCATTATTAGCACGATTGAGATCATTCCGAGTTTCTCGGAGAATCTTGACGCCTTCAAAAGTATCTCTCGCTTCCATGGCTCCCACTAAAATCAGAAAATCCATAATATCTTCCGCTCGCTGAAGATAGGTCACCGCGCCTTTTTTTCGTTCGATCACTTTAGCATCTAGCAAGAACTGCTGCAAGAGCGAAGCAATCCCTTGGGCATGGTCTAGATAAACAGAACTTATTTCTAACTGATACTTGCCTGACTCCGGATCCCGAATACTCCCATTTGCTAAAAATGCACCACAAAGATAGGCACGACCTGCTTCCTCATCTCCTAAAATATCTGGATCAATCCCAGTCTCCAAACCAAAGAAAGAGTCCGCCAAACGCAAATCTGCCAGTAATTCCTGGACTCGCTCATCCGTAAAAACAGTATAGACACGATTTTTCCGTAGATTACTTCTCTGGTGGTGACGAATCTCAGACTTGATGTCATAAAAGTGCAAGAAAGATTCATAGAGATGACGGGCCAACTTAGCATTCTCTGTAATGACGGACAAGGTCAAACCAGAGCTCGATAAACCAATACTACCAGACATCTTGATAATAGCTGACAATTCATGACGACTCAGGTGATGCTGACTTAGAATTTCTTCTTTTACTGCTACTGTAAAACTCATTTTCTCACCTGTATGATCCGCATGAGCTCATCTACGATTAAATCACCATCATGGAAGGCACCACCATTTTCCAAACGTAAGAAATTGGATGAAATAACACGAGGGACTTGCTTACGCAAACCTTCAAAATCATGTTCAACCTGAACCAGATATTCATCAAAACGGTTGGTGTCCATATAATCCCTCGGAACCTTTTCGATGTTAACAAGGACAGTATCGATAAATGGACGGCCCAAATGACGATGCAAGACTGCTACGTGATCACTATCTGAGAAATGCTCCGTTTCTCCACGTTGAGTCATAATATTGCAGACATAGGCAATCTCTGCCTTAGTTTCCAGAAGTGCCTGACCGATTTCTTCAATGACGATATTAGGCAAAATCGAAGTAAAGAGTGAACCTGGTCCCAAGACAATCATATCACTCTCAAGAATAGTATTGACAACTCGACGGCTAGCCTGCGGTTTTTCATCATCTAGAGTGTTTGTCACATAGACATGGTCAATCATACCTGGATGATCTGCAATGTGACTTTCCCCAGCAACTTCTGATCCATCTTTAAAGACAGCATGGAGCGTCAAAGGATGGTCACTAGAGGGATAAATCTTTCCTGTAGTATGGAAGAATTTACTCAGCAATTGCATGGCATTATAGGTCGAACCCTGCATTTCAGATAATCCAGCTATGATAATGTTTCCTAATGGATGACCAGCAAAAGCACCAGCATCCTCTGAAAAACGGTATTGAAAGACCTTTTCATAGAATTTTGGCATATCTGACATGGCTACAAGGACATTACGTAAATCCCCTGGAGGTGTCAACTGTTGAAAATTCTTACGCAATTCACCTGAAGAACCACCATCATCCGCAACGGTTACTATGGCTGCAATTTCGACGTCTTTTTCCCGTAGACTATTTAAAATAACAGGGATCCCGGTTCCACCACCAATCACCGTAATTTTGGGTTTTCTCATGAACGGTTTACCGTTTCCTTTCTTCGGTCTTTATCACGATGGCTTTCATTTACAGGCCAATGTTTCGCCAAATCATTGGCTAATCGTTTGGCAAAGGCAACGCTTCGGTGTTGACCACCTGTACAACCCACTGCAATGGTTAAAACAGATTTTCCTTCTTTTTTATAACCTGGTAGAATTGGTTCAATCAATGCTAACAAATGTCGGTAGAAATCCTCAGATTCCTCATGATTCATAACATAGTCATAAACCGCCTTGTCCTCACCCGTCTGATTACGAAGTTCTGGAAAATAGTATGGGTTTGGTAAAAAGCGAACATCAAATACCAAATCAGCATCAATTGGAATTCCGTATTTAAATCCAAAAGACATGACCTCAATACGGAAGGACTGAGTTTGTTCTTGGTCCGAAAATTGCTCTGCAATGGTTTTACGAAGTTCACGAGGAGTTAACTCTGTTGTGTCAACCACGTTTTGACTCATATTTTTTAATGGAGCCAAGAGTTCGCGTTCCAACTTGATCCCGTCCAAGATACGACCATCTGCTGCTAGTGGGTGACTTCTTCTTGTTTCCTTATAGCGTGCCACTAATTCCTTATCAGCTGCATCCAAAAACAGAATCTTGAAATCCAAATCATCTTGGTTTTCCAATTCATCTAAGACAGCCTGAATCTCTGAGAAGAAAGAACGGCTACGCATATCCACCACTAGGGCTAACTTATGGTCATCGTCCTTGGTCTCGACCAACTGCAAAAACTTTGGCAAGAGAGCAGGCGGCATATTATCAATGGTAAAATATCCTAAATCTTCAAAGGACTGAATGGCTACAGTTTTTCCTGCACCACTCATCCCTGTCACAATCACCAGGTGAAGTTGTTTCATTGTCATCATAGTCTCCTTATATCAAAAGAAGTTTGGAAGAACCAAACTTCTACTAGCTTATCCAATCTCTGCGATGACTTCAATTTCGACTTTTACATCGCGAGGAAGACGAGCTACTTCCACAGCTGAACGAGCTGGAAACTCCTTATTAAAGGCTGTTTGGTAAACCTCATTAAAAGGAACAAAGTCGTTCATATCACTCAAGAAACAGGTTGTTTTAACAACATGGTCAAAATCTGTACCTGCCTCTGCTAAAATAGCTCCAATGTTTTTCAAGACTTGTTCTGTCTGTTCTTGAATCGTTTCTCCTACGATTTCTCCAGTTTCAGGAGATAGTGGAACTTGACCGCTAGCGAACAAAAGGTTGCCAACGATTTTTCCTTGAACGTAAGGCCCGATTGCCTTTGGAGCTTTATCTGTATGAATTGTTTTTGCCATATGTATTCCTCACAGTTTTTCTAAAATAGCATCCCAAGCCTGGTCCATTCCTGCTTTTGTCATAGATGAAAAGAGGATAAAATCATCACTTGGGTCAAAGTTTAATTTCTTTTTAATAGCTGATTCGTGCTTGTTCCATTTGCCACGCGGAATCTTGTCTGCCTTAGTCGCCACAATGATGACAGGAATCTCATAATACTTAAGAAATTCGTACATCTGCACATCATCTGCTGTCGGGTCATGACGAAGGTCAACGAGACTAACAACCGCTCGAAGATTTTCTCGAGTAGTCAAGTACTCCTCAATCATACGACCCCATTTTTCACGTTCCTTTTTGGAAACACGGGCATAACCATAACCAGGCACATCCACAAAACGCATCTTATCATCAATGTTAAAGAAATTGAGTAGTTGTGTTTTTCCTGGTTTTCCTGAAGTACGAGCTAGATTTTTACGATTGAGCATGGTGTTGATAAAACTTGACTTCCCAACATTTGAGCGACCTGCAAGAGCAATCTCAGGAAGTTCATCCTCTGGATAGTGGGACTTGTTGGCTGCACTCAGCAAAATCTCAGCATTGTGTGTATTGATTTCCATAGTCACCTCTAGGCTGTCTCTAGGATTGGCTTAGCCGTTCCGTCAACCGCTTCTTTTGTGATACGAACAGTTTTCACATTTTCTTGACTTGGAACTTCAAACATAACGTCTAGCATGGTTTCTTCGATAATTGAGCGAAGACCACGCGCACCCGTTTTACGTTCGATAGCTTTATTTGCAATTTCCTGAAGAGCTTCATCGTCAAATTCAAGCTCTACATCATCATAAGAAAGCAAGGTCTGGTATTGTTTAACCAAGGCATTTCTTGGTTCCTTCAAGATGCGAACCAAATCATCTACAGTCAACTGCTCCAAGGCTGCAAAGACAGGCAAGCGTCCAATCAACTCAGGAATAATACCGAATTTTTGAATATCTTCTGCGATGATTTCTTGCATGTAAGAACTATTTTCGTCAATGGCCTTGTTATTTTGTCCGAAACCAATCACTTTTTCACCCAAACGCTGTTTGACAATTTCTTCGATTCCATCGAAGGCACCACCCACGATAAAGAGGATATTTTTCGTATCCACTTGAATCATTTCTTGTTGTGGATGTTTGCGTCCACCTTGAGGTGGTACGCTAGCTACAGTTCCCTCGATAATCTTGAGGAGGGCTTGTTGCACACCTTCACCAGAAACATCACGTGTGATAGACACGTTCTCGCTCTTCTTAGCAATCTTGTCGATTTCGTCTACGTAGATAATTCCACGTTCTGCACGTTCGATATTAAAGTCAGCTGCTTGCAAGAGTTTGAGGAGGATATTTTCAACGTCCTCACCGACATAACCAGCCTCAGTAAGAGCTGTTGCATCTGCAATGGCAAATGGTACATTCAAACTTCTAGCAAGTGTTTGAGCAAGGAAAGTCTTCCCTGAACCTGTTGGGCCAATCATCAAAATGTTTGATTTTTGCAAATCCACATCTTCTGACTCTTCACGAGTGTCATGGAAATTGATGCGTTTGTAGTGGTTATATACAGCAACTGCCAAAGCACGTTTAGCACGATCTTGACCAATCACATAGTGGTTCAAGATGTTTAGGAGTTCGATTGGTTTTGGCACCTCAGACAAGTCTGCCAAGACTTCCTCTGCCAACTCCTCACGAATGATTTCCTGGGCTAACTCCACACACTCATTACAGATAAAAGCGTTGTTCCCAGCGATTATTTTTTTAACTTCTTCTTGGCTTTTGCCACAAAATGAGCAATAAACCATCATATCATTTTTCCTATTTGTAGGCATGATTCCCTTCCGTTCTAATTATTCATTCTCTCTAAAATAAGGTCATATAAAAAGCATGAATGCTATTCACCAAGTTTGTAAAGGCATTAAGCCAAAGTAGAGTAGCAAGTCCAAAGCGCTTTTTACGAAAAGCGTGTGTTCCAGCTACAAAACAGACAGCACACAAAAGAGCTGTAAAAAATCCAAAAATACTACGCTCCATTAGACTTCCTTTCTCTTTCTATATTCGATGGTAAAATCATAGGCATTTTTCTCATCTTTGCTATAAGATTTGCTTGCAATAGTCTCAAAAACAGTCAAGTCAAAATCTTCCGGGAAATAAGTATCCCCTTCAACTTGAGCATGAATTTGTGTCACAATAATCTCATCAAGATAAGGTTCAAAAAGCTGAAAAACCTGTTTGCCACCAATGATATAGAGATTTTTATCCTGGTTTTGATACCAGTCTAAAACATCCTCAACATTTTGGAAAACCAGAGCCCCCTCAATTGACTCTTCGGGATTGCGTGTCAAAATCAAGGTCTCACGTCCTGGAAGCAAACGTCGTCCCATTCCATCAAAGGTTACACGTCCCATTAAAATGGCATGATTCAAGGTTGTTTCTTTAAAATGCTTTAACTCTGCAGGCAAATGCCATGGCAAGCGATCCTCTTTTCCGATTACACCCTTTTCATCTTGAGCCCAGATGGCTACGATTTTTTTTGTCATGCTTTCATCCTTTTCATTGATAGTTCTATTTTATCAAAAATCTTCAAAAAAGACTGTTTTGGAATGCCCTCCTGAATAGAAAAAATCCGTAGAAAACTTCTACGGATTTTTAGAAAAATGCAGTATCTTACAAACCAGGTGCTTGTCCTAATTCTGCTGCAAGCATCCAGACTGTTTTTTCAAGATCTGCCTTAGCACCAACGAAGATATCATTGGTTACATCATCACCTTCTTCATCTGTTACATCCAATGCTTTTTGGAAAAGAGTGATAAGGTAACGATAAATTTCAAGGACACGTTCCAAACTTTCTTCTACGTTGCGGAATTCTCCAACACCTTCTTCGATTTCACTGTGTTGAAGGAATTCTGTCAAAGTAGAGTATGGTTTGCCACCAAGAGTGATCAAGCGTTCGCTGATTTCATCAAGGTAACCATCAAGGCTATCCATGTATTCATCCATCTTAGGATGCCATACCATAAAACCACGTCCACGCATGTACCAGTGAACTTGATGAAGAGCGATATGCGCTACGTACAAGTCAGCCACAGCTTGATTCAAGACTTCCTTTGTTTTTACTAGCGTTTCAGGAGCTGTCTTAGATAATGTTGTTACATCTTTTAATGCATCTTTTTTCAATTCTACCATTTTTCTCACCTCATAATATTATTTTTGTAACCATATTTATTGATTACTACCTCAGTATACTACACCTAGTAGACAAAAGCAAGAAAATTAACCCATATTAAAAAAGTTGTAATTGACTGATAATTTAAGAAAATGAGTGGCTATTTATCCTAGCTATTTTCTCTGTTTTTACTAGAGAATTGACTTCGGTAAAGGTCATAATAGAAACCTTTTGCAGCTAAGAGACTTTCATGATTTCCTTGTTCGATTATCTGCCCATCTTTCAGCACCAAAATTTTGTCAGCTTCCTGAATAGTCGAAAGTCGATGGGCAATGACAAAACTTGTTCTCCCCTTCATCAAACGTTTCATAGCCTTTTGAATCAAGAGTTCTAAACGAGTATCGACTGATGAGGTCGCTTCATCAAGGATTAAAATTTTTGGATCAGCCAAGAGAGCACGCGCGATAGTTAAAAGTTGTTTCTGACCAAGAGAAATATTACTTGACTCTTGGTTCATTTCCATGTTATAGCCACCAGGAAGGGTTCGGATAAAGTGGTCAACATTGGCCGCCTTGGCAGCTTCAACGATTTCTTCATCTGTTGCCTCAAGATTTCCAAAGCGAAGATTTTCCTTGATACTGCCTTCATAGAGCCAGGCATCCTGTAGGACCATACCAAACTGTCGACGATAGTCCTGACGAGACAGGTCACGAATATCTTGACCATCCACTAAAATGGCACCAGCTGTCACATCGTAAAAACGCATGAGAAGGTTAATCAAGGTTGTTTTCCCTGCTCCAGTAGGTCCTACGATGGCTACCATCTCTCCAGATTCAACATCTAAGTTAAAATTGCGAATTAATGGTTTGTTTTCCACATATTGGAAATCGACATTTTTGAAACTAACTTGACCTGTCAATGGCGCTAGTTCTTTCACTTCAGCAGTTTGAACTTCTTCCTGTTCATCTAAAACTTCAAAGACACGATCAAGCGAAGACTTAGCACTTTGCATTTGGCCAGCTAATTGAGTGATATTTTGGATTGGCTGGCTGACTTGCCACACATACTGAACGAAAGCTTGCATATTACCAATCGTCAAGCGCCCTGCAATAACCTGCAAACCACCTAAGACAGCAACAATCAGGTAGGTTAAATCAGATACGATGTGAAGGGCAGGCATCATCAAACCTGAGATAAAGCTAGCCTTAAAGCCAACCTGTTGCAATTCATCCGTAATCTTTTCAAATCTCTCTTGAGAGTTTTCTTCGCGTCCGAAAAGTTTTAAAACATTGAAACCTGTCAAGTTTTCCTGTACAAATCCATTCATACGTCCCAATATAGCTGCCTGCTGTTTAAAGTATGGCTGCGAACGATTTAGAATTGTTTTGGCTCCAAAATAAGTCACTGGAATCGACAAGATAACAATGATAGCCAACTGAAGATTGAGATAGAGGACCATACCCATAACAAAAATAATGGTAAAGACTGCATTAACAATCTGTAAGAAGGATTGTTGAAGGGCATTTGAAACAGTCTCTACATCACTGGTAAAACGGCCTAACAAATCTCCAAACTGGTGCTTGTCAAAGTAAGACACAGGGATGCGGTTGATTTTTTCACTCATTTCATTTCGCAAATCCTGTACCATAGACTGCACAGCATTGGTCATAAAGTAGTTTGAGTAGTAAGAACCCAACTCATAGAGAAGACCACGCAAGAGATAGAACACTAGAATTGCTGCGATATAGCTGGTATTGATACCCGCTCCTGCAACACCATTTGCCATAGCAAGGAGATTTCTTGTTAACTCAGTGATAGCAAGCCCCAATATGAATGGCTCGATAACACTCATAATGACGCTGACTATTTTCAAGAAGACTGCGAAGAAAACAGAGAATCGGTAGGCTTTTAAATAGCTCCATAGACGAGCTAGACTAGATTGTTGTTTCATCCTTTACCTCCTATTCTTCTGTTAGAGACGCATTTTTCAGCTGCGACTCAGCAATTTCTCGATAAATGTCATTGGTTTCCATTAATTCTTCATGACGACCACGACCAACGATTTCACCCTTATCAAGGACGATAATCTGGTCAGCATCCATGATAGTTCCAACACGTTGCGCAACAATCAATACCGTAGCGTCTTGTGTCACTTCCTTGAGACGACGGCGTAAGATAGCATCTGTACGGTAGTCCAAGGCTGAGAAAGAATCATCAAAGATATAGATATCTGGGCCCTTGATGACTGCTCGGGCAATCGACAAACGTTGTTTCTGACCACCTGATAGGTTGCTTCCGCCCTCGGCCAGATGCGTTGCAAAACCTTCTTCTCGACTTTCGATAAAGTCTTTGGCTTGGGCCACATCAGCTGCTTGGTGCAAGTCCTCATGACTGGCATCCTCTTTCCCGTAACGGAGATTGTCTGCGATAGTCCCTGTAAAGAGCAAGGCCTTTTGTGGAATAAAACCAATCTTCTGACGGAGTGATTTGAGACGGTAATCTCGGACATCAACACCATCGACCTTTATTTTTCCTAGAGTAACATCGTAGAATCGAGGAATCAATTGAACCAGAGTAGACTTACCTGATCCAGTTGAACCGATAAAAGCAATGGTTTCTCCCGGTTTAGCAGTAAAGGAAATATTATGCAAAACAGGGCTTTCTGTTTCCCCAGGATAAGCAAAGGTCACATTATCAAATTCTAAGTAACCATGTGTTTCTGTTTCTTGAACTCCATCCTCATTTGGATCAATGGAAATAGGCATGTCCATGATTTCCTTCAGACGCTCACTAGACACAGCCGTACGTGGATACATAGTAAAGAGGTTTGATAAGAAAAGGAAGGACAAGAGAGCATGGAAACTATACTCGATGAAGGCCACCAAATCCCCAATCTGCAAACTTCCTTGCTTGAGAGGATCCAAAGCAAACCAAACGATAGCTACAATCATGGCAATAATGATTTGCACAAAAAGTGGTTCAGTCAAACCAGTTAATTTAAACAAGCGATTGGAATTGTCCGCATAGATTGCATTTTTCTCTTCAAAACGATTTTCTTGGAAATCTTCACGTGCAAAGGCACGAATCACTCGCAAGCCCATCAAATTTTCACGGACATACTGATTAATCTTGTCCAGTGTTTTTTGTTGTTTTTCAGATAAGGGGCGCGTTTTCACCGCCACATAAATGACAACAACAGCTAGAAAAGGTACGGAAAAAGCTACGATCCAGGCTAGTGAAGGACTCGTCAAGAAAATCATGAGAATACTCGACAGCATCATCATGGGAGTGATGACACCCAACTTAAGCGTCTGTTCCGCAAACTGCATGAGGACAAAGGCATCACTGGTAATACGAGTAACTAGTGAAGACACACCAATTTGTTCATATTCGTGATGAGAATACTCTTGTAATTTAGCATAAACATCATTTCGCATGTCCTTAACCATATTGGTAGTTAGTTTACTAGCAGCATAGGCTAGAACAATCCGCCCAAATGTTCCCAAGACGATTATGATCAACATGATGATAGCCCAAAAATAGAGTTTATCCTGGTCACCTTGGTTGATTCCCTGGTCAATCATACGAGCCAGTACAGTCGGTAGCCCAAGATTGACAATAACAAAGAAAATAGCTCCGAGGAAGTCTAATAGTAGCCACTTGGGATAACGTTTGAGATAAGACCAAATATAAAGCATAATTCTCCTTTCTTTTTCATTCAAAATGCAGAAAAGAGCGTGCTTACGCACGCCTTTTTACTAAAAAGAAGACAGGCAGTCATAATCTCAAGAGAGGAAACTGTCTGTCTCAGATATTTGAGGATTATTTTACAAAGTCAAGCAATGCCAAGAAGCTTTCTGGATCAAGTGATGCACCACCTACAAGAGCTCCGTCAACGTCTGGACAAGCCATGTATTCAGCAACGTTTTCAGGTTTAACTGAACCACCGTATTGAACACGTACTTTATCAGCTACTTCTTGACCGAAGTCAGCAGCTACAACGTCACGAACAACTTTACACATTTTTTGTGCGTCATCTTGTGAAGCTGATTTACCAGTACCGATAGCCCAGATTGGCTCATAAGCGATAACTGATGAAGCTACTTGTTCTGCAGTCAATCCAGCAAGAGCAGCTGAAACTTGAGCACCTACGAATTCTGCTGCTTTACCAGCTTCGTAAGTTTCAAGGCTTTCACCACAACAGATGATTGGAAGCATACCGTTAGCAAAGATTGCTTTTGCTTTTTTGTTGATGTCTTCGTCTGTTTCGTGGAAGTAGTCACGGCGTTCTGAGTGACCGATAACAACGTAGTCAGTACCGATTTCTTTCAAAACTTGTGGGCTAGTTTCACCTGTGAAAGCACCTGCATTTTCAAAGTAGCAGTTTTGAGCAGCAACTTTAAGGTTTGAACCTTTAGCAGCAGCAAGAACAGTTGTCAAGTCAAGAGCAGGTACAGCAATCCCAGCTTCAACAAGGTCAGCTGAAGGGAGTTTTGATGCTACAGCTTCAACGAATGCTTTTGCTTCTTCTGGGTTTTTGTTCATTTTCCAGTTACCAGCGATAAATGGTTTACGTGACATTTCACATACCTCTTTTTTCATTTTATTTTCTACTTATTTTATCATAAATATAGGGAGCTTGCAAATCTTACTCTGTAACTAGAAGTCTTCTTTTCAAAAACTTTCCAGTTGTTCTTTCTATTTGGAAGCTGACTTACGCCTCGTTAATTTGACCACTGCTTCTGTTCTAGCCGTGTGTGGAAACATATCAACGGACTGGATATAATGTAAGTCATAAAACTCTAGCAAACGGACTAAATCACGCGCCAAGGTAGATACATTGCAGGATACATAAACCATCTTTTCAGGAGCGTATTTGACGATGGTATCCAAGAGCTTATCATCTAAACCAGTACGCGGCGGGTCTACTATCAAAGCATCGGCACGATAGCCTTCCTTGTACCAACGAGGGATAATTTCTTCTGCAGTTCCTGCTTCATAATGAGTATTGGTATAACCCATGCGCTTAGCATTTTCTTTGGCATCCTCAATGGCTTCTGGAATAATATCCATCCCTCTCAAACTTTTGACTTTTTTAGCAAAGGCAAAACCAATGGTCCCAACACCACAATAAGCATCAATCAGATGGTCATCCTCAGTCACGTCCAATGCTTTCACAGCTTCACTGTAGAGAATCTCAGTCTGTTCGGGATTGAGCTGGTAAAAAGCTCGAGGTGAAAGAGAAAACTCATAGTCTAATACACCCTCGCGAATACTATTCTGTCCCCAAATAATCTCAGTCTTGTCCCCATAAATCTCGCTAGTTTTAGCAGTATTGGTATTGACTGCGACAGTCACTACTTCAGGATAATCCTTGACTAAATCTTTCACAAATTGAGTCAGATTTAATTGACGATTGGTCACAATGATAATCTGAACTTGCCCAGTTTTCCGTGTTCGACGAACCATGATGGTTCGAACTCCAAGGATTTTCCGTTCATCCGTAATCGGAATTTGATGATAAGTCAAGAGTTCAGCAATGCGATTGGCAATCGCTTGTGTCTCCTTGTCTTGAACAAGACAGTCCTTTAACTCGACCAAATAATGGGAATTCTGAGCATACAAACCTGCCTTGACTTGACCTTTAAACTTTCGTGTTTGAAATTGCAGTTTAGCTCGATAATACTTTGGTTTCTGCATGCCAATAGTTGGTCTGATTTCAAAGTTTTCGTAGCCAGCAGGGGCAAATTTCTTCAGAGCTTGATGGAGAAGATCTGTCTTGAACTCCAACTGCTTATCATAATGTAGATGCATGATCTGACAACCACCACACTCATTGTAAATAGTACAGTCTGGAACCACTCGAAACTTAGATTTTTTATTGACCTCAAGCAGTTTTGCCTCAACGTAGTTACGCTTAACAGAAGTCACCTGACAATAGATATCTTCACCCTTGAGAGCTCCTGGAACAAAAACAAGGGTTTTCTGGAAAAAACCAATTCCTTCCCCGTTAATCCCCATACGCTTGATTTTTAATGGAATTTTTTGTTTGACTTTAAGATTCATATCCCTATCTTATCACAAAATACGCTATAATAGAAACATGAAAATCACAAAACTAGAAAAGAAAAAAAGACTCTATCTGCTAGAGCTTGATAGCGACAAAACTTGCTACATTACCGAGGATACCATTGTTCGCTTTATGTTGACCAAGGATAAGGAAATTAGTCCAGAGGAGTTTGCAGAAATTCAGACCTTTGCACAATTTTCCTACGGAAAAAACTTGGCGCTCTACCACTTATCCTTCAAGGCTCGTACTGAAAAAGAAGTTCGAGATTATCTTGCCAAACATGAAATTGATGAGAAAATCATCCCCAGAGTTATCCAGTCTTTAAAAGATGATAATTGGATTAATGATCGCCAATATGCTTATGCCATCATCAATTCCAATCAGCTTTCAGGAGATAAGGGAAGCTATATGCTGATGCAGAAGATTACTCAAAAAGGTGTTGCCAAATCCATTATCCAAGAAGTCTTACAAGGATTTGATCTGACGGAAGTCGCAGAGCGCACAGCTGAAAAACTACTGAAAAAATACCAGGGTAAATTACCTGCCCGTGCTCTACAGGATAAGATTATCCAAGGCCTAACCAATAAAGGATTTTCCTACACAGAAGCCAAGTCTGCCTTTGACCAACTAGATAACCAGGTCGATGAAGAAACTGTCCAAGAGCTGATTTTTAAAGAGCTAGATAAGCAATACCCAAAATACTCACGAAAGTATGAAGGATACGAACTGAAACAACGTTTGACCCAAGTTTTGGCTAGAAAAGGTTATGATTTTTCGGATATAGCCAGCGCTCTCAGAGAATATCTTTAATTTTTTCATGAAAAAACTAAGAACTTTAAACAAAAATGTGATACAATAGTAAACGATAAACTTATAAATTGTAGAAAGTTGGTTAGTTATGAAACTTCCAAAAGAAGGCGACTTTATTACAATTCAAAGTTATAAGCATGATGGGAGTCTTCACCGTACTTGGCGAGACACCATGGTACTAAAAACAACAGAGAACGCTATTATCGGCGTCAACGACCACACGCTTGTTACCGAAAGTGACGGTCGTCGTTGGGTGACTCGAGAACCGGCTATTGTTTACTTTCACAAGAAATATTGGTTTAATATTATCGCTATGATTCGTGAAAATGGTATCTCCTACTACTGCAATATGGCAAGTCCTTACTATCTGGATGAAGAAGCTTTAAAATACATTGACTATGATTTGGATGTTAAAGTTTTTACAGATGGTGAAAAACGCCTCTTGGACGTTGAGGAGTATGAACGACACAAGCGAAAAATGAAGTATTCTTCTGATCTAGACTATATTCTGAAAGAGCATGTTAAGATTCTTGTTGATTGGATTAACAATGAGCGAGGTCCTTTCTCAGAAGCCTATGTCAACATTTGGTACAAACGCTACGTAGAACTAAAGAATCGGTAAAGTTGTCAGAGGTCAGGATTAAAATCCTGACCTCGTTTTTTGGTAGTATAAAATAAGCTGTGTAAACACAAAAAGGAATAAATCCATTATGATATAATTCGTGAGATATACAAAATAAATGGATAGACTAATACTTTTTTAATTTCTTTGTTCCTTGTAAGCTTACAACAACCTTATATTGTTTAATACAAAAATACGAAGATGATTGCTATAAAAGAATTCAGATCACCTTCGTATCAAATTATTTAGTTTTTATATTTCTACATAACATCAATCTTTTAGTACAACATTTTAAAAGGATACCTTAACAGAGAAAATGCTATTTAATCTACCAGATCATTTAATCGTTTTTGAAAATATAAAGCAATATTTTTAGATTCAATAAACTCAAAATATTTAATGACATTTTGCATTTGTTTAATTCCTGATTCTTTAGATTCTATCAGATATATTTTATATCCTTCTATAAATTTGAAGGTAGATTTCTCAAAGACTTTTGTGTCATCTTTTAATAATTTTTTTAATTTCATTTCAAAGTAGTCTGCATATATTAGATGTGAATTTTCAAGGCAACAGAACCAAAAATTTAAACAAGCAGACACAACTAAATTTCTATTCTTACCGATTTTTTCGTAATAATGTGTACGCTCTAGTATTTCTTTTCCGACCCTGTAGATATAATCTGTTTCAAAAAGATGATATAAATTACCAATCAGCGCTATCTCATAGGACTCCCATCGTTCCTTCTGGAATAAATAGTCATATACTAAATTTAGATCATCTCTACTAACTACATAATTACAATCTATCTGATTTAATAATCCTTGAACCATAATTGTATTTATTCTATGAATTTTTTCCCCACTCTTCTCAAAAAGTTTTTGTTGCTCATTTTTTATTTCCTCCAATCCTTTAGTATTCAAACTATAAAAATTTGGAGATAAATTAACCAAAAAATCATCAAGCTCCGATCTTTTATAATGTTCTAGATAATTACAAAAATTCTCGATCGAAACATTGATATTTGATAATAATTCAAAAAACGTTGAAAGAGAAATTTCATTTTCTCCCCTTTCAAATCTAGAAAGTTGAGATTTAGATATAGAATCAGCTGCAGCATACTCTAAAGAATATCCGTTTAATTTTCTAAAATATCTAAAAGCTTCTCCGTAATTTTTCACAATTTCGTTCCCTTAACTTTCTTTTCGAGCGATAAACATACCATATTCTTTAGGAATAATCAACATACCATTATTAAACTCACTTTCCAATCTATTACGAATTATTTCCTCTTCTAGTGAACCTATTTCGGAAATTCCTTTCAAGGATTGAATATATTGAACTAGATCGTCTATACTTGTCACCTGTAGCTCATCATCATAAATTAATTTTTCCACAGTGTCGAAATACCTATTTAAAAAAGTCTTCCCGTTTTGTAAAGTAAAAGTTTTATTTTCCAAATTTTGATTAACCACATCTTTAAATAAGCTTGCCAAATAATCTACAACTCCATTTTCACCAAATGTAGCACAATAAAAAATTCCTCCTTTTTTTAATACTCTATTCACTTCAGAGATAGCTTTATCAATGTCATTTACATGATGTAGAAGCATATTAGCAATAACAATATCAAAAGTTTCATTTTTAAAAGAAATATTTTGGATATCCATTCTTTCATAGTTAACATTATCTCTATTCCCAATCACTAACTTCGTAGTTTCTACCATGTCATTAGAAAAATCCGTTATAATCAATTGCTTCATCTTGTCTATTGAATCAAGATTACTTTTCCACAGTTCTCCTGTACCACATCCCAATTCTAGAATCGTTACCTCATCAGTATTTTGGTAGTTAGAAAATATCCAATTGTTAAATCCCAATTTATTTTTAGAATACCTCTTATGCAATTCTACTCGAATATCAAGATTATCATGACTTTTATATTGTTCAATTACTTTATCAATCATTTTAAATGACCTCCACTCTATAATTTGACATTATATCACAAGAATAAACACAGTGTTAAATAAGTTGTATAAATGCAAAAAGGAATAATTTTACCATAGTATTGAACTATTTTTTGGTCTTCTAAATTCCAAAAAGCTCTTTTAAACAAAACTTCATTTTTCATCCACAAGTTTTAAGTCTCAACTAGTTTATTGAAGGCTCGCGAGTCATGGACTAGGAATTTAAAAATTGATCCATAAATTTCTGGCTATCACTTTTCCCTAGTAAAAAACCTGCCTTGAGGCAGGTTTTCGTTTAAATGTCTAATTTTGTAACAGTGAACTTGATATGGGAGTAATCTTTCTCGATATCCTTATCTACCATAAAGGCGGTTGCATCCTTCTTGACCTGCACCAAGTCAATATTCTGGGCTTGAGCAGCATAGACACAGCCACAGTAACATTGACGATAGATATCGTACTCTTCACACATCTCTACAGAACGTTTGTAACCTTGATTTTTCTTAAAGTCACTCGGAAGATAATGAGTGGTATAGATTTTCTGCACATCGATCCCGATACTATTGATGGTTTGTGAATTCTTATGGGGACTGATCGTTAGGGCTGAGCCAAAGTAGTCAAAGCCCAAGTCCATAGCCACCTGCGCTGTCTTGTCCAAACGATAGTCAAAACAAACCTTGCAACGATCGCCACCTTCCGGTTCTTCTTCCAAACCTCGAACCAGTTTACGGTATTCATTGGGTTCGTATGGTGCTTCTAGGTATTGGACCTTATTGCCAGTTCGCTCATTAAAATCACTGACAAACTTCTTAGTCACATAAGCACGCTTGTGATATTCTGCCTTGGGATGGATATTTGAATTAGCAAAATAAATGGTCACATCGGCATACTTAGTCAAGTACTCTAAAGTGTAGGTACTGCAGGGAGCACAACAGACGTGCATGAGAATAGTTGGTCTTTCTTCATTTTTTTCCCAAACTTGGACCATCTTTTGCATGACACGGTCATAGTTGATCTTTTGATTGGGATTCATCTTACTTAGAATTTCTTCTACATCAATCATGCTCTTCTCCTTTTCTTCTTGTTATTTTATCACAAGAAGGCTCTTTGGGCAAATAGGGTTTCGTGCTTTATTCAGTTTTCAAGTCCTGATTTAATAGCTTACCCATCCTTTTTAGGCTGATTATTAATATAGGATAAATTAAAAGTAAGATAAGGCCTAGAACTAAAAAGACAGCAACAAGACCCCAACGATCAATCAACCAACCTGTCAGTGGGAAAATGACAATCATAGATAAACTAAAGAGCATAGAATTGATACTAAGCATAGTTGCTCTTACACTGGAAGGTAAATAACCTTGTAAGTCATTAAAATAGATTGGTTGATAAACTGCATAGAGTGTATCGGTTAAAAGATATACGAGAAGAAAAGCAAAGGGAGTTCCAAAAAACACCAATAGCAAGGCTAAACCCGTTAGTGCAACAAGAGTCGGAAAAACTCGATTGCTATTCCATTTTTTTCCGATTTGACTAGCTACATAAACTGCTATAAGATTTAAGCCACTACCAATCAGCATGACCAGTGAAACCTGCCATCCTGCTAAGTCACTTATTTTCTGCTGATAGTAAAAGTAAAACATGCACATGAGTGTTCCGACTAGCTGATAAGTCATCATCCAATAAAAGAGTACTGGTTTTTCATGCCATTCTTTTCGAACTTGTAGGACAATCGTTTTAAAGGTTGAGACTTCATTTCTTCCTCTCTTAGCCATTGGTTCTTTCATAAAATAAATCAAGATTATAGAAAGAAAAGATAATCCAATAGCAATTAGATAGGTCCAAACTAATGCTCCGTGAATAAAGAAGCCTGCGACAACTGTACCTAAGGTTCGGGTGACTTCTGCCACACCAGACAAAAAGCTAGAAATCTGAAGATATCGGTCCTTTTGACCCGCTTCTACCGCAGAATCATATAAGAAAGCGGTGCTGGTTCCCGAGTCAAAATTATAGGACCAAGCACTGACCATCATGGCAAGAGCATAAATCCAAAAATTCCCCTGACCAAACAAAATCAAGATAGAGGATACAATACTGGCCAAACGAGCCAAATAGAGATTGGTCTTGTAGCTAAATCGATCAGCCAACATACCAGAAGGGATCTCACACAAGAGACTTGTCCCATGAAAGATACTTTCTAAGAGACCGATTTGAAGTAAGGAAAGACCATTCTGAATGAAAAATAGAATCCAAAAACTGGTAATTCCAAAATAAGATGTAAATTCCAGACCTGCTAGGAGTGGAATATTGCGTTTGTAAGTTCTTTTAAACATCGTTTTCTCTCTTTCAATATGTAATATGAGTTTTTCTAAAAGACTTACTGAGATTTGCCTACATTTTCTCTACCTCTTTCATTTAAAGTAATACTCAATGAAAATCAAAGAGCAAACTAGGAAGCTAGCTGCAGGCTGCTCAAAACACTGTTTTGAGGTTGTGGATAGAACTGACGAAGTCAGTAACATATATACGGCAAGGTGAAGCTGACGTAGTTTAAAGAGATTTTCGAAGAGTATAAAAACGCCAGACAGCGTTTTTATGGCTATTAAGGTTTGATACGGTGCAACATACGTGGGAATGGAATAGCTTCACGGATGTGTTTAGTTCCAGCTGCGAAGGTTACCATACGCTCGATACCGATACCAAATCCACCGTGTGGGACTGTACCGTATTTACGAAGGTCAAGGTAGAATTCGTACTCTGTAAGATCCATTCCAAGTGATTCCATCTTAGCGACAAGGGCATCGTAGTCTTCCTCACGCATGGAACCACCGATGATTTCTCCGTAACCTTCTGGTGCAAGCAAGTCTGCACAAAGCACGCGATCTGGGTTCCCAGGAACTGGTTTCATGTAGAAGGCCTTGATGGCTGCTGGATAGTTGATCACAAAAGTTGGTACACCAAAGTGGTTTGAAATCCAAGTTTCGTGTGGTGAACCGAAATCATCTCCATGCTCAAGATGTTCGTAGTCAGCATCTTCGTCGTTCTCATGCTCTTGCAAAAGATCAATGGCTTCATCGTAAGTAATGCGTTTGAATGGCTCAGCAATGTAGCGTTTCAAGAGCTCTGTATCACGTTCTAATGTTTCCAAAGCTTGAGGAGCACGGTCAAGAACACCTTGAAGCAATGCTTTTACATAAGCTTCTTGCAAGTCAAGTGACTCATCGTGTGTCAAGTATGAGTACTCAGCATCCATCATCCAGAACTCTGTCAAGTGACGGCGAGTCTTAGATTTCTCTGCACGGAATACTGGACCAAAGTCAAAGACGCGACCTAGAGCCATAGCACCTGCTTCAAGATAAAGCTGACCAGATTGACTCAAGTAAGCTGGTGTTCCAAAGTAGTCTGTTTCAAAAAGTTCTGTAGAATCTTCTGCAGCATTTCCTGAAAGGATTGGGCTATCGAATTTCATAAAGCCATTCTTATCAAAGAACTCATAAGTTGCATAGATGATGGCATTACGGATTTGCATCACTGCTACTTGTTTGCGTGAACGCAACCACAAGTGGCGGTTATCCATCAAGAAGTCTGTTCCGTGTTCTTTTGGCGTGATTGGGTAATCTTGAGATTCACCGATGACTTCAATGTCTGTAATATCCAACTCATAACCAAATTTTGAGCGCTCGTCTTCTTTAACAATCCCTGTTACAAAGACAGACGTTTCTTGGCTCAAGCGTTTTATGGTATCGAATTTTTCAAGACCTACTTCTTCACCAAATTTCTCAATAAAGTTTGGTTTAAAAGCTACACCTTGGAAGAAGGCAGTTCCGTCGCGCAATTGCAAGAAGGCAATTTTTCCTTTTCCTGACTTGTTAGCAACCCAAGCACCAATAGTGACTTCTTGACCAACGTAGTCTTTTACTTCGATAATTGTTACACGTTTTGTCATGTTTTATCTTCCTTTTTTTGTTTAACTTGTCTAAAGACATTATTACCCACTATTGTACCACAAATAATGCCTGATAGCTAGATTCTATCAGAGAAAAATCTCAGGTTTTATCCAAAAAAATCTCCGTCAAGACGACGAAGATCTTAGTTTTATTTTTCCATAAATAGGTGCAAGCGACGAATAGCTTCTTTGAGTGTATCTAGGTCTGTCGCATAGCTGAGACGGATATTCTCTGGTGCTCCAAATCCTGCACCTGTAATCAGGGCCAGACCAACTTCCTCAAGAATAGCCGTTGTAAATGCTGTTACATCTGTATAGCCTTTCATCTCCATAGCTTTTTTAACATTTGGGAAGAGATAGAAAGCTCCTTGCGGTTTGACTACTTCAAAGCCAGGGACTTGGCACAAGAGAGGATAAATGGTATTGAGACGTTCCTCGAAAGCCTGACGCATTGCTTCTACGGAGTCTTGTGGACCAGTTAAGGCCTCGATTGTTGCGTATTGTGAAACAGCAGTTAGGTTAGAAGTTGTTTGACCAGTCAATTTGCTCATAGCAGCAATAATTTCTGGATCACCTACTGCATAACCAACACGCCATCCTGTCATAGCGTAGGCCTTAGACACTCCATTGATGACAATGGTTTGTTTACGAATAGCTTCTGACAGACTAGAGATTGGAACGAACTCATTACCGTTATAGACCAAACGACCATAAATATCATCGGCCAGGATGAGAATATCATGTTCGACAGCCCAATTTCCAATGGCTAAGAGTTCCTCACGAGAATATATCATACCGGTAGGATTAGATGGTGAGTTTAGTACCAAAACTTTAGTCTTATCTGTTCGAGCTGCTTCTAATTGCTCCACAGTTACTTTAAAGTGATTGTCTTCCTTAGCTTGGACAAAGACTGGAAGGCCTTCGGCCATCTTAACCTGATCCCCATAGCTGACCCAGTAAGGAGTAGGAATGATTACCTCATCTCCAGGGTTGATAACAGCCATAAAGAAAGTATAAAGGGAAAACTTGGCACCAGTAGCAAAAGTGACTTCATTTGCCGCCACAGAATAACCATAATAACGTTCAAAATAGGTATTAACCGCTGCTTTCAATTCAGGCAAACCTGAAGCTACCGTATAGAAAGACGCGCGACCATCTCGAATAGCTGCAACCGCAGCATCTTGAATATTTTCAGGAGTATGAAAATCGGGCTGACCTAAAGTCAAGAAAAGAACGTCTTTTCCTTCAGCTTTTAACTTCTTTGCTCTTGCATCACTAGCCAGAGTAACACTTTCTTCAATCTCTAAGACACGTTTGGATAATTTCATTGTTTCTCCTTTTCGACTAAGGCGCCAGATTCAAAATCTACCAGATAATAGTCTCCTCCGGACTTGATTTCCCAGACAGGCTTTTCAGCGTACCGTCCGAAGGTAATCTTGTCGATCTCAGTTGCTCCTTTTTCTCTGACAACTGCTTCTGCTTTTTCTTGAGAAGTACCATTTTCTAGTTGATATACGTAAATATTGTTGCTACTTTTCTCTATTAAGACAGCAACAGGTTTCTGGTTCTTATCTTGGCCAAGAACACTATAATAGCTTTCTAAACCATTGAAGATATCAATCTGGCTAACCGTTTCTAGATTTGCATACTGCTTAGCGAGTCTTTCACCTTCTACCTTTGCAGTTCGATAAGGCTTCATGCTGAGCCATACCAAGTAGAGAAAGGAAGAAGTGATGACTAGAGTTAACAAAGTTATACCAATGATGTACTGAAATAATAGGGAATTTTTTTCTTTTTTCTGTCTCTTTTTCACTCGTCTATTTTACCATCTATCCTAGTGAATTACAAGTGAAGTTAGGGGAGGAATCTGGATTTTCAATACGTTTTTAGGATATCATTACACAACTTCAAGCCGTGTTTTTATAGACTTTTCTACAGTCTTCATTTTTAATTAAAAACTTAGATTCTATTGATTTTATTTTCTGAGCATATCCCTTGCAAATGATTTTATCGTGTTGTAACATATATTATAACAACACAGTAGTTCTGATTGAAAGATTAAAATTAAAAGGAGACTCCCTATGTCTAAAAAAATATTGTTTATCGTTGGTTCACTTCGTGAAGGTTCATTCAACCACCAAATGGCACTAGAAGCTGAAAAGGCACTTGCTGGCAAAGCCGAGGTCAGTTACCTTGACTACTCAGCCATTCCTCTCTTTAGCCAAGACCTTGAAGTTCCTACACTTCCAGCTGTTGCAACGGCTCGCGAAGCTGTTCTAGCCACAGATGCAATCTGGATTTTCTCTCCAGTTTACAATTTCTCAATTCCAGGGACTGTGAAAAACTTACTTGACTGGCTTTCACGCGCCATTGACTTGTCTGACACTCGTGGAGCATCTGCTCTTCAAGATAAAATTGTTACGGTATCATCTGTAGCTAACGCTGGACACGATCAACTCTTTGCGATTTACAAAGACCTCTTGCCGTTCATCCGTACACAGGTTGTTGGTGATTTTACCGCAGCTCGTGTCAATGATTCTGCTTGGGCAGATGGTCAATTAGTCCTTGAAGATAGCGTCGCCGCTTCTCTTAAACAACAAGCTGAAGATTTACTTCAAGCTATTCAATAATAAAAAAGATAGTAGAAGATCTCATTTCTACTATCTTTTAGTTTATTCAACAAATTCTCCAATCATACTATGTTTTAATGGTAAACTACACATTACTAAAAGGAAAATGAAGGAGGATTGAATCCAAAAGAGGGCCAAATCAAAAATTCCATGCACAGCAACTACTGTTAAGAATGAAAGATAAAGACCAACAATCGGACGCTTGCTCGGCTCCTGACTCATATCAATCAACATTCGAATTGGACCAGAAGAAGCTATTCCTAACAATACCGTTCCTACCACACCGTAACTCAATATTGTATCAATGTAAATACTATGAGCGTGTTCGTGATAAGGAGCAAAAATACGAGGATAAGAGTGCATATAGGTTAGGGGACCCTCACCCCAGAAGGGATTTTGTTTGAATAAGGTCATACCAGCATTCCAGATCGACACTCGTTCTTCCATAGACGAATCGAGCGTTCCCATTCGAACTCCCAAATCACTCGAGAAGAGAAAGGCTAAACCAACACCAAAGACTCCGATACTGAGCCAGAAGGCACGCCAGTTCTTAATGGTAGTGAAAAGATAAATAATCGCACCAAAGATAATGGCTGGAAAAGCTGTTCTATTTTGGGTGAAATTCAAGCCAAACAAATTTGCAAAGATTGCAATGAGAGAGAAAATTCTCAACCATCTCAATCTAGTCGTACTAATTAGGTAAAATCCAATCATAATACAGAAGCAACAGATAATCCCATAATAATTAGGATTAAAGAAGGCTACTTCTGCACGGTTCTGATGCCAGACCTGCATCTTAGGTGATAAGAAAGTATAATCAAATTTCTTTACAATCTGAAAGTGCTCTAAAGCTGCAAAAACTGATGCTAGCACACTAAGCGACATAAGCGATTGCAATACTAATCTGAAAAACTTAGGGGTTAAATGGGCCTGGTAATAGTAAAAGAAAATTGCAAAGAGGAACATTCCTAAAGTGGAAACCATCCCCATCACATTTTGTGCTAAAAGAGAGATAACACCACTATAGCCGATAAATAAAAGTAAGATAGAATGGTGGGATAATCGTTTTAATATCCCCTTCATCTCTCCTGTAAATATTAGACCTATTAAGTAGGCGATAAAAATAATAACGAAAATATAAAAAGGCAAGAAAATACTTAGAATAACAGCTAGTAAGACTAGCTCTTGCTTGGATAAGCCTTTCAATTTTTCAATGATACCTATTGATTTCACAACAGATCCTTTCTCTCTGCGCTATAAAGCTCAGATAAATAAACTATTAAAACATTTTACCATTTTTCAAATGATTTGAAAACCACTTTGTCCATGTCATCCTGACTAAAACTAGGTAAAATTTTATAACGAGCTAAGATATCTCTCAAAGCGCGCATCCTTTTTTAAAAATATGGTACAATAAATCTAGTTGTTCCAGAAAGGACCTAGTATGAAATCCTATCAAGAAGTTTACAAAATCTTAGCTCATGAAACAGATTATTTAAGCGGAGAGAAAATCGCTGAAATATTAAACCTCTCTCGCACCTCTGTTTGGAAGGCTATCCAACGTCTCCAGCAGGAAGGTTTAGAAATTGACAGCATCAAAAACCGTGGCTACAAACTTCTTCACGGTGACCTAATCTTACCTCAAGAAATAGAAGCTAACAGCCCAATCTCAGTTCAATTTAAACCTATCACCAGATCAACCCAGAGTGATGCCAAGGAGGCCATGGAAGCTGGTGCCAAAGGAGACACACTCTACCTATCAACAGGCCAAACTATGGGACGTGGTCGATTTCAACGCCCCTACTATTCTCCAGAACAAGGTGGGATTTACATGTCTCTCCACCTCAAGCCCAATCTCTCTTATCTAGATCTACCAGCTTATACACTCCTGACTGCAGCCGCAATTTATAAGGCTGTTAAAAACCTTTGTCTAATTGATTTAGATATCAAATGGGTAAATGATTTATACCTAAATCAGAAAAAAATAGCCGGTATTCTAACCGAAGCCATCACTTTTGTCGAAACCGGCCTTGTCACAGATGTTATTATTGGTGTTGGTATCAACTTTTCTATCGCTGATTTTCCAAAAAACCTACAAGGGAAAGCTGGAAGTCTCTTCTCTCAAAATAGCCCAATCACTCGCAACGAGCTGATTGCAGAAATCTGGAAATGTTTCTACGAAACTGAGACCGATGAGCTGCTTTACCTCTATAAAAAACAATCAATTGTTTTAGGCAAAGAAATTTCCTTTAAGAAAGATCAAGAAATCATCTCAGGAAAAGCTTGTGATATCTCTGACCAGGGTCAACTACAGATCCAATTAGCTACTGGTGAGAAAATTTGGCTCAATAGTGGCGAAGTTTCGCTCACTAACTGGTAAGCACTCGTTAGCAACATAAAAAATCGACCTCTCTTTCGAGAAGGTCGTTTTTCTTATCATTTATTTTTTCAAACGCTCAACATCACGCGCAATCACAAGTTCTTCATCCGTTGGGATAACAAGTACACGAAGTGTCGCAGCATCTGTAGAAATGTCTCCAGTTACTCCAAAGACATTTTTCTCTGGGTCTAGATCACAACCAAACCAAGAGATACCTGAAATAACTTTCTCACGCACAAGAGTTGCATTTTCACCAACACCAGCAGTAAAGATAATAGCATCTGCCCCGTTTAGGACGGCTAAGTATTGTCCAATGTATTTTTGGATACGGTCAACATACATTTCAAAGGCAAGAATAGCATCGTGATTGCCTTCGTTCACACCATTCTGAACATCACGCATGTCACTTGATAAGCCTGAAACAGCCTGAAGACCAGATTCACGGTTTAGAACACGACTAATATCGTCTGGAGTCTTGAAGTCATCTGTATGTTCCATCAAGTAAGGAATGATAGCAGGGTCGATATCTCCAGTTCTTGTTCCCATCATAACACCAGCAAGTGGAGTGAATCCCATTGATGTATCGATTGATTGACCTCCCTTAACAGCTGTGATAGAAGCACCATTACCGATATGGCAAGTGATCAATTTCAACTCTTCTAGTGGACGTCCCAAAAGTTTTGCTGCTTCTTGAGCAACGTACTGGTGACTTGTACCGTGTGCTCCATATTTACGAACCTTGTTTTCTGTATAGTACTTAGTTGGTAATGGATAACGGTAGGCCTTCTCTGGCATTGTTGTATGGAATGATGTATCAAAGACTGCTACACTTGTAATATCTGGCAACAATTCTTTGAAGGCACGAATCCCAGCTGCATTGGCAGGGTTGTGCAATGGAGCAAGAAGTCCTAGTTCTTCAATTTTTTCTAAGACATCACCTTCAACAACTGTAGACTCTTTGAAGTACTCTCCACCTGCAACAACACGGTGTCCGACACCAGTAATTTCATCATAAGTTTTAATAATATTAAAACGAATCAAGTCATCAAGTAAAATCTTAACAGCCAAGGTATGGTTTTCAATATCAAGAACTTGTTCTTCAGAACGACCATCAAACTTAACTGTTGAAACAGAATCCTTCAATCCGATTCGCTCAATTAAACCCTTTGCAAGCACCTTTTCTTCTGGCATTTGATATAGTTGCCATTTCAAGCTAGAGCTTCCAGCGTTAATTGCAATGGTTTTTGTCATAAATTTATTCCCCTTTTTAAGCGTTTTCAACTATTATACCAAAATTTGCACTAGATTTCATGCCCTTGACACCATTTTTGAAAATTTTCCTTAAATTCCATCAAAATTTCAGGGTCACGAAGACTGGTAAGTGGATAAACAAATGGTTCAACTCCTTCTCCTGTCTTCTTTTGTAGGACAAAAATACTCTTAGACTGAGCACCTTGGGCGAAGAGATCCTCTGGTAAGGCAATAATTGCCACTAGTTGGGCCTGGTCAGTCAGCCATGATTTCAAAAATTCACTCTGAGGACTTGTCAGGAGATCTGTTGGAGCTAGAAAAATCGCATAGCCTCCTGTTCTGAGATACTTGAGTGATTGTTCCATTAACAAATGATGAGCATAAGTATGTTCATTCTTAGCCGCTACTTGATAACGTGAGGCTGTCTGATCATCTGGATAGTAACCGACAGGCAGGTCGCTCACAATGATGTCACTTTCTTTTAATACTTGTGGACGTACTGCATCTCCTTGGACAAAGCCCATTTGAAGATTCATTACTTCCGCCATGCTTGCCGCCATGTCAATCAAGAGGTCATCAAGTTCTATTCCCAGGTAATCTATCTTTTTGCTCATGGACGTTAAGAAGCTAGCTCCCAGAATTCCCATCCCAGAACCCAATTCCAATAAGCTCACATTTTCAGCAGGGAAAAGTTGTTCAATGATAAAAATCATCAAGTGACCAACCGCATCCGGTGTGAACTGGTGATTGGCTTGAAGAGGTTCTGTTTGAGCTGCCTTCATTAACAAAAATTGATAGGTCCGTAACCACTCCTCTTTTCGAAGTGCCAAACGTTTTAAGGCTTGATTGTTTTTCTTAACATCTTCCAGATTTGTCTGACCATCCAGATAGATCCCATTTTGTTCAATCAAGGCATCATAAAAACTTGTCGCCAAATCGTTTTGAATGATTTGGACATTTTCTAATAAATAGGTATATGCTTGTTCAATTTTTTCAAAATCCATAATCTTATCTTACCAAATTCAGAGCTGATTTTCCAGATTTTCATAATACTGAAAACAAATAAAAACCTCTGAGATGACTCTCAAAGGTTTATTCTACTATTTACTATTTTCAACAGCTGCTGTTACAAAAGCAGTGTAAAGTTCTTCTGGACGATTTGGACGACTTGAAAGCTCTGGATGGTACTGACAAGCCACAAAGAATTTGTTTTCTGGGATTTCAACAATTTCGACCAAGCGATTGTCTGGTGAAACACCTGAGAAGACAAATCCTGCCCCTTCAAACTGTTCACGGAAGGCATTGTTAAACTCATAACGGTGGCGGTGGCGACGTTGGACCACTTCTTTGTTATGATAAGCTGCCGCTGCCTTAGAACCACGTTTCAACTTAGAAGGATAAAGTCCCAAACGAAGGGTTCCCCCCATGTCCTCAACATCAATCTGATCACGCATGATATCGATGATTGGATATTTTGTATCAGGATCAAGCTCTGCTGAATTAGCCCCTTCAAGTCCCAAAACATGACGGGCAAACTCTATACAAGTCAATTGCATACCCAAGCATACTCCTAGCATTGGTACATCATTTTCACGCGCATAGCGAATCACTTCAATCTTACCCTCAGTACCACGTTGACCAAAACCACCTGGAACGATGATTCCATCAGCATAAGCTAGGAGTTCTGCTACATTGCCAGCTGTCACGTCATTAGCATTAATCCAATCAATCTTGACTTCTGTATCATTGGCATAACCTGAGTGTTTCAAGGCCTCTACGACAGAAATGTAGGCATCTTGCAACTCGACATACTTACCAACAAGAGCAATTTTGACTTGTTTTTTGAGATTCATGACCTTGTCGACCATAGCTGACCACTCTGTCATATCTGCTGCTGGTGCATCAATCTTCAAATGGTCACAGACGATTTGATCCATGCCTTGTGCTTGCAGATTAAGTGGGATTTGGTAAAGATTATCCACGTCCAATGACTCGATAACAGCTTCTGGTGCCACATCACAGAATTGAGCTAGTTTATTTTTAATCCCATGTCCAGCCGGCTTTTCAGTACGAATGACCAACATATTTGGCTGGATTCCCAAACCACGCAATTCTTTGACAGAGTGTTGAGTCGGCTTGGTCTTCATTTCTCCAGCCGCCTTGAGGTAAGGAAGTAAGGTTGTATGGATATACATGACATTTTCTGCGCCGACATCAGACTTCATTTGACGAAGCGCCTCTAAAAATGGAAGGGACTCGATATCTCCAACTGTTCCACCAACCTCTGTAATAATGACATCAGAGTCTGTCGTTAGAGCTGCACGCTTAATTTTTTCTTTCAAGGCATCTGTAATATGTGGAATGACTTGGACAGTTGCTCCAAGGTATTCTCCACGACGTTCCTTGCGAAGAACTTCGCTGTAGATTTTACCAGTTGTCACGTTTGAGTATTTGTTAAGATTGATATCGATAAAACGTTCATAGTGACCCAAGTCCAAATCTGTCTCAGCCCCATCATCTGTTACAAAAACTTCCCCGTGCTGATAAGGGCTCATGGTCCCTGGGTCAATATTGATATAAGGGTCAAATTTTTGGATGGTTACCTTCAAACCACGATTTTTCAAGAGCCGTCCTAGGCTCGCCGCAACGATCCCTTTCCCAATAGACGACACCACACCACCAGTTACAAAAATATATTTCGTAGACATAGATTCCTCTTTCTAAACTGCTCAAGATCTTGTTCCCTAGAGGGGGACTAAGAAAACAAGACCTTCACCGACAACTACAATCCAGTATGATAATTTCCCTGGAAAAACAAAAATAGCTCCCTAAAAACTAGGAAGCTCCGACCTCAAAAAGAGGTGCCCGAACAATATCTTACCTCAATTTGGTACATTTGTCAAATGTCATTCTTTGCTAGATTTATAGTTCTACTGCAGAAAAGAAAAACAACAAGGGAATTCCCTTGTTGTTTGGTATTATTCTTCTTCTTCCTCAGAATCTTCGTCATCTTCTTCAACGAGTTCAACATCTTCCCCAAGATCGTCTGGTGCGATTTCGTTGATTTCAGCGTCGTAGGCTTCTACTTCGTTCTTCTCATCGTCTGGATTTTCATCATCATAAGAAAGAGCTGGATCTTCTTCGTAGGCATCCTCATCTTCTGGATCATCTGCGCTGTAATCAATGGCATCCGTATCTCCATCCATAAAGGCATTAACACGTTTTTTCTTAGCCTTAGGTGCTACTTCTTCATCGTCACTTTCTTCAAGAGCAATGATTTCTTCGTCAATTTCATCAACTCCATACCATGAACGAAGGCCCCATTTGTTATCTCCAAGAGAGATGAAGCTCCCATCAAAGTTCAACTCTGTATAGAACAAAGGTAGTGCTTCGCGAATATCGCTATTAGAGGTACCAAGATAGTTTTGGATTTCATTGACCAAATCGCTAAAATGCATTTCGTGGTCGCGACCACGTTGTTCCAAGATGGCACGAGCCACCTCAATCATAGATAGTTCACTTTTTTCTTGCCCAGCAAATACTTCTAATTCCAAAGCGTTTCTCCTCTTTTTTTACTACTAACGCCAGAGTATATAAACTCTGGTCTCATTTTATCACGTACTCTTTATTGTACGATAATTTTCTTTATTAGTCAAAGGTTTAGAAGAAATTAATGTGAAATATTTCAGCGAATAAAAAGACCTGGGAGATACACTCACAGGTCTTTTTATTTATTTATGACACAAGGCCGCAGCCCCAATACCAACCACAAACTGCAGAAGAATCCCCACTGAGATAAAGGACCATTTGTTGCGCCAGATTAAGTAAAAGGCCCCCTTTAGGTCCTGCCAGTAACTCCGTTTCATGCTGTCTCTCTTTCATTTCTTTTATTCCCTTAGAATAGCGGAAAAACCTCTCAATTGTCTTTAGATTGTCGAGCAAGACGCAGTGGTTGAGTGGGCTCTACTACGCTGATTTCATCAGCTTTTACAGCCCTACTCAACTGTGCGGAGGTGGGACGACGAAATCGAATTCTAACGAATTACTGATTTCTGTCCCACTCTCTTTTCTATTTATTCTGCTAAGAGCACTTCTTTGATGGTTTGTTTTTGGAGTTTTCTGTTGGATAGATAAAAGAGGCTTTCATAAATCAAAGCAAAACCTATCAAGGTCCAAAAGCACACATTCCCATCAAAGTGATGCTCAATCTTTTCAGGAACCGTATCTTTGATCACACCAATCAAGATTTCCATGATGCCATATTGATAAGCTGTCCCAAGAACAAATCCTAAATAAGCCCAAAAACGATAAGGAGCGAGAATATGACCTTGGCATTCACGATCGGTGTAGCCAAAAGCCTTCATAAGAGCCAAGGTTTCGCGACTTTCTGAGACCACAATCCCCAATGACAAAAAGAGAATGGAAAAAGACAAGATCAAGCCAATCATGATCATCATGGTTTGGATGATGTCATCTGTGTAATCCCTGAGGCCAAAGGACAATTGAACCATGGCCGCAAAACACATAGAACCAAAGACTACAAAAAACAGGATCGATTTTCTCCCCCAAATCAGCGCTGAAGACAGCTCTTTTAGGAAGTCTTTCTCTCTCATAGGAGTCTTCTTTCTCCTTTTGACCTTGATTGGTGTTGGGGACTTTTTCAATAAGCGAAGAGCCGGCGTTTGTAGTTGTCTTCTAGCATAGCCAATCGCGAGAAGCATAAAAAATACCGTTGGCAGGATCACCAAAGCAAGCAAGAGCTGCCAATGAAAATGAATGGTGATTTCTGGTAAGATCCCCTTCTCATTACGAAAGTCATAAAAATGCTCCATCATAAGAAAAGAAGCTAAATAGCCAAGAAGCGCTCCGGCACCAAAACTGAGCCCAAATACCCAAAATCGTTTAGCCAACTGGCCATTGCTGTATCCCAAAGCCTTTAAAATTCCTAATTGTTCCTTGTGGTCATCGACAAATTGTTTGATATAAAAACACATGAGAAGGATAGACGTCAAGGACAAGACAACACCACTGACCATGGCCACCATCCAAGATAGCGAAACCTGGGCATCATAGTAGGTCTGCATCATGGGATTGGTTTTAGAAATCTCCAACTGCTCGATATCCAGGTAAAAATTCAAGAAGAGATTGGCCACAAAGACCGCACAAGCCCCAATGATACTGACGACAACTAATTTTCGAATATCTTTTACTGAAAACATGGCTTACCATCCAATCTCATAGGCAGTCTGAGGCTGATCGTTGGTTACAACTTGGGTAATCTTGCCACTATTGACGCGAATGATGGTTCTGGCCATATCCGCAATATTTTGGTTGTGCGTCACCATGATGAGGGTAAAGCCCAGCTTTTCCTTCAATTTCCAGATATAGTCGAGAATCTTTCGCCCTGTTTCTTCATCCAGGGCTCCCGTCGGCTCATCTAAGAAAAGAATCTCTGGCTTTTTGGCCAAGGCCCGGGCAATAGAGACTCTCTGCTGTTCCCCACCCGACAATTCACTCGGATACTTGTCTAGCTTATCGCCAAGGCCCAAATCCTCAATGATCTGCAAAAAATCATGATTGTTTGCTAGGTCTGCCCCCATCTTTACATTTTGTCTAACCGTTAGATTCGGTAATAAATAATACTGCTGAAAAATAAAGGCAATCTTCTCACGTCTAAAGGCTGTCAATTGAGCATCCGTGAGTTGCGATAAATCTTGCCCTTGAATGAGGATATGCCCCTCATCTACCTTTTCTAAGCCTGATAACACGTTTAAGAGAGTTGACTTTCCCGATCCAGAAGGGCCGAGGATAACCACATTATCCTGGTCTTGAATCTGCAAGTCAATCCCTTTTAAAACCTTGGTTTGGCCGTAACTTTTGTGAATATTTTCTAGTTGAATCATTTTTTTCCTACCATTTCTTTGATGAGCGATTGACAAACCTCTATCAGTAATCCAATTACTTCTTCCATGCTGAATTGATAAATACCAGAAGCAACCATAGAGGCCATCCCGTGTGAATAGATAAATAGATGCTGGTACAATCGACTAGCCTCCTCTACAGTCAAAGAATAGTCTGCGACAATCGAATCCAGAACCAATTGGTAACTATGATCCTTCATGGGAAGAAAATCTTGAAAGCGACGAATGGGATCTTTACTAGGATTTTGGAAAAGCAATTGAAAGAGTTGAGGCTCTTTTGAGGCGAAAAGGATATAAGCAACCCCGACAGATCGAAAAGGCTTCTCATCTTCTAAAGCCTTTCGTATATACTCCACCACTACCATTTCCGCAGCAACAATAACCTCTGCTTGTAACTCAGCCATATTTGCAAATTGCCCAAAAATGACTCTTGGTGTGGCTCCCAGTTTTTCCGCTAATGCTCGAGCCGTTAAACTAGCTATTCCCTCTTCTCTCACCAATTGTAAAGCTATCCCAATCATAGCCTCTTTACTAAATTTAACCTTAGGTGGCATGAGACTCCTTTCACGCAACACTTGTTGCGCAACACTTGTTACATAAAAGATTACCATAACAAAGAAAACTTGTCAAGAAAAATCTGTAAAGCATAGAACAAAAAAACCAGCCCACTGATACAAGTGACGTCTGGTATACTAAATCTAGTCCCGAAGATTCGAACGGCGCTTGAAAACTTTACCCAGCAGAACCTCACACTAGCCATAGCCATAGATATCCGTTAGGTCAAGGTGTTGATGCCAATCGACAAGGTCGCCTCCACCTCATCTTCACTCATCTAGCTAATCAGCATTATCCTAAGGACAATGATTAACAAATGCTCATTTTCAGCAACATCCATATAGTTCATGTTCTCCTCCTTTTCATTCTTCTTTCATTATAAAGTAAAGAAGACTAGACAGCAATGAATTCGTAAAGCAAAAACACCTCCAGTATTCACTGAAGGTGTCTCTTTTAGTGATAGCTCAAAGCACGTTTAAAGGTTTTCCAGATTCCCAAATCATCTGTTTGAAGGACTAGACTAGCATACATGCGTCCGATAAAGGCTGTTGCAGTGACTGCAAAAACAACCGTTATGGCAAGTGAAATCCAGGCTTCTAAATCACTTGCATACCCATTTATAGCTCTAAATGGCATAAAGAAGGTCGAGATGAAAGGAATATAGGAACCAATTTTCAGAACTAAATTGTCCCCAGCAGCACCTAGAGAGGTCACACCGACAAATCCTGCTATAATCAAGATCATCAATGGCGACAAGGCCTTTCCTGAATCCTCAGGGCGAGAAACCATAGAGCCTAGGAAGGCTGCCAAAACAACGTACATAAAGAGACTAACCAAGACAAACAATAAGGTATTGAGCGAGAAAGCCTCTCCTAGATGATTTAAAATTCCAGATTGTGCCAAGATAGGGATATCTTTAAAGAGCAGAATGGCAGCCAGCCCACCCACGACGTAAATGCCAATATGAGTCAAAATCACAAGAAGCAGAGCCAGCATGCGAGCGTAGAAATAATGACTAGCTCGGATACTAGAGAAGACCACCTCCATGATTTTAGTTCCTTTCTCGCTAGCTACTTCCTGAGCAGTGACACTAGCATAAGTAATCAAAATCATATAAAGGAAGAAACCAAGCCCTGCGGCCGCAATGGTTTGAACAATTTTTTTGTTTTCCTTAGATTCATCAATTTTCTCAGTAAAATCAACGGTTTGACTCAGGCGTTTTTCCTGTTCTTGAGACAAATTGGCTGCCGAACGATTGAGTTGGTATTGCAGTTCATTTAGCTTATTGGTTACTGCTAGTTTGACGCCTATTTCAAGGGAAGTTTCACCATGATAAACTGCCTTGAGAACACTACCTTCTTGATCAATGGTCAAATAACCTTTTATTTTTTCATCCTTGATGGCTTCTTGGGCACTGGCTTCATCCTTATAGTCAAAATTAATGCCATTGGTCGATTTGAGCCCTTCCTCCACAGATAGAACAGTTGTTACTACTGCTATCTTGCTATTCTTGGCCATAGAAGACCCTTGGAGATAGCCGATTCCTACAGATAAGGCTAAAAAGAGGAACGGCGAAATCACCATAAAGAAGAAACTCCACGACTTGATATGTCGAAGATAGGTTTCCTTCATTACAACCCACATATTTCTCATACTTCCACCCCTGATTCTAGTTTAAAGATTTCATCGATTGTTGGAGCTTGTTGGTCAAAGGTCGCAATATATTGACCTTGAGTGAGAATTGGGAAGAGTTCCCTTCCAGCGCTCTCGTCATCGAGGATCAATTTCCAACTTCCTTGCTTGGTCAAACTCACCTGTTTCACGTGAGGAAGTTTTTCCAGTTCTTCCTTGCTTCGTTCACTTGAAACAAAGAGACGTGTTTTCCCGTATTGATTGCGAACATCCTGAACTGGTCCATGCAAGACCACACGCCCATCACGAATCATCAGAATATCATCGCAAAGCTCCTCAACATTGGTCATGACATGGTCAGAAAAGATAATGATTGCACCGCGCTCTTTCTCTTTCAAGATGACTTGTTTGAGCAACTCGGTATTGACTGGATCCAAACCACTAAAAGGCTCATCCAGGATAATCAAGTCAGGCTCATGGATTAGGGTGATAATCAACTGAATTTTCTGCTGATTCCCTTTGGAGAGGCTCTTGATTTTGTCGGTCAATTTGCCCTTCACTTCCAATTTCTCCATCCATTGAGGGAGTTTTTCCTTGACTTCCTTAGCATCCATGCCCTTTAGAGTCGCCAAGTAACGAACTTGTTCAAGGACTGTCAATTTGGGCATGAGGCTACGTTCCTCAGGCAGATAGCCAATTCGAGCATAGGTTTCCTGACGAATCTCCTGCCCATCCAGACTGATCTCTCCTTGATACTCTAAAAATTTCAACATACTGTGGAAAATCGTTGTTTTCCCAGCTCCATTTTTCCCAACTAGACCTAAAATTCTTCCAGGTTGAGCTTGAAAGTTAACACCAAACAAGACTTGTTTGGGACCAAAACTTTTTTCAAGATTGCGGATTTCTAACATGATCCACCTCCTATTGTTTCTACACTCATTATACTCCTTTTTTTGGGCATTACAAGGATTTATGTACATTTTTAAATCTTGGTTTTAAATAAAGATATTTACTGGATTGAGAATTTATTTGCTCTTCCCAAATATCTTATTCCTCCAGTTTTTAAGTGATAAATATATTGTACTCATCTCTTGATAAATCCGTTGACAATGTTCTGAATTGTTACTAGTAATCTTCATCATCCTGTAGCTTATCGTACTTTTTTGTGGTATATTTATGATAAATAGCAGATTATTCTAGATAAGGAATTTGATATGAAAAAAAGACTTAAACTCGAACCAAACAACAATAACTTAATCATTTGGGAAGCTGAACAGCCAAAAGCCGTTCTTCAGCTTGTACATGGCATGGTAGAGTACGTGGAACGATATGAAGAATTTGCTCTAGTCATGAATAAAGAAGGTTTTACTGTTATCGGCCATGATCATCTCGGCCATGGTTTTACTGCTCAAAATCCAAGTCAACTCGGAGTCTTTCCTGAATCTCCCGAGGAACTCATCGATGATATTGAAAGAGTGACCTCTTTTATTCAAGAAAGCTATCCAAAACTTCCAATCGTCCTTCTAGGGCATTCTATGGGTTCTCTTATGTGTCGCTATTATGTAGCTAAACGAAAACCACCTATCAATGCCTTGATTATCATGGCGACTGGTCAACAACCTCAGTTTCTAACTCGGTTTGCTCTCATCCTAACAGAATGCATCCGACTTATAAAAGGGAATAAACACCGTAGTAAACTCTTGACTTATCTATCAACTGATAGCTTTAATCGAAGTATTAAGAATCCGAAAACATCTGTAGATTGGCTCTCAAAAAATGAAGAATCCAACCAAGCTTATCTGAAGGATCCATTCTGTCAATTCATACCTACTATTCCCATGTACAAAGCCATTTTTTACTTTTCTAACCAAGTAGCGAGTAAACAAGTGATCGATGAGATTCCAACCCAACTCCCAATTCTCGTGATTTCAGGACAAGAAGACCCTCTGGGCGAAAATGGTAAAGGTATCGAGAGATTTGTAAAACTCCTAAAGGCTTCACATTCGAAAGTCAGCCTTCGATTAGTTGAAGAGGCTCGTCACGAAATTCTAAACGAGATCAATCGACAAGATACTTACCACTTCTTAGCTGATTGGATGACAAAAAACATCGATGTCTGATTTTCTTGTAACAGTATTAAAAAGGAGTTGTTTTCCCACCAAGTTGATTAAATCATCAAGTTAAAACTTGATGATTTTTTGTACTAAAAAATCCATCTCTAGGGATGGATTTTAATCTGTTAACGCACTTCTGCATTCACTTTTTCTTCGAGTGATGCTTGGATTTTTTCCATGTAGCGTGCGACTTCTTCGTCGGTCAAGCTATCTTCTGGATTTTGGAAGGTCAAGCTGTAGGCCATCGACTTCATGCCGATACCCAGTTTTTCACCTGAGAAGACGTCAAAGAGTTTGATGTCTGTCAAACGTTTCACGCCCGCAGATTTGATAGCATCAACTACATCTTGGTGAGTCACTTCTGCTTTGAGAAGAAGAGCAATATCACGACTCACTGCTGGGAACTTAGTAATTTCCACAAATGGGCTAACTGGTTGAAGGGCTGCCTCAATAGCTGAAAGGTTAAGCTCAGCTACATAAGTTTCAGGGATATCATAAGCCTTAGCAGTGACTGGATGCACTTGCCCAAGGAAACCAAGAACTTGGTCGCCGAGTGAGATCAAGGCTGTACGTCCTGGGTGAAGACTCTTAATCTCTTGCGTTGCTGTATAGGTCGCTACAAGACCCAAGCGAGTAAAGAGTGCTTCAAGGATTCCCTTAGCATAGAAGAAGTCAACAGGAACAGCTGGAGTCTGGAAGTCTTTTTCAGCGACTAAACCTGTCAAGGCAAAGGCAAAGCTGTTGATTTCATTTGGCAATTCTTCTTTTGGATTACCAGTTTGCTCGAAGACTTTTCCAATCTCATAAAGAGCCAAGTTTTTATTCTTACGTGCTACGTTGTAGGCAACTGTATCAAGGATACCTGAAACCATATTTTGGCGGAGAACTGAACGGTCCACAGTCATTGGCCACATGAGCTCTGTTAAGTTGCTTGGCTGAATCGTAAATTCAACGGCTTTTTCAGGAGTTGTAAGAGCGTAGGTAATGATTTCTGTCAATCCAGCCCCTTCAGCAATGGTACGAACCTGACGACGCAATTTTTGAGTCGCAGTCAACTCACCTGCTGTCCCATCGTCTTTTGGAAGACTGGTTGGCAAGCGGTCATAACCATAGATACGTGCGATTTCTTCAAAAAGATCCGCTTCGATAGTGATATCCCAACGGCGACGAGGAACGCTCACTGTAAAGCTTTCTGCATTTCCAGAAAGGCCAAAACCAAGGCGACGGAAGACATCTTCAATATCTGCGTAGGAAAGCTCTGTACCGAGGACACGGTTGACATCAGCAAGAGTTGAAGAAACTTCTACATCAGAAGTATCAAGCTTGCCTGCTGAAACAATACCTTTACGAACGGTTGCACCTGCAAACTCTGCAATCATGCTTGCTGCCGCATCAAGGGCTTCATTGACAGTTGCCACGTTGATGCCTTTCTCAAAGCGAGAAGAAGATTCTGAACGAAGGTTGAGGCGACCGCTAGTCTTACGGATCGATTTACCATTGAAGACAGCAGCTTCAAGGACTACACGACTAGACTTTTCAGAGATTTCTGTAGCCTGACCACCCATGACACCTGCAAGGGCTACTGCTTTGTCAGCAACTGTAATCACGAGGTCATTTGTTTCCAACTCACGCTCTTCCCCGTCCAAGGTTACTAATTTTTCACCAGCACGAGCTTCACGCACACGGATGTCAGTCCCTTCAAAGGTATCCAAGTCAAAGGCATGCATTGGTTGACCAAAGTAAAGCAAGATATAGTTGGTCACGTCGACGACATTATTAATCGGACGGATGCCTTCGTTCATGAGGAGGTTTTGCAACCATTGCGGACTTGGTGCAATCGTCACATTGTCCAAGATACGGGCAGCATAGTAAGGCGCCTTGTCTGTATCAATGCTGACAGAAAGAGCATCGGCTACAGCTTGGTCTGTTTCTGAAAGAGCAAATTCTTTAAAGTTAACTGACTTGTCATAAATCGCTGCTACTTCATACGCTACCCCACGCATAGAAAGAGCGTCTGCACGGTTTGGAGTGATAGAAAGTTCGATGATTTCATCATCCAAGTCTAGGTAGGAGAAGACTTCATCCCCTGGAACAGCATCTTGAGGCAAGATTTGGATCCCATCTGCAAATTCCTTAGGCACAACTGAGTCAGAAATTCCCAACTCACCAAGTGAGCAGATCATTCCGAGAGATTCCAAACCACGGATTTTCCCTTTTTTGATCTTGTAGTTGTCCGCGATGCGAGCACCTGGAAGAGCTACCATGACCTTGATGCCTGCGCGCACATTTGGTGCTCCACAGACGATTTGACGGGCTTCTTCTTCACCTACATTGACTTGGCAGACATGCAAGTGTGTTTCTGGTACATCTTCACAAGACAAGACTTCTCCGACGACAATTTTTGAGAGACCAGCAGCTGGTGATTCGACACCTTCTACTTCAATCCCTGTGGTTGACATTTTTTCAGCCAACTCCTCTGATGGTACATCAATGTCCACCAATTCTTTTAACCATTTATAAGATACTAACATAATTCTGAGCATAAGATCCCAATCAGCGAGATCTTTTCAATTCCTTTCTTTTTCTTCGAGTCAGTCGTTCCTATTGCTACACTATAAAAAATGAGGACGACTTGTAGGATTGTGTTTAGGTTTCAATCTTATTTAAACTGTTCTGAGAAGCGGACATCGCCTTGGTAGAAGCCACGAATATCGTTGATTCCATAACGAAGCATGGCTACACGCTCTTGACCAAGACCAAAGGCAAAACCAGAGTATACAGTTGCATCGATACCACTCATCTCAAGGACTCGTGGGTGAACCATACCGGCACCCATAATCTCAATCCAACCCGTTTTCTTACATACGTTACAGCCGTCTCCTCCACACTTAAAGCATGAAACATCGACCTCAACAGATGGCTCTGTGAACGGGAAATATGATGGACGCAAACGGATTTGGCGCTCTTCACCAAACATTTTTTTTACAATCAACTGAAGAGTTCCTTGAAGGTCAGCCATAGAAATATTCTTCCCGACAACCAATCCTTCGATTTGGTGGAACTGGTGACTATGGGTCGCATCGTCTGTATCACGACGGAATACACGTCCTGGTGAGATCATCTTCAAAGGACCTTTTGAAAAATCATGGGCATCCATGGCACGCGCCTGAACTGGAGACGTGTGAGTACGGAGCAAGATTTCTTCTGTGATATAGAAAGTGTCCTGCATATCACGGGCTGGGTGGTCTTTTGGAAGGTTCATACGCTCAAAGTTGTAGTAGTCTTGCTCCACTTCAAATCCATCCACGACTTGGTAACCCATACCGATGAAAATGTCTTCGATTTCTTCACTAGTTTGTGTGAGAACGTGACGGTGACCAGTCGCAACTGGACGACCTGGAAGCGTCACATCGATACTCTCACTTGCTAGTTGTGCTTCCACTTTCTTTTCTTCCAAGAGCTTAGCTGTTTCTTCAAAGGCAGCTGTCAAGATATCGCGCGCTTCATTGACGTGTTTCCCGATAACAGGACGCATTTCTGCAGAAACGTCTTTCATCCCTTTGAGGATTTCAGTAAGCGACCCTTTTTTACCAAGGACAGAAACACGCAATTCTTGCATCTCTTTTTCATTTTCAGCAGTAATCTGCTTCAAGCTAGCTAGCGTTTCTTCACGAAGCGCTTTTAATTGTTCTTCAATAGTTGACATAATTCCTCCATCAGTCTTTCGTAGATAAAAAGAAAACCACATGCCAAAAACTCCACACTCGGAGCGTTGACACGCGGTACCATCCGTTTTCATCTGACAAGTCAGACCTTTATTTCTGAATCCATTGGCAAGTGAATTCACCCAGTTTTCATATAGAGAGCTTTCAGTCACGGCTCTCCTCCCTGATATACTTCCCCTGAGATACTAGTCTTGCAGATTCCTATTTAATTATTATTCATTTTATCAAATTTCAAGCATTCTTGCAAGATGTTTTGCGACTAATCAACATAGTCTCCACCTTCAAAGCCGTAATACTCTTCCAAGCTGAGACCACTTGCAGCGATGTCCTTGGCTTCTTTTCCGACGTAGCGAAGGTGCCATTCTTCAGCCATATAGCCTGTTTCTTTTTCCTTACCTTTGAGATAGCGAACGACAAAACCATAGTCTGCAGCATGATCTAAAAGCCATTGGGCAGCTTTTTCTTCTGTCACTAAATCTCCATCTGTGCCGATAAGGTCGAAAGCAAGACCTGTTTGGTGTTCACTATATCCAGGTCGTGCAGAATAGCGATCAGCCTCTGCCTTTCCGTCTTGGTTGACATACTCCTGATAAAGTTGAGTTTGAGTTTCATAACTTCTGAAACCACTATAATGATCGCTAATTGGGAAACCTGCTTCCTGCATAGCAGCAATAAGCTTCAACAACTCAGCCTTTGCTGTAGGATTTTCTCCAGGATTATAGTCCTTAGACAAGGGATAATGTTTATTAGCGATAACAATCTCATCGTACTTCCCTTGAACGCTATAGTAATCTCCTTTATTAACTACTTCTGCCTTTTTCTGGCTTGCTTCTTGAGATTTACTACCGACAGTTCCTTCTTGGACGGTTTTTTCTCCAGTTGAAGTCTGAGTTTCTGAAGTTGCCGGCTTTCCTTGTGAACAAGCCGCTAATGTCAAGGCTAATAAGCTTGACAAGACAAGGTATCTTTTTTTCATGGTCTATCCTTTCATTTCCATCATCTGGTCCAAAGTATCTGATAAGGTAGCAATCAAATCCTCTAATTTACTTCCCTTAACCTGATATTCTTCAGCGACCATTTCTTCCCATGGAACCCACCAGACTGGACCACGACCATTAAGACCGTGTCCTTTCATATCACCCTCTCGTCTAGGGAAAATATGCCAGTGAGCATGAGCATCTCCATTTCCTAACAACTCTACATTCATCTTTTCAGCAGAAAAGGCCTTAGAGACAGCTTCCTGAACCAGGCTCATTTCCTCTAAAAAGCGAAGTTTGACAGTTGGATGTAGATGATGTAATTCTGTAACATGTTCCTTGGCTAGGAATAGAGTGTAGCCTTCAAAGTACTGGTGATCCCCAATGACAACATAGCCTGTTTCCAGTTCTTTTACAAAGTAGGGATTGTCACCTGCCTTAATCAATTCAATTCGATCACAAATCAAGCACATCTTAGTCCACCAAGTCACTCTTGAGATAAGCATCTACCATACGCTCAGTAGCCACTACAGAATCAACATGAGTACGCTCGTATGAGTGACTTGACTCAATACCAGCTCCTAGAAGAGCGTGCTTGACTTCTGCTCCAGCTGACATGGCTGCAGAAGCATCCGAACCGTAAAATGGATAGATGTCTAATTTAAACGGGATGTCTTGCTCTTTTGCTAGAGCAACCAGATGTTGGCGGAACTCGTAGTGATACGGTCCAGAAGCATCTTTGACACAGATAGAGACTGTGTACTCATCTGTCTGCTGGTCATCTCCCATCGCTCCCATATCTACTGCCAGATATTCCACAACTTGATTAGGGATGTTTGAGTTAGCACCATGCCCCACTTCTTCAAATACTGAAAAGGCAAAATGCGTAGTAACAGGAAGCTCAATCCCTTCTTCTTTGTATACTTTGAGGAGATTTAGGAGAATTGCTGCGCTGACCTTATCATCTAAATGACGAGACTTGATAAAGCCTGTCTCTGTCACGACAGTTCGTGGATCAAAGCTGATAAAATCTCCAACTTCGATACCGAGTGCGCGTGTTTCCTTTTCATTGGTTACTTTTTCATCCAAACGTACTTCCATATTGTCCTGAGTACGTTCTACAGTTCCTGCGTCCTTGTATACATGACAAGAAGTCTGGTGGATCAAAATGGTACCTGAAATAGTCTTACCTGTACTAGCTACATGAACTGTACAGTTTTCTCCCTCAATCATGTTCCAAGGATATCCTCCAATACGGTCCATTTTGAGACGACCATCTGGTTTAACAGCGCGAACGATAGCTCCCAGAGTATCCACATGGGCAGTTACATAACGTTGTTGCTCGTCATTTTTACCTTTAACAGTAACGTTAACACCACCTTTAGCGGTACGGACAGGTTGATAGCCTATCTTTTCAAGTGTCTCAACTAAACAATCCGTAATCTCACGTGTAAAACCTGTTGGCGATGCGATAGCAGTTAGTTCTTTAATATATTCTACAGTTTGATTCATTTCTTCACCTCTTGCTACCATTATATCACTTTTCCCATTTTAGTATGTGTAAAAAGGAAAAACTGACATACTTTGATAATAAAAGTATGTTATGGTATAATGAAAAAAGTTCTTATGATGAAAGGAAAAAATATGAACAGATATTTCAAAATGACACTTCTCTTAGCCTTACCGTTGGCATTCTTGTTCGGATGTTCTAAACAATCATCAACAACTTCTAACTCTTCAAAAGCAGAGACAAGTGAGGTAAAAACTACTGAGGCTGAAACTACAGAAAAGAAATCAGAATTAAAAACTGTAACTTATGTAAATGATTCTCAGCCTGGTATCAAGTCAACGTTGACCTATACAGTTGACGGAGATAAAGTTTTGAAACAAAGTGCTCATAATGTTGCTGACCCTGAAGCTCTAAACAATACTGCAGAAGATGTTAAAAGTATAATTGAAGAAACCTACAAAGGCTACAAGGGTATCAAAGGTGTAACTTTTTCAATCGAAATTAAAGATGGTAAAGTCGTTCAAGATCTTGAAGTTGACTTTTCCGTTGCAAGCTTAGATGAACTTAGAAAAGCCTTACCAGAAGAATATTCTGGTATTGGAAACCGTGTAAGCTTTAACGCTTCTAAGAAAATGTTGAAAGAGCACGGTTTTACTGAAAAAACGAATTAAGAGCAATAGAAAAACCTTGACATATGCCAAGGTTTTTTTATTCCATCTCAAAAGCTTCACTTTCTTGTTTGTTAGGAAGAACAAGAGAAAGTAAAATTCCGATAATCGCTGGTACCAACCATGGCAATGAAGCCTTAGCAAATGGTAGAGCATTCACAATATTGGCAAGGAAGGTCACTTCAAATGAACTTCCTAAGACGCTAGCTATGGCAATAGCAGTTACAAGTCCCATAGTCAATTGCATCCCTGGTTTTGAAAGTGGTACAAATTTGTTCACAATCACAATCATAACAATCACAATGGTGATTGGATACAAGACAACTAGTACTGGCACTGAGTACTTGATAATGGCACTCAAACCAAGGTTTGCAATGGCAAAACCAATCAAGGTAAAGACAGTCGCATAAACCTTGTAGCTGATTTGTGGGAAACGTCCGTTAAAGAACTCCGCAGTTGATACAATCAAACCTACAGTAGTTGTAAAGCAAGTTACGGTTACCATAGCTGCAAGGAAAAGCTGAGCAGTAGAACCAAAGATTTCTTGGGTCGCTTGAGACAAGATATAAACTCCAGGAGTTCCGCCCTTCATCGCTTCTTCTGTTACTGGGAAGTGATTCCCAAGGAAACCTAACCCGATATAGAGAGCACTAAATCCTAGAGCCACAACGATTCCAACTACCCAAATGGTTGAAATGTACTCTTTCTTACTTGAGAAACCAAGTTGTTTCAAGGTTTGTACGGCAATAACACTGAAGGCAACAGAAGCAAGTGCATCAAGTGTATTGTATCCTTCTAAGAAGCCAGCACCAAAGGCTGAAGTTTGATAAGCACCTGACGCTGCTTGTGGTGCATTTGCTCCGTATTTAAAGGCTCCAAGAATAATCAAGATAACAATCAAAATTGCAAATACTGGAGTCAAGATTCGTCCAATACGATCCAAAATCTTTGAAGGATTCAGGGCGATTAAATAGGCTGCAACAAAGTAGAGAATGGTAAAGACAATCAAACCTAAACCCTTATCTGCTTCAGCTAGAAGGGGACTAATACCGACCTCAAACGATGTTGTTGCTGTACGTGGAATGGCAAAGAATGGACCAATCGACAAGTACAAAGCTGCAAGATAAATCGTCGCAAACCATGGAGAAATTTTCTTCGAAATTTCATAAATATAGCCCTTTGGATTAAGGGTTCCAATGATCAAGGTTAGGACTGCAATCCCAACACCTGAAAATACAAATCCTGCAATGGCAGGAAGGAAGTTTTCTCCAGACTGTGCGCCTAGAGTTGGAGGGAAAATCAAGTTACCTGCTCCAAAAAATATTCCAAACAGAAGTAATCCTGTTAAAGCACCTTTTTTAGCCATAAACTCTCCTTATAACATTAAAATACTTTCTTAGTATAACATGTTTAAAGGCATGAAAAGGCTATCTTGAAATAATTCTAAAATGTTTTCAATTTTCTGATTTTTAGAGCAAAAAAAAATCCCTTTAAAACCTTTCTTATTTTCGGTCTCAAAGGAAGTTTTTCTTATTCTAAAGCATCCATGCCACCTTGGACATTGATAACCTCATATCCTTGTTCTTCTAAAAATTGACAAGCGCGTGCTGAACGCATTCCTGATTTACAAATCACGTAGTAAAGTTGGTCTTTTTCCAGTTGTTTATAAGTATCCGCTAGTTGGCTGAGAGGGAAATTACGAGCACCTTCTAAATGAAGAGCTTCAAATTCCTCTACTTCTCTCACATCCACTAGAGAAAGTTGCTCATTTTGATAAAGCTGGTAAAATTCATCGAAGGAAATTTCTTTCATTCTTTTTCTCCTAAAATTGTTTTAATTCTTTTTTTCAAATCGGGCACCACTTCCGACTCAAACCAAGGATTTTTTTTCATCCAGATTTGATTACGTGGTGATGGGTGCACCAAAGGGAAATAATCAGGCAAATAATCCTTAAACCGATGCACACGGTCTGTCACCTTGCCACTGACCTTTTCATGCAGATAGTAGGCTTGGGCATACTGTCCAATCAAGAGCGTTAATTGAATATCTGGCAACTCCTTCAAAAGTTTTGGATGCCATTTTTCTGCGAAACCTGTACGAGGTGGAAGGTCACCAGATTTCCCATGTCCTGGAAAATAGAAATCCATGGGCATGACTGCAAAGTAACCTGAATTGTAAAAGGTGTCCTCATCCACACCCAGCCACTCTCGCAAGCGGTCGCCACTTTTATCCTTCCAGTAGAGCCCTGCTTCTTGGGTTTTGAGACCAGGCGCCTGACCAATGATATTGATACGAGCTGTTTTTGGTGCTGCAAATAGTGGCTCGATACTCTGCTCAGTATAACTGGCATTCTGTGGATCTGCCATAATGGCTTGCTTGATTCTTTCGATTTGAGACATTTTCTCCTCCAAAAAGAAGTCTAAGCATTAAATCTCAGACTTCTAGAGCATTATTTGATCAATTCGTAAATAGCTTCAGCGTAGATAGCTGCTGCACGGAAGAGATCATCCAAGGCGATAAATTCGTTGGCTTGGTGCATGGTATCGATAGAATCTGGGAACATAGCACCGTAGGCTACACCACGCTCTAACAATCGTCCAAATGTTCCACCACCGATGACTTGCTCATGACCTTGAAGTCCAGTTTGTTTTTCATAAACATTCAACAAGGTTTGAACGAGTGGATCTTCCATTGGCACATAGTGAGGAGTGTGACCATGCTCAGAAAGGCTAACTGAAGCAACTGGCAAGTTTTCAAGAACTGACTTGATTTGCTCTGGGCTTGTTCCTTTTGGATAACGGAAGTTAAGGGCAATGGTATTGTCAGCGCTTGTTTCATCAAAGCGGAAGACACCAGCATTCATAGAAAGGGCACCCATCTTTTCATCCACATGAGCCACTTTCAAGTTTTTGCCTTCGTGGTCATTCAAAAGAATCTTACCAGCAATGTCAAGGAAGTCTTTTGCAGGTCCTTCAAAAGCAAACTGGCTGAGGAAGAGAGCAAGGTAAGTCGCACCATTGACACCTGAAGCAGGCATAGCACCGTGAGCAGATTTACCGATAATCGTAACCTTGTACTTGCCATTTTCTTCTTGGATTTCTCCTCTAAGCTTGTGCTCTGCAACAAAAGCATCTAGTTTCGCTTGCAAGTCAGCTAAGTCTCCTGAAACGACTGCAGTTGCTGACTCAGGTACCATGTTTTCACGCAAACCACCTGAGAAACTGTGAAGACGAGCCGCCCCCTTGTTTTCACCGGCAAAGTGGAGATATTCTGTGATATTTCCTTTTTCACCGTTGATGATTGGGAATTCAGCATCTGGAGAGAAACCGAAGTCTGGTTTTGCTAGTCCTACATGTTCAAAGTAGTAGTCCATGTCAGCCCAACCTGATTCTTCATCAGTCCCGACAATAAAGCGAACTTTTTTAGAAGTTGGAAGTCCCAATTCTTTGATGATTTTCAAACCATAGTAACATGCTGTAGTTGGTCCTTTATCATCAGAAGCACCACGCGCGTAGAGACGACCATCTTTGATAGTTGGAGTGTAAGGATCCGTATCCCAACCGCTACCTGCTGGCACAACGTCCATATGGGCAAAGATTCCAAGAACTTCTTCCCCTTCACCAAACTCAAAATGTCCTGCGTAGTTGTCGACATTTTTAGTTGGGTAACCATCACGGTCTGCGATTTCAAGGAATTTCTCCAAGGCTTTCACTGGACCAGGTCCAAATGGGTGCTCCGCATCTGCCTTACTGTCATCACGTTCTGAGTTGATTTCCAAAAGGCTAAACAAGTCAGCCAAGAGGGCTTCTTTACGTTTTTCTACTTCTGCTGTAAAATCAATAACTGTCATTTTTACTTCCTATCTTTTTTCGATAATTTCATCTACTGGCAAGCGGTAGCTTGGTTCCAACTTCTCGTCTGTGTATCCTACTGTGATCAAAAGTTCTGGACGGAAGCGTTCTTCAATTTCCAAGACCTCGTTGACTTTTGATTTATCAAAACCAAGGATAATGTTTGAACCGATTCCCTGGTCAGTCAAAGCAAGAACCAAGTTCATAGCTACTAGCCCTGCATTAAGAGCTAAGTAGTCACTGATTTGTTGTTCATTGTAACGCGCAAACTCTGCTGGAAGATTTTTCATAAAGTACTGAAGTTGTTCTTCTGAGAAGTTCTTTGCTCCACCAACACGGGCAATCTTGCGAGCTCGTTTAGCTAAGTCAGTATCTGTAAACAAGGCAATGGTTACAGGGGCAGATGCTACTTGCTCAAAGTTTGCACCGTAAGCCAATTTTGCTAATTCAGCATTTCTCTCACGAACCACAACAAACTTCCAAGGCTGACTGTTGTGAGCACTTGGTGCCAAGGTTGCGATTTCGATAGCTGTACGGACATCCTTTGGATCAACAGGTTTATCAATAAAATGCTTAGTCGCATGACGTTTTTTATTTAACTCAAGAAATTTCATAAGCAAGTTCCTTTTCTATTTCTATTGCTTCCATTTTACCACATTCTGAAAGAGCTTGCAGAGATTTTTCATTGGCGGAATAAATTATCTTTTCTTATCTGCTTTGAATTTTAGATTATAGACTCAAACTGGAAATTATAATAATTCTCTATCACGTCCATAAAAAATATATATTAGCTATTTGATGAATTGTCTGGTAAGCTAGATACCATTAAGTAAAGGAGACTCTCATGAAAAAATTATTCTTATTATTAGCCATTAGTCCCTTGTTGGTTGCCTGTGGACAATCTAAACAAGAAAGTACTTCTACTTCCACTGCTAGTCCTAAAACCATTGTCGTAGCAACTGCCGGAGACATCCCGCCTTTTGACTTTGAAAAAGATGGAAACCTGACTGGATATGATGTTGAAGTTTTAAAAGCAGTCGATGAAAAACTAGACCAATACAAGATTGAATTTCAAAAAACAGCTTGGGAGAGTATCTTCCCTGGAGTTGATGCTGGTCGTTACCAAGCTGCTGCCAACAACTTGAGCTTCACCAAAGAAAGAGCCGACAAATATCTCTACTCCCTACCAATCGCAAAAAATCCTTTGGTTCTCGTGAGCAGAAAAGACAAGGCTCTTACCTCTCTTCAAGACATCGCTGGTAAAACAACCCAGGATGACACTGGAACTTCTACTGCCAAGGTTGTTACGGACTGGAATCAAAATCACTCCGACAATCCTGCCACCATCCAATACTCTGGTGAGGATGTCGCTAAACGCCTGACTGACCTCGCCAACGGTGAATTTGATTTCCTAATCTTTGACAAAATCTCTGTTCAAAAAATTATCCAAGACCGAGGTTTAGACTTGAATGTAATTGACTTGGAAAGCAATGATAATCCAAATAACTACATTATCTTCTCAAGCGACCAAAAAGAATTTAAAGAACAATTCGACAAGGTTCTCAAAGAACTCTACCAAGATGGAACCCTTGAAAAACTCAGCAAAACTTATCTCGGTGGTTCTTACTTACCAGATAAATCTCAATTACAATAAGATATATTAAAAACGATTGGCTAGTCCAATCGTTTATTTAGTATCTGTTCGTTAAAGCACCTTTTACAAAAAATCAAAATAGTTTTTGACATCCTTGATATAACCATGTTTTTCATTGAGGCTGGCTAACAAATCTCTATTATGGCCTTGATAGTTGTCCTCACGTCGCAACTCTTCATACATTTCGATAAAAGGAAGGCCCTTGGTCTTGGCTGATTCTAGCTCTGATTCATAGTCATAAGCAACCTTACGAAATTGGATATTGACTAATTCACCATTTTCAATCTCAAGTAAGGCATACTGGGCTCGGTGATTTTTCAGCCTTACCCAGTCAAAATAAGGCATACCAATCGAACCTGGATTGATGATTTGTTGACCTTGGCTACCATAACGAAGCAACTGCTTGTGAACATGACCATAGACGGCTACATCAGTAGTTTCATCAAGTAACTGGTCAAATTTTTCGGTATCATTTTCAACCAGCAAATCACCACCATAATTTTTCTCAGGTAAATTATGTGAAAGAGAAAAGCACAAGCCTTCTACTTCTTTCTTGGCTACCATAGGTAAATTTCTCAACCAATCAATATGCTCTGGATTTAGACGCTCCATCAGATACTGGGTCAATCGCATAAGCTGGACTTCTTGGGGATCCTCTAAACCATATTGCCCATCTAAAGCCTCTAACACACAATCATCCCAGTTGCCTCGAACAGATGCTGTAATGGGAAGGTCTTTCAAAAGAGCCACCAAGTCATTTGCTCCCGGTCCAGGAAGAAAAATATCTCCCAGAAGCCAATATTCAGTCGCTCCCAATTTTTTAGCGTCCTCAAGCACTCCAGCTAAGGCTGTCGTGTTGCCATGAATGTCTGATAAAATTGCAATCTTATGGTTCATTTTACACACTCTCTTTATTCGTATTTATTTATTCTAGCTATCCCTTACACCGTTATAGGTCTGCACCTTGCTTCATCTCACTTCTAAGTGCTAGGGGTTCTTTTAGTTCCTTAAATATCTTATATACTCTACTAATACGTAGATGAGGATTGTTAAACAAATGATCATCTCTAACCAAACGACGAGGTTGAGGACCGGAAACTGCAGAATGCCTTGGGACATTTTCAATGAAGTTGCTGTGATGATGGTTGGAAAGGTTAGGGCTGAGAAGGCTGGTTGGAAACCTTGTTTTAAAATCCTTGGCAAGCGACTAAGGACAAAGAAAAAGAAAAACTGTGATGCAAGGATCATAACTAGTAAAATCCAACTAGGAAGACTGTATCCTCCTATTCTCACTAATGATGCCAAAAGGAGAGAAAATGGAGCACAATAGATTCCTTCTTGCCCCAGCAAAGCGAGCGGTAATGGATTTTTCCTTAAATCTTGATAAATTAGAGGGTAAAGGATAAGGGTTAAGATAAAACCAAAAATCCAAGCTCCATAGGCAATCCCAACAATGCCCACCACGGGGTAGGTCAAGCTCGCTACTGCTATTCCTACATAAAGAACTGTCCAAGTTGGTGTTGCACTGGCCCTTTGTTTAACCAAGGCATAGTTCTTTGTAAAGTATAAGATGAGGTAAACATCTAGAAGAAAAGCAAACCACCAGAGAATCTGTGCAACAATGCTCATGTTCGGGGGTAAGATTCGTAATAAATACGTCGATAAAATCATCCCTGCCATGGGAAAGGTTGCCATTCCTGACAAAACAGGGGCTTTCTTTAATTCCTGCTTACTTTCATGCCAGTTATTGAGGTGGCTTACCAAAAAATAAAACCATAAAATCAAGCCTGACAAACTAAAGATGTGTGATAAAAGCGGAAAAATATCCAAGATGAGATTTCCTGCTCCAGCCAATCCCAATAAGCAACCTGAAAAGGCTAAGGGGAGTTTTTTCATACCAACCTCCGATAATGACGTTACTATCAGTATAGCATAAATAAAGCTCAGTTAGACAAGCCTTCATCAATTTTTTTGGCTATAAAACGATTGTCCCCTTTTAAAATACTCACTAACAATAATAATTAAAATATATTCATCAAAAGAGTACCTATCACTTGATAGGTACTCTTTTGACATTTCATTCTATAGTTTGGTTAGCCTTTAAAGGTAACGATAGTCGCTCCAGAACCACCTGCATTTTGTGGCGCATAGCCAAAGCTCTTGACTTGCTTGTTTCTTTGGAGATATTTGGTTACTCCTTCACGGATGACTCCTGTACCGATACCATGGATGATGTCCACTTGGGCCATGTTGTTGAGCAGGGCTTGGTCGATAAAGGCATCCAAGGCTTCCATAGCTTCCTCATAGCGTTTGCCACGAAGGTCTAGTCGAGCCTGTGGACCTTTACCACCTGCCCGTTTGACAACGTTGACTTGTTTTTTCTTGACTGGTGCTTCTTGCTGAGCCTGAACCAAGTCAAACTCTCTTTCCTCAAGGGTCATCTTAATCAAGCCAACTTGGGCTTCCCAACGACCATCCTTGAGTTGATTGGTCAAGGTACCTCGTTGACCATAGCTTAAAACGATGATATCATCCCCAACTTTTGGAGCTCGTTTTTTCTTAGCCTTTTGGAGGACTTTATTTTTAGAAAGATCAACTTTTTCAGGTGCTAACTTCTTGAGCTTGGCCTTGGCTTCGACAATCTCATGTGGTTTTAGTTGAGATTTGCTGTGAAGATTTTTAAGAATATCATCACTTTCTGCCAGAGCTAAGTCAACAATTTCCGCAGCTTGCTCACGCGCCTTATTGAGTTCTGTTTCCTTTTCACGATTGAGCTCGTTGTAGAGTTTTTTAAGCGCACGGTTCATCTTGAGGTTTTCTTGCTCGACTTGACGAATATTCTCAAGACGTTTACGGCTTTCAAGCGTCTGCTCTTCCAATTGCTCAATAATGCGATTGACATCATTGTCTTGATTAATCTGCTTGCTAGCGTCACCTACAATAACATCTGACAAGCCGAGACGTTTAGCAATCTCAAAGGCGTTACTTCGACCAGGTACTCCTTGCATAAAGCGATAGGTTGGACGCAGGCTAGCTGTATCAAACTCCATGCTAGCATTTTGAACATAGGCAGTTTCAATCCCGTAGGCCTTGAGTTCAGGATAGTGAGTGGTTGCCATAGTCTTGACCTGACGCAAGCGCAAGTCTTCTAGGATAGACATAGCAAGGGCTGCACCTTCTTGGGGATCTGTTCCTGCTCCAAGCTCATCTAGTAACAAGAGCGAGTTTTGATTGACCTTACCAAGAATATCAACGATATTGGTCATGTGACTAGAGAAGGTTGAAAGACTTTGTTCGATGGATTGTTCGTCTCCGATATCCGCAAAGACCTCCTCGAAAATCCCCACACGACTTCCCTTATCCGCCAAAATCGGCAAACCTGACTGGGCCATCAATTGCGTCAAACCTAAGGTTTTGAGCATAATGGTCTTACCACCCGTATTGGGACCAGTGATGACGATGGCTGTTAGATCTTTACCAAAGTGTACATCATTAGCAACAGCATTTTGCACCAAGGGATGACGAACATGGAGGAGTTGAATCTCCTGGTCCTCAGAGACTTGAGGAACTACTGCTCCTGTCTCTTGGATAAAGCGAACCTTAGCCCGAATTAAGTCCAAATGCCCAATAATCCATGCATCATTTGCGATTTCAGCTGCATGCGGTCTTACTCGTTCAGAGAGTTCCTGAAGAATACGCATCATCTCATAGCGTTCGTCTGCACGAAGACTAGCAATTTCCTCACTCAGCTTGACTACTTCACGCGGTTCGATATAGACAGTGTTCCCGCTGGCAGAAATATCATGAACCACACCGGCAATCTTATTACGATAGGTGTTTTTGACAGGAAGAACCTGGCGACCATTTCTACTAGCGATGATACCTTCTGTCAACATCTGAGCCTTTTGTTTGAGAAGGTCTTGCAAGACGTCACGAACTTGGCTCTCGCTATCATGGATTTTACGGCGGATTCGTGCTAGTTCTTCACTAGCAAAATTCTCAATAAATCCAGCTTCATTGATGGCTTGGAGATTGCCCTGCAGATGTGGGAAGTCGTGAAGTTTCTCAAACCAATTTCCCAAGTGGTCCAAGCGGACATTTTCAAGATTGTCATAGAAGTTTTTCAGTTCACTGCTGGCAAATATGACACGTTTGAGAAGGAGAAATTCCTCAATGTTGAGATCAGCACCCATCTCCAAACGTTTGCAGGTAGCCGCAATATCTTTTGTTGCCGAAATGCTGAAATGAGGATGCTCAACAAAGAGTTCCTGCATCTCCTTCATTTCTGCAAAGGCCTGTCTAATTTTATCAGCTTTATCTGTTGGAACTAGCTCTTTTAACTGTTCTAGTCCTTGTTCCGTCAAAAAATGAGGTTCAAATAAAGCCTTGACCTTGTTAAATTCTAACGTTTCTAGTATTTTTGTATTCATCTTATTTCCTTAGTATTAAAGTTATGGCTTTTCTTATTTTCAACTCTTTAAATCAATCTCTTACTTTTCGAAATTGTAAACAAAAGGCTAGGAATAGTTCCCGCCCTTTTTAACCGATTATTTTAGTAACCCAAAGCTGTTTAATAAAATTAGTTGTGAATGGAATGCTTTGGATGATATGTCTAGCTACAAAGCTATTTTCAAGTGAATTTTGAACAATTTGTAATGGCACAGTCGCGAGAATCGTTAGCATCATCTGGAGGACAAACAAGGTCACACCGATTGATAGCACACCCGCACCGATACGATAGTATTTACCATCAAGTATCTTACTTGGTACTAGGTTTAGAAAAAGACCAAGTAAACGGCCGATGCAGTAAAAAATCGTAAAGGCCAAGAGGAAGCCGACACCTGCATAAAAAACCTTATCTAGATGGAAAAGTTGATTGGATGGGAAAAAGAAAGTTCCCTGTCCTTCCTGCGGATTAGCATAAGGGATTAATAAATTGAACTTCTGCCCTAAAGCTAGGTAATATTTGCTTGCAAAATAAGCAGAGACAATCGTTGCTACAAGATAATATGCTTGCAAAATAATTCCTCTGCGGTAGCCAATATAAAAGCTCCAAGCAAGGATTAATAAGAGTAGAATGGAAATCATAGGGAATCCTCAATCTTACTCTGCTCTTGTTTAGCCGCAACCACTTTATAACGGAGCGATTCTAACTCTTGCTCCTTATCATCAAATTCAATCTCACGGCTGAGCTGTGTTGACAAGCAGTTAACTGCTAAGAGAATTGCTACTGTCTCATCATCAGCTCCAGGCATTTGTTCTTTGATTGCTTCATACTTTTCCGTCGCAACTTTAGCAATCTCCTCCATGAAAAGATTGTCATGTTCAGTTGTCAGGGTTAATGTTTTTTTCCCAAATGTAAACTTGAATCGATTTAAATTTGCCATAAAATTCACCTCAAGATATTATACCAAATTTCACTTAGTTTGTCAGTTTTTACCAATTCTAGCGCTTTTATGGTACAATAGAGACTATGGCAAGTATCACATTAACTCCGAGTGAAAAGGAAATTCATGCTTTTGTTCAAAAGCATGAACATGCACTCACTCCTAGTAAAAATCCCTATATTCGCTACTTTTTAAAGCTTCCTCAAGCCAGTGTTTCCGTCTATACATCTGGGAAAGTCCTCTTGCAAGGAGAAGCTGCTGAAAGCTATGCTAGCTTTTTTGGTTATCAAGAAGCACAAGTAGTTAGCGGGCAAAATTTCCCCTTGATTGGAACAGATGAGGTTGGAAATGGTTCCTACTTCGGTGGCCTGGCTGTAGTGGCGTCATTTGTAACTCCTGATCAGCATGACTTTTTACGAAGACTCGGGGTTGGAGATTCTAAAACACTAACTGACCAAAAGATTCGTCAGATTGCTCCCCTTCTTAAGGAGAAGATTCAACATCAAGCACTCCTTCTTTCGCCAAGTAAGTATAACGAAGTCATTGGGGAACGCTATAATGCTGTTTCTGTCAAGGTAGCTCTTCACAATCAAGCAATCTTTCTCCTCCTTCAAAAGGGAGTTGAGCCTGAAAAAATTGTTATTGACGCCTTTACCAGCTCACAAAATTATGAAAAGTATCTAAAAAATGAAGCCAATCATTTTCCTAATCCAGTCACGCTAGAGGAAAAAGCTGAGGGCAAGTACTTGGCTGTTGCAGTTAGCTCCATCATTGCGCGTGATCTCTTCCTAGAAAATCTTGAAAACTTAGGACGAGAGTTAGGCTATCAACTTCCAAGTGGTGCTGGAGCTGCTTCTGACAAGGTAGCTAGCCAAATCCTTCAAGCATATGGAATGAAAGGGCTCGGCTTCTGTGCAAAGCTGCATTTTAAAAACACTGAAAAAGCTAAGCAACTTCTAGAAAGGTAAAAGTATGAATTATTTTAAAATATTTTTAAAAGAGTGGGGAATTTTCTTCCTGATTATTGCATTAATAGGTCTCAGCCGTCTCTTTCTCTGGAGCAATGTTCGTGTAGAAGGACACTCTATGGACCCTACTCTAGCTGATGGAGAAATTCTCTTCGTTGTCAAACATCTCCCTATCGATCGCTTTGATATAGTTGTCGCTCATGAGGATGAAGGGAATAAAGATATCGTGAAGCGAGTCATCGGATTGCCAGGTGATACCATCCGTTACGAAAATGATAAGCTCTACATCAACAATCAAGAAACCGATGAGCCTTACCTAGCAGATTATCTCAAACGCTTTAAAGAGGATAAACTCCAATCAACCTATACCGGAGATAGCTGGGATGGGAAAAAAGGCGAGTACTTCAGAAGTCTTGCTGAAAAAGCTGATGCCTTTACCTTAGATGTTAACTTCAATACTAGCTTTACCTTCACTGTTCCAGAGGGACAATACCTCCTACTTGGTGATGACCGTCTGGTATCTAGTGATAGCCGGCATGTTGGTACTTTTAAAGCAAAAGATATTATTGGAGAGGCTAAATTCCGCTTCTGGCCACTCAAACGTATTGGAACATTTTAAGAACACTAAGAGGCCGAGAAATATAAATCTCAGCCTCTTCTCATTTTATTCTGAATGATAGATTTCATTCAGGAATGTAAAGGAATTATATGGAAGTCTATTTTACAGGTACGATTGAACGTATTATTTTTGAAAATGTCAGCAACTTTTACCGTATTCTCCTTTTAGATATAGAGGATACCAATGCTGAGGACTTTGATGATTTCGAGATCATTGTTACAGGGACCATGGCTGATGTTATCGAGGGAGAAGAATACACTTTCTGGGGGCAGATTGTCCAACACTCCAAATACGGAGAACAACTGCAGATTTCCCGTTACGAAAGAGCAAAACCAACTAGTAAGGGATTGGTCAAATATTTCTCTAGTAGTCATTTCAAAGGGATTGGTCTCAAAACTGCCCAAAAGATTGTGGAACTCTATGGGGAAAATACTATCGATGAAATCCTAGAACATCCTGAAAAACTTGAGACTATCTCAGGGCTGTCTTCTAAAAGTCGTGAGGCCTTTGTATCTACACTCCGTCTCAACTACGGTACAGAAATGGTCTTGGCCAAGCTTGCCAACTACGGAATCCCTAATAAATTAGCTATTCAAATTCAGGATACCTACAAAGAGGAAACTATCGATATCGTTGAGAACTATCCTTACCAGTTGGTAGAAGATATCAAGGGTTTGGGTTTTACCATCGCTGACCAATTGGCACAAGAATTGGGCATTGAAAGCCAGGCACCTGAACGTTTCCGAGCAGGACTCATTCATAGCCTTTTAAACGCTTGTATGGAAAGTGGGGATACTTATGTTGAAGCTAGAGACTTATTAGAAAAGACTCTAAATCTACTGGAATCCTCACGTCCTGTAGAACTGGAACCAAGTCAACTAGCTCAAGAATTGTCCAATCTCATTGAAGAAGAAAAAGTCCAACAAGTTGACACCAAAATCTTTGACAACAGTCTCTTTTTCGCAGAAGAAGGGATTCATAATCACCTCATTCGAATCCTTGAAAAAGAAGAAACTGATAAACAAGAAACTGAAATCATCCAGGAGCAGATCGCAATTGTGGAGGAAGAATTAGACATCCAATATGATGCCATTCAAAAACAGGCAATCTGCGATGCTATCCAAAACAAGATCTTTATCCTGACCGGCGGACCTGGTACTGGAAAAACCACTGTTATCAATGGGATTATTGCCGTCTATGCTCTATTAGAAGGACTGGACCTTCGAAAGAAAAGTAATCTACCGATTCTCCTTGCTGCTCCAACTGGTCGTGCGGCTCGTCGCATGAATGAACTAACAGGCTTACCGAGTGCAACGATTCACCGCCACTTGGGTATGACTGGTGACGACGACACAAGCCATTTAGAAGATTATCTAGATGCTGACTTTATCATCGTAGACGAGTTCTCTATGGTAGATACTTGGCTAGCCAATCAACTCTTCTCAAATATCTCCTCTACTAGTAAAATTCTCATCGTTGGAGATAGCGACCAGTTACCTTCTGTTAGTCCTGGTCAAGTTCTGGCTGATTTGCTCCAGATTCCAAGTATTCCGCAAACACGCTTGGAACGGATTTACCGTCAGAGCGAAGAATCAACTATCGTTACCTTGGCGAGTCAGATTCGACAAGGCATCTTGCCAGCTGACTTTACCCAGAAAAAGGCAGACCGTTCCTACTTTGAAATCGCTAGTGGCCATATCCCAGCTACCATTGAAAAAATCCTAGACGCTGCCATCAGAAGTGGCATCCCTGCACGAGACATCCAAGTTCTAGCTCCTATGTATCGTGGAGCAGCAGGAATCGATGCCATCAATCAACTCATGCAAGAACTGCTCAATCCTCTTCAAAAGGGACAGATTAGTTTTGAAGCAAGTCAGTTTCAGTATCGTAGTGGAGATAAGGTCATTCATTTGGTTAACGATGCAGAAGTCAACGTTTTTAACGGAGATCTAGGCTACATCACGGACCTCATTCCTGCTAAATACACTGAATCTAAACAAGATGAAATGATGATTGATTTTGATGGGAACGAAGTCGTCTATCCACGCAACGAATGGTACAAGATTCGTCTTGCCTACGCCATGAGTATCCATAAATCTCAAGGAAGTGAATTCCCAGTTGTGTTTCTTCCCATCACCAGTGCTAGCAAGCGCATGCTAGAGCGTAATCTCATCTACACTGCTATTACTCGGGCTAAAAGCAAACTCATCCTACTCGGTGAACTTCAAGCCTTTGATTATGCAACTAAACATATCGGAACAGCTCGAAAAACCTATCTGATTGAACGTTTCAGCGACTTAACTGAAATCTCTGAGGAACTAAACGAGCCTATTCTCGAACCCACAAATCAGATTAACCCTCATCAACCTTACATTCTGACTGAAGAAAACTGGACTAGTATCCCAGCCATGATTGGGATTAGCCAAGATGACCTTGATGAGTTTTTCGGAAAATAAAGCACAAAAAAACCACCAATCCGGTGGTTTTTTATCTTTTCAGATTATTTTACTGTTGCAGTGCTTGTGATCAATTCAACAGCTTTCTTGATTGTGATATCGTGTTTCAACATGTCTGCTGAAAGCAAGCTTTGTACTTGGGCAACTTCCATGTTGTAATCTGCAGCCAATTGCTCGATTTCTTTTTGGATTTCTTCTTCAGTAGCGTCAAATCCTTCAGCTTTCGCAACTGCCTCGATAACAAGGTTAGTCTTAGTGCGTGACTCAGCTTCTGCTTCGTATTGTTTGTGAAGGTCTTCTTGAGTAGTTCCAGTGATTTGGAAGTACATGTCAGGGTTGATACCTTGACGTTGCAAGTTTCCAAGGAACTCATTTACTGAGCGGTGAACTTCTTCGTGGATCATTTCTTCTGGAAGTTCTACGATTTCAGCGTTTTCAACTGCTTTATCGATTGCTGCTCCTTCAACGGCATCAGTGTAAGCTTCTTCTTTAGCAGCAGCTAATTCTTTGCGGTATTTTTCTTTCAATTCGTCAAGAGTTTCAACTTCTTCGTCGATATCTTTTGCAAGTTCATCGTCAAGAGCTGGAACTTCTTTAGCTTTTACTTCGTGAATAGTTGTCACGAATTTAGCTTCTTTACCTGCAAGGTCTTCTGCTTGGTAGTCTTCTGGGAATGTTACGATAACGTCAACAGTTTCACCAGCTGAGTGTCCAACCAATTGGTCTTCAAATCCAGGGATAAATTGACCTGAACCAAGTCCAAGTGAGAAGTTTTCACCTTTTCCGCCGTCAAATTCAACACCGTCAATAGAACCAACAAAGTCGATAACAACAGTGTCGCCGTTTTCAGCAGCACCTTCTTTGATCACCAATTCAGCCAAGTTGTTGCGTTCACGTTCGATACGCTCTTCAACATCAGCGTCAGTTACTTCTTTATCTACATCAACTGATACTTCAAGGTTTTTGTATTCACCCAATTTTACTTCAGGTTTTGTAACAACTTCAGCAGTGATAACCCAATCTTGACCTTTTTCCATAGAAGTTACGTCAATTTTTGGTTGAGCAACTACTTCAAGTCCAGCTTCTTTAACAGCTGCTTCATAAGCGTCTGGCAAAAGTGCGTTCATTGCATCTTGGTAAAGTGCTTCTTCACCAAATTTTTGGTCGAAGATAGGACGTGGAAGGTGACCTTTACGGAAACCTGGAACGTTAAGAGTTTTCTTTACTGAGTTAAATACACGGTCCAATTCTGGTTTGATTTGGTCTTGAGAGATAGTGAAAGTCAAGACACCACGGTTTGTTTCTTTGTTTTCAAATGATACAGACATTCTGTCATTTCTCCTTAAAATTTTTAATACAGTCCATTATACCACATAGTAGCGAACTTTTTCAAGTAATGGATGCGCTTTTCGTCCATGCTTCAGTTACATCCTATGTCCCCTAAAATTCATCAGAACCCACCAGATGATGTTGAAAAGCATAAACAGCTGCCTGGGTACGATCACTGACCTCAAGTTTGGCTAGGATATTGGAGACATGGGTCTTGACTGTCTTAAGGGAGATAAAGAGCTCATCTGCAATACGCTGATTTTCATAGCCCTTAGCAATCAGTTGAAGGACATCGCGTTCTCGCGCAGTTAATTCTTCGTGAAGTTCCATATGATTGCGGTGGTATTCTACTTTCTTACTCACCTCTTGTTCGATCGCTAGCTCTCCAGCTGCCACCTTTTGAACAGCATGGAACAATTCATCGGCACTTGATGTCTTGAGCATATAACCCCTAGCCCCAGCATTTAAGACTGGCATGATTTTTTCATTGTCTAGATAAGAAGTCACAATCAAAATTTTAGCCTCCGGCCATTCTTTGAGAATAGCTAGAGTTGCGTCAATTCCGTTGACTTCAGGCATAACAATATCCATGACAATCACATCCGGACGAAGCTCCAAGGCCATGGAAATCCCTTCGGCTCCATTAGTTGCTTCTCCAACAACCTCTACATATTCTTGTAGTTCAAAATAACTTTTTAAACCAAGACGCACCATTTGGTGGTCATCTACTAATAATAGTTTCATTTTATTTCCTTTTGTTAATCAATCAAGCAAGGGGATCCGAATATCCACTGCCAAACCCTGCTTGGGTGCTGTTAATAGTTGTATGCTCCCTGCCATATCTTCCACTCGTTCTTTGATATTGCGTAGTCCATAGCTTAGTTCATCAACATCATCTAACTGAAAACCGCGACCATTATCTACAACCTTCAACTGTAATTCAGTTTCCGTTTGATAAAGATAAACATCTAGACAAGAAGCTTGGGCATGACGGAGAGTATTACTAATCAATTCTTGGACAATACGGAAGATATGTTCCTCAATCTTTTTAGGTAATTCGTCTACCTCATATTTAAAGCTGACTTTGAGTTCACTTTTTTCTTCCAATTCTTTCAGTAGCAACTGAATCCCCTCAACCAGACTCTTTTGTTCCAGTTCGATTGGTCGTAAATGCAAGAGTAGAATACGCAAATCTCTCTGGGCTGTCTCCAAAATAGCTGTCACACTCTGGAGTTGTGTCTGCATCTTCTCTTTGTCTAATCTGGAAGCTTGTTGACTGAGTCCTGATAAAATCATATGGGCAGCAAAAATTTCTTGGCTAACCGTATCATGCAAGTCACGCGCGATTCGCTTGCGCTCCTTTTCAATAATCACTTCTTCCTTGACCAAGGCTTGATTATCCGCTTTTTGAATGGCTTCTGTCAATAAACCAAGCTTGCCTGATAAGTTTCTAAAACTTGCGTCTAAATCAGCATCTCCAAGGCTTTTAATATCTTTACCTGCTAGCAGACGTTTAAGATTTGCTTGTATTCTTCTTCTTGAAATTTCATCAACCATTGTCCAAAACAAGACCAATAAAAAGGCTAGAGCAAGACTAAACATCAAAGCTAGAAATAGGACTTTTTCTGTCTTTTCTAAATCTTGGAAAAGAGAAGTCCATTCCAAATCTAAGATCTTAAAAATGCTTCGAAAGAGAAAAGCAACAAAGAGAAATGAGGTGAGACCAATTAAAATATAGGGTTGCTTTTTCATCCTCTCACCACCTCAACATCTCCAACCATAGTTGTCAAAAGAATCTTAACACTCTTGGGACTCTTGAGATAATCTCTGGTTTCTTGATGAAATTGCTCATTACGCAAAGCACGTTTAGGCTGGTCAAAAAAGGTTAAATCTCCGTACAGAGAATTAACACTAAGGCTGACTTCAACATCTACTGGTACGATAATTCTAGTCGTACCAACCAGTTTTCTCAAGATGATGACATTATCATGATTACTCAAAATCACGTGCTCTAGATGAATGGTATCCTTCCCCATAAGGCGAAAGAGATTGATATCATCAAAACGACAAGTCTGGTAACTTGAAAAATGGTGGAGATTCCCAAACCAGCGATTTTTCTCCCTCTTTACTGTCACAACTTCTTCAAAAACCAGATTGGTATCTTCTCTTTCCTGGTTCATCATAGGGTAAAGCAGGAACAGGCTGTATATCAAGGCCACAAAGATGGCTAAAATGACAAAGGGATTGAGCATGATGATAAAGAAAAATAGGATGCTCACCGCCACTAAAATAAAGTTATTTCCTTGTTTTCCAGTATAATAGCGAATCAGCAGTAAAAACAAGAGCAAAATCAGTAGAAAACGGGAAAAATGCTCTGATACCATCATAATCAGAGCTCCTGTCAATAAACAAGCTTCAATAAATAGAAAAATTTGGAATTTTCGCATGTATCCGTCCTCTCCATTTAATTGTATCACAAATCCCAAAAGTCACATCAGTCTGAGGAATGATAAAGAGGTCGGGACTAAAATCCCGACCTCTTTCTTTACATTTGGTCTTTTGCTTCTTTTAATTTTCCATATAGGAGATAGTCGACCTCTTGCAAATCCTCAATTTTTTTACAATTAAGGGCACACATAATCAAGCGTAGGTCTTCCTTCCAGCTTTCAACAATGGAAATAACGACATCAACAGAGTAATTTTCAACCAGCTCTAACATAGTGCGTGATAGACCAACTGCCTTTGCTCCAAACACCAAGCATTTGATGATATCTAGTGGATTGCGAACTCCTCCACTAACTAAAAGTTCCATCTTATCTTTCCAGTCTTGGGCATTCAGAAGAGCTTGCATGGTCGATTGACCCCAGTCATTTAGGTAATCACGCTGTCCACCGCGACGGTTTTCGATATAGGCAAAGCTGGTTCCCCCACGACCAGACAAATCAACGGTTCGTATTCCCATCTCATAAGCCTTAGCAATGGTTTTCACATCCATGCCAAAGCCGACTTCTTTTAAAACAAGAGGCACAGAGATTTGCTCAGCATAATCTTTCAGATTATGCTGCCATAATTTAAATTGACGTTCACCCTCTGGCATGAGCAATTCCTGCATGACATTAACATGAACTTGTAAGAGAAGGGGAGTCATCTCTTTGACTGTTTGTAATCCTAGTTCTACAGGTTTGTCTAAGCCAATATTGGTTCCAAGAAGGAGGTCAGGGTAACTAGTTTTGACTGAAAAAGAGTCATCTGAAGGATCCTTAAGAGCAGCGCTGTAGGAACCCGTTACAAATAAAATTCCACAAGCATCTGCCACCTGAGCCAATTTTTGATTGATTTCTCTCCCCTTATCGCTTCCACCCGTCATGGCATTGATATAAAAAGGAAAGTCCCATTTTCGCCCTGCAAATTCTGTCGAAAGATCAATTTCATCTAAGTCATATAAGGGTAGCGAAGAATGAATCAGTTCAACTTCATCAAAACTATTATAAGAACTGTTTTGTTCAAGGGCATAGCGGATGTGTTCATCCTTCCGATTTGTCGTCATGTTCCATCCTTTCTTGATACAAGAGCTCAATTCCTAAATCAGCCCAGCGTTTTTTCAGTAATGTGGTCGAATCTTGGTCAAAACTAAGTGCTATCCCACAGTCTCCACCACCAGCACCACTGCTCTTAGCAACAGCTTTCAAATCTCGGCTGGCATTTTTTAGTTGTCTGAGCGAAGGTGTGTAAATTTCTGAACTCAAGCCTTCTAAAAGTTGGCTGGCTTGTTCCAGCAAGTCAATAATGGTTTCTTCTTGACCTACCTCCAAAGCCTTTACCAAGTTAGCTACTGTTTCTTTTGAAGCCTGTAAAAAGCTAGAGTTCATATTATCCTTGATTTGCTTGACCATATGACTTGATACAGCCACTTCCTTGGTCCAACCAACCAGAAAATCAAATTTCAAGACCGGTTCAACACTCCTAATAGAAAAGCCCCAGTCACGTGTTAATACAGCCTGCAAGTCTTCTTTTTCTAGCCAATCTGCCACTTTCTCACGGTCAAATGACTGATAGAGGACGAGGTCTTCTGATACGATACAGGCAATGTCCCCCATGGAGCCATTGTCCCCACGTTTAAGAAGTACAGCACTCGCCAATTTAAACAAGAGTTCTCTGTCAGCTAATCTTTCATAGAAGGCAAGCATGGCCTTGATAACCAAAACAACCACACTGCCACTAGAACCCAGGCCGAATTTCTTGCCCTCACGCTCCATTTTCCCACGAACGTCTAAAGAAAAAGGCTGCAGTTCAACTCCTTGGGCAGTTAGATACTCCTCCACCAAGGCAACTGTTTCTTGAATCAAGGCATAAGAAGAATCCGGTCGCAAGTCTACACTATAGGAAAACATATCTGAGTAGAGTCGATAAACATTAGACGCTTTAATCTCAGCCGTCATATAGATGGGAATAGCCTTTATTAGCGCCAACTGTCCTGGTTCTAAAATGGCATACTCCCCAGCCCAATAGAGCTTCCCACAAGTTTTAACAATCGTCATCTTGGCTCAAATCCTTTGTTTTTGAAACGATTAAGCGATAGCGTTGACCTAAGATTTCTGATAAATGTTCCAAGTCCTTTTCCAAGCAAAGAACCTTGACATTAGGGCCCGCATCCATGGTAAAGTAGCAAGATTCTCCTTGTTCTCTAAGCTGACGAACAAAATCCATAGCCTCATAACTAGCATCTGTCAGATAAGAGAAGGATGGAGTTGCAGTTTTTGTCGTAGCATGCATAGCTAACGCGTTCTTCTCTGTCAATTCTCCAACTTTCTTAAAGTCATTTTCCTTGAGGTAGACTAACATATCCTTGTAATCTTGTTCAGATTGACGAATCCACTCACCAAAAGTTGTCGAAGTCTCCACACAGAGCTTCATCCCATCTCGACTGGAGATTGGTTTTTTCTGGTCTTCCAAGACCAACATAATCATAGCAAGTTTCAAGTCAGTTTCGACAGGATAAATCTCTCCACTATCCTTGTCCCAGGCTGCCAAGGGGCCATAAAAACTACGAGATGAAGAACCCGATGCAAACTTAGCTTCCAAGGCCAATTCTCTGCGATTCAGCCCAAGTTGGAAAAATGCGTTACAAGCTTTGACCAAGGCAGATAAACCACTGGAACTTGAAGAAAGGCCTGCCGCTGTTGGCATATTGTTCTCAGTATCGATACGAACAAACCCTGCTCCTTCAGGACGGTAGCGGTCAATGATTTTACTCATCTTGGCATGCTCAGCTTCGTTTTGCAACTGACCATTGATGTAAAAGGCATCAGCGGTTGCATCTGCTGGTAAAGGAGAAAGTGTCGTCTCCGTATACATATTTTCTAAAGTCAGAGAGATACTGCTAGTCGCAGGAACCATCTCTTTTTCTGCTTTCTTTCCCCAATATTTAATAATAGCAATATTGGCATAGGAACGTACTGTTACAGGCTTTCGATCCATGTCTGAACAGCTCCTTTCTCTTCTAATCTTTCAGCTAAAGCTTGAGCTTGGCGATAGTCGGCTACTAAGGCTATGATACAGCCACCTAGACCACCACCACTCATCTTAGCACCTAAAGCTCCATGGTGAAGAGCAGTATTAACAAAGGCATCAGCCTCAAGGCTACTAACTCCTATTTCTTTTAGATTTCCATGTGCTTTTGTTAAAATCTCTCCCAGCTTCACGGCGTCTTTTGCCTTTATTGCTTCTTCTGCTTGCTGGGTCAACTCTCCAAGTGCATACAAGAAAGGTAAAGCTTCCTTACCCTTGCTCTCTACAACTTGGATAGCTTCACGAGTGTGTCCATAGACTCCTGTATCTGCAATGACCAGATAAGCTGACAAGTCCATGGCTAGTTCTTCAAAACCAACATTCTTGATAAAACGAATAGGCTGGTCACTAAGGCAGGTCTTAGCATCCAATCCACTAGGATTCATATGGGCAATCATCTCAGCGCGATTGACCAGAATTTCTAACACATCTCGCGGTAGTTCTGCTTCAAAATAATCAAATACCGCGCGAATAGCCGCAATGCTAATGGCTGCCGAAGAACCCATTCCACGTTTTTCTGGAATAGCAGAGTCAATTTGGCAACGGATGTAAGCATCTGTGATATTCAGATACTCTAGGGAAGCATAAACTGCCATGGACAAGGTGTCCTCTTCAAAAAGACGCCATGGTGTCGCTGCTGGAACCACCCGACAAGTCACTTTAACCTCTAAAAGAGGCAAAGAGATGGCTGGATAGCCGTAAACCACTGCATGCTCTCCTATTAAAATAATTTTACTATGTGCCTGACCGACACCAACTTCTTTTGTCATTTAATCCTACTATCAGACGAAAAGCGTCTGTTTCTAGATAAAATTTTAGAACTTTATTCCTTTCTATTTTATTATATTTTCACAAAAAAAGCGATTGTTTCCTTCACAATCGCTTGTTTTCATTACTGAACCCACTCACCATTATAGTTGACGTAGTAGCCACCTACAGTAGTATTCACAGCCAAGGCACCTGAACTATAAGCATAGAACCATTTCCCATTAACTTGGAACCAGCCTGTCTTCATATCGCCATCACTTACGTTGAGGTAGTACCAAGTTGAGCCGTCTTGAAGCCAGCCTGTCGCCATAGCTCCTGATGAACGGAGGTAGTACCAATAACCATTGATAGAAGCCCAACCTGTTTTCATATCCCCATTTTCAGCGTCAAGATAATACCAAGATGAGCCGTCTTGATACCAGCCAGTTGCCATAGCACCTGATGAACGGAGATAGTACCACTTGTTACCAAGATATTGCCAACCCGTTTGCATAATGCCAGTTTCTGGGTCTAGGTAGTACCACGGAGCAGGTTTGCTTCTGTCAATGCCAAAAGTAACATGGAAATCTTGAGTCCAACCCTTAGCAATTTCACCAATTGGTAGTGGATAAGAAGAATCGTCGTTGGAATTTCCTAGCTTATTTAAATAATACCAATGACCATCTTCATAAATCCAACCTGTCTTCAAGGCATAATCATCATCAAAGTAATAGGCTCTCTTCTCAGCAGATGGATTGTACTTTTCACCATATACTTTTCCTGTATTTTCAGACGATTTTGCCTCTAAGACTTGTTTCTCTTGCTGTTCTAGCAGAGCGCCATCCGGACCAAAGTAAAACCATTTTTGTTGGAGTCCAATTTCTTTTACTCCATGATTATCAAATAAATTATCTCGGTAACCTGTCCCAGGAATTTCTATGTATTGCCAACCGACAACCATTTCTCCTCTATCACCAAAATAGTAGGTTTTGCCGTCTATTTTATGCCAATAGATTGCTTTATGGTCATCTTTTATATAATATTTTCTATTGTCCTTATCAACAAACTGTCCACCTGTAGTATCCGCAAATACTGTACTTGTTACTAACAGACCAAAAAAGAATACTGCTAGTCCAATTTGCATCATTTTTTTCAAAAATTTCATCGATTTATCCTCCAAAATGATTATAGCAAAGACAAGACTATATGTCAATATATAATAAATTCAAAAAAAGCAGTTACATAACTGCAACTGCTTTTCTATTCTTGCATGGTGTAACCAACACCACGCACGGTTTTAATGTAGCTCTTTTGACCTTTCACGTCAAGTTTGCTACGTAGATAACGGATATAAACATCCACGATATTGGTTTCGGTCGCACTTTCATACTTCCAAACACTTTCCAGCAACTGCTCACGAGTTAAAACCTTCTTGCTTCCCATAAGGGTAGCCAAAAGGTCATATTCACGACGAGTCAGGGCAATCATCTCCTCGCCACGATAGACGGTATGATGTTCTACGTCCATACGCAGATTGCGATAGGATGTTGGAACCTTCATCTGACTACAGTGTTGGTCGATAAAGTCCCGACCTCGGAAAATTGCTGCAATACGAGCCACCAAATCATCGATAATGACTGGCTTGTAGATATATGAAACAGCGAAACGCTGGATTGTTTCAACTTGATCTTGCAATTCTTCTCGATGGTCCAAGACCATGATAACCGAAGCTGGCTTGGTCCGACTCAACTTATCTGCAAAATCCTGGGCTGTCATATCCCCTAGATGAGCATTCAGTAAAATCAAGTCATAGTCTGTCTGAAGAGCCATGGAGAGGGCTTTTTGTCCCTCTTCTACCTGATCAACTCGGTATTGCTCTTTTTGGAGTTCCAGACTTAAAAAATGAGCTAGATTTCTTTCTTTCTCAAGTAATAAAATCCGTTTCCCCATGGCTGACCTACTTATTTTTCGTCATACCAAGAGTAGTGGAATGTTCCTTCTTTGTCTTTACGTTGGTATGTGTGGGCACCAAAGTAATCACGTTGTGCTTGGATCAAGTTCGCTGGAAGGTCAGCTGAACGGTAGCTATCAAAGTAAGTGATGGCAGCTGAGAAGGTTGGTACTGGTACACCTGCTTGAACAGCAAGAGCTACAATGTCACGAACAGATTGTTGGTACTTAGCTGTTACATCCAAGAAGTACTCATCCAAAAGAAGGTTAGCAAGATCTGCATCACGGTTGTAAGCATCTGTGATCTTTTGCAAGAAACGAGAACGGATGATACAGCCATCGCGCCAGATAGATGCGATGTCCGCAAATGGCAAGTTCCAGTTGTTTTCTTTAGAAGCTACACGCAATTGCGCAAAACCTTGTGCGTAAGAGATGATTTTTGAGAAGTAAAGGGCTTGACGGATTTTTTCAATCAACTCAGCCTTGTCTCCTTCAAATTTGAAAGTAGCTGGTTTTGGAAGCACCTTGCTAGCGTGTACACGTTCTTCTTTATAAGTTGAAATGTAGCGCGCAAATACTGACTCAGTAATGAGTGACAATGGCACACCAAGGTCAAGAGCTGATTGGCTAGTCCATTTACCTGTTCCCTTGTTTCCTGCAGCATCCAAGATGTAGTCTACGATTGGACCATCTTGACCTTCGTCGTCTTTGCGTCCAAGGATATCCGCAGTGATTTCGATCAAGTAGCTGTCTAACTCACCCTTGTTCCACTCAGTAAAGATTTCAGCCATATCTTCTGCAGAAAGACCAAGCAAGTGTTGCATCAAGTCATAGCTTTCTGCAATCAATTGCATGTCACCATACTCGATACCGTTGTGGACCATTTTCACATAGTGACCAGCTCCATCAGGACCGATGTAAGTCACACATGGTTTGCCATCTTCTGGTGCTTTAGCTGAGATTTCTTCAAGAACATCTGCTACCAAGTCATAAGCTTCTTTTTGTCCCCCAGGCATGATAGAAGGACCTTCAAGGGCACCTTTTTCACCACCAGAAACACCTGTACCGATGAAGTTGATACCTGAGTTAGCCAACTCTTCATTACGACGGATAGTATCTTTATAGAAAGTGTTTCCGCCATCGATCAAGATATCACCTTTGTCCAAATGTGGAAGAAGGGCTTGGATGGTTGCATCTGTACCAGGTCCTGCTTGAACCATAAGCATGATACGACGTGGTTTTTCGATAGAGTTTACGAAGCTTTCGATATCATAGCTTGGCACGAAGTTCTTTTCAGGATGGCAAGCAACAACATCTTCTGTTTTTTCTTTACTACGGTTATAAATGGCGACTGTATAGCCACGAGATTCGATATTAAGGGCAAGGTTACGACCCATTACAGCCATACCAACAACACCAAAGTTTGCTTTTGTCATGTGACACTCCTCTTATTTAATAAGTTTTATTTTATCATGTTTATCTGTGAAAAGAAAGAATTTTATAACAATTTGACTAGTAGTCTAAATCATCCGCATGGCCAGAACCATTCCCAACAAAGTACCCTGTCTTACAGTTTAGAGTGAAGAGATAAGTTCCATCTGGTTTGTAAAGATTGTAATATCCATTTCCATTCACAATATTTACACGTTCTAAGATATATTGGTTTCCAGTGATATATCCACGCGCACGGGATGTCTCAAGGATTTGTTCAAGAACACCATCTGCAAAGGTCCAGGCAGGATTACTACTATCATTTACAGCAGATTGATTATACGGTACTCGGCTAGCGCTTCTTTGCAAATTAACACCTTCGCTTGACAAGCCACTATTAGTAGATGCTGCAGTATCACTTGTTGAAGTAGATGGACTGCTTTCTGTTGTTGGGCTTGACGCTTCCTGGCTCGCGGCTGTTGTCGCAGCTGTTGTTGTGGCCGTTGTTGTACTTGCTAGTTGGCTCTTACCAAGGCTGATTGCTTTATCTAGAAGTTTGTCAATTTCTGTATTACCAGTCTTGATATCTGTAAATTTAGCATCCGCTTTGATTTTTGCATTTGTATCCAAGACACCATCTGTAATAGCTGGAGTTTCAAATTGAGAGTTCACTTCTTGGATAGCCTTTATTTGAGTTTCTAGACTATCATATTTTGATTTGGCCAGAGTATGTTCTCTCGCTCCTTCAAGTTTATCTAGAAGTTCCTTCAATTGATTCAGTTGACTAAACTGGCTATTTTTAAGAGCTGTTTTGTTTTCATCAGTATAAAACGTGTCGTAGAGCGTATTGAATTGTTCATAGACTGACTGATTGCTTACCAAACCTGAATCTGCCGCCTTCGTTTGAAGCTCTTGAGAAGAACGCGTAATCTGACGATAAACATAATAACCACCTCCAAAAATTAAGAGGAAACCTAAAATAATAGCTGACAAAATTGCCCATTTCTTTTTATTTTGTGGTTTATCATCTGCTTGAGCAGAACGAGACAAGGGTTGAAGTTGTTCTTCATTTTTCTCATCAACTACTGACACTTGAGAAGAATCGACTTGAGCCTTTTCAACAGCTTCCAATTCATCCTTAAAAGGTTGCTCGAGAACTTTCGTTTCCTCTTCTTCGGATTCTTGGGCAACGATTTCAGTTGTATCTGTGGCTACTACAAGAGCAATCGCTTCCTCTTCCGGACTTAACACATTTTCTTGTTCAGTAGTTTCTATCACTTCTTGGATCATATCATCCAAGCTTTGAGTAGACTCCTCTTTTTTCGTTTGTAAATTTTCAAATTTGTCTGCTTCGATTTCTTCACGGTGTTGCTTGATATATTTATCTAAGATGGTATCATCTGGAGTCACACCTGCTTCAACCTCTTCGTTCTTGCGAATAGCCTGACCAACCGTTAAATCTTTAGCCTCTTCAAATTCAAATTTAGATTCTTGCTCATCCTTGTGATGGCTATCGCGTCTTTTCTTACTCATTTGCATTCCTTTCCACTTTGACATCTTGTCTTTTCACTCGTTGACCAAAATATTGATATAAATCAACTTTCAAAGTACCGTTATAGAGTTTTCGTTTTTTATCTGCCTGACTACCATATTTACTTTCAAAAGCTTCGTCACTAGTCAGGATAAATTTACTCCAGGTTTTGAGTGGAGCAAATACGTCTCCCATCTCAGCATAGAGCTTGGTTACTCCGGCATCATCTGATAAGCGTTCCCCATATGGTGGATTTGAAATAATAACTCCATTAATCTTATCTGTTCGCAAATCCTGCACGCGCATCTGCTTAAAGATGATATCCTTAGAAACCCCCGCAGTCTGAGCATTTGCCTTAGCAATTTCCACCATGCGGCCATCGATATCACAGCCCATGATGTCTAGTTCAATCTCTCGATTAATCTTTTTGCTAGCTTCCGTACGAATTTCCTGAATTAACCTGTCGCTAACCCAGTTCCAATCCTCGAAAGCAAAGGAACGGCGTAAGCCTGGCGCCATATTACGAGCAATCATAGCTGCCTCAATACAGAAGGTTCCTGAACCACAAGTCGGATCAATCAGTGGTTTATCAGGATACCAGTTTGATAATTGCAGAATTGCTGCTGCCATGTTCTCTTTAATAGGAGCCCCACCTTTTTCAGTACGATAACCACGTTTGAAAAGACTAGAACCTGTCGTGTCAATCATGATAGTCGCAATATCTTTAAGAATTGAAACCTCTATTTTAAACTCTGGACCATTTTCCATCAGCGGAACACCTTCTGGTCGAGCATAATGTTTCTGCAATTTCTTGACAACTGCCTTTTTAGAAATAGCTTGAACACTAGGTTCATTATGAAGTTTTGATTTGACACACTTAGCCTTTGAAATTGGAAAATGCGCTCCAAGTGGTAAATAGTTTTCCCAATCTAAGGCGAAAACTCCTTGAAAAAGTTCTTCAAATGTTTTTGCTGGAAAAGTCCCAACAACAATCTTAATCCTATCTGCAGCTCGTAGCCACAAATTAGTTTCAATAATTGCCTTCACATCTCCTTCAAAGCGAACGCGACCATTCTCAACTTGACAATCATAGCCAAGTGCACGTACTTCACGACCTACAACAGCCTCTAAGCCTGCTGCAGCAGTCGCTATTAAGTTAAATGTTTGTTTCATGTCAGTCTTTAAAGACCTTTCTCTTGTTCACCTTTAAAAAATGAGGTTGAGAAAATTTCTCAGCCCCAACCTATATGCAATTTTCTATAAGCCATGTTTTGTTCCAGAAGTGACTAGGACCACTTCTTTCGATAATCATCTGTCTACCACTAACAGCTAGAAGCTACTAGCAGTCAGAGTACTACGTTCGTTTCCGCGCACTCCATGCCCCGACCAAAATTTGGGTTGCTAGCTTGAGGGGTTTACCGCGTTCCACTCTCTCTGTTTCCAGAGAGACTTCGTCACTGTGGCACTTTCAGAGCTACTAAAACATATCCGAAAACTTAGTCTATTCACTCGCCGTAACGATTTCTCGTCCCTAGGCTTATGGTTTCGCCTAGCACAAACACTACAGGCATCACAGCCTGTGCTAGCATGGACTTTCCTCATGAAAAGATAAACTCTCCACGCGATTATCCAAAAATTGCACAACTGTATGATTCTTAGAAATCAGAATTTTCTACGATTTGTTTGCCAAATACTTCTTTTTCAAGACGATTCAAGCGTTTCAAGATATCAAAGTTAGTCATAGAAGTCGTACTTCCAAGCTCAGCAGGCTCAGACGTTACAGATACAGGTGCCACCTGAGGTTTGTTCGCCAATTGTTCTTTCAATTCTGCGACTTCCAAGCGCAATGATTTAACCAACGCTGCATAGGTTTCATAATCTTTGATAACGTCATCTAAGAATTCATCTACCTCTGCTTTACTGTATCCACGTACTTCTCTTCCGAAATCCTGCTCAAAAATATCCTTTGCTGTAAAAATAATACTTGCCATGTCTCTCTCCATTCTCAGTTACTAGTATTATTATATAAAAAAAGGCAAACAAAAAGCAAGGTCAAAGCCTCAATTTTCGGAAAAATTTTCGGCTATTTCGTTTAAATCCTCAAATGTTAATCTTTTTGTAATATAGTTGTCTTTCTTTTTCATCAGTTCGTAAAAAAATCTCAGTTTTGTTTCGTTTTCTTCATCGTAAAAAAGATAGGCTCCATCCGTATTTTCAAGTAAAAAAGTCTGATAATCTCTCAATTGACCTTTATGCTCATAAGCCGGATAGGCGTACTTGATAAAATCGACCTGTTTAAAATCACTCAATTTGATCTGATTAGCTTCATTCCAATTCGAGCCATGTGTCTCAAAGTCAAAAATAGTCGCTAGTTGAAATCCATAATCATCTTTCATTTCCTTGGCGACTTCTAAAACCCAATGTTCAAAACCAAGAGAACCCGTAAACACTAGCCATTTCAGGCCTTCCTCAGCCAATCTTTCCAAATCTCTTCGAATGGCTTTTTTGATAATTTTTAAACGAGCATCCTTCTCATTAAATAATCCCAAATCAAAAGCTGAGTATCCCAAAACCAAGGCTTTATGCATTTTTTCACCCTTTCTGTTGACCTTTGTGGTATAATAGAGTGATGTTATTGTACCAATAAGGAGGATTATGGTCAACTATCCACATAAACTTTCATCTAAATCAAGCAAAACTTCCCTACCTCAAACTAAAAATTTCGCAAATCGGGGAATGAGTTTTGAAAAGATGATTAACGCTACGAACGACTACTATCTCTCACATGGAATGGCAGTCATTCATAAAAAGCCAACCCCGATTCAAATTGTACGAGTCGACTATCCTCAGCGGAGTCGTGCTAAAATTGTCGAAGCCTATTTTAGACAGGCATCAACAACTGACTACTCGGGTGTTTATGAAGGATTTTATATCGATTTCGAAGCTAAGGAAACAAAACAAAAAAGAGCTTTTCCGATGAAGAACTTTCATTCTCATCAGATTCAGCATATGGAACAGGTTCTTGAACAAAAAGGGATTTGCTTCGTCCTAATCCATTTTTCTTCTTATCAGGAAACGTATTTATTACCGGCAATTGACCTCATCCGTTTTTATCGTCAGGATATAGGGAAAAAATCAATGCCGCTTGATTATATTCGAGAGCACGGTTTTGTGATTGAACAACAAGCCTTTCCTCAAATACCTTATCTCGATATCGTCAAACAACATTTACTAGGTGGTAAAACAATATGAACAAACAACTTATTTGGCGCATCGCTAAATATCTAGGAATTGGATTCTTAGTAGCCTTTATCGCTTCGATATTGATTGGTGCGAGTGTCTTCTTCTACTACGTATCTAAAGCGCCAGAACTTTCTGAAAGCAAACTGGTCGCAACAACTTCAAGTAAGATTTACGACAGTAAAAACGAATTGATTGCTGACTTAGGAGCAGAGCGCCGTGTCAATGCTCAAAGCAATGAAATTCCTATTGAACTGGTTAATGCAATTGTCTCTATCGAGGATCACCGCTTCTTTAACCACCGAGGAATTGACAGCATCCGTATCATGGGCGCTTTCTTACGAAACCTTCGTAGCAATGGTCTCCAAGGTGGTTCAACCTTGACTCAGCAGTTGATTAAGCTAACATATTTCTCAACTTCTTCATCAGACCAAACAATCTCACGTAAGGCCCAAGAAGCTTGGCTAGCTATTCAGTTAGAAAGAACTGCGACCAAACAGGAAATTTTGACATATTACATCAATAAAGTATACATGTCAAATGGTAACTATGGGATGCAGACTGCTGCTCAAAATTACTATGGTAAAGATTTAAAAGACCTATCTATTCCACAACTTGCTCTTCTAGCCGGAATGCCACAAGCCCCTAACCAATATGATCCTTATTCTCATCCAGAAGAAGCAACAGAACGTCGTAATCTAGTCCTATCAGAGATGCAAAAGCAAGGATATCTAACAGCTGAACAATATGAAACGGCTATAAATACACCTATCACTGATGGTTTACAAAGTCTGAAAGGAAGCAACACCTATCCTCCATACTTAGATAATTACCTCAAAGAAGTGATTGAACAAGTTGAAACAGAGACAGGTTACAACCTTTTAACTACTGGAATGGACGTCTACACCAACGTAGACCAAGACGTTCAAAAGCGTCTTTGGGATATATACAACACAGATGAGTATGTTTATTATCCAGATGATGAACTTCAGGCAGCTTCTACTATCGTAGACGTTACAAATGGTAAAGTTATTGCTCAGCTTGGTTCTAGACACCAGTCAAGCAATGTATCCTTCGGACTCAATCAGGCCGTTGAAACCAACCGTGACTGGGGTTCTACTATGAAACCAATCACAGATTATGCACCTGCACTTGAATACGGAATTTACGACTCTACCGCAGCAATCATAAAAGATGCCCCTTATAACTATCCTGGAACAGATATTCCTGTTTATAACTGGGATAAAGCATACTATGGAAACATCACACTACAGTATGCAATCCAACAATCGCGTAACGTACCTGCCGTTGAAACACTTGAAAAGGTTGGATTAAACCAAGCCAAGACTTTCCTAAATGGACTCGGTATTGACTATCCGGATATGCACTATGCCAACGCTATTTCAAGTAACACGACTGAGTCAAACAAAAAGTACGGAGCAAGTAGTGAGAAAATGGCTGCTGCCTATGCTGCTTTTGCTAACGGTGGTATCTACCGCAAACCAATGTATATCAACAAGATTGTCTTTAGTGACGGAAGTTCAAAAGAGTTCTCTGATCCTGGAACACGTGCCATGAAGGAGACTACTGCCTATATGATGACAGAAATGATGAAGACTGTCTTGGCATACGGAACGGGTCGTGGTGCTTATATGTCTTGGTTACCTCAAGCAGGTAAGACGGGTACATCTAACTATACAGATGATGAAATTGAAAATTACATTAAGAGATACGATTATGTCGCACCTGATGAAATGTTTGTAGGATATACCCGCAAATATTCAATGGCTGTTTGGACAGGTTATTCAAATCGCCTCACTCCAATCGAAGGAGATGGATTTAGAGTAGCAGCAAACATCTACCGATCAATGATGGAATATCTTTCCGAGGATGATCACCCAGGTGATTGGACAATGCCTGAGGGCTTGTATCGTAATGGTGAGTATGTCTTCAAAGTCGGCGCTCGTAGTAACTGGATCCCTCAAACAACCCAACAAGCTACTACAGTAGCTCCTACTACAACAACCGAAAATCAAACTACAGTAGCTGAAACTACTAGTCCAAATAATGGACAAAACCAAACTGTTCCAAATACAAATCAAAACCCTCAACAAAATCAAAATCCTCAACAAAATCAAAACTCTCAAGGGCAACAATAAGCAAAAAAGACCTAGGAACAGTTTCCTAGGTTTTTTAATATTAAAAGAAAGTGGAGTTAATCACTAACTCCACTTTCTTTTATTTTACATGTTTTGCAAGATCTTCTTGCGCTTTTTTATTAGATTCTTCTTTTTCTTTCTTCCATTTATCTTGAGCTTTTTGATATTCTTCAGCAGTTACTGGTTTATCTTGAAGTTCAAGGTATTTGTACAAGAGTGCCTCACCTGTTCCCTTGTTACCTGAGTATGCAAATGGAAGTGTGAATGGTACCATCTTAGACAACATTGGACGTCCAGTTTGAGAAGCTGTTGGAATGATCAAAGCGCTATCTGTCAACCAAGCTTGGGCTGCAGCATATTTGTCATAACGTTTTGAAACGTCAGTGTTTTCGTTTCCGGCTTCAACAACCATTTTTTCGTAGTCTTCCAAACCAACTTGTTTGGCTGCTGCATTATTTGTACCTGCATCAAATCCTAGGTAAGTCTTAGTATTTTCACCTACTGATGGTTTGATGATATCAAGGTAAGTAGATGGGTCTGCAAAGTCTGGAGTCCAACCAACGTTATCTGAAAGATCCCAATCTTCCCCAGCAGCTGACTCAGCAAAGTAAGTGACATTCTGAACTTCATCTTTTTGAAGTTGTTGGATATCAACGACTACGTTATCAGTTCCTAATGTTGCTTCAAGTGATTGTTTCAATGATTGAACACGTTGTACTTTTGTAGTACTTGTTTGGTCAACCGGCATATCCAAGTGAATTGGGAATTGAACACCTTCTGCTTGGAGAGCTGTCTTAGCTTTAGCAAATTCTGCTTTTGCTTTTTCTGGACTGTAAAGACCGTCTTGAGCATCGTCTAGGTTAACATCTTTCCACTCGTCACCATAAGTCACCAATTTTTCCTTAACTAACTCACCAAAGTTTTTACCATCTGCTTGAACAAATGTTGGTGGTACGAACAAGTTACGAAGAAGTTTTGTTGCTCCACTTTCTCCATTGATTTGAGAAGTATAAGCTGTTCTATCAATACCGAAGGCAATCGCTTGACGGAAGTCTTTGTTAAGGAGAGCTTTCTTAGTTGAAGTTTTTTGCTCATCTGTAGTCTTAGAAGTATATTTATAAGACTGACGATCAATATTGGTACCAATTAAGTAAGTTGAAGAATCTTGTGGTGTATAAACGATATTGTCTTTAAACTCTTTTTCAGTTTCAGGATAACTTGCACTTGTTGGGAATAGACGAGCCGTTGAGAAACCACCAGCCTTAAAGGTTTCTGCAGGTTTGTTTGTATCTTGACCATCCCAGAATGATAGTTTTACTTTATCAATATGAACATTGTCCTTATCCCAATAATTTGGATTCTTTTCAAATTCTACTGAAGATTTAGCTACCAATGATTTCAACAAGTAAGGACCGTTATAAAGGATACTACTTGGATCTGTTGCTTTGGCAAAGTCACTTCCTTTTGAAGTAAGGAATTCTTCATTGACCGGTGCAAGAACACCCATAGTTGTTTTAGAGTTCCAGAAGCTTTCAGGTTTGTTCAAAGTATATTGAACAGTCTGATCATCAATTGCTTTGATTCCAACTTCAGAAAAGTCTTTAACTTTACCTTTCACATATGCATCCAGACCCTTAATAGAATCTTGAACGAGATAAAGTGCTTCTGACTTGTTGTCAGCTGCATATTTAAGACCCGTTACAAAGTCTTGAGCTTTCACAACTGCGTACTCTTCACCCTCAGAAGTGTACCACTTGGCATCTTTACGGATTGTATAAGTGTATGTCAAACCATCTTGAGATACAGACCAATCTTCTGCCATTGATGGCACAAAGTTTCCGTAGCGGTCATTTTCCATCAAACCGTCAATGACGTTACTAGTGATATTAGAAGTTGCTGCTTTACCAGTTGTCAAATAGTTGAGGTTGTCTGGGTCGGTTTCATACGTGTAAGAAAAAGTTTTCTCACCTTTTGCACTAGATCCTGAACCTGAACAAGCTGCCAAAACACCTGACGCTAACAGAGTCACTCCTGCTAGGGCCATTACTTTTGAAAATTTCATAATAAACTCCTTTTTGACTTTTTATACATTATAGTCCCTTTTCAGCCATGTGTCAATACAATTTTCAGAATTTTTAAAACTTATTGAATTGAATGTTTTTTAATTGTCACTTTTATGTATGTTAGCATAGATTTTCTAATGATTTTTAACCTATCCGAGAGTCATTTTAGCTATCTTGCTTGTCCTAAATTTTTTCGATTTAGAGTAGATTTTTAGCGTATTTAAAACCCTACTGCAAAACCTTATTTGGTTGACATTGTAACTATATTTAAGTTATAATATAAATTATAGGAGGAATTATTTTCATGAAAAAAATTCAAAAACAATTCATTATCGGTGCCGCGCTTCTAGCAAGTACAGGAATAGTAAGCACTGTAAATGCGGATACTACACCAGTAGAAAGCAAAACACTTTCTACTAAAGATAACAAAGCTTCTGTTACTAAAGAAACGGTTAAACAACAAACTGAACTTGTCGCCAAAGCTAAAGAAAATCTAAATAAAGCTTCTAACAATAAAGCTAAGGCTGAAGAAAAATTGGCTGAAGCCCAGAAAGATTCTATTGACACGAGCGAAGCAACTATTGCTAAAGCCCAATCATCTGTGACCGATGCCCAAAAACAAGTTGCTCCAGCTAAAAAAACTGTAGAGCAAGAGAAAGCATCTCTTGAGGCAGCCAAGAAAGCTGAAATGGATCAGCAAGAGCTTGTTAAAGAAGAACAAAATAAATTAGAATCTGCCAAATCTGAAACAGAAACTGCCAAAAAATCCGTCGAAGCGGCTCAAAAAGAACTTGATAGCAAACCTGCCGATGAAAAAGTTCAAAAAGCTAAAGAAGAGTTAGATAAAGCCCAAAAACGTTTGACTGCCCACGAAGAAGAATTGAAGCAAGCTGAAGTTGCTGATGCAAAACGCCAGTCTGCCATCGACAAAGCTGAAGCTGAGATCAAGGTTGCACAAGCAGAAATCAAAGAGAAACAGAAAAAAGTTTCTTCACAGGATCAAGTCCAAAACACATTTACCCTATCACAAAATTACATCAAAGCTGTAAAATCTATAAGAAGTGGAAGCTCCTCTCAGTTAACAGATGAAGCTAAAGAAGTCCTTTATAAAGAAGCTAGTGTATTAAAAACAACAAACAACTATATCAGTAGCAAAAAAGATGCTGAACGCATCTATGACATTAATTCTATTCCAAAGGATGTCATTCTAGAGCTCAACTTCTACACTCAAGACTTAATCAATCAGATTCGTAAACAAGCAGGAACTAGTCCAGTAACAGTGACCCAAAACAGTATGGACTATGCTGCAGCTCTTGCTCAAGCTGCCCGTGAAGAAAAATACAAATACCAAGCTAAGGATCCAATTACTTCAACAGTTGGAACTCCAAGTAGTGTTGTAACTAAACATGGACTTGATAAGTTTGGCTACCGTCCAACCGGACTTAACCAACTTGGGTTCTCTCCAACCCTAGCAAGCCAAGAAAAAGTTTCTGTAGACTACTTGAAACAAGCTATTTATAACAATATTAAATTCCAACTATTTGACTTAGGCGATAGCGTAGGTGATCGTTCAAGATCTACAATCTATGCTCAAAAAACTGTTGGTAGCTTGGATATTCATAAAAAAGGAGCCTTTCTAGCAGTTAGCTACAGTAACAACGGTATTATCAACCGCGTAAATATCCTTCTTTTCAACAACTACGACAATGATATTAAAGACTATTCTAAGATTACTCCAGCTTTGATTAATCCAAATACGGCTTCAAAAGATGCTGATGCATCCCGTAAGGACTTGGCAGCTTCTCAAGCAAAACTGGAAACTGCTCAACGTGATTTGAAGATTGCTAAAAATAAAAATGAAGCAGCTCCACTACTACGCCAGGTTGTTAAAACAGCTACGGATCAAGTAGCTCATGCAGAAAAAGCTTATCAAAAAGCCCTAAAACAAAGTAAAGACTCTCTATCCGAAGATACTAAACTAAAACTTGCAGCTCTAACTCAAGCTAAGGATGCTCTTAAGGCTAAAGAGGCTTCACAAAAATCAGCACAAGCTAATCTTGATAAGGCAACTGAAAAACTGACTCTTTTAAAAGCTAAAACAATGGCAGCCCAAACTAAAGTTGCTAAAGCTGAAGCTTCTCTTGCTGAGGCTAAAAAGGCTCTTCAAGATGCTAAAGACTACTTATCTCGTCTCAAAAATGCACCAGCCCTTCTTATAGAAGCTAAACAAGCTCTTAAAGTTGCTAAAGCAGATTTAGTCGCAAAAGAAGAAATATACAAAGTTGAAGCAGCAAAATTAGAAGGTTTGTTAGCAGCCTTTGCTATTCTTGAAAAAGAGAAGTCATCATCTCCGATTTTAGAAAATGGTAAAAATAAGGCTGAGTTGACGAATCTTACTGCTAAAACAAAAATTGCTCCTTCAACAGTTAAGAAAGATAGCAAACCAGCTTCAAGCTACCAAGCCCCTACTAAGGTTCTTCCTAATACTGGTTCTAATCAATCATCACTTTCTCTTGCTGGATTAGGACTCCTTTCACTACTTGGTCTCGCAGTGATAAAACGTTCAAAAGACTAAATTCGACTAGTTAGTCTGTAATTAAATTTCCCCCATTCATAATTGAATGGGGCTTTTATTAGTTTCTAAAGGTATCATAGCTTAGCTTTATGATATAATGAAAGAAGAAAGTTGAAAGGAATACCCATGTCAAAAGAAGTTATTGTTGAAAGTTTTGAACTAGACCATACGATTGTAAAAGCTCCTTATGTCCGATTGATTGGAGAAGAGACTGGACCGAAGGGAGATATCATTTCTAATTTTGATATTCGCTTGGTTCAACCAAATGAGGACTCAATCCCAACTGCAGGCCTTCACACAATCGAGCACCTCTTGGCTAAGCTCATCCGTACTCGCATCGATGGCATGATTGATTGTTCACCATTTGGTTGTCGTACAGGTTTCCATATGATTATGTGGGGACGTCATACTAGCGCAGAAATCGCTGCTGTCATCAAGGATTCACTAAAGGAAATCGCTGAAACCACAACTTGGGAGGATGTCCCAGGAACTACCATTGAATCTTGCGGGAACTACAAGGACCACAGCCTATTTTCAGCTAAGGAATGGGCTAAATTGATTCTCCAACAAGGAATCTCTGATGATGCCTTTGAACGCCATGTCATCTAATAATAAAAAAGAAACCAGCTTTTGAACTGGTTCCTTTTTTTATCTTCAAAATCTTGATTTAGGCTTTTTCACGAATGACCAAAACACCATCTTCCATGTCAGCTTCTAGGTGTTTAGCATCAAGGTTATCCAAGTGGAAGTCTGTGACTTTGTCACGGATTTGTTGTTCAACCACACGACGGAGTGGACGAACACCCATGACTTCATCGTAGCCTTCTTCAGTCATGTATTCTTTAGCAGCTTCGCTCACTGCCAAGTCAATGTCTTTCTTAGAAAGCGTCTTGTTAACTTCAACCAACATAAGGTCTACAATCTTAGAAAGATCTTCTTTGCTCAAGTGTGAGAATTCGATGACAGCATTGAAACGGTTAAGAAATTCTGGACGGAAGTAAGGTTTCAAACGATCCATAAGTTCTGGTTTATCAGCATCTTCTGTCAAGTTGGCTTCGTAACCAAAGCCTGCGTTTGAAGTTGCGATAATCACAGTATTCTTGAAGTTTACAGTGTTACCTTGACCATCTGTCAAACGACCATCATCCAAAACTTGGAGGAGAAGGGTGATGACTTGAGGGTCAGCCTTTTCAATCTCATCCAAAAGTACGATTGAGTATGGATTACGACGGACGCGTTCTGTCAAGGTATTGTTGTTGTCATCGTAACCAACATAACCTGCAGTTGTACCAATCAATTTAGATACGGCTGTACGATCGCTATATTCTGACATGTCCAAACGGATGATGGCATCTTTCGTTCCGAACATATCAAGAGCCAATTGTTTGGCCAACTCAGTCTTACCAACACCAGTAGGACCTACAAAAAGGAAGCTACCGATTGGACGGTTACCTTCATCAAAACCAGCACGGTTACGACGGATAGCTTTTGCTACTGCCTCAACAGCCTTGTCTTGACCAATAACTTTCGTTTGCAAACGGTGACCCATATCTTTCAATCGTTCGATATCGGTTGCACCCATTTGTGATACTGGGATTCCAGTCATCCGTTCGACAGACTCAGCTACATCATTTACAGTAGCTGTAACCTTGTGATCTTCTGTATGATTAGCAATTTGCTTTTCAAGCTCTTCGATACGGACTTTTGCATTTAGAGCTGCTTCGTAATCTTCTTTAGCCGCAGCTTCTTCTTGTTTAGTTTTTTCCGCTTGAATTTCGTGCTCAACTGCATGTACATCTGTAACTGGGTGTTGTGCTGCCAAGTGAGCAGCTGTCACATCCACAAGGTCAATAGCCTTATCCGGCAAGCTACGTTGAGGAATATATTGAACAGAGTAATCAACGGCAGCTTTCAAGACTTCATCTGGCAAAATAACATTGTGGTGTTGTTGATAAAGATCTCGAATACCTTGAAGAATCTTGAAAGTATCTTCAGCAGATGGAGCATTAACCTTCACTTCGTTGAAACGACGAGCAAGGGCTGCGTTTTTCAAGATGGTATTACGGTATTCATCTTGAGTAGTTGCACCAATCACTGTCAATTCACCACGAGAAAGAGCTGGTTTCAAGATATCAGCAAGACCTTTAGACCCTTGACCATCACCTGTGCTACCAGCACCAAGAATTTGGTGAATTTCGTCGAAGAAAAGGATAATATTTCCAGCTTCTTTGACTTCGTTTACCAAGTTTTGAATGTTTTCTTCAAAGCTACCACGGTATTGAGTACCAGCTTCAAGTCCAGAAATATCAATAGAAATGATCTCTTTATTCTTGATTGCTGCAGGAACGTCACCGTTCACGATAGCTTGGGCCAATCCTTCTACTACTGCAGTTTTACCAACACCAGCATCACCGACGAGAACTGGATTATTCTTTGTGCGACGAGAAAGAATTTCAGAAGTTTCTTGGATTTCTTTATTACGCCCAATAACCGGATCTAACTTACCTTCACGTGCTTCTGCTGTTAAGTTACGTCCAAGTTTTGCAAGAACCCCATCTTGTTTCATACCTTTACCTTGAACGTACTGTGCTTGTTCACTTCCTTCGCTTGGAAGTTGACCGGTTTGACGGTAAATAGCGAATTCTTCAGGCGTTACTTCACGGCCGTTAATCAAGTAACGACGGTTTTCTGAACTGTATCCACGCATACCACCCATCAATTGGTTAAATAAATCATCCATGTTGTTAAAGTTATTAAAGTTGTTATTCATATTTCATACCTCGTTTGTTTTCAAATTTACTTAGTCAAAATAATTTGACTTTCTCTGACCTTTGTTTTAAAAAATTTAGACTAGCTATTTGCTACTCTACGTATAATTTCAGGTTTTTCTTTATCCAATACAGGTTTTTCGATTGGACTTCTAAAAATACTAATGTTAAACATAGGTTTTACCTCTTTTCTAGGTTTTAACCATACTTGATTTCAATTTGAAAGGTATTATCACTTTGAAATCAAGGTTTTCTAAGGATTTCCTAATCCTTATGTTCTTAGTTTATCACTTTGGTCAGTAATAGTCAAGAGATTTGACCAATTTTGACCAACTTTTTTAAAATATTTTTTTATAGCAAAAAAACCAGTCAAAGTGACTGGTTTTTGATTTACTATTTATGAATCTTAGCTCAATGCATCATCCATTGAAAGAACTTCGTGGAAGACACGTTGTGTTAATTCAGTTTTTTGTTCTGGAGTGAGGTACTTAGTATTTACACAGTATCCTGAGATACGTACGATTACGTCTTCACCTGACATGATCTTTTCGTAAACATCGTTCAAGTCCATAACGTTCAAGTTAACGTGTTGTCCACCGTTTTCGAAGTAACCATCAAGGATTGTTACCAAGTTATCAACTTGCTCGTCACGAGTTTTACCAAGAGCACGTGGTGAAACTTGAGTTGTCAATGAGATACCATCAGCTGCATAACCAAAGTCAAGGCTAGCAAGTGAGTTCAAGTTTTGCAACCATCCACCTTTAGCTTTGTTAGATGGGTTCGCACCTGGTGAGAAGAATTCAAGTTTAGACAAGTTCACAGAACCATCTTCGTTGAGGTATACACCTTTGTGGACTGGTGAGTTACCAGTTTGTTTAGAGTAAGCAACGTTAGATGTGATTGTCAAAAGTGATACAGTAGCTTCTGCGTCTTTGTAAAGTTTGTGGCTACGTAGACGAGTTGTGTAAGCTTCGATCAACCATTCTGCCAATTCGTTTGAACGTGGGTCATCTTCACCCCAACGTGGGTATTCACCGATTGTTTCGTAATCGTAGATGTAGCCATTTTCATCACGGATTGGTTTAACTGTAGCGTACTTGATAGCTGATAATGTATCAACAGTGTTAGCAAATCCACAGATACCGAATCCCATGTTAGCACGTTGCTTAGTTGGCAAGAAGGCCATTTGAACAGCTTCGTAGTTGTACTTATCAGTCATGTAGTGGATGATGTTCAAAGCATCTACGTAAGTGTCAGTCAACCAGTCAAGAGATTTTTCAAAGTTTGCTTTAACTGATTCGAATTCAAGAACTTCGTCGCGGATTGGTTCGATGTCAAATACTTTATAGTCTTTATGAACATCGTCGTAACCACCGTTCAAACCAGTAAGAAGAGCTTTAAGAACGTTAACGCGAGCACCGAAGTACTGGATGTTGTGACGTTGTTCTTCGTTTTCTGGGTCAAGTGGAGACACACAACATGAGATACAGCTCATTTCACCGTATCCATCTTTAGCCATTGTTGTAACACCTTCGTATTGGATTGAAGAGTGTTTGTGGCTCATGTGCATACAGTAGCGACGGAAGTTGTATGGCAATTTGTCAGTCCAAAGAACTGTCAAGTTTGGTTCTGGAGAGTTACCGATATTGTCAAGAGTATTCAAGAAACGGTAGTCCATCTTAGTAACACGGTGACGACCGTCGTTACCCATACCAGCCATAGAAGTTGTGATGAAGGTTGGGTCACCTGAGTACAATTGGTCATAAGCTTTTGTACGAGCAAATTTAACTGTACGAAGTTTCATAACGAAATCATCAACAAATTCTTGGATTTCTGATTCAGTAAATGTACCACGAGCAAGGTCACGTTCTGCGTAGATATCCAATACGATTGGCACACGTCCTAGAGATGTAGCTGCACCGTTGATAACACGGCAGACAGCCATGAAGGCAATGTTTACCCATTGGATAGCTTCTTTAACGTTCATCGCTGGTTTGCGAACGTCAACTCCGTAAAGATCACCCAAGCGTACAACTTGTTGCAATGCTTGATATTGAAGGTTGATTTCTTCACGAAGACGGATTGTTTCTTCATCGATTTCTTCGATTGAGTTCCAATCGTTTACTTTTTCTTGCATCAAGTAGTCTGCACCGTAAAGAGCAAGACGCGCATAAACACCGATGATACGTCCACGTGAGTATGCATCTGGAAGACCAGTTACAGTGTGAGCGTGGCGAGCACGACGAATGTTTGAAGTGTAAGCACGGAAGATACCGTCGTTAACAGTTGTTACATATTTTGTGAAAATTTCGTGAACAGCTGGGTCTGGCTCGTATCCATTTTCTTTCAAAGTAGTTTCAGCCATACGGATACCACCTTTTGGCATGAAGTTCAATTTGAAGAGTTCATCGTTTTGGATACCAAAGATAACTTCGTTTTCTTTGTCGATGAATCCTGCAGGGATGTCAGCGATAGAAGTTGGACGAGTGTCCATTGGGAAACGAGTTTCTTCGTAGTGTGCTTTAGTTTCTTCTACGATTTTTTTGATGTGAAGTGAACGCTCTGTTGGTCCTGCAAGGAAGCTTTCATCTCCATCATAAGGTGTGTAGTTAGCTTGTACAAAGCGTGATACACTTGCTTTTTCTTTCCAGTCAACACCTTTAAAGCCTTCCCAGGCTTTGTCAAAAATGTCCTGTGCTTCAACAACTGTCTTAACAACCATGTTAATGTCCTCTTTTATCTTTCTAGTAACAGTAATCTGTTACATTTATGTATTCAGTATAACACACAGTAAACGATTTCAACAAGTGAAATCACTATTTTTCAACACTTTCTTTTATAATACAGTTCTTATTTTACTACAAACTGTATTATATTTTTGAAAAATAATTAGCTATTTCCTATTTTTTCAGAAAAAAGGTATAATAAAACTAGATAAACTACCAAAGAAAGGCCATTTCATGCTGATATTTCCACTGATGAATGATTTATCCCGTAAAATTATCCATATTGACATGGATGCCTTTTTTGCTGCTGTAGAAATTCGTGACAATCCTAAACTTAAAGGGAAACCTGTTATTATTGGTAGCGACCCTAGGAAAACAGGTGGTCGGGGTGTAGTTTCAACCTGTAGTTATGAAGCCAGAGCATTCGGCATTCACTCAGCTATGAGTTCCAAAGAGGCTTATGAACGCTGTCCTCAAGCTATTTTTATTTCTGGGAACTATGAAAAATATACTACTGTTGGCCAGCAGATTCGAGCTATTTTTAAACGATATACGGATAAAATTGAACCTATGAGTATCGACGAAGCTTATCTAGATGTAACTGAAAACAAGCTTGGTATCAAATCTGCTGTTAAAATTGCTCGTTTAATTCAGCAGGATATCTGGAATGAATTACAATTAACAGCTTCTGCTGGTGTATCCTACAATAAATTTTTAGCTAAAATGGCAAGTGACTATCAAAAGCCTCATGGTTTGACAGTCATTCTTCCTGATGAAGCTGAAGATTTTCTCAAACAAATGGATATCGCTAAGTTCCACGGTGTGGGCAAGAAAACAGTTGAAAAACTCCATCAAATGGGTGTATATACGGGTACTGACCTTTTAGAGATTTCTGAAATCACTCTCATTGATCGTTTCGGTAGACTCGGCTTTGATCTATATCGTAAGGCTCGAGGTATAGATAACTCTCCCGTCAAATCAAATCGTATCCGTAAGTCTATTGGTAAAGAAAAAACTTACAGTAAGATTCTAAGGCTAGATGAAGATATTAAAAAAGAGCTAACTCTCCTTTCGGAAAAAGTTGCTCTTAGTCTTCAAAGATATGAAAAAAGTGGTAAGATCGTCATATTGAAAATCCGCTATGTTGACTTTTCTACTTTGACAAAACGAAAAACACTGAATCAACAAACACAAGACTCTGAAGAAATTGCTCAAAGTATTATCCAACTCTACGAAACACTGAGTGATAAAGACAAGGGTGTCCGTTTGTTAGGAGTCACTGTGACAGGATTTTAAAAACCTTGAAGGAATCTACCCTCAAGGTTTTTTTCTTATACAAATAGTCGAACGAAGCTATAAAGTAGCAACACACTACCAAGGACAATACGGTATTTTCCAAACACTGTAAAGTCGTGTTTTTTGACATAGCTGGTCAAGAAACGAATGGCAACCATGCTGACTGCAAAAGCCACTACCATTGCTACCAAGAGCAAGAAGAATTGACCAAAACTCAACACTTCTCCTGTTTTGATGAATTTAAAAATCTTCAAAGCACTAGCTCCAAACATAACTGGAATTCCTAGATAGAAGGTAAATTCTGTTACCACTGAACGACTAGTCCCATTCAACAAACCACCTACGATAGTTGCTCCGGAACGGCTAGTCCCTGGTAGAAGGGCCAAGACTTGGAAAAGACCGATATACAATGCTGTTTTGTAAGGTAATTTGTCTAACTCAGTAACTGTTGGTTCAATCGCTTGCGCTTTGTTACGTTTTTCAAGATAGATAAAGGCAACCCCATAAACAATCAACATGATGGCTACTGAAACCATATTATGGAAGTGAGTATCAAACCAATCATCAAACTTAAAGACTAGGAGAAGAGGTAGGGTCGCAACAAAAACTTTGGACCATAATTGCCAGGTTCTACGAACTTGAACTTTATCCTTACCTGGTTTGAAAGGATTAAGCTTGTTAAAGTAGATAACCATAACGGCTAAGATTGCACCCAGCTGAATGACTACGTTAAACATAGACATGAAGGCTTCATTTTGATCTTTATACTGGATAAACTCTTCTGCTAAAATCAAGTGACCAGTACTTGAAATCGGCAACCATTCCGTAATTCCTTCAACAATACCAAAAAAGATTGATTTTAAAATTTCAAAAAAATACATAGATTACTCCTTTTTCTATCCTCCATTATATCATACTTTTAAAGGCTGTGTTGAGTTTTCTTTAGAAAGCACCAACACTTCCACCACCACCACCGCCTGAGAAACCACCACCAGAGCTACCGCTTCCGGATGATACAGAAAAGGTACTTGCTGTATTTGCGACACTGGCATAATGGCTCATTTGTGCTGTTGAATGGTAAAACATGCTATTCCAGCCATAGGCTACATAGAGATTGATATCTGGATTTTCAACTTTGATCTGGTGAACCTTCATCAAATGACTAACCTTGTCAGCATATCCAAACAAAGTTGCATACACTAATAGACGATTCCAAACAACAATACTTTCCAATTCAGCCTGATTCAGTCGTGCAATCTCACGTAACATATTTTCAAAACTCGTCCAAAGATAATAGACCTCCGCTCCTACTTCATTTAGAACACCATCACGATTATCTAGTCGAAGCTTCCAATAATAGAAAACAGCCAAAACTAAACCTAGAAAACCAAGTACTGGCAAAGGGAGGTAAAAATAAGCATGAACATCTAAACTGTACAAGAACAAACCAAATCCGATAAATAGAGGTAGGATAGTAGAAAGTCCCATACCCACTTGCAAGGCCTTTTCCACACCAGTTAAAGGACGATAGTAATCTGGGAGCCCCCAGAAGGTAACCCGATTTCTCACTCCTTCTTGCATCTCTTTCAATGCTTCTTCGAAAGAAGATTTGAGCTGACGCCCCTTTGCTTGAATCCGTTTTTCATCAGAGACTTTTGCTCTACGATAAAGACTATCAGATACCTTGTAATCCGCAAACAAATTGGAAAGAGTTGTTTCTTTTTTGCCTGAAAAGGCCAGATTTAGGCAGTCTTTTTCAAAGCTTGATAAACCATCTTCTTTTACCAGCCTCAAACCAACTGCGTCTCCCTCTGAAATAATAGAGACATTCCCACGGTCAATCACATCTAACAAGGTAGCTTGAATAAGTTGGTCAAAGGTGAATTTACCTGCTCCTTTGGTTAGAGGACTCACTTCCTCCAAGGAGGTCGAGTAGACAGCCTCTGATAAAACCATAGGCTCTAATTCCATCGGCGGTTCATAGAGACGATGATTTTTGGCATATTCGACTGAAGGAGTGGTTTTTCTTCTATAGATATAATAGAAGCAGATACTCAATAACAAGGAGATGGAAAGTATTGAAGGAAATACCCAAGTAACGAGTTGTTTACTCTGATCTTTTTCTCTAACAATCGACTCTTCTATATTGTTAAACTCTTCTAAACGATTTCCTTTTAAGCCCTGATCTGTAGCGCTAGCAAAATCAGTTCGAGGCCAGTAGGCATGCAACTCAACTCCGCGCTTAGACGGAAGATTGTCTAAACGAATAGTATAGTCATGACCACTCTGTTCAATCCTTCCCTCTCTATAGAGTTGCCCTGTGTGGAAAAAGAGTTTTTCGGCCCCATTATCTCCCATCACATGAAACTCAAATTTTTCAATAGATTCTGAACTATCTGTTAAGGGTTGCCAATTTAATTCAGCGATATCATCATATAAAAAAAGAAGATTTTTCAATTGCCAGGTAAGTTCCACTTCGACCCTGTCCCCTTCCTGACCTGGATTATAGACTTTAACAGTATAACCATTCGTTTCTTCTGTCACTTCGCTAGTAAGATTTTCGATTTTATGACCATTTTTAGATGCCTCAACCTTTGGCTGAGGATCAATATAAAATCCGCTAGGCATCTTGCCAGCACGTCCAAGTCCCACGATTTGGCCCTTAAAGTCCTCCTCAAACTGATAAACTATCTTCTGTCTAAATTCTGCTGTATTGTCTGCATGAATATACAGTTCTCCTTTATAGGATGGAATGCTGAAATCCACGGCAAAAACCAATTTTGGAACAATTATCAGACAAGTAAATATAAGTACTATTAACCATCTTTTTTTCATAATATAGCCTCTTTTGACCTTTTTCTCATTATATCATTTTTTTACAAGTAAGGGTTTACTAAGATTGAAAAAGTTCCGCTTTTTCGATACAATAGAGGGAGCCATTTTTAGACTAGAAATAGGAGAAAACATGAAAAAATTATGCTTATCTATCCTTGCTAGCTTAGCCCTTACTCTAGGACTAGTTAGCCAGGTCCAAGCCGATGAATATTTACGCATCGGAATGGAGGCAGCTTACGCACCATTTAACTGGACTCAAGATGACGACAGTAACGGCGCTGTCAAGATTGATGGAACAAACCAATATGCTAACGGTTACGATGTTCAAATTGCAAAAAAAATCGCTAAAGATCTGGGTAAAGAACCACTCATTGTAAAAACAAAATGGGAAGGACTTGTTCCAGCCCTTACTTCTGGAAAGATTGATATGATTATTGCAGGTATGAGTCCAACCGCTGAACGTAAGCAAGAAATTGCCTTCTCAAGCAGTTACTATACCAGTGAACCAGTACTTTTAGTCAAAAAAGATTCTGCCTATGCAAACGCTAAATCTCTTGAGGACTTTAGCGGAGCAAAAATCACTTCTCAACAAGGTGTTTACCTTTATGATTTGATTTCACAAATCTCAGGCGCTCAGAAGGAAACTGCCATGGGAGATTTCGCCCAAATGCGTCAAGCTCTTGAAGCTGGTGTCATTGATGCCTATGTTTCTGAACGACCAGAGGCTCTAACTGCTGAATCAGCAAATGCCAAATTTAAAATGATTCAGCCTGAACCTGGTTTTAAAACTGGAGAAGAAGATACCTCTATCGCTATTGGACTTCGTAAAGATGACGACCGTATCAGCCAAATCAATGCCAGTATTGAAACCATCTCTAAAGATGAACAAGTTGCCCTAATGGATCGTATGATTAAAGAACAACCTGTTCAAGCTACAACTACTGAAGAAAACAGCAGTAATTTCTTTAGCCAAGTTGCTAAAATTCTAAGTGAAAACTGGCAACAACTCTTGCGAGGTGCCGGAATCACACTTTTAATTTCCATTATCGGTACTATCGTTGGTCTCGTTATTGGTCTTGCTATCGGTGTTTTCCGCACTGCGCCTCAATCTGAAAATCAATTTATCTACGTCATTCAAAATATAGTTGGTTGGATTCTCAATATCTATATCGAAATTTTCCGTGGAACTCCTATGATTGTACAATCTATGGTTATCTACTATGGAACTGCCCAGGCTTTCGGAATCAACCTAGACCGTACTCTCGCTGCTATCTTTATCGTTTCTATCAATACCGGTGCCTACATGACCGAAATCGTTCGTGGTGGTATCCTAGCTGTTGACAAGGGACAATTTGAAGCAGCTACTGCTCTTGGTATGACTCATAATCAAACCATGCGTAAGATTGTTTTACCTCAGGTAGTTCGAAATATCCTACCTGCTACTGGTAATGAGTTCGTCATCAACATCAAGGATACTTCTGTATTGAATGTTATCTCTGTTGTAGAACTTTACTTCTCAGGAAATACAGTAGCAACACAGACTTACCAGTACTTCCAAACCTTTACTATTATCGCAGTTATCTACTTTGTCCTCACCTTTACAGTGACACGTATCCTTCGCTACATCGAAAAACGGATGGATATGGATACCTACACGACAGGTGCTAACCAAATGCAAACGGAGGATTTGAAATAATGAGTCAACCAATCCTTGAAATCAAACACCTCAAAAAATCCTACGGGCAAAACGAGGTCCTAAAAGACATCTCTCTCACTATTCACAAAGGAGAAGTGATTTCTATCATCGGTAGTTCCGGTAGTGGTAAATCAACCTTCCTACGTTCTATCAACCTTCTCGAAACACCAACTGAAGGTGAAATCCTTTATCACGGTGAAAACGTACTTGAAAAAGGGTATAATCTCACTCACTATCGTGAAAAACTAGGTATGGTCTTCCAATCCTTTAACCTCTTTGAAAACCTAAACGTGCTTGAAAATACAATCGTTGCCCAAACAACTGTACTCAAACGTGATCGCTCAGAAGCAGAGAAAGTCGCTAAAGAGAACCTTGAAAAAGTTGGAATGGGAGAGCGCTACTGGCAAGCTAAACCTAAACAACTTTCTGGTGGGCAAAAGCAGCGTGTTGCTATTGCTCGTGCACTTTCTATGAATCCTGATGCCATTCTCTTTGATGAGCCTACATCAGCCCTTGACCCTGAAATGGTCGGTGAAGTTCTCAAAATCATGCAAGATTTAGCTCAAGAAGGCTTGACCATGATCGTCGTAACCCACGAAATGGAATTTGCTCGCGATGTATCACACCGTGTCATCTTTATGGATAAAGGTGTCATTGCAGAAGAAGGCAAACCAGAAGATCTATTTACTAATCCCAAAGAAGAACGTACAAGAGAATTTTTACAACGCTATCTTCGATAAGAAAAAAGACTGCCATTGCAGTCTTTTTTTATATTCCAAAAAATGAAAAGGCAGATTCTTTTCGAACCTGCCTATATCCAAAGACTAATCTTCAAATTTTTCATGATTTTTATTGTAGAAATCAATTAAGCCGAGGGCTGTTTCAAAGGAAATGTTTTTAACTTTTGCACGTCCTTGAGCCAAAGCAATGATAGACATCTCACGCGCATTCGTTTCCTTAGAAATACGATACCCTGTGATCTTCTTATCACGAACCCAGCTAACAACTGCTTCTACTTTTTCAAAGTTAGACTTAGCCATGTTATTCTCCTATTTTTTTCTTTACGCAACTTCATTCTAAATGTTTTTATAGTATTTGTCAATTGAAACACATATATTAATAAAGTTATTGCGTTAAGATTATAATCATTTAGCTTTCAAAGCTGATAATATATGGGTTCGAATATCTTCAACTCCATTAGGATTTGCTGGCAAGAATATTGTATTATTTCCTTGTTTATCTGCAAAATTATTCAATGTATCCAAATACTGATTGGTTAATAGGATTGACATAATTTGTTCTTCAGTTAATTCGACATTGGCTCCTTTTAACTCTTTAATAGAATCAGCAAGTCCATCAACAATTGCTTTCCGCTGCTCTGCGATCCCCACACCATGGAGGCGATCTTTTTCTGCCTCAGCTTCTGCCGCTGTAACGATCTTAATTTTATCTGCTTCAGCCAATTCTTGAGCTGCCACTCTCTTACGTTGGGCAGCATTAATTTCGTTCATTGATTGTTTGACTTCTGCATCCGGCTCAACTTTGGTAATGAGCGTCTTAACGATAATATACCCATACGTTGACATTTCTTCCGCTACTTGTTTTTGAACTTCTAATGCAATTTCATCTTTTTTCTCAAACAATTCATCCAAAGTTAACTTAGGAACAGATGAGCGCAATGCATCTTCAATATAAGATTTGATTTGAGCTTCAGGTCTCATCAATTTATAGTAAGCGTCTGTAACGTTTAACTCATTTACACGATACTGAGTTGCGACATTCATAGTCACAAAAACGTTATCTTGGGTTTTGGTTTCAACCACGATCTCACTTTGTAAAAGGCGTAGCTGCACACGAGCTGCAATTTTGTCAATGCCAAATGGTGCCCGTAGATGAATACCACTATTACTTAACTTTTGATACTTACCAAATCGTTCGATAATTGCAACAGACTGTTGACGAACGACATAAACAGAGCTCACTAACACAGCTCCTACAATAAGCATTAGAATCACTAGAACAAGTAAAACTTGTAAAACCATGGGAATCTCCCCCTTTCTTCACTTACATTATAGCACTCGTATATAGGTTAGGCAAATGATATGATAAAAATTTTATAGGATATTAAACAAGCATATTATATAGAGTTTCATTCCCATTCAAGTTAATATAAGACGGGTCAAATTTCTCCATTCGGTGAATCAAGCCCGCATAATCATGCTTGTTAGCAAGAGCAATACCGATTAAGACTGGCCCTGTTCCCTTGCTGGCACGTTTAATATACTCAAAACGTGTGATGTCGTCATTCGGTCCTAAAATATCATTTACAAACTCGCGAAGTGCACCTGGACGTTGTGGGAAGTTTACCACAAAGTAATGCTTGATGCCATCATAAATCAAGGCACGCTCTTCCATCTCTGGCATACGGTTGATATCGTTATTTCCTCCAGAGATGATACAACAAATAGTCTTTCCTTTAATGTAATCTGACAGTACTTCCAAGGCCGCCACACTAGCAGCACCTGCAGGCTCAGCTACAATCCCCTGTTTAGAGTAAAGATCTATCAAGGTCTCAGAGATTAAACCTTCATCCACTCCGATAAGCGTTTCAACATTTTTACGGGTTGCTTCATAGGTCAATTGTCCAACCTTCTGCACAGCAATCCCGTCTGCAAACTTATCAATTTCTTTGAGTTTAACCGGACCTCCAGCCTCAAATGCTGCCTTCATGGAACGAGCTCCGTTGGCTTCTACACCCAGAACTTCAATAGCCGGATTCGTTTCCTTTATATAGGTAGAAACTCCAGCAATTAAACCTCCCCCACCAACAGGTACTAGGACAGTATCGAAAACAATGGATTCTTTTCGTGCAACTTCTAAAATCTCATAGGCAACAGTACCTTGACCTGCTTGGACATGGGTATCGTCAAAAGGATCTATAAAGGTACTATTTTCTGCTATTGTATATTCCTGCGCTGCTTTGGCTGAAGCATCAAAGGTATCTCCTACCAATTTAATGGTCACGAAGTCTCCCCCAAAGAATCGTACCTGCCCAATCTTTTGTTGAGGTGTTGTGATGGGCATAAAAATGGTTGCAGGAATTTTCATCTCATTACAGGTGTAGGCTACGCCTTGGGCATGATTCCCCGCCGATGCACAGACTACCCCACGCTCTCGCTCATCATTACTGAGTTGAGAAATAGCATAGTAGGCCCCACGGATCTTGAAAGAACGGACTCGTTGGGCATTTTCTTTTTTTAGATAAATCTTAGCACCGTATTTTTCTGATAGGTAATGATCATAGTCCAGTGGTGTCTCAGCAACCACACCATTCAAAACTTTATGGGCTTTCACCACATCTTTTGCTCTTAACATTTGATTTCTTTCTAATGAGTATTTTAAATGTGAAAGCGAGCTTGGTCCAACCAACTCGCCTTCTTGTTTACATATTAGTTATAGATTTTAAAGGCATCATCGTCATTTTTGCCGACAAATGGCATTGCTTTACGTAATTCAACACCAACTTTTTCAATCTCAAGGTCAGCTGCTTGTTCACGGTAAGCAGTTAATTTTGGACGACCAGCTTTATAGTCGTTTACGAAGTCATTTGCAAACTTACCATTTTGGATATCGGCAAGAACAGCCTTCATATTTTCTTTCACTTGGTCAGTGATTACACGTGGACCTGAAACATAGTCCCCATACTCGGCAGTGTTAGAAATTGATTGACGCATTTTCTTGAATCCACCTTCGTAGATCAAGTCAACGATTAGTTTCATTTCGTGAAGGACTTCAAAGTAAGCCAATTCTGGTGCATAACCAGCTTCAGTCAAGACTTCAAATCCTGCTTCCATCAAGGCAGTTAACCCACCACAAAGAACTGCTTGTTCACCAAACAAATCTTCTTCAGTTTCTTCTTTAAAGCTTGTTTCAAGAAGACCAACGCGTGCTGAACCAACACCTTTAGCCCAGTCCATGGCGATATCTTTAGCATTTCCTGTTGCGTCTTGATAAACTGCATAAAGCGCTGGAACACCAAACCCTTCTTCAAAGGTACGACGTACCAAGTGACCTGGTCCTTTAGGTGCGCACATGAAGACGTCAACACTTTCTGGAGCTTTGATAAATTCAAAGTGAATGTTAAATCCATGTGCGAAACCAAGTGCATTACCAGCTTCCAAGTTTGGAGCTACTTCTTCTGCATAAAGGTCTGCTTGGATTTCATCTGGAGCCAAAATCATGATAACATCTGCCAATTTAGTAGCTTCAGCTACTGTGTAAGTATCAAATCCATCTTCTTTTGCTTTGTCAAAAGACTTACCTGGACGCACACCGATAATCACATCATGTCCTGTATCACGCAAATTTTGAGCGTGAGCATGTCCTTGTGAACCATATCCAATAACGGCAATTTTTTTGCCATCAAGCACTGCTACTTTAACATCTTTTTCGTATTCCATTTGTACTGCCATAGTTTTTCTCTCTTTTCTATTATTTATTGCCTGATAGGCTAGATTAACAAATTTAGGTTGGATTTTTAATCGCGGGTAAATCCAGTTGCACCCGTACGAGCGATATTCTTGATACCGTATGGTCGAATAACCCGAATCAAAGCTTCACTCTTTTCCGCATTCCCAGTCATCTGAACGGTAATGGAGCTCGGAGCTACATCAACAACAGTTGCACGGAAAGGTTGGATAATAGCTAAAATTTCTGCTCGCTTCTCCGCAGGAGCTGAAACCTTTACCAAAATAACTTCGCGCTCTAAGTGCGGTTTATCTGTGATATCACGGACACGAATAACGTCGACCTGACGGTTGAGTTGTTTGATGATTTGCTCCACTTCATCGTGAGATGCAACATCAATGATAATGGTAATCCGTGACACATTAGGATTTTCCGTTGCACCCACAGAAATACTTTCGATATTAACTTGACGTCTCGACAAGACTCCTGTAAAGCGATTGAGAACACCTGAACGGTTTTGAAGTTTGGCTGTTAACATTCTACGCATTAAACTTCACCCCCAACATCTCATGATTACTCTTACCAGCTGGTACCATCGGTAAGACATGCTCTTTACGAGAAATATCTACTTCGATAAACATTGGTACATCTTCCAAGATGACTTCCAAATCCTTTTCTAAGGTTTCAGGATTATCAAATTTATAATTCTTAATTCCATAGGCTTGAGCCATCAACTGGAAGTCAGGAAGGCTATCAAAGACTGACTCTGATGTTCGACCATCGTAGAAGGCTTCTTGCCATTGACGAACCATCCCAAGTGAATGGTTATTAAGCATGATAACCTTGATTGGAATCTTGTAGATATTCAAGATTGCCAATTCCTGATTGGTCATTTGGAAACCACCATCACCGACAAAGAGCACGACCTCCTTATCTGGATTAGCAATTTTTGCTCCAATGGCTGCAGGAACTCCGAATCCCATGGTTCCTAGTCCACCTGAAGTTACGAGTTGACGCTCGTTTTGGTATGGATAGTATTGAGCTGTCCACATTTGGTGTTGGCCGACGTCAGTTACGACAATAGCATCACCCTTAGTCAATTCACCAATACGTTCAATAACTGCTTGTGGTTGGACGACACGTTCCTTCTTATCATAAGAACGAACACGATTCTTATCTTTGGTAACTTTTTCAATCCATTTTTCAGTATTGTTGCGGACGATTGGCTCCGCTAGCAACTGCTGCAATGCTTTTTTCGCATCTCCAACAACTGGGATATCAACAGCGATAATCTTACCAATTTCTGCTGGATCGATATCGATATGCGCTACTTTGGCATTCTTCGCAAATGTCTTAGGATTTCCAGTTAAACGGTCATCAAAACGGCAACCGATAGAAATCATAAAATCAGCCTCAGTCATTGCGATATTGGCTGCGAATGAACCATGCATTCCACCCATTCCCAAAAATAGTGGATGACTTGTTGCAATTGTCCCCTGTCCCAAAAGACTGGTAACAACAGGAATTTGATAACGCTCTGCAAATTCATTTAACTCCTCGGCAGCTCCAGCATAACTAATACCACCACCAGCTAGTAAAACAGGTTTTTTAGCCTTAGAGAGTTGTTTCAAGATTTTCTTGATTTGCATCTCATTAGGCTCAAGAGTTGGTTGATAACTTGGTAAATCTATTTCTGATGAATAGACGAAGTCCGTTTCAAGAGCCGAAACATCTTTTGGTAAGTCAATAACAACTGGGCCTGGACGACCCGTAGTCGCAATGTGCACAGCCTCTGTAATTACACGTGGAATATCCGCTGTTTCTCGAACCTGGTAGTTGTACTTGGTAATCGGCATGGTAATTCCGACAATATCTGCCTCTTGGAAAGCATCCTTACCGATTCCCGCTCTTGCCACTTGTCCTGTGAAAACCAAAAGGGGAACACTGTCGCTCATAGCATCTGCAATACCCGTAATGGCATTTGTAGCTCCCGGTCCACTTGTGACGACTGCAACACCAAGTTTTCCTGTTGACTTAGCATAACCTTCAGCTTCATGAAGACATCCTTGTTCATGGCGACCTAAAATATGACGAATGCCTTTAAAATTATAAATAGCATCATATAAAGGCAATACCGCCCCGCCTGGATAACCAAAAATTGTATCAACGCCTAAGTCACGAAGTGTTTCTAAAACTAAATCCGATCCTGTCTTAGGAGTTTCTAAAGTGATTTTCTCCATTCTTCCCCTTTCTCTTCTCTTAAAATGACTTGTTTCTATGATACCATTTTTTCAAAAATTTTCAAGACAAAAGAAACAATTTTCTGAATTTTCTATATAGACGATTTTTAATATCAAATTAAATTAGTAAAATTTTATATTATGACGACAAAAAAGGTTGAGGTAAATCTACCTTCAACCTTTTTGTTTTAAATTTTATACTTATTAAAGTGAGTTAACGTCAACCTTGATACCAACACCTTGAGTAGTTGTGATTGTCAAGCTTGTTACGTAAGTTCCTTTAGCAGTAGCTGGTTTAGCTTTTTGGATTGTTTCGTTGAATGCTTTGAAGTTTTCAACCAACTTGTCAGCTTCAAATGAAACTTTACCGATGATAGCTTGTACGATACCTGCACGGTCAGCACGGTAAGTGATTTTACCACCTTTAGACTCTTCAACTGCTTTAGCAACATCCATTGTTACAGTACCAGTTTTAGGGTTTGGCATCAAGTTACGTGGTCCAAGGACACGTCCAAGACGTCCAACAAGAGCCATCATGTCAGGTGTAGCGATAACTACGTCGAAGTCCAACCAACCGTCGTTGATTTTAGCAACAAGGTCGTCTTCACCAACGAAGTCTGCACCAGCAGCTTTAGCTTCTTCAGCTTTTGCACCACGTGCAAATACAAGAACGCGAGATGTTTTACCAGTACCGTTTGGCAATACCATCGCTCCACGGATTTGTTGGTCAGCTTTTTTCACGTCGATGTTCAAGTTGTAAGCAACTTCTACAGTTGCGTCAAATTTTGCAAAGTTAGTTTCTTTTGCAAGAGCTACAGCTTCTTCTACGCTGTATGCTTTTGTGCTGTCGATTTTCTCAAGAGCAGCACGAAGTTGTTTGCTTTTTTTAGCCATTTTCTATTCTCCTTGTAAGTGGTTCAATCGATTTTCATCTCCCACGTCACTTCTCGAAATGATGAAGTCTTGCGGGTTATATAGGGAAGTTATTGATTAGTCAACAACAGTGAATCCCATAGAACGAGCAGTACCTTCGATCATACGCATTGCAGACTCAATGTTTGCAGCGTTCAAATCTGGCATCTTAGTTTCTGCAATTTCTTGTACTTGTGCACGAGTAACTGTAGCAACTTTAGTTTTGTTAGGTGTACCTGATCCTTTTTCAACACCTGCAGCTTTTTTCAAAAGAACAGCAGCTGGTGGTGTTTTAGTAACGAAAGTAAATGATTTATCTTCGTATACTGAGATAACAACTGGAATGATCATACCAGCTTGATCAGCTGTACGAGCGTTGAACTCTTTTGTGAATCCCATGATGTTGATACCAGCTTGACCAAGAGCAGGTCCAACCGGTGGAGCTGGTGTAGCTTTACCAGCAGGGATTTGCAATTTTACAAGTTTTTCGACTTTTTTAGCCATTTTTAAATCCTCCTTTGTGGTTTTGGCGGTAATTTAGAGATTTTTACCTCCCACAAGTATGTTTTACACATACCCTACTATTATACACTAATCTATCTAAATTTCAAGTAGTAAAACCATTTTTTGGTGATTTTTTTCAATTAAATAATAATCTAGAATCTATTTAATTTTAAAGTATTTACTATCAGAAGTAGCATTTTTCGTCAAAAAAAGCACTCTACTTGAGTGCCTTCTATCATCACTTCTGCTTTCCTTTAAAACGCCATTGAAAACGGAGTTTGTCATAAAATGGAAATTCGATAAATAGAACCCCTAGGCCTACACAAAGACTAGCAAGAACATCTGACGGATAATGAACCCCTAGATAGACTCTGGATACTAGTACACTCAATAGGTAGAATTCTAGTAAGATTTGTACGATTCTTTTCCAAAGTTGATCTTTAATCCTTTGGCTGAAAATCACAATCAAAGTTCCAACCATAATCGTTACTGCCAGAGAATGTCCGCTTGGAAACGAAAAACCTTTTTCTTCTACCAAGTGTAGAATTTCTGGCCGTGGTCTTTGGTAGATATTCTTAAAAGTTACGATTAAGATTCCAGCTAAAGTCAGATTCCCCAACATGAGATAGCTTTCCAGCTTCCATTGCTTACGATAAAAAATAAAAGCTACAATGAGAACCCAAGTGATGATGACTGGGATATCAATCAAATGCGTAATTGTTCTAAAAAGTATCGTTAAGAAGTCTGGTAGGTCACCTCGAATAGCAGTCTGGATTGGTTGATCAAAGCCAATCAGCATATCAGGATAAAACTTGACAATATAACCTAAAATTACAAAAAGCAAAAGGGCAAAAGAGCCCTTTGTTAAATATGTTTGTTTATCTTTCATATCGTTTTAAAGTTGGTTTCAAGAGGACAAATAGTAACCAGAATGAGATGGCAAAGATGACTCCTTCAATCAAATTAAATGGTAAGACCATTGCCAACAAGTAATTACTAAGTCCTAGAATATTCTCTATATCGAAGTTAGCAAATTTTGCGTACAAAGGAACAGCATAAACGTAGTTTAGAACCAGCATAGCTAAAGTAAGACCAATCGTTCCAGCTAATGAAGCTAGCCCAAAACGAATAGCTGTCCGTTCTTTTGTCCAAATCAAACCAAAAGCAAGAACAAAGACTCCCAAGGCGACGATATTCATCGGCAAACCAATGTAGGTACTAACTCCTTGATTGTTCAAAAGGATTTTCAACAGAGACCGAAGGAATAGTACTCCTAAAGCCGCTGGTAAATCCAAGACTACCAAACCTACAAGAACTGGTAAGATACTGAACTCAATCCTTAAAAAGGATGCCGCTGGTAGAAGCGGAAAGTCAAAGTACATCAACACAAATGAAAGTGCTGATAAAATTGCAATGGTCGAAAGTCGACGTGTGTTTGTCATAACAGGTTCCTCCAATTTTCTATAAAATCAGAAGAAGTTGGAAAGTTTCTCTCTATCTACCCTCTTACCCTATCTCAAAAAACAACCTAATCCTGTTAAACAGGAGGTTCTAATTTACTATAAAATGAAGCAGAATAGACAAAGCCATCCTTTCGTCTTCTCCCATCCAGACTATACTGTCGGTTGTGGAATCTCACCACATCAGCTTGCGCTCGCGGACTTCTTTTAGAGTATGGAAATGGAGATTTTTTCTTTTAGACGAGGCGACAAGCTGTAGGCATAACTTCTAGTTAGGCAAAGCTTGGCAACAAAGTATAAAAGGAAAAGAACATTTCCTAGTAAAAGTCACCGCCGGTCGGGAATTACACCCAGCCCTGAAGACCCCTTAATGATAACAAAAAAAGCTTGCAATCGCAAGCATTTTATCTCTCATCAGTGTTTATTTCAACTTATCTGTTTCGTAGGTGTGAACCAGTTCAAGTCCTGCAAAGTTTTGTTGACGTAGGGCCTCATAGACAATCATACAGACTGTATTGGAAACATTCAAGCTACGAACATGTTCATCATTCATAGGAATTCTGAGAGCTTTTTCAGGATGTTCACGCATAAATTCCTCAGGCAAACCCTTATCTTCGCGACCAAAGAGAAAATAATGATTCCCTTCTGTTGTGAAATCTGCATCTGAATAAACCTTTTCTGCAAACTTGGAAATCAAGTAGAGTTGACCATCCATTTTTTTCATAAATTCATCTAAACTATCATAAAAATAGATCTCAAGTTTGTCCCAATAGTCTAGCCCAGCTCGCTTCATTTTACGGTCGTCAATAGGAAAGCCCATAGGCTTGATAATATGAAGGGGCGCATTCGTCGCTGCACAGGTACGTGCAATATTTCCCGTATTTTGTGGAATTTGTGGTTCAAACAATACAATATGATTGGCCATGCCTTGCTTCCTCTCACTAGTGCAAAAAAATAGCCACACTGCCCGGAGTCAAGCTCAGCAAACAGCGTGGTTAAGGCGTCGTTAACTTACCTCACAACAGGTTTGAAGTAAATCAGCGAAACTACTTTTTTAGTATAACACTTTCAGCCTGATTGTCAATAGAAATGACTTGATTTTTTCATTTTTTTACAAACATATTTACAAAAGTTGAAATTTCAACTTTCAGCAAGCAATATCATAGAATTTACATAGATTGAGAATTTTCGGAACAAGTTTTTTCATAAACATATGATGTTTAAAGCAAAATATTTATTCGAATTCCCCTAATCCCTTTATTAAAGAAGGAAACAGTCGGTTGTTGAGTGCATTTTTTTCTAAAAAAAGGTATGATAGAGACATATTGAAAAAGTAGGTTAACTAACTATGAAGATTATTCTTGTCGGAGGGGGAAAAGTCGGTTCTGCTCTCTGTCGTTCACTGGTTGCTGACAACCATGATGTTGTCTTAATTGAACAGAACGAAACTGTTCTAAAATACTTGACTAGCCGTTTTGATATTATGGGAATCGCAGGTAACGGAGCTGACTTTGCTATGTTAGAAGCAGCCAATGTTCAAGATTGTGATATTTTCATTGCCATGACTCAATACGACGAGGTCAACATGGTTTCGGCTGTTTTGGCCAAAAAAATGGGAGCAAAGGAAACCATTGTTCGTGTACGCAATCCTGAATATTCCAACCCTTACTTTAAAGAAAAAAATATTCTTGGATTTTCACTGATTGTCAACCCAGAACTCCTAGCAGCTCGTGCTATCGCTAATATTATAGACTTCCCTAATGCTCTTTCTGTTGAGCGTTTTGCAGGCGGATTAGTCAGCTTAATGGAATTCAAGGTACGAAATGACAGTAATATTTGTCAGATGTCTATTGCTGATTTCCGTAAAAAGTTTGGCAATGTAATCGTCTGTGCCATCGAACGCGATCACAAACTCATGATTCCTAGCGGAGATATGATTTTAGAGGATAAAGACCGTATCTTCGTGACAGGAAGCCGTGTCGATATGATGCTCTTCCACAACTATATTAAGTCCAGAGTTGTTAAGAGTCTGCTCATTATTGGTGCTGGAAAAATTGCTTACTATCTTTTAGGTATTCTAAAAGACAGTCGTATCGATATAAAAGTTATTGAGGTCAATCCTGAAAGAGCCGCCTTTTTCAGCGAAAAATTCCCTAAACTCTATATAGTCCAAGGCGATGGAACAACTAAGGACACCCTCTTAGAAGAAAGTGCACAAAACTACGATGCCGTTGCAACTCTTACAGGTGTTGATGAAGAGAATATTATTACCTCTATGTTCTTGGATAACATAGGTGTTCAGAAAAATATTACCAAAGTAAACCGCACTAGCTTATTAGAAATTATCCACGCAACAGATTTCTCAAGTATCATCACCCCTAAAACAATCGCTGTTGATACCATCATGCACTTTATCCATGGTCGTGTAAATGCGCAATATTCTGATCTTCAAGCTATGCACCATCTAGCAAATGGACAGGTAGAAACTCTTCAATTCCTTATCAAGGAAGCCAATAAAATGACTGGCAAGCCTTTATCTCAATTGAAGCTCAAAAAGGATATCTTGATTGCTGCTATTATCCGCAATGGAAAAACGATTTTCCCAACAGGAGAAGATACCCTCCAGGTCGGTGATAAGCTAGTGGTTATCACTTTGCTTTCAAATATCACCAAGATTTACGATTTGTTAGAGAGGTAAGCTATGAATAGAAGTATGGTACGCTTTCTTCTTGCAAAGCTACTCTTGATTGAAGCTGGGCTACTTTTAGTTCCGGTTGGTATTGCTCTGTACTATCGAGAATCTAGTCAAGTTTTTACAGCTCTTTTCTCTACCATCGGGATTCTTGTTGTCCTAGGTCTTCTCGGAATCATCAAAAAGCCTAAAAAACAACGTATCTATGCTAAAGAAGGAGTCTTAATTGTTGCCCTATGTTGGATCCTCTGGTCTTTCTTTGGCTCCCTTCCCTTTGTCTTTTCAGGTCAAATCCCCAATTTTATCGATGCCTTCTTCGAAACTAGTTCCGGCTTCACTACTACGGGAGCAACTATCTTAAATGACGTTTCTGTCTTAAGCCGTTCTCTTCTATTTTGGCGGAGCTTTACCCACCTCATTGGAGGAATGGGGGTACTAGTTTTTGCCCTAGCTATTATGGACAATGCTAAAAATAGCCACTTAGAGGTTATGAAGGCTGAGGTTCCTGGACCAGTATTTGGTAAGGTGGTATCTAAGCTAAAAAATACAGCACAAATCCTCTACATCCTATATCTGGCAATGTTCGCCCTCTTTGTAGTGATTTATTATCTTGCCGGTATGCCACTCTACGATAGTTTTGTCATCGCTATGGGAACTGCTGGGACTGGTGGTTTCACTGTTTACAATGATGGAATCGCCCACTATAATAGTTCTCTCATTACCTATCTGACGAGTGTTGGGGTCTTGATGTTTGGTGTCAACTTCAACCTCTACTACTATCTCATGCTTCGTCGAGTCAAGGAATTCTTTTTCGATGAGGAGCTTCGTGCTTATCTCTTGATTGTCGTCGTTTCTACCGGCTTAATTACTCTCAATACACTCCACCTTTATAGTGGCGTTTCACAAAGTTTTGAGATGGCCTTCTTCCAAGTCTCTAACATCATCACTACAACTGGTTTTGGTTACGGCAACATTACAAATTGGCCTTTGTTTTCACAATATATTTTACTGATGCTGATGGCCATTGGTGGTTCTGCTGGATCTACTGCTGGTGGTCTCAAAGTGATGCGTGGAGTTATTCTAGCTAAAATTGCTAAAAATCAATTTTTGTCTACCATATCCCCTCACCGTGTTTTAACTCTCCATGTTAATCAAACGGTAGTCGACAAGGACACCCAACACAAGATTCTCAAGTACTTTGTAGTTTACGTCATGATTCTACTCAGCTTAATTTTCATTATCAGTTTAGATGCTGACAATTTAATGATTGTTACGAGTGCCGTTTTCAGTTGCTTTAACAATATCGGCCCAATTCTCGGAACAACTGCAAGTTTCTCCATTTTTAGTCCATTTTCAAAACTCCTCCTATCCTTTGCAATGATTGCAGGACGTCTTGAAATTTATCCAATCATCCTACTCTTTATGAAGCGAACCTGGTCTAAGCGTTAGCAATGTTATTATCAAAAAGCACATCCTTCAAAAAATGAGGGATGTTTTTTTCTGTTGATAAGATTTTTAAAAGACAGTTGAGAGTCAAAAAATAACACTTGGGAAAAAGATGATTTTTCATGAATCATTTTAGTTATAATTTTTAAAAAACGTGGGGGGTTTATATGGAAAAAATGAACAAATCAATCCAACTTCTTTTATTGATTTCCTTGGTCTACTTAGGCTGCTGTAGTTGCTTAGTTTGGCCTGGTATTTCTTTAACACTCAAACAATCCTGCTTTTACTTTTTACTTCTCTTACTGTTTTTAGCAGGTATCTGTACATTTATCCACTATCTTTCAGGACATGATTATGTGAATAGTCAGCTACACAATCGTAGTCGATCCTTCTTTTTATTGTATAGCAGCATGGTTATCATTAACCTTGCTGGAGTATGTTTTATTTTGTTTGAAAGCATAAGCACTGACACTCTACTACAAAAAGAAATCGTTGACTTGTTACTCATCTCTTTCTTTTTCCTTTTCGGACTTGATATTGCTACCTTTCTGCCGTTAAACAAATGGAGAAAATTACCAACTCATAAAAAGACAGGCAGGCTAACAACCCTTATCTTTCTTAGTTTATTTTTTCTGCACAATCCTTTAACCATACTTTCTGTCAGTTTTTATATCCTTTTGGGAGTCAGCTTTCTAAACTTTTTATTTCCTAAAACCTTAAGACAAGATTTATCATTTTATAGTCATTTAATTCGAAACATCTTACTTGTTTTATCTACGCTTATGTTCTGGTAATTAATAGAATTCCTATCTAAAGTATGCTATAATGAAATAAATTTTTTAGGAGATATACGAATGAATTTTTTTAAAGATTATCGTAAACGATTGATTTGGCTAGGAATCTTTCTTGTGGCAATGGCCCTATCGCAAGTTCCTATCGTGACTTTAATGCTACTTCAAAAAACGCAACTTGGATCTATCTGGTCATCTCTAATAGTGGGGCTTGTCTCTACCGCTATTGTTACACTCTTTTTATATGGTGCTCACAAAAGCAAATTATTAAACCTAAAATCGAAACTCTTTACTATTAATGACGCCCCTCGAATCGCTCTTAGTTATGTAGCCATTGTCACAGGAAATCTGATTGGTGCGATTTGGTTGCAACTTCTGAAGCAAACAACTACTTCGAATCAAGAGGCTATTAATAGCATTATGTCGGAAAGTTCTCTAATTTCCAGCATTTTCGTGGTTGCAATCGTGGCACCTATTTGTGAGGAAATTATCTGTCGAGGTATTATTCCTAAAAAGCTCTTCGAAGGATACGAAAAAATTGGATATGTTTTCGGTTGGCTTCTTTTCACTATAGCGCATATTCCAAATAATCTCCCTTCCTTCTTAATCTATGGCTGGATGTCTGCTGTACTAACTTGGACTGCTTATCGCACCAAACGCCTTGAGATGTCTATCTTACTGCATCTAGTGAATAATGGAGTCAGCATTCTATTGCTTATCCTCCTTACATTTCTTATCAAGGTTGTTGGTATAGATGCTTTTCAATAAATAGAAGTTCCACTACTAAAAAAAGACTAGGAATTCAATAGTTTCCTAGTCTTTTTGTTTATTCTTTGAGTGATTCCAAACTAAGTTAATGAGGCAGGTAGCTAGACTACTTTCTAACTATTACGACGAAAAAGTCCACGAATCAATACCATTCGTGGATTTTGCCTAGTGAAGCGTTTAAGTAAACTGCCATAGCAGTTACCGTTTATTAGATTACGACACGGAGTTGGCAAATCGATTTCATTTGCCAAACGTAGTTAGTGAGACAGTCAGCTAGACCACTCCTAAATGTTACGACACGAAGAGGCGAAAACGATTATTTTTCGCCGATGAGTTAGTAAGGCAGTTAGCTAGTTCGCCGAATAGCGACTAGCGTCCAACAATTAGGAACTCTAGTTCCAATTGTTGGTGCTGAGTTACATCTTTTCTTCCAACTCCACATCTGGATATTTGTCCGCAAACCAGCGGAGGGCAAAGTCATTTTCGAAGAGGAAGACAGGTTGGTCAAAGCGGTCTTTTGCCAAGATGTTTCGACTTGAAGACATACGTTCATCCAAGTCTTCTGGCTTGATCCAACGGACTGTCTTTTTACCCATTGGAGTCATGACAACTTCAGCGTTGTACTCCCCTTCCATACGGTGCTTAAACACTTCGAACTGGAGTTGTCCAACGGCACCTAGCATGTACTCACCTGTTTGGTAATTCTTATAAAGCTGGACAGCTCCTTCTTGTACCAACTGTTCCATTCCCTTGTGGAAGGATTTTTGTTTCATGACGTTCTTAGGCGAAACCTTCATGAAAATTTCTGGTGTAAAGGTTGGCAGTGGTTCAAACTCAAACTTGTTTTTCCCAACAGTTAGCGTATCTCCAACCTGGTAGGTACCTGTATCATAAACCCCGATGATGTCTCCTGCTACGGCATTGGTGACATTCTCACGACTTTCCGCCATAAACTGAGTGACATTAGATAGCTTAGCCCCCTTACCAGTGCGAGGGAGATTAACACTCATCCCACGTTCAAATTCACCAGATACAATCCGCACAAAGGCGATCCGGTCGCGGTGACGAGGGTCCATGTTGGCTTGGATCTTAAAGACAAAGCCTGAGAAATCCTTGTCATAAGGATCGACAATCTCTCCATCTGTCTTCTTGTGACCATGTGGCTCTGGAGCAAACTGGAGGAAGGTTTCAAGGAAAGTCTGTACACCAAAGTTCGTCAAAGCTGAACCAAAGAATACTGGTGTCAATTCTCCAGCCAGAATAGCTTCCTCTGAAAACTCATTCCCAGCTTCATTTAACAGTTCGATATCATCTTTTACTTGTTCATAGAATGGGTTGCTAGCAAAAAGCTTGTCTCCATCTTCTAGGCTAGCAAAACGCTCATCCCCTTTATAGAGTTCCAAGCGTTGGTTATAGAGATCATAGAGCCCCTCAAAGGCTTTCCCCATCCCGATCGGCCAGTTCATCGGGTAGCTAGCAATGCCTAGAACTTCTTCCAATTCTTGCAAGAGGTCCAATGGCTCACGTCCATCACGGTCCAGCTTGTTCATAAAGGTAAAGACCGGAATACCGCGGTGTTTGACAACCTCAAACAATTTCTTGGTTTGGGCCTCGATACCCTTAGCAGAGTCGACTACCATGACCGCAGCATCCACAGCCATCAAGGTACGATAGGTATCCTCTGAGAAGTCCTCGTGTCCTGGAGTGTCTAGGATGTTTACCCGTTTCCCATCGTAGTCAAACTGCATGACAGATGAGGTTACCGAAATCCCACGTTGTTTCTCGATATCCATCCAGTCTGACTTAGCAAAGTTTCCTGTTTTCTTCCCTTTTACAGTACCTGCCTCACGAATCTCTCCCCCAAAATAGAGCAATTGCTCAGTGATGGTTGTTTTCCCCGCGTCCGGGTGAGAGATAATGGCAAAGGTACGGCGTTTCTTAATTTCTTCTTGAATAGTCATATTTCTCTTTCTTTCTACTTTTTTAATTATTTCGATTGATAATTGCTCTTGGTTACATTGGACTCTAAGATTCCTTTCAACACTCCATTATATCTGATTTTAGAGAGTTTTTCAATCGCTTATAAAAGAAAAGCAGACCAAGATAGTTGACCTGCTTTTTATATTCTTTTATTGATTATTTATATTGATTACTCTTAATATCGATATCGCTTCACAAATGAATTGTTTCTAGAGAAATTTTCTTTTCCCAGCGTTTCTTAAACAAGATATCAAAGAGTACTAGGGCTGAAGATAGAATGATTGAAACCAGCAGATACTTTATCCAAATAGGAGCATACGGAATAAACGGCGTCGTATTCAAAAGCCCGTAATTCCCACCCGTTACTTGATTGACCCCAACCAAGAATAGATTGAGAATAAACGTGTAGGCGATAATCTGATATTTTTTAAGTAAGGTTTTATCGTAATGATTCATCAGATAAACCAGAGAATTGACCAAGAGGGCATAATGGCCAATCAGGAAAGAAAAGCTGGTAATATGCGGGAAATCATAGGGGTCAAAAACAGGATAGCCTAAAGCAAATACTGCGCCGCTGGCTCCCATAAGGGCAAAATACTGCTTAGTTTTCCATTTGTCAGGTAAGAAAACAACCGCGAACATGGCCAAACGGCAATGGTAAAGAGGCAGGCTGTTCGAAAATGGAATGCTAAAACCTATATACCAAGTATAAAGAGCTAGCAATTGCGCTATTTGAATCCACTTAAACAATCGAACAAATTTGGGGTTTTTGTAGTAAGTAAGAGAAGCATAAATAGACAAGGCAAGAAGGCCTATCATGACACCGTACCAAAAAATCGGAATAGGCGGTGGCGTCGTTTGGGTTCTTGTAATAAAATGATGCATAAAGTCTCCTTAAGGTAACGAATTCAGTTGTATATTAACTATTCTTATGTTTATATTTAACGAGTTGATTGATAAGGATGAGAATACCTGTCATCAAACTGGTCACTATCAAATAGTTAAGCAAACTACCATGATCCCCAATCACAGGTGGCTTGCTCATAAAGCCATAATTTCCTCCTGTCAAGAGGTTGGCAAGAAAGATAATGGCATTAACTCCAAGAGTCATCTGGCATATTTTCCAAGTATCTCCTTCTTCAACTTTATAATATCTAACAAGATAAATCAAGCAGTTAGCCAAGAGGGCCCAATGTCCGAAAACATTGTTCACAGACGAAACATGAGGGAAAGGAAAAGGATAAAAGACTGGGTAAACCAAGGCCATGATAGAACCAAAAACTCCCACTAAGGCAAAATATTGCTTGAAAAAGGTCTTATTAGGGGCAAAAAGAATTATCCACATAGCCATGCGACTATGGTAAAAAGGGAGAGCCTCAGATAGGGGCAGACGTGCAACAATATACCAAGCGTTGATAATGAGCAACTGAATCAATTGTCCCCAATACCAAAAGTTTCTGTAACCTTTAGATGATGCGAAACGAATCGATAAAACAGCTATAATTACCAAAGAAGTAGGTAATAAAAAGTACCAGGCTCCCAAATGAGGAGGAACTGTCTTTTTACTGGTAAAAAGCAACTCCCAAAGCGTCATATGTCATCCTTAACGTGTTCTAGTTGAGTCAATGCTACATCCTTTTTAGCAACTTGAAACGACTGTTATTCTTTCTTCTAATTTCAACCATTATATCGAAATAAAAGGTATTTTTCAATTTCTATTTCTTTTTAGCTTGGCTTGCCTTATTTATAGGAAAATATGGTAAAATAGAACAGATAAAGAATCATCATTTCACGAAAGGATATCCGATGAAAATTACGCAAGAAGAGGTAACTCACGTTGCCAATCTTTCAAAATTAAAATTCTCAGAAGAAGAAACTGCAGAGTTTGCGACAACACTCTCAAAAATTGTTGATATGGTTGAATTGCTCAGTGAAGTCGACACTACTGGTGTTGCACCTACTACAACGATGGCTGACCGTAAAACTGTTCTCCGACCTGATGTGGCTGAAAAAGGAACAGACCGTGACCGCTTGTTTAAAAATGTACCTGAAAAAGATAACTACTATATCAAGGTGCCAGCTATCCTAGATGATGGAGGAGATGCCTAATGACTTTTAACAATAAAACGATTGAAGAGTTGCACAATCTCCTTGTCTCTAAGGAAATTTCTGCAACAGAACTAACACAAGCAACTCTTGAAGATATCAAATCTCGTGAGACAGCTATCAATGCTTTCGTCACTATCGCTGAGGACCAAGCTCTTGCTCAGGCTAAAGCTATTGATGAAACTGGTATTGATGCTGACAATGTCCTTTCAGGAATTCCGCTCGCAGTTAAGGATAACATTTCTACAGATGGTCTCTTAACAACAGCAGCTTCAAAAATGCTCTATAACTACGAACCTATCTTTGATGCCACAGCTGTTGCTAATGCAAAATCTAAGGGCATGATTGTTGTCGGAAAAACCAACATGGACGAATTTGCCATGGGTGGTTCTGGCGAAACATCATACTATGGACCAACTAAAAATGCTTGGGACCACAGCAAGGTTCCCGGTGGTTCATCAAGTGGTTCTGCTGCAGCTGTAGCTTCTGGACAAGTCCGTTTATCACTTGGTTCTGATACTGGTGGTTCTATCCGCCAACCTGCTGCCTTTAACGGGATTGTTGGTCTCAAGCCAACCTACGGAACAGTTTCACGTTTCGGTCTCATTGCCTTTGGTAGCTCATTAGACCAAATTGGACCTTTTGCACCAACTGTTAAGGAAAATGCCCTCTTGCTAAATGCGATTGCCAGCGAAGATGCTAAAGACTCTACTTCTGCCCCTGTTCGCATTGCTGACTTTACTTCAAAAATCGGTCAAGACATCAAGGGCATGAAAATTGCTTTGCCTAAGGAATATCTTGGTGAAGGGATTGACCCAGAAGTTAAGGAGACCATCCTCAAAGCCGCTAAACACTTTGAAAAACTTGGTGCTATCGTTGAAGAAGTGAGCCTTCCCCACTCTAAATACGGGGTTGCAGTTTACTACATCATCGCTTCATCAGAAGCTTCATCAAACTTGCAACGCTTTGATGGTATTCGTTACGGCTACCGTGCAGAAGATGCGACTAACCTTGATGAAATCTATGTAAACAGCCGCAGTCAAGGTTTCGGTGAAGAGGTGAAACGTCGTATCATGCTAGGTACTTTCAGCCTTTCATCAGGTTACTACGATGCCTACTACAAGAAGGCTGGACAAGTTCGCACCCTTATCATCCAAGATTTCGAAAAAGTCTTTGCGGATTATGACTTGATTTTGGGACCAACTGCTCCTAGCGTTGCCTACGACTTGGATTCACTCAACCATGATCCAGTTGCTATGTACTTAGCTGACCTTTTGACCATCCCTGTCAATTTGGCTGGTCTTCCTGGGATTTCGCTTCCTGCTGGATTTGTTCAAGGTCTACCTGTCGGTCTGCAATTGATTGGTCCTAAGTATTCAGAAGAAACTATCTACCAAGCTGCTGCTGCCTTTGAAGCAACAACAGACTACCACAAACAACAACCCGTGATTTTTGGAGGTGATAACTAATGAACTTTGAAACAGTCATTGGACTTGAAGTCCACGTAGAGCTCAACACCAATTCAAAAATCTTCTCACCTACTTCTGCCCACTTCGGAAATGACCAAAACGCCAACACTAACGTGATTGACTGGTCTTTCCCAGGTGTACTACCAGTTCTCAATAAAGGTGTTGTCGATGCTGGTATCAAGGCTGCACTCGCTCTTAACATGGACATCCACAAGAAGATGCACTTTGACCGCAAGAACTACTTCTACCCTGATAATCCTAAAGCCTACCAAATTTCTCAGTTTGATGAACCAATCGGTTACAATGGATGGATTGAAGTGGAGCTAGAAGACGGTACGACTAAGAAAATCGGTATCGAACGTGCTCACTTGGAAGAAGACGCCGGTAAAAACACCCATGGTACAGATGGTTACTCTTATGTTGACCTCAACCGTCAAGGGGTGCCTTTGATTGAGATTGTATCTGAAGCAGACATGCGTTCACCAGAAGAAGCTTATGCTTATCTAACAGCCCTCAAGGAAGTGATCCAATACGCTGGCATTTCTGACGTTAAGATGGAGGAAGGTTCGATGCGTGTGGATGCTAACATCTCCCTTCGTCCTTATGGTCAAGAGAAATTCGGTACCAAGACAGAGTTGAAAAACCTTAACTCCTTCTCAAACGTTCGTAAGGGTCTTGAATACGAAGTCCAACGTCAGGCTGAAATCCTTCGCTCAGGTGGTCAGATCCGCCAAGAAACTCGCCGTTATGACGAAGCTAATAAAGCTACTATTCTCATGCGTGTCAAGGAAGGGGCTGCAGACTACCGCTACTTCCCAGAGCCAGACCTACCACTCTTTGAAATCTCTGATGAGTGGATTGAAGAAATGCGCACTGAATTGCCAGAGTTTCCAAAAGAGCGCCGTGCACGCTATGTCTCTCAACTCGGATTATCAGACTACGATGCTAGCCAGTTGACTGCCAACAAAGTCACTTCTGACTTCTTTGAGAAAGCAGTTTCCCTTGGTGGTGATGCTAAACAAGTTTCTAACTGGCTCCAAGGTGAAGTCGCTCAATTCTTGAACGCCGAAGGTAAGACACTGGAACAAATCGAATTGACACCAGAAAACTTGGTTGAAATGATTGCCATCATCGAAGACGGCACTATCTCATCTAAGATTGCTAAAAAAGTCTTTGTTCACTTAGCTAAAAATGGTGGTGGCGCTCGTGAATACGTGGAAAAAGCCGGTTTGGTTCAAATCTCAGATCCAGATGTCTTGATTCCTATCATTCATCAAGTCTTTGCGGATAATGAAGCAGCTGTTGCCGACTTCAAGTCAGGAAAACGTAACGCTGATAAAGCCTTCACCGGCTTCCTCATGAAGGCAACCAAAGGCCAAGCCAACCCACAAGTAGCCCTCAAGTTACTTGCCCAAGAATTGGCGAAGTTGAAAAACGATTAATCAATAAATCTAAATATAACTGTCACAAGCTGATATAAAATTCTAGCTTGCTGCCTTGCACTCTGTACTCACATAGTTAGGAGACATATGAAAAAGTTATATACTCTTATCGCTACTTGCTTGCTTCTTCTCTTTGTGACACCCCTGCAATCAATTGATGCAGGTGTTGGACATTCTCGAAGTGGTAGCTCTAGCCGTAGCAGTTCACGAAGTAGTAGTTCACGAAGTAGTAGTTCTAGTCGTTCAAGTGGTAGCTCTTCTTCTAGAAGCAGCTATCGTTCTGGCGGTAGTTACTCAAGTTCAGGTGGATCTTTAGGTACCGGGATGACTATTCTTATCATGTTTGGTGTCGGGGCTTTCCTACTCTTCATGCTCATCAAGTACCTTAACGATCAGAACACTCCATCTGAAACACCGTATAGAAGACATACTACTAGCTACGAACCAGAGCCAATTAGCCATCGTAGAGTTGAAAATAATAACCAAGCTATCGACCGACTCAGATACTACGATCCAAACTTTGATGCGGATGCCTTCACTACATGGGTTAGAGAAGTCTACATCCAGTTACAATCAGCTTGGACTAAAAAAGATTGGAATTTGGTGCGTTCACTTGAAAGTGCTAGCCTCTATACTCAACACAGTGCTCAACTGGAAGAACATATTCAGGCACAAACAACAAATGTCTTGGAACGAGTTTATGTTGATAATGTACGAATCAAAGATTTCAAGAGTAATCCAGATGGAAATGATACTTTAGTGGTTATCCTTTCATCTACTTTGAGAGACTATGTCATTGATGACAAGACTCGTAAGGTTATTGAGGGAGACCCTCAACAAGATCTATTTACAGTTTATCAAATGAACTTCATCCGCAAACATGGTAGCCAAACTGAAAACAATGTTCAAGATGAGGCTGTTAGCGACCACTGTCCAAACTGTGGTGCTCCACTTAAAATCTCAGCTATTAGCCAATGTGAATACTGCGGCGCTGAGCTCACACGTAGTCCAAATCAATGGGTTCTTGACACCTATGAAGTTGTGGATGAAGACGAACTTTATAATTAGGAGGAAATTATGGGATTTATTCGCGCTGCCCTTTCAGCTGGGCTAAATAGTTTTAATGATAGCAAATTCAAGGAAGCCGTTGTACTTCCAGACCAAGTCTCTGCAGACGTCATGGCCATCAAGGGACAATTGCTTACAAAAGATCCTGACGGTGGTTCAAGACAAAGCAATCAAAATACAGGACTATTAACAGACGGTTCTGTTGTCATTGTCCCTCAAGGATATGTTGCTGTTCTTGTCAATAATGGTACCTTCCTAGGGGATGTACTTGAAGCTGGAAGCCATGAATGGCGTGCAGGTGATAACGCTTGGCTCCTTGAAAAAGGTGGAATCAAGGGTACTTGGGAAAACTTCAAAAACCGCTTCTCTTTTGGTGGACAAGTTATTACTCGACAAGAAATCATCTTTATCCGTATGCAACCGATTGCGGGGAATAAATTTGGTACACAAAACGCTGTAGAATACTTCAGTGAACGTTACCAACAATTGCTCAATATCCGTTTCTATGGTTTGTTTGATATCAAGATTTCCGACCCAGTACTTTTCTACGTTAGCTCTATCAGTCAACAAATTGACGAACATAAACCATTTACACTCCAAGATATTGCTCAAGGAACTCTTCGGCAAAATATTTCTCCTAAAATTGCGATCGCAATTGCCAAATTTACTAATGAGTACCGAGTTGATATCTATAGCCTCAATGCTAATCAAGATACCTTCAATGAAATTGCTAAACAAGAAGTCAATAAGGTATGGACTGGTCTTTACGGTATTGAAGCAACCAATATCCTTCTTGAGGATTTGAGCTACGACCAAGAAAGCTTGGAACTTGTTCGTAAACTTGATAGCGAACTCGTTGCTATGAAATACAATACCATCGAAATTGAAGAACGTCGTGCTCGTAACGAAGCTCTTATTGCTGCAGCCAATAACGAAGGTAATGGCAATGGTATGAACATGTTTATGGGTATGAACCTAGGGCAAACTCTCGGTGGTCAACTCACCCAACAAGCTCAACCTGTTAGCCCAAATCAAACCGTTCCCCCAGTACAACCCGCTGATCCAAACCAAGCATTTACTCCAGGACAAACTGCAAGTCCTGAGCAAGCTGCTAGCCCACTAGAGACTGTTAGCCCTGAACAACCCGCTAACTCAGTAGAATCTACTAATCCAGAAATGACAACTCCTGCACAAGAAACTACTACTCAAGAAGTCACAAATTCTGCAGAAGAATCTACTAGTCCTGAACAAACTACCAACTCTAAACAAACCGCTAATAAAAACTTCTACATCGAAGTCGATGGCAAGTACGTATTGGTAACCAAAGACGAAGAAGGAAACATCGTTCCTGTCAACTAATCTCACTTTCCTGATATTTGAGAAATCTTACGACTTATGATACAATAAAGAGTAAATTATTTTATTAAAGAGGTAAAAACATGATCGAAGCAAGTAAATTAAAGGCTGGTATGACCTTTGAAACAGCTGACGGAAAATTGATCCGCGTTTTGGAAGCTAGCCACCACAAACCAGGTAAAGGAAATACTATCATGCGTATGAAATTGCGTGATGTCCGTACTGGTTCAACATTTGAAACTAGCTACCGTCCAGAGGAAAAATTTGAACAAGCGATTATCGAAACTGTGCCAGCACAATACTTGTACAAAATGGACGATACAGCTTATTTCATGAACACTGAAACTTACGACCAATACGAAATCCCAGTTGTAAATGTTGAAAATGAATTGCTTTATATCCTTGAAAATTCTGAAGTTAAAATTCAATTTTACGGAACTGAAGTAATCGGTGTAACAGTACCTACAACTGTTGAATTAACAGTTGCTGAAACTCAACCATCTATTAAAGGTGCAACTGTTACCGGTTCTGGTAAACCAGCTACAATGGAAACTGGTCTTGTCGTGAACGTTCCAGACTTCATCGAAGCAGGACAAAAACTCGTTATCAACACTGCAGAAGGAACTTACGTTTCTCGTGCCTAATCTCTAGAAAGAGGTCATTCTATGGGAATTGAAGAACAATTAGGCGAAATCGTTATCGCCCCACGTGTACTTGAAAAAATCATTGCAATTGCTACAGCTAAAGTTGATGGTGTCCACTCTTTTTCAAATAAATCAGTATCTGACACCCTTTCAAAACTTTCACTCGGTCGTGGCGTCTATCTAAAAGAATCTGAAGAAGAACTAATAGCTGATATCTATCTCTATCTTGAGTATGGTGTCAAGGTTCCTAAGGTTGCAATGGCTATTCAAAAAGCTGTAAAAGATGCCGTTCGTAATATGGCTGATGTTGAACTCAATGCTGTGAATATTCACGTTGCTGGTATTGCACCAGATAAAACACCAAAACCAGCATTAACAGATTTATTTGATGAGGACTTCCTCAATGACTAGTCCATTATTAGAATCTAGACGCGAACTACGAAAATGTGCCTTCCAAGCACTGATGAGTCTTGAATATGGTTCTGATATTGAAACTGCTTGTCGCTTCGCTTATACTCATGATCGAGAAGACGACGAGGTAAAACTCCCTAGCTTCCTAATCGATCTTGTATCTGGTGTTCAAGCTCAAAAAGAGGAACTAGACAAACAAATCACTCAGCATTTAAAGTCTGGTTGGACTATTGAACGTTTAACCTTAGTTGAAAAGAATTTATTGCGTTTAGGAGTTTTCGAAATCACTTCCTTTGATACTCCTCAACTTGTAGCTGTGAATGAAGCTATTGAACTTGCAAAAAGCTTTTCAGATCAAAAATCAGCCCGTTTCATTAACGGACTACTCAGTCAATTTGTAACTGAAGAAAACTAACTATAAAAAGTGTTTGATAGATATCAAACACTTTTTTATTTGTCACCTCAAATTTTCTATCTAAAAAGACGATCATAGATTAAATTAGAAAGAAATAACCAGATGAAATCTGCATGAATGAGAAAGTTAATAAAACTATGGCACAGGATGGTGATTTTTAAATTCTTTGTCCAGCGGTAGACTAGGGCAAAGAAAAGACCGAAAAAACTATAAACCATCAAACTGATAGGGTCACGATGGGACAATACCAAATGACTGAACCCAAATATCAGAGCTGATAAGATAACATCCAAGTAATACTTGGAGTTAGGGAAGAAGGTATTCATAAAATAGCCTCTATGAACAATCTCCTCCAATATAGGCCCCAAAATGACAACTGAAACAAAAGAGAAGCAAGTCGTTAAAATAGTAGATTGCCCACTGAAGGATAGGACCGAAAGAAGATCTTCAAAAATATAGTGATTATTAATGAAGCGACTAAACTGTAAGTAAAAAGCACTTGAGAACTGACGGACAAAATAAGTAGCCACTAGACTAACTAAAAGGTAAAAGAATCTGGATCTTTTCGAGCCACTTTTCTCAAAAATATAGAGCATTTTTTTCTTTTTTAGCCAATAGATAAATAGTCCTAAAAGAGCTAGTTGCTCTACTGCTACAATAATAGAATAGCCATCCATACCCCAGACAAACATCTTAGCCAGATAAAGACTACTGAAATCTAGTAGATAAATTGATAGGAATACCAGTAATGTATAGATTCCCAAATGACCTATTTTTTTCATATTCACTCCCAAAAAGCTTTGTTGACTTATTTTTATAGCACACGCATCTCTTGTTATATTAACAGATATTTTTACAAGAGTCAATTTTTCATTCTGAAATGTATTTTATAGAATCCAAAAAGCTAGAACTAAGTATAAGTCTAGCTTTTTTATATTTCTTAGTATTTTCTAAAGCGTTGGTAACGTTCCTCAATGAGTTGATCTAATGGAAGTTTCCCAAGTTCATCAAGTTCTGCTCGGAGTTGTTCTTTGACTTGCTTGATTAAATCTTTGCTTGATAGACCTACCTCAGAGATAACCTTATCAACAATTTTCATCTCTAGCAATTCGAAAGAAGTAATTTTCATCAACTCTGCAGCTTCCATGGCGCGACTGCCATCCTTCCAAAGAATAGAAGCAAAGCCTTCAGGACTGAGAACTGCATAGATCGAGTTTTCTAACATCCAAACACGGTCAGCTACTGCAAGAGCTAAAGCCCCTCCTGAGCCACCTTCACCGATAATAATGGCAATAATTGGCACCTTGAGGTCGCTCATCTCCATGAGGTTACGGGCAATAGCTTCACCTTGCCCACGCTCTTCTGCTCCGATACCAGGATAGGCACCAGCCGTGTTGATAAAGGTTACAACAGGACGGCCAAATTTTTCAGCCTGCTTCATCAAGCGAAGGGCTTTTCGATAACCTTCAGGATGAGGTTGTCCAAAGTTACGGTTAAGATTATCCTGTAAGCTTTTACCTTTTTGAATTCCAACAACAGTTACTGCTTGGTTTCCCAACCAACCGATACCACCAATAATAGCACCATCATCTCGGAAAGAGCGATCACCATGGAGCTCTACAAAGTCATCAAATATTCCTGTTGCGAAGTCCAAGGCAGTTAAGCGGGTTTGTTCACGTGCTTCTCTGACGATTTTTGCAATATTCATCAACAATCCCCCTTATGTAACCTTACTAATCGAGCAATCATATCTGGCAATTCTCTCCGTTTAACAATCGCATCCACAAATCCATGTTCTAACAAAAACTCTGCCTTCTGGAAATCCTCTGGCAAATCTTCCCTTACGGTATTTTCAATGACACGGCGTCCAGCAAATCCTACTAAACTTTGGGGCTCTGCCAAGATGATATCACCCTCCATAGCAAAGGAAGCTGTAACACCACCAGTTGTTGGATCAGTAAGGATTGTTAGGTAAAAGAGACCTGCATTGGAATGACGTTTGACTGCTGCAGAGATTTTAGCCATCTGCATCAAACTCATGATTCCTTCTTGCATACGTGCTCCACCAGATGCTGTAAACAAGACGACTGGTAATTTTTCAGCTGTCGCATATTCAAACAAACGAGTGATTTTTTCACCAACTACTGTTCCCATAGACGCCATGATAAAGTTGGAATCCATAATTCCGAGAGCAACTTTTTCGCCCTTAATCAAAGCAGTTCCTGTAACAACAGCCTCATCAAGACCTGTTTTTTCACGCATAGAGGCTAATTTTTTCTGGTAGCCTGGAAATTCCAATGGATCTTGCGTCTCAATTCCTGTGAACATCTCTAGGAAGCTTCCCATATCAATGGTTAAAGCAAGACGCTCTTGAGCTGAAATACGGAAGGTATAGCCACAGTGAGGACAAATACGGTCACTTCCCAAATCCTTCTGGTAAATGGTATGTTTACAACCTGGACATTTTGAGAAGAGTTCGTCTGGAACCTCAGGCTTAGCTTGGGGCTTTTCTCTAAGTGAACGATTGGGATTAATTCGTATATATTTTTCTTTTTTACTAAATAGAGCCATACATCCCCCTTTTCAGTCTTATACTATTTTTATACTCAATGAAAATCAAAGAGCAAACTAGGAAGCCAGCTGCAGGTTGCTCAAAGCACTGCTTTGAGGTTGTAGATAAGACTGACGAAGTCAGTCACATTTATAATCCAAAGCGAAGCTGACGCGGTTTGAAGAGATTATCGAAGAGTATTACATTATTCTTTTTCTTGATAGTGTGGTAAGAAAGTTTCCATCAAGAATGAAGTATCGTAGTCTCCTGCAATCACGCGTCGATCTGAAATCAAATCGAGTTGGAAATCAGCATTGGTGACAACCCCTTCAATTTCTAGTTCATAAAGAGCTCGTTGCATTTTCATAAGTGCATCAAAACGATTTTCACCATGAACAATAATTTTAGCAATCATACTATCATAGTATGGCGGAATGGTATAACCTGGATAAACTGCAGAATCAACACGCAAGCCAACACCACCACTTGGTAGATAAAGATTGGTAATCTTACCTGGACTTGGTGCAAAATTAAAGGCTGGGTTTTCTGCATTAATGCGACACTCAATGGCATGTCCTTTTAGAACAATGTCTTCTTGTTTCAAGGTCAAAGGTTGACCTGCTGCGATACGGATTTGTTCCTTAACAATATCTACACCTGAAACAAATTCGGTTACCGGGTGTTCCACTTGGACACGCGTATTCATTTCCATAAAGTAGAATTTTCCAGTTGCTTCATCTAGTAGGAATTCAATAGTACCAGCATTCTCGTAACCAACAGATTCCGCTGCACGAGCTGCCGCTGCACCAATTTCATTACGAAGTGTTTTCCCGATAGCAATCGAAGGACTTTCTTCTAAAACCTTTTGGTTATTCCGTTGAAGCGAACAGTCACGTTCACCAAGGTGAATAACATGTCCCATTTGGTCAGCAAGAACCTGTACTTCAATGTGGCGAGCAGGATAAATCACACGCTCTAGGTACATAGCCCCATTACCAAAGTTGGCTTTGGCTTCACTAGAGGCTGTTTCAAAGGCTGACACAAGATCTTCTGCTTTTTCAACCTTACGAATTCCTTTACCACCACCTCCAGCTGAAGCTTTCAACATAACTGGATAACCAATTTTTTCGGCAATAGCCAGAGCCTCTTCTGCAGTATGGACTTCTCCATCTGATCCTGGAATGACAGGCACGTTTGCCTTAATCATTTGAGCACGGGCGTTAATTTTATCTCCCATGACATCCATGACACCAGCTGATGGTCCGATAAATTTGATACCGACTTCTTCACACATGGTTGCAAACTTGGAATTTTCACTTAAAAAACCAAATCCAGGGTGAATAGCTTCAGCTTCAGTCAAGACCGCAGCTGATAGGATGGCATTGATGTTCAGATAAGATTCTGTAGCCTTCCCAGGGCCGATACAGATAGCCTCATCAGCCAAAAGCGTGTGGAGAGCTTCCTTGTCAGCAGTCGAATAGACAGCGACTGTTGCAATTCCTAACTCTCGTGCCGCACGAATAATACGAACAGCAATTTCACCACGATTGGCAATTAAAATCTTACGAAACATGGAAAACCTCCCTAGTTTCCAATAGCAAAGGTCAGAGTACCGCTTGCTGCAAGCTTACCATCTACTTCTGCCTTCGCTTCTACTACGGCGATTGTGCCACGACGTTTGACAAAAGTTGCTGTCATGACAAGCTGATCACCAGGAACAACTTGTTTTTTAAATTTCACTTTGTCCATACCAGCATAGAAAACGAGTTTCCCTTTGTTTTCTGGTTTAGACAATTCCAAAACACCTGCTGTCTGAGCCAAGGCTTCCATAATGAGGACTCCAGGCATAACTGGGTATTGAGGAAAATGACCATTGAAGAAAGGTTCGTTAATCGTCACATTTTTAATGGCAACGATTGTATCTTCACTGACTTCCAAAACACGATCTACTAAGAGCATGGGATAGCGGTGGGGCAAAGCTTCTTTAATTCCTTGAATATCAATCATTTGATACGTACCAAGCCTTTCCCGAACTCAACCATTTCTTCATTTTCAACAAGAATTTCTGTTACGACACCATCTTTAGGTGCTGGAATTTCATTCATGACCTTCATAGCTTCGATGATGACCAAGGTTTGGCCTTTTTTAACAGTATCACCAACTGAAACAAAATTAGGTTTATCTGGTCCAGAAGCCAAGTAAGCAACTCCAACAAGTGGACTTTCTACAAGGTCTCCTTCAGCTACAGATTCAGTAGTATTTGATTCTGGAACAGTTTCTACAACTGGTGCTGTAGTTGGAGCTTGTGGTGCAACTGTAGGTGCAGCTACTGAAACCACTTGTTGAGGTGCTGGACTTGTTTCTGCCACAAGTTTCGCTTCATTCTTACTGAAGACCAACTCATCCGTTCCATTTTTATAAGAAAATTCTTTCAAGCTTGACTGGTCAAATTGCGCCATCAAGTCTTTGATTTCATTTAAATTCATCTTTACTTATTCTCCCAACGTTTGAAAGCAAGAACTGCATTATGCCCACCAAATCCAAAAGTATTTGAGATAGCATAAGGAATTTCACGTTCCACACCTTGTCCATAAATAACGTTTGCTTCGATGTAATCTGACAATTCTGTTGTTCCAGCTGTCATTGGAACATAGTTGTTACGGATTGCTTCAATTGTTGCAATGGCTTCAACTGCCCCTGCTGCACCGAGCAAGTGTCCTGTAAATGACTTGGTTGAAGATACAGGTACTTCCTTACCAAGAACCGCTACGATAGCTCCGCTTTCTCCCTTTTCATTAGCAGGAGTTGATGTCCCGTGAGCATTGACATAAGCTACTTGGTCTGGTGTGATTTCAGCTTCCTCCAAGGCAAGTTTGATAGCTTTAATAGCCCCTTGACCTTCTGGATGTGGTGAAGTCATATGGTAGGCATCACAAGTGTTGCCATAACCAACAACTTCGGCTAGGATCGTTGCTCCGCGTTTTTCCGCATGCTCTAAACTTTCAAGAACCAACATACCTGATCCTTCACCCATGACAAATCCATTACGATCTTTGTCGAATGGAATAGAAGCACGAGTTGGATCTTCTGTTGTTGAAAGAGCTGTTAAGGCTTGGAAACCAGCAATCGCAAATGGAGTAATAGATGATTCTGAGCCACCAACCAGCATGATATCTTGGAAACCAAATTTGATAGAACGGAAGGCATCTCCGATAGCGTCATTTGATGAAGCACAAGCTGTATTGATAGATTTACAGATACCATTTGCCCCAAAGCGCATAGCAACATTTCCTGCTGCCATATTTGGCAAGGCTTTTGGAAGTGTCAATGGTTTTACACGTTTTGGTCCTTTGTCGTGAAGGCGAAGCACTTGGTCTTCGATTTCTCTGATTCCACCGATACCTGATGCAACAATGACACCAAAGCGGTCTTTATCAAGCGCTTCTACGTCAAGATTAGCATGGTCAACTGCTTCTTGAGCAGCATACAAGGCATACAAAGAATAGTCATCGAAACGATTGGTATCTTTTTTTACAAAATATTTGTCAAAAGGAAAATCATTAATCTCTGCTGCATTATGGACGTCAAAAGCACTGTGATCAAACTTGGTGATTTCACCAATCCCAATCTTTCCGTTCTTCAGACTGTTCCAAAATTCTTCTGGTGTATTCCCAATTGGAGATGTTAATCCATAACCTGTTACTACTACACGATTTAGTTTCATTTTCATACCTCTATTTTAACTCTTATTGCATGGTAAGTCCACCATCAATTGCAATGACTTGTCCCGTTAGATAATCTTGGCTTGCAAGAAAGGCTGTCACCTCTGCGACCTGCTCAGCTTGGCCAAATTGTTTCATCGGAATTTGTGCCAACATAGCATCTTTTACCTTATCAGATAGGACTGCAGTCATATCAGATTCGATCATTCCTGGTGCAATGGCATTGACACGCACATTACGATTGGCCACCTCACGTGCTACTGATTTGGTAAATCCAATCAAACCAGCCTTAGATGCAGCGTAGTTTGCTTGACCGATATTTCCCATCAAACCAACGACACTAGACATATTGATAATGGCCCCTTCACGTGCTTTTATCATCTGCTTCAAGACTGCTTGCGTCATATTGAAGGCTCCCGTTAGATTGACTTTCAAGACCTTCTCAAAATCTTCTTCTGTCATCTTCAGCATGAGAGTGTCTTGAGTAATCCCAGCGTTATTCACTAGGACGTCAACTGAGCCTAGCTCTTCAATGGCTTGATCCACCATGCGTTTTGCATCTGTGAAGTCTGAGACATCACCAGAAATAGCAATAACTTTCACCCCGTATGGTTTAAACTCGTCTAGAAGTTCTTCGGAGATCTCACCACGACTATTCAAGACAACGTTGGCTCCCAAGCTGGCAAATTTGTGAGCAATGGCGAGACCAATTCCTCGACTTGAGCCCGTAATAAAGACATTTTTCTGTTCTAGTTTCATTTTTCTCCTTTCAGAACTTCTACTATTTTGGTCTAATTTTCTAAGAGTGCTTGTAAACTTGCTTGATCTTCAACATTTGCAAGTTGAGCAGTTTTATCAATCTTTTTGACGAATCCTGACAAGACTTTTCCAGGGCCAATCTCGATAAAACGAGTGACTCCCGCTTCTTGCATGACTGCAATGCTCTCATAAAAACGAACAGGTTCCTTAACTTGACGAGTCAAGAGTTCTGCAATTCGTTCTTTTTCCATGACTTTTGCTTCTGTATTACCAACAAGTGGACAAGCAAAGTCATTAAACTCAACATCTTCTAAGACTTGAGCCAATTTTTGACTAGCAGATTTCAATAAAGCTGTATGGAAAGGTCCAGAAACATTTAGCGGAATCAAACGCTTTGCTCCTGCTTCTTGCAAGAGTTGAACCGCACGATCTACCGCCACTACCTCACCACCAATAACAATTTGACTCGGCGTATTGTAGTTAGCTGGAGTTACAACACCAAGTTTAGAGGCTTCTTGACAAGCTTTTTCAATTACTTCAACCGGTGTATTAAGCACAGCTACCATTTTCCCTGATCCTGCTGGTGCTGCTTCTTCCATATAAGTCCCACGTTTAGCAACTAGAGCTACCGCATCTTCAAAATCCAAGGCACCACTAGCTACAAGGGCAGAATATTCACCAAGAGACAGACCTGCCACCATATCAGGTTGGTAACCTTTTTCCTTTAAAAGGCGATAGATAGCAAGGGATGTAGCTAGAATAGCTGGTTGCGTGTAACGAGTCTGATTTAGTTTCGTTTCATCGTTATCAATCAAGTCACGAAGGTCATAACCCAAGACTTGGCTAGCTTGGTCAATTGTTTCCTTGACAATAGCATATTGGTCATATAGCTCTCGCCCCATCCCTAGGTACTGGGCACCTTGACCTGCAAATAAAAAGGCTGTTTTAGTCATTTCTTGTAACTCCTGCCCAACGAGCGGCTTCTTCCTGTATTTTCTCAGCTGCACCGTAGTAGATATCCTTGAGTATTTCCTCAACGGTTTCTTCCTTCGAAACTAGACCTGCAATCTGACCAGCCATCACTGAACCGCCATCCACATCACCATGGACAACAGCCTTAGCTAAGGCTCCTGCGCCCATTTGTTCAAAGATTTCTAAGTCTGGATTTTCTTGTTTAAAGGCATCTTTTTCAGCTTGCTCGAAATCACGAGTCAATTGATTTTTGATGGCACGAACTGCGTGACCAAAATGTTGTGCTGAAATAGTTGTATCAATATCACGAGCTTTTAAAATCTTAGCTTTGTAGTTTGGATGAGCATTTGATTCTTTAGCAACTACAAAACGAGTTCCTACTTGCACAGCTTCCGCACCAAGCATAAATCCAGCAGCAGCTCCCTCACCGTCTGCAATACCACCTGCAGCGATAACAGGAATTGAAACAGCCGCCGCAACTTGACGAACCAAGGTCATGGTTGTTAATTTACCAATGTGCCCACCGGCTTCCATACCTTCACAAATGACAGCATCTGCACCGATTTTTTCCATACGTTTAGCCAAAGCTACGCTAGGAACTACAGGAATAACGGTGATTCCTGCTTCATGAAATCGCTCCATATATTTACTTGGGTTTCCTGCACCAGTTGTGACCACCTTAACCCCTTCTTCAATAACGAGGTCAACAATATCCTCAACAAATGGAGACAAGAGCATGATATTGACACCAAAAGGCTTGTCTGTTAATGATTTAATCTTATCGATGTTGGCTTTAACCACTTCTTTAGGTGCGTTTCCTCCACCAATGATACCGAGACCACCAGCTTTTGAAACAGCTCCAGCCAAATCGCCATCTGCCACCCAGGCCATTCCACCTTGGAAGATAGGATATTTAATATTTAATAATTCAGTGATACGTGTTTTCATATTGCCTCCATAAGTCTTGCTTACGTAATAGTTCGACTTTATTATAATTTGACGGTCAAACTATTACCTAAACAAGAGGGAGCGGGTCTCCCCTACTCCTTCTTCATTTATTCTAATTATTTAGTTTGCTCTTCAACGTAAGCAACCAAGTCGCCAACTGTTTTCAAGTTGTCTTCAGCTTCGATTTGGATATCAAAAGCGTCTTCGATTTCTGAGATTACTTGGAACAAGTCCAATGAATCTGCATCCAAATCATCAAAAGTAGATTCAAGTGTTACTTCTGATGCATCTTTTCCAAGTTCTTCAACGATAATTTCTTGTACTTTTTCAAATACTGCCATGATAGACTCCTTTAAAATAAATAGTTTTTTTATAACAATGTGATCACCACATGATTACCTAAATTGTAACAATAAGTGTGCCCCATGTCAAACCTCCACCGAAACCTGACAAGAGAACTTTTTGGCTACCATCCAAATGGATGAGCCCTTCTTCTACACACTCAGAAAGTAAAATCGGGATACTTGCCGCACTAGTATTTCCATACTTCATCATATTAGCAGGAAGCTTGTCACGATCGACACCGATTTTTCTAGCCATCTTATCTAAAATTCGAATATTAGCTTGATGAAGCAAGAGATAATCGAGTTCATCTGCTGATATTGGACTTTTTTCGATGGTCTGTTTAATAGATTTAGCCACGTCTCGAATTGCAAAGTCAAAAACTGCTCTCCCATCCATTTTCAAGAAAACATCTGGTTCTTCTTGAATCGAAAATGGTGAAATCAATCCTGTCTGTCCATAAGTGAGACACTCACCACGAGAACCATCGCTATTGAGACTTTCAGCTAAGAAATGTTTTTGGTCACTTGCCTCAAGTAGTACACCACCAGCTCCATCTCCGAACAAGACAGCTGTTGAGCGGTCAGACCAATCCAAAGATTTTGACATGGTCTCACTACCAATAACCAGCCCCTTACGATATGTTCCTGAAGAAATGAACTTTTCTGCAGTCGATAGGGCAAAAACAAATCCACTACAAGCAGCTGTTAAATCATAGGCAAAAGCCTTATGAGCGCCAATCTTTGCCTGAACACGAGCTGCGGTTGAGGGCATCATCGAGTCAGGTGTCATCGTCGATATAATGATGAAATCTAGCTCTTCAGCAGAAATCCCTGCCTTCTCTAGAAGTTGTCTTGCAACCTCTGTCGCTAGATCTCCTGTTGATTCTGTCTTGGAAATATGGCGTTCTTTAATTCCTGTCCGACTTGAAATCCATTCATCACTCGTATCCATGACCTGAGCCAAGTCTTCGTTAGTGATAATCTGCTCTGGAGCATAATGAGCGACCTGGCTTATTTTTGCAAAAGCCATTACTTCAAATCCTCCAAAAAGTGATAAAGATTAGTCAACCCTTTTCCCATAACTTCAATCTCTTCAGGACTCATGCCCTCGATAATTCTTTCGACCATGGCCTTATGGAAACGTTTATGAAGACGATGAACGAGGCGACCTTTCTTTGTCAAATGCAGATGTACTACACGACGATCTTGATCTGAACGGATACGTTCGATGTATCCTTTTCGCTCCAAATTGTTTAAGCTCGTTGTCACAGTCCCTAGAGTTACCATTAACTCTTTGGACACCTGACTCGGAGTCACTTCTGGATACTTACCGATAACATCAATCGTGTGCATTTCTTTGATAGAGATGTCTTTGAAACGACTACCTCGCAAACTTACTTCCTCGATCACTAGGACGTTGTTAAAAATTGATGTTAAATAGTCATTGACTTGTTGGTAGTCCATTTCTCTTCCCTCCTTTATCAAAAAAGTTTAATAATCAAAACATTTGACAAGAAAAGTATATCAAACTTCAAAGAATAGTGCAAGTATTTTTTATTTCCCGACAAATTTTGGACGTCTTCTCTCAGAATGTGCACGAACACCTTCTTTAAAATCTTCCGTATAGGAAAGTGATTTTTGCAATTCTAGTTCAAGCTGAGCATATTCATGCCACTGTTTGAATTCACTCTCCCAAACTAGCTTCTTAATAGCAGCGTAGGAATTTGAAGAACCGCGTCTCAACTTCTTCAACAATTGTTCTCTTGTTTTTTCTAATTGTTCACTAGTACATAGACGATATAGAGCTCCTGCCTCCATTGCCTTTTCAGCGGTGAAAGCTTCTCCAGTCATAGCTAATTGAGTTGCTCTAGTTGCGCCGAGCGATCTTGTCAGCAAGAATAAGCCACCCGCGTCAGGAGCCAATCCTACACCTACAAAAGCCTGGATAAATTTAGACTTGTCAGATGCGATACAGAAATCAACTGCCAAGGCCATATTGGCTGCCGCTCCAGCAACTGCTCCATCCACCTCCATGATAACAGGTTTAGGAATCTGTTTAATCTTATAAGAAATAGTATTGACCAATTCAGCAATTCGAGTTAAGGAATCAATATCATCCTCATCGACAGCACGTTTCATTTCAACTAAATCGCCACCGACAGAAAACACCTTACCAGCAGCATTGATGAGAACAAATGAAACAGAATCGTCTTTTTCAGCTAATTCCAGTGCTTCTAAAATTTCTTCACACATAGGAATATGGAAACCATTTGCCACCTCGGGACGATTTAAAGTAATCACCGCTAAATCGTCTTGAATTTGAAAGATAATATGATTCATAGCCACTCCTTTAATTTAAAAAGCTGATTAAATTATTTTATCTTCAAAGTATATCTTTTTCTTTTTAATTATACAAGTAAAAATTGTATAAAAGTGTATCAGCCGATTTTTTAAGGGTATTTTCTATACTAAAAATAACTAAGTTAAGCTAATCATGTCCAGACCTCTAATAAGATGTAGCCTTTCCTATTGCAGATTGAAAAAAGCCCTTCTTTCTGCTATAATCGTATAAAATACTAACTGAGGAGTTCTTATGAAGGTTGTAAAATTTGGAGGAAGTTCACTCGCCTCTGCAAGCCAATTGAAAAAGGTTTTAAACATTGTAAAAAGTGACCCTGAACGTCGTTTTGTAGTTGTATCTGCACCAGGAAAGCGCGATGCTAAAGATACCAAGGTTACGGATGCTTTGATTAAATATTATCGTGATTATGTAGCAGGAAATGATATCAGTGCTAGTCAAAATTGGATTATCGATCGTTACGCTTCAATGGTTAGCGAACTAGGACTTAAACCAGCTGTTTTAGAACGAATCTCTAAAAGCATCCGAACTCTCGCTACCCTTCCAATTGAAAACAATGAATTTCTTTACGATACCTTCCTTGCTGCAGGGGAAAATAACAACGCTAAACTCATTGCAGCTTACTTTAACCAAAATGGATTAGAAGCTCGCTATGTTCATCCGCGAGAAGCTGGTATTGTTGTAACAAGCGAACCCGGAAATGCTCGTATCATTCCTTCAAGTTATGATAAAATCGAAGAACTCAATAATGGTACAGAAGTTCTCGTTATCCCTGGATTCTTCGGTGTGACTAAAGAGAATCAAATCTGTACCTTCTCACGTGGTGGTTCTGATATCACAGGTTCCATCATTGCTGCGGGGGTCAAAGCAGACCTTTATGAGAACTTTACTGATGTTGACGGAATTTTTGCTGCCCATCCTGGTATTATTCATAAACCACACTCGATTCCAGAATTAACCTACCGTGAGATGCGTGAGTTAGCCTATGCAGGATTCTCAGTGCTCCATGACGAAGCTCTCCTTCCGGCCTACCGCGGAAAAATTCCTTTGGTTATCAAAAATACTAACAATCCTGACCATCCAGGTACTCGCATCGTTCTGAAACACAGCAGTGATGAATTCCCAGTAGTGGGGATTGCTGGTGATTCTGGATTTGTCAGCATCAATATGTCTAAGTACCTCATGAACCGCGAAGTTGGTTTTGGTCGTAAAGTACTTCAAATTCTAGAAGACCTGAATATTGGTTGGGAACATATGCCAACTGGTATCGATGACCTATCTATCATTTTACGTTCACGAGAATTAACTCCTATTAAAGAAGAAGAAATCCTTCGTCAACTTGTTCAAAAAGCTGAAGTTGACCATGCAGAAATCGAACATGACCTGTCTATCATCATGATTGTTGGCGAAAAAATGAAGCGCCATATCGGGGTAACTGCTACAGCCACTCGTGCCTTATCTGAAAACAATATCAACATTCAAATGATGTCACAAGGTTCTAGTGAAGTTTCTATCATGTTCGTTGTCCACAAAGACCAAGAAAAAGCGGCCCTTAAGGCTCTCTACCAAGCATTTTTCGGTGAAAATAAGGAAGACTAAACATGGCACAATCTCTCAATAAAGTCGTTGACTTACAAACTACTGGAACTTCTTACCTCTCTATACAAGGAAAAGTTGGAAAATTTCTGGTAGGAGACCAAGCCTTGGAGTTTTACTCGGATCGCAATATTGAGGATTATATTCAAATCCCATGGTCTAGCGTTAATCAAATCGGAGCCAATGTTTCAGGCCGTAAGGTTAGTCGTCATTTTGAAGTTTTTACAGACCAAGGAAAATTCCTCTTTGCCTCAAAAGACTCCGGAAAAATTCTTAAAATTGCTCGGGAAAAAATCGGAAATGAAAAGGTTGTGAAGCTTCCAACCTTACTCCAAATCATCGGTCGTAAAATCAAAAATCTATTTGCAAAAAAATAGAAAGTTTAGTATAATCATAGAAACGGATAAGTAGGTTATCCTCTTCTTCCAGAAAGTCTGCGGATGCTGCGAGCAGATAGGAGAGATAGGTGAAATTCTACCGTTGTTTTAAATCAAATACAGAATCAAGTGCACACCTGTGAAGTTGGATGGAACCGTGGCTCTGCCACTCCAACGCTTTGTCAGGTGTGCTTTTTTCATAAAGGAGTTTATATGCTAGATATCAAACGTATTCGTACAGACTTTGATGCTGTCGCAGAAAAATTGGCTACACGTGGTGTAGATGCTGCTATCTTGAACGAGATGAAAGAAATCGATGCTAAACGTCGTGACATCTTGGTTAAGGTTGAAACCCTCAAGGCAGAGCGTAACACGGTTTCTGCTGAAATTGCTCAAGCTAAGCGCAACAAGGAAAATGCCGATGATAAGATTGCTGCCATGCAAACCCTATCTGCCGAAGTCAAAGCACTCGATGCAGAATTAGCTGAAATCGATGCTAAATTGACAGAATTTACCACTACTCTTCCAAACATCCCAGCTGATAGTGTTCCTATTGGAGCAGACGAAGATGATAACGTAGAAGTTCGCCGTTGGGGAACTCCTCGTGAGTTTGACTTTGAACCAAAAGCCCACTGGGATCTCGGAGAAGACCTTGGTATTCTTGACTGGGAACGTGGTGGAAAAGTCACTGGAGCTCGTTTCCTCTTCTATAAAGGCCTCGGAGCTCGCTTAGAACGTGCCATCTACAACTTTATGCTAGATGAGCATGGTAAGGAAGGTTATACTGAAGTCATCACCCCTTACATGGTTAACCATGATTCTATGTTTGGTACTGGCCAATATCCAAAATTTAAGGAAGATACTTTTGAGATCAGCGATACCAACTATGTCCTCATTCCTACAGCTGAAGTACCTTTGACTAACTACTACCGTGATGAAATCATTGATGGTAAGGAACTGCCAATCTACTTTACTGCTATGAGTCCATCATTCCGTTCTGAAGCTGGCTCTGCTGGTCGCGATACTCGTGGCTTGATTCGTTTGCACCAATTCCACAAGGTAGAAATGGTGAAATTTGCTAAACCTGAAGAATCGTACGAAGAACTAGAAAAGATGACAGCTAACGCTGAAAACATCCTTCAAAAACTCAACTTGCCATACCGTGTCATGGCTCTTTCTACAGGAGATATGGGCTTCTCAGCTGCTAAGACTTACGACTTGGAAGTTTGGATCCCAGCACAAAATACCTACCGTGAAATTTCAAGCTGTTCAAATACAGAAGATTTCCAAGCACGTCGTGCCCAAATTCGCTACCGTGATGAAGCCGATGGCAAGGTGAAAATCCTTCACACCTTGAACGGTTCTGGACTTGCTGTTGGACGTACCGTTGCTGCTATTCTTGAAAACTATCAAAACGAAGATGGTTCTGTTACTATTCCTGAAGTCCTTCGTCCATACATGGGTGGAGCTGAAGTTATCAAACCATAAAATAAACAAGAGGAAGCATAACTTCCTCTTTTGCATTTCATGTAAAAAAATAGGTAGAAAATCTTTCATCTCTACCTGTTATTTTTATATTCTCTAGTAACCACCCATCATTGATGGATCCATAGCTGGAGCTGGTGCTACAGGTTCTGGTTTGTTAGCCACAACTGCTTCTGTTGTCAAGATAAGACTTGCTACTGAAGCTGCGTTTTGAAGGGCTGAACGGCTAACCTTAACAGGATCGATAATACCTGCTTCAATCATGTTGACCCATTCACCTGTTGCAGCGTTGAAGCCTGTACCAGCTTCTGCATTTTTCAAACGATCGATAACGATTGAACCTTCATAGCCTGCATTGTAGGCAATTTGGCGAACTGGTTCTTCCAAGGCACGAAGAACAATGCTACGTCCTGTTGCTTCATCACCTGTCAATTCTAAATCTTCAACAGCTGGAATAACATTCACTAAGGCAGTACCCCCACCTGCAACAATACCTTCTTCTACTGCTGCACGAGTAGCGTTAAGGGCATCTTCGATACGGAGTTTCATCTCTTTCAATTCAGTTTCAGTTGCAGCACCGACCTTGATAACTGCTACTCCACCTGATAATTTAGCCAAGCGTTCTTGGAGTTTTTCACGGTCGAATTCTGAAGTTGTTGTTTCGATTTGAGACTTGATGACAGCTACACGGTTAGCAATCGCTTCAGGATTTCCTGCACCTTCAACAATGACTGTGCTATCTTTATCTACAGACACTTTAGCTGCTTGCCCTAAAGCTTCTATGGTAGCATCTTTTAACTCAAGACCAAGGTCTTCAGTGATAACAGTTCCACCTGTCAAGATGGCGATATCTTCTAGCATAGCTTTACGACGATCACCGAAACCAGGAGCCTTAACAGCAACTACGTTGAAAGTCCCACGAATCTTATTCAAGACAAGGGTTGGCAGAGCTTCACCATCAACATCATCTGCAATAATCAAGAGCGGACGGCTGCTTTGAAGAATACTTTCTAGAAGTGGCAAGATTTCTTGGATATTTGAAATCTTCTTGTCAGTGATTAAAATGTACGGATTTTCAAGGTCTGCGACCATTTTTTCATTATCTGTCACCATGTACTGTGATAGATAACCACGGTCAAATTGCATTCCTTCTACCACTTCAAGCTCGGTTTCCATACCACGTGATTCTTCAATAGTGATAACTCCGTCTTTCCCAACTTTTTCCATGGCTTCAGAAATGTATTCACCAACTTTTTCAGAACGAGATGAAACGGCAGCGACCTGCGCAATCGCTTCTTTGTTAGCAACAGGGATAGCCGTATTCTTCAAAGCTTCTACTGCTGCAGCAACTGCTGTTTCAATCCCTCGGCGGATACCAATTGGATTTGCACCGGCAGTTACGTTTTTGATTCCTTCACGAACGATAGCCTGAGTCAAGACAGTTGCAGTAGTTGTTCCGTCACCAGCAATATCATTCGTCTTAGAAGCTACTTCTGATACCAATTTGGCACCCATATTTTCAAAATGGTCTTCTAACTCGATTTCTTTGGCGATTGTTACACCGTCGTTGGTAATCAATGGAGAACCAAATGATTTTTCAAGCACAACGTTACGACCTTTAGGTCCCAAAGTTACTTTAACAGTATCTGCTAGAATATCAACGCCACGAACCATAGCTGAACGAGCGTCTGATGAAAATTTAATGTCTTTTGCCATACTTACTTTCTCCTTTTATTCTTCGATAATTGCCAAGATACTAGATTCACCCACGATGAGGTATTTTTCATCCCCATCTTTAACATCAATACCCGCATGAGCTTCAACTAAAACATGATCTCCAGCTTTTACACTTGGAGCGACTAACTCACCGCTCAAGGTACGAACACCTTGTCCAGTAGCCACTACAGTAGCTGTTTTCGTTTCTTCTTGGGCTGATTTTGCGAGGACGAATCCCCCAACAGTTGCTTCTTTTTCTTCAATTTTTAAGACCACACGGTCACCTAATGGTTTCAACATTTGTCTTCCTCCATAATACAATCATCATTAGCACTCTTTGTATATGAGTGCTAAACCATAGTTCTATTGTATCACTTGGTCAAAAATAGTCAAGAAAAAAGTCTGATTTATAGCATAAAAAAGAGAGTGGGACAGAAATCGGTAATTCGTTAGAATTCGATTTCGTCGTCCCACCTCCGCACAGTTGAGTAGGGCTGTAAAAGCTGATGAAATCAGCGTAGTAGAGCCCACTCAACCACTGCGCCTTGCTCGACAACCCAAAGACAATTGAGAGGCTAGGACTTTTGTCCCAGCCTCATATCATTTTAAAAGGGAAGTTCCTCCTCTTCCAAAACAAGATCTGCTAAGTCTTGGCCTGCATTATTTTCACGCATAGCACGTTGGGCACGACTTTCTAAAAGTTGGAAGCCTGTAGCGAGAACTTCGGTCACATAGTTGGTCTGACGATTCTTCTCGAACTTACGGGTACGAAGCTCCCCGTCTACAGAAATGAGACTACCTTTGCTTGCATAGCTAGCCAAAGTTTCAGCAAGTTTCCCCCAGACAACAATGTTAATGAAGTCAGCTTCACGTTCCCCATTTTGGTCTTTGAAACGACGGTTAATAGCAATAGTCGCACGAGCCACTGACTTGTCATTGTTGGTTTTGTGCAATTCTGGTGTAGCAACGATTCTTCCAATAAGAATAACTTTATTATACATTTTTCATCCTCCTACTTATCAATTCGAAGGAAAAGAAAAAAAGTTACAAGATTTGTAACTTTTTTTAAATAATATTAATCTCTATGAATCATAAATCCAGTTGCTTGTTGATTGGCCATGATAGTCATGTCGGTGATTTGTACTCGTCGTGGTTGACTGGTCACATAAACTACAGTATCTGCGATATCTTGCGCCTGCAAGGCTTCGAGTCCCTGATAAGGCGATAAACCGAGAGCAAGTCCAGCATTATTGACCAAGATATCAACCTGACCTACAGTTTCTAAAATTTCTGAACAAACAGTCTTTACCATGCTCATATCTGTAACATCTAACGGAAAGGTCCAGACTTTTTGATTTGGAAATGCTTCTACAAACTCAGCTTGGAGAGCTTGGAGTCTTTCTGTTCGACGCCCTGTGAGTACAACATTCTCACCTTTCTCTAGATATGCACGCGCAATGGCTTCACCGATACCTGATGTTGCACCTGTAATGACTACATTTTTTGCCATCCTATTTTCCTCAAGCAAAGATTATAAATCACTTTTAGTGATTAAGCAGTCCAGTGTGTAGCTGGGTCAAAGGGTGTTCCAACTACCTGGTCGTCTGATAATTCAATGACACCACGTTTTTGGGGAGCATTTGGCAAGGCAAGTTCACGAGGACTACACATCATACCAAAACTCTTTTCCCCACGAAGTTCGCCTGGGAAAATGAGATTGCCTTTTGGCATCATGGCCCCAGGAAGAGCGACAATGGTTTTCAAACCAACACGTGCATTGGGAGCACCAGCAACGATTTGTACTGTTTTGTCATTCCCAACAGCAACTTGGCAGATATTGAGGTGGTCACTATCTGGATGTGCAACCATTTCTACAATTTCTCCAACCACAAATTTTGGTTCCTTGTCGTTGATGATTTCTTCAGCAAACCCTTCTTCTTGCAATTCTTGGTTCAAACGAGCTACTTGGTCGTCAGTTAAAAAGACTTGCCCGTGCTCAGCGATTTCAAACATGCTAGAAACTTCAAAAATGTTCCATGCGACAGTTTCACCAGTTTCCTTTAGGAAAACACGCGCTACATTACCTTTACGCTCAACATCTAGCTTGGCATCACCACTGTTTTTCACGATGACCATAAGGACATCGCCGACATATTTTTTATTGTATGTAAAAATCATTCTTTTCTCCTATTTCAAACTTGCTAAAAAGTCATTGATTTGACCCTTGGTTTTACGGTCACGATTGACAAAACGTCCAATTTCCTTGTCCTTGTCTAAAACAACAAGACTTGGAATCCCGTATACATCCCAAAGTTTAGCAAGTTCCATGTACTCATCACGGTCTACCCGTATAAAAGTGAACTCTGGATTTGCCTCTTCAATCTCTGGCAAGGCAGGATAGATATAACGGCAATCGCCACACCAATCCGCAACAAAAAGGAAAACCTTCTTGCCATCCTGCTCTACTAAATCCGCTAATTCTTCTAAACTCTTAGGAGAAATCATAAGACTTCCTCCTCGTAGATGAGATCTTCATCTTCATAGACAAATGTATAGTGACGACCATCTTCAAAAATGACACCACCAACAAGACGTTCTAGGCTACTTTCGTATACTTGGACATAGAGAGTCCCAATCTCACCCATTTCTGAGAAATAGTCACGCACAATAGCAGTTAACTCTTCCTGTGTCTTCATGAGTTTGTGATCATCAGCTACTTTCTTAGCACCAAAGGCAAGTGCTCCAAGCCCTGCCACGACTAAACCTGTTTTAATAATATTTTTCGTTTTCATGCTAACATTGTAACACAAAAAGGCTCAAGGAACAATGAAAAAGGGAGTCCCACTCCCCTTTCTAATTTCTAAACATTAATAATTTCTTTCGCCAAACAAACCTTCTGGTAAATCATGGAATCCCTTGCCTGCCTTGAAGTTTTCAAATTTACCTAGTAAGAACTGGTAGGCATCCAAACGACTCTCATAGCGAATCATGGCATCTTTAGCGCGCTCATCTTGATCTTCTTCATAGACCTTTTGACTTTCCTTAAGAGCCATATCATTGATCATAATCTGAGTATTAACCCAGGCTTCAAATTCCTTCATAAATTCTTGCTCGTAACTCATTTTTTCTCCTTATTCTAATCCACGGAAAAAGTCTGTATCAATCTCACGGTAGGGTTGGATGTTCTGAACATATTCCAAGACTCCTTGAAACTCTCCATCTTCATCGTGTACCGCAGCATAAGTGATATGGACAAACTTGCCTCGTGACTCTGACTTGAACCACATCTCGTACTTGTCTTTTTTCCCTTCACGAAGACCTTGCATAATCGTTTTGACTTTATCCAAATATTTTGGCGGGTGGCAGAGTTCGACATTTCGTCCAACTTGAGACGGTGTCCTCTTGAAAATCATCTCATCTGCTGGCGTATTATCGTTATAATATTGGAAGATATCATCCTTATTAACAAAGGTAATCTCCATCGGCAAATGATTAAGGATAAGATTTGCCTGCTCAACTGAGAGATAGCCATTGCCAAAAGCCTGCTGACTATTGCGATCTAGCACCGTTTCCTTTTCCTTTGGTGTAAAGGTGATAGTAAACTGACCTTCTGGTGTATCAATCACTTGCTGAACTTGTCCATCTACAGTTTCTGGCTGAGTTGGTTCTTCTACACTTTTTTCCTCAACAAAACTTTGACGTTCTGGAATCCATTTCTCAGACGGACGGATAATGGCATATCCATAGGCGTCACTTTCCTCGGCAATCTGAATCCAGTCATCCTGGGTAAAGGATTCGAGCAGAATCATGAGAAGGATTGATTCTTCCTTAAATATCATACTTTCAAACTCTGTCGCAAAAGTTTCAAAAGCTTCCTTTACGACGGAAATCGGTACTTCTGGGAGCGACTTAGCTGCCACTAAAGCTGTTTGAAAGAGCTCCCTAATCTGATCATCCACTCCCCACATAACTTTGGGAGGTGAATCATGGCCATAACGTTCCATGACAGGAAAGAAGAGCTCTTCCTTGCGCTGGTAGTGAATATCAAATTGACCAACAAGCCCCATCTGACGCACCAAACCCTTACGCATCTCCGCCAGCATTTCCTCGTCGTCCACAGATTCATAAGTCGAGAGCAATCTACGGACCCGAATCAAGGCAGCACGGAGAGCTAGATTTTCATCTTTAAAGACACGCACGGGATGACCAGGATGCTCAGTATCCTCAACTTCGACGCCCTTAACAGCATTTTTAAAAAGATTGGCATGCACATCACAGAGTTCCATGACATCTTCAAAGGTTACGCCTGAGTCAGAGTTCATCAACTCGTGCTCCATAAGGGAAATCTCAATAGCAGATACACCTGTAAAGGTCGCATCAAAGCGTTCCTGAACGGACTCTGGAGAGGCTCCATTATGCAATTCTAATAAAATATCCCGCAGGATATGAATACGTTCATCTGTCATTAGTCTAACCCGATCACTTCGTAACCATTTGCTTCAAGTGTACGCACAATCTTATCCATAGGAGTCCCTTCAAGCTTTGAGCCTTGTTTAAGCGATACTTTACGCCCAACCGTATTTCGCATCAAGGGATTTGCAAGAGGTTTAAAACCAAGCTCAACTAAAATATCTAAAACTTCTGGATGTTTATCCACCACTTCCGCAACGGGAATAGATACGTCAATAATATTATCCATCACAACCTCCATTCTGTTCTCACACTGGATTTTCTCTTTTTATTATACCACAAGGACTAGGATAAAAAAACTAGCAGTACAAGTCTGCTAGTTTCTTCCTATTACTCTGCTTCGATGATTTCTGCTTCTTTTCGAATAGTTTCCACATCTCTTTGATATTGAACTTCGCTGTAATTGACTAGTTTGGATAATTCTCTTTGCAAACTTTTACCCATCGGTTTCATAGTTGTATAGGTTAAACCACCTGAAATTACTCCACCTAGAATAGGAATCACTTTTCCCATCCCTTTTGCTAAGCCTCCCTTTGTAAGGGTAACACCAAAAATTTTCAGGATTTTTTCTAAAATAGGATACCACAAAGTCTTAACCAAAGCCTTCTGAGGAACTGTCTTCATGACATGTTTAGCAACCGAAACTCCACCAGATCGAAGAAGGGCTCCAGCACTATTGACTCCAAGCATAACTCCGAGATAGAGTAAGAGTGTATTTTTAGCTTCTTCACTCAATTCATTTCGTGAAGCCCAAAGATCATCATAACCATAAATATATCCCAATTCTTGGGCCAATTTTAATGAAAAGGCATAAAACTGAGCAACATCTGTTGGAATAGTGATTGCTAGAGCTAGTCCTCCAGGTATACCTGCAAGAACAGAAGTTCCACTCGCCAATAGAACATTATCCTTAATACAAGAATCGGCAACTTTATCTAAAACATCTTGAGACAATAAGGCTGTTGGGCCCTCTTCTAATAATCTAGGAATATCATTTGGATCCAATAGTTTGGAAAATTTATCTACTAAAAATTTTGACCGATCAACTTTCACAACAGGGAGTTTCACGACTTGTTGCAATACTTGCAAAGCTAAATCTTGTTTAGACATATTGTTGTTTTCTCTTCTGCTTTCAATTTTGAACTATATCATATCACATTTATTCTTGAAAAGAAATTTTCTGAACTCATTTTTTCTTGATAAGATTTTAGTAAAGCAGAGTCCTCGTTTTTAAAACAAAAAAGAGGGTTGCCCCTCTTTCTTAGTTCTTATCCAGATTGCGTAGCATCTCGTCAATCTTGTTTCCATACTCGATGGATTCGTCTTTAACGAAAGTTAAGTCTGGAATTTTATACAATTTCAAATTGCGACCAAGTTCACGTTTGATAGTTCCGGTTGCTTTTTCAAGCCCAATTTGAGCTTTTTGATTATCTGAGGCAAGGTTACTCAAAATAGTGTAGTAAACCTTGGCCATTGATAAATCACCAAGCATCTGAACATCTGTGATGGTCACTCCTTGGACACGCGGATCACGGACTTTCTTTTGTAAAATCTCATTGACTTCACGCTTGATTTCCATGCCCACACGGTCCGTACGGAAATGATTTCCCATGCTATTCCTTCCTCTCTATTGAACCAAAAGCTAGGCCAGCAGACCTAGCTATTTTTAAACTTACTGATTTTCAGTTCAAATTGGAACAAAGTGCAATTTGAACTCACCTGCTTCTTTCGCTGTAGTGAAAGTGATGGAACTGATTTATCAGGCCCATCACAGGGGATTTTTGAGACCTCAGGCTCAAAAATAAGCAATGAAACCATCGGTTTGCTTGCGTCCCTCACCACCTAAGAAAGGAGCAAAAATCTTATCGTTTGATTTCTTCCATGATGTAGGCCTCAATCACATCATCCATCTTGATATCATTGTAGCCATCAATCATGAGACCACCTTCACGGCCGTTTGTAACTTCTTTGACGTCATCTTTATAGTGTTTCAAGCTTGCAAGTTCACCGTCGTAAATAACGACTCCGTCACGAATAACACGGACTTTAGAGTCACGGGTAACTTTACCGCTAGTAACCATAAATCCACCGATTGTTCCGACTTTAGACACTTTGAAGGTTTCACGGATGATAGCTTCACCGATAACTTTTTCTTCGAATTCTGGATCAAGCATCCCTTTCATAGCTTCTTCCATCTCTTCGATAACCTTGTAGATAATGCTGTGGAGACGGATTTCTACATCGTCTGCTTCTGCTTGTTGACGAGCTTGTGGTGTAGGACGTACGTTGAAACCAATGATAAAGGCATTTGAAGCTTCAGCAAGAGTCACGTCAGATTCGTTGATAGCACCAACTGCTGAGTGGACGATGGTAACTTTCACACCTTCCACATCAATCTTTTGAAGGGAAGCAGCAAGGGCTTCAACTGAACCTTGTACATCGGCTTTGATGATGACGTTAACAGATTTAAGTTCACCAGCTTTAAGAGTGTCAAATAGATTTTCTAGGCTGACACGTTGAGTAGCTTGACGTTGCTTCATAAGAGCACGTTTAGCACGTTCTTCACCAGCTGCACGAGCAGATTTTTCATCTTCGTATACAGCAAAGTGGTCACCCGCCATTGGCGCTTCGTTCAAACCAGTGATAGAAACCGGAGTAGATGGTCCAGCCACCTTCACACGACGTCCAAGGTCATTGGTCATGGCACGTACACGACCGAAGGTATTTCCGACAACGATTGGGTCTTGAACGTTCAAAGTACCTTGTTGTACAAGGAGGGTTGCAACCGCACCTTTTCCTTTATCCAAGCGAGCTTCAATAACAGTACCGATGGCACGAACTGTTGGATCTGCTTTGAGTTCTTGGATTTCAGCTACAAGAAGGACAGTTTCTAAGAGTTCATCGATATTTTGGTTGAATTTAGCTGAGATTTCTACAAACTCAGAATCTCCACCCCAAGCTGTTGACATAACACCGTGTTCAGCCAATTCACCGATAACGCGCTCTGGGTTTGCACCTGGTTTATCAATCTTGTTAATGGCAACGATGATTGGAACATTAGCCGCTTTTGAGTGGTTAATGGCTTCGATAGTCTGAGGCATAACCCCGTCATCTGCCGCTACGACTAGGATAGTAATGTCGGTAACAGAAGCACCACGTGCACGCATGGAAGTAAAGGCCGCGTGTCCTGGTGTATCAAGGAAGGTAATCTTCTTACCATTTTCCTCAATCTGATAGGCACCGATATGCTGAGTGATACCACCAGCTTCTCCTGTCGCAACACGTGAATTACGTAGAGTATCCAAAAGGGTTGTTTTACCATGGTCAACGTGTCCCATGATGGTTACAACTGGTGGACGTTCCACTAGTTGGTCTTCATTCAGATAATCATCTTCTACGAAGAAACGTTCGATATCGGCATTGTCCACTTCAACCTTTTGTTTAGCTTCAATTCCGTAATCAACCATGAGGAGTTCAATTGTTTCCCCATCCAAAGATTGGTTTTGAGTGGCCATAACGCCCATCATAAATAGTTTCTTAACAATCTCAGCTGGTTCACGTTTGATACGTTTTGCGATTTCCGCAACAGTCATACCATCTGTATATTCAAATTCTGTTGGCAATTCATGGAATTTACGTTCTGTAATAGGTTTTGGAGCCTGATTACGATTGTTTTGTTTGTTGCCTTTTTTATTTTTCTTATTGTTATTCCAGTTACTATTTCTTTGATTTCTCACTTGATTCTGACTACTTCGATTCTTTTGTTGTTTTCTAGGACCATCTTCTTCACGATCGTAATCATCACGATCTTTGTCTGGTCGGGCTTGTTTTTTACGACGTGTATCCACTACAGGCTCTTTGACTACAGGAGCTACTTCGACCACTTGCTGAGTTTGTTCAGCTAGCTTAGCAGCTTCTTCAAAGATTTCCTCTGGTTCTTTGCGTTTATTAGCTTGAGCAAAAGCTTCTTTAGCTGCTTGTGACTGTTTGAAACGTTCCTCGCTTGAGCGTGCGTATTCGGCATTTTGTTCTGCCTTCAGGGCTGCTGCACGAGCCTTGAAATCAATACGTGGACCAGCTTGTTTGGGACGATTATCAGTTTGTTGACGATAATCATTGCCACGATTTTCTTGACCTTGTGGTTTCTTCCCTTGATCATTAAAACGACGGTTGTCGCGGTTTCCTTGACCAGGTTTTCCACCATTACGGTTGTCATTTTTTTGACGGTTCCCGTTTTGTTGTTGGTCACGGTTGTTTCCCTTGTTTTGCTTGCGTCGCTCTGCTTGCTCTTTGGCACGCGCTTCACGTTCCGCCTTAAAGTTTCGGCTTTGTGGTCTAGCAGCTACAACTTTTTCTTCCTTTGGAGTTGCTGGCGTAGCTGGTTTACTTTCCACCTTCGCTTCATTTGCTTTTGGTGCTACAGGTTTTGCTTCTGCTTTAGGAGCAGCAGGCTTAAAACTAGCAACGATTTTTTCAGCAGCAGCAACTTCAACGCTTGACGAGTGGCTCTTCACCTCCAAGCCCAACTCTTTTGCACGCGCTACAACTTCCTTACTTTCTTTTCCAAGTTCTTTTGCGATTTCGTACAATCTTTTCTTAGACAAATCATGTCCTCCTCTTCTATTCCATAAGAGACCTCATTTTCTTTGTAAATCCAGCATCTGTCACAGCCAGAACCTTTCTTGATTTTCCAACTGCTATGCTTAATTCCAGTGTTGAAAACACGGTTACAACTTCTACTTGATAATAGTGACTTTTATCTTGAATCTTCTTGGTCAGGTTGGGAGCAGCATCATGCGCTAGAAATACCAGCTTAGCTTTCTGTTCCTGAATGGCTTTGACAACCATTTCTTCACCCGAGATAATTTTCCCTGCTCGTTGAGCAAGTCCCAAGAGATTACTTACTTTTTGCTTATTCAAGTCCTAACTCTCTTCTTTTTACTTTGTGATCAACATAAGCGATCAACTCGTCATAAAAACTTTCTTCAACTTCCATGTTAAAGCTACGGTTAAAGACTTTTTTCTTTTTAGCCTCTAGGGCTTCTGCATTGTCTAGCTTGATATAAGCGCCACGGCCATTAGCCTTGCCTGTCGGGTCGATAAAGACCTCTCCTTCTTTGTTCTTGACAATACGAAGTAAATCTCGCTTATCGATCACCTCGTTAGAAACAACAGACTTGCGCAAAGGGATTTTTCTTGTTTTCATCTTTCCCTCCTCTTGCAGCTTTTATTCTTCTGTCAATTCGTCTGTATCAGCGAAATCAACTTGACCTGCTTCTTCCATAGCTTCAAATTCACTTGCAGACTTGATATCGATACGGTATCCAGTCAAGTGAGCTGCCAAGCGAACGTTTTGTCCACGACGACCGATTGCAAGAGATAGTTTGTTATCTGGAACGACGACCAAGGCACGCTTGCTATCGTTTTCATCAAAGATAACTTGGTCAACTTCTGCAGGAGCAATGGCATTGTAGATAAACTCAGCTGGATCTGCTACCCACTCGATAACGTCGATGTTTTCTTCTACAGGTACCATGCGGTCGCTCTTAGCATCGTAGCGAGCTGGGTGGAATTTGCTAGTGATTTTCTTGATGTTAGCACCACCACGTCCAACGATTGTTCCGATAGCATCAACGTTAGGATTGTGGCTACGAACAGCAACTTTCGTACGATCACCTGCTTCACGGGCTACGCTCATGATTTCAACGGTTCCGTCGTAAACTTCTGGAATTTCTTGTTCCATCAAGCGTTTAATCATTTCTGGATGGCTACGGCTAACAAAGACGTTAACTCCACGAGGGTTGTCTTCAACTTTGTATACATAGACTTCGATACGATCATGAGAAGCAAAAACTTCTCCAGGAATTTGGTCTTGTTTTGACAATTGGGCTTCGATACTGCCAAGGTTGACATAGATGAAACGGTTGTCAAAGCGTTCTACTGTACCTGACATGATTTCTTGTTCATGTTCTTTGTATGTATTGTAGGTAATAGCACGTGTTTGCTTGCGCATTTTTTCCATGATGGTTTGTTTCGCAGACTGAGCTGCTACACGACCAAACTCTCCTGGTGCTTCTTCAAATTTGATTTTGTCACCAAGCTCATAGGCTGAATTAATGGCAAGAGCATCTTTCAAACTGATTTCCAAACGGCTATCAAATACTTCATCAACAACTTCGCGGACAGTGTAGACTGTAAAGTCACCTGTTTTTTCGTTGAAGTCGATAGCTACGCTGTCTGATTGACCATAGCGTCTACGATAAGCAGAGCGAAGTGATTCTACTACTGCGTCGATGATATCTTCTTTCTTGATTCCCTTGTCTTCTTCCAAAATGCGGAAGGCCTCTAGCATTTCTTTACTCATGTTCTTTTTACTTTTGAATTCTCAAAAGCTATCCTTTCTTTTCTATAATTTTACTGCTAAACGTGCTTTTGATACCAAGTTATATGGAATTTGGACTGTTTTCTTGCGCGTTTTATCCATATATTCCATAGTCAACTCATCCTCTTCAAAGGACAACAAGGTTCCTTCAAAAACCTTTTGCTTATCGATGGCTTGATAGAGCCCGACATGGATGTATTTCCCAACCGCTCCAGCGACTGCTTCCTTGGTTTTCAAAGGACGCTCCAATCCTGGACTGGTAATTTCAAGGAAATATTGTTCTGGGAAGGGATCCGGCTTGATAGTATCTAGGACAGGACTGATAATTTCAGTCAAGTCTGCCGTATCATTCAAGGTGATTCCTTCAGGCTTGTCTACAAAAATACTAAGAATCATGTCACTGCCAATCTTTCCATACTCGATATCTACGAGTTCAAAAGGAGCTTCAATAACAGGTTCTACGACTTCTCTGACTAATTCAACGATCGTTGCGATTGCGTCCACCTCCTCATAAGCAAGAGGCGAAGATATCTCCCCGCCTCTCTTTCTTATATTCTTGCTAATAGTATAGCACTTTTATGTACTAATGTAAAGCATAAGCACCCAAATAGCTTGGATTCAAGCTTTTTCTTAAAATTTTGCTTCAAGTCGGTAGATAACTTGCCCCTTACTTGAGAACTTTTGCTCATACTCAGTCATGACATTTCCTTCAAAATCACTAGCATGCAAATCTAGCCAAACGCCATTGAGTTTCATGCCATATTGTGAAAAACTCACTAAGCTATATTCAAACAAGCCACGATTATCTGTCTTGAAATGAATTTCACCGTGTTCAGGTAAGATTCGTTTGAAAGTATCCAAGAAGCTCTTATAAGTCAAACGACGCTTCTCATGGCGTTTTTTAGGCCATGGATCCGAGAAATTCAAATACAAGCGGTCAATTTCACCATCTTCAAAATAATTGGTCAATTCTGAACCATCAACCCATAGAAGTTTGATATTTGGAACTCCAACTTCTAGCACCTTGTCCAAAGCATAGCTTAATACAGATTTCTGAATATCAATCCCGATATAGTTGATATCCGGATTTTGTTTGGCCATTCCTGTTACAAAAGCACCTTTGCCACTACCCACCTCTACATGGATTGGATTGTCATTGCCAAACAAATCTCGCCACTTACCTTTAGCCTCTGTGGGATTTAAAACAACGTACTGCGGATTAGCCTCTAGCAGTTCTGTTGCACCTTTACGATTTCTAACTCTCATTTTTTCTTTCCATACTTATCTCGGAAGCTACGCAAAGCATAGATTTCCCGATTTACATTATCCAAATCTTGATTTTCATAGTATTTAGTAATGAGGCTCAAAAATGACAGTTGAGCGTACCAATATAACTTATTCAAGACAGTTTGATTATACTTATAGCCATAATTAGCTAACCATTCTTGCCACTGATACTCTGGAATATAGTGACAGAGCAGATAGGCCACATCAAACATACGGTCAGTCAAGCGAACGGAATCCCAATCTACTAAATAAATCAAGCCACTCTCTGTCTCAAACCAGTTGCTATGACGGACATCCCCATGGACTATGGTTGCATAGTCTTCCCTAAAACCAGGAAGATTCTCACGCAAATCACCTAAAACCATACGTAGATACTGGTTGTTTTTTAAAGCATCCGGAGCCTTGTTTACCCATGACTGAAGTAAATCCGAAGGTGTTTCCATTGCATATCCCAATCGTGTCAACTGGGTCATTAAGGGACGTGAACAGTGTAAACGTGTCAAAATATCGATAATTTGTTTACGGTTCATATCGCTTGGCGTCAAAATTTTTCCTGTCAACCATTCCTGAGCGGACATATCACGGCCGTCTGGTAAACGACGACTCCAGAGCAATTGTGGTGCAATTTGCTCTCTAGCTAAACCAGGCAGGATTGGAGAAGTATTCATTTTTATAAAAACACGTTTTCCATCAGGATAACTTCCCATATAAGCTTTTCCGCTCTTCCCAGATATCGGGGTTAGCGTTAGCTCAATATCACCCAAGTCCATTTCTTTCCTCCGAATAAAGTTTCCTTATTATTCTACTAATTTTTATGCTATTCGTCAACCAATCTTCTCAGTTGATACGGCAAATAAAGAAATTGCAAGACAAGACTTGCTCCCACAAGTGCTAGAACAAGAATTTTGTCCTTAAAAACAAGCAATCCTATGAGACTTTCCAAGATTAATACAAAAAACCCAATCGCTCTCAAAATTTCCTTCAAGCCTTTCTCTTTTTGCCCCGTACCTACTGGGAATAATTGCGTCAAATATTGATAGTCAAAGGCATGATAGAGGGCTAGAAGCTGGAATAACAAAAGATAATTGAATAAAATTACAATTGCGACTGCAATCCAAGATTGCTCAATGAAGATGAGAGCGGTCAAAGATAGGATTATGAGTCGCAGACTAAGGGCGAATAAATCTCCATTTCTAAGATAGGAGCGGAGATAAAGATTCTGCCAGATTTTTCCTGGCACTTTCTGAACTCCCTTGAGGATAAAGTCCAGATAAGCTCGACGCTTAACACTATTTGAAATTCCCTTGACCTGGGTAAAGAGAGCAAAAAATCGAAGCAAGAACTGCTTACGTTTGCTTTCCTGGGCAATGACATAATCCCAGTCAAGTCCATTTCCAAGGAAAAAGTTGCTAGACTTTTGGCGAAAAATCACATATTTTACTATCCCCAAGACAAGGAGATAGACTCCAAAAATCGGCAACCCAAGACCCATGGCTAAGAATAAAGGCGCAAACAGGAGCAAAAAGAGAGTCTGTACACTGACCCAAAAGATGAAAGAAATCAGACTTTGCTTCTGGATGTGTTCTCTCACTTCTTCTTCAGCAACTAAAAGAAATAGTTTGTCAGGCGCTTCAAGATAGGTCGCAATACCACCCCAAAGCAAAAGTAAAATAGATATCATCCCAATCAAAATTAGGATTGGGAAATGATTCTCAGGAAAGTGTTGGAGCAACTGGTTGTACTGGTAGGCCAAAAATCCTAACAACACCAACAAAAATAAGACAAAATGATCATTGAGCACATAACGGAGATAGCCCAAGCATTCCTTGCGAAATTCCTGCTTTCGTTTTAAAAACAAGTCCTTCATAGCTCCTCCTCTTTGGTCAGAGCCAAATAGATATCATTGAGGCTTGCTTCTGGCATATCAAAGGCTTCTCGGAGTTGTTGGAGATTTCCTTTGGCTCTTACTTGACCTTTGTGAAGAATGACAAAAGAGTCACACATCTTTTCAGCAGAATCAAGAACGTGGGTACTCATAAGGATAGACTTTCCTTTTTTCTTTTCCGCTTCTAGAAGTTGAATCAAATCTGAAATCGCCAAAGGATCAAGACCAAGGAAAGGTTCGTCTACGATAAAGAGACTAGGATCCACGACAAAGGCACAGATAATCATAACCTTTTGCTTCATCCCTTTGGAAAAATGAACCGGGAACCAATCCAATTTTTGATCCAAACGGAACATTTTTAAAAGCGGCTCTACACGTTCAAAAGCTAGATTTTGCTCGATACCATAGGCCATAGCAACTGTCTCAATATGCTCTCTGAGAGTCAATTCCTCGTACAAACTAGGAGTTTCAGGAATATAACCAATCTGCTGACGATATTCTCGAGAATTGGCACCTAAAGTTAGTCCGTCGATGTTTATTTCTCCACTATAAGGTGTCAAAAGTCCAATAATTTCATTGATGGTCGTTGATTTTCCTGCACCATTGAGCCCAATCAAACCGACCAACTGTCCACTCTCGACTGTAAAGGACACATCTTTCAAGACAGGGACATGAACATAGCCACCTGTCAGGTTTTTAATTTCTAACATATTTTCTCCAAATCTGGTATAATGTAGCTATATTATATCAAAATTCAATACACTAGAGGTGGTTTTTATGTCAGATTGTATTTTTTGTAAAATTATCGCAGGGGAGATTCCCGCATCAAAGGTTTACGAAGATGATCAAGTTCTTGCCTTCCTTGATATCTCACAAGTAACACCTGGTCATACCTTGGTCGTACCTAAAGAACACTATCGCAACCTTTTAGAAATGGATGCGACGAGCGCTAGCCAACTCTTTGCAAAGATTCCAGTCATTGCTCAAAAAGTCATGAAGGCTACTCAAGCTGAAGGCATGAATATCATCGCCAACTGCGAAGAAGTCGCTGGACAAACCGTTTTTCATACCCATGTCCACCTCGTTCCTCGTTATAGTGCAGATGATGACCTAAAAATTGACTTTGTCACCCATGAACCTGACTTTGACAAACTTGCCCAAGTCGCTGAAACGATCAAAAACGCTTAAGGAGTTCCTATGAAACTATCAAATTTACTACTTTTTGCTGGATCAGCAGTCGGATCTTACCTCCTCGTTAAAAATCGCGAAGTTATCACCGAAGAAGTTTTAGATACAACTGATCGCGTTGAAGCAATCAAAGGTGATTTAGATGTTATCCAAAATAGCTTACAAATTATCGATCAACAAAAAGAAGTCATCAAGGAATACCAAGAAGACCTCACTTACAAATTTAAAGTCTTAGAAAAAGACATCCAAGCAAGACTTGCTGTGATAAAAGAACTACGAGAAACTGAAGAAAACTAAAAAGAAAGCATCCAACTTTCCTTATATCCCCTTAAATTCATCTTGGATTACCAATTCCTAACAGAAAAGGGAGGGAATAAAATTGAAACAATTTTTAAAAGTTCTGATGCGAGTAATCCTAATTATTTCTGGTGGCCTCTGTCTTCTTGTCGCCCTAGTATTTCTAATACTGTCCAATCTTTTCAAGGCCTCACCAAGTGACATCCGAGAAGGAAATGAAGCCTTAAAACAAATCTTTATCTCCCTTGACATGCCTCCTGAGAAAGTAGAATCAAATGGAAGTTATCAATATGAGGGAGGAGGCTTAGATTTTTATGTGACTTTCTCAGACGAGGTTATCAATAGCCACCCCGTCCTTAAAGAAAGTCCAAACCTCACTAAAAACCGACTCAAAGTCTATGTTCTACAGACAGGAGATATTTCTTACTATAAAGTAGGGGATAACTTGTTCAATCATGGTTTATCCCAATTTTTAGAGAAGGAAAGTAGGAATTATTTACAAGAAATCGGAAAGAAACCAAATCCTAATTACTCAATTCTATATTGGAAGGATCAGGAGAGCCTAAAAAAGGGTGTCGCATTCTATGAAAAAGCTTTGACCTTGGTAGATATTCAGGATAATTCGGCGATTAAGCATATTGATACTGTCACCGTGAAACCTAGTAAAGAAGCGGAACTCAAGCAACTCATCCAGGAAATGGATGAAGCTGGCTTGCTCACTCAAAAGTATAAATAGTAGACTAACTGGAAAATGATTTTCTGAAGCTAAATTTTTCAAGACAACACAAAAAGAGCCTTATGGCTCTTTTTGTGTTTTATTCTCCTTCAAAGGCATCCTTAATATGGTCAAAGAAGCCTTTTTTCTTTGGATTAACTTTCAAATCACCTGCAGCTGCGAATTCTTTCAAGGCTGCTTTTTGACGTTCGTTCAAGCCTGTTGGAGTCACGACATTAACAGTCACGTATTGGTCCCCGACAGCACCGCCACGAAGACTCGGTGCACCCTTACCACGCAAACGGAATCTTTTACCGGTTTGAGTCCCTTCTGGAATCACCAATTCAACATCACCGTGAACAGTTGGGATATCGACAGTATCACCGAGAGTTGCTTGGACGATATTGATGTTTAACTTGTAGAAAATAGTTGTTCCTTCACGCTCAAATTTATCGCTCGGTTCTACAGAAACCACCACATACAAGTCTCCATAAGGACCACCGTTAAAGCCTGCCTCCCCTTGACCCGCTAAACGGATTTGTTGACCTGTTTCGACACCTGCTGGAATTTTTACATGGACACTGTGGGCTTGTTTTTCATGACCTGTTCCATGACAAGTTGTACATGGATCTTTGATTTCTTTCCCGCGACCATGACAGACATCACAGGTTACTTGACGGCGCATCATACCAAGTGGTGTTTGGGTATCGACATTGATAACACCAGAACCGTGACAGCGTCCACAAGTAACTGGACTTGTACCCGGCTTAGCACCTGATCCGTTACAAGTACGACAGCTTGATTCACGATTGTATTTGACTTCTTTTTCAGTACCAAAGATGGCTTCTTCAAAAGTCAAATTGACGCGATACTGGAGGTCATCACCTTGACGAGGAGCGTTTGGATTGCGAGAAGAACCGCCTCCGCCGAAAAAACTTGAGAAGATATCTTCAAAACCGCCAAAACCACCTGCACCATCGAAGCCACCGAAACCGCCTGCACCACCAAAACCACCATTGGCACCAGCAGCACCGAATTGGTCATAGGCAGCACGTTTCTGTTCATCACTTAAGGTCTCATAAGCTTCTTGAACTTCCTTGTACTTTTCCTCAGCACCAGGTTCTTTGTTGATATCTGGGTGATATTTTTTAGATAATTTCCGATAGGCTTTCTTGATCTCATCTTGAGATGCATTCTTTGAAACGCCCAAACGGTCATAAAATTCAGTATTGTTCATTTAAGATACCAAGACCGTAAAATTCGACTGAAAAATAGGAAATCTAACGCAGGAGCGATGCTCCTAGACAGATTTATATTTTTTCCGAGAATTTAGGTCGGGTTCAGTTCCTTTCTTTTATATTGAATTAGAAACTTTGGAACCCGTGTTCAGTTGCGAACACCTTTGTTCCTTTCTTTCTAGTATTGCGAAACGAACTAAAATATTAGTATCGTCCCATTTTACCGAAAAACAGAGGCTGGGTTGCAACCTCTGGATTTCTTCCTATCTTTACGACGTTCAAAAAACAAAGTCGATTATACTTTGTTTTTGAACTAGCAAGGCGTTTAGGCAAGTCGCCATAGCGATTGCCGTAGAATGACAATCACTTTAGTGATCAGTCATTCTTAACGAGTTACTTTTCAGTAAACTCTCCGTCTACGACGTCATCGCCGCCTGCGTTTCCTGTTGCTTGGGCACCTTCTGCTCCTGCTTGAGCTTGTTGTGCTGCTGCGGCTTGTTCGTAGAGTTTAACCGCAAGTCCTTGAGCTTTTTCGTTCAATGCTTCAAGTTTTGCTTTCATTTCATCCAAGTTGTTGTCTTCTTGAGCTTTCTTAAGATCATCAAGGGCAGCTTGTGCAGCATCACGTTCTGCATCGAAGCCTTTGCCTTCAGTTTCTTTGATTGTCTTTTCAGTCGCAAAGATAGCTTGGTCTACTTCGTTACGAAGGTCTACTTCTTCTTTACGTTTCTTATCTGCTTCAGCGTTTGCTTCTGCATCTTTCATCATGCGATCGATTTCTTCGTCTGTCAAACCTGAGTTTGATTGGATAACAATTGTTTGTTCTTTTTGAGTTCCAAGATCTTTGGCCTTAACAGATACGATACCGTTCTTGTCGATGTCGAATGTTACTTCGATTTGTGGGATACCACGAGGTGCAGCTGGGATATCTGTCAATTGGAAGCGTCCTAGAGTCTTGTTATCTGCTGCCATTGGGCGCTCACCTTGAAGAACATGGATATCAACAGCTGGTTGGTTGTCTGCTGCAGTTGAGAAGACTTGTGATTTAGATGTTGGAATAGTAGTGTTGCGATCGATAAGTTTTGTAAAGACTCCACCCATTGTTTCAATACCAAGTGACAATGGTGTTACGTCAAGAAGGACAACGTCTTTCACATCACCAGTGATCACACCACCTTGGATCGCAGCACCCATAGCAACAACTTCATCAGGGTTTACTGATTTGTTTGGTTCTTTACCAGTTTCAGCTTTAACAGCTTCAACTACGGCAGGGATACGAGTTGAACCACCAACAAGGATGACTTCGTCAATATCTGACAAGCTCAAACCTGCATCTGAAAGGGCTTGACGAACTGGAACTTTTGTACGTTCTACGAGATCACGAGTCAAATCATCGAATTTAGCACGAGTCAAGGTCATTTCCAAGTGAAGAGGTCCAGCCTCACCAGCAGTGATAAATGGCAAGCTGATTTGAGTTGAAGTCACACCAGAAAGGTCTTTCTTCGCTTTTTCTGCTGCATCTTTCAAACGTTGAAGAGCCATCTTGTCTGTTGACAAGTCAATGCCGTTTTCTTTCTTGAATTCTGCTACCAAGTGGTCGATGATTTTTTGGTCAAAGTCGTCACCACCGAGTTTGTTATCCCCTGCAGTTGCCAATACATCGAAGACACCATCACCTAATTCAAGGATAGATACGTCAAATGTACCACCACCAAGGTCGAATACTAAGATTTTTTCTTCTTTGTCAGTCTTATCCAAACCGTAAGCAAGGGCTGCTGCAGTTGGTTCGTTGACGATACGTTCTACTTCAAGACCAGCAATTTTACCAGCGTCTTTTGTTGCTTGACGTTGAGCATCGTTGAAGTAAGCTGGAACTGTGATAACTGCTTTAGTTACTTTTTCACCAAGGTATTCTTCAGCGTAACCTTTCAAGTATTGAAGAATCATAGCTGAGATTTCTTGTGGAGTGTATTCTTTACCGTTAGCAGAAACTTTTTCAGAAGTACCCATCTTAGATTTGATAGAGATAACTGTATCTGGATTTGTTACTGCTTGACGTTTTGCAGCGTCACCAACGATGATTTCACCGTTTTTGAATGACACTACAGATGGAGTTGTACGATTTCCTTCTGGGTTTGCGATAATTTTGCTTTCAGTTCCTTCAAGAACTGCAACTGCTGAGTTTGTTGTACCTAAGTCAATACCGATAATTTTAGACATGTGTTTTTCTCCTTAAATTTTATATTCTTTTTTCTTTTTGATACTCTTCTTAAGTGGCGACGCCGTCAGAGCTTGACTTCGTCAATCTCTTTGACTAAACTTTGAGCCTCAGGTCTCAAAGTTTGCGAAAATACCGCCACGGCGAAGAGTATCGCCTTTGGTTCGCTACGCTCACTATTGGTAAAGCCGAACCGTTTCTTATCTTTCTTTCATAGTTTAGTGTCGTTTCGGACAAGGTTTTTAAGTTCTCTAGCCTAGTTATACACGACTACCATAGCCGGTCTTAAGATACGGTCATGGAGTTTGTAGCCTTTTTGGAAGACTTGTGCGATGGTGTCTGCTGGATGTTCGTCATCAGCAGGCAAGGTTTGGATGGCCATGTGGTAGTTATGGTCAAATTCCCCGTCCGCTGCGATTTCCTCGATTCCTTCTTCTTTCAGAGCATGTACCAAACTTTCTTGGACCATTTCCAAACCCTTCTTCACATCATCTGTCAAGCCTTCAACAGCAAGGGCACGTTCGAGGTTGTCCAATGATGGCAAGATTGCTTTCGCCAAATCTTGACTGCGATAGCGTTGCAAGAGTTGGCGTTCTTCGTTGGCACGTCGCTGAATGTTTTGCATTTCTGCATGAGCACGAAGGTATTTGTTTTCAAACTCTTCGGCACGTTCATTTGCCAAGTCCAATTCAGACTTCTCAGGAGTTGTTTCTTCTACTGATTCAACAACTTCCTCTTCTTTTACTTCTTCATTTTTTATATCTTGGGCCATTTTCGCCTCCTTTAATGATTTCAATCTCAATTCACTTCATAGTGATTACTGCTGAGATAGCGGTAAAAATCCGTCAACTTCATGGTTAGAACTCGATTGACAACATTGAGTTGATTGACCAATTGTTGATAATCCAGATTTACCGGACCTATAATCGCAAGAATTCCAAATCCACGATAGGGAATCAGGAACTTACTGCTAATCACTGCTAAGTCAGCAAGACAAGATTCTTGGCTATCCGCAACTCGGACACTTTGCATCTGGTCGCCAATCAGATTCTCTCGAATTTCCAAAGCTACTTTTTGTGGCTGATCAAAAAATTGATAGGCCGCTAAATTAGCAAAATTCAAAAGATTGACTTTCCCAGAAACCACGATATTTTCATTGAACATTTCTTTGAAGATATGTTCGACGAGATCCATAACGTTGTCCGTCGTTGTAAAGTAACGTTGGATAATCTGCGGGATCTCTGTCCGAATCTTGTAGTGAATATCCAGAACTGTTTGCCCTAAGAAACGTTCCTGAATCATGGTCTTAAGTCTGTTTAAATCTTCCTGTAAAAAATTTCTTGGAATTAAAAACTGACTTGTAACTGTTCGTGACTCATCTAGGGTAAATACAGCTAAAGCGGTATGTTGTCCGAGAACAACCATATCAAAAGCCGTTAGCTTCTGCCTACTTGGCTCTACATCCAGTGCTACAACTGTACAGCCACTCAAGTCTGACAAGATTTTCGTTGCCTCTTGAAGGATATCCTCAAGTTTGAAGAACTCTTGATCAAAGGCCTTGACTATCTCATATACTTGATTTTCTGCTAAGCGATCAAAGGCTAGCGAGTGTTTGACGTAGTACTGAAAACCAGCTACGCTCGGCATCCGACCACTAGAGGTATGGGCTTTTTCAAGCAAACCTTGCTTTTCTAGAGCTGCCATATCATTTCGAATGGTAGCACTACTAGAGTTGATAGACTCTTGCAAGGCCTTAGATCCAACAGGTTCGTGCGTTTTGGTAAAGATGTCAACAATCAGATTTAAAATATTCTGCTGACGTTCTGTAACCATCTTGTCACTCCTCTCTGTCAGATTTTTTAGCACTCTGTGCATCCGAGTGCTAACTTATAATTCTATTATACACCCTTAAAAGAGAATGTCAAGACAAAAACTAAAAAAATTAGCACTCTTTTATCAAGAGTGCTAAAAATCGGTCTAAAGACCTAGAAACTATTGTCAATCAAGCAGATATTTTCGTTTAAGTCTGTAAAAACTATAGATTAGATAAGTAATCATGAGAGCATATAGGGCAAAAATAATGAAGAAAGACTGAGAGAGACTTTCGCGAAACAGGCTCATACAAACAACTAGACCGCCAGAGATAGAAACTGTAGCTGTTTTCACACCATCCCATCTAAGACGATTATCCATGAAAAATCGATCATTTAAATCTACATCACAAGTTGCTTTTCGAAAAACAGAATAAGAACAATTTTCCACAAATTCCCATCCTCTATCCTTAATACTTTGTAAATCCACCTCATTTTTTCTAAGGTAGCTAGTATTCCACACACGGTAAATCACATAATCTGGTCGGCATTGTTCAAAATAGAAAAAACCAAAACGATTCGATTTAAATTTCCAACCTTTCAAATGCATCTCATGCAAATAATCTTCTACCTTATCCAAATCAAAAATGGTAAACATTCGAAATTGTACTTTGCTATTCATTGTCTAACCTCCAAACTAGAAAACATGCTTGATTTTATTTATCAGATAATTCTTTCCACTTTTGAAACAATCTCCAAAAAATATAAGAAATCTGAATCGCAAAAACGATCAATAAAGTACAGTCTATGCTAACAATCAAAAACATTCCCCAACTGAAAGAACATCCTCCACTGAGTAACTTTGAAAAAACCGGCAGTAGCACTGAAACGAGAAGCAAAATAGGAAGCATCCGCATTATTAAAATGCGCTTGACATAAAATAATCTTTATTTAAACAAAAATATTATGGTGAAATTTACGCTAATTTTTGAACTGCTGATGTAGATATTTTATACTTTCAAAATGTTTAAATGTGATTATTTATTTTTGAAAAATAGCTCACCAGCTCGACTGAAAGTGCTTGTAGAATTATAATAAGTCGCCTGCCGAAAACAGCGAAAAATAGCGGTGTTATGCGGAGATAATCTGACGGGATGCTAAAGTATATTGTATACTTATTTTCAACAATTTAGCAGAGTATTTTTATAAGTATGATATAATAGAATTATAATTTGTTCTGATAGTTTATTTTATGGAGAAGTAGATTTTTAGAATGCGGAGGTTCAATATGGTTGAGTTTATAAAGTCTAAGAAAGAAATGAGTGAGGAGGATATTAAAGCAAATTTCATCACTCCTGCTATTGTATCCAAAGGATGGAAAAATGGTGAGCATATCGCTTACGAAGAGTACTTCACTGATGGTCGAATTGAGGTTAGAGGAGATAAGGCTCGTCGCAAAGAAGGAAAAAAATCAGACTATTCACTGTATTATCAATTTGGAACTCGAATTGCAATTGTTGAGGCAAAGGATAATAAACACAGCGTTCGAGCAGGATTACAACAAGCTATTGAATATGGAGAGATTTTAGATGTTCCCTTTGTTTATTCTTCGAATGGTGATGGCTTTATTGAACACGACCGTATCACGAGAGAAGAACGTGAGCTGGAGTTAGACGAATTCCCTACTCGTGAAGAATTATTTTCTCGTATGACGAAGGAAAAAGGATTGACGTACGAAATTACAGAAGCTATCTCAACTCCATACTATACAGACGCCTTCTCAATGAAAACGCCACGCTATTATCAGCAAATAGCTATCAACCGTACTATTGAAACAGTTGCCAGAGGGCAAAAACGAGTAATGTTTGTGATGGCAACAGGAACAGGAAAAACGTTCATGGCTTTTCAAATTATTCATCGCCTTCGAAAAGCTGGTTTGGCTAAACGAGTTTTATTCTTAGCGGATAGAAACATCTTAGTGGACCAAACGATGGCTGAAGACTTTAAGCCATTCGAAAAGGTAATGACGAAAATTACACCAAAGCTTTTGACTGCTCCTGAAAAATTAAATTCTTTTGAAATTTATCTAGGGCTTTATCAGCAACTAACTGGTGAAGATGGAACTGAAACACATTATCAAAAGTTTGACAAAGACTTCTTTGATTTAATCATAATTGATGAAGCGCACCGTGGTTCAGCTAAGGAAGACAGTAACTGGCGTAAGGTGATTGATTATTTCAGTTCTGCTACACAGATTGGGATGACCGCTACTCCTAAAGAAACCAAGAATGCTTCCAATACAGAATACTTTGGTGAGCCAATCTATACTTATAGTTTAAAACAGGGAATCGAGGATGGTTTTTTGGCTCCATATCGTGTTATGAGGGTTAATTTAGATGTGGATGTGGATGGTTATCGCCCAGAAACTGGAAAAGTTGATTCTAACGGACAATTAATAGAAGATAGGTACTACGGCAGGAAAGATTTTGACAAAACCATTGTCATTGATGATAGAACACAAAGAGTTGCCAAGTTTGTTTCTGATTATATGAAGCAAAACAATGCACGATTTGATAAAACAATTGTTTTTTGTGTTGATATTGACCATGCCGAACGAATGCGTGCTGCACTTGTAAAAGAGAATCTAGACTTAGTCCAAGAAGACTATCGTTATGTCATGCAAGTAACTGGTGACAACGCTGAAGGAAAAGCTCAACTGGATAACTTTATGGATGTCAATTCTAATTTTCCCGCTATTGTAACAACGTCTAAATTATTAACGACAGGAGTTAATGCCAAAACATGTCGTTTGATTGTTTTAGACTCTAATATCCAATCCATGACTGAATTTAAACAAATTATTGGTCGTGGCACACGTCTTTATCCTCAAAAGGGGAAAGAATTTTTTACGATTATTGATTTTCGAAATGTTACCAATTTGTTTGCTGACCCTGATTTTGATGGTGAACCAGTGAAGGTTCTGGAAACGGGCGCAAAAACAAACAATGGTACTACACCTGGTTTTGTAAACGAAGGTGGTGACCCAGTAGAAAAATATATCGTTACAGATAAGCAGGTTACCATTCTTAATTCTACTGTTCAAGTATTGGACGAAAACGGGAAACTGATTACCGAAAGCCTGACCGACTACACTCGGAAGAATATCTTAGGTAGCTACGCCACTTTGAACGATTTTATCACAGTTTGGCATACGGCGGATAAAAAGAAGCTTATCTTAGACGAACTTTATAAAAAAGGAGTTTATCTAGATGCTATTCGAGAGTCGGAGGGAATATCAGAACAAGAAATCGATGATTTTGATTTACTCCTAAAACTTGCCTATGGTCAAAAAGAATTAACCAAAACGGAACGTATCAATAAACTCAAACAAAGCGGATATTTATATAAATATAGTGAGGAAGCGCGTGCTGTTTTGGAAATTTTACTGGACAAATACATGGATAAAGGTATTGGAGAACTCGAAAGCATTGAAACATTAAAACTTCCAGAATTTCAGATATATGGTGGAACCTTCAAAATCATCAATACTTATTTTGGAGATAAAAAACGATATTTACAAGCAATTAAAGAATTGGAGAAAGAGCTATTTACAGTAGCTTAATGAAAGGAAAGTATGTCAATTACATCATTTGTAAAAAGAATTCAAGATATCACTCGAAACGATGCTGGTGTTAATGGTGATGCTCAACGTATTGAGCAAATGTCTTGGTTATTATTCTTAAAAATTTATGATAGCCGTGAAATGGTTTGGGAATTAGAAGAAGACGAGTATGAGTCAATTATCCCAGAGGAATTAAAATGGCGGAATTGGGCTCATGCTCAAAATGGGGAACGGGTATTGACAGGCGATGAATTACTTGATTTTGTCAATAACAAGTTATTCAAAGAGTTGAAAGAGCTTGAAATAACTTCAAATATGCCTATTCGAAAAACGATTGTTAAATCAGCTTTTGAAGATGCGAACAACTATATGAAAAATGGCGTCTTGTTACGCCAAGTCATCAATGTTATTGATGAAGTTGATTTCAATAGCCCTGAAGATCGTCATTCGTTTAATGATATTTACGAAAAAATTCTTAAAGATATTCAAAATGCTGGGAACTCAGGAGAATTTTATACGCCACGTGCAGCGACTGATTTTATCGCCGAAGTTCTTGACCCAAAACTTGGAGAATCAATGGCAGACCTTGCTTGCGGAACAGGAGGCTTCTTGACTTCGACTCTGAACCGTTTAAGTAGTCAACGTAAAACTAGTGAAGATACCAAAAAATATAATACAGCTGTTTTTGGTATTGAAAAGAAAGCATTTCCTCATCTTTTAGCAGTTACAAATCTGTTTCTTCACGAAATTGATGACCCTAAAATTGTTCATGGAAATACTTTGGAGAAAAATGTTCGTGAATATACGGATGATGAAAAATTTGACATTATTATGATGAATCCACCTTTTGGAGGGTCAGAATTAGAAACAATAAAAAATAACTTTCCAGCAGAATTACGGAGTTCTGAAACGGCTGATTTATTTATGGCTGTCATTATGTATCGTTTGAAAGAAAATGGTCGTGTTGGAGTTATTTTACCTGATGGTTTTCTATTTGGTGAAGGTGTAAAAACTCGCTTGAAACAAAAACTGGTAGATGAGTTCAACTTGCATACGATTATTAGGTTGCCTCATAGTGTCTTTGCACCGTATACAGGAATCCATACGAACATTCTTTTCTTTGATAAAACAAAGAAAACAGAAGAAACTTGGTTTTATCGTTTAGATATGCCAGATGGTTATAAAAATTTCTCGAAAACTAAGCCGATGAAGTCAGAACACTTCAATCCTGTTCGTGACTGGTGGGAAAATCGTGAAGAGATTCTGGAAGGTAAGTTCTACAAATCTAAATCATTTACACCTAGTGAATTGGCTGAGTTGAATTATAATTTAGATCAGTGTGGTTTTCCAAAAGAGGAAGAGGAAATCTTAAATCCCTTTGAGTTGATTCAGAATTATCAAGCGGAAAGAGCAACTTTAAATCATAAGATTGATAATGTATTAGCTGATATTTTGCAGTTGTTGGAGGACAAATAATGACACCAGAACAACTTAAAGCAAGCATTCTCCAAAGAGCGATGGAAGGGAAATTAGTGCCGCAAAATCCCAATGACGAACCTGCAAGTGAATTGTTAAAGAGAATTAAAGCTGAAAAAGAAAAACTTATCAGTGAAGGAAAAATCAAACGAGATAAAAAGGAAACCGAGATATTTCGTGGTGATGATGGGAAACATTATGAGAAGTTTGCTGATGGAAGCACTCAAGAAATTGATGTTCCTTATGATATTCCTGAGAATTGGAAGTGGGTGAGGATAAAATCAATTTATTGGAATTTTGGGCAAAATAAGCCAGAGAAATTCTTTAGGTATATAGATACGTCTAGTATTGATAGAAAAAAGAATATAATCAACTATAAAAATCTACAATATCTTTCACCTGAACAAGCGCCTTCCCGTGCTAGAAAATTAGTTTCGCAGAATAGTGTCTTATTTTCAACAGTTAGACCATATCTAAAAAATATTGCTGTAGTTAGAGAACTTAAAGAGTATTTGATAGCTAGTACAGCATTTATTGTTTTGGATACTTTACTTAACGAAACATATTTGAAATATTATTTATTATCAGATAATTTTATCAATCGTGTTAATAATAAATCTACTGGAACAAGTTATCCTGCAATCAATGATTATAATTTTAATCTATTGTTAATTGCTATCCCTCCGCTAGCCGAACAACAACGAATAGTAGAAGTAATCGAATCAGCTTTAGAAAAAGTAGATGAATATGCTGAAAGTTATAATAGACTAGAACAGCTAGATAAAGAATTTCCAGATAAACTAAAAAAATCTATTCTTCAATATGCTATGCAAGGAAAATTAGTTGAACAAGACCCAAATGATGAATCAGTCGAAGTTTTACTTGAAAAAATACGAGCAGAAAAACAAAAACTCTTTGAAGAAGGCAAGATTAAAAAGAAAGATTTGGAGATTTCAATTGTTTCCCAAGGAGATGATAACTCTTATTATGAGGAAGTTCCTTATGAAATACCAAAAAGTTGGGAGTGGGTGAGGTTTTCTACATTGGTTGAAATTGTTAGAGGTGGTTCTCCACGACCAATCAAAGATTATCTTACTTCCGAAGTAGATGGAATAAATTGGATAAAAATAGGTGATACTGAAAAGGGTGAAAAGTATATAAATAATGTTAAAGAAAAAATCAAAAAATCAGGGCTTAACAAAACTAGATTTGTAAAAAAAGGTACATTTTTGTTAACTAATTCTATGAGTTTTGGTAGACCTTATATTTTGAATGTTGATGGTGCAATACACGATGGATGGTTGGCTATTTCGAACTATGAAAACTCATTAAATAGAGATTACCTATTCTATATTCTTTCATCAAATGTAGTTTATTCTCAATTTTTATCTCTAATTAGTGGAGCTGTTGTGAAAAACTTGAATAGTGATAAAGTTGCTTCTATTCTTATCCCTCTCCCACCCCTTCCTGAACAATCCAGAATAGTTGATAAAATCGAAAAATCTTTCGCCATTATTGACGCACTAATTTAGTATAATAGTTTTACGTGCGGTGGAATTTCTATCAAACATAAGATAGGAGTTTTGCGTTGAAAGATTTTGAATTACATTTGAAGAAAGCTGGTTTAGCTGAAAATACTGTGCGATCATACCTTTATGGTGTTCGATTTTTCTTGGAGAATTACGAACTCAAAATGGAAGATTTATTTGAATACAAGGGATATTTATTAGACAATTTTAAACCTAAAACTGTCAATTTGCGACTACAAGGAGTAAATAAATATCTGGCCTTTATTGGTCATGATGATTTGAAATTAAAATTTGTTAAAGTACAGCAAAAACCGTTTTTAGAAGATGTCATTAGCCATGCTGATTACCTTTTTCTTAAACGTAGTTTGAAAAAAGATGGTATTTTAAAATGGCATTTTGTCGTTTGGTTTTTAGGTGCAACTGGGGCTCGTGTAAGTGAACTTATTAAACTAAAAGTAGAGCATGTAGAAATCGGTTATTTTGACATTTACTCAAAAGGTGGTAAAATTCGTAGACTGTACATTCCTAAAAAATTAAGAAATAGTTGTCTTAGTTGGTTAGAATCAGAAAATCGCCGAAGTGGATATTTATTTTTGAATAAATTTAACGAACCAATTACAGCAAGAGGAGTTGCTCAACAGTTAAAAAATTATGCTGATAAATACAAAATGAATCCTAAAGTAATTTACCCTCATTCTTTTAGGCATTTATTTGCTAAGAATTTTTTAGCGAAGTATAACGATATTGCCTTGCTCGCAGATTTGATGGGACACGAAAGTATAGAAACTACTCGAATTTATCTAAGGAAAACAGCTACTGAACAACAAAATATTGTAGATAAAATTGTTAATTGGTAAAAAATAACAGGTAGTCAAACTGACTACCTGTTATTTTTGTGATTATGGCTCTTATTATGGGAATATACCTATGAATTGGGTTGTTATAAAAATAAAAGATATTTTTTCAATAAATACAGGTCTTTCTTACAAGAAGGGCGATTTAAGCATTAATAATAAAGGTGTTAGAATTATACGTGGTGGTAATATTAAGCCTTTAGAATTTTCTCTTTTGGATAATGATTACTACATTGATACACAATTCATCTCCTCTGAGCAGGTTTATTTAAAACATAATCAGCTATTAACACCTGTATCAACCTCTTTAGAACATATTGGAAAGTTTGCAAGAATTGATAAAGACTATGATGGTGTTGTGGCTGGTGGATTTGTTTTCCAATTAACACCCTTCGAAAGTTCAGAGATTCTTTCAAAATTTCTATTATTTAACTTGTCCTCTCCGTTATTCTATAAACAATTGAAAGCAATAACTAAACTATCAGGTCAAGCTTTATATAATATTCCTAAAACTGCACTGAGCGAGCTATCAATTCCGTTAGCCCCTTTTGAGGAACAGGAACTTATTACTCAGAAAGTTGAGAAACTTTTTGAAAAAGTAAGTCAATTTCCTGGGTAATACGCATTTGTTCATTCCTAGGTAATACAGGAATCAATATGTTCCCCAAGTTATTTTTACTAACACCTCCAATTATTCCAGATTTATTTTCTTGGAAATCACTTAAAAATTGTGGACTTTGAAGAAAATAATAAAGAAATTTATTTTCTCCGTAGTAAAATGATAAATTACACAACTTATTACCAAAGCAGACATCTTGTTTCAACAATCCTATTTTGCGTCCAGCACTGCCACCTTCTAAGCACAGCAATACAGAATTGAAGTAGCTAATTTTGAATTTTGACAAATAGTTATCGGGAATTTTAATACCATTATCATAATTAATAGTGTTATCAAAATTGACATCCTTGGTTGCAATATAATTAATCCCATCTACTCCAGAAAAATATTTTTTCTTTTCAGTAGCGTTAATACTATTTCCAGTATAGAGATTGGAGACACTATCTAGAGTTGAAAGCATCCAGTTTCTCGGTAACTGCTCATAATAAGAGTTATCATCTCCTTGGGAAACAATTGAAATCTCCAAATCTTTCTTTTTAATCTTGCCTTCTTCAAAGAGTTTTTGTTTTTCTGCTCGTATTTTTTCAAGTAAAACTTCGACTGATTCATCATTTGGGTCTTGTTCAACTAATTTTCCTTGCATAGCATATTGAAGAATAGATTTTTTTAGTTTATCTGGAAATTCTTTATCTAACTTTTGTAGTTGATTGTAGCTTTCAGCGTAAATTTCAACCTTTTTCAAGGATCGTTCAATTTGAGCAACAATCCGTTTTTGTTCGGCGAGGGATGGAAGGGGGAGGAGAGTTTCCTTTAACATTTTTTGAGTAACTTGAAAAATTGTAGTTGTGTTTGCATCGTCAAGCTGACTTCTGAAATGACTTGATTGAAAAAAATAGTTCATAAAAGTAGAGGAAACGGATATAGGACGAATTACTGACATAAATGCACCAAAACTCGTTTTCGTCTTTAAATTTCCGACAATAGCTGTCTTTCCGACAAGCTGCTTACTACCACTTCTAACAGCCATTAAAATATCATTTTTGTTTAGCCACTCATTTTCCTTTATTATTGTTTTTTCAGATACAAAGGCTAAATCTAGTGTGCTAATTTTCCCGTTTTTAATATTATTAGCCTTATAGATAGGTATTCCTGTTTCTTGAACTTCACTCGGTTTAAAAGTCAGCCCAATATTTGTAGTACAAATATTACCAACCCTCACCCACTCCCAATTCTCAGGAATATCATAAGGAACATCAATTTCTTGAACACTTCCATCAGCGAACTTCTCATAATGTTTCTTATGTGCTTCAAATATATAAAAAGGCGTAAAAATACGCCTATAGATAATGGAGTTAAAATAGGTTTATTGCTGATGAGATTGTAGATAGTTTAATTTTTTACTTCCAAACGAATATTCAAAACCTCCACTTTTTCTGCCTATAGTTGTTCGTCCTAAAATTCAATATTTTCAGATTTTTTCGTTTGGCAACCTCGGCAGAAATATTCTTGTGGTCGTTCAAGATTCAAAAATCGACAAGCATAAACAAAACGATCGCCATCATCATTTATTAGGATAATATAGTAGATTGAAATAAGATGTGAACAAATCGATTAGGAAAGTTAAATTAATTTCTAGAAATGTTTTAGCAGGTACAGTGTACTATTCTAGTCTCAATTCACTATAGGTTCAAATATATCTTTCAAAAAAATATTTACAGATGTGTAATTTTGAAGCTTGCAAAAGTTAGTAAGCTTGTAGATTTCGATTTGAGGCAGTTTGTTTTCTTTCCCGATATTGTTTTCAAAATTGAATTTTTCTATAGTGACTCCTTGATTTTCTTCTACACGTTTGATGATAGATCTAATTTGCAAAAGAATCAAGAGGATTTTCGAAAAATAAATAGCGACCGAAATCGCTAATTTAGGGGTTATAAGTATTCGATTGCTTAGACTGCTGTATGACTGCTTACCCTCAGACAATCTTTCTTCTCTATTAGTATAGATCTAAGTAGTTATCAATTTCCCATTGTGAAACGAAGGTTGCATAGCTTGCCCACTCAATTCGTTTGGCTTCAAGGAAGCTAGTGTAGATGTGTTCACCTAGAGCTGCTTTAACGACTTCGTCTTCTGTCATGGCCTTCAAAGCGTTGTGAAGAGTTGATGGAAGGTCAGTAATGCCAGCTTCTTTACGCTCTTCTGCAGTCATAATATAGATATTTTCTTCGATTGGAGCTGGTGCTTCGATTTTGTTTTCAATACCGTGCAAACCAACTTCCAAAAGGACAGCCATAGCAATATATGGGTTTGCCATTGGGTCTACTGAGCGCAACTCCAAACGAGTTCCCATTCCACGAGTAGCAGGAACGCGCACCAACGGAGAACGGTTACGACCAGCCCAAGCGATGTAAACAGGCGCTTCATATCCTGGAACCAAACGTTTGTATGAGTTAACAGTTGGGTTCATGATCGCTGTGTAGTTGTAGGCGTGCTTGATCAAACCGCCAAGGAAGTGATAAGCTGTTTCTGACAACTGCATTCCTTTTGGATCATTTGGATCAAAGAAGGCATTGTTTCCTTCCGCATCGAACAAGGACATATTGCAGTGCATACCGGAACCAGCAATCCCAAATTTTGGCTTAGCCATAAAGGTTGCATACAAGCCATGTTTACGCGCAATTGTTTTTACAACAAGTTTAAAGATTTGAATCTTATCACAAGCACGAAGAACTTCATCGTATTTAAAGTCAATCTCATGTTGACCTACGGCAACTTCGTGGTGACTGGCCTCTACTTCAAATCCCATCTTGGTCAAGACATTCACAATCTCACGACGAGTGTTATCGGCAAGGTCTGTAGGCGCCAAATCAAAGTAACCACCCTTGTCATTCACCTCGAGAGTTGGGTCTCCATTTTCATCAAGCTTAAATAGGAAGAATTCTGGTTCTGGACCAAGGTTGAAAGATTTGAATCCTACTTTTTCCATGTGATGAAGAGCTCGTTTAAGGTTGCTTCGAGGATCTCCAGCAAATGGCTCTCCTTCTGTTGTATAGACATCACAGATCAATCCTGCTACACTACCGTTCTCATCTCCCCAAGGGAAGACAGTCCATGTGTCCAGGTCAGGGTACAAGTACATATCTGATTCATTGATACGAACAAACCCTTCGATAGAAGATCCATCAAACATAGCCTTGTTTGACAAGACCTTGTCTAGTTGTTCATCTGTAGCAGGAATTTCGACGTTTTTCATTGTTCCCAAAATATCTGAAAACATAAGACGGATAAAGGTTACATTTTTATCCTTAACTTCACGACGAATATCTGCAGCTGTGATTGGCATGGTTTTTCTCCTTATATATGACGACTAGCGGTTGCCTAACCGCGACCAAAAGGTGATTGTTGAGAAGCAAAGCGACTTTGTTGAAGAACCTCATTCCGAAGGGCCCGACGTACCTCAGTTTGACTGACTGGTTTTTTAGCTTTCGCCTCACGTTCAGCATATTTTTTCTTGATGGCAGCAATGTTCAGACCTTCAGAGATATAATCCTTAATCTCAAGCAACCGATCCATATCATTTAAAGAATACATCCGACGATTACCTTCGTTGCGATCAGGTTTTATCAACTCCTGATCTTCATAATAACGAATTTGACGCGCCGAAAGATCGGTCAGCTTCATAACACTACCAATGGGAAAAACTGCCATATTGCGACGAAATTCTTTTTCCTTCATGTGCACTTCCTCTTCTTTCTGTCTATTATAGTCTAAAAAAAATCAATCGTCAATTGTTAATGTTATATCTTGTGACATTATTTTATTTTTTCTGTATGAAACTCCGCAAACGATCAATATCATAATTTACTAGAATTGCTACAAAAACACCCATAAAAGTCTCAAAAACTCGAGCAAAAACGTACAAAATAGTCTCTCCACTCGGAATTGATAGGGTAATAATCAGCATGGCTGCAACTCCTCCGATGACTCCTGACTTATTGTTCATGGCGACATTTGTCATAATGGTTAACATGGTACAAATCGGAACAACAAGGAGAGTCACCCAAAAGGCTCCATGGAAAAAGTTGTTCAAGAGAAAGAAAATCAGCGCATAAAAACCACCGATACTATTCCCTAAAATACGCGATGTCCCAAAGTGGACACTCTTATCAAAGTCTTCTCTCAAACTAAAAACGGCTGTAAGAGCTCCAATCTGAAGTCCCTTCCATCCAAAAAAACCAAAAATCATGAGGACCAAAAAAACAGCGATTCCTGTTTTAAAGGTGCGCATCCCCAACTTGAACTTGCTTTTATCAAATTTATACTTTTTAAAATAACTCATCATTTCATCTTTCTTTTTTTCCATTTTATCATAATTTTACTTTTTTTGAGAAAAGGATTCGTCAAATGAAGAAAATAAGAACTAAAAAGAGAAGGGAATAAACCCTTCTCTTTTTCAATTCGATATTCTATTTTAGAATAAATACATGAAAGCCAAGGCCACGAGACTAGCAAGCAAGCCAACTCCCCAGAAGAAGAAATCGACCTTCCACTCACTCCAGGCTTGGCCTTTACCAGAAAAGCCACCCAACTCAAAATGGTGATGAACTGGTGTCATCCGGAAGATACGTTTTCCTCCAGTCAACTTAAAGTAGGCAACTTGCATCATGACAGATGTTGTTTCAAAAACATACACTATACCAATCAGGAGTAACGTCCATTCTTGGTGTAGCGCCATAGAAATAGCGGCCAACATTCCTCCAAGAGCAAGACTTCCAACATCTCCCATGAAAACTTTAGCAGGCTTATGGTTAAAGACAAAGAAACCAAGGAGACCACCAATCATGGCAAGAATCACTAGGAGGATATCCAACTGGTTTTGTACATAAGCAATGACTCCATAGGCAGACAGACTAATCACCACTGAGATACTTGCCAAGCCATCGATTCCGTCAGTCAAGTTAACAGCATTTGAAAAACCAACTAACCAGAAGAGGGCAAAGAAAATGTAAAGAACACCTAAGTGCAATGGATAACCAAATACATTTAAGACATCTCCTCCTCTTTCATAAAAGAAATAGAAGATAACCCCTCCTACTAACTGAAGCAAGAGTTTTTGTTTTGGATTAAGTCCTTCGTTGATTTTACGGAAAACCTTGAGGAAATCATCTAAGAAGCCAACCAAACCATACAAGACAAGGATAAAGAGGATCATTCCGACATTGTTGGTTAGTTGATTAGTCAAAAGTGCAAGAACTAAACTAACTAAAACACTTGTTATGAGAAAGACAATTCCTCCCATTGTTGGCGTCCCAGCTTTTGCCTGGTGTTGTTTAACATCCTCATGCGTCTGTTGACCAGTAATCTGTGCTTTACGATAAAAACGGATAAAAGCTGGAATTCCTACCACTGTAAGAACAAAAGTAAGGATTCCAGGAAAGATAGAAACTAGCATTCTAATCTCCTAAAGTTATTTTTATTTTCTGTATATTCTTTAAAGCTGTATTGGTACGAACACTTTGTTTTTTTACAGTTTCTCCTGTACCTTCAAATTCAACTTCAATATTCAGCCATTTTGCAAAAGTTTCGACATTTTTCTTGGACCATCCGTACAAATCAGGCATTTCTTCCACCTTATCAGAAAGGAGTAAAATCTGCTCATTTGCGTCTAGATTGGTTCCTTCCGCCGCTGAACTTTCTTTGATTTTCGTTCCTGAACCGATAACGATTGGTTGAACAAGGTTACGTCGTAGTTCTTCTGCCAAATCTCCAGGGCTATAGTCTTTTGTAGAAGGCATAGCATAGTTAGTCGTAGTTGTAACCTGATCTAGACTTTTAGCAGTTGATTGAAGATTGAGAGATTCTTTCATCGCAGAAGCACGCTCCAAGATAGGGTTAGCGAATTCACCCAACTGAATCCCAGAATAATGCTGAGGTTGTTGAACTGTTACATAGAGGATGAAATCGGGATTTTCTGCTGGATGCATAGAAACTACAGAGAAGATATAGTTTGTTTCTCCTTGGAGGTAACCTCCATTTTTCTCGTCTGCAATCTGAGCAGTTCCTGATTTCAAAGCTACATTATAGCCAGGAACATTGACTGTTCCCTTACCTGTATTGTGGTTGTACATCGTACCATAGGTAGGATCCGTACCAACCATAACCATGTGATCTCGAGTCAAGTTAGCTGCTTCTTTAGAAACCGGATTTCCCACGACTTCTTTTTGTGATTTACGAACCGTTTGATCATTGGGATCATAGAGAGCACTGATAAACTTAGGCTCCAACATAATCCCATCATTAGCTATTGCAGTAAAGGCACGAAGCATCTGCGTTTGCGTAACAGAAATACCTTGACCAAAGGAACTCATGGCAATATTAACGATATTATCTTCAGGCAATTGTCCAGCATATTCATCACTCATACCAAAACGAGTCGGCACTCCAAATTTGAAACGATTGAGGTAATCTAGCCAAGTAGTGTCCCCCATCTTTTGCTCAAGGAGAGTCATACCGATGTTACTAGAGTGAGCAAAACCTTGCGAGAAGGTCATCATTCCACCGCTTGTCAAACCTTCGTTGACGTCCCAGTCCTTGATAGTAGCATCAGCCACCTTCAATTCGCTACTGTTGAAGTATTCTCCTCCAGGGAAGGTATTATTGTCGATTGCCGAAGCTAAAGTTATCACCTTCATGGTTGAACCTGGTTCATAGTTACTTTGGTAAAGGATATCACGCCAGACAAAGTCCTCTGTAATCCCTTCTTTGGTATCAGCATCGAAGGTTGGTCTTTGAGTTGTAGCGAGAATCTCTCCCGTCTTGGCACTAACCAAGGTCGCAGTCATATATTTTCCCTTAACTTTTTCTTGGAAGGCATCCATTTGACTTTCCATGAAAGATTGTAACGGACTAGATAGGGTCGTGTAGACGTCTTTCCCGTTTACAGTCTGTCGGGTAACTTGTTCCGTACCTGGAACAATATTCCCTAAACGGTCTTTTTCATAGGTAATGATACCATCTGTTCCCGCTAACAAGCTATTCAAGGAACTCTCGACACCAGACGTCCCAATGAGACTCTTTGAACCATCTTCATTTTCATGCAACTGCGCTAGTCCGATGAAAGATGAAGCAAATTTCCCATTAGGATAGCTTCGATTTGGGCTAGTTGTAAAATCAACTCCCTCAACCTTAGCTGTTTCCAAATCCTTTTTAATGGACATCATATTGGCATAGGTAATACCATTTCCCTTTACACCGAAGGAAACTTGCTTAAGATTAGGTTGAGAAAGTTGTTCCTTGACGTAGGACTCATCCATATCTAGATATTTATGGAAGATTTCTGCAACTTTGCTATACTGAGACTCTTCTACATAGAGAATTTTCCCATTTGCAGATTTATATTCCTTATCGATAATCGCATAAATGTTGTAGGATGTTGCATCTTCTGCGATTGGTGTACCATTGCGGTCATAGATAGTTCCTCGTTTTGCAGGAACTGTTCGAGTTGTTTGGTGGACCCTGCTTGCTTCCTTAACTAGGTCAACACCAAATTTTGAGCCTGTACCAATAATTACTGCAAAGTTAACCAAAAAAACAGCAAAGAGACAGACGGCCAGAAGGCTCAAATTCTTTCCCACTAGTCTGCGGTTTTCTGCTGGAGATTTGCGATTTTTAATGGCAAAGCGTATGATTCTTTCTTTCCAGTTTTTCATTTACTACTCCGCCGATCGGATATTTTCATTATTTAATTGCAAGTCTTGAGAATTTGCAATCCCGGTCAAACGTTCTGATCGGATCAATTCATTAACTTCTTGTTTAGCATCATCCAACTCTGTCTTTTTTTCCTCAATTTGTGAATTGACTGTTGTCAAATCACTCTGAACCTGCAAAAGTTGAGTCTGCATATAGACTACACTAATTGCTAAGACGAGAGCCGTGATGGCAATTGAAAGGTAAAAGGCCTTTTCAACACGTGAAAATTTTTTTATACGAGCTTGTAGTAATTGGCTCGTTGTTCCTCTGTTTTCTGCCATTATTTCCTCTTACTTGTGAATTTTTCTTGCCACTCGAAGCTTGGCTGAGTGGGAACGATTATTGGCTTCCAATTCTTCCTTGCTTGGTAAAATCGGCTTCCGAGATACCAATTCCATTTTGGGCTTGAGATCGTCTGGGATGAAAGGTAGTCCTTTAGGAACTTCAACTGTAGAAGCTTCCTTAAATAACTGCTTAGTCAAGCGATCTTCCAGCGAATGAAATGTGATGACTGATATTCTTCCGTTGAGAGCTAGAAGTTCAATCGCCTGCTGGATTGATTCATCCGCAGCCCCCAGTTCATCATTGACCTCTATACGGATAGCTTGGAAAATTTGTTTGGCTGGGTGACCTTTTTTCTTGAGTTCCTTTGCTGGTTTGGCAGATTTGATAATTTCAGCTAATTCCGTCGTGGTCTCAATCGGTTTCTGTTCACGCGCCTGTTCAATTTTTCGAGCAATCTGTTTGGAAAACTTGTCTTCTCCATATTTGAAAAAGATTCTTACCAAATCATGGTAGTCGTAGTGATTAACGACTTCATAAGCGGTCAAACTAGCTTCCTGATTCATGCGCATATCCAGTGGTGCATCCTTCTTATAGGAAAAACCACGTTCACGCTGATCCAACTGCGGGCTTGACACACCTAAATCATAACAAATTCCATCAATTTCAGTCACACCTAAGCCATTTAAGCGATCCTTCAAATGACAGAAATTATCCTTGATGAAGGTGACCATCCCCTTTTCAATGTAAGGAGCCAAACGTTTTTGCGCATTATCAATGGCATTCTGATCTTGGTCAAAGGCATAGAGATGCCCTTTCTCACTTAGCTTACTTAATAAATACTCGCTGTGTCCTGCTCCTCCCAAGGTCGCATCAACGTAAATACCATCAGGTTTTACATCTAGCATATCAATGGTCTCATGGAGCATGACCGTTACATGATGAAATTCTTTTGTCATATCTTATCTATTTTACCACAAATCCGACTAGCTTGCACCCACTAAAGCCAAAACATTCCACTGCTACTTTATTCCTTGTATTCAAGAGGTTTCTCAGCTACTTGAGCTAGCGCTGAGTCTACTTCTGGATTTAACTGTCTATGAACTGCCTCTGCAACAGCTCTTGGTATCCCAACTTCCACAATTTCATCCACACTGGCTTCTTTGATTTTTGCCAGAGATTTGAAATATTTCATCAAATTCTGCTTGCGTTTAGGACCTAAGCCTTCAATCCCATCCAATTGAGAGGAGAAGGAATTTTTAGAACGGAGTTGACGGTGGAAGGTAATAGCAAAACGGTGAACTTCATCCTGAATGCGTTGCAAGAGGAAAAATTCTTGAGAATTGCGAGACAACTCTACCACCTCAAGTGGGTCTCCAAAGAGCAATTCATGAGTTTGGTGCTTGTCGTTCTTTTGCAGACCTGCGATCGGAATATCTAACCCTAACTCTTCTTGAATGACCTGTTTAGCGATATTGACCTGTCCCTGACCACCATCGATGACGATTAGATCTGGCGGTGTCAAACCGTCACGCTGGACCCGTCCATAACGTCTACGAATAACCTCTCGCATACTTGCATAGTCATCTGGTCCGACCACAGTCTTGATTTTATACTTGCGGTAATCCTTCTTGCTCGGTTTTCCGTTAACAAAAACAACCATGGCAGAGACTGGACTAGTCCCCATAATATTAGAGTTGTCAAAAGACTCGATACGGACTGGGGTTGGAATTTGTAGAAGTCGCCCAAGATTTTCAATAGCTCCTTGAGTCTTTTCAACTGATTTCTCTAATAGATTAAACTTCTGCTCTAAACTAACACGAGCGTTTTTGATAGCCAGATTAACCAGTTGCTTCTTCTCCCCTCGTTGGGGCTTGAGAACCTTTGTATCCACCAAAGCCTTGATAGCTTCTTCGTCAATATCTTGAGAGATCAGGATCTCATTGGGTATCAGGTGAGATTTCTCCTGGTAAAACTGCCCTACATAGGTCAGGAAATCCTCGTCTGGATCATTGTAGTAAGGGAAGAGATTGACGTCACGTTCAATCAGTTTACCTTGACGGACAAAGAAAACTTGAACACACATCCAACCCTTATCCACGTAGTAACCAAAGACATCCCGGTTTTGGAGGTCTTTAGCCATGACTCGTTGCTTAGTCCGCAGAGTGCCGATGGCCTGGATTAGATCACGATATTCCGCCGCACGCTCAAACTCCATACTTTGAGCCGCCAAAGCCATTTTATTCTTGAGGTCATCAATGATTTTATCGTCTTGTCCCTTGAGAAAATCAGAGACTTCTTGGGACATAGCTTTAAAATAGGCTTCATCCTTTCGACAAACCGTATGAGCCATACACTGGCCGATATGGTAATAAAAACAAACTTTGGAAGGAGGATTGGTACACTTGCGAAAAGGGAAAATCCGATCCAATAGCCGTTTGATTTCATTGGCTGCCCCCACATCCGGATAGGGACCAAAGTATAATCCCCCATCCTTCTTGACCTGACGAGTGATAATTAGTCGAGGATAACGCTCATTGGTGATTTTGATAAAGGGATAGGACTTGTCGTCCTTGAGCATAATATTGTACTTAGGCTTGTTTTCCTTGATGAGATTAATCTCTAAAAGAAGGGCCTCAATATTAGACTCCGTGACAATGAACTCAAAATCCACAATCTCAGACACCAGGGCTTCTGTCTTGGTATCATGGCTCCCACGGAAGTAGGACCGCACCCGATTGCGCAGATTTTTAGCCTTTCCTACATAAATGATAGTGCCGTTTTTATCTTTGTGAATGTAACAACCAGGGCTAGTCGGCAAGAGCTCCAGTTTTGATTTGATCAAGTTATTCATAGTTCCATTATAGCAAAAAGCCCCCTGTATTGCTTAAATCAGAGAGCTCCTGTTTCCTTAGAAAATTAATTATTCTCCAGACTCATATAGTTCCTGAACTTCTTTTACATCTTGAGCTTGGATTCCATAATAAGAGCCTGCTGGTTGCATAACCGAAACTTGATTGGTGTGTTCCAAACCAATCGCATGACCGAGTTCATGCTCTGCTGTATGTATGATGCGATCATAGGTATAGCCATAGTTTGGATTGGATAGATAATAATGATTCAAGCGAACGGTTACAGAAGTGAATTGTTTGGTTAGGAGATTTGTCTGACTCTCCGCCTCACCTGCTACAGCTGTCGAACCATCATTCATTTCGGTAGCGAAAATATTGGCCTGATCCGCTTCTGTTACAAGCTCAAAGTTAAAAGCCCCTGTCTGGTTCCAGTTAGCAATAGCTTCAAGGTAGGCCTTTTGGAAAGTGGCATCCATTTGAGGATCAATATAGATAGTTGCTTGCGCCTTTGACCATTTTGCTCCTGAATCTTGATGATGATCTGTCTGAGACAAACCTTGCAACTTGCCAGTTTCTTGCCATTGATCCCAACCTGCTTGGCCGACTCGAACCACTTTGCTAACTTGATTTAAAGTAGCAGGTAAATCCCCTGACACATACCAGAGAACACCAAAAACGATGAGAATCAAGAGGATAAAAGTCCATAAAAGACGCCAAAACAGGCGCAAAATTCCTAGTAAAAATCGATATAAAACGCGAATAATCCAGCCCATGATTTCCCACCTTTCTAAAAAAAATAAGAACCCATCTTTAAGTTATGGACTCCCATTCTAAAGATAGATTCTTTATTTTACTGAAACAAACTAAAAGAAAGCTAAAATTAAGACAAGCGTTCTTCCAAAACAAAATCGATTGGCAAGGTAGTTAAAAAACGTTCCAATTGCTTTTCCCAATAATACCACTCATGGGTTCCTGCACTATGGCTATAGGTCACATCGAAACCAAGTTTCTTAAGATTTTTAACTGCTAGATTATTGGCAGAGTATAGATAATCTTGTTCTCCACACCATACCCAAAGCTTGGTTTTCTTATCAGACTTTTTGGCGAGTGTTTCAAGCGAGTAAGGGCTATTCACCCAATCATTAACTTTACCAAAAACACCTCTCCAGTAGGCACGCGTCCCTAAATCTTGACTCTCAGGAGAAAACTCCTCGAAACTAAGTGCCCCAGAAAAGCTAGCGGCATGCGAGAAACGGTCAGTTGACAGTGCCAATTTGAAGGAACCGTAGCCTCCCATTGATAACCCAGCAATGAAGGTTTTTTCTCGCTTACTTGTCATATTAGGGAAGAAGCGTTTGAGCACCTTAGGCAATTCTTCTGCTAGAGCTGTATAGTAGTTATAGCCATACTGAGTATCTGTATACCAGCCATTACTTGTATTTGGCAGGACAACAATCAGATTGGTTCCTCGTACCAAGCGCTCTACGTTGGTCCGTTTAAGCCAACTGTTATGATTTCCTGACATCCCATGAAGGAGATAGAGAACAGGGATATCTGTAGAGTCTGGTTCTGTCACCCGAGATGCATCAGGGTAGAGAACATTTACTCCCCACTCCATATCTAAAACTTCTGAGTAATACTCAATCTTCATTACTGCCATAACTTGCTCCTTATTCGTTTGAGATAAGAAAAAGCCGAAAATCGACTTTCTCTCCTTGCTATTTAATCCTTATTTTGCTTCCATAACTACCGGGAGGATGGCTGGACGACGCTTGGTTTGGTCAAAAAGGAATTTGGCCAAATTATCACGGACCTTCCCTTTAAGATCTGCCCAGTCAAAATCCTCACCTTGGAGATAATCTTCAACAGTTTGGTTCACTAACTCTGTACTTTCGCGCAGAATATCACGACTCTTCTTGAGATAGACAAATCCACGCGTATGTACTCGCGCTTTAGCGATGATTTTCTTCTCACGACGGTTAACAGTGATAGCTACAATAAAGATACCATCTTCTGACAAGACCTTGCGGTCACGAAGAACAACGTTCCCAACATCCCCAATGGCATTACCATCAATCAAGACATCACCTGCAGCAACTGCACCAGACGGAACAAAATCCCCATGTTCGTAAGACATGGTTGTACCCTTTTTCGGGATAAAAATGCGTTCTGGTAGCATACCAACTGCCATAGCAGCCTTGGCATGAGCATCCAACTCACGGTATTCTCCCTGGATTGGGAAGAGATACTGAGGTTGCAAGAGATTGATCATCAATTGAAGATCACGCGCATTCCCATGCCCTGATACACGCAAACTTTGAGTAATCGGTTTAACGACACCACCTGCTTGGTAGACCATGTTTTCTACACGTGCCATCACAGCTTCTTTAGCGATTGATGGCGTTGTAACAATATAAACCAAGTCTCCATCCTTGATTTCAACATAGCGGTGACGACCGATTGACATTTTACGGAGTCCATTAATCGGTTCACCCATACGACCGGTTTCAAGGATAATTAACTCGTGGTCTTCAAAACGAGACATATCTTTAGGTTTAATCAAGAGACTTTCGTTAGCCAGTGACAATTTTTTCAAGCGAATGGCTGTACGAACGATATTTTCAATATCAAATCCAGTCAAAACAACGCGACGACCTGTATCTGCGGCAGCGTCAAAGACCTGCTGAATACGAGAAAGGTTACTTGCAACAGCAGCTACAATGATACGGCCATCCCAGTCAGAAATGGTTTGCGTAATTTCATCACCAACTTCACTCTCGCTGGCTACTTGAATATTACTGTCTGCATTTGCTGAGTCGCTTAGAAGGGCTAAAACTCCTTCGCGACCGATTTCTGCTAAACGACCAAAGTCAGTCGCATATGATTCGCTAGCCGTTTGGTCAAATTTGAAGTCCCCTGTATAAACGATACTTCCTTCAGATGTTTTCAAAACGACACCCAGACTCTCTGGGATAGAGTGAGTTGTGCGGAAGAAGGAAACCTCCGTACCGCCAAAGTCGATTTCTGTATTTTCATCAATAACATGGAAATCATCGAATTTTTTAGCACTATCATTTCCTTTAACAAAAAGCTTAGCAAGCTCAATTGTCAACTCTGAACCAAAAACAGGAACTTTCACTTCTGACAAAAGATAAGGAAGAGCTCCAATCGCATCTGCATGCCCGTGCGTTAAAAAGACGCCTGCAATACGGTCGCTATTTTCAAAAAGATATTCCATATTTGGAATAACGACATCGACACCCAACTGCTCATTTTCAGGATATTTTAAACCTGCATCTAAAACAAAGATTGAATCGTTAATTTCTGCGATGTACATGTTTTTCCCGTTTTCACGAACACCGCCTAAAGTTGTTAATTTAATATTGGTCATTTTCCCTCCGAAGTATTACTATAACGTGTTTGTAGAGTCTTCACAACTCTCTTTTTGTAAAAGTCCAATTTACTTTTATCCGAATCTTTTCCTCTCATTATACCATTTTTTTACTAATTTTCAAAAAGAAGATAGGATTTCAACTAGAGAACATTCACCACTGATAGCCGAATCACTTTGCTTTGTTTTCTCTTTTCAAAATCACCAACCCGATAGACCTTAGAGCTTTATCTAAAGAACAGCTACTCGGAAAAAAGATAGACATAAGGAACTTGCTCACAAATAAAAAAAGATTTAGAAACTCTAAATCTTTTTAATCATCTTTAGTTTGGATAAATGTAAGTAACTTTACCTAAAAATTCATGTGGATTAAAGAAACCACGATAGTTAGCAATTTGTTTTTGACGTCTGTAGTTTGCTTCCAATACCTGGATAGAATTTTCACTTTGTACATCTGTCACATAAGCAACGTGTCCATATTCTCCACCATCCCAAACGGCGATTGCACCTACTACTGGAACATCTCCTACACGATAACCTTGAGCGCTAGCATAAATCGCCCAAGTATTAGCATTTCCCCACCAGTTGCTAGCCCAAGGAGCCAACTCTTTCACGCCCCATGTACACTGACCAACAGGATAAGAGTTTCCGTAGTTTGTCGGAGTATTCACGACTACATCATCATCTGAAGCAGGATTCAAAGTACTAGTTGCCTCAGAAGCCGGAGCACCGTATGAATAAGTAGCTTGAGCTGGACCGCTTACTTCTAGCACATCCCCTGGGTGGATCATATCAAAAATGCTTTTTCCGTTATTTGCTGCCAACTCATAAGGATCCATGCCATTTGCAGTAGCAATACCAAAAAACGAATCCCCGTCTTGAACTACGTAAGAAGATGCACTAACAGTTTGAGCACCTACTGACGCTAAAATAGCAGTAGAAGTCAAACCAAGAGTCAGTTTAGCAACTGTTTTTTTCATAACAATTTTCTCCTAAAATTTTATTGATTATTTTTAATTTTTATGTTGATAAGAGAATCATACCTGATTTACATGTCAGTTGTTTTAGAGTTATGTTGTAGTCATGTTACAAATATGTATACTTTTACTACATGACGTTCTAAAGAACAAATAATTTAAAAATTATAAGATACAACAAAAAACTGAGATAGATATCTCAGCTTCTTTCTATTTCGCCATTAAAAAGTCATAAATTTCTTGCACCGTACCTAGCGCCATCATCTCTTGGTCTTTAACAGTTTGTTTGAGATTTTGATAAATCTGACTTTCAGCGATGTCCCGCTTGGCCGCTTCTTTATTTACTCTCATCACACCATTCTCAATTGTGACAAAACCAAGTTCTTCAAAAATCTGAATCATCTTAACCAGTAAGATTTGCTCAATTTTAAGATAGGTTGATAAGTCTTTTAGTTTATAACGAATATCAAATTCTGGGAACTGGTAGATGGTCTTATAAAGCTTAGCGAATTGCTCTCTTGTACCATAACCAGTCAAATAGTAGGGCTTATCAATATCATTTTTAAAGTAAATAGCTGAGAAATCATGTTGCTGGAAGATGTCTTTAAGAATAGTGATGTCTTCTGGAAGATTTTTGACCGCAACCGCTGGACTTTTAGAGATATCAGGCAATTCTCTTGAAAAATCAAGTACGGGTACTCCATCTGGCAGAGCAGCACTCTTACTACGAATATTAAAGAGTTGAACACCGTCTACACGAGCATCTACCATCATCAACTGGAGGGTTGTTTGTCCATTCCATTGATTAACAGAAAGGGTAACTGCCAATTCCAACTGCTTGGCCTGAGAAAATTCTGTAGCCTTTGCTCCTAGTCCAAAAGCTACTACTTCAAAGCTTGCGGTCCCTTTAGATATTTTTAACTTGAGATGACTATCTCCAGCCCCCATAGAACGAGCATTTTCAACTTGAAAATCTCGAATATAAAAGACAGGTTTTTGATTGTCCATCCCAAAAGGAGCTAAGCGTTCGAAACTCTTAACCGTTTCTAAACTCAGATTTTCCAAATCTAGTTCTTCGTCTAGATATAATTTACTCTTACCCTTGGCATCTATCCCTTTGTCTTTCACATAGGTTTCTAAAATATCTGACATGGCCTCTAACTGTTCAACTTCGAGCGTCATGCCTGCAGCACCTGCATGGCCACCAAAAGCGATAAATAGAGCACGATGCGGATCCAAGGCTTCAAAAATATCGACAGCTTCAATACTCCGCGCACTTCCCTTAGCACGACCGTCTTCAATATTCAGAACAATAACTGTCTGCCCTAATTCTTCCAACAAGCGACCAGCTACAATCCCAAGCACTCCTGGATTCCAGCCCTCCTTGGCCAAAACTTGAACACTTTTGTTAGGGTCTACCAAGCTTTTAGCTTCTTCATAGATAGCCTGAACGATTTCCTTGCGCTCTTCATTTTTTTCTTGAATCATGAGGGCGATCTCATGCACCTCTTCATCATCAAATCCAGTCAGTAAGTCAATAGCTGGATTGGGATCATCTAAGCGCCCTAGGGCATTCAAACGTGGCGCCAACTGAAAACCAACTGTTTCTTCTGTAATATCACTACTAGCAATCCCTGCAATTTCAAAGAGTTCTTGGAGACCAATTCGTTGAGTATTGCGCAAAACTTCTAGACCATACTGAACCATGATACGATTTTCATCTGTCAAGCTGACCATATCCGCAATGGTTCCAATAGCAACCAAGTCAAGCAACTCAACCTGCACTTCCTCCAAGAGGGCACAAGCTAGTTTAAAAGCAACTCCACAACCAGCTAAATGTTTAAAAGGATAATCTGCTTCTGGATGTTCAGGATGGACGATTGCATATGCATCTGGTAAAACTTCTGGCATGGAGTGGTGGTCTGTCACAATGATGTCTACTCCCATAGACTGAGCTAAATCAATGGCTTCGTGTCCAGCAACCCCGTTGTCCACCGTCACAATCAGAGACACACCTTGTTGCTCGATGAAATATTTGTAAACACTGGCATTTGGACCGTAACCATCTGTAAAGCGATTCGGGAGATAGACCAGACACTCTGCACCTAATTGTTCCAAACTCTCCTTGATAATCGAAGCCGAAGTCATCCCATCCGCATCATAGTCTCCATAGACCAGAATCAATTCCCCTTGCTCGATAGCCTGGCGAATACGCTCAACTGCCTTATCCATATCATGTAAGAGATAAGGATCATGTAAATCTTCCAAAGAAGGTTCTAAAAATTTCTTCAGGCTGCTTTCATCCCTGATCCCTCGTTGATACAACAAACAAGCGACTTCAGAGCTCAAGCCTGCACTCTTGGCTATCTTTGTAAAATCCGCGTCCTCAACCTGCGGAGAAAATTGCCAATTATAAGTAGGAATTATCACACATTCATCCACTCTTTCTTACGATTCTATTCATTTATTATAACACGATTTTTACTTTTTCTCTTCTTTATATTCTCAGCTTAATAAAGCTAAACCTCAAAACCTTCTGTCCCCATCAATTTAAAAAAAAGAACCAAAGAGCAGTCAAAACCCTAAACTTTTTTTGAACAAGAGATATCTATAATCTCAAAATGTTTTCTCTTTATGCTAAACTATTAACATGGAACATCATTTTAATCATCGTGCCGAATCGTTTGATTCTCCCAAAAATCAATTTCTTGCCGAACTTATCAGAAAAAATATTGAAAAACAAATGCACGATTTATCAAGTAAATCAATTCTAGACTTTGGAGGAGGAACTGGCCTAATCTCTCTACCTCTAGCCAAAAAAGTAAATTCAGTGACCTTGGTTGATATTTCAGATAAAATGCTGGAGCAAGCTCGTATCAAGATTAAAAACCAAAAACTTGAAAATATAGACTTGATTCATCAAGACTTATTGCATAAGCCATTAGAACAAACATTCGATCTCATTATCGTCAGTCGTGTTCTTCATCATATGCCTAATCTTGATGACAGTCTCGCCATGTTTAAGGAACATTTGACTCATGGTGGACAATTATTTATCGCCGATTATACCAAGCCAGATAAAGAAAAACATGGTTTTATCATTTCTGAACTTGAAGAGAATATAAAAAATCATGGTTTCTCAGACATCCAGATACAAATACTTTATAGTTCAGAAAATCTTTTCCTTAATAAACCTTCACAATTATTTCTCGCATCAGCGAAAAATAGTCTCTCTTCTAAGGGTAGCAACTGAAAAAATTCTCACTCCATTCTTCCATAAGCCGAGAAACTTTCCCATTGCCTTCTTTTCAAGTATTTCTATAAAAAAACTCTCCTTAAAAATCAAGGAGAGTTTTTTATTAGCATAGTTTTTAGGAAAACGCTTGCACATTTTTTTACCCCATGTTATACTGATTTAAAAATAAATTTATAGGAGACTATTGATGAAAAACATATTTCCTCAGCACGAGAAAAAAATGATTTACGGTATCCGTTCCTTGAAGAACGGAACTGGTTCTGTCCTCATTGGTGCCAGCATTGTCATGCTTTCTGCTACAATGCCAACTATTTCGGCCAATGAAAACCTTCCGCAAACTCAGGAAAATACCAGCGCTGTGACCAAGGCCCCTACTGAGACTGAGACTGAAACGAGTCAAACTCAAAAGGAAACGCCTATTTCTGAACAAAAGAATGCAAACGATTCCCTTGATTCTAAAAAGGAAGCTCCAGCTGCGGAAACTACTACAGCACTAGAAACACCTAAAACAGAAGATGCTAGCACAAGCCAGGCTAACAGCAAGGAAGAGAAAGTAGATGCCAGCACTTCAACGCCAACTTCAGATCAAAAACCACAAGCTGACACATCTTCTGAAGAACCCATCGCAGACAACCACTTCCGTATCCATGTAAAAAAACTCCCAGAAGAAACTAAAGATTCTCAAGGTCTTTGGACTTGGGACGATGTTGAAAAGCCGTCTGAAAACTGGCCCAATGGAGCCAAATCCTTTAAGGATGCCAAGAAAGATGACTACGGCTATTATCTAGATGTCAAACTCAAAAATGATCAAGCCAAGAAGGTCAGCTTCCTCATCAATAATAGTAAAGGGGATAACCTTACTGGAGACCGTTCAGTAGAACTCCTCTCACCAAAGATGAATGAAGCTTGGCTAGATGAAAGTTATAAAGTCTACAACTATCGCCCTCAACCAGCAGGAACTGTCCGTGTCAACTACTACCGCACCGATGGCAACTATGACAAAAAATCTCTTTGGTATTGGGGCGATGTCAAAAAACCAAGCAGTGGAGAATGGCCTGACGGTACTGACTTTACCGCAACTGGAAAATATGGCCGTTACATTGATATCCCACTCAATGAAGCTGCGAGAGAATTTGGATTTTTATTACTAGACGAAAGCAAGAAAGGCGATGATGTGAAAATCAGAAAAGAAGACTATAAATTCACTGATCTAAAAAATCACAGTCAGATTTTCCTCAAAGATGATGACGAAACCATCTACACCAACCCCTACTATGTACACGATATCCGCATGACTGGTGCCCAACACGTGGCTAAATCTCGTATCGAAAGCAGTTTTTCTACCCTCGTTGGAGCTAAGAAAGACGATATCCTCAAACACTCCAGCATCACTGATTACCAAGGGAATAAAGTAACTATCACAGACGTGGAAGTGGATGAGGCAGGTAAAAAAGTGACCTACATCGGCGACTTCTCTGACACCCAACACCCGTACACTGTCAGCTACAATTCAGACCGCTTTACCACACGTTCAAGCTGGCGCCTCAAGGATGAGTCCTACAGTTACGATGGGCCACTCGGCGCAACTCTAAAAGAAGATGGCAAGCGTGTTGACCTCACCCTCTGGTCTCCAAGTGCTGATAAGGTTTCCGTTGTTGTCTATGACAAGAAAGACCCTGAAAAAGTAGTTGGAACTGTCGCCCTTGAAAAAGGAGAAAAAGGAACCTGGAAACAAACTCTGGATGCAAACTCTGGTCTCGGTATCAGCAACTACACTGGCTATTACTACCACTACCAGATCGAGCGCCAAGGTAAAACTGTCCTCGTTCTTGACCCTTATGCCAAATCATTAGCGGCTTGGAACAGTGACCTAGCAAAAACAGATGCCACTCATAAGGTCGCTAAAGCTGCCTTTGTCGATCCAGCGAAGTTAGGTCCGCAAGACTTGACCTATGGTAAAATTCGCAACTTCAAATCACGTGAAGATGCTGTCATATACGAGGCGCATGTTCGCGACTTCACTTCAGATCCTGCCATCGCAAAAGACTTGACAAAACCATTTGGTACCTTTGAAGCCTTTATCGAAAAGCTTGATTACCTCAAGGATTTAGGTGTTACCCACATCCAACTCCTTCCTGTCTTGTCTTACTACTATGTCAATGAATTGAAGAATCAAGAACGACTGTCTGCCTATGCTTCAAGCAATAGCAACTACAACTGGGGTTATGACCCTCAAAACTACTTCTCCTTGACTGGTATGTACTCAAGCAATCCGAAGGACCCAGAAAAACGTATCGCAGAATTCAAAAACCTCATCAACGAAATCCACAAACGTGGCATGGGTGCCATCTTGGATGTGGTCTACAACCATACTGCAAATGTTGACATTTTTGAGGATATTGAGCCAAACTACTATCACTTCATGGATGCTGATGGTTCTCCACGTACTAGCTTTGGTGGTGGTCGTCTAGGAACAACCCACTACATGTCTAAACGTGTCTTGGTAGACTCAATTAAGTATCTGGTTGATACCTACAAAGTGGATGGTTTCCGTTTCGATATGATGGGAGACCACGATGCAGCTTCTATCGAAGAAGCTTATAAGGCTGCACGCGCCCTCAATCCAAACCTCATCATGTTAGGTGAAGGTTGGAGAACCTATGCTGGTGACGAGAACATGCCTACCAAACCTGCTGATCAGGATTGGATGAAACACACAGATACTGTTGCTGTATTTTCAGATGATATCCGTAACAACCTTAAGTCAGGTTATCCAAATGAAGGTCAACCTGCCTTTATCACAGGTGGTAAACGTGATATCAATACCATCTTTAAAAATCTCATTGCTCAACCAACCAACTTTGAGGCGGACAACCCAGGAGATGTTATTCAGTATATCGCAGCCCACGATAACTTGACACTCTTTGACATCATTGCTCAGTCTATCAAAAAAGACCCAAGCAAGGCTGAAAACTACGCTGAAATACATCGTCGTTTGCGTCTTGGAAACCTCATGGTCTTGACAGCTCAAGGAACTCCGTTTATCCACTCTGGTCAGGAGTATGGACGTACCAAACAATTCTTGGACCCAGCCTACAAGAATCCTGTTTCAGAGGATAAGGTTCCAAACAAATCTCACTTGTTGCGTGATAAAGACGGTAATCCATTTGTCTATCCGTACTTCATCCATGACTCTTATGACTCTAGCGATGCTGTCAACAAGTTTGATTGGACTAAGGCAACAGATAAAAAAGTATATCCTGAGAATGTCAAGAGTCGCGACTACATGAAAGGACTGATTGCACTTCGCCAATCTACAGATGCCTTCCGACTCAAGAGTCTACAAGATATCAAAGAGCGCGTCCGACTCATTACTGTCCCAGGCCAAAATGGTGTTGAAAAAGAAGACGTGGCCATCGGCTACCAAATCACCGCTCCAAATGGAGATATCTACGCTGTCTTTGTCAATGCGGATGATAAGGCCCGCGAATTTAATTTGGGAACTGCCTTTGCTCACTTGAGAAAGGCCGAAGTTCTCGCAGATGAAAACCAAGCAGGACCAGTAGGAATCGCTAAACCAAAAGGTCTTGAATGGACTGATAAAGGATTGAGACTGAACGCTCTCACTGCTGTTGTTCTCCGCTTGTCACAAGGCGGTGCCATTGTCGCTCCAACTGTAGAAGAAAAACCAGAATTTGATATTTCTAGCTTGGAAGCTGACCAAAGTCAATCCCAAAACCTAGCTACAAATCCTGAAACTCAGGAAACTGTTGCAGAGACTCTTTCTCAAAAAGTCCTTCCAAACACAGGAACTGAAAACAAATCACCGCTTGCTCTAGCTGGATTCAGCATCCTTACCCTTCTTGGACTGGGAAGTTTCCTAAAGAAAAAAGAGAAATAATAGGGCTATAGGCTTCAATAATCCAGCACTTTATAAATAATCAACAAAAAAGCAAGAACTAAAAAATTCTTGCTTTTTTAAATTAGAGAGTCAAAATTGAGACTTTTATTACCAGAGGATTCCCTTATAAGAAAAGAGGAACTAAATTCCTCTTAACTTTAAATCCTTGCTTCTGCATCTGCCACTAGTTGAGCAAGACTAGTTTGACCCAACTCCTGCTCCATTGCCATCTGAATCTTATCGAGTTTTTGATCCAAAACCCCATGAATATTTGCTCCAATAGGACAATTTGGATTCGGATTGTCATGAAAACTAAAGAGTTGACCCGTTTTCCCGAGACATTCAACTGCTTGGTAAATATCCAAGAGACTGATATCCTCAAGATTTTTGATAATCTCTGCCCCTCCAGTTCCACGCGCGACGGAAATCAAGGCTGCTTTTTTCAGTTGGGACAAAGTTTTTCGGATAATAACAGGATTGACTCCAACACTACTAGCGAGAAAATCACTAGTCACCTTGCTTTCCTTCCCTTTTAGGGCAATGATTACCAACATATGTGTCGCAATGGTAAATCGGCTTGAAATTTGCATGCAGTCCTCCTTTATTATCAACAAAGCTCATTCTTCTCTTATATTTATTATAGCTCCTCTAGTTGTAATGTCAAGAGTTACGACTGAGCCAGTCATCCAATTCTACATCATGCCCTTGATTTTGAGCGATTTCATGCAATAAGTCCTGATTATGGGTATGGTGAATTCCATTGACTAAACTTTCATAGTAAATTTTATAGTAGGGCAACTGTAACTCTCTAGCCAGCTGCAATTCTGCCTCAACATCATAATCAACACGTCGAAAGTCTACATCCTTCAAGCCTTTGTCATCAAAATCCAAAATCATATATTGCGCCCGCAAATCCTTACGTAGATTTGCTGATAAAAAGAATGGTTGCCCAATCGAACCAGGATTCAAAATAAGTTGTCCACCACTTCCATAACGTAGAAATTGCTGGTGGATATGCCCATAGATGGCAATATCGCAGTCAGGATTCGTCACCAAACGGTCAAAATCTTCCTGCTTGCCAAGATGAATCAGTTCTCTTCCCCAATTTTTATCCGGCAAATGATGGCTTATCCCTACCTTCAGATTTCCCAACTGGCGGTGACTGTGCATAGGAAATGCTTGTAGAGCTTCAATTTCATCTAGACTAATTTCTTCCATGATATACTGGCATTGGCGCAAGAGGTAGCGATGACTGGGCCTACTCGTATCTAATTTTCGATGAGTAGCTCGCCACAAACTCTCTTCCCAATTCCCCAAAACTCGAACCGTAATTGGCAAGTCCTCTAATCGTCTGAGAATATTTTTTCGTCCTGTCCCAGGCATGAGAATATCTCCCAAAAGCCAATATTCCTCAACTCCTGCCTTTTCCGCATCTGCGAGAACTGCTTCCAATGCTCCTGTGTTGCCATGAATATCTGAAAGTACCGCAATTTTTATCATATCAATCCCTCTTGTTTTCTCACATTTAATTATAACACTCTCAAAACCAAAGTCAAAAAGCCTCTTTTTGCTATCATTTTTTACTTTACTTTTTTAGTGAAAAGGATTACAATGAAGGTGATAAGAAACGAGGAGGTTTTTGCTATGACACAACGTTACGAAAACATCATGGTAGCAGTCGACGGTTCTAAAGAAGCTGATTTGGCTTTTATCAAAGGAGTCCAGTCAGCATTACGTAACCAGGCTAAATTAACCATTGCCCACGTCATTGATACTCGTGCTCTTCAAAGTATTTCAACATTCGATGCAGAAGTTTACGAAGAGTTACAAGTCGAGGCACAAGAGTTGATGGCAGAATATCAAAAACGTGCAAGAGATGCTGGTGTCTCAGATATTCAAGTTGTCATCGAAATGGGAAATCCTAAAACACTTTTGGCTAAAACAATCCCGGACCAAGAACATGTTGATTTGATTTTGGTCGGAGCAACAGGACTTAACGCCTTCGAACGGTTACTTGTCGGATCTTCATCAGAATATATTTTACGACACACAAGCGTTGACCTTCTCGTCGTTCGAGACAAGGATAAAACTATATAAATAGACTAAAAAAGGAGCGAATGGGCTCCTTTTTATTGTTTATTTTCTCTTTCCTTATGACGTTCATAAGCCTTGATTTGGCGTTCAATTTCCTTTTTGATCGCAGGTTCTGGGGCGTATTTTTCTTTCCAGTTATCTGGTTTCAAGATTTTATGCGTCACAGGATCAAAATGGGCCTTGCCATCTGGGAAAATTTTACCCATGTTGGCTTGATGGACAATTTCAAAGATTCTCTCTGGGTCTACCCCCATCAGAACAAAACTTCCATAGGTAAAGTAAAGCGTATCAATCAAAGCATCTACTTGACCAACGAGGCTTTTCTCAGCTGGTGTTGATTTGCTTACTTTTTCGGCTGCTTTATCAAGTGCCTGGTGCAAATCTTGTACAGCTTGTTTGAATTCCTCTTCAGAATGGCTTGCAGCACGGACAAATTCAACTAACTCTTCAATCTTAAAGCCAGCGCGATGAGTTGCCCCTTGCAAATCCCAAGCTATTGGTTCTTCTTGAGTTCGCTCGTCCATCATACGATGGAAAGTTTTAACCTTGTTGAAATGATAGTCGCGACTGACAAAGACTTTTTCAGAAGACAAAACTCCAAAATATTCTAAAGCCTTGTGAATCCCATCATTTTGGTTGCTAGCAGTGATATGCTTGGCAACTTCTTTTACACTGCTACTACCATTTCCCATGGCAACAGACATACCAACACCCGCCAACATTTCCAAGTCATTATCCGAGTCTCCAAAGGCCATGACTTGATTGAGTTCAAAACCATACTCTTTTCCGACACGGCGAATTCCCTCTAACTTGGAATTTCCTTGATTGATAATGTCAGCCGCGAAAGGATTACTTCTGGTGAACTTCAGATTGTTTAATTCTTCAGCAGCATGGTTTGTCTCCTCAGGCGTCATCAACATGAGCACTTGATAGATCGGTTGATTGATTAAGTCCAACAAATCATCTTCCTTCTGAGGAAGGGCCTTACTGACCATACGATTAAAGGAATGACTAACAGTACGAGTCAAAAATTTAGGTACAAAACGACTAACTAATTGTGACAGAGGGCTGAGCCCAAAGGACATAATGCGAGAACCGACAACGTCTTGTCGCGTTCCCATGGCAATCTCTTTTCGATTTTTCTTGGCATAAGAGATGATTTGTCTAAGACTTCTCTTATCAATAGGGCTAGCAAAAAGAACACGATCTTTGTTAAAGATATATTGGCCATTATAGGTCACTGCAAAATCCAGGTCCAAATCATCCATCAAATCCTTAACAAAAAAAGGTCCTCGCCCTGTTGCTACCCCAACAAGCACCCCTTGTTCTTTCACAATCTTGATAGCTTCCTTAGTGGACTTCAAAACACTCTTACTGTCATTTACAAGCGTTCCATCAATATCAAAAAACACAGCTTTGACTTCCATTCTATCTCATTCCTTTCTTTTATGATACAATGATTATACCACATTTCAGAAAAAGTGAGTGAATCATGACTAAGAAAATCCTTGTTTTACATACTGGTGGCACTATCTCCATGCAGGCAGATGAATCTGGAGCTGTAAGGACTAGTGCTGATAACCCTATGAACCATATCTCTAATCCTCTAGAAGGTGTCGAAGTCCATTCCTTGGATTTTTTAAATTTACCTAGTCCCCATATCAAGCCTAAGCACATGTTAGCCCTCTACAAAAAAATTAAACAAGAGGCATCATCCTATGATGGTGTTGTTATTACACATGGGACAGATACCCTAGAAGAAACGGCTTATTTCCTCGACACCATGGAAGTACCTCATATACCCATCGTCCTGACAGGCGCTATGAGAAGCTCCAATGAACTGGGAAGCGATGGCGTCTACAATTATCTCAGTGCCTTACGAGTTGCGAGTGATGACAAGGCTTCAGATAAGGGTGTCTTGGTCGTTATGAACGATGAAATTCACGCCGCTAAATATGTCACAAAAACGCATACTACTAACGTTAGTACCTTTCAAACACCAACTCATGGACCACTCGGGCTCATTATGAAGCAGGAAATTCTCTACTTCAAGACGGCAGAACCTCGTGTTCGTTTTGACCTTGAGAGCATTCAAGGATTGGTTCCTATCATCCCTGTTTATGCGGGCATGACCGATGAACTTCTCGATTTACTTCCTGTTGACCAACTAGATGGATTGATTATTCAGGCTTTTGGTGCTGGAAATGTACCAAAGGAAACAGCTAAAAAATTAAAATCTCTTTGTCAATCAGGACTTCCTATTGCACTTGTTTCTCGTTGTTTCAATGGGATAGCAGAACCTGTTTATGCCTACGAAGGCGGTGGTGTCTGCCTACAAAATGACGGTATTTATTTTGTAAAAGAACTAAACGCTCAGAAAGCACGGCTAAAGCTCCTCATTGCAGTTAATGCAGGACTTAAAGACGATGAGCTCCGGGCATATATGGAAGGATAAGAAAAACCAGGAAATCAGCTAGATTCCTGGTTTTTTATTACTTTTTGCGAGTTGATTTGCGTTCTGTCAAACCGTGAGGGAGAAGAACTTCACGTTCCTCCAATTCTTCCTTATGCATAATCTTAGTCAACATACGCATACTAATCGCACCAAGGTCATACAAGGGTTGTGCGATAGTTGTCAGATTTGGTCGAGTATAGCTTGCGATTTGAGAATCATCACTTGTAATGATTTCAAAGTCTTCTGGTACTGAAACTCCATGGTCAGCTAAGCCGTTCAAGAGACCAGCTGCCAATTCATCACCCGTCACAATCGCTGCAGTTGCTTTTGAAGAAACTAAGCGTTCTGCCAAGGCATAGCCATCATCATAGCGATATTTAGACTCAAATACAAGACCTTCACTGTAGTTGACTCCTGCTTCTTTCAAAGCTTCTTTGTACCCAACCAAGCGAATTTTTCCGTTAATATCATCTACCAATGGTCCGCTAACAAAAGCAATCTTCTTGTTACGCTTCAACAAATGACGAACAGCATCCGCAGTAGCATTCTTATAGTCAATATTAACACTTGGAAGCTGGTGTTCTACGTCCACTGTTCCTGCAAGAACTACAGGGGTGCGTGAGCGTGAAAACTCTGAACGAATCTTTTCTGTCAAATGGTAGCCCATAAAGATAATACCATCGACTTGTTTTGAAAAGAGTGTATTAACTACTGCTACTTCTTTTTCATCATCTTCATCGCTATTAGCAAGGACGATGTTGTATTTGTACATTTCGGCAATATCATCAATTCCTTTTGCCAGAGCAGCGAAATAAGTATTTGTGATATCTGGAATGACAACACCGACAGTTGTTGTACGTTTGCTTGCCAAGCCACGAGCTACTGCATTTGGACGATAGTCTAGGCGTTCAATAACCTCTAGAACTTTCTTGCGAGTGTTCTCTTTGACATTCTTATTGCCATTGACTACACGACTGACTGTTGCCATTGAAACTCCTGCTTCTCGGGCAACGTCATAAATTGTTACTGTATCATCTGTGTTCATACCGTTTCCTTTCTAATGTTGAAAATTTTGTTTTCATGTTTACACCATTACTAGTTTACCATTTATTGTAAGCATTTTCAAGGGATATATAAAGTTTCTTTGAAAAAATTTCACCGATAATCATATTTTTGTAAATCAGTTTACTTTTCTTGATTTTTAGGCCAGTTTGCAGTATGATAATAAAAAATTAAGTAGGAGGCATGGATGGCTTTTACGGATTCTCATAGACGCTGTGCTAGCTTTGGTGTGGTAACCAATCTCCCAGACGATGTGATTGACTCAATCTGGTACATTATTGATCATTTTTTAAAGCATGTTTTTGAATTAGAAGATGAGTTGGAATTTCGACTATTAAATAACGAAGGCTCTATCACCTTCCGCTTTTCTAGTAAACATCTGCCTACAACGATTGACTTTGATTTCAATCATAGTTTTGATCCTTTGTATCCACCCAAAGTACTTGTGATGGATATGGATGGAAAGGAAACCATTCTCCTCCCTGAAGAAAATGACCTATTTTAAAAACTCTAGTCTCCTGACTAGAGTTTTCTTATTTTTTCAATTCTTGATACAAACGACGTATCGGTTGCCCTAGCACTGGATGGATAAAATGAGGTGCTATTTCTTGAAGTGACTCTAGGACAAAGAGGCGCTCAGCGATATAAGGATGTGGCAAGATGAGATCATCTGTATAGATAACTTGGTCCTCTACAAAGAGCAAGTCCAAGTCAATCAAGCGAGGTCCCCAATGCACTTCTCTAACCCGACCCATCTCTGATTCAATACTTAACAAAGTATTTAACAAGATTGGCGCCGGCAACCAAGTTTCCACTTCAAGAACTTGATTAGCAAAACTATCTTGCTCGACTCCGCCCCATGGCTCAGTCATAATCATACTAGACTCTTTGAGAACATGGATGCCACGAGCTCGCATTTTTTCAATCGCTTGCTTGAGATTAGCCGTCTTATCCCCCATATTGCTACCTAGAGCAATAAAGGCTCGTTGCTTGCGACGGCGAATGGTCACTGAGCAAGTATCTAATGGCAAATGTACTGGCGCCCAAGGTTTTTTTAGTTCCAGTTCAATTTCTTGAACTATTGGATAGGTTGCAAAAGTGAGCTCTACTAGTTTGTAGGCTACTGTTTCAATCAAGTCCTCAGTGGTTTCCTGAAACCAAGCTGTCCATTGTTGACACAGTTCTCCGTAGTGGATGGAAGACTCCAATTCCAACTCTGTCGCAGCCTTGGTCATATCATAGGATAAGCTTGCATCAATGATAAATTTTTGGCCCAGTTCCTTCTCACTCGGGAAAAGACCATGATAGGCAAAAATTTCCAGTTCCTTAATGCGCAATTGATCCATAACTAGTCCTTTCTAGAAAAATCTACATAAACAGATTTCTTATAACCCCATCAAACGGTATGCTTGATCTCGGAGGTCTTTATCCGTTTCAAAGACTCCACGAGCTACTGTTGTCAAGGTTGCAGTTCCTGGTTTTCGGACACCTCGCATACTCATACACATATGCTCTGCTTCAATCACAACAAATGCTCCCTTAGCACCTAGATAGTCCATCAAAGCATCAGCCACTTCGATATTCAAGCGTTCTTGAATCTGTGGCTTTTTAGCATAAACCTCAACTGTACGTGCCAGCTTTGACAAACCTGCCACCCGTCCATCTGGAATGTAGGCGATATGAGCTTTTCCATAAAATGGCAAGAAGTGATGTTCACACATGGTATGGAAAAAGATATCCTTTTCCACTACCATATTGTCATCGATAATTTCAAAGGATTTTGACAAATGCTCCTCTGCAGTTTGCCCAAGACCTGAAAAAATCTCTTGATACATGCGGGCTACACGAGCTGGTGTCTCCTGCAATCCTTCGCGGTTGATATCTTCACCAACTGCTTCGATAATCATTTTTACAGCCGTCTCAATTTTTTGTGTATCCATTCTCTAGTTTTTCCTCTCCATCAGATAGGCTCTCACCTGGCTCAAGAAATACAAGGAGCCCGTTACTATCCTAACTGTTTTTTTCTCTTCAATATCTATCATACTTTGGTCTAGAAATGCCTGCCAACTTTGGTAATTTAGATTTCTAGAATGAGCTGCCTGTTTTAGCACCTCTTCGTCTGTCGCTCGACCATCATCAAAGTGAGTCAATGTCAGCTCAGTATCTAGCAAAGTTCCTAACAAGTCTAACATATCCTCTAAAGCCTTGGTTTTTATACATGTAAAAAGTATTTCCTTGTGATAATCAGCAAATCGTTCTTTCAGGGTAGCTAATAAAGCTTTGATTGCATGTGGATTGTGGGCCCCATCTAAAATCATCAAGGGACTTCTAGAAACAACTTCAAAGCGTCCAGGCCAACTTGTTTCTTCTAAGGCTTGAGCTAACAAGTCATTTTCTGGTAATTCTCGTCCAGTCTCTTGACAATAGGTATCTAACAGGGTTATGGCCATCCCAGCATTCTCTATCTGGTGCAAACCCAGCAATCCTGTCTGAAAGCGACCTTGTCTAAGCGGGCTTGTATAGTCAAAGACTTCTCCCGTCCCCACACTCCCTTGATGACTCACTTGATAATCTTCCTCATAAACAAACCTAGGAGCCTCTTTCGCTTTCGCGATTTGGTTGATAACTGCTAAGGCTTCTGGGACAATATTCCCTGTTACCAGGGGAACTCCTTGTTTGATAATTCCAGCTTTCTGCTCCGCGATAGCTTCCAAGCTATCCCCTAGTAGAGCTACATGGTCCAACCCAATGGTCGTAATGCCCGTTAAAATCGGTTGACAGACATTGGTGCTATCCAAAAGTCCGCCCATACCTACTTCCATAATGGCCACATCGACTTGCTCAGAAGCAAAATAATCATAGGCTATAGCAGTGATAATCTCAAACTCTGTCGTTCCCTGCAAATCATGAGCATGTTCCCCCTCAAGTAGTGAGCGATAGTCTACCATCAAGGTCTCTAATCTTGCTTCTGGGACAGATTCCTCATTAATGGCAATCTGATCGGTATAATGAATCAGATAGGGTGAGCTAAAGACTCCAACTCTTAGCCCCATCTTTACCAACATGTTCTTCAAAAAGGCTATAGTAGATCCCTTACCATTGGTTCCTCCGATATGGATAACCTTGAGTTTCAGATGGGGATTGCCACGTAGGGCTAACAGCTTCACCATCCTTTCCAAACCAAAATGCGGTTGGTCTGTCCGATAGTTAGCTATCCACTGTTTCGTTTCGTTTTTATTCATCTTATTTATACTGTTTCAAGTTTAAATTTTCCGCATCATCTGCCAGACGGATGGCTGATGCGATTTCAACTGCCATCTTGTGGCTGGCTACATCGTGTACACGCACCACTTCCACACCTTGTCTAGCGGCGATACTAGTCACATGAGCTGAAGCCGTATCACGATTGCGGAAGCCAGCTTCAGTATCTGGATTGACTTCAAATCCATTTTCTTCAAGGATATTGATGACAAAGCGCTTGCGAGAGACTCCTAAAAAGATAGGATAGCCCATCTCGTGTAATTTATCAAGGTCACGTAGAAGTAGCAGATTTTCCTTTTTGGTCAAGCCAAAGCCAATCCCAGGATCTAGCATAATCTTTTCTTTCGAAATCCCTGCTTTTTCCGTTCTTACTAGAGCACGATCAAAGAAAGCTGTCATCAATTCTTCAACTGATAGTTGTTCAAATTCAGCCAAGTCTTCCTTTGTAAAAGTCTCTCCAAATCCGAAATGAGGAAATATGAGTGAACTAGGGTGCTGAGGGCGTGCCATGACTGGATTAAACATGATGACTACCTGAGCTCCAGCTCTGGCAACCACCTCTGCCATCTTCTCGTCACCCATGAGGCCTGTAATGTCATTGACTATATTGGCTCCAGCCTGTAAAGCTGCTTCTGCAACTTGACTCTTCCAAGTGTCGACCGAAATCAGAACATCACTTTCTTGACGGATAGCCTGAATGACCGGAACGACACGTTGGATTTCCTCTTCTATCTCAACGTAACTACTTCCAGGTCGAGTAGATTCACCACCGATATCTAAGATAGTAGCACCTTCAGCTATCAATTTTCGAGCCTGTTTTAAGGCTTCTTCAATAGCAAAAAATTGGCCCCCATCAGAAAAAGAATCTGGGGTGACATTGATAATACCACAAATAGCTGTTTTTGTCTGATTGTCTCTTTTTTCCACGATTATCACTCAAATTTCATTTAGATTGGTATTCCTCTATTTTACTGTTTTTTTTGGATTCTGTCCAATTATCCCTCGGTACTCTCAAACTTTAAAAGAGCGCAAAAAAAGAAAGTGGGACAGAAATCGGTAATTCGTTAGAATTCGATTTCGTCGTCCCACCTCCGCACAGTTGAGTAGGGTTGTAAAAGCTGATGAAATCAGCGTAGTAGAGCCCACTCAACCACTGCGTCCTGCTCGACAATCCAAAGACAATTGAGAGGCTAGAACTTTGTCCCAGCCTCCTTTTTTATAATCTTATTTTTCAGTCAAAGCTGCAAGTCCTGGAAGAACTTTACCTTCAAGGAGTTCCATTGAAGCACCACCACCAGTAGAGATCCATGAGAATTTGTCTGCACGTCCAAGGTTGATCGCTGCAGCAGCTGAGTCACCACCACCGATGATTGATTTAACGCCTGGTTGTTTCACGATAGCGTCCATCACACCGATTGTACCAGCTTGGAAGTCAGGGTTTTCAAATACACCCATTGGTCCGTTCCATACAACTGTTTTCGCACCAGTCAAAGCTTCGTCAAATTTAGCAATAGATTTAGGACCGATATCCAAACCAAGGAATCCTGGGTCTACTGCTTCACCTTCAGTGTCTTTCACTTCAGTGTAGTCAGCAAATGCGTTCGCTTCTTTTGAGTCAACTGGCAAGATCAATTTGCCGTTTGCTTTTTCAAGAAGAGCTTTAGCGACATCCAATTTGTCTTCTTCTACAAGTGAGTTACCGATTTCGATACCTTGTGCTTTGTAGAATGTGTAAGTCATACCACCACCGATAAGAACTTTATCAGCTTTTTCAAGCAAGTTTTCGATAACACCGATCTTGTCTGAAACTTTTGAACCACCAAGGATGGCTACGAATGGACGTTCTGGAGCTTCAACCGCTTCTTGGATGTAAGCAATTTCGTTTTCAAGAAGGAAACCAGCAACAGCTTTTTCAACGTTTGCTGAGATACCAACGTTAGATGCGTGTGCACGGTGAGCTGTACCAAATGCATCATTTACGAAGATACCATCTCCAAGTGATGCCCAGTATTTACCAAGTTCAGGATCGTTTTTAGATTCTTTCTTGCCGTCAACATCTTCGTAACGAGTGTTTTCAACCAAGAGAACTTGTCCATCTTCAAGAGCGTTAACAGCTGCTTCCAATTCAGCACCACGAGTAACACCTGGGATAAATTTAACTTCTTGACCCAATTTAGCAGCCAAGTCAGCAGCTACAGGAGCAAGTGATTTACCTTCTTTATCTGCTTCTTCTTTTACACGTCCAAGGTGAGAGAAGAGGATTGCACGTCCACCTTGTTCAAGGATGTACTTGATAGTTGGAAGAGCTGCAGTGATACGGTTGTCGTTAGTAATCACGCCATCTTTTACAGGTACGTTGAAGTCAACACGAACGAGAACTTTTTTCCCTTTCAAGTCAACGTCTTTAACAGTCAATTTTGCCATTAGATATGACTCCTTCTTTTTTTTTACGTGTTAATTATATCACAAAATCAATAAAAGAGATAGCAAAACCTTAAACTTTTCCCTGAAACGGCTCTCTCTAGTAAATTAAACTCAATCTTTACTTTCTAAGGAAATCCATCACTGTTTTTATCTTCATCTATGGTATGCTGCTCATTTATAAAGGAAGAGCTATTGTCTGGAGTTGTGTCTTTATTTTTTCTTAACTAGCTCTTCAGAAACTGCTCAATTTTCAAAATCTATTTTGAAAGTTTTATATTGAAATAGAAAATGCCATCGAAAGGTTAACCTGTTTCTAAAGGTTGAATCACTTTTGTTCAGTTTAATTTCAAATTAAAGACTTATCCGCATCTCTAATTAAACCTGTCCTGATACTTCATGTTAAACAACCACTGAAGATTGATGAGGGGTTTACTCTGTACATCAAGTACCGGTTGAACGGTTTCTCGAATCTCTCCTTTTATCTTTGTTTCATCAATTGTTGCAATATCAATTTTTTTATAATCTTTGTCGAGAGCCCACTCAAGCTCAAAATTCTTATCAAACTTATAGGACACATCGTTTTTATCACTGTAGTGATAACCTTCATCAAACTCACTAAAACTGGTAGGATGACCACTTGAATCAATAGAATTTTCGATAAAATTCGCTCCATCATCATCATAGCGAATACCTTCAATTTTCGGAGTATAAATCTCCCCCATGTTTTCAATCAACATGACTAAGTCGGGTTCTGTTCCCTCCTTATGAGGCATCCGTTGTGCATAATAGACTGAGTTAGATAGCAAATTAATCGTAGTAACAGCATACATACTCGCTCCTATAAATACTACTAAGCCAATACTCACTACTACAATGATTACAGCAATTACTACTTTTAATAATTTCATCTTCTTTTTCCTTTCCTATTCCCAAACCAATTCTTGATGGGAGTATCGATAAATATCTTTTAGAACTCAATATATAATCAATCTTCAAAGCAAAACATGCAGATATCTCACTACAACAATTCTTATGAAATAATAAAAATCTTAACATAAACATTCTAAGAATGCAAAAAGGCAGGAGCCAAAAATAGCTCTTGCCTTTTAATACTATTATCTTGTCAGACAGTAATTTAGAAGTTCAACTTAATCTTCTTTTTTCTTTTGCGCTAGAAGTCCAAAGCCACCTAGGACTCCAACCAATCCAAGAGCCAGAAGATTTGCATCTGTTCCTTCACCTGTACTTGGGAGTTGTTTTCCTTCAGGTTTTTCAGCTTGTGCTTCTGCTTTTGCTGGTTCCTGCTTAGCTGCTTGTGCTACTGGAGCAGGTGCAAGAGGTTTGTCATCTTGGACATCCACTTTTGGCCCAATCTCAACAATCTCAGTAACAGTTTCTTTGATAAGCTCTGTTCCCTTAAGGCTGCGGTTGCCTTCTGTATCAACTTCTACAAGATTTCGACGAAGTCCTTCAACTCCTGCTTGAACCAAGCGACGCTCTCCTGCTTGAAGGCTAGGATTTACTCGTTCTTCATGGTCGTATGCAACTTTTTCTTCTTCAATCACCAATGCTGGATTGCTGATAGTCAAATCTTTGACTCCGTCTAGCGGTTGAACACGACTTTCTACCTTGGTACCAACTTCAGTAATCTCAGCCACTGCTTCCTTGACTACTTCTGTCTTAAGAAGAGTGCGGTTACCTTCTGTATCTACTTCAATCAGACGACGAGTTTGACCTTCCACACCTGCCTGAACGATTCTACGTTCACCCACCAAGAGGTCGCCTGACGGACGTTCTTGGCGTTCGAAGGCTTGAGTTTCTGTTTCAACCACTAGCTCAGGTAGAGCTTCAACTGTTGGAGCAGTTTCACCTTCTTCTAAGCTACCCACATGGTGGCTTTCTTCTGCAGGAGCTAGTTTCTTGCTCAGCTTTTCTTTCATGTCCGCAAAGGCTTCTGGACTTGGATTTGTTGAGCCAATAAGAGTTTCTGCTTGAGCGATGATTGGATCGTCTGCATTTTTCTCACGAACTTTTCCTAGAAGAGTTTCAAGCTCTTCCTTAGCTGTTTGATAAAGCTGTACACCATCCAAGTCTGCACCAGCTTGTTTCAAGTCATTCAAGGCTTGGTTGACTGTTTCTTGACTAGCATTATGGTTTTCTAAGATGGCTTTTGCTGCAGCAAGCTTCTCAACTAGAGCTGCTTGTTTTGCTGCATCCGCAAATGTATAAGCTAATGTTTCTTTGCGTCCTTGAGCAGATGTGATTTCTTGTTTCAGATATTCGTCGTTAATGGCTGCCTTAGGTGATACTAGAACATCAAATTCGACAGTTTGTCCTTGATAGTGCAACTCAAGTTTTTGACGGCCTGTCTTTTGAGGATCATAGCCTGTAATTTCGACTCCTTGGTCTGTAAAGCTATGTTCTGTCTCAGTTTCATCGTCATACAAGACCTTGAAGCGTCCTTCTGATAAATCAAGAGCATCGCCTACAAAGTAATCAATCTTCGGTTGTTTACTAATATACAGGGCTGCGACTTCTTTTGGACCAGCTTCTTCACCAGTCACTTGAACCTTGACGCTTCCTGCAACTGGAAGACCAAGATAGGTTACTGTTAACTCTTGTTCACCATGATGGTGAGCATCATAGCCGTTAACAACTACACCTGCATGACTGAGGTTGATGACTTCATCTGCTTCTTCTCCCTCATATTTGACACGGAGAAGACCACCTTTGAGATTCAATTCCTCGCCATCTTGGTAAGTCGTCTTTTTAGGTGTTGCTTCTAGACTGATAGCCTTAATCTTTCTATCATCCTGAGGAATCGTCACAGCAAGAGTATTACTGATTTCTTTCCCTGGCAATTGTGTACGATAGTAAAGAAGGCTTGGACGTTTTTCAAAACTCAATGGTTCTGTTGCTAAATCCCCTCCAACTACTGTGTTTAAAGTAGCGATTGGAGTTTGTGAATCTGCCTTGTCATAGACTGTAAGGGTTGCTCCAGCAGGAACTTCTGAGAATCCAAGTTGAATCTTATTGTCTGTCAGAACACGCGCTGCAACTTTAGCCATTGGGATGTTTTGACTCTCCGTATCAAGAGTTTCATACATCTTCCAGTTGTAGATACGAATGGCTTTCCATGGTGTTCCATTGTCAGACGTGATGACATGCAAACGCCATTCTTGCGCAGTGATTGGACTATCAAGGGTAATATCTGAAACATGGGCTCTGTTGCCACGAACAGCCTTGGCTAGTTTCCATTCTCCAGCTTCATCCTTGTAGTAGAGGTCAAAGTCCTTAGTATTCATCAAACCATCGTTGACAGATTCTCCACCAGCACCGGCATGGTCCATGACCCATCTAACGACACGGCGTGGTTGTGTCAAACGGATATCAACGCTACCACTCAACTGAGCAGAAGACCATTTGTCAGATAAGCTAGTGATAGTTCCATTCAACATTCCTTCGATACCTTCTCCGCCTTCTGTGTCTGGGAAGGTACTTCCGATAACAGTCGCTCCTGGAACGATGTTTTCTGCTAGTGGTCTTGGAAGGCTTGTATCTTGGACAGTCATTCCCCACTCAAAGTTTGTAGTTGCTGCTTCAGAACGAAGACCATTCTTACCAACTGCGACAACCTTCAACTCTTGACTAGTTCCAGTTGCACTAGCTGAACGGCTAACTTTTGGTAGGTAGATAGTAGTGGCAGATGAGCCTGTCAATAGGCGCCAAGCATCGCCATCCTTCTCATAAACTTCATAGAAATCAGCATCTTTATTTCCAGTAAATTGGACAATGGCTTCTGCTTCTTGAGCATTTTTCAGAGATTGTTTAGCTACTTTAAGAGCTGTTGGTACTTGAGGAGCCTCTTGATTATCTGTAACAGTCAACTCACCCAAGTTAAATTGATAACCCTTAAGGGCAGCAGTATTTTCAAAAGTGAGCTTGATGCCGTAAATAGTCTGACCTGCCAAGGCACTCAAATCAAATTCATCTTTTGTCCAGTCGTCAGATAGAGTCAGCTCTTTACGAGCATTCTCGCCACCATAGGTATAGTTTTTCTGAGTCGCAAACTCTACATAGACCTTGCTTCCCTTACCACCTTTATGGGCAACACGAAGTTTTGTTTTATCTGTTACTTCCAGTTTTGTAGAGTAAAGACGAACATCTTGGTTGGTATTTTCAGCTAAATCACCCGCAAATTTGAGTGAATTCCCTCCATTGTAGGCATCTTCAAAGTCATAATCAGCTTGAAGTTTAGCACCTGATGAAGTTTGCCACCAGCGCCATGTAGGCAAGATACCTGATACAGAACGATAGTTCCATTCAGAATCCTTAGAAACTTTGCCGTCTACAAACCATTTTTTACCATGTCCTGTGTTAAAGGATGTTGTAAAGGTACGGCCTACTGCTGGTGTACGGTCAGCTACAAGGTTGGCAATTCCGTACCAGTCCTTATCTTCTGGTTTTTGTCCAGTTGGATCTCCTTGGTAACCTGTAAAGAAGATATTTTCATTCTTGTGATAGTCTTCTCCAGTCTTACCAAGACTAGTGATAGTATCAGGCGCAAAGAGACCAAGTGATAAGCGGAGCTTGCCTTTTTCATCAAAAAGAGCATCCCATTTCACTTTTGTCTTGTAAGAACCACCTTGTTGCAATTCCAAACCTGCAAAAACATCATACTGACTGCGTCCTAGCCATTGCGCCATTGTTACAGAGTAATCATTTTTCTCTTTAGTCCAGTTAAAATTTGCAAAGAAGTGATCTGCAGGTACTTTATCGCCTTCTTTTTCCATGAATTGGTAATTGTATTCACCCAAACCATCTGCATGATAACGGCCGTATTCATAAGTCATGGCATCGTACCAAGAATATTTCACTGGATGATTGACTTGAGCCGCATATTCCTTGGTATAGAGCATGAAGTCACGCATTTTCTTACCGAGAGGCGTTACGATATCTCCTGTTGTTTCTTGGTTGATAAAATAGCCGTCAAATCCATAGTATTTAGCCAAATCAACCAACTTGCGAGCGATAGGGAAAGTACCGTCTTCGTCTTGTTGAAGAGCTTCGGCAAATTTTTCTTGGTCTGCAATACTATTAGACCAGTTAAAGAAAAGAGTACCCAATACTGGAACACCATTACGGTGACCAGCATCAATCACGTCCGGAGTTGGAACGAGCCCTTCCCAGAAGACCATTGAATTCAAGTATTGCCAGTAGTCAAAAGCATAGGCTTTAAACTCTTCACCACCTACAGAAGCGTGGTCTTTAGCCTTAGAGTTGGTATTGGCAAGAGCTTCAACCTTGGCATCTTTATTGGCTTTTTCGTTGACTACATGCCCACGGTAACGTTTAGCCAATTCAACTGAAGAACGATTAATAGCGTCGTCTTCACGGGCACCCGGTTCCCATTTCAACAAATCTTCCCAAGTGTCAAATTTAATTTCTTTTGGTCGAAGACTTTTTTCTTCTTTCTTAGGAACATCTGAAACAGTTGCTTTCTCTTCAGCCTTATTTTCTGTAGCTACAGGTGCTTCTTCAGCCTTATTTTCTGTAGCTACAGGAGTTTCTTCAGCCTTATTTTCTGCAGCTACAGGTGCTTCTTCAGCCTTAGGCGCTTCAGCAACCGGACTAGCTACTTCCTTATCAGCTGCAGTCAATTGGTCCAAGGTTGGTTTTTCTTCTGAAATAGGTTGTTCACTAACCTTGTTTTCTGTCTCTTCCAACTGCTTTAATACCTCAGGTGAAGCTGTAGTTGGTTGCTCTGATGGGGCAGGCGATGCTTGCTCTGTAGCCACAGCAGTAGTCCTTGTTTCATTCGCTGGGATTGCAACTTCTTCTGCTAGAGCTTGGTTGGCAAATAAAACCGAACCAATCATCAAAGAGCAGGCACCCACTGATAATTTTCGAATACTATAGCGACAACGTTTCTCAAAAAATGGATTCTTCATTTTTTCTCCTTTCACTTCCAAAAAAAGTAAGCGCTTTATTTTTATTTTAAAAAAGTAACTGCCCTCAAAATAGCAGAACTGTTCATTTTTATTTTACGATATTTATAAGTAGAGTCAACAGTCATCCTAAAATATCTATAAAGGGGTGAATAAATAATATAAATTAGACAATCAATTACTTTTTTTACATTTTCATGATATTTTTCTAAAAAAATGTGTTTACTACTTGTTAGATTGCTCTTAATCCTTTAAAATAGAATGGGAGAAATTCCGCGATTAGTTTTCGGAGGGAAAATAAAATGTCCATTAATTGGCAGGAAATTGCATTTCACTTTTTAGGTGGCCTGGGACTATTCTTATATAGTATCAAAACCATGGGGGACGGTTTGCAACAAGCAGCTGGAGATCGTCTTCGATATTACATTGACAAATATACTAGCAATCCTTTCTTTGGAATTTTAGTTGGAATTGGGATGACTGCCCTGATTCAATCGAGTTCAGGTGTTACGGTTATTACAGTTGGTCTGGTTAGTGCCGGACTATTGACCCTGCGTCAGGCTATTGGGATTGTTATGGGAGCCAATATTGGAACAACCGTCACATCCTTTATCATTGGTTTTAAATTGGGAGACTACGCATTACCTATGCTCTTTCTCGGAGCAGTCTGTCTCTTCTTCACAAAAAATAGAACCATCAATAACATCGGACGAATTGTCTTTGGTGTCGGTGGTATCTTCTTTGCCCTCAATCTTATGAGTGGCGCTATGGAACCCCTTAAGGATTTACAAGTCTTTAAAGACTATATGGTAGAACTTAGTAAAAATCCAATCTTGGGTGTTCTTGTCGGAACAGGTTTAACCCTTCTGATTCAAGCCTCCTCAGCGACCATCGGGATTCTACAAAATCTCTACGCTAGCAATCTGATTGACCTTCAGGGTGCACTACCAGTTCTCTTTGGAGATAACATTGGAACAACCATCACTGCTATTATCGCTTCTTTGGGTGCTAATATTGCAGCCAAACGTGTGGCAGCAGCTCATGTGGCCTTTAACGTTATCGGGACTGTTATCTGTATTATCTTCCTCGTTCCATTTACAGGCTTAATCCAATGGTTTGAGAGCTTCTTAAATCTAGCTCCAGAAATGACCATTGCCTTCGCCCACGGAACCTTCAACATTACCAATACAATCATTCAGTTTCCATTCATCGGAGCTCTTGCCTTCATGGTAACCAAACTTATCCCTGGAGAAGACGAAGTTGTCAAATACGAGCCACTTTACCTTGATGAGCAACTGATCAAACAAGCTCCATCTATCGCTCTTGGAAATGCTAAAAAAGAACTTCTACACCTAGGTAATTATGCTGCGAAAGCCTTTGACCTCTCTTATGATTATATTATCAACTCTAATGAAAAAGTTGCAGAAAAGGGACATAAGACTGAAGAAGCTATCAATACCATTGATGAAAAATTGACTCGTTACCTCATTAGTTTATCTGGTGAAGCTTTGAGCCAAAAAGAGAGTGAAGTCTTAACAAATATCCTTGACTCTTCACGAGACTTGGAACGTATCGGAGACCACGCAGAAGCCCTGCTCAATCTTAACGATTACTTGCAACGCAAGAATGTTCAATTCTCTGAGGCTGCCTTAGAAGAACTAGCAGAGATTTATCTTAAAACTAGTGATTTCGTCAAAGATGCTCTTGAGAGTGTGGAAAACAACGACCTCGAGAAAGCTCAAGCTCTTATCGAGCGACACGAAGACATCAACAACATGGAACGTGTCCTTCGTAAGACTCACATCAAACGTCTTAATAACGGAGAATGTTCTACCCAAGCAGGTGTCAACTTTATTGATATTATTTCACACTACACCCGTGTATCTGACCACGCTATGAACCTTGCTGAAAAGGTTTTGGCAGAACAAATTTAAAACGAAAAAAATGCTTTGATTCTTTCGAATCAAAGCATTTTAAATAGTTCTCCAATCATAAAGGCAGATGCAGCAGAACCTCTGTACTTGGCTTCTTCTCTTTTGATAAAGCGGGCCAGATTGACTAACTCTGGCGCTGGGGTCTTGGGATTCTTGAGTAGTTCAAGTGTGACTAGCCCTGAAAGTCGCACTGCTAGCAAGCGCTCATTGGTGCTGGGCAATTGCTTAGCAGTTTCTAGGAGTGCAACCACTAGATCTTCACTCAGGTTTTGACGGGCATGATTGTAAAGACCCCGTATCAAGGTTTCTAGGTTTGGTTCTTCCATACCTATCACCTCCATCTTTTCTGTTTAATAGTTTTTAATCAAATCTACAGTAGAGCGATCTAATTTTTTAACCAAGGCTTGTAAGAATGCTTGTGCTTCAAGGAAATCGTCCATAGCATAGAGTGTTTGGTGAGAGTGGATATAACGGGCACAAACACCGATTGTTGTTGATGGGACACCACCATTTTTCAGATGAGCTGCACCTGCGTCAGTTCCACCTTTTCCACAGTAGTATTGGTACTTGATTCCTGCTTCTTCAGCAGTTGTCAAAAGGAAATCCTTCATGCCTGGGAGAAGCAAGTGACCTGGATCATAAAAACGAATCAAGGTTCCGTCACCAATCTTACCTTGACCACCATAAACGTCACCAGCTGGTGAGCAGTCAACTGCAAGAAATACTTCTGGATCAAATTTGGTTGTTGATGTATGTGCACCACGAAGTCCGACTTCTTCTTGGACATTAGCCCCAAGATAAAGTTCATTGCCTAGTTTTTGACCTGACAAGTTTTCTGCCAACTCGCTAACCATGAGAACTCCGTAACGGTTATCCCAAGCTTTGGAGATGATGTTTTTTTCGTTAGCTGTTAGGATTGCACTACTATCTGGAACGATGGTATCTCCTGGGCGGATACCAAAACTTTCAGCCTCAGCCTTATCCGCAAAACCACCATCAAAGACGATATCTGAAACAGCTGGCATGGTTGGCCCACCTGTTCCACGAGTCAAATGTGGAGGTACTGAACCTGAGATGACTGGAATTTCACGTCCTTGGCGCGTAAAGAGTTTAAATCGTTGGCTGCTGACAACCATCGGGTTCCAACCACCAATTTCAACTACTCGGAAGGTTCCATCTGGTTTGATTTCACTTACCATAAAACCAACTTCATCCATGTGAGATGCTACCAAAACACGAGGTGCATCGACTGCTTCTGAATGTTTGATACCAAAAATACCACCTAGGCCATCAGTCACTACTTCATCCACGTGAGGAGTTATCTTCTCACGAAGATAAGCGCGTACAGGTGCTTCATGACCTGAGATAGCAGAAAGTTCTGTTACTTCTTTGATTTTAGAAAATAATGTTGTCATTTCTATCCCTTCTTTCTTTCAACCATTTTACCACTTTTTATAGGAGAAGGGTAGTGAAAATCATCAATCTTTAGATCTATCTACACCAAAAAAGAATCACGACTGTGATTCTTTTTATTTTGAATTTCTCTTTAAAGAAAAGTGATCTGGTACGGGGTCCTTACCTATTTCAGACCAAGGATGACATCGTAAAATCCGTGCCAATCCCATCAGAACCCCCTTAAATCCATGCTTTTCAATAGCCTGAATCATGTAGTTTGAACAAGTAGGCTCAAATCTACAAGAAGGTGGGAATGCAGGGGATATAAAGCGTTGGTAAAAGCGCACAGGCGCAATTAAATTTTTTTTCATTATTTATTAGTTGTTACAGCCATGGTATGTAGTTGGCTGATTTCTTTTTTGTTAAGACGGCGTGATTCTCCTGGACGAAGACCCGTCAAATCTAGGTGTCCAAAACGTGTCCGTGATAACTTATCCACTTGGAGACCCACAGCTTCAAACATCTTTTTAACCTGATGGTTACGTCCTTCATGGATGGTCAACTGTACAACAGAACGGTTTTTAACAGGATCTACTTTGAGAATTTCGTAGACGGCCGGCTTAGTCTTCTTGCCATCAATCTCAAGACCACGAGTTAAGGGGCGGAGATTTTCCTTATTAGCAATCCCTTTTACACGCGCCACATAGACCTTGTCAATCTCATTACGAGGGTGAATCATCTCATCAGTAAAGTCACCATCATTGGTCAAAATCAAGACACCTGATGTATCCCAGTCCAAACGACCTACAGGGTAGATACGCTCTTTAACATTCGGCAAAAGATCGACAACCGTCTTACGTCCCTTATCATCTGTTACACTGGAAATCACTCCACGTGGTTTATTGAGCAGATAGTAAACCTTTTCTTCGTTATAGATGGGTTGGCCCTCAACCTCAACCTTATCACCAGACTTGATAGTTGTCGCTAGTTCACGCACTACCTGACCGTTAACAGTCACCAAGCCTTGTTTGATCAACTCTTCTGCTTTTCTCCTACTGGCCACACCTGCGTGGGCAATATATTTATTGATTCTCATCTTCTTCTATCCTTTCACCAAATAATTGGCTTTCTTGTGCTTGAATTTCAAGCTCGTCAATCACAGGCAATTCTTCCAAATGGTTAATACCCATGTAATCTAGAAAATAATCCGTAGTTACATAGAGATTAGGGCGACCAAGAACTTCTTTCTTTCCATCTTCTCGTATTAAGTCAAAGGCCTGTAACTTTGCCAAAGCTCCACTCGAATTAACCCCACGAATAGCATCGATTTCTATACGTGTGATAGGTTGCTTATAAGCAATAATGGACAAAGTTTCAAGCGCAGCCCGAGATAGACTCTGGTTGATTGGCGCCTTAGAATATTCCTTCAAAACATCAGCAAATTGAGGCTTGGTTACCAATCTGTAGGCACCTCCTGTCTCAATCAGGGCCAAACTAGAATCCTGGTCTTTCTCATACTTTTTGGCTAATTTTTCTAAGCTTTGCTGAATTCCTGTTGGTGGTAACGATAAGAGCTCTGCTAACTGGCGAGCCCTAATTCCATCTTCACCCGACACAAACAGGAGTGCTTCTATTTTTGCTAAAGTACTCATACTTCCTCTCTATCAAGCCTGACTTTGCTCTACTTGATTTTCCTCATTCTTTTTCATGAGATAGATATCTCCAAAACTCTCTTTTTGAATCAAGAGAATTTCTTGGGTTTTAACCAACTCCAGGGTCGCCAAAAAGAGTGTAATGACCTCTTGTAAATCCTTGGTTTCTTTAAACAAATCCTGCAAACATAGCTGTTGCCCTTCTACCAAGGCTTCCCGAACGATGAGCATCATATCCTCAATTTTATACTCATCCCGTAAAATAGTTGTATGATTTTTCGAGAATTCTTCCTTTTTCTTGGTCAGTAAGGTTGAAAAGGCTAAGAAAAGATCAATCGTGGTCTTATCATGCACGAGTTCTGCATCCTCGTAAATCAACTCTGTCGGTGCTTTTGAGTAATATTGAGCTCGTTCTTGGTGCTTCACTTCCAACTGCTCTCCCAAAAGTTTAAACTTGCGGTATTCTTCAATCTGAGAAAGGAGATCTTGCTCTAGGTCATCCTCTAAATCAGACACTTCCGCAACCTTTGGCAAGAGCTTACGACTTTTGATCAGCATCAGTTGGCTAGCCATCACCATATATTCACCTGCCACTTCTAAACGCATGGCTTGTAAGGTTGATATGTAGGCTAGATACTGCTCAATAACTTCTGTAATCGGTACATCATAGATATCCATCTGATACTTTGAAACCAAGTGTAAGAGCAAGTCCAAAGGTCCTTCAAAATCTTTTAATTTAATATCCATTATCTATATTTTTCTAAGGTCATAACTGTTTTTAATCCCAATTTTTTGGCGATTTCATACAAGTCAACCTTCTCTTCAATTTGTCTCAGTATAAACTGTTCTCTCAATCCTTGAGCCGATAAATCTGCAAAACCTTTTTCCTTTAGAAAGGCTTCTAACTGACGAAAGGCCCATTGACGAGAGTATGGCTTACCAGTTTTTTCAAAGAGGTAGGTCTGTCCCATCAAGGGTTCTAACTCTGCAAGTAATTTTGTGGGAAGACTCAAGATTCTTTGCTGAGAGGCTTTATTGATTCTCAACACCTGAAAATCTAGATTCACATCACTTATTTTTATGGCTAGAATTTCACTAGGCAAGAGGCCCAATTCAACTATCAATAAGGCTATTAAACGCCCTTCTGGATAGGTACTTTCTTGCCAGAAAGAACTCAAGTCTAAAAGCTCTGACTTAACTTGTTTTTTCTCAGCCTGTTTCGGCAATTCTAAACGATAAAAGGTGTCAATCTTTCCTTTCTGGTATAAAAAGTAAAGAAATTGATTGCAAGCAGAAACTTTACGCTTTTGGGCACTAATTTTAAAATTTGATAGCTGGGCTTGGTAGATTTTTAAACTTGTCTCAGAAATTCGTTCTCCAATAAGATCTAAAAACTGCTCCAAGTCATATTTATAAGACTGTTTAGAATTACTAGATAGATTTTGCTTTTCTTCTAAAAATGTTAAAATCCATTCTCTCATTTGCTTCGAATCTCATATTCCTTACTAAAATCATGCAGGAGGGCATTGACAGCCTTGAGAATTGACTTCCGCGTGATAATCCCTTGGAAAATACCATCCTTATCAACGACTGGCAGGAAAGACTCATCCACTAGCTTATGTAAAACATCCGTCAATGTATAGTCTGGATTAACTACCGCGACATCCTTCTTTGTCATGTGAACAATATCCATATCCGCCATGACTTCCTGACTCAAACCCTGCTCCATTTGATATGCAAAAATATCTCTAAGCCCTATGGTCCCAACAAATTTTTTCTCAGCAGTCACTACTGGAACTCGTGTATAAGTCATCTGGCTAAGGAGGAGAATTGCATGATCTGCATTGTGAGTATCAATGAGTACAGCCAAATTTTCAGCAGAAGTCAAAAAGGTTTTCTCTTGTTCCAGCAAAAAGAGTTCAAATTCTTTGGCAATCATCTAGCAAACTCCTTGGATAAGCCAGGATAAACCACATGATTACGTGTCAAAAAGTCCACTTTGAAATAGCTGTCATCAATTTCCACACGAGCGTAGAGACATTCTCTGACGGTTCCACGTGGTTGACTGATAGAACCTGGATTTAGAAAGAGGGTATTCCCTTCCATCCAAGCATTTGGCACATGCAAGTGACCATAGAGACAGATATCAGCATCTTCCTCTTGAGCCCAGAAATCTAGTTTTTGGAAATTGAAGTTAATGTCAAACAAGTGTCCGTGAGTCTGGATAATCTTGGTAGGACCCAGTTGAGTCACTAAGCGTTCTGGATAATCTGAATAGAAATCCATGTTTCCTCTAACTACCCGAATCCCTTCCCAGATTGGTGAATCTGGGCGAAGCTCCGAGTCACCATCGTGAAAAATGGCATCAACTTTTCCAAGATAGCGAACACGTATTTCTTCTACAATCAAGCTATCTCCATGGGAGTCGCTCATTACAATGATGGTTTGCTTTGCCATGATGGAAATACCTCCAAAAGTTTCTTAACGGCTAAGGCACGGTGAGATTGACTATTTTTTTCTTCAAGGGTTAATTCAGCTGATGACTTGCCTGTTTCTCCTACTAGGAAAAGAGGGTCATAGCCAAAACCATTTTCACCCTTAGGTTCAAAGTTAATGTAGCCTGGCCAATCAGCTTCGACCACCAAGCTTTCCTTACCTGGGCTAGCCACAACCAAAGTGGTGTGGAATTGTGCCGAACGGTCCTTGAGTTCAAAGACCATGGCTAATTCGTGCAAGAGTTTAGCATTGTTTTCCTGGTCAGTGGCTCCCACTCCTGCAAATCGAGCTGACCAAACGCCTGGCAATCCACCGAGGACATCGACTTTAAGACCAGAATCATCTGCTAGAACCATCTTGCCTGTCAATTTTGAGATGGTTTCAGCCTTAAGGCGAGCATTTTCTTCAAAGGTCATACCGGTTTCAGCAACTTCAGGCAGATCTGGGTAATCATTGAGATTCTCCACATCATATCCAAGTTTGTCAAAGATAGCACGAAATTCCTTGGTCTTCCCTTCATTACGAGTCGCTATCAACAAGGTTTCTCTGACTTTGCTAGTTTCAAAGAAGGCTTCAACATCTACTCCTTCTTTAGGTAACTCCACATGCAAGAGTTGTCCATTTTCAACTAAGAGCAAGGCACCTTGGCGTTGAATGACTTCCAAGTTTCGACCGGCTTCTGCATTTAAAATCTCAACGATAAAAGATAGCAAGCGGAAGTTGGAAGACCAGCGCATTACCGTAATCGTGATTGGAAAACCATTTTCCTCATCACGGAAAATGCGAGCCAAATCCATAAAATCGAGATCAAGAGGATCTTTTATGAGGCTATAGATTCCACCGTAGACGTCCCAGACACTTACATACCAGTCCTGGTCATCCTTGTATTCATAAATTTTGTTTGTCATAATGTTACATGCTCCACATGAATCTCTTTTTCTAGCCATTCCGCTCCAATCTGAGCAAAACTATGGCTATTTGCCGTCGTATAAAAACGATGTTGTAGAGGCCCTGCATCGCGGCCACGATTAATCTCGAAATAATTAAGTAATACAGAAATATCCCGTACACACTCTGCTCCACTATCAATCAGTTTCACTTCCGGGCCCATCACATTTTGGATAATGGGTCTGAGAAGCGGATAGTGGGTACAGCCCAGAATCAAGCTGTCTACCTTGCCCACTAATGGACGCAGGGTTTCATAAACTACTTTCTTTGTCACACTGGTTGAAAGGGCACCAGACTCAACCAAGGGAGCAAATTTGGGACAGGCCAAGCTTTCCACCTGTAAATCCGGATCCAGATCATGGATTTTCTGACGATAGATGTCAGATGATACAGTCATAGGTGTTCCGATTACACCAATTTTACCACCTTGGCTGGATTTGATAGCCGCTGACGCACCCGGTAAGATGACACCCAGGACAGGGATATCCAACCTAGCCTTGACTTCTTCCCAAACAACTGCTGTTGCAGTATTACAAGCGATGACAATCATCTTGACATCCTTAGTCAAAAGAAAGTTGACCAACTGCCAAGTATATTCATGAATTTGCTCAGCAGGACGAGGCCCGTAAGGTGCCCTTGCCGAATCTCCAATATAGACGATTTCTTCATGAGGAAGCTGGCGCATGAGCTCACGTACAACGGTCAAGCCTCCAACGCCCGAATCCAAAAAACCAATTGGTCGATTATCCATACAGTCTTCTTTCTAGTCTTATTTTTCTGATTGATAGTTCATTATCATTACATTTCTCGCTGAAATTTCTGACAGAATGGTAAACTCCAGACTATCTCCCTCTTAATCATAATCAAATATCAATAGAATGCAAGGAAAAAGTCTTATCCTTAAATATCAGTTGAACATAGTGAGAAGTCTGGAATTTTCATCCCAGACTTTTCCTATTTATTTCTTTTTATTGTTAGCAAGGGCTGCTTTTTGTTGGCGAATGATTTGGTGGTACACTTGTTGTACCTTAGCTTCGCTTGGTTTTTGACCATTTGCACTCAACAGAGTACGAACTGCTTCTGCATTCAAACGTGGGTTATCAGCAAATTCTTTTTCAATTTGCTTGCGCACCAAGTACATTCCTCCAAGAGCTCCACCTAGAAAAGCTAAAACAATCAAGACAATTGCTAAAATAAGGTCCATAATATTTCTCCTGTTTCTTTTTGAATCTTCTATATTATACCATAAAGTCCCACGCCTGACTAGTTTGATTTACGCTTTCAAAAGGGTAGGGCATTACTCAGATTCTTTCTCAGCTCTAATCTTTTTTAATTCAATAAAATTAAAAAAAAGAACTAAAATTTGGTAAAATAATTCAGTTTTTCCTAAAAAACCTTGCATTGAATCGATTTATTTGCTATATTAAGATTATACAAAACAAAGGAAACATCTTTCTGCAAGGCTTATTTTTTTTTACAAGAAAATGTATGCGCTTACAGATTTGAGAAAGGAGTTTTTATGGAGAAGAGCTATTGGGAAAAATCCTGTAAGTATAGCATACGAAAATTGACCGTTGGAACTGCTTCTGTTTTACTGGGAGCTGTTTTTCTAGCGACACAGAATGTAGCTGCCGATGGCATCGAAGTGAAAGAAAATCAAGCAAGTGTCAGTGAGACTACGGTTCAAGTGAATACAAAAGTAGAGGAACCTACTCAAGAGGATGAGGAAAATCAACCAAGCACAGAAAATCAAACTTCTACTGAATTAGCTGACAAAGAGGTAAAACCTGAAAAGGAAACACCTCAAATACATAATCAATCAGAGACTAACGCTGTAGTTGAATCTTCTGAAAATAAGGAGAGTGAAAAACCAGAACTTCCTATGACTAAGCAAGAAAACTATCAACTTCATTACGACCAACCAACTGCTCCTTCTTATGACGGCTGGGAAAAACAAGCCCTGCCAGTCGGAAATGGAGAAATGGGGGCAAAAGTTTTTGGGCTCATCGGTGAAGAAAGAATCCAATACAATGAAAAAACTCTCTGGTCTGGTGGACCGCAACCGGATAGCACCGATTACAATGGGGGGAACTATCAAGACCGCTATAAGGTCTTAGCAGAAATTCGTAAGGCATTAGAAGAAGGAAACCGCCAAAAAGCAAAACAATTAGCGGAGCGCAACCTAGTTGGACCAAACAATGCTCAGTATGGCCGTTACTTATCTTTTGGTGATATCTTTATGGTCTTTAACAACCAAAAGAAAGGCTTGGAGAATGTTACCGACTATCATCGTGGCTTAGATATTTCTGAGGCCATCTCGACCACTTCTTATACCCAAGACGGTACAAACTTTAAACGCGAAACCTTCTCTAGCTATCCTGACGATGTTACTGTGACCCACTTGAGTAAAAAAGGGGATAAGACCCTTGATTTTACACTCTGGAATAGTTTGACTGAAGATTTGATTGCGAATGGCGACTACTCCTGGGAATATTCGAATTATAAACAAGGGGCAGTTACGACTGATTCTAATGGTATTTTGCTCAAAGGAACTGTCAAAGACAATGGTCTGAAATTTGCCTCCTATCTTGGAATCAAGACAGACGGACAAGTCACTGCACAAGATGGCTATTTGACTGTCACCGGAGCCAGCTATGCGACCCTTTTACTCAGTGCCAAGACCAACTTTGCTCAAAATCCAAAAACCAATTATCGCAAGGATATTGACCTAGAAAATACTGTTAAGTCTATCGTAGAAGCTGCCAAGGCAAAAGATTATGAAACCCTTAAAAATAACCACATCAAGGATTATCAAAGTCTCTTCAATCGTGTTCAACTAAATCTTGGTGGCAACAAGTCTAACCAAACTACAAAAGAAGCTCTGCATACCTACAACCCAGAAAAAGGGCAAAAACTAGAAGAGCTCTTCTTCCAATACGGACGGTATCTACTCATTAGTTCTTCTCGTGACCGGACAGATGCCCTTCCTGCCAACTTGCAAGGAGTCTGGAATGCTGTAGACAATCCACCTTGGAACTCAGATTACCACCTCAATGTCAACCTTCAGATGAACTACTGGCCTGCCTACATGAACAATCTTGCAGAAACTGCTAGGCCAATGGTCAATTATATTGATGACATGCGCTACTATGGTCGTATCGCTGCTAAAGAATATGCAGGTATCGAATCCAAAGAAGGCCAAGAAAACGGTTGGTTGGTTCATACTCAAGCGACACCATTTGGCTGGACAACTCCAGGTTGGAATTATTACTGGGGTTGGTCTCCTGCTGCCAATGCTTGGATGATGCAGAACGTCTATGACTACTACAAATTCACCAAGGATGAAACTTATCTCAAAGAAAAGATTTATCCAATGCTCAAGGAAACAGCCAAGTTCTGGAATTCCTTCTTGCACTACGACAAATCTAGTGACCGTTGGGTTTCTTCTCCATCCTACTCACCAGAGCATGGAACTATCACGATTGGGAATACCTTTGACCAATCTCTAGTTTGGCAGTTATTCCACGACTATATGGAGGCAGCCAATCACCTGAAGGTCGACCAAGATTTGGTGACAGAAGTGAAGGCTAAATTTGACAAGCTCAAACCACTTCATATCAACCAAGATGGCCGTATCAAGGAATGGTATGAGGAAGACAGTCCTCAATTCACTAATGAAGGCATTGAAAATCATCACCGTCACGTTTCTCATCTGGTTGGGCTCTTCCCAGGAACCTTATTTGGCAAAGATCAGCCTGAATATCTGGAAGCAGCACGCGCAACCCTAAACCATCGTGGAGATGGTGGTACCGGTTGGTCTAAGGCCAATAAAATCAACCTCTGGGCTCGTCTCCTAGATGGAAATCGTGCCCATCGTTTGCTGGCAGAACAACTCAAATCCTCAACTCTAGAAAACCTCTGGGATACGCACGCTCCTTTCCAAATTGATGGGAACTTTGGTGCAACCAGTGGAATGGCAGAAATGCTCCTTCAATCTCACACCGGCTACATTGCCCCATTACCAGCCCTTCCAGATGCATGGAAAGATGGTCAAGTCTCAGGCCTAGTAGCTCGTGGTAACTTTGAAGTCAGTATGAAATGGAAAGAAAAGAATCTTGAAACGCTATCTTTCATTTCTAATGTTGGTGGAGATTTAGTCGTAGACTATCCAAATATCGAAGCTAGCCTTGTCAAGGTAAGCGGTAAGGAAGTACAAGCTACCCGCATCAAAGACAATCGCATCCAGCTTGCTACTCAAAAGGGCGATGTCATTACCTTTGAAAACTTCCCTGGTCGTATTACTCGTCTGACTGCCCAACGAAAAGATTCAACGACTGCTGAACTCAACTTCAATACAGTTGAAGGGGCGACTCATTATGTCATCCATCGGGAAAGTAGAGATGAAACTAGTCAAACTTCTACTGTCCGTGAATTTACAACAAACCAAACTCGCTTTATCGACCGTTCTATTAATTCAAGCCATGTCTATACTTATACCGTTAAGGCTATGCTAGGAGACCGTTCAACACCTGTTTCTGATGTTGCTTCAATTTCCGCCTTTAGTGAGCTCATGGACGATCGTGACTCTCGCATTCAGTATGGCGCTGCCTTTGGAGACTGGTCTGACTCAGAACTATTTGGCGGAACAGAAAAATACGCCGATATCTCAAATGGGAATTATTCCGATAAGGATGCAACAGCAACCATTCCTTTCAATGGACCTGGTATTGAAATTTACGGACTCAAGTCTTCTCAATTAGGACTTGCTGAGGTTACAATTGATGGCAAATCTGTTGGTGAGCTTGATTTCTATACGGCTGGAGCTACTGAAAAGGGTGTCCTAATCGGTCGTTATACAAATCTTTCTTCAGGTCCTCACCTCATGACCATCACTGTTAAACGAGAACATAAAGGACGTGGAAGTGAACACTCAAAAATTTCCTTAGACTACTTCAAGGTCTTCCCAGGTCAAGGAGAAACAGTTGAGAAGATAGATGATCGTGATTCTCGTATCCAATACGGTTCAGCATTTAAAGACTGGACTGATGCGGAACTCTATGCTTCTACAGAGAAATATGCAGATATTAATGCAGACGATAGTCTCGCTCCTGAAGCAACTGCAAGAATTCCATTCTCTGGTACAGGTATCCGTATCTATGGACTGAAAACATCTGCCCTTGGTAAGGCACTTGTGACTCTCGATGGAAAAGAAATGCCAAGCCTTGACTTCTACACTGCCGGAGCTACCGAAAAAGGAGCATTGATTGGAGAGTTTACTAATCTAGCAGATGGCGACCATGTCCTAACTTTGAAAGTGGACCCAGATTCTCCAGACGGTCGAAAGAAAATCTCCCTTGATTCATTCGATATTCTAAAAGCTCCATCAGTATCATTAGATACACCAAGCCTCGAACCTATAAAGGTAGAAGATAAGACAGTTACCCTAACTTTACCAACTGGTAACTGGGATGCTGTTGCTGTGACATTCCCTGGTGTTACAGATCCCCTACTCCTAAGAAAAGTCGATGAAAATCATCTTGTCACTTCTGGCGAGCAAACTGTATTAAGCATAAAGGATAACAAGGTAGAAATCGACATTCCTGAAACTACGGAACGTAAAACTGGCAATCCAATAGAAGCTTATGCTATCCTAGGAGAAACACGAAGCAGTACTATTGTAACAGTCTTTCCAAAAGGAAAAACTGCACCTGTAGAAAATCCAGTTGTTACAAGCAAAGGGGACGAGCCTGCTCCAGTAGTAACCATTCCTGAATATACTGACCCAATTGGTACTGCGGGAGAACAGGAAGCGCCTATTGTGGATATTCCTGAGTACACTGAGCCTATCGGTACTGCGAGCGACCAAGCGGCGCCTACTGTAGATATTCCTGAATATACTAAGCCTATCGCTACTGCGAGCGACCAAGCGGCGCCTATTGTAGATATCCCTGAATACACTGGCCCTATCGGTACTGCGGGAGAACAGGAAGCGCCTATCGTGGACATTCCTGAGTACACTGAGCCTATCGGTACTGCGAGCGACCAGGCGGCGCCTATTGTAGATATCCCTGAATATACTAAGCCTATCGGTACTGCAGGGGAACAAGCAGCGCCTACCGTAGATATTCCTGAATATACTAAGCCTATCGCTACTGCGAGCGACCAAGCGGCGCCTATTGTGGATATTCCTGAATACACTGGCCCTATCGGTACTGCGAGCGACCAAGCGGCGCCTATCATCTCTCTTCCTGAGTTTAAACTCAAAGTCTTAAAAGACCAGGCTACCGGAGTTCAAGTTATCAGTGGAGCAAAAGAGCTAGGTGAAGCAAGTTATCTTGAAATCCAGAAAGTAGACAAGCAGGAACTCTTGGGCAAGAAATATGATGCCTACAACATTCAACTCAAGAATGAAAATGGTCAACTAATCCAAGCAAAAGGTGCTGTACTGGTTCGATTACCAATTTCTGGTAAAGTCCAAGGATTCTATCGCTTCAGTTCAGAAAAAGACTTGAAAGAACAAGATTTCACAATTCGTGATGGCATGCTTGAGTTTCTCACCATTGATTTGACTACTTATGCTATCGTCTACAAGACTGAAACAGAAGTCCAACAACCAAGCTCAAGTCAAATCGAAGAAGCTAGTCCATTAGCAAATAAAAACCAGTTCAATGGTGAAAATTCTACAATTGACAAGCAGCTTCCTGCCACAGGAGAAGAGTCTAGTCCTCTCCTCTTTATGGCAAGTCTCAGTTTAGCTTTAACTGCAACCTTCTTGCTTAAAGGTAAAAAAGAGTGTTCCCAATAAATCTATAAAGATTTAGATAAATAGAAAAAGGATGAGTAAATTACTCATCCTTTTGATTTCTTTCAGAGTCTTTTAAAATAAACTAAAAAGCCAGTTATAAATCCAGTTAAAAATCGAATATAACAAATTCAAAAGGAGTTCATAAAAAAATAAACAAATGTGATACCAAATGAATTCTACAATCGTAATCAGTGGCTTGACTAGGATATAAAATAAAATATCCCAAATAAATTTCATTTTTTATCTTCCTTTCTAGGAAGTCCAAGAATCCCTGGTAAGGAAGAACTTAGTTTTAAAGCTAGAATAAATCTAGTCAACTCTAACACTTCTGGCTCGGATTCCTTCTTTTCAGTTAAAACTTCCATTCCTTTTGCCCAGAGGCATATCCCAATCGTTCTAGCCATTCCTGTAAAAAAATTTGGTTGGTTGTCCATGTGATTCTCCCCTAGTTCATATCATTTCTAACAGATTAGTTCTTATTGTATTCAGTATATCAAATTTATATAGATTATCAACTTTTTATCTGCAAAATAAAAAAGTTTCATAACCTTTCTAGAATAATACTAGGAAGATTATAAAACTTTTCATTAGTTCATATCTTTTTTATAGCGTTCCAATTCTGCTTGGTTAGCCCAAACATAATGTCCTGGACGAATTTCAACCATAGACGGTTTATCAGTTTCGTAGTCATGTTGGTCTGGATCATAGACTTTCAAAACTTTCTTACGTTCCAAGATTGGGTCTGGAATCGGCACAGCTGATAAAAGTGCTTGTGTGTATGGATGAACTGGATTGTTAAACAATTCTTCAGTTTCAGCCACTTCAACAATGACACCCTTATAAATTACCGCGATACGATCAGAGATAAAACGAACTACTGACAAATCGTGGGCGATAAAAAGATAGGTCAAGCCCAATTCCTTCTGGAATTTCTTGAGCAAGTTCAAAACTTGGGCACGAACAGAAACGTCCAAGGCTGAAATTGGCTCATCCGCGATAACGAAATCAGGTTCCATAACCAAAGCGCGGGCAATCCCGATACGTTGACGTTGTCCACCTGAAAACTCATGAGGATAACGTGTCAAATGCTCAGATAAAAGTCCAACTTCACTGATAATCTTTTTAACTTTTTCTTGTCTTTCTTCCTCATCCTTAAATAGGTGGTAGTTATAAAGACCTTCAGAAATAATATAGTCAACTGTTGCACGTTCATTCAAACTAGCAGCAGGGTCTTGGAAAATCATTTGGATTCGGCGGACTAATTCTGACGCTTGAGTACGTGATTTTTTACCATTAATTTTTTGACCATCAAAGATGATATCACCTTTGCTGGTATTATTCAAACCGATAATTGCACGACCAATTGTTGTTTTACCACTACCAGATTCTCCAACAAGTGAGAATGTTTCACCTTTGTTGATAAAGAAGTTAGCATTTTTAACAGCTACAAACTTTTTGCTTCCTTCACCGAAGGAAATCTCTAAGTCTTTAATTTCTACTAATTTTTCAGACATTTCCTTCCTCCTAGTTTTCCAGATGAACAAGACCCATTCTCTCACGAATCTTGTCATGTAAATCTGCAATTACTGCTGGTTTTGCAACTTTTGGTGCTTGCTCATGAAGTAACCATGTTTTAGCCCAATGAGTATCTGAAACAGCAAATTGGGGTGCTTTTTCTTCGAAATCAATTTTCATTGCGTAATCTGAACGAAGAGCAAAAGCATCTCCCTTCAATTCTGTATAAAGTGATGGAGGTGTTCCCGGAATTGAATACAATTCCCCTTTATCGTCAGCCAACTGTGGCAAACTTGATAAGAGGCTCCATGTGTATGGGTGACGTGGATCGTAGAAGATTTCCTCAACTGTACCATACTCAACAATTTCACCAGCATACATAACCGCAACTTTGTCAGCAATACTTGCTACCACACCAAGGTCGTGTGTGATAAAGATTGTTGTAAAGTGGTATTCATTTTGTAGAGACTTCAATAAGTCAATAATCTGAGCCTGAATAGTTACGTCAAGGGCAGTTGTTGGCTCATCACAGATAAGCACATCCGGACGACAGGCAAGAGCGATAGCGATAACGATACGTTGACGCATCCCTCCAGAATATTGGAATGGATACTCCTCAAAACGCTTTTCAGCATCAGGAATACCAACCTTATTCATGTAGTCGATAGCCATTTCTTTTGCTTCTTTAGCTGTTTTACCTTGGTGTTTAATGATAACCTCGGTAATTTGGCTTCCGATTGTTTTGATTGGGTCCAGACTAGTCATAGGATCTTGGAAGATAGTTGCAATCTTTGCCCCACGAATTTGTTCCCAATCTTTGTGAGACGAAAGTGCTGTTAGATCTTGTCCACGGTAATCGATGCTCCCCTGAGCGATACGCCCGTTTTCTTCTAACATTCCTGTAAAAGTTTTTGTCAAAACTGATTTACCCGAACCAGATTCTCCAACCAAGGCAAGAACTTCTCCTTCAATCAACTCAAGAGAAACTCCGCGAATAGCGGTCAAAACTTTGTCACGAACATCAAATTCCACGACAATATCTTGAGCAGATAAAATTACATTTTTATTATTAGTCATTTCTACTCCTATCTATGTGTACGTGGATCACTAGCATCGGCTAGGTTTTGTCCAACAATGAATAGTGATAAGGACACCAAGACCAAAGTTGTCAATGGAATCCAGAAGAGGTAAGCATTTGTCGTTACGTTCTGAGAATAATCTGAAATCAATCGTCCCAAACTAGGAACCGTAATTGGTAGACCAAGCCCAAAGAATGAAAGGAAAGCTTCATATGAGATAAAGGCTGGAAGCATTTGTGTCAAAGTCGTCACGATAACAGATACCAACTGAGGCATAATGTTTTTCACTACAATCTTAAATGTTGGTGTTCCAAGCGTACGAGAAGCAAGGTTATACTCCAAATCACGATAACGCATGATTTGAATACGGATTGAATAAGCAATACCAATCCATGTAGTTACACTCATGGCAAAAATCAAATTCCAAAAACCTGCACCGATAGAGTAAGTCAAAACAATGACAATCAAAAGAGATGGGATGTTATTGATAACGTTGTAAACTTCCATCATGATGCGGTCTACTGATTTTGAAATACCCCAGATTCCACCTACAATCACACCGATAACAAGGTTGATAAAGGTCGCAATTACAGAAATCAAGATAGAGTTACGAGCTCCAAACCAGACACCATCAAAGAGAGATTTCCCGTTACTATCTGTACCAAACCAATGTTCGGCATTCGGTTTGATATAGCGAGCACTAAAATCATTTACCTTACTTACATCGTTAAAATCAAAATCTGAGAACATTGGGTAGATGAAGCTCATCAAAACGATAGCAATCAAGATACCGAGCATGATGACTGTTGATTTTTTCTTCAAAAACTGTCTAAAGACAGAACGCCAGTATGAATAGGCAGGAGTATCAATTGCTTCAGAGGCATAATCATCACGTTTTACAAATTGAAATTTATCATTACTAATTGTAGACATTATTTGCCTCCTTTCTCTGTCAACTTAATACGTGGGTCAATCATGGTCATCCAAATATCCCCTACAAATAATGAGAAGATAGAAATACATGTAAAGATAAAGACAAGACCAACAACCATATTGTTGTTTGATGCTTTTACAGAGTCAATCAGCATTTTACCCATACCAGGGAAAGCGAAGACTGTTTCTGTAAGAGTTGCTCCACCGATAACACCAATAATAGAACCTGGAATACCTGAAACGAGTGGTACCATAGCGTTCTTAAAGATGTGTTTGTTTGAAATTTCTTTCTCAGATAGACCTTTTGCACGTGCAAAACGAACGAAGTCTTGAGATTGTAAGTCAATCATGTAACGACGAATCCAAATTGCCATACCAGGTGCACCCAACAAGCCCAAAATCACTGCAGGAAGGACATAAGAACGCCAATCTCCAGCACCCAAAATTGGGAATGAATCAGGGAATCCGATAGATGAACCAATCAAACGAATGATATAAACCAAGGCAATGGTTGGAAGGGCAAGCAAGAAGGTCAAAGCTCCTGTAGAGAAACTATCAATCCATGTATTTTTGTAACGAGCCATTGCAGAACCAAGTGGAATTGCAATCGTGTATGAAATAGCAAGACCAATCAAACCTGTGATAGCAGAACTTGCAATCATTGAAGGATACTGATAATTGCTTTCAGTAGCTGTATAAGGATCATCCTTACCATAGTTTGCTACTTCACGTGCATCTGCTTGACTTGGAGATTTGTAGGTTCTTGAGTAAATGTTGACTGATGAAGTTTTCTTACCTGTTGGGAATTGAACTTCTGAAGTCTTGGTTTGTCCTTGACCTTGTGTGATAACTTGAAGAACAGGAGTATTGGCATAAGTTGGGTAAGAATCTCCTAGGTTCAAGTTCACAAAGTTCTGATGAACAAATGGGAACTGACTGTTGAAGTACAAGAGGTATTTATGTTTAGTCCCTGAACCTACTAAAGACCATCCGATAGCTGGATCGTTTTCAAAACGCAAATAACGCTCTAAGTTAGGATTTTCTGGGTCTTGAATCTTGTTTGTATGGTCAATATCAAGCAAGTTTGCATAGAATTTGAACACACGCTCGAAAATAGGGATTTCACGAGTAGCATAGAATTGTCCGCTCTCTGTAAACTCACCCAAAGTCCAACCGTTTCCAATTTGTTGGATGTATTTTTCGTAGATAGCTTTATTTGTATCGTTTGCATCAACGGTTACAGAAGGGTCAATGCTACTAGCTTTTTCCTGCAACTCTTTCGTATCGTAATATTCGATATAACCCATACGCTCAAAAACGGTATTTTCATAGTTATCACGTTTATCAGCTGTTGTTGCAATTTTATTGTAGTTAGTATCTTGTTTGAAGATCAACTTCCGTGGAACCATCGTATAGATGATTGTGTAAATCAAGGTCGTTACTAAAAAAATAGAAACTAACGACCGCAAGATACGCATAAAAACATATTTTTTCATATTATTTCCTTTAAAATCCCAAAAGAACCTTCTCCTTTTGGAGAGAAAGTTCTGATGAGCATTATTTATTTCACGTGGCTCGCTAATTCTTTTTGAGCTTTTTCATTTGATTCAGCTTTTTCTTTGAGCCATTTTTCACGAGCTTTTTGGTATTCTTCTTTTGTAAGAGGTTTTTCACCAACTTCAGTGTACTTCAAGTAACCTGAGGTTTCTCCTTTAAGACCCGCAACTGAGTATGAAGAAGTAAATGGAATAACTTTAGATACAAATGATACAGCAGTTTCTTTCGGACCTGCCATTACAGGAATTGTCAAACCGTTGTCTGTTAACCAAGCTTGTGCAAGGGCATATTTTTCATAACGTTTTTGAACGTCTTGATTTTCTTTGTTTGCTTCATCAAGTAATTTTTCATAGTCAGACAAACCAAGTTTTTGGATAACTGATGCATCAGTATCTTTATCGATACCCATAATCAAACGAGTATTACCACCTTTAATCGTGAACTGGTCTAAGAAAGTTGATGGATCTTGGTAATCAGGATTCCATCCAGTCAAGGTATGAATATCCCAGTCTTGTTCTTTAGCTGTTGGAGCACTAAATGAAAGTGGTAATGCTTCTGCTTGAGTCATTTGTTGAAGATCGATGACAACATTGTCAGCTCCAAGTACGTTTTCAATAGACTGTTTAAGTGATTGAACACGGTTTACAACTGCTGTAGACTCTTGGATTGTTAGAGCATCCAAGTGAATTGGGAATTCTACCCCTTCTGCTTTCAAGCTTTCTTTTGCTTTAGCAAAGGCAGCTTTAGCTTTTTCTTCGTTGTAGAGACCATTTTGCGAATCAGCAAGCGATACGTTTGACCATGTGCTTGAGTTTGTCTTCGCAAGACTTTCTTCTACAAGTTTACCAAACTGTTTGTCTCCAACTTGAAGATCATATGGTGAGAATGTATTACGGATTGCAACTGCAGCACCATCTGTACCATTTGTCTGAGCTGAGTAAGAATTACGGTCTACCGCAAAGTTAAGGGCTTGACGGAATTCTTTGTTTAGCAAAGCTTTTCTTGTAGATTCTTTTTGGCTATCTGTTGTTTTTGAGGTATGGTTATAAGTTGTACGACCATAGTTCACACTTACAGTAGCGATAGCTGATCCTGGTTCGTTAAAGAAGATATTATCTTTGAACTCGGAAGCATATTTTTCATATGTTGAGCTAGTAGGATAGATACGAGCTTTACTGTATTGTCCTTCTGAGAATCCTTTAGCAACGATATCTTGGTCTTTCCCATCCCAGTAAGTAAATTTGATGTTTTGAATTTTAACAGCATCTTTATCCCAATAAGCGTCGTTCTTAGCCATTTCAATTGATGATTTAGCTGTGATTGATTTCAAAACAAATGGTCCATTGTACAAAATAGAAGATGGATCTGTAGGTGCACCAAAGCTTTCCCCTTTTGATTTAAGGAAATCTTCGTTAATTGGCATCATCACGCCGTTTGTTGTTTTGTCATTCCAGAAAGTTTCTGGTTGGTTCAATGTATATTCAAGAGTGTTGTCGTCAACTGCTTTTACACCAACCGTTGAAAAGTCGTTTGTTTCACCATTAATGTAAGCGTTGAGTCCTTTAATTGATGAACTAATAACTGACAAACCTTTTGATTTGCCTTCTACCGCGTGTTTCAAACCTGTCACAAAGTCTTGGGCTTTAACTGGAGCATATTCTTCTCCTTCAGCAGTAACCCACTTAGCATCCTTACGGATCTTATAAGTGTAAGTCAAACCATCTTGTGAAACTGTCCATGATTCAGCAATCGATGGTACAAGGTTTCCATATTTATCATTAGCAAGCAAACCATCTACCGCATTTGTAGTAACAAAAGAAGTAGAGTCAACGTTGTTAACAACATAATCCAATGTTTCAGGATCAACTGAATAAACGTATTTATAATCTGATGCTAATTTTGTGTTGCTTGAACCTGCATTTGAATTTGAACATGCAGCAAGTACTCCGACTGCAAGCAAGGATACTCCCGCTACTGCAAGAATCCGACTTTTTTTCATTTTTTAAACTCCTCGTTTTAAATAGTGGATATTGAAGATTATACCACAGTTTTCGTAAAAAGTAAACGAATTTTCAGAATATTTTGTCGCATGTTTTTTTAAACATTTGAATCTTATGTTTTCAGAAAAGAAAACTATTGACGAGAAACAATTTTCAAGGTATAATAATAAAAGTTAAGGCGGTATAGCCAAGTGGTAAGGCACGGCTCTGCAAAAGCTTGATCGTCGGTTCAAATCCGTCTACCGCCTTTTTTATACTATCTTATAGGAATTTATCCGAAAAAAGCTCGATTTTGCGGGCTTTTTTAATTTTATTTTCGGATAAAAAAGGATAACTTTAAAAATTATTTGGGGTGAGTTTGGGGCGAGGGTGTTTTTGGAGCAAACAAAAAAGACTAGTTGCCGCTAGTGGTATAATATTGAAATAAACAAAACAGACAAAAATCAAGCGAATAAGAATACTCCACCTCTATTCAAACACAGACTCCTAACGGAGTCTTTTCTTTTTAACGCTAAAAAAGCTTTATCAGTTTTCTCTGATAAAGCTTTTGTTTTATTCAGTTTCTTCTTCTGATTCAAGTTCTTGAATTTGAACCTTAAGCTTGGTGACACGACCATTTTTTACCTTATCATTTGTCAAGGTGATATGCTTGTTGCCACTATCTAACTCATAACTGAGTTTTTCTGATGTTGGAATAGTTCCCACACCAGTCAAATAGTATCCAGCTATCGTATCTACATCGTCACTTTCAAGCACAACATCAAAATAGTCATTGAAATCATTCAAATTCATTGTCCCTTGGACAATATGAGTGTCCTCGCCGATAGTATGAACATAGACTTCAGCACGGTCCGTTTCATCATCAATCTCACCAACAATCTCTTCAAGGAGATCCTCAAGTGTTACCAAACCAGCCATTCCTCCATATTCATCAAGTAGAATAGCCATCTGTCTTTGTGAATTTCTTAGTTCTTTTAACAAATCGTCCACAAAAATGGTTTCAGGTACAAAGAGTGGATCTTGTAAGATTCGCTTCCAGACGATATTATCAAACCCACTGACAAAGGCTTCTTTAAGGAGACTCTTGGTATGAATCAAACCAATGACATTGTCCTTATCGCCGTCATAAACAGGAATTCGAGAAAAGTTTTGTTTTAAGATACTTTCGATAATGGTCTGAGTATCATCTTGGATATCTACCATGAAGGCATCTGTTCGAGGAACCATGACTTCACGTGCCATAAGTTCGTCTAGTGAGAAAATACCCTGTAACATTTCAATTTCATCAGCATCCAAGGTTTCTTCACTATTGGTGAGCATATACTCAATCTCATCACGAGTCATTTTTTCGTCTGCATCGTCAAATGTCATCGGCGTCAAACGGCTCAAAAGATTGGTTGATGCAGATAGCATCCAAACAAAGGGACTCACAATCTTACCGAGAGCAATAATAAATGGTACAGTTCGGATTGCCAAGGCATCCTTAAGATTTAGAGCAATGCGTTTAGGATAAAGTTCACCAAAAACGATTGAAATATAGGTCAAAAAAGCAAGTGATAAGAAAGAAGCTACTGCATACGCAGTCTCGCTATTCCCCATCCAAGAGGCAATCAATTCGCCAAGAGAATCTGCTAACCTAGCCCCTGACAAGATCGTAATTAAAGTAATCCCAACTTGAATGGTTGATAAAAAGTGATTGGGATTTTCAAGTACCTTTAGCAAACGGATATAGCGTTTATCTCCTTCTTCTGCCTTTTGTTCAACACGTGAACGACTAAGGGAAACCATAGCCATCTCTGTCGCAGAGAAAAAAGCATTTAAAAAGGTCAAAACAACTAATAATACAAACTGCAGTAACAAATCCTGACTGCTCGGGTCTTCCATTTTCCTTCTCCTAAAAAGTATAATTGAGACTATTATACCATATTTTTCAATTTCTACACATTAATTTTCGATTTCTATAGTAAATCCCCTATCAAAACGATAAGGGATTATCTATTTATTAGTCTTTTGTAACCGTAACTTCTCCTGTTCGGTAATCTAACCGAATTCCCTTTTGAACGTTAGGAACTACGACGTTAAACTCCAATTCACCATCAGATGATTTAGCTTCAATCTGAGATGCAGAAGGTACCAAATCTTCTTCTGTAGCGTAGAGCAATGTAACACGGTACCGCACCCGCTTATTTTGATCCAAGGCCTTTCGAACTAAACTTTCATAGTAGTTTTGTCCCGTGGAATCTTCTGCGCGTGCTTGGTTGGCCCAAGCTGTCTGAACAGCAATATTTTTAGGATTGCTAGTAGAAGCATCAAAGCCATCTAATCCACCGATCAAGGCATAGCCCAACAAATGCCCTCTATCGACCGCATGGTTGTAACTTCCCTTTAGATTCTTAACCTGATGCCAGCCTGCTGGCGTCCAAGAAGTCGAGCCATTCCCAGTCTCTTCACGATCCTTGTATTGTCTGGTCGCTTTTGACATAAGGGCATTAGCGACAGTTGGAACCGTCTCCCCACCTACAGTTTTTGTCTTGTTATCAGCATAGGGTTTGCTTGAAACCTTTGCATCCAAATTTGTCTTATTACCATTGACGATAAAGGCACCTGCTTCATTCCATTCAAGAGAACCCTTAATTTGTTTTTTAACTGAATCGGTCAGTACACTTTCAGCCAGTTCTTGACTTGGAGTATCAGACGACTGTGATTTTTGTTTTGCTTGTGTTTGTGGTGCAGTGTTGGAAAACTGCATTTGTTTAATATAGTAGCTTCCTGCTGACAAGAGCAAAAAGAGCAAGAGGCCAATTAGGGCCTGCCTTGTTTTCTTATTCATCTTTTCTCCTTAGTTTTTGTTCTTAGAAAAAGGCTGGTCCCCCAGCCTATTTCCCTGTAAATTTCGCAATTAACTCATGCCACTTTTCTGGCGCTAAAATTGCCCATGGATCTTGACCTTTGCCTAAGATACCGTAGCCAATCATCAAGCCAATTCCAAGCGCCAAGACCCCTAGAAGCAAAACAATAATGACCAATAGAAATCGACGTAGCACATAAGATACTTCTTTATTCATCTTCATCAGCTTCCACACTTACCCGTTCAATATTAGCCCCTAACTGAGCTAACTTTTCATGGAAACGATAATAACCTCTATCTAAATGGACAAGTTTCCCAACAACAGTCTCACCTTCAGCTACTAAACCTGTCAGGATTAAAGCTGCACTGGCACGAAGGTCCGTAGACAGCACTTCTGCCCCTTGGAGGGGTTGACCTCCGACGATACGAGCTGTGTCACGAATAATTTCAGAATGCAAGCCCATGCGGCGCATTTCCTCTAGATGTTGGAAACGATTCTCAAAGACTGTCTCAACCATAGTCGATTCCCCTTTAGCAACCGTCATAAGAGCAGTAAACTGGGCCTGCATGTCCGTAGGAAATCCTGGATGTGGTAAGGTCTTGACATGAACTGCTTTCAGTTTATCTCGTTGGGAGCGGATGCGGATACCTTCATCCTCGTCGATGACTTCAACACCCATTTCTTGTAATTTCGCTAACAAGGGACGGTTGTGTTCCCAGATAGCATCTTGAATCAGGACATCTCCACCTGTCATTGCAGCAGCAACCATGAATGTCCCTGCTTCGATGCGGTCTTGAACAACGTTATGGGTTGCACCATGCAAGTTTTCAACACCAGTGATGGTAATGCTCTCTGTTCCTGCACCTTTGACTTTAGCTCCCATTTTATTCAAGAGAACAGCCAAGTCTACAATTTCAGGTTCACGCGCAGCATTTTCGATAACAGTTACGCCATCAGCTAGCGTTGCAGCCATCATCAAGTTTTGGGTTGCTCCAACACTAGGAAAGTCCATATAGATATGGGCTCCATGCAAGCGTTCTGCCTTAGCTTCGATATAGCCAGCTGTTTGGGTAATCTTAGCCCCCATTGCTTCCAAACCTTTAAGGTGAAGGTCAATAGGACGACTACCAATCGTACATCCACCTGGCATCGAAACTTTAGCGTGACCAACTCTAGCTAGGATTGGACCCAAGACTACAATAGAAGCACGCATCTTGCTGACATACTTATAAGGAGCTTCTTCTGTGATATCATCTGTCGCATCCACTTCAACAATGTTTGCATCTTGATCAAAATTAACTTTCGCATTTAATCCACGAACTACTTGGTTCATGGTAAAGACATCCGATAGGATAGGAACATTTTTTAAAACTGTTTTTCCTTCGCTTGCTAAAATTGTCGCCGCAAGTAGGGGCAAAACTGCATTTTTCGCGCCCTCAATTGTAACACTTCCGACAAGGCGATTATCCCCACCTCGAACTACAATTTTTTCCATAAATATTTTCCTTTAATGTTGATTTTATAAATAGACTTACTTTTTGAGTAAACCTATTGACTAATTTGTTAATAATCCAAGCCAAAATCAGACTTATCATCAATACAAAAAATGTAAATAACACATCATTTACTCTGGATGACACAAATATTTTTTCTAGAATAGAGATTACTAATCCATGTATCATATATAATTCAAATGATATACGACCTATTAAAGTTAAATAGACATTTGAAAAATTTATTTTTTTCAAAAAAACCATAATAAAATAGATTGTAAAAATAATATTATCTAAATTAGCGGCCAGTGCATAACTATAGCTATCTTCTAAATGTACATACTTCAACAAAATATTGTATTTATGTGAGAAAAAGAGTAACACAGTTACTAAAATAATTGCTATAAAGTAATACCTATCTAAAAATCTATCAATTTTATTTTGATTTTTAGCCCATATCAGACCAACGACGAAGGCCAAAGCACTATTATACCACCAGAAACTATAGCCTAATTTTATAGCCAAACAGATATAGCAGATTATAAATATTGTATTGAGAACAATAGATAAGAACTTATTTTGAAAAAGCTTAAACGATATGTAAAATAACACATACATTAAAATTATAATATCAACGAACCAACCATTATATATAATTGTACTTCCTTTTTTAAATAAATTAATAAAAAAATTTAAATCCATTAATTGACCGTTTACGAATCTGGCAAACATATAAATCAAAGAGATAATAAAAAATGGAACCATAATTTTGGAAAGTCTTTTTTCTAAAAAATTATCTAGGTAATTTTCCTTACTTTCATTTTGAACATACAACCCGTAAGCAGATAAAAAGAAAAATATAGAAACTATATAAGTCCCCATATATGAAAAATTAGAAAATTCTTCTCCAGTTTTAACCAATGGTGATAAATGATGAAATATGATCCCTAAAGCAAGGAAACCTCTAAGCCCTGATGTAGATTCAACACTTAGATATTCCTTATTTTGGGGCAACAAATAAATTAATAGCGTTATTAACAATAAAATTACAATATCCATTATATTTAATTCTCCCAATGTTTTTGTTAACTACCTAAACATCTGCTTATTATAATCTTCGAAACATATAAATTATAGCAGTGCACGTACAGCTTCTTGCCATAATTGGTAGAGATTTAGGAAAAAAGAACTGATTAGATATCCTAAACCGATACTACACAATACTACCAAAAGTCGTACCTTCCTCGCATTGTCCTTGGTCACCTTCAAAATTTGATCCCATTTGACTATATCTTTCAAAAGTTGAAAAACTAGGTAGACAAAAAACATATGACTACTGAGGGTAAAAAACAATTGAATCATCTGCCTATTATACCATCTTCTCTTTCCCTACGCTAGTCTATGGACTTGCACTATATTCTATGGGTTGTTTTTTAAGTAATCAATTGCATCCTGAAGTGTTTTTACAGGAACAATCTTCATGTCTGTTTTAATCATTTCAGCAGCTTCTACAGCCGTGTCATAATTGCTTTTAGCATTAGGATTGGCCTTTTTAGCTTCTTCAGTTACTGGATTGTTAGGAGCAAAGAATACAGTAGCTCCTTTTTTTGCAGCAGCCACAACCTTTTTGTCAATTCCACCAATATCACCAACATTTCCATCTCTGTCGATACTTCCTGTACCAGCAATGATACGTCCATTTCGAAGAGTTGGATCTGCAATTTGCGTATAGATGGATAAACTAAACATCATTCCAGCACTCGGACCACCAATGCCAGCCGTTGAAAACTTGATTGGCACATCACTTGACACTTCTGTGCGGTCAATCAAACCGATTCCGATACCATTTTTCCCATTTTCCAGAGTAATGATTTTTCCTTCAGCAGTTTTGACTTTCCCATCTTCTTGATAAGTAACCTTAACCTTGTCACCTAGCGTTTGAGAGTTGACGTAGTCGACCATCTCCTTGGAGCTCTCAAAAGTCTTATCATTGACAGCTGTTACAGTGTCAGCAATATTGAGGATACCCTTGAAGGTCGAGTTATCTGTCACAGTCAAAACATAGACTCCCAGGTATTTGAGTTCTATCTCCTTGCCCGCCGCCTTCAGACCTTGATATTTGGCCATGTTCTGCGAAGTTTCCATGTAAAACTGGTTGATTCGCATAAATTCTGCATCTGAAGAACCACCTGTCATTTCTTTGGCACTACGAATATCTGTAAAAGGTGTTAGCCAAGCATAAACCAAGTCCACCATTCTGGCGTGTTTAACTCCTACCGTCACAAATTGGTAAGAACCTTCTTCTTGGTCAGATTGGTTATTGACTTGTAAAACCTTTCGAATATCTTCTGAAGTCCCTGGCACCTCAATGTAATAAGGAAGTGGTACCGTAAAAGCTATAAAAGTGATAATGAGCCCGATGATTAAATATATGGGCCATCTAGTTTTTTTCTTCATTCTTTAACTCCTCCAAGACTACATTTGGTACATACTTGCTAATATCTTGATCAAACTTCAATAGTTCTCTCACAGCTGAAGAGCTGATGTAGACATGCTCTGGGCGGCTATGGAGATAGACTGTCTCAATCTCTCCTGCTAATTGATGATTGTAAAAATCAAAACTGGCTTCATACTGAAGGTCCGCAGCGTTACGCAAACCACGAACAAGAACATGGACACCCAGTTTTCTAGCAACATCAATGACCAATTCATCATGAGAGGCGATGACTTGGACACTCTCTAGATGTGCTACTGCTTTTTCAACCGTCTTCAAACGACTCTCTATCGGTAAGAATCCATTTTTGTGTGGATTATAAAAAATCCCTACATACAATTTATCAAAGAGCTTACTTGCACGCTCAATGAGATCCATATGCCCATTTGTCATTGGATCAAACGAACCTGTGAATAGCCCAATTTTATCTGACATAAACCGTCACCTTACTAATCCCATATATTTTTTCCTTCCAGATACCCAAACAGGCGATTTCTTCTGGAAGTTCTACTGATTTATCGGTCTCGCAGACCACCATGACATCTTCTGAAAAAAGATTTCTCTCCGCCATTTTTTCAATATCCGACACGATTTGCTCCTTGGCATAGGGAGGATCTAAAAAAATAAGATCAAAGACACCATCAATCTGTTCTAATGCACGACTGGATTCCATTTTCAATAATTGAAATTTAGAGGTTTCCTTGGTCATCTGAATGTTTTCTGCCACAATATTCTGTGCTCGGCGATCCTTCTCAACTAGGACAGCGCTCGACATCCCTCTTGAAACTGCTTCAATGGATAACCCCCCACTACCAGCATAGAGATCTAGCACGCGCCCTCCTTCAAAGTAGGGACCAATCATATTAAAAATAGCGCCCCTGACCTTATCTGATGTCGGTCTAGTTGTTTTCCCGTCTAGCGTCTTTAACGGACGCCCTCCGTAGATTCCTGATACGATTTTCATACCGTATATTATACCAAATTCTGATGAAATAAGAAAATCGAACCTCTCGGTTCGATTGATTAAAGAATATTCTCGTAAGTATCTCTGACTTCTTGTGGCCAAACACTGGTTTGAACTTCACCGATGTGCTTCTTACGAAGTAAGAACATGGCCATACGAGACTGTCCAATCCCTCCACCGATTGTCAATGGGAAGAGGCCGTTTAAGAGAGCCTTATGCCATTCCAAAGAAAGGCGGTCTTCATCTCCTGTAATAGCTACTTGTCGACGTAGAGTGTCTTCATCGACACGAATCCCCATTGAAGATAATTCAAAGGCTGCACCCAAATTATCATTCCAAACAAGGATATCTCCGTTTAAGCCCTTGTAGCCATTTTCAGATTCTGTTGTCCAGTCATCATAGTCCGGCGCACGTCCGTCATGAGGTTTTCCATCTGATAATTCTCCACCAATACCAATCAAGAAAACAGCACCGAACTCCTTACAAATAGCATTTTCACGTTCTTTAGGTGTCAAGTCTGGATAGCGTTCAACCAACTCTTCAGTATGGATAAAGGTAATTTGCTTAGGCAAGATTGACTCAATATCGTAACGTGCTTCAACTGCTAACTCAGTCAAACGAATAGCCTTATAAATCTTTTCTACCGTTTCTTTAAGATAGGCAAGATTGCGCTGTCCGTTTGGAATAACTTTTTCCCAGTCCCACTGGTCAACATAAACCGAGTGAGTCGCATCTAGTGAATCTTCGTCTGGGCGAAGAGCCTTCATGTGAACGAAGAGACCTTCTCCTTCACCAAACCCAAAACGAGCTAGAGTGTGACGTTTCCACTTAGCAAGCGAGTGCACCACTTCATAGGTTTCATTTGGAATTTGCAGAACCTTAACAGATACCGGATGTTCAATCCCTGAAAGGTTATCCTGCATCCCGTCCCCAACCTTACTCAAGATCGGTCCCTGTACTTCTACTACTTCTAACTTATCTTTTAAATACTGGGTAAAGGTATTTTTTACAAATGAAATCTCTTCCTGCTGGTGAATAAAACTTTTTTTCATATGCCCCTCCTTTTGAATAATAAAAAGATTATACCCTTTTGCCAGTAAAAATGAAAGCAAAAAGAGCTCATTTGAGCTCTAAAAGTATTAATCGTCACTTCCAAAGATACGCAAGAAACTAAGGAAGAGGTTGATAAAGTCAAGGTAGAGGCTAAGTGCCAAAGAAATTGCCCAACCTGTAGCAACTTGACCATTTGATTCTTCATAAACATAGCGAATCTTTTGGTTATCCCAAGCGATTAAACCTGCAAAAACAAGAACCATGACAATACTGATGATGTAATCGAAAAGGCCACTGTTTAAAAATACATTGACAATCATAGCCAAGATGAGACCTACCAAGGCTCCAATCAAAGCACGTCCGATACCACTCAAATCCTTTTTGATGACGACTCCTATGATAGCCATGACAAAGAAGAGGGCTGCACTGGAAATAAAGGCAGTCAAAACTGTTCCTGGAAGATAGAGCGATACGATGAAACTCAGCGAAAAACCGTTCACTACTGAATAGATGAGAAACATCGGAAGAGCTGCTGGGCTATTTTTATAAGCCATATTACTGGCTGCAATTACAAGAGCAACTTCAACTACTCCTGTCACGATTAGCCATATGCGTGCATTTAACATTAACTGTACGAGAAGGTCTTGGAAGGTTGTTAACATCAAGGCTGAAACAACTGCAGATAAGGCAATCCCAATTCCTACAAAAGCATAAACTTTTGCATAAAATTGATTCAAACCAGAATGTTCTTGAATAATTGTTTGATTCATATCTTTTTCTCCTTATGAAATCTTTTTACTGATTATAACAAAAATAAACTATTTTAACTCAAATAAAACATGAGTATCCCTGCCGCGATGGCGACGTTGAGACTCTCTGCCTGCCCTTTCATGCTGATGTGAACCAGTTGGTCTGCCTGATCTGTCATGAATGGACTAATGCCCTGCCCTTCATTTCCCATAACCAAGGCAAAATCCTCTAACCGATCCAGTTCACGATAATCTTTAGAATTTTGAGACAAGGTGGTGGCTAGAATGGGCAAGTGATTCTTTTTAGCCTCTTCAACAAATGTTTCAACAGGCATCCGATAAATCGGCAAATGAAAATGACTTCCCTGCATGGATCGGAGAGTCTTCAAGCTATATATATCTGCTGACTTGCTTGAAACGATGACTCCAGAAAAACCTGCTGCATCTGCCGTTCGGATTATTGTGCCAACATTTCCAGGATCCTGCACGTCTTCCAAGAAAAGATATTTCCCTTGGCTCAAATCCGGCAACTGCTCTTCTTCCTTTTGAACAATGGCTACAATGCCCTGAGGAGTTTGTGAATCTGCCAAATCAAGCAAGATTTCTTCAGCCACAAAGACTGTCTGAGGATAATCTACGAGTTTATCTCCATACTCTACTAGAGCAAAAATTTTCTCAATCTTTGCACCAGCCTGAACAGCCTCTTCAAACAAATGCCATCCCTCAATTAAATAAGAAGATTTTCGATATTTTTTTTGATGCAATTTCTTGGTATTTTTCACCACAGAATTGGCTTTAGAGGTTATAATAGTCATAGAAATATTATAACACAATCAAGGAGGTTTGGTATGCAAAAGGTTAAAATGATCGCCCAAGGTCGCGTCCAGGGAGTGGGCTTTCGCTGGGGTGTCTATAGTCTGGCTCTAGAACTAGGTGGCATTACGGGTCGTGTCTGGAATAACGACGACGGAACCGTTGAAATTCTAGCTCAGGCTGAGTCTTCTGCCATCATGGCTAAGTTCATCCAAGAGATTCGAAAAGGCCCTACCCCATTCTCTAAAGTAACCTACCTAGATGTGCAAATGAGTAACTTTCCATCTTATTCAGATTTCAAAGTAGCAAATTAGGCCTCTAGAACTATTGTATATTTTCAAAAAAAACAGTAGAATAGAAAGGTATCATTTTTAAGAAGGAATTAAAACAGTGAAATCAATTAAAAGAATCGCCCTCTCTATCATGGGAGTGGCTATGCTATTAGTCTTGACAGGCTGCGTTCAGGTTGACAAAGTGACAGGTCTGCCAACTGGTCCCGTTTGGGATTTCTTGGGTGCCCCGATGGGAGAAGCTATCAAGTACTTCGCCACTGATAAAGGACTAGGCTTCGGGGTCGCTATTATTATCGTAACCATTATCGTCCGCTTGATTATCTTGCCACTTGGTATCTACCAATCATGGAAGGCAACGCTTCATTCTGAAAAGATGAATGCCCTCAAACATGTCCTTGAACCACACCAAACTCGTCTCAAGGAAGCAGAAACACAAGAAGAAAAACTGGAAGCCCAACAAGCTCTCTTTGCTGCTCAAAAAGAGCACGGTATCAGCATGTTTGGCGGAGTAGGATGTTTCCCTCTCCTCATTCAAATGCCTTTCTTCTCAGCAATCTACTTTGCAGCTCAACATACAGAAGGTGTTTCTGAAGCTAGCTTCTTAGGAATCGCACTTGGTTCTCCAAGTTGGATCCTTATCGCCTTCGCGGGTATTCTCTACTATGTCCAATCCCTCCTTTCGCTACACGGAGTTGAAGACGAGACTCAAAGAGAACAACTCAAGAAGATGATTTACATGAGTCCAATGATGATTGTCATGTTCTCAATCTTCTCACCAGCCAGCGTTACGCTTTACTGGGTTGTCGGTGGTTTCATGATGATCCTTCAACAATTCATCGTCAACTACATCATTCGTCCAAAACTTCGTAAAAAAGTACGTGAAGAACTGGCTAAGAACCCACCAAAAGCAAGTAAAACTTCAGCTACTCGCAAAGATGTAACTCCTGAATCAGTAGCAGTTATCTCAACTTCTAATAAAAAGAAAAACAAAAAACGCAATTCTGGAAAACAACATTCTAGATAAAGCTACGTATATTATCCAATAATTAAAAAACGAATGAATGATAAATGGTTTTCATTAACTATTTATCTTCATTCGTTTTTATTATCCACTTTCACATCTTAATCTATTTAAATCCTATGACAACAAATTAGTAAGTAAATCACTTTGATTTAATACAATTAAGAGCCATTAAAACTTCTGCCCCCTCGTCTCTATTTCTAAGCTCAACTCGGCCTTTGTGCAATTCTGCAACTCTACATACAAAACTAAGGCCAATGCCATAATGTTGCTCTTTAACCGATCTAGCTTTATCCATACGATAAAAGAGCTTCCCAAAATTAGTTAAAACTTCATCTGGAAATTCAGAGCCATTATTCCATATCCCTATTTTCAATTCCTTCCCCTCTTGCTCTACTCTAATTTTAATTTTAGGATTCTGTTTATCTGCATACTCCAAAGCATTTGTTAAAATATTTTGTATTGCACGAATCAGAAGAGATGGATTTATATAATAAACTTCAGTTCCTTTCAAATTTTGTTCAAAAGAAAACTCAATCTGATTTTTTATCAAAAAGGAGACTTCTTTCTCTAATTCATTGATAAAATCTGAAGAAGAATACTCCGTCCAGTCGGTTTCATCATCATAGTAAGTTTTAGAATAATGAATCAACTGATTAAAATAATCTAGTAAGCGTTGACTAGCATGAACTATATCTGCTAAACATTCTTTAGTCTGCTCATCTTTAGTGGAAGTGTGCAAAAATTCTGCATTCCCTTTGATGATAGTTAGAGGGGTCTTCAAATCATGAGAAGCTGCTGAAACCTGAAACATCAAATCTTCTTTCTGTTGCTTCTCATCATCTAATAGCTGTCGAATACGATCTTGCATCACAATAATGCGATTACCAGTCTCACGAAATTCCTTAACTGTTAATCTTTCTGTACATTCGCTTTCAAGCCACATACTATTTTCATAAATCAAATTCATTTCATAACTTAGTTTTTTCAACAATTTACCAATGTGATAACTTATTAGAATAATCAATAAAACACAAATATATATCCATGATGACACATTGAAAAAAATTGATTGAACATCATTATTTTTAAGAGGTTTCCCATCCTCCATTATTTGTATGGATACAGAAGCTAAGGGAATAAGATAGGCCATTAATAAGCCAAGACTAAACTGCCAAATAATTCTCCAACAGGTTTCTCGAATTAATTGTCTAAAACTTTTGACTCTACCCATTGATATCCTCCACCGTACAAGGTTTTAATTGGATTTAACTGATATGGTTTCAGCTTTTGACGAATTTGATAAATGTACTCTGAAACCGAACGTAGAAGAGCTTCTGAACTTTGTGGATATAAATAATTATAGATTTCCTCTATAGAATATATTTTACTTGGGTTACTTGCTAAAAGATTCACTATATCAAATTCCCTCCTTGTCAAGGCGATCTTATCTTCGTTTACAAATAGTTCCTTACTATCCGTATATAGTATAAGCTTCCCAATCTTTATTTGATGAACATTTCCTTTAGTCCGTTCTTCACGACGTAAGTGCATTTTAACACGTGCTAAAAGCTCTGGTATACTAAAGGGCTTCATAATATAATCATCAGCTCCTGCATTGATTCCAGCCACCAAATCTTCATCCATATCCTTAGCAGTTATAAAACAGATAGGAACAGATATCTGCTCGCGAATCATCTGACAGACTTCTAAACCACTAACAGGCATCATAATATCTAATAAAATCAAGTCAAATCCTGTAAAATCACAAAGATCAATCTCTTCTATCTTATTTCGTATGACTACTTCATACTTTTCATACTCTAGTACCCTTTTTATTAGGCGAAGAATAGCAAGATCATCATCTACCACTAAAATTTTATAAGCCATAACTCACGCTCCTAAATTATATTATATCATTAACTGAGAAAAAGACAGGATAGTCCCTGTCTTTAGCGTACATTTCTTCCTATAACTATCAGTGTAGCTAATAGAAAAACAATTAATAACCAAACTATTTGTATCCCCAGACCTTGCCAAACTGGATAATAAAGTGATAAAGGATGGATATAGTAACAGTTCATACTAGCTAGTAATGGTAAATTTCTAAAAAAAGAACTGAATTGTAGTAGCATTTGTCCCAACCCCAATAAAAGGGATAAACTTATTCCCAAAATTAAGGTAAAAGATCGGAAAATAAATACAAAAATACCACTTAAAAGAGAGAAGGTTAAAATAGAAATACAAACTGGAAATAGGATTGTTAGAACATTTTTAATATTGCTCAAAAGATTGATATTATAATATCCTTGAGTAAGTAGTATACATACTGATATTACAACTAGCAATAATACAATTTCCACACATAACACAATAGCTAATTTACATATTATAAATTTTAAACGATTTGGACATGTAAGAAAACTTGTACGAAGGCTAGAACCTGTAAATTCCTGACCTATAAATAGGACAGCTAGACTAATAAAACCCGCCTGTCCTAAATAGAGACTTTGCAGTAGCTGTTCCAAAACAAAGTGTAGGGTCAACTGATCTGGTTTACTATTTAAAAAAATAACCATCGCCGGAACACAAAGTAATAGAGCGCCTATAATCAACCAATGCCAAGGATTCATCATAAACTTGAGATACTCACTTTTAAATTGCTCTTTCAACTCATTCTCCTCCTCCAATATCTGACTGAAGTACGCGGTAAATTGCCAAAGCCAAGAATGACAAATTCCAACATAGTAAAAGCAAAATATTTTGTAAACTATTCTGTTCTAACATTTGAGGAGATGTAGCAATAAGTCCATAGCTCAATGAAATTGGAAGAAATTTCGCAATTGATATATGATTGGCTAAGAATGTTCCTAAATTGTAGACTTGAGGAAGCAAAAACAATAGGGGAACAAGGGCTTTTTTAAATGTTAAAGCCAGAATATAGGCTAAAAGCCCCAACAAGGTCCAAGCTATACTGTCCAAAAACATATAGAACCAAACTGTCCCATTTAGTGAAAAAATCAATAAACCATCTTGTCCTAAAACATAATGTGTCATGTTAATCGTCAGAAATATTGATAGGAAGGAAATGACAAAAGAAAATACCAGCCATACTAATGTTTTTGAAACTAGGAAAGTACTTCGACTCGTATTATAGAGGAGGCTTGTGCGAATAGCAGAGTCTTTATACTCTTCAGCTCCGTAGATTGAGCCTAAGATAATCATAAAAAAAACACCAACTAAAGTAACATCAAAACCTAAAAATTCAATAGGGGGAATAGCTTCTACTAACTCTGGGGTTGTCTCTGGGGTAGCATGGATACCAACTGAAACAATTTGAGATGCACCAATATTTGCTAAAAACGTTTGAAATACTAGTATCAAGAATAGTACAACATGAGTAGCTCTCTTATAAAGTAATTTCAAGATTTCAGAATGAAGAGAGTAAATAAGTACCATGTCACTTTCCTCCCTCTGTTAATCTAAAGAAGACTTCCTCCAGTGAAGAAAGATTTTTCATCACTTCTTGTAAAGTCCCTTTTATAAGAACTTTGCCTTTATTTATGATGACCACATCATCTGTTACTGCTTCCACTTCTGATAATATATGAGATGATAGCAAGACTGTCTTCCCTTCTTGAGCTTGTTTTTTTATAAACTCTCTAAACCACCGAATTCCTCTTGGATCCAACCCATTTATCGGTTCATCCAATATCAGATACTGAGGATTCCCTAATAGAGCTGTTGCAATTCCCAAGCGTTGTCCTTCTCCTAATGATAATTTTCCTATTTTAGATTTTTTCTTATGGCTAATATCCACCATATCCAAGACTTGCTCAATTCGCTGGCTGGATATCCCATTACTAGCAGCAACAATTTTCAAATGTTGATAAACAGTCCGATCATCAGGAGCACCTACACTGTCAAATGAAGCTCCTACAGTCTTTAGAGGAAATTTTAATTCCTTATAAGTTTGATCTCCAATTTTGGTAAGACCAGATGTTGCTTTGTCTAATCCTAATAAGATACGTAAGGTTGAACTTTTACCAGCTCCATTTGGACCCAGGAAAGCAGTCACTCTACCTGCTTTTGCTTCAAAAGAAATATCTTTTAAAATTTGAGTTTGACCATATGACTTACATAGATTTTTAATGGTAATACTTTGTTCCATGATATTCTCCTATTCAATTTGTTGTATCAATTTAAACAAGTATATATTAACCAATAATTTTCGGATTTTTTTCAGAATTTTAAATCTTTATAAAATCTGTATTGTCATATAAATCATAAAAATTTTGTTTAATTTAATCTTATTTGTATTTATTTGTGTAAACTTAAAAGCCCGATGTTCCCATCAGGCTTCTTTTTATCCATGTACACGTTTCATGTAATCTTGATAGCTTTCTGTATCCATCAATTCCTTAGCGTTTTTGACACGATCTGCTGTTGGAGGTTTAACCCCTTCGAGTGAATACGGAATCCCAAGTTCACGCCATTTGAATTCTCCCATAGTATGGTAGGGTAGGATTTCAAACTTATCAACGTTTTTAAGAGTTTTTACGAACTTCCCAAGTTCAATCAAATCTTCATCACGGTCTGTCAATCCAGGCACAAGAACGTGACGAATCCAAACAGGTTTCCCAATATCTGACAAGTACTGAGCACATGCCAAGATATTTTTATTGGTTTGACTGGTTACAATCTTGTGTTGTGCTTCGTTGATTTCCTTGATATCAAGAAGAACCAAGTCTGTCACAGCCATGAGTTTGTTGAATTTCTCTAAATAACGTGGCTTATTACGGAATGGAAGGGCACAAGTATCCAAGGTACAGTGGATACCTTTTTCTTTTGCTTTTGTAAAGAGAGCAATTAGGAAATCAATCTGCAAGAGAGCTTCTCCTCCACTGACTGTGATGCCTCCCTTGTCTCCCCAGAAACCACGATAACGAAGCGCTTCTTCTAGAACATCATCTACTGTTCGTACACGAGATTTATTGGTTTCCATCGCCCACGTGTCAGGGTTATGGCAATATTGGCAACGCATCTGACAGCCCTGCAAAAAGACAATAAAACGAATCCCAGGGCCATCTACCGCCCCAAAACTCTCTGTCGAATGCACCATTCCTGTCACTTGTCCATAGTCAATTGTTTCTTCAGACATCACGTCACCTTCCTTGAAACCGTTTTATAGCTTTATTATATCATGCCTGAAAAGAAAAACCACAGATTTTGTCTATTTTTTAGAAAACAAACTGTTTTTCACTTTCAACTTTCATGATTTTCAAAAATTCTTCTAATCCTTGTCAAAGTCGAATCCATAGAGAGTTGCAAAATAGTCCTCAGGTCGCTCTGCTCTACGGATTAGTCGTGCACTACCGTCCTCTGTATAGAGGACCTCTGCTGAACGAAGTTTGGCATTGTACTGGTAGCCCATAGAGAAGCCATGCGCACCTGTATCATGAATGACTAACAAATCACCAATTTCTGTTTGAGGTAGTTCACGATTAACTGCAAACTTGTCGTTGTTTTCACAAAGAGAGCCAACAACATCAACGACTTCCGTCTGACCGTCAGGATTCATCATATTGGTGATGTGGTGATAAGCTCCATACATAGCCGGTCTCATAAGATTGACAGCTGATGCATCTACTCCGAGATAAGTTCGGTAGGTTTTCTTTTTATGGGTTACTTTAGTCACTAGAGTTCCATGAGGCGCTAACATAAAGCGTCCTAGTTCTGTAAAAATCTTAACTTGACCAAGACCTGCTGGCGTAAGAACTTCTTCATAAACCTGACGAACACCCTCACCAATTAAAGCAATATCATTTGGCTCCTGGTCCGGACGATAGTTGACCCCGATTCCTCCAGAAAGATTGATAAAATCAAGGGAAATTCCTAATTTTTCCTTGATTTCAACGGCTAACTGGAAAAGCTGGCGCGCCAATTCTGGATAATAGAGATGAGTCACAGTATTAGAAGCTAGGAAGGAATGAATCCCAAAAGTTCTTGCTCCCTTTTCTTTCAAGATAGCAAAAGCTTCAAAGAGCTGTTCCTTAGTCATCCCGAACTTAGCTTCACCAGGATTATCCATAATATCCGTTCCTAGTTCAAATAAGCCACCAGGATTGTAACGGCATGAGATAATCTCAGGGATGCCTGCTGCACGTTCTAAATGCTCAATATCTTCAAAGGCATCCAAGTTGATCGTCGCCCCTAATTTGCGGGCATAAGTATACTCTCTATCCGGAGTATTGTTCGATGAGAACATCATTTCGGAACCGGCAAATCCTAGTTTGTGACTCATTAAGAGTTCTACATAACTAGAACAATCCACTCCACATCCTTCTTCTTGTAGGATTTTTAAGATAGCAGGGGTTGGGGTTGCCTTAACTGCGAAGTATTCTTTAAAGCCTTTATTCCAAGAGAAAGCTTCATTAACTGCGCGTGCTTTCTCGCGAATACCTTTTTCATCGTAGAGATGGAATGGAGTTGGAAACTCTTCAACAATCTTTTCTAAGTCTTCACGTTTAATAAATGGCGTCTTCATAGGGCTCCTTCATGTTCATTATCAAAGAAAGGCTGGGACGAAAGTTCCAACCTTTAAGCATCTTATTCTCTCTTATTTTTCTGTTTCGAAGATGTTCCCAACTTCAACTTCAATTTGTTGGTTCTTCACATCAATATTGGTAACTTTTAAGAGTGATTTGTAGTCAAACTGCTGTTCACGGTCTTCCTGCGCATTATCAGCAAAGACAGCTACACCAGCTAACTCAGAATCAAACTCTGTTAAAAGGCTAATCATACCGTTAATCGTTCCTCCGCCTTTCAAGAAGTCATCAACAATCAAGACACGGCTTCCTGCTTTAAGGCTACGTTTTGAAAGGAACATTTTTTCAATACGGTCGCTAGAACCTGAAACATAGTTGACACTCACAGTTGAACCTTCTGTGATTTTCAAGTCACGACGGACAATGACAAAAGGTACGTTGAGAACATTTGCTACTGCATTTGCAAGCGGAACCCCTTTGGTCGCTACCGTCATAACAGCATCAATCTTTTGGTCCATAAAGCTCTTGGCAATAATGCGTCCAATATTTTTTAAAATAGCCGGAGTACTAAGGAGATCAGACAAATAAATGTAGCCTCCTGGCAGAATGCGGTCGCTCTCTGAAAGTTTATCGCGAAGCTCTTGGATGATTGTTTTGGACTCAAGGGTAGAGATAGATGGTGTGAAAATAACTCCACCACCAGCACCTGTCACCGTTTGAATATGGCCGATTTCAATTTCTTCAAAGGCGCGCTTAATAATGACAATATCTTCTGAAATAGAAGATTTGGCAGATTCATACTTTTCCGCGAAGGTATTGAGACTGGTTAATTTGTATGGATTGTTAATCAAATAATTGGAAATAACAACCATCCGATCACTTCTTCTTAATTTCATTAGTTATTCACCATTCTTTTTAATTAGTCTTTTTCTCATTATAACACACTAAAGCAAAAAAAACGAACTTTATCGTCTAAATAAAGCTCATTTTTTTAGTTTCTAGTCTAATTTTGGCTTGTAGAAGGAACGATTGTCCATTGCAAAGACCTTATTGGTCATTTCCCCCTCATCAACAAGAGCCAGAGCTGTTGACATCATCATCATACTCGCATCCAAATTATCAATCATATGAATAATTTCAGCTTCCATCACACGAGGACGAACTGGACTACCATACTCGAGTAATCCATGGTGACTGAGAATCACATGGCGCAGAAGCACCACTTCTTCTCGAGTGTCATCGATACCAAGTTCCATAACTGCTTTGGTAATCTCGCTATCAATCAAGGCGATATGCCCGATAAGATTTCCTCTCACTGTATACTCTGTCTGGTCCGGACCTGTTAACTCAATAACCTTAGCCAGGTCATGCAACATAATTCCAGCGTAGAGCAAGCTCTTATTGAGCTGTGGGTAGACATCTGCAATTGCCTCTGCTAAACGAACCATAGTCGCTGTATGATAAGCAAGCCCTGTTTCAAAGGCATGGTGGTTGGTCTTAGCAGCTGGATAAGAATAAAATTCTTTATCATATTTGGTATAGAGGGCCCGAACGATTCGTTGCCAGATGGGATTTTCAATCTTGAAAATCATCTGTGCCATATACTCACGGATTTCCCTAACATCCACTGGCGATTTGACCTTGAAGTCTGCTGGATCATTAGGTTCGCCAGGCTGAGGTAAGCGAAGGGTGATTTGATTTACCTGTGGAGTGTTGTTGTAAACTTCACGACGCCCTTGCATGTGGACAACTTTTCCTGCGGTAAAGGCCTCAACGTTATGAGGTTGGGCATCCCAAAGTTTCCCTTCAATTTCCCCACTATCATCTTGGAAGGTAAAAGCTAGGTAATTTTTCCCAGCACGCGTCTGTCTCAGATCGGCTGATTTGATCAGGTAAAAGCCCTCGAACAGTTCATCTTTTTTCATGTGACTAATCTTCATATTCTTCCTCATCTTCTTGGAACTGGAGCAAATCAAGCATAGGCTCACCTTCTGACAATTCAATATGTCGGAGAGTTCGCTCGATAGCTGAAGTACGTCGGTTTAATAATTCATCAATATTACCAGTGGCATGTTGGAGGTGTTTTTGCGCTTTAACCAGAATACCACCAAACTTGCCAAATTCGGTTTTGACGTTGGCTAGAGTTTGGCTAATATGGTCGGCACTCTTTTGGATATTTAGAGTTTTGAAGCCAACAGATAGGGAATTGAGAAGGGCTGACAAGGTACTTGGTCCCGCAACGATAATCTGCTCTTCCCGTCTCAAACCATCAAAGAAAATCGGATTTCTAACGATTTCTGAGTAAAGACCTTCTGTCGGAACAAACAAAACTCCAAAATTGGTCGTCCTTGGTGGTGCAATGTACTTGTTCTTGATATCTTTGGCAAAACGCTTAACGCTTGTTTGGAGTGATTTGCGACAATTTTCGATTTCTTCCTTATCACCTGCTTCATAGGCTTCTTCCAGACGGTAATAATCTGCCAGTGGAAACTTAGAATCAATCGGTAGATAGACATATTCCTGGTCACCTTGTCCAGGTAACTTGATGGCGTATTCCACACGTTCACTAGAGTTTTCAACCGTTACAAATTCTCGTTCATACTGGGCAGGTGTCATGATATCTTCAATAATCTGTCCCAGTTGTAATTCTCCTAGAATTCCTCGAGTTTTTGTACCAGATAAGACCTTATTAAGAGCGCCGACATCACGGGCAACCGTCTGCATTTCTCCAAGGCCGCGATTGACAGATTCCAGTTGTTTTGAAACTGTCTCGAAAGACGCTTGCAAGCGTGTCTGCAAGGTCTTTTCTAACTTTTCCTCGACCGTTTGGCGCATCTGCTCTAAACGTTGCTCATTTGACTCCTGCAAGGCCTGTAGTCTTTGGTCAGTCTTATCTCTGGTTTGGAGGAGGTTTTCATTCATCTCCTGTCGAACCTGGGTCAGACCTTGGTGCAATTCGATTCGCACCTCCTGCAAACGGTCGCTAACAGCCACTTCAAGATTTTTTTGGTCAAGTTGACTAGACTGTCTGGCTTGCTCAAATCTATAATCTAACTGATCTGAAAGGTTATCTGCCTGGTCTTCTAAACTTTTGGTCAGGTATTTCTCCTGCCTATCCTGCCTTTGCCAAATAAGAAAGAGGCCGGCTAGGTTAGCAATTAGTAACAGTAGTAATATAATCTCCATCCTATCTCCTGTCCTTGCTATGCAGTACGACCACATAGCCATCTGGGCAAGTCACCGAAACTTCCCTATCTATATATTCGTTAGAAGCATAAACTTTCTTAAAGAAAAAATTCGCCTCCGTCAGTTCATACTTGGCACCAAGAATAGTCAACTGGCTATCCCTCACAGGCATAAAAGCAAGATAATCATAGTCCGAACGTGGCTCTAGTTGACTGGTACCTTCTGGACAATAGCTAATCAAATTTTGTCCATCCTCAATCTCTATCTGACGCATGTAAGGTGCTAATTTGGGATTGCTGGGTAGAAAGACATTAGCCAGCATATGGTCGATGCGACCCCCTAGGGCACCAAAAATGGTCACCTGAGCCTGAGGATTTTTTTCAAAAATCGTTAACAGTGCTAGTTCCAGATCGGTATCATCCTTCTCTGGCTGAGCTTGGACAAAGTACTGGGCACGTTTTTGAATCAACTGACGTTCTTCTACAGTCACAGAATCAAAATCCCCAACTGCTAAAGCAAGAGGAAGTTCTTCTTCCAATACCCAGAGTGAGCCACGATCCACACCGACAAAACAGTCAAAATCTGTCCGGTAGTGACCGCGGTCTCCCCCTGCAAAAACTGCAGCTTTAGTCCAGTTGATTTCTGAGAGCTTGCACTCGTTCATTGACATCTCCCTTAAAGACATAAGATCCCGCTACAAAAACTGTAGCGCCAGCTTCTTTGGCTTGAGCAATGGTTTGGTCATCAATACCACCATCGACTTCGATTTCAAAGTTCAAGCCTTTTTCCTCACGAAGGGCAACTAACTCACGAATCTTATCCATGGTTTCAGGCAGAAAAGCTTGCCCGCCAAATCCAGGATTAACCGTCATGACCAATACTTGGTCAACCAAATGAAGCACATGTTTAATCGCCTCAACAGGCGTACCAGGATTGATGACGACCGAAGGTTTGACACCAAGAGAGCGAATCTTTTGAAGAGCTCCATGGATGTGAGGTGTCGCTTCAACATGGATGCTGATGATGTCAGCTCCTGCACGCGCAAAATCCTCTAAATGATGTTCTGGGTTAGAGACCATCAAGTGGCAGTCAAAGACCATCTTACTATGAGGTCGAAGACTTTCGACTACACCTGCACCAAAGCTGATCTGAGGTACAAAGTGACCATCCATGATATCGATATGGGCGTATTCTGCCCCAGTTGCTTCTAGGCGTTTAATTTCACGTTCAAAGTTGGCATAATCTGCTGCCAGAATTGACGGAGCAATCTTGTATTGAGACATAGGTTTCTCCTTATTTTGGAATTTTTTTGCTGACTTTTTTATAGGTTTCTCTACGATTTTCAATCTCACTGAGGAATTGTAGATAGTTGTCGAAACGGAAGTTTGCAATGATGCCCTCTTCTACTGCTGGTTTCACTGCACAAGATGGTTCATGAGTATGCGTACAAGTACGGAACTTACAGTCGCGACTGACACTAGCAATCTCTGGAAAGGCCTGGTTCAGCTCTTCAGCACTTGATACTTCATAATCTAGCGACGAAAAACCTGGTGTATCTGCGATTTTCCCACCATTGAGATTGTAAAAACTAACAGCTCGAGTGGTATGACGACCACGACCTAAACTATCAGAAATTTCTCCCGTTTCTAGATTGAGGTCAGGTGCAATTTTATTAAGGAGGGTTGACTTTCCAACACCTGTCTGCCCCATGAAGACCGTAACCTTGTCCGTCAACAAGGGCAAGAGTTCCTCTTTACTAGTCACAAAGTCGTAACCAATAGCACGATAGGTCTGCTCGTAACAATCCAATTCTCCTCGATCTGACATGAGGTCCATTTTAGAAATATAAACGATAGGATGAATGCCCTTATGTTCTATGAGTACTAAGAAGCGATCCAATAAATTGCTATTAAAGTCAGGTTCTTTAACGGACATAATAACAACAGCTTGGTCAATATTGACAATGGGTGGGCGAACCAGACTATTTTTTCGTTCGTGAATCTTGAGGATATAACCTTCGGAATTTTCCTCCGCAGAAAAATCTACCCAATCTCCAACATAGGGCGTATGGCCTTTTTTACGAAAATTCCCACGCGCGCGTGTTTGATAGACCTGATCTTCACTCTCTACATAGTAGAAGCCGGCCAAAGCTTTAATGATTTGTCCCTGCATCTTAGAGTCCTTGTCCTTTAAGCGCATCTGCTAGACTGGCAAATTCTGCCAAGCTAAGAGCTTCACCACGTACACTTGGTGATAAGCCTGCCTGGTCCAGAGCCTTGGTCAACTTATCCTTGACTTCCTCGGTCTTCCCAAAGTAACCTGTCAGATTATTCCACAAGGTCTTACGACGATGAGTAAAACTGGCCTTGGAAACTTTAAAGAAGAAGTTCTCGTCTTCCACTGCTACAGCCGGTTCTGGGCGACGCACCATTTTCAAGATAGCTGAGTCCACATTTGGCGCTGGCACAAAGACCGTACGAGGTACGATAAAGGCAACCTTGGCCGTCATGTAATACTGCACAGCAATAGACAAGCTACCGTATGCCTTGGTATTTGGTTGAGCAGAAATACGATCCGCCACTTCCTTTTGCATCATAACCACAAATTCACTAAAAGGAATGCCACTTTCAATCAAGTGCATGAGAATAGGAGTTGTGATATAGTAAGGCAAGTTTGCTACTACCTTGATTGGTAAGTCAGGATTTTTAAAATTTTGGATATGTTGCGCTAGGTCAACTTTTAGAATGTCCTCGTTAACTACGGTCACATTGTCAAAATCACGCAGGGTATCTGCTAAAATTGGCACCAAACGGTGATCAATCTCAAAGGCCATGACTTCAGCTGCACGCTCAGCCAAAAATTCCGTCAAGGCACCAATTCCTGGACCAATTTCAATGACATTGACCTGATCATCAATCTCAGCCGTATCCACAATTTTTTGGAGGATATTGGTATCGGTCAAGAAATTTTGCCCGAAGGATTTTTTAAAGGTAAAACCGTGACGCTCCAGCACTGCCTTGGTCACGCTATAATCTGCAATTCTCATTTATTCTCTTTTCTAATATTAAAGAACTTTCTAATCTTGAGCTCTTCCTTCTTGTCCCTCACTAAGCTTTTGCATGTCTCTAAAAGCTGTTAGGCTAACATAGGCGCCCGCTTCATGGTATTCCGTTGGGTTAATGGCATAGTCAAAGAATTCAATCATGTTACCAGCGCTTTCAATCATGCCATTCCACTTTTCATCAAAAACCATTCGCAGACGTTTCCAATCTGTAAATACTGGAACAGAGTTTCGCCCATCTTTTCCTTCTCTAACGGGAATATTAAAGTTAGCATCTTTTTCCAAAACAAAGGAATTTCCTTCTGAATTATCCTCTGGGAATCCTGATGCTGCATCTAATGGAAGCAAGAATTTTGCTTTAGGCATAGCCATAGAGAAGAACTTGTAGTAAAGCCCATAAACTAGTTCTTGCTCTTCTGTAGTCGGTTGGTCCATCTGCCCCATCAACAGCATCCATCTTACCAGGTCAGGATTCATGACAGGAACTTGTATTTCTGGTAAATCAGAAAAATCTGGTTTTTGAACCAAGGCAGAGGCACTGATGCTAACTTCCTTAGAATTAAAGATTGCTCCCAAGGCACCATTTAAGTAAAAAGCTGTCCCAAGGAAATTTTCAATCCCTTTTTTATCTTCCGTATTTTCAATCAGTTTTACGACTGAGTTTGGTCGACTGTCAATAGTTTCCTTGAATTGGCGATACCAAGATGGTGTCAAAAGCATAATCATGGGATCAGTACACAGATAACCTTCCTCACCTCTGTCATAAGTAGTTGAAAAGAGGTAAGGTTCGCCCGTTTTTTCCGAATATACTGCATAAACAGAATCTGCTACTAACAACTTGTCCTTAACGATTTCCGCTAGACGTTCCAACTTGCGAGTGTTGGCTTGATAGCTTTCTTCACTTTCAGTTTCCTGATTTTGACGGCATTTCCATAAAAAGAGACGTAAAATCTCTACGCTGTCGTCAAGGCTAGCTGTCAAATAATCCTCATTGGTTAACTGACCCTCTTGGATGGCTACAAAAGCACGATAAAGAGCATCTGAGTAGCTAGATAATTTTTGCTCTTCCTCAATACCTGAGCTAAAGAGCACACTTCCCTTTTTCAGTTTATCCAAAGAAGGAGTCATATCAACCACTAGATGGGCAAGAACTTCATCAGTTAGACTATCTGCATCTTTGTTTTGACTGCTAAGTTTTTTAACCTCTACAGTACCAAGACTTTCCATTCCTTGGTCGGGATTGCAAAACTGCAACTGATCTCCAACCTTGATACTACCTTCTAGACTCCCAACAATCAATAATTGATTCGTTTCCTTCATCGGGAACAAATCTAGAACACCCACGCAAGCATTGCCTTTCGCCTCTTCTGCTTCCTTATTGGATTCAGTTATTTCAGTTGTTTTTGTTGCTTCTGTCTTTTTTAAAAAATCAAAGATTCCCATAACTTTTCCTCATCATCTCCACTTAGCACAATTCCTATGGAGTCACTTTTCTAATGCTTGCAAGCAAGCCTGATTAGACCGTATATGCTTACTTCTATTGTATCACATTCCCTCCACATTTTGGGGGAGTTTCTCAATTCTCATATGATTTCATAGCTTCTTCAACTTCAGCTAAACTGATCCCAAATAATTCTAAACGTTTAAGGAGTTGTTTCCCATTGGAATAACCGATACGAAGACTTTCTCCTAGATATTCTCTGCGTTTTCGGCTATCTGCTCCGGCTAGAAAACCAAGGCGAATCAAGTCACTACGGCTAATGTCAAAGTCGCTTTCTACTTCAAACTGTTCAGTTACTTGTTCTAGTGCTGTCTTCAAGTCCTCGTAGCTAGCATGCTCAATTCCTAGAGAACGTCCCTTGGTCTTAGATTTTGGCACTGCCTCATCACGTTTGAGAAAGGCGTGCTGAACTGTCGGAATGGCCGTCATAATCATCCGACGAATGCGTTCCCCGTTAAAATCAGGATCCGTAAAGATAATCACCCCATAACGTTGGTGTAGACGTTGGATTCGTTCAAGGTCCTGTTCATTGATAGCCGAACCACGAGTCTCATAGGTCTCCACATCAAAATAACGTTTGAGATTGGCCGTATCATCGCGTCCTTCAACTACGATGACTTGGGAAATTTTCTCTTTCATGATTTACGTTCCAATCCAAAGATGCCTTCTGCATTGGTACTTGTCACTACTGCCAATTCTTCTGTCGTCATACTACGCAAGTCCGCAATAAAGTCTACTACATAGCGCGTGTAAGCTGTCTTATTTTCACGCCCACGCTTGGGTACTGGGGCTAAATAAGGTGCATCTGTCTCTACCAAAATCTTATCCAAAGGTAACTCTTTAGCCACTTCCTGAATATCTGTCGCCTTCTTGAAGGTCACCACTCCAGAAAAGGAAATAGTCATACCAAGCTCCACAAACTTCTCAGCCCACTCCAAAGAACCTGAGAATGAGTGCATAATCCCGCCACGAGGACCAACTCCCTCGCTCTTAATAATCTCATAGGTGTCTTCTAGCGCATCACGGGTGTGAACTACAAAAGGTAAGTCCAGTTCCTTAGATAGCTGAATCTGACGACGAAAAACCTTTTCTTGAACTTCCTTAGATGCCGTCATCCAGTGGTAGTCCAAACCAATCTCGCCCAAGGCAACAACTTTTGGATGTTTTAGTTTTTCTAGCAAGTAAGACTCCACTTCCTCTGTGTATGTCCCTGCTTCCGTCGGATGCCAGCCAATCGTCGCATAGAGTTGGTCATACTTGTCCACTAGTTCAAGAGCACGCTCAATAGTCGGTTTGTCAAAACCAACAATGTTCATCCTAGTTACGCCCATTTCAGCCGCTAAGGCAAGTTCTTCTTCTTCGCGTCCCAAAAATTCTTCTATATTTAAATGTGTATGAGTATCAAAAATCATTTATATTTCCTCGTTTTTTCTACCTTCTATTATACCAAAAAAACTAGTCTCATCCTTATAGGAAAAAATATTTTGAAATCATTCATTTTTTCTTGACGACTTTTTTTCATAGCAGTATAATAACTCTTGTTGAAATTTTCAGAAAAGGAAAGAAAATGTTTACAAAACTAAAATATACCTTTATTGGTCGTCCCCTTAAGTCCTTAACTGAAGGCGAAGGAGGACTACTTGGAAAAACACAGGCACTCGCAATGCTTTCAAGTGATGCCCTATCTTCTATCGCTTATGGACCTGAACAGGTCGTTCTCGTCTTGGCCAGCCTTTCTCCGCTTGCTATCTGGTGGAGTCTCCCTATTGGCATTTTTGTCCTCTTACTATTAGCTAGCCTGACCATTTCTTATAGACAAATCATCCATGCCTACCCTCAAGGTGGAGGTGCCTATATGGTTACTCGAGAAAACCTCTCCCCTGAGTTAGGTTTGATTGCTGGGGGAAGTCTGCTTGTTGACTATATGCTAACAGTAGCCGTATCAGTGGCAGCAGGAGCTGATGCTATCACTGCTGCACTTCCTGCCCTCCATCCTTACAACCTCCACATCTCCATTTTTCTAGTATGTTTGCTCATGCTTTTAAATCTACGAGGACTAAAGGAATCCGCAAGCTCTCTGATGATCCCAGTCTATCTCTTTATCTTTAGTACGGTCTTCCTCTTATTATTTGGTTTCTTCCAACTATTGACAGACTCTCTCAGTTATCATGCAACTTCTGCAATTGGTCAAACTGTCCCAAGTCTCTCAATTGTCCTAATTTTAAGAGCCTTCACCAGCGGTTCAGCTTCACTAACAGGGGTTGAAGCTATCTCAAATGCCGTTCCATTTTTCAAGACCCCCAAAGAAAAAAACGCAGCTCAAACATTGACAATCATGTCTCTGATTCTTGGATTTCTATTTGCAGGGATTACCTTCTTAAACTACTGGATGGGGATTACACCTCAACACGGAGAAACAATCCTCTCACAAATGGCTAAAGGGATTTTAGGGGATTCAACTCTCGGTCAGATTGTTTATTATCTCTTCCAATTCTCAACTGCCCTAATCCTAGCCGTTGCTGCAAATACTGGTTTTTCTGCCTTTCCAATGTTGGCTTACAATATGGCTAAGAACAAGTACATGCCCCATCTCTTTATGGAAAAGGGAGACCGCCTGGGTTACTCAAACGGTATTTTAACCTTAGCTTTTGGTGCTATAATCCTTCTGCTTATTTTCAACGGAAATACAGAACGCTTGATCCCTCTTTATACTATCGGAGTTTTCGTCCCCTTTGCACTTTCTCAAACAGGTATGATTCGCCACTGGAAAAAAGAAAAAGGCTCTCATTTCTTAAAATCTGCATTTGCTAACATCCTCGGCGCTATCATTTGTTACGCTATCGTCCTTATCCTACTCTTCTTCAGACTTGGAGATATCTGGCCCTTCTTCCCAATTATCCTAGTCTTAACCTTCCTCTTTTTGTCCATCCACAGTCATTACCAAAAAGTGGCCAAACAACTTCGACTTTATGAAGGAATTCAAAAGAAAACCTACGATGGCAATGTCGTCCTTGTCTTAGTAGGAAATGTTACTCGAGTCAGTGTCGGAGCGATTAACTACGCTCAAAGCATAGGAGATGAAGTTTTGGCCATGCACATTTCCACCAAGGAAACTGAGGAAAAAGACCAAGAAATCCTCCAAGAATTTGCCGACTACTTCCCAAATATTACTCTTAAAAACATTAATACCAGCTATCGCGATATTATCACACCTACAGTTCGATATGTTCGAAAAATCTCTCAAGAAGCCAAGAAAAAGAACTACACGGTTACAGTTCTAGTACCCCAATTTATCCCTAACAAACCTTGGCAAAATATTCTCCACAATCAAATGAGCCTTAAATTAAAATATGCTCTCAGATGGCACGAAGATGTCGTCGTTGCTAGCTACTCTTATCATTTGAAAGAATAAAGAAAAGCTCAAAATCAGAGAAATCCCCTCCTGATTTTGAGCTTTTTCTATATGTGATTTTTTCAAGACGTCTTCTAAAATGTCTATTCTCAATCAATAACTTTAGAAAATTCTATCTTTTAGATAAAAGAAAAATCAGTAGGCTCGAGTTCCTACTGACTTCTTTGTTTCATTTGTTTGGATTATGCAGCCAAAACTTTGCGTCCTTTACGACGACGAGCTGCCAATACGCGACGACCGTTTTTAGTTGACATACGGTTACGGAATCCGTGTTTGCGCGCACGACGAAGTTTACTTGGTTGATAAGTACGTTTCACGATGAATACCTCCTCATAGATTTTGTATTCGTTTAGCCGGCTATAAAGTGATCAGTTACTAAACATACTTTACTATTCTATCTGATTCTTACGTATTTGTCAATAGCTCTGACAAATGTTTCCAGCTTTTTTGCTATGAAAGCCTTATCTACTATACTGCTTCAAGAAGCGAGTCATCTTTTCCTGTATTTGGGCTAACTCATCAACACGTGGTAGATAAACGATACGGAAGTGATCTGGTTCTTTCCAGTTAAAGCCACGTCCATGTACCAAAAGCACTTTTTCTTGTTTCAAGAAATTAAGGACAAATTGTTCATCGTCATCAATACGGTACATATTGCGGTCGATTTTAGGAAAGATATAAAGACCCGCTTTTGGCTTAACAGCTGATAAGCCAGGGATATCTTGAATAGCATTATAAATAAAGTTTCTTTGTTCATAGATACGACCACCAGGAAGAAGCAACTCATCCACTGACTGGTGACCACCTAGTGAAGTTTGAACAACCTGTTGAGCAAGCACATTCGAACAAAGTCGCATGTTTGAAAGCATGTTGAGACCTTCAATGTAGCCTTTTACGTGATGTTTAGGTCCAGACAAGACCATCCAACCTACACGGAAACCAGCGATACGGTGAGATTTAGACAGACCATTCATGCTGACACAGAAAAGGTCTGGAGCCAAACTTGCTACGGGTGTATGGACATTGCCATCCATAACCATACGGTCGTAAATTTCATCCGCAAAGATAATCAAGTCATTTTGACGAGCAATCTCGATGATATCTAGTAAGAGTTCTTTAGGATAGAGAGCCCCCGTTGGGTTATTGGGATTGATCAAAACAATAGCCTTAGTATTTGAACTAATCTTAGACTTAATATCATCTAGGTCTGGATACCATTCCGCTTCTTCATCACAGATGTAGTGAACGGCATTTCCCCCAGCCAAGCTGACTGCCGCAGTCCAAAGTGGATAGTCAGGCATAGGAACCAAGACTTCATCGCCATTGTCCAAGAGACCTTGCATAGACATAACGATTAGCTCACTAACCCCATTTCCAAGGTAGATATCATCAATATCCACATTGGGGAATTTCTTTAGTTGGCAATACTGCATGATGGCCTTACGAGCTGAAAAGATACCTTTTGAATCTGAATAGCCTTCACTATCACGGGCATTCATAATCAAGTCGTGGATAACCTCATCTGGAGCTGTAAAGCCAAACTCAGCTGGGTTCCCTGTATTCAAACGAAGAATTTTTTCTCCATTTGCGCGCATGCGCATAGCTTCTTCCAAAACTGGACCACGGATATCATAAGCCACATGCTCTAATTTTATTGATTTGTTAAATTCTTTCATTCGAGTTCCTCTATTCATCAGGATAGTTAATATTATACCACTCCAAAACGAAATCGTAAATTTCCCAGTACTATTCCACAAAAAAACCTTGCACAATGCAAGGTAACAGGGCAAAGTCGATTTCTTTCTATTTTTGGAGAAGAAAGAGTAGATATACTTCTCTAAAAAGCTGGACAAATTGGACCAAAATCTTTGTAGAGAAACTCTGGTGATCGAAAACAAAGTCATTGTAAGGGATGGTAACTGCATGAACAAAAGAATTTCTGCTTCTATTCAGCAAAACGCAAAGAAAAAATAAGTAGACTGACCAACATTAGGAATAATGTTAGACTAAGCCGAGTCTAGTTGTAACAATACCATCTCACTAACTTATTTCCTTGCCCTGTCAATTCATATTATACACTAAAATATTTGCATTTTCAAACAAGTATACATATAAAAAGAACTCAATATTTGAGCTCTTTTTGTATGCTATTTTGCAATTTCTGCCAACATTTTCTCGATGTGTTGGATGGATTTTTCACGTCCAAGCAAGTAGATGGTATCTGGCAATTCAGGACCATGCATTTCACCTGAAACGGCGATACGGATTGGCATGAAGAGATTTTTCCCTTTGATACCAGTTTCCTTTTGAACTGCTTTGATTTGTGGGAAGATATTTTCTACCACAAACTCATCGTCTGACATGGCTTCGAGTTTGGCTTTAAAGGCTTCAAGTACAGTCGGAACCGTTTCACCAGCCATGACTTCTCGCTCAGCTTCTGTCAATTCTGGGAAGTCTGAGAAGAAAAGGTCTGTCAATGGAACAATTTCGTCCACTGACTTCATTTGTGGTTTGTAGAGCTCCACCAATTTCTCAGCCTTGTCTGTCAAACGTCCCGCTGCTTCGAGGAATGGTTTGGCCATTTCAAAGATAGTCTCAAGATCCGCATTCTTAATGTACTCATTGCTCATCCAGTCCATTTTCTTCTGATCGAAGGCTGCTGGAGACTTGCTGAGACGGTTTTCATCAAAGAGGTTGATGAGTTCTTGACGAGAGAAGATTTCGTCTTCCCCGCCAGGGTTCCAGCCAAGAAGGGCGATGAAGTTAAAGACTGCTTCTGGAAGGTAGCCTTTCTTGCGGTAATCTTCGATAAATTGAAGGGTGTTCGTATCCCGTTTAGATAACTTCTTACCAGTTTCAGAGTTGATAATCAAGGTCATGTGACCGAATTCTGGTGCTTCCCATCCAAGTGCTTCATAGACCATGAGCTGTTTTGGTGTATTGGCAATGTGGTCATCTCCACGGATAACGTGAGAAATTTGCATGTCGTGGTCATCAATGACAACGGCAAAGTTGTAAGTTGGGTAGCCATCTTTCTTCTGGATAACCCAGTCCCCACCGATATTGCCACCTTCAAATTCGATATTACCTTTGACCATATCATGCCACTTGTAAATACCAGACTCATTAACAGCCAAACGAACCGTTGGGATGATGCCTGCCGCTTCACGTTCAGCGATATAAGCTGCTTTTTCTTCTTCGCTCATGCCAAGGTATTCGTTAATGTAACGAGGTGTTTCACCGGCTGCATCTTGACGTTCACGTTCTGCTGCTAACTCTTCTTCTGTCACGTAAGATTTGTAGGCTTTTCCTTCAGCCAAGAGTTGGTCGATATATTTTTGATAGAGTTCCAAACGCTCAGACTGGCGGTAGTTTTCATGAGTCTCTGGACTTTCATCCCAGTCCATGCCCAACCAACGAAGGTTTTCAAGCTGTGAACGTTCTCCGTCTTCGACATGACGTTTGCGGTCCGTATCTTCGATACGGATGATAAAAGTTCCACCATGGTGGCGTGCATACAAGTAGTTAAACAATGCTGTACGGGCATTACCGATGTGTAATAGTCCTGTTGGACTTGGTGCATAACGCACACGAATATCTTTTGACATATCTTCTCCTATAAAGTCTCTAGGCATCTGCCTTTTCGCTCTCTATATTATATCACAAGTCTCGCCAGAGTCCAATTTCTCTTTTCGAGAAAAAACAAAAAGAGTGGTAAAACCACTCTTTTTAGTCAATTATAGACGAGCGTTAAGTTCTTTGCTCAATTCTTCAAATCCTGGTTTACCAAGAAGGGCAAACATGTTACGTTTGTAGGCTTCAACACCTGGTTGGTCAAATGGATTGATGGCGTTCAAGTAACCTGAAAGGGCGATAGCCAATTCGAAGAAGTAGATTGTGTAACCAAGAGTGAAGGCATCTTGCTCAGGAAGAGTCACGTACATGTTTGGTACGTCACCGTCAGTGTGGGCAAGAAGAACACCGTCAGTTGCTTTTTTGTTTACAAAGTCAACATCTTTTCCTTGAAGGTAGCCAAGTCCGTCAAGGTCTTCTTCCAAAGTAGGGATGATTACGTTCTTACGAGGTTTGTCAACACGGACAACTGTTTCAAACATGATACGAGTTCCTTCTTGGATAAATTGACCCAATGAGTGCAAGTCTGTTGAGAAGTTAGCTGAAGTTGGGTAAATACCTTTTTGGTCTTTCCCTTCTGACTCACCAGCCAATTGTTTCCACCATTCTGAGAAGTATTGAAGTGATGGCTCGTAGTTTACCAAGATTTCAGTTGCATAACCTTTACGGTAAAGGATGTTACGAACAGCTGCATATTGGTAAGCTTCGTTTTCAGAGATTTTATCTGAAGTGTAGTCTTTACGAGCTGCGTTAGCACCTTCCATAAGGGCTTTGATGTCTGCACCTGACGCAGCGATTGGAAGCAATCCAACTGCTGTCAATACTGAGAAGCGTCCACCGATATCATCTGGAACAACAAATGTTTCCCAACCGTTAGCATCTGCTTCAACCTTAACAGCACCTTTTTGGCGGTCAGTTGTTGCGTAGATACGTTTGTTAGCTTCTTCTTGTCCGTATTTCTTAACCAAAAGTTCTTTGAAGACACGGAAAGCAATAGCTGGTTCAGTTGTTGTACCTGATTTAGAAATCACGTTTACTGAGAAGTCTTTATCTGCAACATACTCTACCAAGTCAGCAAGGTAAGTAGATGAGATGGAGTTTCCAGCGTATAGGATTTGTGGTGCTTTGCGTTCTTCTTTTGTTTGCAAGTTTGCAAAGTGGTGGTTCAAGAAGTCAATGGCAGCTTTCGCTCCAAGGTAAGATCCACCGATACCGATAACCACCAAAACATCGCTGTCTGCTTTGATTTGTTCAGCAGCTTTCAAGATGCGGTCAAATTCTTCGCGGTCGTAGTTTTCAGGAAGGTCCAACCAACCCAAGAAGTCGCTCCCAGCACCAGTTCCTTTACGGATCAATTCGTCTGCTGCTGTAACTTGTGCTTGCATGTATTCCACTTCATGTGGTGCAACAAATTTGTCTAATACTTTTGAATAATCAAATTTAATATGTGACATAGTATTCCTCCAAAATTTCTTCTTTTCTATCATAACGCTTACTAACAATTTTTTCAAGTTTTTATACTAAAAATTTCCAATTTTTATCACAATTCAAACGTTTGCGTAAAAACACGATTCTATAAAGATTCGTAAATAATGAATAAAAAAACGACCAAGATTCTAGTCGTTATAATTCATTCAATAAATACTCAAATAATTCTAAGTTGCCATCTTCTTCATTGACCAAGAATTCTGGATGCCACTGGAGACCAATAATACGGTGTTCGTCGATAGATTCGATTGCTTCAACAGTTTGATCGCGTGGATCCACAGCCGTCACACGGAAATTGGGTGCCAGATCTTTAATGCTCTGACGATGCACTGAATTAACCTGACTTTCTTTACCAAATAATTTAGACACGACACTGCCATCCACTGTCTCAATAGAATGTGAAGTCCCAAAAGGTAGACCTTGCCAATGACCTTCAATATCCTGATTGAGTGTCCCACCAAAGGCAACATTGACAAGCTGAACGCCACGGCAAATGGCCAAGATTGGCTTGTTCTGACGCAAAGCTTCTTGTAGAAGAGCTAGCTCAAACTCGTCGCGAGTTAGGTTATAGTCGTCGCTATCAATTGTTTTTTCCTCACCATAAAACTGAGGATGAACATTTTGTCCCCCAGTCAAGATGAGCTTATCAATCATTTCTACATAGTCATGGACCACCGACTCATCACCAACCGGAATGACCAAAGGAAGTCCGCCAACCTGACGAATACTCTCAGCAAATTTACAAGAGACTGATGAATGAATATTTTTTCCTTCTGCGTCTACAGGACATAGATTCGCAGCTACTCCAACAACCGTTCTTGCCATACTGTTTTCCTTTCAATTTCCTTTGATAAATCTATCTTATCACTCCAACTCCTTCCTGTCTAATATGTATTTTAAAAGACTGTGATAGGTTTCTTTTATCAGAAAAAGTTGCCCTAGTCTAGGACAACCTTCTCTTTATTCAAAGACAAATTGATTATGATACAATTCTGCGTAGAATCCACCAAGTTTCAGCAATTTCTGGTGATTTCCTTGCTCAATGACTTGACCATCTTTGAGAACGATAATCTGATCGGCATTGAGAATGGTCTTCAAGCGATGGGCAATCACAAAACTCGTTCTTCCTGCTACAATTGCCTCCATGGCATTTTGAATCTTGCTCTCTGTTACAGTATCAACGTTTGATGTTGCCTCATCCAAAATTAAGACCTGGGGATCTGCCATCAGGGTTCGAGCAATAGAAATCAACTGCTTTTGACCGGTTGAGAATACGCTCTGATCATCATTAATCAGAGTATCGTACTTATCTGGTAGACTTTCGATATATTCATGGATATGCGTAGCCTTAGCAGCTGCTTCTACCATCTCTTGACTAGCATCAGGAACACCAAAGCGAATATTATCTCGGATGGTTCCGCTAAATAAAACAGAATCCTGTAGGACAATTCCTACCTTACTTCGCAAGCTATCCAAATCAAATTCTCGGATATCTCTACCATCAAAACTGATACTTCCTGCATCCACATCATAAAAACGATTGATTAAGTTCATGATGGTCGTTTTTCCTGATCCTGTTGGTCCAACCACTGCAATCATCTTCCCTTTTGGAGCTGAAATGCTGACATCTTTTAGAATTGGTTTCCCTGGAAGATAGGAGAAGTCTACGTTTCGAATCTCCACACCCTCTCGTAATTCTGTGAAAGCTGGAGCATTTTGGGGGCGAACTTCTTCTTCGGCATCAAACATTTCTTGAATGCGGTCAGCACCTGTAAAAGCAAGTTGCAAACTTCCCCAACTAGCTGCCAATTGGATTATGGGTTGGTAATATTGCTGAGAAAACTGGGTAAACATGACAATCAAACCCAGAGCAGTTGCTGTCTCGATGTTCTTATCATTCAGTAAGACAGCTGAACCGACAAAAATAACAATAGCTGTATTGACCAAGCTCATTCCGTTCATGACAGGAAAGAGAATTCCAGAAAACAGTCTGCCCTTAAAGGTTGCTTTACGGACACGCTCGTTTTGCTCAACAAAACCTGCGATCACATCATCTTGAATGCCTTGAACAATAACGGCTTTTTGACCTGAAATACTCTCATCCATGTAGGCGTTGAGCTTCCCAACCTCTTTTTGCTGAAGATTGGTATATTTTCTTGCCAATTTCAAAATGACAATCAACATGATAACAGCTATCGGAGTGCTAGCAATCGTAATCAAAGCCAAGGTCACATTTTTTGCGAACATGACAATCAACAAACCAATATAAAGGGCAATATTGGTCATAACAGACACCAAACTTTCGTTGAAAGCCTGTAGGATGTTATCCAAATCACTGGTAAAACGTGACAGGATATCACCATCTTGATGGCGGTCAAAGAAGGAAACAGTCAAGCGAGAAAGCTTGCCAAAAAGTCCCTTACGCATCTCATTTGTCGATTCGGCAATAATACGGCTCATCAAAACCATATAGATAAGACTCGACACCACTAGCACAATCAAAATATAAGCAAGATTGATTAGGAGTCCTAATAGACTTTGCCAAACCATATCAGGATTTCCATTTTGATAAGCTATAACCAAATTAGCCAGTTCTGTGACTGTTTGACCTGCAAATACTGGAAAGAGGGCTTGTGCAATCGTTGCAATGATAATCATAGCAATGACAGCGATAAAGGATATCTTATAAACTTTAAAATAGTTCCAAAAAAATCGAAATGTCTTCATCCTACTCCTCCTTTCCTTTTTGCGTTTCGTAAATTTCACGATAAACTGGGTTTGATGCAACCAAGTCAGCATGTTTGCCTTGACCGATCAAGCGACCTTGGTCAAGCACTAAAATTTTATCAGCATGCACAACAGAGCTAATTTTTTGTGCGATGATAATCGTAGTCGTCCCCTTCAAATCCTTGTTGAGGGCTTCTTGAACCAAACGTTCCGATTTGGCATCAAGGGCAGAGGTTGAATCATCGAAAATCAAGATACGAGGATTGCTGACAATCCCACGCGCAATAGACATTCTTTGTTTTTGTCCACCAGAAAAGTTAGTCCCACGTTCCTCAACCGGACTTTCAAAGGCCAAGTCCATACGACTAATAAATTCACTGGCCTGGGCGATGCGAGCTGCGCGTTCCATTTCTGAAACTGTCGCATCTCCCTTACCTTGTCTGAGATTATCTGCGATGGTTCCACTAAAGAGGATGGCTCTTTGTAGGACGATAGAAACTGTCTTACGAAGCGTCCCTTCACTAACTGTCCTAATGTCCTTTCCACCAATCTTGATCGAACCTTGCTGAGGGTCAAATAATCGTGGAATCAACTGAGCCAAGGTTGATTTCCCTGCACCAGTTGCTCCGACAACCCCAACCATTTCACCAGCTGCGATATCGAAGGATACATCTTTTAGGATAGGTTCTTCATCATTTGGATAGGTAAAGGTCACATTTTCAAAACTGAGACTTCCCTCCAATTCTTCATCTTCCACATCATCGAAAGTCATAGCTGGTTCTGTATCAAGGATTTCACGAATACGACGAAGGGAAATCATGGCACGAGTGACTGAATTCCCCAAAAATCCAACCATGATGATGGTAAAGATAATCTGACTCAGGTAGTTTACAAAGGAAGCAATGGAACCAACTACTGACGGATCTGACTCTGCCATACCTGCTACAAGCCAGATTGAAAGAAAGACAGCCCCGTATGAAATCATCATCATTACAGGTTGAACGATAGAAAAGGCGTAGCCGATATAAAGGTTTTCACTCAGTAATTCATCGGATACCTGCGTAAACTTAGCAAACTGATCTTTTTCTCGGACAAAAGACTTAACCACGCGCACACCACGCAAATTTTCTTTAGCAATGGCATTGATACGCTCTAGTAAGGTCTGGAATTTTGCAAAGCGCGGTCCCACAACTCCCATCATAAAACCCATTATGGCAACAATCAGAACGACCATGAGAACTAGCACCCACCACAGAGAAGGTAGGGTGACAACTGCTAGAATAAAGGAACCGATAAATAAAATCGGTAGTCGAAAGAGGATTTGGAAGGTCATCATAACGACGTTTTGAATCTGGTTGATATCGTTGGTCATACGCACAACGAGGTTCCCTGCATTAAACTTCTCAATATTGGCGTATGAAAAAGTTTGAATCTTACGAAAGGCATCTTCACGTAAGTCAGACGAAACTCCTTGAGCAATGTAAGCTGCTAACACTACATTGATCCCACCTGCAACCAAACCAATCAAGGCAACAAGAATTAACCAAAAACCGATAGTATAAATAGCTTCATTATCACCCGTTAACAGTGCCTCTAAAACCTCCTGCAAATAACGTGGTTGCAAGAGTGAACTCGTTACCATTAGACCTGTCATGACCAAGGAAGTCAGGGCCTGCCATTTATAGGCTTTTATTTTCTGAAACAGCATATTTCCCCCTTATAAGATAGACAAAAGGGGACGACAGTTCTGTCAGTCCCTTCTTATGCTTTCATGTTGATACTATTCTAACAAAAAAGAATGCTATTGTCAAAGCACTCAGCTCTCAGAAGCTTGTGCAAGCACGACATTAGCATTCTATCAATCCTTTAAAAATTCTTCTAAATTTAGTACTGAATTTTATTGTTCTGAACTATCTTGCTCGTCTAATTGAGCTCGTCCAATTTCACGGTAGCTACAGTCCCCAACAATCTTGACTGAAAACTGACCATCTTCGTACTCAAGAATCGTCACACTTCCGTTATCAAGACCATGTGGATGCATGCCGTTAATGAGGTAAACAATGGTTCCAATTGTCATTCCATGACTGACAACGAGAGCATTTCCTCCACCATTAGCTTCCATTTCCTTGGCAATGGCTTCAAAGCCTTCCCAGATACGACCACTTAGCTTTTCCCATCCTTCAGCCCAACCTGCTGTGTCTACTTCTACCAGACCTTCAGCCAGCTCAGCATAGGACAAACGATGCACATGATCGACATTAAAGATACGAGGAATAATCCCCATAAAAAGGTCTCCATCATAAGCACCATCAAAGCTACCAAAGCACCACTCACGGATTCGCTTGTCCATACGATAAGGAATTTGACCTGTCAGACCTAGTTCCTCAAGGATAATTCCCATAGTCTGGATGGTACGTCCTGAGTCACTCGAGTAAGCACGCTCAAACTTTAAGCCTGATTCACGCAAGCCAATTCCCAATTCGTGAATACCTCGCTCACCTTCAGCTGTTAAAGGAGTATCACTCCAGCCTTGAGCACGCCCAATCGTATTAAACATTGTTTTCCCATGACGCACTAGATACAATTTTACACTTGCCATTTTTGGTCCTCCATATGTATCTATTATAGCATGATTTCAGGTAAAAACCTCGTCCAAACTACTCTGTGCCCTTCTTTGAAGGTGCTAATTTTGAAGACCTAGCAGTCTCTTTTTTGCTCTCTTCTTCTGTTTTCTCCTCATTTCCTTCTTTGGACTTGTTTTCTGTTTTCTCAGACTTTTGACCGGTCTTTTTTAAAGGAGAAAAGTGAAATTCAAACTGATTTTTTCCTGTGTCAATAGTCGTTGTGAAGAATTTTTCGTCATTTCGATAAGTTGACTTCCCTACATTAAATGACTGCTCTCCATTTTCAGAAGTAGCTTTTTCATAGGTTCTCTTAGCCATAGCAAATGCAAGAAGTTTTTCTTTATTTAAGGCATAATCCTGATGATGTGCTACTTGCCGATTTAGATAAAACTGCAACAAAAGACTAAAAATTCCAGCAATAGTGACAGCGTATAGGAGAACTCCTGCTCTAACTTTTTTCTTTTTCAACACGATAGATAAATTCCCTCTCTAGTCCCTTTTCAAACTGAAAGTGAAAGTGCAACTCCTGCCCTTTTTCTTGAATTCGAGCTGATTTTAGGCCGTAGACCATGGGTTGATAACCACGTCCACTAGCGTCTGTTTTCCGGAAATCATTTGACTTTGATTTACCCATGGAAATGGGTTTGCCTTCCTGTTTGAGGTAAAGCCTATCATTCTCCACTTTTTCAAATTGGGCTCGATTCAGCTCTGTTTCTAGCTGATCCACAAATAAAAGCCATTCTTTTTGCTCACTTCTCTGCTGGTAGCGAACCTCTGAAATCAAGAGTCGGCTCATAGATTGAAAAAGAAGCAAGCTACCACTAATAACGATAAGGGCAACCAAGGATTCTAAAAGTGTAAAAGCTCTGACCCTACTTGTCTTGAATCGCCAGTAATTTCTCCGTTCCATGGTATACCTCCAAACCTTGCTCATTCGAGACAACATGAACCGTAAGGCCATTGACAGTCAACTGCTTTTGTCCAGTCTGCAACGCCATACGAGCCACTCGCAAAACTTCTTCCTGTTTTAGAAGTTCTACATCTCTTTTTCTACTTTCTTGAATCTGTCCCAGCAAGAGGGTTGCTATACTGGCAAAAATAGCGAGTGAAATCACTGCCTCCAGTAGAATAACTGCCTTAATTTTTTGCTTCTTGAATACGTTTAATCTTTCCATTCCCTAGATATAGTTGGTAGCGAACCACTTCTTTCCTTGTTTGAAATCTCACGCTAGCTAGAGACGAATTCCCTCCAGCCTTATCAAAGGTAATTGACTGATTAGACTGCAATTGAATGCCTTTAGGGATGGCTAATTTCTGATAGCCATTCCCAATACTTCTCTCTTCTAGCATTAAGTTGATCTTCTGCTGACTAGCCAGACTTCTCTTCTGGGTTTCTCGATAAAGTTCCTCAAACTCCATAAAGAAAATTTGCTCTTCCACAGCTGCAAAAGTCGACTGAACTGAACTCGACAAGCCCAAGGCTAACAGGCTGACTATTCCTAAGACCAATAAACTTTCTAGCATGGTAAAGGCCCTAATCTGCAACTGACTGACTCTTATTTTGCTTGGCATGATACTCTTTATAGGCTTTTGCTTGCTCAGCAGTAATGCGTCCATCTGCCTGTAATTTACCTAGACTAGCATCTTCATTTTTATCCAGACTATAGAGTTCTGCTTGGCTTTCTACCACCTTGACGACAGCTGCTTTCCCCTTATCATTGACTGCATCCTTTTGCTTAGTAAGATTTGGCACAAAAAGCAAAAGTAGGACGCTAATGATAAGCAACACCACCAACATTTCTACCAGTGTAAAAGCTTTTACCTTCGTTTCTTTTAATTTCATCATCATTTTTTTCATCTAAAAATTTACCTCCATATTTTGATACATTGGCAGCAACATAGCTGCATACAATAAAACGATTAGCAGGGCTACAAAAATAAAGACCAGTGGTTGAACAAGGTTCATGGTCCGATTGACTCGGGTAAAGAAGGATTCCCAGGTTTTTTCCGCATATATTTCCAATTCGCTTCCCAACTTGGATTTAACCTCTCCATATTCAATGATTAATCCCAACTCCTTTCTAAAGAAGGGATAGTTCTGAACAACCTTAGAAAATTCATGCCCATTTTGCAAAGATTGATCTAAATCGTATCCAATTTCCTTAAAAAGAGGATCTCCTTGCTCCTGCATCATCTGGAAAATCTGTGCCAACTCTAAACCTTGTCCAATCATATTTCCCCATTCCCGAGCATAATAAGCAGTTAGATAGTACTGAACAAACACACCTAAAAAGGGGATTCTAGCCAGATAAGAAAAGACTTGTATCTTCTTAGATTTTCTGTAGAATATCAGTCCTGTTAAAGATGCAAGACTTAGTGCCAGAATAAGTCCGAGAAAAATCTGTGGCAGGTTACTAATCACTAAGGTAGCTATGTTACTACTATCCAGTTGGGGCAAGAGATAATTCCGCAATCCTAGCATAATTAACAGTAAAAAAGCTAGCAAAATAAGTGGGTAGGTCGCAACTTCAATTAACTTCTTCTTGACCTTAGCAAGATTATCCAAATATTCTTCAATTTTCCCCAAACTCAAATGGAGATTTCCATGAACTTCAGCCAATGAAAGTTGAGTGACAATCGCACTCGAAAAACCTAAATTCCCCATCATTTCCGAGAAAGATTTTCCTTTCGATAGTCCTAGGCGCATCTGTGAAACATATTCCTTCTCCAACAAAAGACTTCTATCAAGAAAGGAAATGATTTCTACCAAGTGAAAACCACTAGAAAACAAATTGTTAAAGAGAGTGATAATTTTCTTCTGCTTACTGGTAGCTAATTTTCTCCGTTTCAGCTTGAAGGGCAGTGATATGTCCATCTTTAAGAAGCTGATCAATGTGCTCATTCCACTTTTCTGCCTGGTGTTCTGAATAATTTTGGTTTGCAAAATCAATAATTCCTCCTCCCCCGATTAGTCTCTGGTAGCAAACACCTTGTAAAACAACTGCGAGTTCATCCTCACTGACACCAAGTTCTAAAAGACGCTCATAGACCCCACGAATACTCTTTGCATGTATGGTCGAAAACACTGTAGCTCCCGTTAAGCTCGCTCTTACAACAGCACGGGCTGTTTCGCTATCTCGAATTTCCCCAATGATTAAAAGATCCGGGCGGTGCCGCAAAGAAAGTTTTATCAAGTTTTCATAGCTCAGTCCAATAGCTTCATTGAGTTGTAATTGCAACATCTCTTCTTGCTTAATTTCGACTGGGTCCTCAATGGACATGACTTGTTGTCCCTTAAACAATGACTTAGCTAATTCATGCATTAAGGTAGTTTTACCACTTCCTACAGGTCCTGCAAATAGATAAAGGCCGCGTTGCCTAAATCCCTTTTCTAGTTCCTTAAGGTCTTGAAACCAGAAGCGCAACTCTTGTTCTTCATCATGCAAAAGGCGAATAACTAAACTTTCATGACCACGATAATCTCCTACCGTCGATAAGCGTAGTGAAGAAACCTTGCCATCATGCTGATAATCACAGGACCCAAGCTGACTACGACGCTTTTCTCCAACATTCATCCCTGCAATAAATTTAAAATGACTAATAACTGCGCCCAACTTTTCAAAGTCATAGCTATTAATCAAACGCCTTTCATCACCTATTCGCATATGCAACTCATAAACCTTGTCCTTGGGAATAAAATAGATATCCTGAGCTCCATCCTTTTTTGCGAGACTAATCAATTCTTGTGCAAGTGCTTGTACCATATTCCCTCCTCAGTTAATTATTCGAAGAAAATACAAAAAAAGAACAACTTTATTAAAAAGTTGTTCCATCATTTTTGATGCGACACGTCCGGTGGATTTCTAAACCAGTTTGTTTTTCATAACCCGGTCTGAATTTTTCATCTGGTATAACTTGACCATCTTCCAGTAAAGCCAAGGAATGATATTGCTGCAGAAATTCATCACATTCCCCACACCAACGCTTATCCTCCGGATTCCAAAATATGGTCATTAAGTCTCCTCGACTTTTATATAGTGGAATTTTCTTTTCCAGTTCAAACCAGCAAGATTTATAATACTTCAAGGCATCATAGTAATTTTCAAATTTCTTACTACTAATGACGTCTTCTTCCCATCCTTCTATGAACCACCAAGGTTCAAAATCCCCGTACATTTCTATAACTCGATACATAGTTTCATTTCCTTTGTATCGTATATTATAGCGAAATTTTAAGAACAATGAAAGAAATTTGCTTGCTTTCACGAATTATCTAATATTTTCAAAAAATCCAGCTATTCTAAAAAGAATAACTGGATTCAAAATTCGATTAACCTTCTGAAATATCGTTTTCAATGATAACCTTAATCGCATGATGATCTGCAGCCTTACCAAATACTTCATAGGCTTTTTCAATTTCACTTAGTTTGAAGTAATGAGTTACCAATTTTTCTGGTTCAATTTTATGACTTTCTAAAGCTTTCAAAAGCTGAGGAGTTGTGTTGGTAGAAACCAAACCGGTAGTTACGTTAATGTTACGAATCCATAGAGTATCCAAATCAAACTGAACTGGCTTACCATGCACACCACAGTTGGCTACTGTTCCATCTACACCGATAATCTTTTGGCAGAGATCAAACGTTTCAGGAATACCAACAGCTTCTATAGCAACATCCACACCTCTACCATCTGTTAAATCATAAATTTCTTGAATTGCTTTTTCAGGGTCTGAAGAATTAATCTTATGAGTAGCACCGAAAGAAACTGCAGTATCCAAACGGTTATCGTCTAGGTCTACCATGATCAATTTAGCAGGTGAATAGAATTGAGCAGTCAATAGAGCTGCTAAGCCAACTGGACCTGAACCAACGATAGCCACACTACAACCAGGCTCTACTTTCCCTTTTAAGACACCAATTTCATAACCAGTTGGTAGGATATCAGATAACATAACCAAGGCTTCATCAGACAAATCAGCTGGAGTGTGATAGAGAGTATTATCAGCATGAGGAACACGAAGATATTCTGCTTGCATACCGTCGATCAAATGTCCAAAAATCCAACCGCCTTCATCTTCACAGTGGGCATAGATACCCTTTTTACAGTAGTAGCATTTACCACAGGCACAAACACAAGAAATCAAAACCTTATCGCCTTTTTTGAAGTTTGAAACGCCTGCTCCAACTTCCTCTACAATCCCGATTCCTTCATGGCCAAGGATAGTTCCACTCTTACATGCAGGGACATCTCCTTTAATAATATGAAGATCTGTTCCACAAATAGTAGTTTTTACAATACGCACAATAGCGTCAGTTGGCTTGCGAATAACTGGTTTGTCAACATCAACAAATGAAGCAAGTCCTGGTTTAACATAAGTATAGGCTTTCATAAAGCTTACCTCCGTTTTTTAATTTGTATTGTTTATATCATAATTGTAAGCCTTTTCAAAAATAAAATCAAGTAATATGTGAAGAAGTTAACAAACTAAATTAAAAAAAGTAGAAACTAAACTAGTTTCTACTTTAGAGATTATGCTTGATAACGTTTTTCACCATCAAGGTAAGTTGCCACCAATTCCAAATCCTTATCAAGAACGATAAAGTCAGCATCGTAGCCTTCACGGATTTGTCCACAAACGTCATCAATATGAACTGATTTTGCTGGGTTGAGACTGGCCATCATAACTGCTTCATGTGGATTTGCAATACCCCATTCAACAACATTTTTCAAACCGTCTTTAAGTTTGAGAATAGAACCTGCCAAGTTCCCAGTAGATTTGAGACGTGCAGTACCATTTGCAACCACAACTGGGAATTCTCCTAGCATGTAGTCACCATCCTGCAAACCACCCGCTGTCATACAGTCAGTGATAAGAGCAATATTTTCAGTGCCTTTTTGTTTAAGTAGAATGTCACAGGCCTTAGGATCAACGTGATGCCCATCGCATATCAATTCAGCATAAGTATGTGGCAATTCATACATAGCACCAACCATACCAAGCTCACGGTGAGTTAACCCACGCATACCATTATAAGCATGAACCCAAACACTTGCACCAGCGTCAACAGCCTTCTTAGCCTGATCAAAAGTTGCATTCGAGTGACCTAAAGCAACAGTAACACCTTCACCAGTAACCGTACGTACAAAGTCCTCAACACCTTCACGTTCAGGTGCAAGGGCAATTTTATTTAGAAGACCATTAGCAGCCTTCTGCCAAGCACGAAATTCATCCATGCGAGGATCTTTCATGTAAGCAGGGTTTTGAGCTCCTTTAAATTCCTCAGTAAAGTATGGACCTTCAAAGTAAATCCCACGAATTTTAGCTCCAGAAGCCTCTTGATAACGCGAACCAATATTTTCAGTAACAGCTAATAATTGTTCATATGATGATGTTAGAGTAGTTGGTAGGAAACTAGTAACACCTGTGCTAAGAAGACCTTCACTCATTGTGTGAAGAGTACCTTCGATGTTATTATCCATAACATCAACCCCACCAAATCCGTGAATATGTGTATCAACAAGACCAGGAGCAATACTATAACCAGTATAGTCAATAATTTCTGCGTCCTCAGATACTTGATCCACATGCTTACCAAATTTTCCATCAACTAGTTCAAGAAAACCACCACGGCGCACACCATGAGGATAGAAAAATTGATCCGCTTTAATATATTTAGGCATAATGATAACCTCCGTAATTCATTTTTCTAATATTTATTATGTCAATAACATTATAAACCTTTCTGAGTAATTTGTAAATGGTATAGACCTATTATAGTTAAATTTATAAAGAAATAAATTAAGATTTAGTAAATATATAGTAAAGTAATATTGAACATTGAGGTTTACAATAAAATTTAGGAAAAATAAGAAATTTTAAGTAACTCTGAAAGAAAAAATGGAAGAGAAATTAAAAAGACAAGGTCCAAAAACCTTGTCTTTATTACTATACCGGCGGCCGGGGTCGAACCGGCACGTCCTTGCGGACACTGGATTTTGAGTCCAGCGCGTCTGCCAATTCCGCCACGCCGGCAAATAGTAACTGGGGTAGCTGGATTCGAACCAACGCATGAGGGAGTCAAAGTCCCTTGCCTTACCGCTTGGCTATACCCCAATAATATAAAATAGGCGAGTGAGGGGAATCGAACCCCCGAATGTCAGAGCCACAATCTGATGTGTTAACCACTTCACCACACCCGCCATAACGTTTAACACGGGCAGTAGGAATTGAACCCACACTGAAGGTTTTGGAGACCTTAGTTCTACCTTTAAACTATGCCCGTATAAGATGGAAGGGGAGGGATTCGAACCCCCGAACCCGAAGGAGCGGATTTACAGTCCGCCGCGTTTAGCCTCTTCGCTACCCTTCCGTATTATATAAGAAATGGCGCGAGACGGAATCGAACCGCCGACACATGGAGCTTCAATCCATTGCTCTACCAACTGAGCTACCGAGCCA
>NZ_CAXTDJ010000003.1:0-67395 GCF_964243025.1 Streptococcus infantis
CAAGACCTGGTAAGGTTCTTCGCGTTGCTTCGAATTAAACCACATGCTCCACCGCTTGTGCGGGCCCCCGTCAATTCCTTTGAGTTTCAACCTTGCGGTCGTACTCCCCAGGCGGAGTGCTTAATGCGTTAGCTACGGCACTAAACCCCGGAAAGGGTCTAACACCTAGCACTCATCGTTTACGGCGTGGACTACCAGGGTATCTAATCCTGTTTGCTCCCCACGCTTTCGAGCCTCAGCGTCAGTTACAAGCCAGAGAGCCGCTTTCGCCACCGGTGTTCCTCCATATATCTACGCATTTCACCGCTACACATGGAATTCCACTCTCCCCTCTTGCACTCAAGTTAAACAGTTTCCAAAGCGTACTATGGTTAAGCCACAGCCTTTAACTTCAGACTTATCTAACCGCCTGCGCTCGCTTTACGCCCAATAAATCCGGACAACGCTCGGGACCTACGTATTACCGCGGCTGCTGGCACGTAGTTAGCCGTCCCTTTCTGGTAAGATACCGTCACAGTGTGAACTTTCCACTCTCACACTCGTTCTTCTCTTACAACAGAGCTTTACGATCCGAAAACCTTCTTCACTCACGCGGCGTTGCTCGGTCAGACTTCCGTCCATTGCCGAAGATTCCCTACTGCTGCCTCCCGTAGGAGTCTGGGCCGTGTCTCAGTCCCAGTGTGGCCGATCACCCTCTCAGGTCGGCTATGTATCGTTGCCTTGGTGAGCCGTTACCTCACCAACTAGCTAATACAACGCAGGTCCATCTGGTAGTGGTGCAATTGCACCTTTCAAGTAGCTATCATGCGATATCTACTGTTATGCGGTATTAGCTATCGTTTCCAATAGTTATCCCCCGCTACCAGGCAGGTTACCTACGCGTTACTCACCCGTTCGCAACTCATCCAGAAAGAGCAAGCTCCTCCTTCAGCGTTCTACTTGCATGTATTAGGCACGCCGCCAGCGTTCGTCCTGAGCCAGGATCAAACTCTCATTAAAAGTTTGAGTTCTCACTCATTTCTGTCACTGACAGATTTATTGTTTTTTTCATTGTTCAGTACTACAACATCAGTTGTAGTGCCCTGCACATTGGTTCGTCTTGTTCAGTTTTCAAAGGTCTTTGTCGCGCTTACGACAACTATATTAGTATATCACAGTCACTTTTCTCTGTCAACAGGTTTTTTAACTTTTTTTAAATCCTATTTCCATCAACCACGATACACCCATAGTCCGTACGGGATTCGAACCCGTGTTACCGCCGTGAAAAGGCGGTGTCTTAACCCCTTGACCAACGGACCCTGAGCTTTTTCAACTCTTTCTATTATACCCACTTTTTCTGCCTTGTCAACTAGTTTTTTAAAAAATTAGTTGACAGAATGCTAGATTCACAAGTAGATGAGTAACTGAGATTACAATTCAGCAATTTGATTCAAGTTTACTTCTGCTACTGTATCATTACCAAACATTGAAATAATCATTTTCACTTTGTTGTTATCAATTTCAGTAATTTTTCCTGTGTAATCAGCAAAGGCACCATCAATGATTCGAACTGTTTGACCAACTTCAACATTGATATCGAATTCTTGAACTGTTTGTCCCATTGATACCAAGATATCTCTGATTTCTTGTTCCAAAAGTGGAGTTGGTTTAGATCTGTTCCCGTGTGAGCCGACAAATCCCGTAACGTTTGGTGTATTACGAACTACAAACCAAGCTTCATCAGTCATAACCATTTCCACAAGAACATATCCTGGGAAGCGATTTTCTTCAACTTCTTTTTTCTTCCCATTTTTTTCAACTTGCACAGTTTGAGTTGGAATTTCCACACGTAGGATATTATCCAACATATTGTATGTTTGTGCACGTTGCAAGAGATTTTCTTTTACTTTATTTTCATAACCAGAATATGTTTGTAGGACAAACCATCCTTTATCAAAACTATCCATCTTTTTTCCTTTCTTAATGGTAAACTTCTTTCAGCCTATTTATATTATCTTAAAAAATGTTAATGAATCGGATCAATCCGCTAACGATTAACTGGTCAAAAATATAAATGATGACAACAAAGAAGGCAGTGTATTCCATGATAGATTTGAAATCTACCCAACTTTGTTTTCGAGTTGGCCAAGTTGTATCTTTAAGAAGTGTAAAGATATCCTTTATAAAACCCATTCTTATCTCCTATCTCGTTTCTCGATGTGTTGTGTATTTACCACAATGTTTACAAAATTTATTTACTTCTAAGCGAGTCGGTTTTGGATTCCCACTAATTTTAATTGAGTAGTTTCTTGAACCACAAACCGCACAGGCTAAACTTGCTTTTTTAAGTGCCATAGCGCCTCCATCCTATCTATTATAACAAGAATCCTTGTCTTTGACAAGTTAAATTGCACTCTGCATTTTCCTATTTTTAAAATAAAAAAGCCTAGGAATAATCCTAGACTCTATTTTACATTATTTACCAAGATAGTATTCAGAAACTACGTTCAATTTTTCGTCAAATTCGAATACCAATGGTGGGAAGTTAGGGATTTCCACATCCATGATTTCGTCATCTGACAATTGTTTGATGTGTTTTACAAGGGCGCGGATTGAGTTACCGTGTGCACCTACGAATACGTTTTTACCATCTTTAAGTGCTGGAGCGATTTTGTCTTCCCAGAATGGAAGGGCACGTTCCAAAGTCACTTTCAAGTTTTCAGCATCTGGAATTACTGAGTCATCAAGTGAAGCGTAACGACGGTCAGTATGAGCTGAGTACTCATCATCACGAGGCATTGCTGGTGGCAATACATCGTATGAACGACGCCAGATGTGAACTTGCTCATCACCAAATTGTTCAGCAGCCTCAGCTTTGTTTTTACCAGTCAAACCACCGTAGTGACGTTCGTTCAAGCGCCATGATTTTTCAACTGGAACCCACAATTGGTCAGATGCTTCAAGAGCCAAGTTAGTTGTTTTGATTGCACGTTTCAATACTGAAGTGTAAGCTTGGTCAAATTCAATACCAGCTTCTTTGATCAATTTACCAGCATCGATAGCTTGTTGAGTACCTTTTTCAGAAAGATCTACGTCAGCCCAGCCTGTGAAAAGGTTAGCTTTGTTCCATTCAGACTCACCGTGGCGAGCGAAAACCAATTTTACCATTAGTTGGATTCTCCTTTTATTTTTCGAGGTTGCCCTCGTTTATCTATTCTATTTTACACAATTTTTCACAAAAAAGCTAGTTAAAATCAACGAAAAAGAGAAGAGCTCATGGACTCTTCCCTAAAAAATAATTTATTCTTCAATTCTAAATTGTTTCAAGCTTGCTAGGTACAAAGCTCCACCAATGACAAGGACGATTCCACCAATCCACCCAAGGAAAGGAATCAAGGCAACTACAGATCCAACGATAAATAGAATCGATGGTGCTAGTGAAATACGATTGTCATCCTTATAGTAGACAAGTGAGAGGATTCCAAGAATGAGGGTTGCAATTTTCACTAAAGAGAAAACAATGAAAATAATGCCCAAAATTAGCCCTGCAGCATCTTCGTCTTCAGAAATGGCTGCAAGAAATACCATAAAAATTGGTAAGAAAGCTAAAATTGCCCCTGCAATAATACCAATAAAGCCATCTACTTGTGCTAGTGTTTTTGTCTTCATAAATATCTCCTTTTATTTTAATAAGGTATATTATACCATATTTTTATTAAAGTTTTTATTTTTTAAAAAAATACAGGAATTTCTCCTGTATTTTTGTTAGACTATTTAGCTTCAAATCCTTCTGCTACTGCATCCGCAAAGTTTTCTTCGACGATGCTTGCACAGTGATCGCAGATAGTTGCATGGTAGCTACGTTCTGCTGTACTTGGATCAATACGACGGCAACGATCACAAACTTCACCAGCTGCACGTTCAACAGTGAAGGCAACATCTTCGAAGGCCACTGCACCTTCTGGAGCTGGACCTTCTGCAATGGTCAATTCTGATACAATCAAGAGTTGAGCAACATTACTATCTACTGCCCCAAGAAGAGTCTTCACTACTTCGTTAGGATAAACTGTCAAATGAGCTTCAAGAGATTTACCGATCACTTTTTCATTACGAGCTTCTTCCAAGGCTTTTTGAGCTTGTCCACGGAAGTCCATGAAGGCTGCCCATGTATCCAAGATTTCCTCTTGGTTAGCAAAAGTTTGAGCTTCAGGTAATTCTGACAATTGAACAAAGTCTTCTGTTTCAAACTCGAGATATGACCAGATTTCTTCAGCAGTGTGAGGAAGAATTGGTGTCAAGAGTTTTGTGATTTTTACAAGGATGTCATAGAAGACTGTTTGCATCTGACGGCGTTCGAGAGATTTGGCACCTTCGATGTAGACAACATCTTTGGCGAAATCAAGGTAGAAGGCTGACAGATCAACATTGATAAAGTTAACCAAAGCCTTATAAATCGTCAAGAATTCGAAGTTTGCATAAGCGTCACGAATGGCCTTAACAAGTTGGTTAAAGCGGATGGTCATGTACTTATCAACAGAACGAAGTTCTTCGTAAGCGACTGCATCCTCAGCTGGGTTAAAGTCAGAAGTGTTAGCAATCAAGAAACGAAGGGTATTACGGATCTTACGGTATGTTTCAGAGACTTGGCTCAAGATATCCATAGAGATACGTACGTCGTTGCTTGAATCAACACTTGTTACCCAGAGACGCAAGATTTCCGCACCGAATTGTTTTTCAACATCGCTTGGGGCAATGGTATTTCCAAGAGATTTAGACATCTTCTCACCTTTACCATCCAAAGCAAAACCTTGCGACAAGATTTGTTTGTATGGTGCAACACCATGATTAGCCACAGAAGTGATAAGTGATGAGTTGAACCAACCACGGTATTGGTCTGAACCTTCAAGATAAAGATCTGCTGGGTATTTGAGTTCTGGACGGTTAACCACAACACCATTCCATGATGAACCTGAGTCAAACCAAACGTCCATTATGTCTGTTTCTTTCTTGAACTCGCCATTTGGTGAACCTGGATGGGTAAATCCTTCTGGCAAGAGGTCTTTAGCATCACGTTCCCACCAGATGATTGAACCATGTTCTTCAAAGAGTTGGGCTACATGTTCGATGGTTTCAGCTGTCATGATTGGTGTTCCGTCTTCTGCGTAGAAGATTGGAAGAGGAACTCCCCAAGCACGTTGACGAGAGATCACCCAGTCACCACGGTCACGGATCATGTTGTAAAGACGGACCTTACCCCACTCTGAGTGGAACTTCACTTTTTCAATTTCGTCCAAGATTTCTTGGCGGAATTTAGATACAGAAGCAAACCATTGAGGCACTGCACGCCAGATGATTGGTTTTTTCGTACGCCAGTCAAATGGATAAGAGTGAGAGATTTCTTCTTGAGCAAGAAGTAAATCACCAAGTTTTTCAATAACCGTTGGCACAACCTTGTCGTAGAATTGACCTTCGAACTCTGCACCAGCATTGGCCATCATGATTCCGCGTTCGTTAACAGTCACAGCAACTTCAAGCCCATTGGCAACACCGACATTGTAGTCATCCTCACCAAAACCAGGAGCTGTATGGACGATACCAGTACCAGAATCAGTTGTAACGTGGTCACCAAGGATAACGAGTTCATCTACTGCTGTATCCCATGGGTGCTCTGTCACAATTTGGTTCAATTCTGAACCACGGTAAGTAGCCAAAACTTGAACATCTGCCCAACCGAATTTCTCAGACAAACTGTTCAACAATTCTGAAGCAACCACAAACTTACGAGATTCGCCAGCTGGTTGCACCAAGACGTAATCAATATCCGCACCAACAGTCAAACCACGAGAAGCCGTGATGGTGAATGGAGTTGTTGTCCAAACGACGATGTAAGTATCAGTATCAAGGGCACCTTTACCATCTTTTACCTTGTTGGCATAGTAAAGGGACGTAGAAACCAAGTCGTGGTATTCAATTTCCGCTTCAGCAAGCGCAGACTCAGATGACCAAGACCAATAAACAGGCTTCGCTCCACGGTAGATATAACCTTTATTAGCCATTTCACCGAAGACACGGATTTGCGCTGCTTCATAGTCAGGCGTCAAGGTTACATATGGATTTTCCCAATCACCTGAAACACCCAAGCGCTTAAAATCTTCGCGTTGTTTATCTACTTGAGACAGAGCGTATTCACGGCAAAGTTTCAAGTACTCAACAAGGTCCATCTCTTTGCGTTTAACACCTTGTTTTGCCAAAACTTGCTCAATTGGCAGACCATGAGTGTCCCAACCTGGAATATATGGTGCGTAAAATCCTGACATAGACTTAGAACGAACAATGATGTCTTTAGAAATCTTGTTCATGGCATGCCCAACGTGGATGTTCCCGTTAGCATATGGAGGGCCATCATGAAGCGTGAAATGTGGTTTTCCTTCATTTAATTCTTGACGACGTTGATAAAGTTTAGCTTCATCCCATTCCTTTTGCCAAACTGGCTCTTTGGTCGGAAGACCGGCACGCATTGGAAATTCTGTTTTCCCAAGATTGAGGGTTTCTTTAAGTTTCATTAGTACTCCTTTAATGTAAATTGACAATATAAAAACCACGACTCGCAAAAAGGACGAAAATCGTGGTACCACCTTTGTTCGGAAAAAGACCTAGTCTCTTTCCCTCTTTTCCCGTAACGTGGGCAACGTCAAATCTTACTATTTTCAGATTTGATACTAAGAGAGGATAAATTTACCAACAGGGATTGTAGGACTTCCACCATCTCCTACTCGCTAGAAATGTGATTGATAAATTCTTGTTCTCTAATGAGATTCTTATAAAATTAGAACTGATTCTTGTTGAGTGTCAGCATCATCTTGAGATTCTTCCTCATGTGCTGGTTCAACAGGAGTTTCAGCAACTGGCTGAACTTCAACTTCAGTTTCAGTTGACTCTTCAGTAGCTTGTTCAGCCTCTAACAATTCTTTGTTAGCTGCTTCAATACGCGCTTGAAGTTCTGCAACTTCTTCTGGAGAAAATTGACGAGTCATGTCAATCGGTTCTTCATCATGATATGAAGATACATCTTCACCTAGAACCTCTTGGACGACTTCCTTGAATGCTTCGTCGCTCGTTTGAAGATAAGTTGCAGTAGGACGCAAAATTTCTTCCCAATCTGATGAATCAACAATAGCCAACTGACTTTCGATTGTTGATTTCAAACGTTGGTGGAAGACGCGACTCTTGTTCTTCAACTCTTCAGTTTCTACAGCAACTTTTTTAGCATTATCTGTTGCTTGTCGCAAAATTTCATTGGCTTTGTATTTTGCTTCATCAAGCAAGCGTTGAGCATCTTGCTCAGCCTGCTTAATGATGTTGTTAGAACGGTCATTCGCAGCTTGTTTCACACGTTCAGCTGTATCTTGAGCAATCAATACTGACTGACTCAATGAATCTTTGATTTCATCAAAATAAGATAGACGGTCTTCTAAATTTTTAATGTGCTGATCTTTTTCATGATTACTACGAACTAAGTCTTCATAGTCACGAACAACAATATCTAAAAATTCATCAACTTCTTCACGGTTAAAACCTCTAAACTGAACACCAAAGGTTTTATCCTTAATTTCTAACGATGTAATTGGCATATTTTTCCTCACTTATTTAATAAAAAATAGAATCATTAATTGCTTCTGGTTCTTGCTCGTTTGTTACTGTTCTCTTAGGAATATCATTCGTATAGTCGGAAAGACGTTCTTCTAGTTTTTTGATGTAGAGTTCAGTTTCCTCTTTGTTTCGGATTAATTCCTCTAATTCAAAATAAATCTTATCTAGAAATAAATCAACTTCTTCCTGATTATAGCCTCTGAATGTTCTTGAGAACGCCTTATCACTAATTTCTTGTGGTGTAATTGACATATTTTTCTCACTTGCTTAATAGTAGCTGGACTGTTAATTTTTTCTTATCCTTTTTGGTTTGACCGTTTTCTTTGAGTAAGATAATTCGACCAAAGCGTCTGACGCTGATTAAATCACCAATTTTTACCGGATAGTCCGATTTTTCAACTATATGATAGTTGACTTGAACCAACTTTTTTTCAACCAGAGCCGAAGTTTGGGAACGAGATAATTTCAATATGCTAGATAAGAAGGCATCCAGACGAAGACTTGAAACCAAGACTTCTTTTTCTTGATAGTCATCTTTGGATTCTATCATATCTGAAAAAGGGCGTTCTACTAAACTTACAGGCAACTTGGAAATCTTTTGAATTCCATCTTGGAAAAGAGTGGTAAATCTCCGGTCGACAATAATTTGGGCTTTTTCTTCTGTCACCAGAATGTCTCCGAATAACTTACGGTCAATACCTAGTCGATTGAGAACTGTACCCAATATCTTTGAATGGGTCAGTTGCTGAAACTTGCTGGGATACACGATCTCAAGCAAGGTCATTTCAAAATCTTCCAAACTTGGTGTGAAGTAATCAGGCGCTAAAATAACCCTAGCATATTCCGAAGAGATATAACTCGTACTAGAGAAGACTTTTATCCCTCTGTTATTTCCCAAAGTTTCCAAGATAAATACTTGGTGAGGATTTATAAAAGGAGATAAAATCGGTGCATAGTGCTCCTCGACTTGACTCAACCATTCCAAGCCCTTATCGATGAATGGAATATCCTCCGTTGCGAAATGTTGGTAAAGTTCCTTGCTCATAATACGACCAGCAAATTGATGAGATAGCGGCTAATCATGCGTAAGAGAATTAGGGCAATCCAAACAGAGAAATCCAAACCTGCGATTTGAAGAGGTAGACGTTTTAGAGGCTCAAGAATTGGTTTACACAAAGTCTCTAAAAATTTCCCCAACTGTGTGTTATAGGCATTTGGAAACCATGATAATAGAGCAAAAGCTACAAGTATCAGTGAATAGATATCTGTAGCATTTTGGATAAAACGAATTATTAGAAACATTAACGTACTCTATTTCTCTTCATGTCAAAGTCGTATTCTTCGCTTTGAGCTTCTTCAGGTAAACGAATATCTTCAATGTTTACCACAACACCAACAGGTGTCAAAAGATACATTGTGTTCGCTACTTTTCTTAACTCACCAGCAAGGACATGACGTGCTCCATCCAAGTAATCCAAACAACGACGAGCTTGAACTTCTGTCATATATTGGAAGTCAATCAAGATACTTTCATTTCCAGCCAACAAATCAACAATATCTGTTGCATCTTCGTAACGGCGTGGGTAACGAACATCGATGGTTACTTTTTCAGTAGAGCGATGGCTTTCAATTGCTAGTTGTTGTTGACGGGCATGAAGTTTTGTAATATTTTTCTCTTTTGCTTCGGCTGAAGAAGATTCTTGAGCAGCAGCTTGCTGTGGCAATTCTCTTTTTTGAGGAACCGAAGCTAGTGAACGTTCAGGTTGTGCAGCTACAACTTCTGAAGCAACTTCATCTCCATCTTCTGTAAAGTAATCTATAAATTTATCAAATTTATCTTTTAATGACATGATTATTTCCTATTTAAAAAATGCTGTACCAATTCGAACAAAAGTTGAGCCACATTGAATCGCTTCTTTGTAGTCACGACTCATTCCCATACTTAGTTCTGTCATTGGCATATTGGGGAATTGTTGTTCACGAATGTATTGTTGCAACTCTTGCGTTTCTTTAAAGATTTTTTGCAACTCTTCTGTTTGGGCCTCAAAGGGAGCCATGGTCATGAGACCAACATACTCGATTTGATCCAAGCTAGACAAGTCTGGCAGGACTGTCAATAGTTCCTCTTTTGAGAAACCATGCTTGCTTTCCTCTCCAGAAATATTGACCTGCAAAAAACATTTAACGGTTCGATCGGCACGTTTTTGAATCTCTTGGGCTAATTTCAAAGAATCTAAAGCGTGAAAATAATCAACATAAGGAATGATATCCTTGACTTTTCTTCTTTGTAAGCTACCAATCAAGTGCCAAGTGACATCTTTATCACTTAAAGCATGATACTTTTCAAGAAATTTGTCAACACGGTTTTCACCGATGTGTTTGACTCCTTGGTCAATCAAATTTTCTGCAGTTGCAATATCAACATATTTTGTTACGGTAATTACAGAAACCGAACCGTCTTCACGGCCGGTTTCTTGAATTGCTTTTGTAACCTGTTGAAATACCTGATTTGTATTTTCTTTTAAATCCATCTCTATTAACGGTTTTTAAAGAATGGTGGTGTTTCCAACTCATCTTCGTCAGAAGCTGGTGCTTCAAAACGCTCAACTGGAGATACGACTGATTCACCTTGACGAACAATTGAATCACGTCTCAAGTCCCAGTCACCAAAAGCTGATGCTTTAGGTGCTTCAGTGTGACGTTGTGAAGGAGTTGGAAGTTCAGCTGTTTCTGCCAAATCAAAATGACGGTCATAAGTGTGTGTATGTCCAGATTTTACTGGTTCACGGAATGACGCTTGTCTTGGTTGGGGCGCTACAACTTTTTCGACTGCATCTTGACGAACTCCAGTTGCAACAACAGTTACACGGATTTCATCTTTCATTGATTCATCAATAGAAGTACCGAGCCAGATATTTACGCCATGTCCAGCAGCTTGATTGACGATTTCAGAAGCTTCTTCCGCTTCAATCAAAGTCATATCCAAACCACCAGTTACGTTAACGATAACATCTTCCGCTCCATCAATAGTTGTTTCAAGAAGTGGTGAGTAGATAGCTTTACGAGCTGCTTCGATAACACGCTCTTCTCCGCTACCGATACCGATACCCATAAGGGCATTTCCTTTGTTTGCCATTACTGTCTTCACGTCTGCGAAGTCCAAGTTGATCAAACCAGGATTTGTAATCAAATCTGTAATCCCTTGAACACCTTGACGAAGAACGTTATCTGCTTCAGACAAAGCTTCAAGAAGTGGAGTTTTCTTGTCAACAATTTCTAATAAGTTGTTGTTTGAGATAATCAAGAGAGTATCAACATGTTCACGTAGTTCGTTGATCCCTTGGACTGCGAATTGACCACGTTTGCTTCCTTCGAAACCGAATGGACGTGTCACAACACCGACAGTCAAAGCACCTAAACCTTTAGCGATACGAGCGATAACTGGTGCAGCACCTGTACCAGAACCACCACCCATACCAGCAGTGATGAAGACCATATCTGCACCACTGATAGCTTCAGTAATTGCTTCTTCGCTTTCTTCAGCAGCCTTACGACCAACTTCAGGCTGTCCTCCAGCACCAAGTCCGCGAGTTAATTTTGGACCAAGTTGGATAACTGTTTCAGCTTTTGTACTGCTCAAGGCTTGCACATCTGTGTTGGCTGCGATGAACTCAACACCTGAAACGCCTTCGTCAACCATGCGGTTAATGGCGTTTCCACCGCCACCACCGACACCAATTACTTTAATTACTGCACCTTGTGCTGCTGCTGTATCAAATGAAAATGTCATATTTTATTCCTCTATCCTATTCATCAAACATGCTTCCGATTAAGCTACGGAATCGGTCAGTCAATTTTGGTTTTTCTTCTGATTGATTTGGAGTTGCTGATTCAGCAGTATAAGTTGGTTCTGCTGATTCAGTTGAAGTTGTACCAAACACTGAACGTTGAGAAGCTGCAGGTTTTTCCTGACTTGAAGTTCTGAAATCAATTGGTTGTTGACGTAGAACTTGGTCTCCTCTGATAGCTCTTTGAGCTAAAACATTCACTTCTGTAAGACTTCCAGCAAATTCTGACAAACTAATCACATGAGCAAATGCAGGATTGCGGATACCTACTTGGTTTGGAACATAAAGTTTCACACGAACTCCAAGTACTTCTTGGGCAAGCTCAACGATACCTGGTAGAATAGCATTCCCACCAATCAGAGCAATACCTCCCGGCAAGTCCAACAAATGTCTTCTTTCCAAATCTTGTTTGATTTGTTCAAAGATGTGTTTCAATCTAGCTGAAATAATTTGAGCCAAGTATTCTTCTGTAACTTCAACAGGTTCTACTTCACCAATCACTTCAACTTGGAAAGTTTCTTTGCTTGCAAGTTGCGGATAAGCTTCACCGTAGTTAAGTTTCAAACCTTCTGCAATCTTCTTAGAAGTTTTAAGAACTTTTGAAATATCTTTAGTGACGTAGTCGCCACCTTCTTGGTAAACATTTGTGTATTGTAGTTCTTGATTACGGATAGTAGCAACACTTGTTTGGCCACCACCCATATCAATAACAGTCGCTCCAAACTCACGTTCGCCTTCGTTAAGAACAGAGTTTACAATTGCAAGCGGTGAAATAATCACGTTATCAACTTGAACTCCAACACGTTCTACAGTTTTACGAAGGTTGTGAAGAATGGTTCTTGGACCTGTATAGAGAAGCCCACGCATTTCCAAACGAACACCCATCATACCACGAGGGTCACGAATACCTTGGAAACCGTCTACTACAAATTCTTCTGGCACAAACGTAATCACTTCACGATCAGGTGTCATGCTCTTAGTCAAAGCTGATTTGACAACATTCTCAACATCTTGATCTGTAATTTCTTTTGTATCTGATGTTACAGGAATCATTCCTTGAGTTGGTTCCACTTGCAACAAGTTTGCTGGAAGCCCAACGTTTACTGATTTGATTGAAATCCCTGCTTTTTCTTCTGCTTGAGAAATAGCAGATTTGATAGCCGTTGCTGCAGCTTCGATGTCAACGATAATCCCATCCTTGACACCTTTACTTTTGGCGTTGCTAACACCGATTACATTTACTTCACCATCTACAAGCTCAGCAACTAACACTTTAATTGAGCTTGTTCCAATATCTAAGCCTGTAAAGAAACCATTTCTAGTCATTACATTGCGTCCTCTCTATCTTCCAAGTTTCACACTTTGATTTTTTTAACAGCTACAAGAAGGCATAGCTATTCACAGAATATTATATCACAAAAATCCGATTCGTGCCTAATTTTTTGTGATTTTATCGAAGGTTTTTCATTAAATTTATTTTAATATTCCATTACAAGTCCCTCTTTTTAATTTTTTCTATGAAAAACAGTGTAAAAATGTCAGAAAAACTGAAAAAAGCGATGTAATTTGTTGTATTTTTCAAGTATTTTCATGCCAAGTTCATTTCAATTTTACGTTAAGATGAAATACTTAAATTGTCCCTAAAAAAATCGTTCTCTGTTGCTCTAATTTTTATATAAAAATGATTAGTTGTAACAAAAAAAGAAGTCCAAAAAGACTTCTTATTTTGTTAATTCTTTAAGAGCACGGGTTAGATAAAAACCATCTCGTATCTTTTTACCAATATTTTTTGCATTTGCAATCAATTCTTGATAATCTGCATCTGATAGATTTTCGATCGTGTTTTTCAAATCATGAAGCGATTCTACTGCAATCCCACAGCCATTCTCAAGCATAAAACGAGACAAGGCAGACTGTTTCCACACTACAAGTGGGAATCCAGATGCCAAATAAAGGGATGCCTTGTGAGAATTGTTATAACGGAGGTACTCTCCGAATACACCACTACATGTTTCAGCACTATCGCCATCCCATACAAGCCCAAAGCCACCCTCAAGGGCTGCAGGTAGTTCGTCAGGTAAGAAAGAACCAAAGTAAGCCTCATTCTCTAAAGCTCTACTCTTATCAAATCCAACACCATAGAGGTTATAGATTGGAGTTTCTGGAAGAACATAAAGATACCCAGCTTTCTCTTGTGCCAAATTACCTGCGACAATAATGGGCTGATCTTTTGTTTGGCCACTCTTTTCTTGAAAATCTGGAATCAAATAGTCGAAAATTCCAAGGCTGACAATCTTATCTTCTGCAATCCCTTTGTCCACTAAAACAGATTTCATGATTGGATTATGGGCAATCACTCCATCAGCTATCTTCAACAAACTTGATTCTTGAAGATGAACCCGAATCTTATGTTTTAAAGGTACTGTATCCAAATTAGCATATCGTAAAGCTTCCAAATCATGGATAATAAAGTAGACTTTCACCCCACTTCGCTGGATTTTTCTTACCAATCGAGTGGTGAAAAAACTATGGTGGAGCATGGGAAATTGAATCAATAATTGATCCCCTGATTTCAACTGAGAGAAAGCTTGAGCTAGAGCTTTCGCCTTGTGTTGTTGAGCTTTAACGGTTCCCATATGGTACCAATTATCAACTGTTAACAACAAAGGTTGATAACCTTCTCGTTTGACGATCTCCTCGACATCATTTCTAGCCTTATTCCCGGCGTTTCGAGCACCAGAATCTTTTAAAAATTCTTCTTTTAGAAAATACTTCATGAATCACTGTTTCTTTCAATCAAATTCATTTGCTACGACTTCCAAAGCACGCTCAATAACCACATGCATATCGTAGTATTTATAGTCTGCCAAGCGGCCACAGAAGATGACCTTGTCATTTTTGGCTGCTTCTTCTTGATACTTAGCAAACATGGCATTGTTCTTTTCATCATTGATTGGGTAGTATGGTTCATCTCCACGTTTCCAATCAGCTGGGTATTCACGGGTGATAACCGTCTTCGGTTGAGTACCATACTCAAAATGCTTGTGCTCGATGATACGAGTATAAGGAATCTCACGTTCTGTGTAGTTGACCACGGCATTTCCTTGATGATTTTCTTCATCCAAGACTTCGTGTTCAAAACGAAGACTACGGTATTCCAACTCTCCATGCTTGTAGTCAAAGTACTGGTCAATCATACCTGTAAAGACAACTTTATCAGCTGATTTTTCCAGCTCTTCACGATTAGCAAAGAAATCAACGCCAAGCTCTACTTCCACATCACCAAGCATGTTTTCGATGATGACGTTGTATCCACCGATTGGAATTCCTTGGTAACGGTCATTAAAGTAGTTGTTATCAAAAGTCAAACGCACTGGAAGGCGCTTGATGATAAATGGTGGAAGCTCTGTTGCTGAACGTCCCCATTGTTTTTCTGTGTAGCCCTTGATCAACTTTTCATAGATATCCGGACCAATCAACTTGATTGCTTGTTCTTCAAGGTTTTTAGGCTCAACATCTTTCATATCAGCCGTTTGCTCTGCTATCTTGTCCTTAACTTCTTGTGGTGTCTTGGTTCCCCACATGGCATAAAAGGTATTCATGTTGAAAGGAAGATTGTAGAGGCTTCCCTTGTAGTTAGCCACTGGTGAGTTGATATAGTTGTTGAATTCAGCGAACTGGTTCACATAGTCCCACACTTTTTTGTTAGAAGTATGGAAAATGTGGGCGCCATACTTGTGGACATTGATGTCTTCAACATTTTCACAGTAAATATTTCCACCGATGTGATCACGTTTGTCAATCACTTTTACTTTTTTGCCACGTTTTGTAGCTTCGTGTGCGAAGATTGCTCCAGACAAACCTGCACCAACAATTAAATAGTCATACATATTAAAACTCCGTTAATGAACTCTACAATTTCTTATTAATGCTGACTCCAGGCCAGCAAACGTTATTCTTTCTTAGAAAGGACTCTTAGCATCTATTAGAGCCTCCTAAAGTCTAGTTCTAGAACTAGGTCGCATTTAATTTAGTAATATCATTTGATTCTTTTTTACTAAAAGTATTTGTTGTAAATAGTAAAAACATGAATATATTATATGTAGGAACAAACCAGAAGGCTTCAATCATACAGTTAAAAGCAATCAATGATAAAATCGCAACTAATAAATATTGACCATCCTTATACTGTTTCTTTGAGGCGACAACATAAATTATTATCAATAGAACTACAGGCACTATTCCATATGTAAATAACATCTGCACATAAGAGGAATCTACATAGTTATACCCTATTACAGATTCTGTTTTTCCACCTGATCCTATAAATTGAACGTTTCTCGTCCCAAATAGATGAACTCCAAATGTATCAAATGCATTCCTACCTAGAGCTAGCCTTCCCGTGATTAATTTGTTTACCGTTACCAAAAATGGATTAGACCAAGAAAACTTGTATGACAAATAGGTAACAATTGATGCGAATATAACAGCCGAATATGGGAACAAGGCAAATATCTTTAGTTTTTTCTCTTTACTGTAATAAAAATAAATGAAAATAACTGTCGCTAATAAGATTGACAAAGCATTTAAACGTGCATCACAGTATTTTATAATGAAAGCTGATAGCAAGACACCAAACAGAGATCTGGTCCATATAAATTTATCTTTTAGAAGATAGGAAATTGCTAAAAATAGATAGAAGCAATGTGATGCAAAATCCGTAGGATAAATAAACCCAAACGAATTTCGAATAACTCCCGCACGATTATATTGTAGATTAGGAACTATGCCAGCAAGTGATAAAAGAAAAACTCCAACTACGAGAATACCAGCTACAACTACATAGTTCCTCAAAACTACTTTCATATCTACATTAACCAAGAGGACTAGTAGCATCGAATAGACTAGAAAATTAAGTCTATTCGTTTGAAAATACACTAAAACCCCCGAAAGCAACAATAGAATAGAAAGTATTAGATATTTGTATGAGACCCGCATTTTATACAAAAAACGAAGCCCTAAAAGCAATACAACCAAAAATAGGAAATTTGCTTTGACTTGAAAAAAAGTCCTATCCAGCATCGTAGTTGATATGGTATTAAAAAATACCACTACAGATACAACAATGCTGACTAGTAGGTTTTCAAATTTAATTTTTATCATATTTTTTGAAAAAGAATCATACAGAGTGATTTATAAGAAAAAGAAATATGGAATTGAATGAGAAAAATAATATTTCTTTAATCTTCTAGTTCACTTATACTCTTCTATCCTTCCTTTCCTAACTATTTAATCAACCAAAGCGAATTTAATCTATACAAGAGTTCATTTTACAATAAGACTATAAGCTACTGAAATTTCTATTTATTCCATTCAATTTCACTTATTCAATAACTGCTGTTTCAACTCTTTTGGACTAATTACCTTTAAGAATAGTATTTGAAAAATGTAAAGTATCGCTCCTATTGTAGCAAATACCATAACATTTATAACAGGCGTAAAATTCACTGTAGTTTTTACAACGAATAGTACACCGTACATGAGAGCTGATGCTCCTATAATTTTAATTGTCGAAGCAAGAAGAGGCACTTCCTTTAAATAGTTTCTTGTGAAATACAGTTGAATAGCCCATACTAAGGCTTCTGTTAATACAGAAACAATGGCTGCTCCGATATAACCTAATTTAGGTAGTAATAATAAATTTAAACCGACACTCACAATAGCTGGAATAGTTGTCGAAATCATAAATTCTTTATTTTTATTATGTGGAATCAAGATTTGAATCCCCATAATATTTGTCCAGCCAATAAAGAACATTCTAAAAATCATAATTGCTATCGCATATTTAGCATCTTGGAAATCCTGTCCTAAGAAAAATTGCACGAAATCATCATTAACAATTAACATTCCTGCTATTATAGGAAAAATGACTAAATTGTATATTAAGAAAGACATCTGATGCATTTTGTTTACAGCCTTGTGATCTCCAGTTGATAGGAGATTGGCAACACGAGGAAGCATTACGCTTCCTAACGAAGTCACTAGTGTAAGCAAAATATTGACCAATTTTAAGGCTTGGTCATAAATTCCGACGTCTTTAGTTGAGGCTAATGCCCCTAGCATAGTACGATCCAGAGTAACATATAGCGAAATAGCTATTTGCGGCAAAAATAAGAGAATAACTGGTTTCAAATGTTGTTTAGCATAGGACCAATCAAAATGTGGCTTCCCGATAAATTCTCTAGCTGGCCACCACATACTAAACTGCCCCAATAATTCAAATATTGTTAGCAAAAACACATAAAGATATAAATCATTTGCTGATTTTACAAATAAGAAGATTGAAATGACACCGACCAGTTTAACAGTAATATTTCTAACTGTTATCTTGCGAAAATCCTCTAAACCTTGAAATAACCAGGAGATATCCATCCCTTTAGATACCAGACTCAAGCCCAAAATATATGCAACGGGATTTTGCATAAATGACAAGGACAGACATAAGAGAATGTATAAGCATATCGACAGAATGGTCGCACCAAACTGCAAGGTGTATATGCCCCAAAAGTTTTTTCTGATATCTTTACGATGGCCTGAAATTTCTTTTGTACCATAATTGGCCACGCCCAATGTCGCCAATAAAATAAAGTAGGTTACAATTGAATTGAAATAACCATAAGTACCTAAATCAGTTGAACTAAATACCCTAGTTACATAAGGTGTTGTTATAATAGGAAGAATTATCACTAGTAGCTGGTAAGAGAGATTATATGCATAATTTTTTAAAATCTTCATTCTTACCTAACTCATCTTCTCTCTAATTTTTTCATACAGTTTTGGAGAAACCAAAAGCATCAAGTATTTCACTTTATTTTTCCTTGTAACATTTGAATTCAGAATAACATCTTTGAAATATTGAATGTATTCTTTTCTAATTTTATTAACTTCAGCATACATATCTGAACTAAGCATAGCATGTACAATATGCAGACCATTAAAAACATAGCGAACATTCAAGGCTCTTCTCATATCCCTATCACCTGAATAGTCTCGTTCAACATAACTTATATTCCATTCCATTGCCTTGTAAAAATCTAAGAGACGATCACTATACTTAGAATTTACAATACTTCCTGGTCTTCGATAGTATTTATAAAGATTTAGATCACTAACAGCAATATTTTCACAGGAAGCAATATGCTCATAAGCAAGAGCTAAATCTTCATACAACATCCCATTAGGATATGGAAACCTTAATAAAATTTCTTTCTTATATAGTTTACCACCTGAATGTGTCCCAACATAATTTCCATAAAACATTTGTTCTAAAGCTGTTCGACGATCTAATTTTCCAGAATATTTCTCTCTGAAATCTCCTAGGAAATCGCTATTTTCATAGTTTCTAACTTCAATCACTGGAGTTGCTACAAGATCAACTCTATACTTATCTCTAAGTTCTACTAAATATTCAATGGCTCTATGGTCATAATAATCATCTGAATCAATGAAAACAATCCAATCTGTTGAAGATTCTTTTACCCCAGTATTGCGGGCATTGGATAATCCCCCATTTTCAATATGCAGAACTTTTATTCTGTCATCTTCTTGAGCATATTGGTCACAAATTTCTCCTGAAGAATCTGTAGAACCATCGTCTACCAGTATAATTTCTATATTTTTATAGGTCTGTTGTCTTAGACTGTCTACACAATAGCTTAAGCAATCTTCGACATTGTATACTGGTACAATAATAGAAACCTTATCCATTATCCCTATCCTTCCAAAATGATATTGACGATTCTTTCACAAGCTTTTCCATCTCCATAAGGGTTGCTAGCCTTACTCATCTTGTTATATTCTATTTGGTTTTCTAAAAGAAGCTTAAAATTAGAGTAAATATTTTCTTCTTCCGTACCTACTAATTTTAATGTTCCAGCCGCAATCCCCTCTGGACGCTCTGTTGTATCACGCATGACTAAAACAGGCTTCCCTAACGATGGAGCTTCTTCTTGAACTCCACCAGAATCTGTTAAAATCATGTAGCTTTGATTCATGAAATTATGGAAATCAATAACTTCTAAAGGTTCAATGATTTTCATGCGTTCATTATCCCCAAAGACTTTACTTGCCAATTCACGAACTTTAGGGTTTTTATGAATTGGGTAAACAACTTTTACATCTTCAAATTCATTTAAAATACGATTAACAGCATTAAACATATTTTCCATTGGTTGTCCAAGATTTTCACGTCTGTGAGCTGTCAACATAATCAACTTACTATCCTTAGCCCACTCTAAAATTGGGTGATTGTAATCATCCTGAACAGTTGTCTTTAAAGCATCAATAACCGTATTACCTGTTACAAAAATATTCTCTCTTCCCTCTTTTAGAAGATTGTCTTTAGCCACTTCTGTTGGCGCAAAATGATAATCTGCAATGATAGAAGTTGTCTGACGATTGAACTCCTCAGGGAATGGACTTTGAAGATTGTAGGTTCTTAAACCTGCTTCCACGTGTCCAACTTTAATCCCCATATAAAAGGCTGCCAAGGCCGTTGCGAAAGTTGTTGTCGTATCTCCGTGAACAAGCACAATATCTGGTTGTTCTTGTTCAAGCACTGCTTGAATTTTGTCTAGAATACTGGTCGTGATTGAAAATAGGGTTTGATTTGTCTTCATAATCCCCAAATCATAATCAGGAACGACCTTAAAGACATCCAAAACCTGCTCAAGCATCTCCTTATGTTGTCCAGTCACGCAGACAAGTGTCTTAATCGAGTCATTTTTTTTCAACTCGTTTACCAAAGGACACATTTTGATTGCTTCTGGGCGCGTCCCAAAAACCAACATGACTTTTTTCATTTTGATTCTCCCTTTATTTCTCTATACAGTTTCCTATAGTTCTCCAAGAATAAAGGATAACTAAATTTGTTTTCATAGTCTTTTTTTGCTTGGCTAGAAAGTTCCTGTCTTAATGTTGCATCTGTAGCTAATTTATCAATAGCAGATGCCAGAGTAGCAGGGGCTTTTGCTGGAACTAGAATCCCATTTTTATTTGATACAACTTCGTTTAACCCCGGGATATCTGTCGCAACAATTGTTTTTCCATTCATAAATGCTTCAATAGCAACTAAGCCAAATCCTTCAAATACTGAAGGCAAAACACAAAAATCAAAACTATTGATACATTCCACAATATCCTTACGATATCCTAAAAAAGTTACCGAATCTTGAAGATGTAGCTCTTTAACCTTATTCTCAAGTTCATCTCTAAGTTCACCATCACCAACGATAAACAATCGAATATCCTTAACAGTCAGTAAAGGCATAGCATCAAGGAGATAAGTCAAGCCTTTTTGCTCAGATAACCTGGCAATACAACCAAGTTTAATCCCACCATAACTGATAATCTCATCGACCTGGTCATCCGTTTCTTTTAAAACAACTCCATTATAAATAACCCTGCTATCAGTAATACCTACGTCTTCTTTTAGATTTTTATTTACTGCTTCTCCCACTGCTACACTTTTGGCAGTTTTTAAAGCAAATCCATATAGAGGCAGTTTATCTTTAAAGACATTGTGAGCGGTATAAACGTGTATCAATTTTGGATGAACAAGTTTTAATAAACGGATATAAAAAGCAGCCATCCGATGATGAGTGTGCACTATAGTAATATCATTCTTTTTGATTATTTGACGGATGCTAGTTAGAAGCTTTAATACCGTCACGGGATTTTTACTATCGATATCTAAAATTTTATGATGTTGAATCCCTTGAGAAGCCAGTTCGCTCTCCCAAAGTCCACCAGTAGACGCCACATGGACACTATCAAACTCATCTTTCAAATCCGAGCTCAATTGGTAGACAATTCTCTCTGCACCACCAATATCCATGGTACGTGAAATATGTAAAATATTATTTTTTTGATTTTCGTTTTTCATCTAATACTCGCTTAATAAACGTGACATTTCCTACGAAATAACGTTTAAAGAGACGTTTAGGTTCATTTGCCACTCGGAACAACCACTCAAGATGTGCATTTTGCATCCATAGAGGAGCTCGTTTAATATGGCCAGATAAAACGTCAAAACTACCTCCAACTCCCATAAAGACAGAATTAACACCTTGATCCATAAATTTTTGAATGATGTATTCTTTCTTAGGAGAGGTGATCCCAACAAAAACAAAATCAGGATTTTTCTCACGAATGTCTTCTTGAATGCCATATTCATCTTCTTCAGAAAAATAACCATTACGATATCCAAGAACTCGTAAGTTAGGATAATCTTTCTTGAAGATTTCTAGCATATCTATTAAAACTTCTTCCTTGGCACCAAAAAAATAAACTGAATAAGACTTTTCATTGGCTAAAAGGAGTAATCTTTGCATCAAGTCAATCCCAGCGACTCTCTCAGGAACTTGATAACCCAAAAAACGGGAAGCAAGAACAACTGATGCTCCATCTGCGTTAATGATTTCAGAATCATTCACTATCTTTTTGATCGATTCATCTGTTTGACATTGATTTATTTTGTCCGCATTCACTCCCATTAAGTGGAGTGGACGTTGTTCAATAACAAATTTTTCAACAGCTTGGACAGTTTCGTCCATTGTTAAGGGGTCAATTCTGACCCCCATTAAATCAAAACTATTCAACTTAATCTCCCCACGTAGACTCAAAATGACCCTTACGCTCAGCTTCTTTTGGTAGTTGCATGTAATCACCATATATTTTTGTCAAATACTCATCTGGATTTGCATGACAACTAATTTGTAAGTTTTCAAACTCTAGTAATTGCGGTTCCCCGAACACTTCTTTTCTTGCGAGTTCTCGTTTGCGGTAGGAACCCAAGACATTTCCGACCATGGTACTAGTTTCGTAATCATATTGTTTAATGATACTTTGTAATTTTTTGTTAATTTTTGAAGTGTTTAAGAGTTTATTTAATTTGAAGGCTTTTGAAACTTTTACAATCGCATTTTCGAAAGAGCCTCTATCTCTCTCATGCAAACGATCAATAACAGAAATCTTAGACAAGGCACGATAGAATTTTATTTTATTCGTATGCAACCAGTAATGGATTCCATCTTCTGGATAACCATCTAAAGGAAAGATATCAATAAAAGGACTACACCATTCATTACCAAATTGAATTTGGATTGAAGTATCCATAATCGAAGTATTACCTAGATTATCATCGTGAAGTCTTAAAATAACACTTTCAGGAAGCTCTTTCTCACAGATTGACAAGAATTTTTCATAATCTTTTCTAGGCATTCCTAAATCCATATCGTCATCCCATGGGATAAATCCTTTATGACGAATGGCACCGAGTAAAGTCCCACCCAATGCATAATAACGCAAATTATGTCTTTTACAAAGATCGATATAACTTTCTAAAAGTGTTAACTCTCCTAATTGAATTTCTCTCACTTTATTCATAGAATCATTTTGCTCCATCTCTCATCAGCACTACTTTTATTGTTTTTAATAAAATTTCAAAATCTTTCCAGATTGTCCAATCATCGATATAGGCCACATCTAGTTTGACAACATCATCAAAGTTGGTAATTTCACTACGACCACTAATTTGCCACAAGCCAGTAATTCCTGGTTTGAAACTCAAACGACGTTTTTGTTCAGGTGTGTATTTTTCGTATTCGTCCACTGTTGGAGGTCGAGTTCCTACTAGGCTCATATCACCAATCAACACATTCCAAAATTGGGGCAGTTCATCCAAACTTGTCTTTCGAATAAAGTGTCCAATTTTGGTAACGCGAGGGTCATTGTCCATCTTAAACATACCACCCTGCATGGTATTTTGGTCCATCAATTGCTGCTTGATTTCTTCCGCATCTACTCGCATAGAACGGAATTTATAAAAAGTGAAATGACGACCATTTTTTCCTATTCGGGTCTGAGAAAAAATTGCTGGTCCACCATCTTTTCGAATCATTGGAACAAGGACTATGCTTACTAGTCCACAGATGATTAACCCAACAATTGCCCCTAAAATATCAATAATTCGTTTGGCAACTATGTGGCTTGGTTTATATAAGTTTGTAGAAAAAGTTACTACATTTAATCCAGCCATCTCATGAATCTGTTTATTTCTACCTAAATTCTTATCAAAGGCATTTAAATTTACAGTAACATCAATTCCCATTGTTTCAAATTGTGAAATAATGCTACCGATATCATAATCCTCACTAGGCAGGTTCACAAAAACTTCGTCCACAACCTCATGAGTTGCATAATTAATTAGATTCTCTCGAGGAATAACCGTTACTTTATTGTGTTTAAAATCTGGTTTATCTAGTACACTCACAGCGACAAGTTTCCCACCGACATCAGTTGCATTTAACAAACGGTCGATAACCTTCTCAATTCGGGATGTCGCAGTGATCAAAATGATTTTACGGCTCCCTTTTAAATTATGGTTAAAATGGACCCAATATTTTTTGATAACAAAACTCAGGAAATAATTAAACACTCCGTACAAAGATAGGAAGTAAATCATACCCCGTCTAGAAATTACAAATTGATCCTTCAGAAAAAAACTAGAAAAACTAATCAGCAATGCAAAAAAGATGATGTATTTTACTATCTCTATCAATTCGACGGATTGACTGCGTTTGAAAAAATCCTTTCCGTAGCCACTGATATAGAAGGCTGCAAAATGAAGAAAATACAGAACAAAAACCGTTTTTGCAACAATTTCTGTTTCAGATACAGAGATTAGTATATAAGCCAATATGCTGACCAGTATACTCTGCAAAAACGCTAGAGTTACGTTGTAGAAACCCCTTCCTTCCATTTTTTACTCCCTTTTTTTCCTACTTATTTCTTCCCGTAGGAACCGTAGTTCCCGTATGAACCATATGAACCATATTTTTCAAGCTGAATATTAAATTTATTCAGAATAACTCCTAAGAATGGTGTTCCTGTTTGCTCTAACTGGTCTTTAGCTTTTTGAACTTCTCTCCGTTTTGTTGCAGAAGCTTCAGTTACCAGGATAGAGGCATCGCATTTTTGTACGATAATAGCTGCATCAATGACAACACCGATAGGGGCTGTATCCACAATGATATAGTCAAAGTATTTGCGTAAAGTCTCAATCATTGCTTCAAATTTGTCACTTTGAAGAAGAGCAGTCGGGTTTGGTGAAACAGCTCCTGATTGAATGACAAACAAGTTTTCTACGTTTGTTTCACACAAACCATGAGATAAATCTTTGGTTCCTGATAAGTAGTCTGTCAAACCTGTAATTTTTTCTCGAGATTTAAAGACACCTGACATTACCGAATTACGAATATCGGCATCGATAAGGAGTGTCTTATAGCCTGCACGCGCGAATGCCCAAGCTATGTTGGTTGAAGTAGTCGACTTCCCTTCTCCAGGTCTAACTGAAGAAAGGGCAATCACTTTGAGACCATCTCCACTCAACTGGATATTGGTCCGTAGTGCGTTATAATACTCCTCAGCTTTTTTTACAGAGTGTAATCGTTGTTCTGATAATTCTAACTTTGCCATATTTCCCTCTTTACTTTAATTTCTCAAGATTTGGAATAACACCTAAAAGTGAGATGTGCATCACTTCTTCGATATCTTCTGGACGCTTCACTCGATCATCCAACAATTCAACTAAAAGTACGATAATCGTGACGAATCCTACACCTGCTATAGTGGCTATCATTGTATTGCGACGAATATTTGGAGACGATGGTGATGTTGCCGGTCTTGCTTCTTCAAGTGTGGTTACATCTGACACTCGTGTTACAGAAATAATTTTCTGCGCGGCTACTTCTCTGAGTGCATTGGCAATACGACTTGCTTCCTCAGGATTGCCATCTCGAACCGAGATAGATACAATACGAGTTTCTGCTGGAACTGTTACTGAAACTTTTCTTCCAAGAGTTTTTGCATCCATAGTTAATTTTTGGTCGGCCACTACTTTTTCAAGAACATCCTGAGAGAGGATGATTTCACGGTAGTCTTTTACCAAGTAAGCACCCGCTTGCAAATCTTGGTTGGTCAAACCAGGCTTATCTGCTTGGTTACGATTGACAACATAGATACGGGTGGTACTAGCATACTGAGGCTTAATCATAAATGAGCTATAAGCAAAAGCTGCTAGACCTGCTACTAGTGCAGCTAAGACAATGAGGAATTTTCGTTTCCATAGCACTTTTATCAATTGAAATACGTCAATTTCAAATTTATCTTGTTCTTTCATCATTTCTCCTATATTAGTTTGTCATTTATTATTTTTGATGGATTTGTTTCAAAAAGCTCACGAGCTTTTCCTGATCCGTATTTTTTAGCAATGAGCTCATAAGCTTCTCTCATATACGGTGGGCGATTATCTAAATTGTGCATATCGCTAGCCACTACATGGACTAAGTCCTTGTCCAAAAAATACCTAGCACGCTTTTTCATAAACTTGTAGGTGTCTCCAAAAATCCGCGGTTTTAAGACACTCGAGCTATTAATCTGCATATAGCAGCCCATATTGATGAGCTCTCTAACTTTTTTCTCATCATTTTCCAAAGTGTGATAGCGCTCAATATGAGCAACCACTGGTGTAATCCCTAACATGAGAACTTTAGTCAAGGCGCTATGAATATCTCTGTAGGGTGTATTCATGCTAAACTCAATCAAAGCATAACGAGTGCCATTGAGTTTTGGAATGATATTTTGTTCAAGTTTTTCTAAAACATCACTAGAAAAGTAAATCTCAGCTCCGTACACTACCTTCAAATCCGGTGCGATTTCTTGAGCCAACTGTTTGACTTCGCTAAAATTAGCTGCAATTTTGTCTTCTGGTGTTTCAAACATCCCTTTTCTACGATGAGAGGTGGAAACAATGGTTCGAACACCTTGTGCGTAAGCTTCCTCTAAGAGAGCCTTGCTCTCAGCTCTATTTTTAGGTCCATCGTCAACATCGAAAACAATATGTGAATGAATATCAATCATCTTATTTTCCTTCCATGGTATCTTTAATAGCCGTTTTTACAGCTTCCAAGCTGGTTGGGTCGATTTCTAACATGTAAAGATTGCTATCTGGCATAGCGTAAGACGGGAGACCCATACGACCAGTTCCTTTCAAATCTTGATTAGTAACGGTATATTTTCCTCCACTTGCCAACTGAGTATTGACAAGACTTACCATTGTTTCTGGTGGCATATTGGTCTGAATTGAATCCTGCAAACTCTGAATAATACTGTCATAGTTTTTCAGGGATTCTGCCGAGGTTAATTTCTGGATAATCGCCGCAATGACTTTTTGTTGGTTACGGCCGCGATCCCCATCACCATCCGCAAGCGAATAACGTTCACGCACAAATCCCAAAGCTTGTTCAGAATCCAGATGGACATTGCCGACTGGGAAGTGGTATTGCCCATGACGCGATGTGAATTCTTGATCATTGTATACATCCACGCCTCCTAGAAGGTCAATCAACTTCAAGAAAGAGGTGAAATTAAGTCGAGCATAATAGTTCAAGTCGATACCATAAAGATTTTCTAAGGTATGGATAGAAGCATCTACACCATAGATACCCGCATGCGTCAACTTATCGTTTTGGTTGTTCCCACCATCTGCAATAGGGACATAGGCGTCTCGAGGAGTTGTCGTCAAGAGAATCTTCTTAGTATCTTGATTCACTGTCATGATGATATTGACATCTGAGCGCGAAACAGAACTGATAGGACCATAGGTATCAATCCCGCTGATGTAGACATTGAAAGAATTTCCTGTAGCTACCTTAGGCGCCTCCACTTTCTTAGTCAAGTCCTTGGTATAGATTTTCTTGATTTTCTTAGCGTGGTCGGGATATTCCTGCTCAATCAGATTTTCAAAAACACCGTTTAAGACTATTGCTTTGGTTTCTCCATCTAACAAACTCTTATAGGCTGCTAGGTAAGAAGAAGCTTCCTCAACTGTCAATTCCTTGCTTTGAGTTGTTTTAATGTCATCTATCAATTTTTGAATATTCTCAGCATCTGTTCCTGTTGGAGCAGTTACACTAGAAAGTTGAGAAACGTTATTAATCTCACTGTCTGCTAGCACTGCCACACTCATAGAGTAGCTTGAGTAATTTGAAGTTGCATTGAATTGATTGGCGAGTCCAACAAATCGATTTACAGCTACTAAAGCTACAGAGCTAAATAAAACCGAGAGCACTAGGACTATCAAGGTGAACACCTTGGCTTTGCGTTTAACTATCAACAAGAGGGATAATAATGCTATGAGCACTAAAACTACTGCCAGGATAATATTAAAATAGCTGACCGCTAAAATCTGATATTTAAAAATCAAAAACAATAAAAAAGAAGCTAGAATAGCATAGATTAGCAACAAACCTATGTTTAAGCTCTGCTGAAATTTACTAGATTTACTTTTTTTTATGCGTCTACTTTTCATGGAACACCTCTTCAAAACATTTTAATTCAATTATATCACAAAGTACCTCTAAAGGCTATCTACATTAGTCAAGGAAACGTTTTATTTTGAAAATGTATTTAGTGAGTGTATATTTATTAGCACTTTTGCTACATTTTATGTTTTCAAAAAACAGCTAAAATAAAAAAATAGAGCTCTTAAAAAGCTCTATTTTTTTATTATTTAACGTGACTTTCGAATTCTTTTTGACTCTTTTCAACTGAGTTTTTACGTTCTTGTTCCCATTTGGCTTTAGCTTCGTCAAATTGAGCAGTTGTTACGACTTCGGTTTGCAATTTCATGTACTTATAGTTACTTCCAGTACCTTTGATTCCGACAAGTGAGTAAGCTCGTGTAAATGGTGTCACACGTGTTACTGAAGCTCCACCACCGTTTGACACAACTGGGATTAGAAGAGAACTATCAATCAACCAAGCTTGTGCCTCTGCGTAGTTTTCATAGCGTTTAGCTACGTCTGTATTTTCTGCATCTGCTGCTTTCAATTTTTGAGTATATTGGTCCAATCCTAGACTAGTAATCTTAGCTGTGTCCTTACTTGGATCAAGTCCTAAAATCTTGAGATAGAATCCATCCTCAGCATTGAAAGGATTGAGGTAAGTTGAAGGATCTTGGTAGTCAGCTGACCATCCATCCAAGTTCAAATCATAGTCATGATCTGCAGGAGTTGGTGCTTGAACTGTTGCATTTGAATAATCATCTGTTGACAATTGGATAACATCAACCACTACATTTTCAGAACCGAGCGTTGATTCGATTGATTGTTTGATTGAGTTTGTTCCAGAAAGCAAGGTCTTGTTAACCTGGTCTACAGGCAAGTCCAAATGAATTGGGAAGCTCACACCTTGTGCTTCCAATTCTTTTTTAGCTTCTGCAAACTTCGCTTGTGCTTTTTCTTTATTGAAATAACCGTCTTGAGCATCTTCAAGATTCATATTTGACCATTGTGTACCATAGTTTACCAACTTAGATGAAACTGTCTCACCAAAAGTCTTGTCACCTACTTGCACGAAAGTTGGTGGTACAAGCGAGTTACGAAGAGTGTTTTTAGCTGCTTCTTCTCCATTAGACTGAGCCGAATAAGCTGTACGGTCAATGGCAAAGTTGATCGCTTGACGGAAATTTTTATTTAAAATCGCAGCTTGGGTAGCTTGTTTTTGCTCATCGCTAGTCTTAGCTGTATGATTGTATACTTGGCGATTAACGTTAAAATTATAGTACCAAGAAGTCGCATCCTGCAAGCTATAGACGATGTTGTCCTTGTATTTTTCCTTTGTCTTAGCGAAGTTTGAGCTATTTGGATAAACACCTGCAGATGAGTAAGCACCACTTTCAAAGTTACGAATTGTCAAGTCTTGGTCTGAACCATCAAAATAGGCCAATTTTACCTTTTCAATCGTTACTTTTTCTTGGTCATAGTAATGTGGGTTTTTCACATATTCGATAGAAGACTTAGATGTAAAATCTTTTAACAAATATGGTCCGCTATAAAGAATGCTATCTGGTTTCAGGGTTCCGAAGTCTTTACCTTTAGAAGCAAGGAATTCTTCGTTTACAGGGAACAAGATACTGTTAGTTGTCTTAGAGTTCCAGAATGGTTCTGGTCGTGTCAAAGTATATTGGACAGTATAGTCATCCAAGGCTTTGACACCAACATTTGAAAAGTCTGTATTAGCACCTGTTACATAATCATCTAATCCCTTGATTGAGTTCTGAATCAAATCGAGAGCTTGACTCTTGTTATCAGCTGCATACTTGATACCTGTGACAAAATCTTGTGCTTTAATTGGGGCATATTCTTCCCCATCAGCCGTGAACCATTTTGCATCTTGACGAAGCTTATAAGTGTAAGTCAAACCATCCTTTGAAACACTCCAATCTTCTGCAAGAGCAGGAATGAGATTTCCATAATTGTCATTTTCAAGCAAACCATCCACCAAGTTGGTTACAACAGCAGTATTATCACCAGAGTAGTCCAACAGGTAGTTGAAGGTTGTCGGGTCGGCACCAAATGTTGACGAGTAGGTTTTAGCATCTGATGCAGACTTCCCACACGCTGTCAATAAGACCGCCGCGGCAAGCGTCAACCCCGCTCCAATCAGTCGTTTTTTAAGTTTCATGATTCATTTTCTCCTTATATGTTAGGTTTTATGACATAAAGCTATTCTACCAAATTTCGCCCCAAAAGTAAAGTTATTTAATTATTTGCCCTCTCGTCAGTATATGAAAAAAGAAAGAAACCCCGCATAAAATCAGGATTTCTTTCACCGTTGTTTAAAATTATTTAACGTGGTTCGCTAACTCTTTTTGATATTTAGCATTTGTTTCAAGTTTCTCTTTTTGCCATTTCTTAAGAGCTTCTTCGTATTCTTTAGTGGTTACAATATCATTTTGCAACTCTAAACCTTTAAATACAAACGGATCTCCCTTGATACCAACTTGAGAGTAGGCTTTCGAGAATGGTACTGTACGACTAACTGTAGGAGAACCTCCTGAAGACGCTACAGGGATGAGGAGTGAGCTATCAGATACCCAAGCCTGTGCTTTGGCATATTTTTCATAGCGTTTGTTAAGGTCGGTTGTTTCTGATGCCGCATCATCCAAGAGTTTCTTGTACTCATCAAGTCCAACTTGAGCCATGACTTCTGGATCTTTACCTTTTGTGATACCCAAGTGTTTAAGGGCAGAACCCTTCTTAGCATCCAAGATATTTAGATAAGTAGCTGGATCTTGATAGTCTGGTCCCCAACCAGTTCCGTTCAAGTCATAGTCTTTTTGAGAAGGAACCTTAGCTTGAGAAGTAATACTCATTTTCTCATTATCTGTCATTTGAAGCACATCGATGACAACATTTTCAGTTCCAAGCGCTGCTTCGACAGATTGTTTGAGGGAGTTGGTTTGTTGAACAGCAATGACATCTGTTTGTTCAACTGGAATATCCAAGTGGATTGGGAAGGTCACACCTTTAGCTTGCAATTCTGATTTTGCTTTTTCAAAGGCAGCTTTTGCTTTTGTTGGATTGTAAATAGTATCTTTACCATCTGTCAAAGCTACATCTTTCCACTGGTCTCCGTATGTTACTAATTGTTCTTGAGCCAATTCACCGAAGGTCTTTTCACCGACCTGAACATAGTCATAAGGTACAAGACTGGTTCGGATAATCTTGTCCGCTCCTTCTTCACCATTCATCTGAGCAGAGTAAGAATGACGGTCAAGAGCAAAGTTGATTGCCTGGCGGAAGTTTTTGTTGAGAAGCGCTTCTTTTGTAGAAGTCTTTTGTGCTTCATCTGTCTTTGCTGTTTTATTGTAAGACTGACGATTCACGTTGAAAGTAAAGTAATAGCTGGTCGCTTCTTGTGGACTATAGACAATCTTATCCCCGTATTCTTGCTTAGTTGAATCAAAGTTTGAACTTGTTGGGAAGAGACGAGCTGTTGTATAGGCTCCTGATGAGAAACTACGAATCAATGATTCTTGGTCAGATCCATCGTAAAAAGTAAGTTTGACGTGGTCAATTTTAACATTGTCTTTATCCCAATAATTTGGATTTTTTTCGTACTCGATCACTGATTTTGAAGTGAAGTTCTTCAAAATATATGGTCCATTATAGAGAATACCTGAAGGTGTCGCTGCACCATAATCTTTACCTTGAGAATTCAGGAATTCTTCATTAACTGGGAGCATAGTCGCTGTTGTTACCTTAGAATTCCAGAAGCTTTCTGGTTGGTTCAAGGTGTATTGAACAGTGTAGTCGTCAATTGCTTTAACTCCAACTGTTGAAAAGTCATTGCTTTCACCACTGACGTATTCTGCCAAACCTTTGATAGAATCTTGGATCAGACTTAAGCCATCTGACTTACCATCAGCAGCATGTTTCAAACCAGTCACAAAGTCTTGAGCCTTGACCTCGGCGTACTCCTCACCTTCAGAAGTATACCATTTGACACCTTTACGTAGTTTGTAAGTATAGGTCAAACCGTCTTGTGAAACCGACCAGTCTTCAGCAAGAGATGGAATCAAGTTTCCGTATTTGTCATTTTCCAAGAGTCCGTCGACCAAGTTAGCAATGACGTCCGATGTTGAACTTTTACTAGTAACGCTATAGTCCAATGTTGATGGATCGATGGCATATACGTATGAAAATGTTTTTGGAGCGTCTGCTTTTTTCTCTGTCTTTCCACAAGCCGCTAAAAGAAGAGCTGCGCTCATCGTTATCCCTGCTACTGCGAGCAACTTTTTCGATTTCATCGGTATTCTCCTTTAAAATATTATTTTTCACCATTATACCCTATTTTTTTATAAAAGCAAGGGTTTTAAGGGTATTTTTTAGAAAATTCAAAATAATATTTTTTTAAGAAATTTTTACACTTATTTTAGAAAAAAAACTCAAGCATCTTGGATACTTGAGTTTTTTAGGTTTAATTGGCCAATTCGACACAGAATGTATCCCAAGGTGCTAGTGTTAGTTGCTCGAGATTTTCTTTAACCTCTGTGTTAGCAACTAAGATTGATTTGAGAACCCCATTAAAGTAAAACTCTTGTTCTTGATTTGAGAGGTTAGCTACTACTAGGAAACGGCGTTCCCCGTCCTTGCGAATATAGGCAAAAACTTTCTCAACCGTTTCTAATAATTCAAAGTCAGCTTGAACCAGCCAGCTGTTTTCTTTGCGAATCTGAACTAATTTTTGATAAGTATAGAAGATGGAATCTGGATTTGCTAAAGCCTCTTCTACATTAATCTTCGCATAGTTTGGATTGACTCCTAACCATGGTTTCGCGCTTGAAAATCCAGCGTAGTCTGTAGTATCCCACTGCATTGGGGTACGCGCATTATCGCGTCCAATCACACGAATGCTATCCATAATTTGCTCTAGCGGTACACCTTGTTCTAGCGCTTCTTTGGCATAGTTGATAGATTCAATATCTTCTACTTGCTCCAAACTTTCAAATGGATAGTTGGTCATCCCAATCTCCTCACCTTGGTAAATATAAGGTGTTCCTCTCATGAGATGAAGCAAGATTGCATATGCTTTGGCAGATTTTTCGCGGTATTCTCGGTCATTTCCCCAGATAGAGACGATCCGAGGAAGGTCATGGTTGTTCCAGAAAAGGGAATTCCAGCCATCCTCAACTCCTAATTCTGTCTGCCACTTGTTGAAAATCTCTTTTAATTTCCCAACATTTAGCTCTTTTTGGTAGTGCCACTTAGGTTGTCCTTCCTGATACTGAAGACAGATATGTTCAAACTGGAAGACCATAGACAGTTCTTGTCCTTTTGGATCTGAATAGAGTTTTGCGATTTCCGGTGTCGCTCCCCATGTCTCCCCTACTGTCAAGAGCTCTTTGTCGCCGAAAGTAGCCTGATTCATTTCCTTGAGGTAGGGATGAAGCATGGGACCATTGTTGACAATCTTCTGGTCAGGTATCTTCCCAATCATGTCAATAACGTCCATACGGAATCCACCAATTCCTTTATCAATCCAGAAATTCATCATCTCATAGATTTTATGACGGAGCTCTTCGTTTTCCCAATTGAGGTCTGGTTGTTTCTTACTGAAAAAGTGTAGATAGTATTGACCAGATTTTTCATCATATTCCCATGCAGAACCACTAAAAGTAGAGGTTAAATCATTGGGTTTATCTCGCCAAATATAGTAATCACGTTCGGGACTTTGAGGATTTTCACGCGCTTCAATAAACCAAGCATGCTCATCGGATGTATGATTGACAACCAAGTCCATGATGATTCGAATATCTCGTTTTTTGGCTTCAGCAATCAGCTGGTCCATGTCTTCCATGGTTCCAAAGATAGAAGCGATGTCTTGATAATTGGCAATATCATAGCCATTATCATCCATAGGGCTATCATAAACTGGAGAAAGCCAAATTGCCGTAATTCCTAGCTTAGCTAGATAGTCTAACTTGCTAGTAATTCCAGGCAAATCACCAATCCCATCTCCATTACTATCCTTGAAGCTTTTAGGGTAGACTTGATAGACAACTGCATTATGCCACCATTTTTCTTGCATCTTTTCACCTCTTTTAAATTCACTTTACTCCATCATAGACTTTTTTAATCGTTTGTGCAAGCGTTTGCTTTATCTTTTTTCTTACTTTTATTACTCTGTAGTTTCTTATCTTCTATTTTTTTTATATAATAGAAAACAGAGGTAAAAAAATGAAAAAACAAGCTTTTAGTTCTGAAAAATATCTAAATTTACAACGCGACCATATTTTGGAGCGTATTAACCAGTTTGACGGCAAGCTTTACTTGGAGTTTGGAGGCAAGATGTTGGAGGACTTCCACGCTGCCCGTGTACTTCCTGGTTATGAGCCAGATAACAAAATCAAACTTTTGCAAGAGTTGAAAGAACAAGTCGAAGTTGTTATTGCCATTAACGCTAGCAATATCGAGCACTCAAAAGCTCGTGGTGACTTGGGTATTTCTTACGACCAAGAAGTGCTTCGTTTGATTGACAAATTCAACGAACTTGGTATCTTTGTCGGCTCTGTCGTTATCACACAATACGCTGGTCAGCCTGCTGCAGATACCTTCCGTAATCAATTAGCAAAAAATGGGATTGACTCTTATCTCCACTACCCAATCAAGGGTTATCCGACAGATATGGACCATATCATCTCTCCTGAAGGTATGGGGAAAAACGACTATATCAAAACGAGTCGCAATTTAATTGTCGTGACTGCTCCTGGACCTGGTTCAGGTAAGTTGGCAACTTGTATGTCTAACATGTACCACGACCAACTGAATGGTATCAAATCTGGTTATGCTAAGTTTGAAACCTTCCCAGTTTGGAATCTACCTCTCCATCATCCAGTTAACCTGGCTTATGAGGCTGCTACTGCAGACCTTGACGATGTCAATATGATTGACCCATTCCATCTCCAAACTTATGGAGAAACTACAGTCAACTACAATCGTGATATCGAGATTTTCCCTGTTCTCAAGCGTATGCTCGAACGTATCTTGGGCGAATCTCCTTATGCATCTCCAACTGACATGGGTGTAAATATGGTTGGTTTTGCAATCACTGATAACGACGCTGCAATCGAAGCATCAAAACAAGAGATTATCCGTCGCTACTACCAAACAGTTCTCGACTTCAAGGCTGAAAAAGTTGCTGAATCTGCTGTCAAGAAAATCGAACTTCTCATGAATGATCTCGGCATCACGCCAGCTGACCGTAAGGTTGCTGTTGCCGCTCGACAAAAAGCTGAAGAAACAGATGGACCTGCTCTAGCACTTGAGTTACCTTCTGGTGAAATCGTCACTGGTAAGAATTCAGAACTCTTTGGTCCGACAGCTGCCGCCGTGATCAATGCTATCAAGAAGTCAGCGAATATCGATGCTGAAACCAAGTTAATTGAACCAGAAGTGGTGAAACCAATCCAAGGTTTGAAAATCAATCACTTAGGCAGTCGCAATCCACGTCTTCATTCTAATGAGATTCTTATCGCTCTTGCAATCACAGCTATGCAGAATCCTGATGCAGACCGTGCTATGAAAGAACTCGGAAATCTCAAAGGTAGCGAAGCTCATTCTACGATTATCCTAACAGACGAAGACAAAAACGTTCTTCGCAAACTAGGAATCAATGTAACCTTTGATCCATACTACCAATACGATCGTTTGTATCGCAAATAGATTGAAGACTCGTAGGAACTTCTTATCAAGTATCACCCCTCTTCGATAGATTTCGAATCTCTCTTAAGGGATGACTTTCTTTTATGCTAGAATTTTGACAATCTTCGGTTATCTTCTTTTCTAATTATTCTAACATTACTTCGGGAGTTTATTTATAATGAGAGAATTACTCAGCCAAAAAGAGCAAAGGCAATTAAAGATTTTAGAATATTTGTTTGAAAATCCTGACTGGATTTACCTAGATGATTTATCTAAGACCATTGGCTACAATGCTCGTATCATCAAGAGTGATATCAAGGATTTACGCGAAGTCTTCCCTGACTTTGATATCAGACATTCAACTGCAGGGATTATGATGGTGAATGTACAAAATAATGGTATTGAGCGAATCTACCAATATTTCTTACAGACATCCGATTATTTCCAAATTTTAAAAGCTTTCTTCCTCTTGAACAGCCCCTTTACCTATGAACATCTTGCCGAATCTTTGGATATTTCCCTTCCTTCTTTGCGTAAGAAGGTTGCAGATATCAATAAGATTCTTGACGGAACCTACCGCTTCAAGCTCAAGGTAACCCCTATCTCTATTATTGGTGATGAAAAAGATATTCGATTTTTCTTCTCCCAATATTTCCATGAAGCATATAGCTTTTTAGAATGGCCCTTCACAGAAATCAAAGAAGCAGACATTGATAGCTTTGTTTCCTTCTTTATCAATTTGGCAAAATTCCCTGCAAAATATCAAAATCTTTATCAAATCAGAACTCAGGCTACAGTCGATTTGCACCGAATGAAGAGAGGTTATTTTGTTCGTTTCCCAAAACAAACCACTTCCTGGTTGAGCCCTATCTACGACCAACTGTCTGATTTTCAGAGTCAGTTACAAGACTTGGCCCAAGGGCTCAATGTTGAAGTCACCCCTGAAAACCTTAATCAGATTTTCAGTCCCTTTGCTGAGCCTGGTCTTTTCTTTACAGTCGAAGATTTCCTAGAGGCTCGTCAGTCTTACGAACAAGTCGATCGTTCCTATCATGCTGCGCGAGACATCCTAGACAACTTAACTCGAAGATTTGGTGTTCAATTTTCAAATACGGATACCTTGATTTGGAACCTGCACAACACTGCCTTGCTTGAGCGAAGAGAAATCAACTCCGAATCGATCATTTCACAAAACAAGGATTATACGCTTGGAAAAATTAAAAAATTCTTCCCTAAATTTTATGAAGCAACCGTCTTTGAAATGATGCGATACAAAAACATTATGGGACAAAAGGAGAAGACTCCTGCCCTTTCTCACCCGATCTACACGCTGTTCACTCACGCTGAAGGGCTAACAGATCAATTATTTGAACATAAAAAGAAAGTCAAGGTCTTAGTTCTGAGTGAGTATGACTTTGCCCACCCACAATTCTTGATTTCTCTCTACGAATTCCATACTTCAAATAACATCCAGTATGAAACTTGGGATAAAGAAACCCTTAACATCGAAGAAATCATGGATAGTGACTACGATGCTATTATCACTAATTTTGATATCAAAGGCCTCGAAGACATGCTCGTCATTAATATCAGTCGACTATCTATCCTACAAGTTGTCAACGAACTCAATAAGATTTCTATGCAAGATTTATAATTTTAAAAACCTCCTAGAAAGAATCTAGGAGGTTTTTGTAAATCTATGTTTTCTCTAAAGAATCATGAGTCAATCACATTATTCAAAATCAACAGTCTTATTCTTAATCACAAGCTTGGTATGAGCTGTTATATATTGTCGGTCAAGGGTTGTTGTAACTTCCCCTTCACCATTTATAATATGCCAAGCTCCATCTTTATGAACAACCATAGCAACTTCTTGTTTGTTTTTATCTTCATTCTTAACAGCCAAGGCATAGGCGTCATCGACCCCTTCTAGCAAGAGTTCTTTGTTGCTACTGAGTGTCAGTAGATAATAGGCTCCGTCTCGAACACCAATATTGTATTGATTATTAACAAATATGGTTTTGTCGTAGCTAGGTCTCGGTTCAAAAGTTCCTGATCCATTTCCAAGGATATCTTTAAAAGTATCCTTTTGCTTTTCTGCCTCAGCCTGTTCTTGAGATTTGATAAATTCCTGAACTGCAGCAATCTTTTCACTCTCTTGTTTCTTTGAAGCTCTCATTTGATGGATCACTACAGTCCGAATCAAAAACGAACTTGCAAACAAGAGTCCTATGATAGATGAAATTTTCCCCTTTTTCATTTCCGCTCCAATCTCCTTATACTTCACTATTAACTACTTTTCTATAGTATAACAAGATTTTTATTGGTTGACAAGAAATGTTGGAATTCAGTAACAGGACTTCCTTATTCTACCGTTACAGACTTAGCAAGGTTACGCGGTTTGTCCACATCGAGCCCACGGTGAAGGGTTGCAAAGTAAGCGACTAGTTGCGTTGGTACGACCATTGAGATTGGTGAGAGGTAAGGGTGTACGGTCGTAAGAACGATGTCGTCTGTATCTTTAGCAACATTTTCTTCTGCGATGGTGAGGACCTTAGCACCACGAGCTGCCACTTCTTGGATATTTCCGCGAGTGTGGTTAGCAAGAACTGGGTCTGACAAGAGGGCCAAAACTGGTGTCCCATCTTCAATCAAGGCAATGGTTCCGTGTTTGAGTTCTCCTGCCGCAAAACCTTCACACTGGATGTAAGAAATCTCTTTGAGCTTGAGACTGGCTTCCATGGCTACGTAGTAGTCTTGACCACGTCCGATGTAAAAGGCGTTGCGTGTTGTTTCAAGAAGCTCACGAACCTTACTATCAATCAATTCTTTTTCTGAAAGGGTTGATTCGATAGACTGAGCCACGATAGACAATTCGTGAACTAGGTCAAAGGCTTGCGCTTTAGCATTCCCATTTGCTTCACCAACCGCTTTTGCAAGGAAGGCAAGGGCTGCGATTTGTGCTGTATAAGCCTTGGTTGATGCTACGGCAATTTCAGGTCCTGCATGAAGAAGCATGGTATGGTTGGCTTCACGAGAAAGAGTGGATCCTGGGACGTTTGTCACTGTCAAGCTTGGGATCCCCATTTCATTAGCCTTAACCAAAACCTGACGGCTATCAGCTGTTTCACCAGATTGACTGATAAAGATGAAGAGTGGTTTCTTGCTGAGAAGTGGCATACCGTAACCCCACTCAGAAGAGATTCCAAGTTCAACTGGCGTATCTGTCAATTCTTCCAACATCTTCTTAGAAGCAAACCCTGCGTGGTAAGATGTTCCAGCTGCAAGAATGTAGATGCGGTCTGCATCTTGAACAGCCTTGATGATAGCTGGGTCTACCACTACTTGACCAGCCTCATCAGTATAGGCTTGGATCAACTTACGCATCACCGTTGGTTGCTCATCGATTTCCTTGAGCATATAGTAAGGATAAGTTCCCTTACCGATATCTGACAAGTCAAGTTCAGCAGTGTAGCTAGCACGTTCACGACGATTGCCATCATAGTCTTGAACTTCAACGCTATCAGCTTTCACGATTACCAACTCTTGGTCATGGATTTCCATGTATTGGTTGGTTTCACGAATCATAGCCATGGCATCTGAACAGACCATGTTGTAGCCATCCCCAAGACCAATCAAGAGTGGTGATTTATTTTTCGCTACATAGATGACATCTGGATTTTCAGAGTCAATCAAGGCAAAGGCATATGAACCACGGATGATGTGAAGAGCTTTTTTAAAGGCTTCAAGTACTGACATGCCGTCTTCTTCCGCAAATTTCCCAATCAAGTGAACGGCGATTTCTGTATCTGTTTGTCCCTTGAAGCGGTGACCTGCAAGGTAGTCTTCCTTGATTTCAAGGTAGTTCTCAATCACCCCATTGTGCACCAAGACAAAACGTCCTGTCTCAGAGCGATGTGGGTGAGCATTGTCTTCTGTTGGTTTACCGTGAGTGGCCCAACGAGTATGTCCAATACCAGTTGTCCCCTCAACGCCAGCAGTCTTAGCAGACAATTCTGCAATACGACCAACAGCCTTCACCAAATGGCTTTCAGCACCACCTAGAACAAAAATTCCCGCAGAATCATAACCACGGTATTCGAGCTTTTCAAGCCCTTGAATCAAAATATCAGTTGCATTTGTGTTTCCAACAACACCAACAATTCCACACATAGTATATACGACACAGGCAAGCTGTGCTTTCTCCTTATCGAAATTGGTATAGTCTGATTTTCTGTTTTTAGAATCAGTGAAAACAGTATATACTTGTTTCTTTCACTTGTCAAGAATAAAAATTGGTATAGCTCAATTGTTTTTAAACAGCAAACAAAAAACCATTCAAGAAATAGCTCTTGAACGGCTTAGAAATATGGCTAATCAACTGATATCCATACCCTATCTAACACTAGATATCATAGTTTATCTTTTCTCACTCCTCGCAGCCAATTATTTATTAGGGTGGATGGGATAGACACTTTCAAAAGTATCCACTATCTCTACTAAATGATCATCCAAATAGGCTATAGCTTGATTTCTGATTGGAGCAGGAATTCCATAGTAGGCTTGCGCAAGACCTCCACAGATAGCAGCGATGGTGTCGCTATCTCCTCCGATGGAAATAGCATTTCTGATAGCATCTTCAAAATCTTGTGACTCGAAAAAGGCTTGAAAGGCCTGAGGAACCGAACCTTGACAAGTCACATCAAAGCTATAGTCCTCACGAATTTGGTCCAGGGTAAAGTCCATCGGATAGTAATTTTTATCGATGTAGTCTCTGATTTCCTGGCGGCTAGAACCAGTTCTAGCCAAGAAGATAGCTACTGCAACTGCTTCTGCACCTTTTAGTCCCTCAGGATGGTCATGACTCACTTCTGTCACTGCTTGGGACAAAGCCTTTGCCTGCTCTGTACTATCTGCCACAAAACCGACAGGGCTAATTCTCATGGCAGATCCATTCCCATAACTCCCATAGGGTTGAGGATCATCTGAAAAATAATCCATCTGCAGTTTGTTTTCATATAACTCTTTTCTAGTCATAAACTTCCTCCTGATACAGTTGGATGGCGAGAATATCATCTACCCTTATTAATCGATAGCCTTCATCCGTTCTAACAGAGATTTCTTGAGGAGATAATTCTATTACTTCACCCAATATCGTGCTTTTATGATTTTTCTCCTTGACCATAAAAGAGCCTTTTAGTCGTCCGACGTAGAGCTGGGAAAGTAGCAACAACTTCTCGACTGGATTCAAGTCTGTTGATAAATCGACACGATTTTTTTCTGCACTGAGTGAACTGGTATGCTCCGATAGAAAAAAGCCCATCCACTTCTGCATGCCTGGATCTTGATAGTCCCTCGCGGATTGAAAGGGCAAATAAGAGCGATCAATCATTTTAATCCATCTAATCCTCCAGCAGAGTGCCCTCCGATCAGCTTACTTCTGGCAATACTTCTCGATGCATCCTCTAAAGCAGTCGCCTTCAAGAGAGAAGTAAAGCCGAATTGTTCTCGAATGGAATCAATGGCAGTCTGGAGCCTTTCTTCTTTTTCTAGCTTGTCAACCTCATCAAAAAGGGAAATCAACGCAAAGGATTCGTCCACAAATCCTGAATAACTAACGGCAACACTTCTGACCGCTCCAGAAGTATATTTGCTATGGAATAATTTCAGTACATAACTGACTAAAAGACCGGTATTATTGGTCGGCTCCACCTTCATCTGGGTATGGATGGAGCGTTTTTGTTCCTGCTTAGAAAATCCAAGATGAATAGACACCACCGTTATCTTTTTTCTGGCCCGTCGAAGCCTGACAGCCACCTGTTCAGCCATCTCTCGAAGGATAATTTCGATGTCTCGCTGCTTGACATAATCTCTCGGTAAAATTTGCGAATTACCCAAGCCGTGAGATTTGGCTTTATAGGGCTTATGAACATTACTCTCGTCTATTCCATTAGCATGAAACCACAAGCGAAGTCCAGCTTGGCCAAGTTCTTTCTTCAGGAAATCCGGATTGCTATTGGCTAATTCCTTAATCGAATAGATTTCCAAGCTACTCAAGCGCTTCTCCATCCGATTTCCAATCCCCCAAAAGTCGGTCATCTTTGGAATGGACCAGACCTTATTTTCCACGTCCTGGTAAGACCAATTGGATCGCATGGTCGGTGTGTGCTTGGCTTCATTATCCAAGGCCAATTTAGCAAGCAGAGGATTGGCATTCGACATACCGACTGTCGAGTAAATCCCGGTCTGTCGCCAGATATCTCTCTGGATACGAGCCGAAAGCATGTCCAGCTTATCTTTACGAGAAATCTGCTGGTCCGGGACAAAATAATTGAGCGAACTGGTTAGGTCAATAAAGCCTTCATCAATTGAATAAGGATAAATATCATCTGGACTGCCATAATTCTGGAAAATGCGCTGAATTTCCATATTGACCGCGATATACTTATCCATCCGAGGAGGGACAATGACGGTCACCCGAGCCCAATCTTCGATAAATTTCACATAGTCCGGGTCTGTCCGTAAGCCTTGTTTTTTGGCATTATAGTAGGAAAATTTACGCGTCTTAATATCAAAGGGGAGGTCATAGGCACGTCCGACATTTGCTTTCCCAAAGACCTTTTTAAACATCGGCGAGGAGGCAAGAATAAGCCCAACAGAATTATCCGCCCGGCTCATGACACAAAGGGAGGTTTTAAGGGGATGGAGTCCTCTTTCTACACACTCAACACTGGCATAAAAGGATTTCATATCGACAAAGGCAATATCACTTTGGGGCTCTCTGGAATAATCAAAGTAGCCCATAGGCTATCCCTCCATCGGTACAAAATTACCCACGATAATACCCACAATCCGCGGATCTTCTTCGTAAGAAATGTGAATATCCTTGTATTTAGGATTGATGGAAACCAAACGTAAGCCATCTTCTTCTCGATAAACCCGTTTGATATAGGTCTGGTTATTGCAAACCACTGCATAGACAGCACCATCATAATCAAATCCGGTCTCTCGAATCAGAGCCACTGAACCATTTTGATATTTGGGTTCCATAGAATCCCCAGACACCCATGAAGCAAAATCGTGAGCCAGTTCTTCATTAAAGTAAACCGTATCAAAGTTTCGATCATCATAAACCGAAGCCCCAATCCCAGCCGACATGCGTTCATAAACATGATACTCGAAAAGTTTTTCTGAAATAGCAGTCACCTTCTTGGCTTGTTCTTCTTGAGCCAAGTCGCGAGCATAGACTATCACCTTTTCTTTTCCTTTATTGGAAAGGCTATTATAGAGACGGACAATTTCGATTTGAGTAAAATAGCCTTTTGGTACTTTTAAAATCTCTTCTAGCTGGCTAACCTTTTCTTCGGAAGGCTCCTTGACTCCACGCTCCCAAGCTGAATAAGCCTGAAAACTAATCCCAAGCTGCTCTGCAATCTCTTTCTGTGTTAGCTTTAACTCTTTTCTCCTAGCCTTAAGCTTTTCTGGTTGGTACATGTTTTACCTCCTAGCGTGATGTTTTCATCGTAGGTTGACTATATTTTTAAAATTCAACCATTTTGGTTTAGTTTTATTATATAAAAAAAGTAGATGAATGTCTACTAGAAATGTTGAGTTTTGGCAAACGACTGGTAATGATGATACTATAGATTCCTTATCTCAAATACTGCCGTATGAATCCACTCGTTATGCATTTGAAAGTCATTCTCTATGATTCTACTAAAGGTGAAACCATTTTTTAAAAGCACTCTCTGAGAGATCAGATTGTCCGTTGCCGTCCCTGCGATAATCTTATGTAAACCATAAGTAGTAAAGGCCTTTTCTAAAACGAGTTTAACCGCTTCACTTGCATAACCTAAATTAGTAACATTTTCTCCGATCCTATATCCAAGTTCTGCTGTTTTTCGATCATCCTCTAAGACACTTAAATTGACTCTTCCGACCATAGTACCTTGTGCATCTCTAATAAGATGCATGTAGACATCATGATTCTCTTGTTCCCTTAACAATTCCCTTGTAATTTCTTTAAAACCTTCTGAATCAAAATAGGTAGCTGGTCTAGGAGGTAAATTCCGCTCAAAATACTCCCGATTTTCTTTTTCAAAAGAATAAACATCTATGCTATTTTCTTCAGACATCAGCTCTAAACTTATCATTGTAAACCACCTCCTATCATTCTATAAATTCAAATGTACTCATGTTCACACAAAGTGACATTTACAGAATTTACAGAGATATCTTAATTTATTCATATCGTATCTACATTATAACACAACATACTATGAAGAAAAATAATACCCGTCAAGGTCCTCATAAATTCCAACATCTTGCTAAACAGGCTAGAACGCCTATGGAAGCTATTTTTGAAGCATACTTGATTAACCTTCATAAAATGATCATGACTCACAAATAAAGAAGAAAACCATCTCAAATTTGATGAGATGGTGAATCATTTAGTCTACTTTATAAAAAACTTGTTCTGATCTAGTTGGAGCAGCTTGACCAGCAATCAGCCTATTTTTAGTTAAATCAGTATCTAACCCAGGCATAATCAGTCCAGCAGGATAAATACTCATTCCATAGCCTGAGATCCCATCTCTAATGCTGAATTCAATCGTTCCATGGCTACCCATGCTCTTTTTTTCAATACTTCCACTGTCTACTAGCCCATTTTTATCGAATGTAAACTCTTTCCCAAGTCCATTTCTCCAAGTTCCAACTAGAGTAGAGAAATCTCCATTGAGAATAGCTTGCTCATCTATTTTTTGTGATTCAGCATTCGTTTGCTCTTCTTGTGTCGAGAGTTTTTCCTCAGTAGTCGTAACACTATCTTGAGTAGTCGTCGAACTAGTGGTTGTTGTACTAGTCGCTGTCGTACTAGTAGTAGAAACCTGTTCTTTTGTAGTACTTACTGCTTCTGTATCTTGCTTCTTATGATTAAAGAGGAACATAAAACTTATCAGTACTATAGCAACTAAGCAACTTAACAGAATCAAAATCCAATTGATGCCTTTTCCTATTTTCATTTATAACTCCTTTAAATTATTCGTATTTAATTATATCATACTAAACTGATACTAGGAAGAAATTGTATAAGACAAAGACTAGTGGTGTGAAAAGTGGTGTGAATTTTGCTAAAAATCATCAAAAAACACCCCATGGTGTGAACCATGAAGTGTTTCGTCATCTCCTGCATCTATTTCTGAGCACATTATGATTGTATCAAAGTCATTCGTGTGATTTCAAATTGTTTTATAATACAACATTCAGTCCCCCTAATTCCCCAACTATCTATCCAGTCAAAATCATCTCTCTTTAGATACCACCCATAACATGGACTAAGTAAGTCTTTAGTTTAATTTCAACTCGTATTCTCCAAATCTTCCGTGATAATGTCTATCTACAATTCTTTCATCTGTCACACGGCCCAGGACATAGGTTACTAAGATTTATTCCGATAGCTACTTTTAAACTGAAGGTTTAATGGCTCCCACCTACTAGGCTAGTAAACCAATCATCATAAAATTGTTTCTGTTCTGCGACACTGACACAGTTTAAGTTTGGTTTATCTTGGTCAAAAATCTCATAAACATTGTTTAAACTGGCTTGTTTTCCCATTTCCAAGAAATAGGCTTTTTCTCCTCCAAAATTCATCTGCATCGGAGATGGAAATACACACCTGTCAGCTCCATTACATTGTAGAATCCCGCCTTCTTTCTCCAAATCCAGACGATAGTTCGTAAGCGCCTCAAAGAAAGAGTCGGCTTCATAGCGTTCAAAACCCGAATCTCTATCAACATCAAGAATACATAATTCTTCGCTATCTCTAATAAAAATCTGACAAGTTTCTATTCTATTCTCATCCTTATAATAAATTGGCAATAAAACGACTCTCATTTCCCACCTCTGCTGATTTTTTGTAAAATCTTTTACTTTAAATTTTTCACGATTTCGAGCATCCGTCTCATAACTTAGTTCTGCACAAGCAAGAAAATCTACAAGCTAGAAATCTCAACACTTTTCCCAATAGAAATTGCATGTTCAAAGCCCAAAATATTATCATAAGACGATAATTTGCTAAACTATACTCTGTAGTTAGAGTAGACAATTCTTTAAATAATATACTGAAACTCTCCCCTGATACAACTCGTTCATAAGGATTGGATAACAACTACACCAATTTGAATTTTCAAGATGTATAAAAACAATTGAAAAAAAGGAATTCAAAATCCAATTGTCTAACAGAACAAGCTAACCTTTAAGACAAGTGATATCGTAATCCCCCATAAATGTATTCCAACAGAGGATCAGTTATTCTAAGCTATTATAGCATTCTTTCGAGTAAAGTTGTATGGGTTTTCTAAAATTCATCAAAAAAACACCCCATGGTGTGGACCATGAAGCGTTTCGAAATGTTGACAGTATCGTATTGATTAACGTTTTGAGACAACTGACTTTGTCAGGTTGCAGCCACATTTGTAAGCGACTAAAGTCGCAACAACTGCGTCAATTGCGCTAATTTAGTAAGAACGTACAAAAAAAAGGTGTTCTTTGTAAGTATAGTCATTCTTTCGAAGAACGTTTACTAAATTGTGATGCTTTACGAGCTTTCTTAAGACCTAGTTTGGAAAGTATTGTTTTCACTTGAACTAAAAAGAGCGAAATATCAAGGCTTTTCAGAACTATATCTACTGATTAATTTCATAAAATATGAATAAGTTTAAGTGAAATAGGGGAATAGGTTAGGTCCGTTTCAAGTATCACCTAGTTACAAAAATTTGGGGTGAACAGAAAAAGCACCCCGTATTTTTGATACGAGATGCTTTCAATAAGTGTAAATAAGTTTTAACGTTTACTAAATTGTGATGCTTTACGAGCTTTTTTCAAGCCTGGTTTGACAAGGTTTTGTTTTTATTTATTTTAGTGTAGCATGATACCAACATCTTTTGACCTTCTATTACAATATTTAATAAAAAAATTGAATAAGTTGAACTAAAAAAGAGAAAGTTTCTCCTTCTGTTATTATCAATATCTTGCTTTTGGACTAGAAAGTTAAGTAGTTATGCGGAAACTGAGTCATAGGAATAAATCTTTTTCTAGTAATGTTTCGCAACTCTACTATAACGTATTTATTCCTTTTGGTGTTTACACAACTTATTTTACACTACCTCACTTTGTCATTCAAACTAAACATGGTATAATAGTTAAGATTTTTACACTACTCATTTCTGGGCAGAAGTGGGCAGTAAAATTTAAGAAACAGGGGCTAAACCCTTGGTATGAAAGGAATCTATAAAATATTATGGTGAACATGCAAAACTTGTTCCAAGATTTTTTTAGACTTGTTAACGCCAGAAATATTGATTTAAAGCCTTTCTTGATTCCCAAAATTAAACTAAAATGACCTGAAATCATTTCAATAAGGCTAAAAATAGACTATGCAGTATCTTCTATACAATCAAAAATGCTTCACTTAATTAGTGAGGCATTTTTGATTAATATTCACTGTAAAGGTCTATTTATTTAACTCAAGAGATGATGATATTATTTTCAGAAAGATATTTTTCACACTTTTTAAACTGATTATAGTAATGTTGCAAATCCACCGCTCCTTTATTTAATGCATCTACCCTATCAATAACTTGAAGATCATAGTTTCCATTTTCATTTTTTAAATAAACAAGCAATAATAATTTATAAGAACCATCTACACCTTCGAATAAACAAAAAATAAAATGAGATTGATTTTCATTTGGATTATTCGAAATGAACGAATTGGGAGCAATACAATTATTATAATGTAGCCTGGCTGGATTGAAAAAATTACTATTTTCATTAAGATGGATATGAACTGCATTAAATGAAAAATAGTTATCATCTATTGTATCATTTTTTACATCATTATTTTTAATATAAGGTGTGAATATGTAAGTAGACTTTATGGTTCCTGAATTTTCATATATTCTTAGCTTAGGTACCTCAATCTCCTTTTTCTCACCATTGAATTCAGCTTTTACTTCTGACATCTCCTCTTTTTTATAGGAGATGGATAATTTAGCTCTTCTATCTGTTTTTAAAACATTAATTCTTTCTATATATACAGTAATAATACTGATAAGAAATGCCAAAAATGCAATCGGTTCACTTATGACTTGCTGATAAACATAAGAAACGATATCAATAAATATTTTAACAACTGTAGATTGTCTAAATATGTAGACCAATAAACATATAGTTAACCAAAACCAAATCGTTTTATAAAAAGTTAGTTTTTTCAATTTTTTCATTTTAAATTCTCCACTCCATAATCTTTATCGTTCTCTAAAATTATTATCCTAATCAGTTTGATTTACCATTTATTATGACCTCCAATAATTCATCCGCAACAACATCTTCAACGTACTTCCTTATTGCTCTAACATTAGGGAGGGTGTTTAGATGCGATTCAATACAAGCTAATATCTTGTCCTCATCTAGATATTCCTGATACCTTTCATCTATATATTCAGAGCTAATAATTTTTGAATACGTCAATTTTAAAATTTGCTTTTTCTCATCAATAGATAGTGGAGAAAATTTAACAAAACCATCAAATCGGCTCAATAATGCTATATCAATATTTTTTTCCATTTCTAAACGACTTTTAAAATTAGAAGTGCAAATAATAATTGAGTTACTTAAATCTACTTTATAATTTTGGTCTTCATAAACGCCTTCATCAAACATTTGAAAGAAGGTGCTATGAAAAAATGCAGGAGCTAAAGCAAACTCATCAAGCAAAATAACATTAGATTCTCTGTTTAGTAATGTTTTAGAAAATGAGTCCTCGCTATGGTTTGTTGATTTAAAATATTTTACACTTGATTCACCACCAACCATCGACATTTGTTCTCTAATAAAATTGTTATTTCCATACAGTGTAAATGATAGTTGTTTTGCTGTTTCAGTTTTTCCTATTCCTGGTTCACCATAAAACATTAATACTAGTGGTTTCGCATTCGTACGCACCAACTGAGTAACCAATTTCCTTAATAAACTTTTCTTAGCTTTTTCTTGACCAACTATTTTTTCATTTAAATCTTCAGAAATCCTTTTAAGTTGCTCCTCACTAATTTTTGCAAAAGTACTTTGTTCAATATTTAAAAATTCTGATTTAACTTGTTGCTTTAATGAATTAAAGAATTTTTTAGGGGGATTATGAAGATATATTTCTTCAGTTCCTGAATCATTAAAAATTTTGATTAATAAATCAATATTTTCAAAAACTAGGCTCCCAGAAAGCGAGTAGGTATCCATTCTAAAAATACAATTCTTTTTATCTATTAGAGGTTTTATTATATCAATAATAGTAGAATCTTTAGTCCAATTTATAATAACCTCATTAAATGAAACATAGTTATCTAATTTTGCGACCCTTTCATTAAACTTTTGAACTGGCTCAAAAAAAATATTAAATCTTACCATTACACACCTGCCACTAGAACATCATATATCGGTATTTTCTCATTATTTTGTTCTTCATCAAAGTCAGCTCCTAGTTGTGACTGTCTCTGGTTTGATAATCTATCTATCATTGTATTAAAACTTAAATCAATTGAATCTACTTCTCCAACCTTAATTCCATAAAGTTTGACATCCATCTTGGTTAAGTCACTCAACGTATAATTATTACGTAGACCCGATATATTGAATCTGAAAACACTTTCATTACTCTCGGAACTAATTCCCTTAATTTCATAATATCCAGAAAGTCGGTCCAAAGTTCGTTCAATATTCTTTATTTCAATACCTTTAAAATTATTTTTATCATCATCTGTAATACTATTCATTTTAGTAATATCACTAATCATATCGAGAACAGGAGTGATGTTACGGTAAAAAGCGGGGGAGTCTTTTTCAATAAAAAGTTTAACATTATCTAAACGTTCCACTTTTGAAGAACCTTTTTTATTGGTCGCAAACTTTTTAAAGTTACTTAGCAATGTAGAGGTAATCTGTGATTCTACTACACCGCTTCGTTGATATGAAGCATTTCCAGAGAGTCCTATTTTAAATCGAGTAAAGAAATTCATACCAACCTTTCCCTCGGCATCTACCTCAACCATATTTTCGGACACACGTTTTATGATATCAGATTGTATCCCATTTTGATGTAATTCTAAAAAATCAAAAACAGCTTGCTCATCAAGATAAACAATTTTCCCAGCAAAAAAATCAGCCATTACTTCCTCCTTGTTACTATATATTCAGACTATTTAATAATCATATTATACCAAAATATCAAGTATTACTAAAAAATACTACTATATATCCCTCAATTTAGTAAGAAAATCGAAAAAAGAACACCACGAAAGGTGCTCTTTGTATGTATAGTAATTCTATCGAATTAACGTTTACTAAATTGTGATGCTTTACGAGCTTTCTTAAGACCTGGTTGGAAACACTTTTATTTAAATAAGTTTCAATATCCTCTTAAAATCAATGTTTCCCCACGTTTTCAGAAAGAGCAATTTCGTCTAATTTGAATCAATTTCAGTTGAATGGTGTGAATTTTACCCTAAAAATACACGAATTGAGCTAGATTTTACCAAAAAGTTCACACCATATATAGCAACAATCACTATCAAAAAATAGCTTACTTGATATCAAGAAGCTATTTTTTATTATATAGTATAGTAGTGGTTTCTCCCTGTATTTTTTCAACTTTCACTAAGTTGATAAGAGTTTGACCCATTTCATAATGTTTTGCGGTATTCCCTGCTCTCATTTCGCTCTGTATTTTTTTTCGAAAAACTGAAACTGGGTAGCAAATATCAGTATTCTTAACTTTCTTAGAGGATTTATCAAACAAAAAATAAAATTCTTTATCTCTATATTGAAAATGCAATAAATACTTTGCTTTAATCTTAGAACCTATTTTTTGGGGGTCAAAATAATACAATCCCTTTAAGTTGACACTTATATTATCCAACATTGTATAAATTAGATTCAGAGAAGTTGCCCTAGATAAAAATGCAACTTTGTGCTGAGATGTATCTTTATCTAAATCATAAAAAGTAATATGATTTCCCAAAATTTGGTTATATATCTCCTGAGCTCCCTTGCCATTGAAACACTTGACTTTATCTACCCCTTTAAGTTTGTGCAAACCTATAAGATGATGGAAATTCGGTTCTGTGAAGCTTAATTCGATATATTTATTTGTAGTTTGTCCAGAAATGGTCTGAGTAGTAGTAAATTTGTATCGGGTATCCATCAATGTTCTATAACTAAGAATTAAATTTCTTAACATATTATACCTTTTCTCAAAAAAATAAAGAGGCTATTTACACCTCTTTCTACGATATATTTATTAGTTGTCTGTTTGCGGAAAAACATATAAAACCCAAATAAGCCTATCTGCGAATGACTGACCAAAACAGACCGACCAGTAATTCTTTGGCTACGCTAAAAGCGATAGTTCTTTTCTACGTATATTATTGTATAACATATTCAGCATTTTGTCAAGTCAGAACATAAAAAAGTAAACTTTTCAAATTTTAATAATTTTTTTAAAAATAGAAATAATAATTATTCAACTATTTTCCATTTTTTATAAATTGTAGACTTAGGTAAATCTGAAATTAAATCCGTGTTCAAATGTAGATGACCCCCTGCGTCTGAAAATACCCCCCCAACTCTTGTCAGTTCTCGAATATCTTCAATTGAGACTATCACCGTTTCAAATAATGATATATTCCCCTTGGTAAAATTATAAGCAATACAAGGTTTAAGTGGCTCAGCATTTGATTCTACGAAGTGTATTAATTTAGTCAAAGCTTTTCCATCTGCTTTAAATGTAGGACTTTCTTTATCAGAAAATTGTTTACTTAAACAATAAATTAATAAAGGTTGTTCCCCCTCCATCTCTGCTATTAAATACCCAGACTCATCTGTTAAATCATATCCAGTAAACTCTAACGTTGCTTTAGTAAGACTAAGACAAAGCTCTTTAACTGTTTTTCTAGTTAATTTCATACCAATACCTCCTCAAGTTAAATCTATTATATCATACTTTTACACCCTTTTAGAATCTTTTTTAAAAAAAAGATTCTTTTTTTGTTGACAAGCTTTATTAATTCTGATAAACTAATCTAGAAACAAATAATATATTTTGTTTCTATTTTTAACGCCATAGAAACTATTTCTATAATTTGTTTCTTTATGAATTTTAAGATGGAGGACATCATTATGTCTTTGAAAAATTTAAATTACTTTACTGCATTCAATACATCTCAATTTTTCTTAAGAAAAGAACTTCGCTTCATTTCTGCAACACGTTGGATAGAGAAAACCGATACGGGTTCAGAGGTCGAAAAAGGAGTAAAGGTCTTACTTCTAATTTATAAGGATAACAGTGAGTATCCAAATAGCAAGACGAATCTAGGTGCCCAAATCACAGTGAAAGTTCCTCTAGCTTCGCTCGAAGACTATACTGTTTTTCAGCCAATGGTAACTATATGTGATGTTACAAACATCGAAAAAGCTGTCGTCTATGGTGAATACCGCAATCAACTTAGTTTGACTGCTACAGTAATTGAAGCCGATGAAAACATTGAGTTATAATTTTTGGAGGGTACAAATATGGGTATGTTTTTATTTTTTCTTTTAGTAATTATGCTATTTGCATTTCCAAAATTCAGACACAACTGGCTTCTATCTTATCGATGGATAGAAAAGCAAGAAGCAGGTGGCGATATAATTTGGAAGATTCTTGCCGGTTTGGTGGCAAGTTTTGTAGCTCCTATAATTACAATCTTTATTTCAATTAAGAATCAGTTTAGTGGACCTACTATTGCAACACAATCCACTCAATCTGAACCATCCCCACAAGACAGATACAACACCTTCGCTGCTTGGTTCGATTCTATTTTGATTGCTGACTGGGAGAATGATGAAAGGCTAAAAGAACTTATCTCAGGACGAAATTGGATTAAAAATCACTTGGTCGTCCATTTTCATAATAGGCCTAAACATCAGGAACTAAGTGAGCTCAAAGAACGTTTCAAGTCCTATGGACTAATGGCAGGTTGGGAATTTCAAGATTTAGGAGAGCTTTATCTTCATAATTTTGAGACATCTTCTAAATGGTCAACTCCAGTGATATTTGTAGATAAAATATCAAAGAATCACGAAGTGAGGTTAGCTGAATTAGCCCGTGTTGAACGTGAAAGGGAGCTTGATATTTTGCCAATCTCTTTAATAAATCAGAATAGAGAAAATATCAGAGGGAAGACAAATAGAAATTTCCCACTATGGGCTGACCGAAAAGGAAACTATCAGTTGATTAAACTGAACAGTCATCTGCTCTTAACCGGTTCGACTGGAGCTGGAAAAACAGGAACTTTGACTTATTGGATATGGCTTATTGATAATTTAAAGAATAACCAAGATGAACTCTTTATTCTGGATTACAAACGAGGTAAAGATTGGTATCCGTTCTACACTAGTAAAAATTATGCTTCAGCTGAAGATACTAAAGTGGCGTGGAATAAGCTATATCATCAATTCAAATTATACCAAACTGGAGTAGAGGATATTGGCGATAAAGTCGTCTATATCATCATCGATGAGCTATCAAGCCTCGTTGAGAGCTACACTACTAAAAAAGAACGTGATGATTTTTTAAGACAATTCAAGGATATGCTACGGCTCTCTCGTAGCCTTGGAGCAGGGAGAGGGGGCTACCGCCTTATTGTAGGACTCCAACAGGCTGACTCTACCTATTTCGGAGGAACTGAAGGACGAGGCAACCTTGGAATTCGGGTAGCACTTGGCGGAGTAACTACCGAAGGAGTTCGAATGGTTTTTGAAATCACAGACGAATCAGACAAACCTGAATCATCTCCAGCCGGCAAAGGATTCGCTCAGATTCATGGGGAACCAGTTCGACGTATTATGATACCTTACATTAAAGATAGAGAGCTAGTACTCAATGACATCGCCAAACGATACTCAAACTAGCAAAAGCACCATTTAATTAATGAATTTTGGCTTTATGTCGTGAAAGTCTATTGAACAGTAGGCTGAGAGTTAGTAAACTGATTGGTACGGTGCGGTTGAACTTGGTTCAACCGTACCGATACTGATTAGCTTTCTCCTCTCAGGGTTCCTGCTCTCAATAGAAGCATGAAATAAAAAGAAATTCATTATTTTTTGACGCCTTAACTAGATAAAGCGTCAAACAAGATCACAGAAACATATTTTTATAGGTACAAAGCATGAAGCAAATCGAACATAGTAAGGTAGTAAAGAGTTATGTTTACGGCAATACGGTGGAGATTACTACCGCTAACGGTCAGCAAGAGCAAACTATTAAAGTGATAGAAGGCAAGCGTTACGTAAATCTTGAGACCGGAGAAATTCACGCTATGGATACTTCAAACAATAGTAGGTTAGATAATCTTAAGTCAACAAAGCAAACTATGAAGAAGTTACGGCGAATAATAGCCCATAATTTTACTGGCGGAAAAAATCAGCTTTGGATTACGTTGACTTATCGTGACCATGTTACCGAAACAGCTATAGTTTATAGGGATTTCAAAGCGTTCATTCGTCGCATTCGTAATCAGTTTGGAAAGGTTGATTACATTACGGTCATTGAACCACAAGCTAGTGGAAGGTGGCATTTGCATGTGTTATTAAAGAATGATTCAGAGCTAACAATTCCTAACAATGACCTTGCTAAAATGTGGGGGCAGGGTTTTACAAAGACCAAAAGGTTACGGAGAGCTGACAGGGTTGGGAATTATTTGATTGCTTATTTATCTAATTTACAGATAGGTGATGATGAGGGGTCACAAAATAAAGCAATTATAAAAGGTGCGCGCCTATACATGTATCCCAAGGGTATCAGAATTTATCGAACTAGCAGAGGAATTGAAAAGCCTTTGGAAATTACAACAACAAAGGGTGAGCTTATAGAAACTTATAAAATTAACAGTCCTCCGACATTTTCACGTACCACAAAACATGAAACTCCTTATGGTGTGAAAGAATATACAACGGAGTTTTACGATAATATAAAAAGTCTGTCAGACACTTTTAGCAGAGCAACTGACAGACCTAAAGAGTAGTGAAAGTACTATCACTACTCCTATTTTACCACAGAATAGGAGAAACTAATGCAAGTTATTCTACCAGATGAACAGATTCATCAAATTCAGGTTTTGATTGCTGACTTACACTCAAGCACGAAATCAAAAATCGGTTGAACAATAGCACTCTTGGAAGTCCATTTTTGAACAAACAGCAAACTTGCGACTATCTAGGAATTTCCAATAACACGCTTGATAGTTGGGTCCGGAAAGGTTTACCTATCATTCGTATTGGAAAAACCGTTCGATTCGATAAAACAGAAATCAATCGCTGGTTACAAAAGCAGTAGAAATTCTATGGTCATTTGTTATAATGTAACCATGGTATTTTCTAGCTCAATTCAAAAGGAGAATACTATGTCTATTACAAAAACTAAAAACGGAACCTATCGCTTACGTGTTTATATTCCTGAGGAGGTTAAATCTTCGCTAGGTATTGATAAGAAAGTGATTTAAAAACGGTTCAAAACAAAGAGTGAAGCAAAAAGATACGAACTAGAACTTCAAAATAAGATTGATAAAATTCTTAGTGGAGGTTCTGCTTCATTGGAGAATAGCGGTTCTATCCTCTTTTCAGATTTCTATCAAAACGTTTGGTGGGAATCCTACAAAGCAGGTCAGACAACTTCTACTGCTAAACCACCTTCTCAAGCAACTATAGTTGGAACAGAAATTGCTTTTAGAAAACACATCTTACCCTTACTTGGGAATTATTCAATAGACTTTCTTAATCAAAATAAACAAGTTATACTAAATCTAATGACTCAAAAGGCTGAAGAATATGCAAATTTCAAAGTTATCAGGAGCTACGTTAACTCTATCTTTGACTGGGCAGAAGAATTAGAGTATATCGAAACTAATCGCCTATCAAAAACGATAAGTCGTATCAAAGCCACTAAGAATATCAAGCTACAGGAATCAAAAAAAGATGAAGATTTATCTCTATCTCAAGAAGAACTTCAAGCATGGTTTACAGCTTTTGAAAAAGATTTAGAGACTGAAAAGATTCTATTCAAAGACTATGTTTTATTCTATACTACTTTCTTCTTGGGAGATAGAAAATCAGAGAGTTACGCTTTGCAATGGAAGCATATCAATACACAGGAACAAGAAATTAAGTTAGTAAAAGCTTTAGATAAATACAAAAATCCAAATTCTACCAAAGGAAACAAGAAGACAACTTTTCGAATTCCTAATGAGTTAACTGACTTGCTTCAGGAATGGAAAAAAACAACAAAAAATTGAACTGGCTAAATTCAATATTATCCAGACTCCAGAACAGTATGTGTTTACGTACATTGATACAAAGGGAAATGTAAACAGTTGTCTCCATGCTGATTATCTTAACAATAAGATGAAATCTGTTAAGCGTCGTCATCCAGAACTTGCACATGCAACCCCTCATAAATTACGACATACAGGAGCCACACTCGCTAAACAAGCTGGAACCTCTATGGAAGCTATTTCTGAAGCACTCACTCATAGTGATACGATTACAACTAAGACTTATGTCAACACTTCAAATGTAATCCCAATGGCTGTTGGGGAAATTGCCTTTCGAAATCTAAAAAAATAATGGTGTGAATTTGGTGTGAAAAGTGGTGTGAATTTTGCTAAAAATCATCAAAAAAACACCCCATGGTGTGAACCATGAAGTGTTTCGAAACGTTGATATAATCGTATTGATTAACGTTTTGAGAATTGTGATGCTTTACGAGCTTTCTTAAGACCTGGTTTCTTACGCTCAACTTTACGTGAGTCACGTGTAAGAAGTCCTGCGCGTTTCAATGAATCGCGGAAGTCTGGGTCTACTTGAAGAAGGGCACGAGCGATACCGTGACGGATAGCTCCTGCTTGACCAGCGTAACCACCACCTACAACGTTAACGAAAACGTCGTATGAACCTACAGTTGAAGTAACTGCGAATGGTTGGTTGATGACCAAACGAAGGTCAGCGTGTGGGATGTACTCTTCAACATCTTTTTTGTTAACAGTGATTTTACCAGTTCCTGGAACAAGGCGAACGCGTGCAACAGCGTTTTTACGACGTCCAGTACCTGCATATTGTGCTTGTGACATACTTTATTGTTCCTTTCCTTAGATAAGTCCTGAAATATCAAGAACTTCTGGTTGTTGTGCAGCGTGAGTGTGCTCAGCTCCAACGAATACTTTCAATTTCATACCTTGAGCACGGCCAAGAGTATTGTGTGGAAGCATACCTTTAACTGATTTCTCGATCAAACGAACTGCATTTTTAGAACGAAGTTCACCAGCAGAGATTGATTTCAATCCACCTGGGTGGTTTGAGTGAGTGTAGTAGATCTTATCAGATGCTTTTTTACCAGTCAATTTAACTTTTTCAGCATTGATAACGATTACGAAGTCACCTGTATCAGTGTGTGGTGTGAATGTTGGTTTGTTTTTTCCGCGAAGTACGCTAGCAACAACTGCTGAAAGGCGTCCAAGAGGTACATCAGTTGCGTCAACAACGTACCATTTGCGTTCTACTTGGCCTGGTTTAGCCATGAATGTAGTTTTGTTCATGATTTCTCCTATATGAATGTCGTTTTTGTTTACAGGGCGGATGTTCCGGTCCGCAGGGTATTTGAAAGGTTCCGGGGCCTTACAAATGGGGTAAACAATACCGCCTACTATTGTATCAAAATTCTCAGATAAAAGTCAAGCGGTTGGGAAAATATTTTTTATTTCTGCCAGATTTTCAATCTTCTTTCTGCCTTCTCCTGAGTGATGACTTGAAAACCTTTAGAGAAGAGGAAAATAGCACAAGTCAAAAATAGAGTGACAATAATATAATTAACCACAAGACCATGGTCTCCCACCAATGGTGGTTTTGTCATAAAACCGTAATCTCCACCCGTCAATAAATTGACTATAAAAATCAAACCATTAAGTAAAGAGGTCAGTATAAGAATACCTTTGAAATCCAACAGACGAGCATCGTAGTTGTTTAAAAGATAAATCAAGGAATTTCCAAGAAGGGCTAGATGTCCGAAAATAAAGGACAAAATAACGATGTGTGGGAAAGAGTAAGCGTCTGGTATTGGATAAACAAAGGCTGCAATCGTCCCGAAGGTTCCAAGCAAAGCAAAATACTGTTTGGTTTTTGAAACACCTGGCAGTAGTAGAACTACAAACATGGCTAATCGACAATGATAAAAAGGCAAGCTTTCTGACAGTGGGAACTGATTGATCCAATACCAGCTGTAAAGCGAGATTAACTGTATTGCCTGTATAATCTGGAATAATCGTTGACAAACCTTATTATCACGATAGCGATAAGCAAGATAAATTGTCAAAAACAGTAAGGCAAATGTGCTTGCGTACCAAGTAAATCCAAATTGGGGTGGTTCCGTCGGATGGGTGGTAAATAAAGCATCCCAAACATTCATATAATTTTCCTCATTTTCATATAAGCCATTCTCTTACTTATCTCTATAGATCATAGCTTACATTTATTTCTAATATTTTTGTGTTCCAAAGAAGCTAGTGGCCTTAAGATAAAACAAAGCTTCTAATCAACATATTGTTTCCGCTCACCCTGATAAACTTGCCATAGAATATCCATTTGTTCCTTAGTTATTCTTTTTTCAGATAAGGGAGGGAGAGCCGAAATGTCGAAAAATCCTAATTCAGCAACTTCTTGATTTTCTTGAAAGTCCCCATCCAATAGTCGACAATCAAATACAAACTTGGCATACTGCTTACTCTGCATTTGAAAGCGATTGGTATCAAAAATAGCCAATAAAGAGCCTACTTCTGCAAAAAAGCCTGTTTCTTCCTGAACTTCTTTTCGAATATTTTCCTTAGGGGAATAGCCTACTTCACCAAAGCCTCCAGGTAATGCCCAAGTATCCTCTCCTTGTCCTCTAACCAAACAAATCTTCTGGTCTTGAATAATCCAAGCCCTTACATCCATCAAGGGAGTTGCATAGCTAGCTGTTGGTTTTAAGATCGCAGTCAATTCCTCTTGATTAAGATCCGTAGTCTCCTGCAATACGTTCGATAAAATCTGACGTAAATCCTCATAACGTTCACGGTCAAAAGTGTCCTTTGTATAGGTCAAACCAGTATCAGTGATGGCCAACATTCTCTGTATAGCCTTGACAAAATCAGTTGCGCTCATTTTCTAAACTTTCTACTAGCTTAGCTAGATTCATAGAGTTCGAACCTTTAAGCAGAATCTGGTCTTTAGCTCCAAGACTCTCCTTAACTTGCTTGACCATGGCTTCAAACTGGTCTTCCTCAGCTGTTTTCTTGAAGTAGTAAACATGGCCGATTGGGAACATTTGACTAGCTAATTGAGCTAGGTCAGCGATATCTTCACCGTAGAAAATAACAGTATCAAGGACATCTGGTGACAGGCTCAAAATCATTTGATTATGAAGTTGAACAGACTGGTCTCCAAGTTCTTTCATATCCGCCAGAACTGCTATTTTCTTACCACCTTCATTTGCTGGGATAGCAGAGAAAGTTTCTAAAATCAACTTCATGGCTGTTGGGTTGGCATTGTAGACATCTGATAAGATGTCTGCACCGTTGGCAGCCTTTTTCCACTCGGTACGATTGCGGGTCAACTCTAGATTCTGGAAGGCTTGACCTATCTGCTCTTCAGTCACTCCTTCTTGCAGGGCAACGTAAGAAGCAATCATAGCATTAGTCGCATTGTACTTACCAGTTACTGGTAAATCAAGGGATTTCTCCAAGAAATTAGCCTTGAAAGTCAAGCTATCCTTACGCTCAGTTAATTCTGTAATTTCGAGTTCTGCACCCGGACCAAAACGAACTACTTTTTGGTCAGCAGGTAGATAATCCTCTACAATGGGATCAGCTGGCGCCAAGAGCAAGCTACCTTTCTCCATTCCATCAGCAATCTGTAATTTACCTTTGGCAATCTCAGAACGGTCCTTGAAGAAGGCCAAATGTGCCTCTCCGACCAGAGTCACAATAGCTGTTTTCGGATGAGCCAGTTCAGACAAAAGATGAATATCTCCCAAGTGATCCTGTCCCATTTCCAAGACTAACTTCTCAGTGTCATCTGGCATATGGAGAACTGTATAAGGTAGTCCAATCTCGTTATTGTAATTTCCTTGCGTTTTGTAGGTTTTGTAGCTTGTAGAAAGTAAATGCGCCAACATATCCTTGGTAGTGGTTTTACCGTTCGAACCTGTAACAGCAAAGACATCTACTCCTGTCTTTTGAAGGTAATAAGCTGCAAGAGCTTGAAAGGCTGTCAAAACATCCTCTACTAAAATGTAAGGATAATCTGCTACTTCCTTCTCTGACAAGGTTACAACAGCGCCGTTTTCAAAAGCCGTCTCGATAAAGTCATGACCATCACGCGCCCCCTTGAGTGGCACAAATAGATCACCAGGCCCAATCAAACGACTATCAAACTCTGCCTTAACTAGTGGACTGTCCGCATAGCCTGTCACATCATTTTTTGCACCGACAACACGCGCAACTTCGTGAATCGTAAGTTTCATGTTTACTCCTTTAAAAAGGGGCAGGGAGTCTTGCCCCGCCCTTATAGCTATCTTTACAACAGGTGCGCTTCACGCTTGTTAAAACTTTCTTTAGCAAGCTCCACCAAACGCTCGATTAGTTCTGGATAGCTAATCCCCATATTGTCCCAGAGCAAGGGATACATAGACCACTGGGTAAATCCTGGCATGGTATTGAGCTCATTTAGGAAAACTTCTCCCTTATCTGTATAGAAGAAGTCACAACGTGAGAGACCAAGCCCGCCAATAGCACGGAAGGCAGCTTCTGCATTTTTACGCATGACTGCCACTACATCATCACTAATCTTGGCTGGAATATCCATCGTAATCTTGTTATCGATGTATTTCGCTTCGTAGTCATAGAAGGCTACGTCCTTGACAACTTCACCAGGTAGAGTGCTCTTGACATCATAGTTTCCTAAAAGTCCAACTTCGATTTCACGCGCATTGACGCCTTGCTCTACCAAGACACGGCTATCATATTTAAAGGCGAGTTCGAGAGCTTGATGGAGTTCCTCTTTATTTTCAGACTTAGAAATACCAACACTAGAACCCATATTAGATGGTTTGGTAAAGACTGGATACCTTAATTTTTCTTCAACTTCTGCGATCTTAGAAGCTAAGTCATCCCCTTCAACAATGGCTACGTAAGGGACTTGGGCAATCCCAGCAGATTCCAAGACACGTTTAGTCGTGATTTTGTCCATAGCAAGGCTTGAGGACAAGATGTTGCAACCGACATAAGGTATTTTCAAGACTTCTAGGAAACCTTGAACGGAACCGTCTTCTCCCATAGGTCCATGAAGAACTGGAAAAACAACTGCGCCTTCTTCGTAGATGGCACTTGGAGCAATTTTCTTGTCCCAATCAATCGTTTCATTGGTCATGAGACGTTCATCTTGGCCAGGAGTTTGGGTAAATTCTTGGGTTTTGATGAAATCACCAGACTGGCTGATAAAGAAAGTTTTGACTTCAAAACAGTCATAGTTAACCGCACGCATGACACTCTCAGCTGACAATACAGATACTTCACGCTCTGCACTGCGTCCACCATATAATAGAATAATTGTTTGTTTCATATGATTGTCCTATTTCTACTAGAATACTCGCTTTTTAGTATATCACATTTGTTTATTTTTTTAAACTTGAATAGCACAAAAGAGACTGGATTAAAAATAAATCCAGTCTCTTGATTTCTTATATATCGTATCTGCTAGTTAATTGCCTGTTCTATATCCTTACAGACTAAAGTTCTGTACGATTTTCAATAGCTCTTAGGAGCGTTACTTCATCTGCATATTCGATATCAGCTCCTACTGCTAGACCTCTTGCTAGACGAGTAACCTTAATCCCTGCAGGTTTAAGTAGTCGAGAGATATACATGGAGGTCGCCTCACCATCTGCTGTTGCATTGGTGGCTACGATGACCTCAGAAACTTCACTCTCCATGAGGCGAGTCATGAGACTTTTCAGATTGATATCATCAGGACTAATCCCATTCATAGGAGAAATCAAGCCGTGTAAAACATGGTAAAGTCCGTGGTATTCTTGGATATTTTCCATGGCAGCAACATCTCGGCTATCCTCCAGGACCAGAATCGTAGACTGATCACGGCTAGGATCTGTACAGATAGAACAAGGATCCTCATCTGTCAATCGTCCACAAATAGAGCAATAGGTCAATTCTCGCTTGGCTGCAAGAAGATTTTTTGCAAATTCATTGACGTCATCATCCGACATCCCAATGGTATAAAAGGCCAGTCGGGTAGCTGTCTTAATCCCGATACCTGGAAGTTTAGAATAACTGTCAATCAGCTTAGCTATAGGTGTTGGGTAAAGCATGGCTTCCTTTCTAGTTCATTGGATGGTGTTGGTTGTATAGATTGATAATGTCGCGAGCAATCGAAGGTCCGACACCATTAGTTAGATTCGTATTATGCGGGAAAACAACTGCGACTGCAATCTGCGGATTATCGGTTGGCGCATAGGCTACTGCGTTGGTATTGTTGGCTTTTTGGCCGCCGTTAACGTAACTTTCGGCTGTACCGGTTTTTCCGCTGATGGATACTGCTGCCCCATTTGAAAAGGCACGACCTGTCGTAAGAGCACTTGTTCCGTGAGATACTTGGTAAAAGCCTTGTTGCAAGATAGACATGTCAGACTCAGAAATATTAATCTTATTCATTTCTGTGCTGTCCGTTTGCTTAATGAGCTCTCCCAAACCACCTTGTTCGTTGTTGTCGTAGACTCCTTCCACGATATGAGGAGCTAAGCGGACACCATTATTGGCAATAGTCGCCACATACTGAGCTAACTGCATTGGTGTGTAGTTGTCGAACTGTCCAAAAGCATTATTTAGATAGTTGGCCAAATCGTAGTCTTTAGGAATAAACCCTGTTGACTCATCCGGTAGGTCAATTCCTGTAGAAACTCCTAAACCATACTCACCGAAGGTTGAACGAAGTTTTCCCATGGCAGATTCAAGATTGTTGGTTCCTACTGTCATATTAGGCTGATAAGTTTGCCCCATGATTCCAAGAGCAGTTTGGACCATGTAAGTATTGGATGAATACTCCAAGGCCTCAACGGCTGTAATCGGGAAAGAACCATAATAAGGGGTATACCAGGAATTGATAGGCGCAGAACCTTGGAAGACGATTGGTTGATCTGTTAAGGTTTGATTTCCTGACAAGACCCCATTTTCCCAACCTGAACTGATGGTAGCTGCCTTAACGACAGATCCTGGTACGAAGACATTGGTTACTGTACCAAGTGAGTCTGTGGTCAGTTCTCCAGTCTCTACATTGTGCTTCATTCCTGACATGGCTAACACAGCACCTGTCTTAGGATTGAGGGCTACTGCATAGACGCCTTCTGAATATCTGGCTCCACCATTGGCAAGTTCTGAGTTGAAATAACTCTTCAAGAGACTGTCTACGCTATCTTGGAAGGCCAAATCAATGGTTAATTTGATATTTTTACCCTTGCTTCCTTCTTCGATATTTTCTACACTCTCCATGTCTCCGTGCTTGTCCAAATGGATTTCCTTGACAGTACGTTTTCCTTGCAAGACTTCTTCGTATTGCTTTTCAAGATAGGAAGTCCCAACACGGTCATTGAGTGAGTAACCTTTTTTCAAATAAGCATCCACTTCTTCTGCTGGAAGACCAGATTTTTCACTCGAAACACTTCCAACTATAGATGAAAGAGAGGTTTCTAAGACTTTTCGGTCCCATGAAGTAGAGATGGAAATACCTGGTAATTCCTTAGATGCAGAAGCAATCACAGCTACCTGTGTATCGCTCAAAGGATCCGTTTGGATATTTCCTGTCGCAAAATTTTCTACTGCATTGAGCTGACTAAAGATATAGATTGCCTTCTTTTCATCCTCTGAGTAGTTTAATTGACTGGAAGTAATACTCTCAGCAGCGTTGTTATAGAGTTCAGATTCGGAAAGTTGATTGCCATCTGAATCATATCGTTTATCTTTTGGAAGAGCTTCAACTGTCTTCTTATAAACTTCAGCATCAGCCAAGTAATAATCAGCCATTTGACGGTCCGTCAACTCTGGAGAGGTGACTGTGACATAGGTCAACAATTTTTTAGAAATATCCTTCAAATCAGCCGCAGTCATCTTGTTGCTTCGTGTAAAGGAAACAACTTGTTTAACGGTATTTTGGACTAAAGGTTTTCCTGTTGCATCATAAATTTCTCCACGAGCGGAACCCATGGTTACTCGAGTTTGGCTAGCAGAAGCGAGTTTGTTTTCATAAAAATCCTTGTGAAGAACTTGCATATAAAGCAAACGACCAATAATTGCTAAAAAGAGCAAAATGACGATTGCAAATAACAAATTAAGCCGTGTCGGTATCGAGTGGCTATTGAATTTTCTCATACACATCAATCTCATTTCTAATCAAAATCACACTCTTCATTGTACCATAATTTAGGTAGAAAATTATGGAAAAAGAAAAGACTTTTCCTTTTTGGTCCAAAAAGTATTTTCTATGATATAATGGAGGTAAGCGCTATTTTATTTGTTAGATTTGCCAAAGTAATTTTGGCAAATAGCTATAAAAGGAGTTCCATGAATAAGCAAGATATCTCTACGATTATCGACCTTCACTTTGAAGAGATGACCGATTTAGAGCAAGAAATTGCCCGCTATTTTCTGCAGGCAGATACCATAAATGATGACTTATCCTCTCAACAAGTCACGCAAAAACTTCATATTTCCCAGGCAGCACTCACTCGTTTTGCCAAGAAGTGTGGTTTTAAAGGCTATCGAGAATTCATCTTCAAATATCAGCAACAAAAAGATACTCTTTCTGCTCCTCAACAGGATATGAATCCTTTAACTCAGAGAGTCCTTAGAAGTTATGCAAATCTTCGAGAAATTTCTCAAGGATTGATTGACGATGAGCAGCTGGAACGTGTGGCTCAGATGATCGACCAGTCAGAACGTGTATACTTTTTCGGAACAGGGAGTTCTGGTTTGGTGGCACGTGAGATGAAGCTTCGTTTTATGAGACTAGGTGTCGTCTGTGAAGCCTTAACAGATCCAGATGGTTTTGCCTGGACGACTAGTATCATTGATGAAAAATGTTTGGTCTTTGGTTTTTCCCTCTCAGGAACAACACCATCTATCATCGATAGCCTATTAGATGCCCAGGATATGGGAGCTAAGACAGTTCTATTTACAAGTGCACCGAATAAGGATACCCAAGCATTTACAGAAACAGTATTAGTCGCAAGCCAAAGCCAAGCCTCATATATCCAACGAATCTCTGCTCAGCTTCCAATGCTGATTATCATTGATTTACTCTATGCTTATTTCCTAGAAATTGATCGCGAAAGTAAAGAAAAAATCTTTAATAGCTACTGGGAAAATAATCGATTAAATGGTTATCGCAGAAACACAAGAAATAGAAAGCCCTGAAATTGGAAACCATTCAGGGTTTTCTGTTTAAAATATTTTTCCCCACAAAAAGGAGTCCACAATGGGACTCCTTTTTAGTGTTTCAAGATACTTCCTTTAGCGTTCTCTATTCTAGTCCTTCATATCTTTTTTGAAGAAGAATAGCATCATTCCCGAAACAAGAGTGAGGGCAGGCAAGAGAGCTGAACTTACTTCTTCTCCTGTTGCTGGTAACTGTTTGCTTGTAGAATCTGCTGCAGTGCCCTTAGCCTCTGCTAAAGGCTTATCTTCTCCCATAGGTTGTGGAGCAGGAGTTTCTACATTTGCTGGTGCACTTGGTTGAGCTGCATCCTTGTAGACTACCGCATAGACACCTAGGTGTGGAGCTACAAATTCAAGTGCTGAACCTTTCTGTTCAAACTTCACTTCTTGCAATTCTTGATTTGCATTCATAGCATAGACATTGGCTACATCAGACGCCACAGCAACTTGAACAAGGGCTGCACCTTTTAATTGAACAAGTTCGCCTTTCTCATTCTTCAATTGAATTTGATAAGCATCGAAACGGCGACCTTCCAAGACTTGGTTAGCAACCTTATCGACCTCTAGAACAGAACCACCATTGAGATCCCCTTCTCGAGCAATCAATTTCAAGTTTGTTGATGAATCTTTCAAGACCTTCAATGTGCTATCAGTTGATGGACTTTCTTCCTTGGTTCCAACTTCGACGATGCGGTCTTGAGCTTCCTCACGTTCAACCTTAAGAACCTTACGGTTGTCACCATCGACTTCTACATAAGTCGTTACTTGTCCGTCTTTTCCTTCAGAAACGACTTGTTCCTTACCTTTAGCTAAATCAGCATTCTCACGGCGAACAGTCTTGAAGGCGATTGGTTCTTTCTCTACTTTTAGATTTGGTAGATTAAAGTCCAAATTCATAACGCCTTCTGTCGGCATAGCAGTTCCTTCTTGAGTACCGACTTCAACGATGCGGTCTTGAGCTTCCTCACGTTCAACCTTAACAACCTTACGATCGCTTCCGTCAACTTCTACATAGGTCGTTACTTGTCCGTCTTTTCCTTCAGAAACGACTTGTTCCTTACCTTTAGCTAAGAGAGAATTTTCACGACGAATAGTGTTGAAGGCAATCGGATCTGTCGTTACTTCAAGGCTTGGTTGAGTTACACTCAATTCTTTAACACCTTCAGTTGGAAGATTTGAATGTTTTACTTCCTCTTCTGGCTTACTTGGTTCTTCTGGTCTTGCAGGCTCTTCTGGCTTACTTGGCTCCTCTGGTTTCGCAGGCTCTTCTGGCTTACTTGGCTCCTCTGGTTTCGCAGGCTCTTCTGGCTTACTTGGCTCCTCTGGTCTCGCAGGCTCTTCTGGCTTACTTGGCTCCTCTGGTCTCGCAGGCTCTTCTGGTCTTGCAGGCTCTTCTGGAGCTGGTTCCTCTTTTGGTGTAGTCTGAAGATTGTTGATAGATGTCAAAGCGTCTTGCAAGGCCTTATCTACTGCATCCTGAGTTTTGGCTTCTTCAATAGCAGCTAAGGCTTGTTCTGCTAGTTCAACTAGTTTCTTCTTAGCTTCCTTGTCATCACCCAACTCAGCTGTTTTACTTTTAATGGCTTCGGACAAGCTTGCCATAGCTTTATCGTAGTCAAGCTTAGGCTCTACTGGTTTGCTTGGTTCTTCTGGTTTTGCTGGTTCTTCTGGCTTGCTTGGCTCCTCTGGTTTTGATGGCTCCTCTGGTTTTGCTGGCTCTACTGGCTTGCTTGGCTCCTCTGGTTTTGATGGTTCCTCTGGTTTTGCTGGCTCTACTGGCTTGCTTGGCTCCTCTGGTTTTGATGGTTCTTCTGGAGCTGGCTCCTCTTTTGGAGTTGCTTGAAGCTTATTGATGGTTACCAACGCGTCTTGCAAGGCCTTATCTACTGCATCCTGAGTCTTAGCTTCTTGGATGGCTGTCAAGGCTTGCTCTGTTAATGCAACTAGCTTCTTCTTAGCTTCCTTGTCATCACCGAGCTCGGCTGTCTTTCTTTCAATTGCTTCTGTCAGACTTGCCATGGCCTTGTCGTAGTTAGGCTCTTCTGGCTGTTTTGGTTCTTCTGGAGCCGGCTCCTCTTTCGGAGTCGCTTGAAGCTGATTGATAGATGCCAAAGCTGCTTGCAAGGCCTTATCTACTGCATCCTGAGTCTTAGCTTCTTGGATGGCTGTCAAGGCTTGCTCTGTTAATGCAACTAG
>NZ_CAXTDJ010000003.1:67492-286702 GCF_964243025.1 Streptococcus infantis
TAGCTTCTTCTTAGCTTCCTTGTCATCACCGAGTTCAGCTGTTTTTCTTTCAATTGCTTCGGTCAGACTTGCCATAGCCTTGTCATAGTTTGGTTCTTCTGGCTGTTCTGGTGTTGGCGTATCATCTGTGCCATAATTTTCTTCCTTATCAAGGATCGTTTGCAAAGCGGCTACTGTCTTCAGAACTTCTTGTGCATTGGCATCACTTGCTGAAAGTTGCTCGGAGAATTTATCCAAGTTTGACTTGAAGGCTTGACGTGCCTCTGGAGTATTCTTCAAGCTTGTCTGGTCAAACTTAACCAACTCATCCTTCCAGTTCTTCATGGCTTGGATTAACTCTGCTTTGGTATAAAGAGCACTACCTTCACCATGAGTGATGAACTGGTCAACTTGGATACCAATATTTCTCGTAGTATCATTACGTTTTGGATCCAATTGCAAGGTTACAGCATGCCAACCTTCTTCGAGTCCAGTCAAACGAACAAGAGTCTGACCACCTTGACGTGTAGCAGCTGTACCACTGAAGTACTTCTTACCGTTGTACTCAGAAGCATTACCTAGGCCATCTTGATACTCGACTTTTCTACCGTCTAACGTCACCTTGTAGATACCATGTCCTGGATCCACATATCCTTTGATCTCAAGACCTGTTCCGTAGAAGTAGGCTGTTACGCTGGCATTTTTCTTCTGCTCTTCTGTCAAACGTCCAAATGACGCCCATGATTCTGTATTTTGGTATTTATCAGCTGAGTTCGTTTCATGGTTCCAACCTGGACTATAGTCAAGCTGAGTTGCCTGATCGTCATAGCTTGTCTGGTCTTTTAGGAGCAATTCTGCCTTCATCACTCGAATAGTAGCTTCTGAAGCAAAACCAAGAAGGGCATTGTCAGAAACGCTAGTCATTTTCACTTTGAAGTCAAAGATTGAATCAGCTTGCTCTGTAAAGTCGATCGTTGGAATCGTGATTGTTTTCTCAGTTTCACCGTCTTGGAAAGTCAGGTCAGCAGTCGTGTCCTTGTACACTTTACCATGAACCCCTGTTCCTGGTTCAGTCACGACATGGACTGTTGCTGTTCCTTTGCTACCACCAACACGTTTAATGGTTACAGTAACCGGTTGACCTTTTTGAACTTCATAGGTCGTTTCTTTCATCTCAAACATACCTTTACCAGCATTGTTGAGCGTGTAGATACCTTCCGTTGCAATAGGCTCGCCAGTCTTATTGACAAGCTTGATAGTATGTTCACCTGGAGCCAAGTCATCTGTTTCATAGACCATCTGACTACGCTTGCGAGCTGCATTTTTGGTTTGGACATCTGCAACCTTTTGACCATCCACGTAAACGGACATTTCACCGTGGTTTGGATCAACTGTAGACACTACATATGCTTTTGTTCCAGTGAAGCGGTAGGTTACGCTAGCATCTTTTTGGTTAGTCCACATAGATGTTCCGCGGACGCCTTCAGATTCATCATACCAAGTTGTATTCTCTTTATCAGCAGTTGTATTTGAATGGTAGTCTAGTCCTAGAGGGTAACCATCTGTCTTCTCGATACTGCTTGGTGTCTTATAAACAGAGAAGTTTGTCAAAATTGGAGTCGCTTGTGCACCAGTAATGGTTACACGAATCTTTTGTGCCTCTACTGGTTGACCTTGGATAAGACGACGATAACCAACAGTTGACCCCTCACCATATGGAACCCAACGACCATTGAGTTCAACTTCAACCTTGAAGCCAGAGATACGTTGACCCTTAGCGATATCTTCTTTGAGTTCGACTACATCAAAACGTCTCTTTTGTCCAAGATCGACAGTAAATTCACCTGTCTTAGCATCATTTGCTAGTGCCCAGCTCGTATCATCCTTACCATCTGTCAAATGACTTGCTTGATACAAGTGATTCTTACGAGTAGAGCTTGCAGTTACAGTTGCACCCTTAGCGAAGTCAGTTGCATACATTTGATCCAAGGTTGCTCGGAATTCTTTCAAGCGAGCGACGTCTGCATCTGCGAATTTACCTTCTTTATTAGGTGGAATATTGAGGAGAAGTGGCGTTCCACGACCAACAGACTTGAAGTAGATATCCATCAAATCTTTGATTGATTTTGGCTGTTGATTGTCATGGTAGAACCAACCTGAGCGGATAGAAACGTCTGCTTCACCAACTGAGTACATATCTCCTTCTGGATCTCCATGGTTGAGATACTCATTCTTCACATCATCAGTGATTTTAGCTTTCTTGACCTTATGCCAAACTGGATCTCCGGCGATACCACGTTCATTACCGATCCAACGGACACTTGTTGGTTGAGCAGAGAAGATAGCGATGTTTCCTTCAGCTTCCTTGATGTACTTGAACCACTCATCAAAGGTATAAGTTACTTTTTGAGCTCCGCTACCACGCGCACCGTCCATCCAAACTTCGATAAATTTACCTTTGTTTCCGTATTTAGGATTGCCAAGGATTTCCTTGAGTTGGTTGAGGTAGTATTCGTTGTACTCTTTCTCAGTTGCAACATGATATTTAGGATGGTTGGCATCCCATGGTGATAAGTAAACACCCATATTCATGTCATACTTAGTCGCTGATTTAGAGATCTCTTCGAGAAGGTCTCCCTTACCATCTTTCCATGGACTTGCAGCCACCGTATGGTCTGTATATTTAGATGGATAAATCACAAATCCGTCATGATGTTTTACAACCATGATTGTTCGTTTGAATCCAGCATCCTTCAAAGTCTTAATCCACTGATCTGTATCAAGATTTGTTGGATTGAAGTACTGAGGATTTTCTCTACCGTTCCCCCACTCAGAGTTGGTGTAGGTGTTCATACCATAGTGGATGAAGGCAGCCAATTCTTCCTTGTGGTAGTCCAATTGAGCCTTGCTTGGAAGTGGACCGTAAGCAGCAATTTCTGTTTCTTCATCTTTTGGATCAACCACTGGAGTTACAGGAGTTGCTGGTTTTGGATCTTCAATCTTTTCGTATTCAAAAATAACTTCATTCACCCCTTTATGTTGGATAGTTGCTTCTTGACTTGCATTTACTGCACGATAACCTGCAATTTCTTTAGCTTGGAATCTATGAACAAAGGAAACATCGTATTCCTTACCTTCGTTATTATCCACAGTTGCAGTCGCCAATTCTTGGTCGGTACCTTTCAAACGATAATGAATGTCAAAGGAACCTTTATTGACCTTATAAACAACCTTGATAACACGAGTTCCTGCAGGAGCCTTGCTCACAACGCTATAATCCTCATCCCAAGCGTCTTTCAATTGTTTATTGACAACTTTGCCATCAATCGATACAATCTCATATTTTTCTTTATTCTTCTTGAAGAAGTCAGTCTTTTCAATTTCTGTTTTGTAGTTATAGTTGAATTGAGTACCAACTTCTGCCTTATCTACAAAGGTATCGTTTTCTTTGACTGGGTTATCATTTTGGTCCACATGCTCGATAACTACACGACCATAGTCAACGCCTTCAAGGAGAGTTGCTACACCACTTTCATCGAATGAATATTTGTTTTCACCGATAACTGCTGTCTTATTTCTTAACATTTCTCCCTCTGGAGTGAAATAATAACGGCTACCGTTATCGCCTTGATACCAGCCTTTAACACCGTATTTATCAATGATGCCTTTAGCCCATGCTAATTGTTCTGGAGACAAGACTAGACCTCCACCGAAGCGGTCTTTTTCAGCAATGTTCGCATTATCAACAGTACCACGTTGGTGGATCCCAATGACCTTACCATCACCGTTGATGATACCGCCACCAGAAAGACCTGATACAGAAGTCAAACGATAGGTAACACCTACTGTTCCCTTATCATCATACTTTTCAGTATCTCTAACGACACCGTCTGCCTTATACAATTGACCAGGTACAATTGGTTCCTTCAATTCTGGTGAGCTTGAATCTGTAGGATAACCAATCGTACTAACAGGTTCTCCTGCTTTGTATTCCCGATGCTCTGCTAACGGAGTAAAGGTTGCAGCCTTATTTGGACTTGCAATCTGTACTGGAACTGGAGCCACAACCAAGGCTAGGTCATTTTTGTACCCTTCACCAAACTTTTCTTTATTCCAGAAATGAATATCCTTTTCTTGGAACAAAACAGTTTTTCCTGAGGTTGGCAATGATCTTTCTTTTGGAGTATTAGAACCAACATTGTAGTAGAACTTAGCAGTATCACCCCCTAAGATATTACCAGCATTGGTTTCAGCATCCTTCTTCAAGAAATTGTGAGCGACTGTCAGCATGATATTTGGAGCCACAAAGATACCTGAACCTGAATTGAGGTAACGCTGAGTTCCACCGTCTGCTAGAGGTGAACTGTAGATTGTGTAAATCATGGTAGCCGATGTAGCTGGTTGCCCCTCATAATTGATATGCTTAAGGTCTTGGCCACCATTGATAATAGCTCTATTTTCTTTTTCGCCTTCAGTTGTACTTGCTTCTTCAGCTTTTAAAATACTTTTAGTTTCAACTTTAGGGCTATCTTTTTCTGATACAATGGCTGAAGTGTCAAGTTTCTTCACTGGTGTATCAGGATAAGCACGGTCAGGAATTTCTGCTGGAAGTAAATCTCCAGCCTCTTCAGTAGTTTTAGTTTCTTCTGTTACTTTTTCTGAAGCAGGAGCTGCTTGTTTAGCAACTTCTTCTTTAACAGGACTCACTACTTCTTTAGTTTTCTTAACTGCTTCCGCTTTTTCTTTATCGACATCGATTACTTCTTTTGCTTGACCTTCTACTTCCAGTTTTGGCTCTAACACAACTTCGTTAGCGGCAACATTTCCAGATGCAAAAAAAGCCAGTCCAACTGCCACAGAGGCTACACCAACCGTTAGTTTACGAATACTGAATATACGACTTCTTTCAAAAAAATACTGTTTCATCAAATTCTCCTAATGAACAAAAGCAGTCAGCTACTGCAAGAGCCCAGTTTCTGCTGGCGACAATTTTATTTCTCAGTGCCTACTTTAAAACTCTTCTTCCTCCCACTCTTATCTTCTGTTTAGATTCATTTTAGAAATCGCTTACATTTTTTCTGAATAAAAAAATGACTTGATTTTACAACCGCTTTTTCGAGATTTCTCAGCATAATAAATATACTATATTATTTCAAGAAATGCAAGGGTTTCCAAAGTTTTATTAAAATTTTACCTAACTTTTTTCCTGCCAAAAAAACCTAAATTGGCAAAGCCAATTTAGGACTGTTTGGTTCTAAAATGATAATATGCACCGAGCATGCCAGCAGTATTCTGATGGTGAGCAAATTCAAGTCGAGTCTTGTCTGCCAAGCTTGGAACAAGCGAATCTTTCAAAGCCTTACGGATTTTTGGTTTCAAAATTGCTTCTTGCCCCATGATACCACCACCAAGGATGACAACTTCTGGATTGGCAACATAACAAATATTTGCGAGACCCTTGCCAAGGTAATCCACCATACGGTCAATCCCCTCCATACAGAGTTTATTGCCTTCGGTAGCTTCTTTGAAAATTCTGCGACCGTTCCACTGTTCCACTTCATCTCCATGTGCGTCTGCTACATACTTAACAAGAGCTGTCGTAGACGCTAAATCCTGGAAGGCTCCATCCTGCATGTGCAGATAACCAACTTCACAGGCAGAATTACTACAGCCATGAAAAACTTGGCCATCAATGATTAAGCAACCACCGATACCTGTTCCAATTGTCAAACAAAGGGTAATACTTGCACCCTTTCCCGAACCAGAGACAGCTTCAGCAAGGCCTGCACAGTTAACATCATTTTCAATTTCACAAGGAATGTTAAAGCTTTCTTCAATTTCCTTTTTAAATTGGGTTCCAGCATAATTTGGAATCTGTGGACCAGCATAGAAAATCTCACCCTTATCAGGATCAACCATTCCCGCTGAGGAAATGGCTACACCTGACACTGGTCCTTTTTCTAGATAGCAAGCTACGATATCTTTTGTTTTCTGTAAGATGTGTGGACCACCCTTGTGCGCCTCAGTCGCTACTTCGTTAGACTCTACAAGTTGTCCATCCTGATCAATTAAACCATATTTGATATTAGTTCCACCAATATCAATTGCAACGTAATTAGTCATAAAACCTCCTGTTGATTAGAGGAAACGCTCCTTAGTTTCACGAATCAATTGAGCAGCTGCTTCTACAACTGGACGATCTTCTTCGGTCACTGGTGTAAGTGGAGAACGAACTGATCCGATATTAAGCCCTTCATTGATTTTCAAGACTTCTTTAATCACACAGTACATATTACCATGAGCTGCAGTTAATTTACCGATGATAGCGTTGATAGCATATTGCAATTCACGCGCTGTTTCTAGGTCTTTATCTGCAATCAATTGGTTGAGTTTCAAGAAGAGTTCTGGCATAGCACCATAAGTACCACCGATACCAGCTTTTGCACCCATGAGACGTCCACCGAGGAATTGTTCATCTGGACCATTAAAGACGATATGATCTTCGCCACCAAGGCTAACGAATGTTTGAATATCTTGAACTGGCATTGAAGAGTTTTTAACACCGATAACACGTGGGTTCTTCAACATTTCTGTGTAAAGACTTGGAGTCAATGCAACACCCGCCAATTGAGGAATGTTATAGATGACATAGTCTGTATTTGGTGCAGCAGCACTGATGTCGTTCCAGTATTTTGCAACTGAGTATTCAGGTAAGCGGAAGTAAATTGGTGGGATTGTTGCAATAGCATCTACTCCCAAGCTTTCTGCATGACGAGCAAGTTCGATACTGTCTTTAGTATTGTTGCAAGCCACGTGAGCAATGATAGTCAACTTGCCTTTAGCAACTGCCATGACTTCTTCCAAGATCAATTTGCGGTCTTCTACGCTTTGGTAGATACATTCACCTGAAGAACCGTTGACATAAAGCCCTTGAACACCTTTATCAATAAAGTATTGTACCAAGGCACGAGTACGTTCTGGGCTAACTTCACCCGCATCATCATAACATGCGTAGAAGGCAGGAATGACACCTTCATATTTTTTTAAATCTGACATAGATTTCTCCTAAGATTTCTTTTTTCTGCTTTGAGCAGATGATTTTTTACTATTTTAGTATACACCTTGTAAAAAGCGCTTTCAATACATCTTAGCCACTTAGATTTTAATTTCTATTCATCTTCCATAGCTTTTCATGTTTGAAAGTAGTTTCATATCATTTTCAATCTGCTTGATATTTAGCAAACAATTTTTCCATTAATCCAGCTTGGCAAAAGGCAAGAAGACCAAAGCCAAAGAGTAGAAATGCTGAACCACCAAGCACTAGAGTAAAGCCTGATAGATAGAGAAGCATAATGATTAACAAAATAATCGCAAGCATCAAGAAGAACCATACGAAGTTAAAACTTACCAAAAGTAATCCCTTTTGGAGCACTTCTTTCCAAGTTAATTGATAGCGTGCAGCAATTGGATAGCTAGCCAACATAACTAGTGTTAAAAATATCAGAATTCCCAAACAAATAGCTTTAATGAGCTGAAAGGCAACACCAGTTTGACTCCAAAATAGTGATAAGTCAACCACGCTAATCAAAAAGATTCCTAATTCCAGCAAACCTAACTGAAAACCTAATTTCAAATTTTGCTTGAAGGCTCTAATATAGATTTTGAAAACAGGAATACGACGGCTGCGCTTCACTTCAAAGATTGTCTGATAGAGACTGATTTTAGCTACTCCAATAGTCACAATAGGCAAACAAGACACAACAAAGAGTAGGTTAACCGTCACGATATCTAAAACTTTCTCGCAAAAACGCATCAGAAAGTTATCCGTATCGAATGCTGCTTTTATCAATCCAGATCCTTTATGTGCCATTGTTTCTCCTCCTAACTGACTAATCGATTAAAATTTTAAATAAATATTTGCGAACTTTATCTTCCTTACCTGCATAACCGTTAGGCTGATGAGGTTCTCCTGGGAAGAAAACTGCAAAATTGTGATATCCCAACAAGAGTGGGTATTGTTCGTGACAATGAACAAAGCCAATATCGCTAGCTTCATCAAAGGCTACAGCCTCATCTTTGATACGAGAACCATAGCTAGAATACTCATGTCCTTCAACTAACAAATGTAAGTCTGCATAGTTTTTATGATGTTCAAAGCGATCATTTTCTTCTTTGTTGAGAACATTTTCCTGCACAACTAAGAAGACCTTATCTCCATCAATGTCGTATTTACCCAATTCAAAAGTTTCTTTACGATGCTCATAGAGATAATCAATAGCCTTGTCCAGATTTGGGTGAATTCCCTTGTAAAAGCTAATGTTTTTTAAATCATCAAAAATCATAGTAATTTCCTTCGCTTCTGATGCTTATTGCCAATTTGATTTATCTTTTTATAATTTCCCTTAAATAGTGCGGACGGAAGGTAAAATTATCCAGTGGATGATTTTAGAAAACCATGAAAAGAAAGTCCTAATTTTTGAGCTCCTCGCTCATTCATTTCTAGGCTCAGGCTAAAATAGTTCCCCGAACTATTTTACTCTCAAAAATTCCGTCCAAGATAAGTACAACATTCTTATCTTGGATACCACTAAAATGGGAAATAACTATTCTACATAATATCTAAAAAGTCAAAAATCAAGTTTATAAGTGTCTAACAAAACTTCATGAAGTAACCAACTCCTCTCCATTTTGTAGACACTTATAATACTATATCATTTTCAATAAATAGATTTTCCTATTCTCAATTAAAATTGAAGAGTAAACTAGGAAGCAATCCGCAGGCTGTACTTGAGTACGGCAAGGAGTCGCTGATGTGGTTTGAATTCAATTTTCGCAGAGTATTAACCTTTAACGGCTCCCATAGTAATCCCTTGAGTGAAGGATTTTTGGAAGACAAGGAAGACTGTTACAATTGGCACAGCCGCAAGAGCAGCCCCTGCCATAATTAAACCATAGTTGGTTGCCATCTCAGCCTGCATAGTCGCAACCCCGAGTGAGATGGTCAAGTTGTTACGAGATGTCAACATAACCAACTGCATAAAGTAGTCATTCCATGTATTGATGAAGGTAAAGATTGCAAGAGCTGCAAATCCTGGTTTCACAATAGGGAAGGCTACGCTCCAGAAAGTACGAATCTCACCACATCCATCAATCTTAGCTGATTCGAGCAATTCTGTTGGAATGTTTTCACTGAACTGTTTCATGAGGAAGACCCCAAATGGCCATCCGATCAAAGGCAAGATAACCGCCCAAAGAGTGTCATGGATTCCCATGAAGTTGACGATACGTACCAATGGTACAAGGACAACTTGTTTTGGAAGAGCCATGGCAGCGATAAAGATAGCAAACAGGATACGTTGACCGTAGAAACGTTTCTTAGCCAATACATAACCTGCTAGGGATGAAGTTGCACAAACCAAGAACATAGTAACCAATGAAATGAAGACTGAGTTCCACATCCATTGTAAGGCTGGGTTTTGCACCATCAATTGTTGGAAGTTCTCCATTGTTGGAGCTTTAGGGAACCATTGTGGTGGAATCATAATGGTATCTGGTTGTGATTTGAATGCACCTGTCAAAATCCAGTAGAATGGAAAGATAAAGAGTACAGTCAATAAAAGCAAGAAGATGGTTGAAATAACAGTGAAAGCTGTTAAAGGTTTCTTTTGTGTAGATTGCATAGCTGTCTCCTTTCTATTAATATTCTACGTCGTTTCCAAGTACTTTAAATTGAACAAAGCTGACGATAGCGATCATAACTGCCAAGAATACACCAATAGTATTGGCATAACCATACTCAGTCAATTGGAAGGCTTTCTCGTATAGGTAGTACATAAGTGTACTTGTTGAGTAGTTTGGACCACCAGAAGTCAAAAGCTGAATCAAAGCGAAACACTGGAATGAGTTGATTGTTGTAATGATTGCGATATAAAGAGTTGTTGGAAGGAGGCTTGGCCATTTAATCTTCCAGAAAACTTGTAACTCAGTTGCTCCGTCGACACGCGCCGCTTCAACAAGAGAGTTATCAATATTACCCATTGCAGCGATGTAAAGGATGATTGGTTGACCAACTGATGTTGTCAAAAGAATAATCATAATCGCCATCAAAGCCCAGTTTTTATCACCCAACCAAGAAATGTTTTGGCTAATGATATGGCTTGACTTAAGCACGAAATTCAAAATACCTGATAGAGGATCATAAATCCATTTCCATACAACCGTTACGGCAACACTACCTGTTACAACAGGAAGGAAGAATACGAAACGATAGAAGGATCTAGCAACTGCATTTTGTTGGTAAGTTTGTGATGCCACAAATAGTGAAAAGAGTACAACGACTGGTACAGATCCGATAACTAAGATTACGGTATTAATCAAAGATTTAGTAAAGACAGGGTCTTTAAACATGCGGATGTAGTTGTCAAGTCCCACAAATTCAAAGCTAGTCATCGAGTAGTTAAAGAAACTAGTGATGAATCCCATGATCATTGGAGCAAGGACAAAGACGGTAAAGAATATTAATACTGGTGCTAAGAAAGCATAAGAAACAATTGTTTCTCTCATGCGAATTTTATTGACTTTCACAGTCGGCACCTCACTTTCAAATAGTTTTTGTTTTTTTAATTGTTGTCTGACATTGATGTAAAATCAAAATGAAATTTTTTCCAAGAAAAGCCTATGTAAGAACTTCATTTTAATTTTGACCTGTCAGTTCCTTACACTTTTTAAACAAAACTCCCCCTTTTCGTACACAAATGTGCACAGGGAAAAGGGGGGATTTTACTTTTTATTTAGGGCTTATTGTTTAGCTGCTTTTTTGATTGTTTCATTCGCTTTTTCAGTGAATGTCTTCAAAGCTGCAGCAGGTTCTTGGTCACCATTAGATACTGCTTGCAACATTGGGAACCATAGAGTTCTCATTTCAGCAAATCCGTCGATTGTGTTGTAGTATGGAGAGTAGTATTTAGTCCAACCACTGATAGTTTCCATACGTTTATCATCATAAAGTTTTCCAAATGAAGTACGAACTGGGAAGGCACCTGTACGAACTACGTCTTTAGGACCCCACTCTTTATCATCAGCGATGAATTGGATGAATTTCTTAGCAGCAGCAACTTTCTTTTCATCTTTGTTGTTAAATACTGCAAATCCGTTTACAAGGTACTCAAGAGCTGGTTTGCCTGAATCAGATGGGAATGGAACTTCTACCACTTCAACTTTACTTGCTTCCAACAATTTAGCTTGGATACCGTTTTGAGCTGGTGCCCAAAGGATTGTGTATGATGTTTGACCGTTTGCAAAGTTTTGGATGTCTGCTCCACCGTCAAATTGTGAACCGTTGTTCAACAAACCATCTTTAATCCAGCTAGTTGCTTTTTCAAGACCTTTGACGAACTTAGGATCGTCAGTTGTGTATTTAGTAACTTCTTTGTCTGTTACAGAACCGCCGTAAAGGTTAGAGATGAAGGCACGTGTTCCTTGGTCTCCCCCTTGACCAGAACTGAACAATGAACCTGGAGTGTATCCTTTATCTTTAAGTGCTTTCAAGACTTTTTCAAAATCATCTGTTGTCCAACCTTCTTTAACAAGGTTAGCTACACCAGCATCTTCCAACATTTTCTTGTTCATAGCCATGTAGAATGGTGCAGAACTGATTGGATACATGTAAGCTTTATCACCAGCTTTACTTGCTTGAATGATGTTTTCGTTGTTAACATCTTTTACAAATTCATCTGTAAAGAGGTCATTCAACTCAGCCAATTTACCATTTTTACCGTAATTAATGATACGACCTGGTGCATCGAAAAGTACATCTGGAGCAGTTCCAGCTTCAATAGCTGTCGTGATTTTTTCTGGACCAGATTTGAAGTCGATTGTTTCTAGTTTAACTTTGATATCTGGGTTTGCTTTTTCGAAAGCTTCGATGATAGATTTTTCATAAGTTCCTACACCGTCACCAGATTTTTCTTGAGTGAAGACTGGGAAAGCCCACCAAGTGATTTCAGTTTTTCCTGCATCACTTGCAGCGTCTTTTTTAGCGTCTGATTTGCCACAAGCAGCAAGAGATAGAACAGCAGCACCCGCAAGTACTGTACAAGCTAGTTTTCTAAATTTCATTAGTATTCTCCTAAATGATGATAAGCGTATCCGAAACGGATAATGAGTATTGACAACTTTGTATACGTTTACATTTTGTTTTACTAATCAACCACTCTCCTCGTGTTTTAATTGTCTTATTTGAGACCTGCAACAAATCGTTCCGTGATCTCTTTTGGTCTAGTAATAGCGCCACCAACTACGATGCCTCGCACTCCGTAACCTAGGATTTGCTTAGCCTGTTCTGGTGTATGAATTTTTCCTTCTGCGATGACGTCTACACCTGCATCACAGAGTTTTTTAATAAGTTCAAAATCTGGACCATCCACTTTTGGACTATAAGATGTGTAGCCTGACAAGGTTGTTCCGACAAAGTCGATTCCCGCCTCAACTGCTGTTAGTCCTTCTTCAAAGGTACTTGTGTCAGCCATCAAGAGTTGGTTTGGATATTTTTCTTTGATTTGACGGATAAATTCTTGAATCTCTAGGCCATCATGGCGTTCTCTCTTGGTACAATCTAGAGCGATTACCTCAATATCTAGAGCTGCTAGTTCATCAACTTCTTTCATAGTAGCTGTGATGAATGGTTCCTGTGGTGGATAATCACGTTTGATAATTCCGATAATCGGAAGATTTGTGACCTCTTTGATTTCCTTAATATCTCGAACACTATTTGCTCGGATACCGACTGCTCCACCTTGCTCAGCCGCTTTGACTAGCAAGGGCATTACACCTCCCGCTTCTGTATAAAGCGGTTCGTGAGGAAGTGCTTGACAAGAAACGATGATTCCATCTTTAATCTGCTCAATCAAAGCTTCTTTACTGATCTGTGGCATCCACTTTCCTCCTTTTCTTTTTTCTTATGAACCTATTATATATCATTTTTGAAGCGCTTTCAATAACTTGCACTAGAATAGATTGAAGTTTCAAAACAATTTTAGGAAACAGAATCTCCTGAAAGTAGTTTCAGGGGAGAAATACCCGAGTTTGAATCGCCTTCCATCCGCTTATTCCCACTAGAATCTTAGCTTTCTACAAATAAAGAGCCTGTAACGAATGAACGTTACAGACCCTTCTAATATAAGTCTAAACCTTTTTTATAGAGACTTTTTAGATTCAATGTTGCCATTAATCTTCTTTTTTCTTAGTCATTCCAAACAAGCCGAGAAGCATTCCAACCATTCCCACAGATACTAGAGGAGTTGAAACCTCACTTCCTGTTGCAGGGAGAGTTGGTTGTGGTGGTTGAGCTGCTGGAGCTTGATATGTCTTGTCTTGTTGTGCTACTAAAGTGACAAGCGGTTTTTCTTCAACCTTATATTCCGGAAGTTCGTTTTTGGCTGCTTCGACTGCATTTACTCCGCCTGTGAATTCTGGAAGTTCATGCTTAAGGGCTTGAACGGCATTTACTCCACCTGTGAATTCTGGAAGCTCATTTTTGAGCGCTTCAACTGCGTTTACTCCGCCTGTGAATTCTGGAAGCTCATTCTTGAGCGCTTCAACTGCGTTTACTCCGCCTGTGAATTCTGGAAACTCATTCTTGAGCGCTTCAACCGCGTTTACTCCGCCTGTGAATTCTGGAAGCTCATGAACTGCAGCTTCGACTGCATTGACACCACCTTCGAATTCTGGGACTTCTACTGTTGGTGCTGCCTCATCACCTACTGTTGCGCTAGGAACAGAGTGTTCAGGAAGCTCAGATTCAGATGATGCTTCACCATTTACGTCACCTTTAAACTCAGGGACTTCTACTGTTGGTGCTGCTTCGTCACCTACTGTTCCAATAGATTCTGTGTACTCAGGAAGTTCTGTTACAGTTGCTTCGTCACCATTGACACCACCTTCGAATTCTGGGACTTCCACTGTTGGTGCTGCTTCGTCACCTACTGTTCCAATAGGTTCAGTGTACTCAGGAAGTTCTGCTACAGCTGCTTCGTCACCATTGACACCACCTTCGAATTCTGGGACTTCATGGATTGCCGGTTCGTCACCGTTAAAACCATTCGTAAGTTTAGTACCTACCACAGATACTGGCAAGTTATGCATACTTTCAATTGCACCCGCTTCAATAGCTTTAACTTTTTGACCGATATCTTCAGGAGCTATTGTAAATAGGAGAGTCTTAGTATCATACTGAGTCATGAAGGTTGCAGTCTTACCATTAGCTAGTTTGAGAGTTGGAGCTTGATTTACCAAGACTTCTGAATCAAATTCCATAGCAATAATGCCTGGCCATTTTTCCATAGCCGATGTAACTTTCACTTCTTTAGAAGCAAGTCTCTCTTTAGTTAGATAATCCCAGTTGAATTTCTTGAAGGATAGAGTATAAGGATTGCCACCAGCTTCATGATGTTCATACAAGAGACCAAATTCTTTTGGTCCAATTTGTTGAAGTGAGTTATAAGCGTACTCACCTTCTTGAATCAAATGATGGTGCAACCAAGTCAACTCGCCATCTTCTTCTACGCGAGCCACTCGAATGTAGCCATTCTTACGACCTGGTCCATTAGCATTTGCTAAAAGGATATACTCTTTACCATCTTGAACCGTATGAGTCGCCGCCATTTGAACATAAACATCGGGTACATCATAGCGTGCTACATAGTTGTCCCATGTAATACCACCATCATTACTTGTCGCAACTTGCAAATCACCAGTCAAACCACGCATAAAGAGTTTTAACTGACCATTGTTCAACTGAACAACAGAAGCTTCTGTATTTTGAGCGTAGTAATTTTTCATGTTGCTTGAATCAATTACTGTGCCATCATAAAGTGTACGATTGTCATTGACACCGCCACCCATATGCCAAGTCTTCCCATGGTCATCTGAATAGATGATACGAGATGATTGAGAACCGTCGAGGTGGTTGGTTCTGTTTGTCGTATAGACAGGGACAACAATCCGACCTTTATGAGGTCCATTCTGGAGGGTAATTCCCACTCCAGGTCCTACACCTAAGAATTTCATCCAATCAGCTTTGACCATTGGAGTAATATCTTGTGGCGCAGACCAAGTCTTACCATCATCATCACTGTAAGACATCCATAGGTAGCTGTCTTTAGCAATTCTAAATGGAGAAGTTTTATTACTTGTAAAGTAGATATTTCCTAGTAGCTGCTCACCTTGATAAAGATCGCCTTTATCACTATAAGCAGGTTTGACAGGATTTACAACAACACGGTAATCCGTTGCCTGACCATCTGGTGTGTAGACAACACCATTTTCACGAATCGTATAGGCTCCATTTTCTCCTTCACGGTATAGAATTTGATACGTTTTTCCATCAATTTCCTTATAGGCAACTTCTCTTTCAGAAGACATTCCGAAGATTCCTTTACCTTCTGGGAACATATCGTAAACCGAGAAGATTCGTTTAGTTTCCGTATCTTGGACCAGAACCATATCGATGTTTACTGGTGAACCAATGTTTGGATCCTTGGCTTTTGGATTGTCACGTAGATTCGTAAGAGTGATGCGATCACCCCATGTTTGGCCCTTGTCTTCACTTCGTTTAACGACCATACCAATATCACCCCAGTCATAGTGGTGTAAGCGGCGTTCGTCAGCACCAGCAATCAAAGTTCCTTTGTCAGTCTTAAGGAGGGCTGGAATACGATAGCTATTAATACCATCTGGATTTGACTGCCCATTTGTACCCGCTGTAAAGACATCTGTTTTTTTAGAAATTTCAGCCCCTTCTGGAAGTTCTTGCTTCAAGTCTCCTCTTTCAAATAATTGACTTCGTGTTCGAACTTCATCTTGTGTTAAGGCACGGTCGTAGACCGTTAGATTACGAACTTGTAGATTTGAGCCCCAAACTGTCTTACTTCCTCGTTTGGTTGCTCCGATTTGAACGTGGTTAACATCTGGCATATCTTTGATGAATTTCCCAGATTTTAGACTTGTTCTAGACAAGACACCATTTACATATAGACGAACTCTTCCAGTAGGGACTTCAGTTGTTGGTTTTTCCACAGTAAAGGTAACTGAATTCCACTGATCTGAGCGAACCTTTAATGGCGCATCGGTGTATTTATCATAGAATTGCGCACCATTTGCATCACGGCCTTCGATAAGGGCTGTATTATCAAAGACTGACATGGTGAAGTACTCATTTTCCTTGGTATCACTTGATACAGAGAAAAGATTGTAAAAACGTGGTGCCGATGCATCTGGTTTGAACTCCATATGCACTGTTGCATCTTGAAGTTTCTTTAGTTTCTCTAAGTCACTTGTAAGATCATCTCGCTGATTATTTTCAGCATTGGTTGTAACGTCATTTTTTTCTACGACAGTGTTGACATTTTCCAATTCTCTTGAGTAATAATCACGAGCGATAGCTTCTTGTTTCTCAGTTTCTTCTGTCTTATCAGTTTCAGCTGCTGGAGTTTCAGTTTCTGTTGGGTTTTCAGAACCTGGATTTGCTTGCAGCTCCTCACGGTTTACCTCAGTTCCTTTATCTGTCGCTCCTGCCAACTTATCAGCAAGTTCCTTATCTATGTTAGCCAGATTTCCTGATTCTACTTCTTTTGGCAATTCTGGCAAAGCTTGTCCAGCTGTTTCACCACTGGTTGCTGGAGCTTCTTGAGCTAAAACTGGTGACGCACCAAAAACAACTGCCCCAATGACTACTGATGCAGCTCCTACTGTAAACTTTCTAATTCCAAAACGTTGTTTCCGTTCAAAATCTCTCTGTGTCATATATTTCCTTCCATTTTTCACAAAAATAAAGCGCTTTCTTTTTTGCTTAAAAATTTTAGCCCCTAGGACTTTGAGCAAGAAAGAAACTGTATTGTTGATGGGTTTTTCCCATTCTTTTCATCTGAATTTCTGTTGCATTTTTATACTTTATATCCTAAAGCAAGCAACAATTTTACTCCTTTCAAATTGATACTACATTTATTATATAATAAATATTCTAAATAATAGCCTTAATAAACTATAATAGAATTTACTTTCAGATATATTTCTATGTTTCAAACTTTTTGAAACTACTTTCTTTAATCTCCCAAAAAGAAAGCCCTGTTTTAGCAGGGCCCTTTTTCATTTTTTTAATGACCTACATAGGTAAAGGGAATCTCACTACCACACAACCAGTTGTAAACCTTGTCATTGACATGGACATTCATAGCCTCGTGAGCATATTCTGGCATGAGACGATAGCTCTTTTCACAAGTCAAACGATTGTAAATAGCGAACTGGGTGATTGGATAGCAGACATCATCATCAAGCCCTGTAATCATTCTCACCTCACCTTTAATGCGATGGGCAAGGTTTTTCACATCGATATAGCCAAGTGTCTCCATGATCTGTTCTTCTGTCTCATGGAAAGGATCATGAAACTTAAAGTAACGAAAAAGCTCATCATAAGCTTCGCTGGTATTGCCAATTTCTAGCACTCGTCTAAAGTCTGACAAGAATGGATAGATGGCAACTGTTCGCTTGATACGTGGATTGAGACCAGCAGCCACTAAAGCCAAGGCTCCACCTTGAGAAGCTCCATAACTAGCCAACTGTTCCTCATCTATTTGAGGGAAGCTAGCTACAATCTCAATCAATTGATAAATATCAAGATAAACATCCTTATAGAAGAGTTGCTCTTTTCCTTCTACTGCACCACGGATGATTTGCCCCTTAACTGTATTTCCGAGAGGCGAACGCAAGCCATCTTGTGAGTAACCAGATTGCCCACGAACATCCATCGATACAACCCCATAACCAGCGACGGTAAAAGCTAGCATATCTGTCCAATCCCAACAACGTCCCATATAGCCATGGAAGTGGAAAATAACTGGTACTTTCTCTTCTGATTTTGGTAAGACCACACGCGCATAGACAAGGCCATCACGTGTACCTTTAAAGGTTAACTCATAGCAATTAACATTTGGAATATGAAAATCACGTTCCTCTAGTTGGTAATCTGGCAAGACCGAAACCTTGTCAATCTCACCATCCCAAAAAGCATCAAAATCTTGAGGTACTTCATCTCTTCCTTTATATGTTTTCATTTCTTCTACTAATGCTGGATTTCTCATAGAACACTCCTTTATTTTGTAACCGTTATCATAACTGTAGCACATATGAGGAAGCAATGCAAGAAAGAAAGGGAAACGGAAAGTGGATTTAATGTCCAACCCCAGCAAGAATCCCTCTGAAAGTAGTTTTAAAAAATAAAAAAGAGCGATTTCGCTCTTTTCTTAGTATTTAGGAGAAGGTTGAGTTTCCTTTTGAAATGTCTTTTGGTAATTTACTTTAATAGTCATGAGAGAGTCCTCGTTTCTTTTGGATGACTCTAGTATAGATACTCACCCTAAAAGCAAACTTAACATTATCTTAGAAAAAGCTTAATCCAGATATTCTTTCTTCTCTAGATTTAAGGCAATCATGTGCCACTCTGGATCCTCTCGCCAATTTGGGAGGGAGCTGATATAGCTAGCTACCTTTCTAGCTTCCTCAAGGATTGGGAAGTCTTCGATGATATCAGCCACATGGAACTCTGGTAGACCTGACTGTTTAGTTCCAAAAATTTCACCAGAACCTCGCATTTTCAAATCTTCTTCTGCAAGGACAAAACCATTGGTCGTTTCTGTCATGATACGCATGCGGTCTTTCCCAGAGTCAGTTTTTGGATTGGCCACTAGAACTGCATAGGACTGCTTGTCTCCACGACCGACACGACCTCTGAGCTGATGGAGCTGACTAAGTCCGAAACGGTCAGAATCCATGATAATCATGACTGTCGCATTTGGCACATTTACCCCAACTTCGATAACTGTTGTAGAGACCAGGATATCTGTCTTTCTCTCTTTGAAATCCTGCATAATCTGGTCTTTTTCATCACTCTTCATCTTCCCATGTAAGAGAGCAACTTTTGCTTTTCCTTCAAAATGAGTTGTTAACTCTTCTGACAGAGCAATAGCATTTTTAAGATCCAAAGCTTCAGATTCTTCAATCAAAGGAGAGATAACATAGACTTGGGAGCCTTTCTGAATCTCACCCTCCAACCAAGTCAAGACCTGTGATAATTGCTCATGCTTGATCCAGCGAGTTACGATGGGTTTACGCCCTGCTGGCATCTGGTCAATAATAGAGACATCCATGTCCCCAAAGGCAGTGATGGCTAAGGTCCGAGGTATGGGAGTTGCCGTCATCATGAGGACATCTGGATTTTCACCTTTTTCCCGTAAAATACGCCTTTGCCCTACACCAAAGCGGTGTTGCTCATCGATGATAATCAAGCCGAGTCGAGCATAGTCCACGCCGTCTTGTATAAGAGCATGGGTTCCGATAATCACATCGGCTTCCCCTTTGGCAATGGTTTCCAAGACCTTGCGTTTTTCTGCAGCTTTCAATGAACCTGTCAGGAGAGCTAATTTCAAATCAGGAAAGAGACTCTCTAGACTTTCAAAATGCTGCTCTGCAAGAATTTCTGTTGGAACCATGAGGGCAGCCTGATACTCTGCCGTTACAGCTGCATACATAGCAAGACCTGCAACCACTGTCTTCCCACTTCCTACATCCCCTTGTAAGAGTCGATTCATGTGATGGTCCGACTTCATATCTGTTAGAATTTCTTGCAGGCTCTTTTCTTGGGCTTGGGTCAAGGCAAAAGGCAATTTCTCTTTAACTGCAGTTAATGTTTTCTGAGACCAGTTCAAGACCAGACCACTTCCATGAACCTTATTTTCAGACTTGAGGGTCTGTAATTGCATTTGGAAATAAAAGAGTTCCTCAAATTTGATTCGACGGAGAGCCTGTTTGTATTCTGCCAAATCTTTAGGGAAGTGCATGGCACGAACAGCCTGACTACGGGGCATGAGTTTGTATTTATCTAGCAAGGACTGGGGGATGTTTTCTTCTATCAAGAGGTCCAGTCCTTGATCAAAGGCTGTCTTGATGACTTTAACAAGTCCTGCTTGACTGACGCCTTGCGCTAGGCGATAGACAGGCTGGAGGTCATCCTCTACTTGGGCTAAAACCTTCATTCCTGTGAGACTAGCCTTAGCACGATCCCACTTGCCAAAGACAGCCAAGGTTGCTCCTAGCTCAATCTTGTCAGCAAGATAGGGTTGATTAAAGAAATTAACCGCAAACACAACCTCTCCCTGCTTGAGGCTAAAACGTAGGCGATTACGCTTAAAACCATAATACTGAACACTAGCTGGCGTCACTACCTGACCAGATAGGACCGCCTTCTCACCATCTTCTAACTCTAGCACCTGCTTGGTCTTAAAATCTTCATAACGGAAAGGAAAGTAAAGCAAGAGGTCTTGCAGGTTTTCAATTCCTAGTTTGGTATATTTCTCTGCAGATTTTGGTCCCACGCCAGGCAAGACATGCAAGGGTTGATGTAAATTCATGCTCCTCTCCTTTCCTTCTGTTTCTTAATGATATTCTCTCGGAACTCGATCACTGAGGAGACAAACTACCTCATAATTAATCGTTCCTCGGTAGACTGCTACATCTGTTGCAGTAATTTCTTTATCACCGTCTGAGCCAATCAAAGTTACCTTGGTACCCAATGGGTAAATCTTAGGCAAGCGAACCGTGATTTGGTCCATAGATACTCGCCCTACAATAGGGCACAATTGTCCATCAACCAGAACTAAGAAATTCTGCATATCTCGTGTCCAACCATCCGCATAACCGATTGGCAAAGTAGCAATGACTTGCTCACTGTCTGCCTGATAAGTCGCTCCGTAGCCCATACAAGCCCCAGCTGGAACTGTTTTGACATGAATAATAGCAGTTTCTAAGGTCAAAGCTGGTTTTAGTTCATAAGGCAACTCCAAAACTTGTCCGCTTGGATTGAGACCATACATAGAATCTCCCATACGAACTGCATTAAAAATCGTTTCCGCATGCCATAGAGTAGTCGCAGAGTTACTCGCATGAACCAATTCTGGTACTTCTTGCAAGCCTGCGATTATTTCCTTGAAACATTCCAACTGTTGATTAAAGTAGCTGTCTGACTCTTCATCTGCAGTTGCAAAGTGGGTAAAGATTCCCTCGACAGAAGCACCATGTCCCTTGAGTAAAGTTTGGGCTTGTTCGGCCTCACTGGCACTTCTAAAACCAATTCGTCCCATGCCTGAGTCGATCTTAAGGTGAACGGTTAAACCAGCTAAGTCTGACTCAGCAGCAAGGAGATTCTCAATCCATTCCAATCCTGCCACTGTCAAGGTAATATCAAAATCCTTAGCCAATGAAAAAGATTCAACTTCAGATACTCCCAAAATAAGAATTTTCTTAGCGATACCTGCCTGACGGAGTTCGATGGCTTCATCAATATTTGACACACAAAAGCCATCTACATCATCCTGGATAGCTCTTGCAACAGCTATCGCTCCATGTCCATAAGCATTGGCTTTCACAACCGCCCATTTGAGGGTGTCTTTAGGAATATGTGCTCCCATCTGTTGGATATTGTAGCGGATTGCTTCTAGATTAATAAGGGCCTTGGTTGGTCTATGTGGACTAGTTTTCATGATTTTCCTCCAAAATAACACTAGCTGTCACAAACTGTTCTGTATGGCTAATCGATAACCAAACATTTCCTGAAAATGGGGATTTGCTGAAGTAGGGAGCTCCCTTCTCATTGTTCAAGACTTCCAAATCCTGAAAGCCTAACTTCCCAATTCCCGTTCCCATAGCCTTTGAGAAAGCCTCTTTAGCTGACCAACGACCAGCCAAATACTCGACCTGTCTGCGACCTTTGAGACTAGCAAAGCGCTCCATTTCCTTGTCTGTCAAGACACGCTGCGCAAAGCCTTCTCTTTTTTCAACTGCATTTTGTATAGAAGCTAATTCTTCAATATCGATTCCGTGTCCAACTATCATTTTCATCAAAAGGAGTTGAGATTCCCCCAACTCCATCCTTTTCACTTATTTTGTTAAGGTAGAATAGATTTCTTCTACTAAAGCTACTGTGTTTTCCCAGCCCAAACATGGGTCTGTAATGGAACGGCCAAAGATTTCTGGCTGATTTTGGCGCCCATCTGCTAAGTAAGACTCGATCATGAAGCCTCGAATTGTCTTCTTAATCTTTTCATTCCAGGCACGGTTGAGAAGAGTTTGGCGAACAATTCGAACTTGCTCCATATATTGTTTCCCTGAATTATCATGGTTGGTATCAATCATGATAAAGGGATTTTCGAGCCCCATAGACTCGTAACGACCAATGGCATTTAAGAGGGTTTCATAGTAGAAGTTAGGTTCATTTTTCCCGTATTCATTCATAGCTCCACGAAGGATGACGTGAGCCAAAGGATTTCCTGAAGTTTCAACTTCTTGACCATGAAAGAGAAAGGTTTGTTTGTTTTGTGCAGCATAGATGGCATTAAACATCACAGATAGGTTTCCAGATGTTGGGTTCTTCATTCCCACTGGTGCATCGATTCCTGAAGCTACAAAACGGTGTTCTTGATCTTCTACTGAACGCGCACCCACTGCATGATAACTCACCAAGTCATCAACCAAGACGAGATTGGCTGGATAAAGCATTTCATCTGCTGTAGTCAATCCAGTTTCTGTAATTACCCGATAATGAAGCTGACGAACAGCTTGTAAACCATTGATCAAGCTTGGAGCTTTAGAAGTATCTGGCTGATGAACCAAACCCTTATATCCATCTCCATTGGTACGTGGTTTGGCCGTGTAAACACGCATAACCATGAAAATCTTATCTGCCACTTTTTTCTGCAAGTCTGCCAAACGGCGAGCATACTCAAGGACTGCTTCTTCATTATCAGACGAACAAGGCCCAATGACCAAAAGGATACGATCATCCTTACCTGAAAGGATATCTGCTAATTCTTGATCACGATTTTCCTTATGTTGCAAGGTTTCTGCAGATAGCCGTGTTTCCGCCTTAATCGCTTCAATATCGATTTCTTGACCTTTCTCGATAAATGCCATATTATTCTCCTAGTCTTTGGTAGATTTCGCGAACAAGAGCTTCCGTATTTTCCCATCCTAGACATGGATCCGTGATAGATTTGCCAAATACCTCCGGTTCGTTTTGGCGACCGTCTTCTAGATAAGACTCAATCATGAAACCACGAACATATTTTTTAATCTTTTCATTCCAATCACGGTTAATCAAAGTTTGACGAACGATACGAATCTGCTCCATATACTGTTTACCTGAGTTATCATGGTTGGTATCAATAATGATGAATGGATTTTCAAGTCCCATCTTTTCATACTGAGCAATAGTATCCATCAAATTATCGTAGTAGTAGTTAGGAATGTTTTTCCCGTACTCGTTAAGAGCTCCACGGAGAATAGCATGCGATAGAGGATTTCCAGTAGTTTCGACTTCTTTCCCTAGGAAAAGGAAACTTTGCTTGTTTTGAGCTGCATAAATACCGTTGAACATGACATTGAGATTTCCAGAGGTTGGATTTTTAAAACCTGTCGCAAAATCTGCTCCACTAGCTACAAAACGGTGTTGTTGATCTTCGACTGAACGAGCCCCAACTGCCATATAAGAAATCAAATCATCTACCAAGGGAAGGTTCTCTGGGTACAACATCTCATCAGCTGTTGTCATTCCTGATTCAGAAATAACACGGTAGTGCAAATGACGAACTGCCTTGATCCCATTGATGAGGCTAGGTGCTTCTTTGGCATTTGGTTGGTGAATCAAGCCCTTATAGCCGTCACCATTAGTACGTGGTTTAGCAGTATAGACACGCATGACCATAAAGACACGGTCTTTGACTTCTTCCTGAAGTTTTGCCAAACGCTTAGCATATTCGAGAACTGCTTCTTCATTGTCAGATGAACAAGGACCGATTACCAACAAAATACGTTGGTCTTCCCCACGAATAATTGCTTCAAGCTCTTGATCACGTTGGAGTTTGTTCGCAAGTACTTGTCCTTCTAGTTTAGACAAACTACGAACTTCATCGATATTAATTTTAGGGCTTTTTGCTGTAAATACCATTATCCATCTCCTTATAAAGCAAACGGACGCCAAGCGAAAATTCACTTTTCACTAGGCATCCGCCTGAAAATTAGTCATTCTTAACGTCGTTTACCGTGACAGTTTTTAAATTTCTTACCAGATCCACATGGGCACAAGTCATTACGTTTTACTTGACTGAGGTCCAAATCAGCTGGAAGATCTTTCTGTTGCGCAGCAATATTTCGAGTTGCTGTCGTACTGATATGATGCTCAGTTTGTGGTCGTTCTTGTTCATGAATTTGTGCTTTCATCATCAAGCGAGTCACATCAAACTCAATCGAACCAATCATATCATTAAACATACGGAAGCCTTCCGCTTGATATTCCACGACAGGGTTGTTTTGAGCATAACCACGAAGACCAACTGCATTTCTCAACTGATCAAGGGCATCGATATGGTCAGTCCACTTGTTATCTACAACACGTAGAATCAAGACTTTTTGGAATTCTTTCACAGCTTCTTCATCACGAAGTTTCGCAACTTGGCTATCGTAGACTTTCAATGCACGTTGGTATAGTTCATCCTTGATAGCTTGGTCTGACAAACCTTCTAGGTCTGAAAGTGAAATCGAATCTTCTGGGAGCAAGTTGTACTTGGCAAAGTTCAAGATTGCTTCAAGTTTTTCATCTTGTTTAGAACGAGCATGCCCATCGACAATTCGTCCAATCGTACGGCGAATCATAGCGTGAATTTCAGGAGCCAAGTCACGTTCTGCAGTGATAACATCATAGCGTTGTGCGTAGATGATCTCACGTTGTTCACGCATAACGTCATCATATTGGAGGACTTGTTTACGAGTATCGTAGTTATTTCCTTCAACACGTTTTTGCGCTGCTTCGACCTGACGTGTCAACATACGAGATTCGATGGCTTCGTCAGACATATTCAGACGTTCAAAGACACCTTTCAAACGTTCTGAACCGAAACGCTTCATCAAATCATCTTCGAGTGACAAGTAGAACTGTGACTCACCTGGATCACCTTGACGACCTGAACGTCCACGAAGCTGGTTATCGATACGACGGCTCTCATGACGTTCTGTACCGATGACACAAAGACCACCAAGTTCACGAACCCCTTCACCAAGCTTAATATCAGTACCACGACCAGCCATGTTGGTTGCGATTGTAATCGCACCACGTTGACCAGCGTTCATGATGATTTGCGCTTCTCTATAGTGGTTTTTAGCATTCAATACTTCGTGAGGTACGCCTGCTTCAACCAATTTCTTAGAAAGAAAATCACTGGTTTCAACGGCAACAGTACCTACCAAGACAGGTTGACCTTTTTGGTAACGCGCCTTAACATCTTCTACTACAGCCTTGAATTTTGCATCGAGGCTAGCGTAGAGAAGGTCTGAATGGTCGATACGTTGGATTGGACGGTTAGTAGGAATTGGAATAACACGGATATTGTAGATTTCGCGGAATTCTTCTTCTTCTGTTTTACCAGTACCTGTCATACCTGCCAATTTTTTATACATACGGAAAAGGTTTTGGTAGGTAATCGATGCTGATGTCTTAGTCTCATCTTGGATTGGCACACCTTCTTTAGCTTCAATCGCTTGGTGCAAACCATCAGAGTAACGACGACCTTCCATGGTACGACCTGTAAATTGGTCGACAATCAAGATTTCTTGTTCTTCGCTGACCACATAGTCAATATCAAGAATCATGATGTAGTTGGCACGAAGGGCGTTGTCAATAAAGTGAGTCAAAGCCACATTTTCGATATCATAAAGATTTTCTAGCTTGAAGAAACTTTCGGCCTTGTCAATACCTGAATCAGACAAACCGATTGTCTTAGACTGAATATCAATGATATAGTCATCTTTATCCAAAGACTTCACAAAGTGGTCAGCCATGTGGTAAAGTTGGCTTGTTTCAACTGCATTAGCTCCTGAAACGATCAATGGTGTACGAGCCTCGTCGATCAAGATAGAGTCAACCTCATCGACCAAGGCATAGTTAAGTGGGCGTTGAACCATGTTCTCCGCACGAACAACCATGTTATCACGAAGATAGTCGAAACCAATTTCTGAGTTTGTTGAATACGTAATGTCACAGAGATAAGCTTCTTTTTTCTCCATTGGAGATTTTGCAGCCAAGTTGATCCCTACTGACAAACCAAGCCATGAGTACAACTCACCCATCTCAGTCGCGTCACGTTCTGTAAGGTATTCGTTGACGGTAACTACGTGAACCCCTTTGCCTGCAAGGGCATTAAGGTATACAGGCATTGTCGCTGTCAAGGTCTTCCCTTCACCGGTACGCATTTCTGGAACGTCACCATGGTGAAGAACGATACCACCCATAACCTGAACCTTGTATGGGAAAAGTCCAAGAATACGCTTAGCTCCCTCACGTACAACCGCAAAGGCTTCGTACAAGAGTTGATCAAGCGTTTCACCATTTTGATAACGTTGCTTAAATTCTTCTGTCTTAGCTTGCAACTGCTCGTCTGTCAAAGCAGCCATTTCATCTTCGTATTTGAGGACTTTATCAGCCATTTTTTCTAAGCGGCGAAGTTCCCCTTTATCATTTTCGATGATTGTTTTTAATAAATTTGCCATTTTTTTCCTTACTTTAAATTCTGAATATTTTAGAATGTTCTTTTTATTGTAGCATATTTGACCAACTTTTTCAAGAAAGAATCCATGTTTATACAAGATAAAAAAGGCTCATTTAGAGCCTTTTGTTGTAAATGATCAAACAATTGCTAATCATCAATTTTCTTTTAGAAATTTCAAGCCTATTCTTTGGTTGTAGAATTGCCAAAATCAACCTTTGGAGCTGTCTTAGCTTCTTCGCTTTCTTTAAAGGTTTCTGCCTCTTTAAAGTTCATCATGTTAGCGAAAAGAACTGTTGGGAAGCTTCTTAATTTTTGATTGTATTCTGTTGCCGCTTTGTTGTAATCCTTGCGGGCTACAAAGATACGATTTTCACTTCCAGACAACTCCGTCATCAGTTGTTCCACATTTTGATTGCTCTTGAGCTCTGGATAATTTTCTGTTAGCGAGATCAATCGTGAAATAGCGGAACTCAACTCTCCTTGAGCTTCCTGATTTTCTGTGGATGTAACTGAACTATTTCCAATCTTAGCTCTTGCTTCTGCAATCCTAGTGAAAACCTCTGTCTCATGGTTCATTTGTCCCTTAACAGACTCTACCAGATTTCCAATCAAGTCAGAACGACGTTGAAGAGCTGTCGCTACATCGGCTTGCGCTTGTTCGACCTTGGTTTGTTCAGAGACAAGTCCGTTATAAGTGCCTACTACTGAGCAACCGCCAAGCAAGATAATAGCCAGCAAAATGCTCAACACATAAATGATTCCTTTATTTTTCATATCTAAACCTACTTATTTTCTTAAATTTTATACGAGCATCACCAATCATCGGATGAACCACCGCCATCGAAGCCACCACCGTCCCAGCTACTAGAAGAGTCTGAGCCTGAATCTGACCAAGAAGAACCTGAGTCGGATGAGTCACTAAACCACCATCCTCCGTCAGAGGAATCTCCTCCTCGGCCACCGCCGCCTCCTCTAATAATGGCTATAAATACGATAATGAAATAAATGATTATCCCGACTCCGAACACATTGTCCATAGGGTCACTGTTCTTACGATGACTAGACGAGCTACTATTGCGACTCGATTTTTTGCCACTGATACTTTCAGAATAACGTTTGATATCAGAGGAGTCATCATCAGACGAGAAGGTCCCACTTCCTCTATAAAACTGATTGTCCAATCCTTTGGCAATCGCTAGAATTCCTTTACCATAGTCACCAGTTTTGAAATCTGTACGGCTGGCTGCCAAGATCTGCTTGGTTTGATAGTCCGTTATTCTAATGGCGGTGTTATTACTGGTTTCAATTCTTGATTTACGGTCTTGAACAGCTACTACAATGAGACTTCCAAAATTATCTCCTGAATAGCCAATCTTCCAAGCCCTGGCAGTTTCATTAGCCACCGTTTCAATGCTTTCTCCTTCCAGACTATCTACGATATAGACACCTATTTGGAGCTTTTCTGCCTTTTGACTATTGGCTTCATTCAAATCACGAATCTGAGTAACTACTTCCTCTGTCAAATAATGATTTGGGTCATAGATACCATAGTCTGGTTTTTCAGGTGCAGTAAATGCTGATAGGAAGAAAAATGCCATCAGCAATCCAAGTAGACGCACCAAGAAAGGATTCTTTAACAATCTATCTTTTTTCATAATAACCTCCTTATGCAAGGAAAATTGTTTAGAGCATTATAGCATTTTGAATCTTACAAAGAAAGTACATTTCCATTACAAAACCGTGACAAGGACCAGGAAAATGATGTTAATTTGATGACAAATTTAGTCCTACGCTCTTGATATCCTCTACAAAAAAGAAGGTCTGAGAACCTTCTTCTTTTCATCATTTTATTTCCGTTTTCTTGCAATCAGATGGATTGGTGTTCCTTCAAAGACAAAGGCCTTGCGGATTTGATTTTCCAAGAAACGCAAGTAAGAGAAGTGCATTAATTCTTCTTCGTTTACAAAGATAACAAAGGTCGGTGGTTTAGTTGCCACTTGAGTCGCATAAAAAATCTTAAGGCGTTTCCCTTTGTCTGTCGGTGTTGGGTTGATAGCAATAGCATCCATAATCACATCATTCAAGACAGCTGATGGGATACGTGTATTTTGACTCTCGCTGATTTGCTTAATCATCTCTGGGAGTTTGTGAAGACGTTGCTTGGTCAAAGCCGAAACAAAGATAATCGGTGCGTAAGGCAAGTATTGGAACTGCTCACGGATATCCTCTTCCCAGTTTTTCATAGTATGATTATCTTTTTCAAGTGTATCCCACTTGTTAACCACGATGATCATCCCTTTACCAGCCTCGTGAGCAAATCCAGCGATACGTTTGTCGTACTCACGGATACCCTCTTCGGCATTGAGCACCATCAAAACTACATCTGAACGGTCAATAGCACGCATGGCACGCATAACTGAGTATTTCTCTGTATTTTCATAGACTTTACCAGACTTACGCATACCTGCCGTATCTATCATGGTAAACTCTTGACCGTCAGCATCTGTAAAATGCGTATCAATGGCATCACGAGTTGTACCAGCTACAGGACTGGCAATGACGCGGTCTTCTCCCAAAATGGCATTAATCAAGCTAGATTTTCCGACATTTGGGCGACCAATCAAGCTGAATTTAATGACATCTGGATTTTCATCTTCGACTTCGTGTGGGAGATTTTCGACGATAGCGTCCAATACATCCCCTGTACCAATCCCGTGTACAGATGAAATTGGCAATGGTTCACCCAAGCCTAGTGCATAAAAATCATAGATATCATTTCGCATCTCTGGATTGTCCACCTTGTTGACTGCAAGGATGACCGGTTTATGAGTCTTATAGAGTTTACGAGCTACGTATTCGTCTGCATCTGTGATTCCTTCTTTTCCAGAAACGACAAAGACGATGACGTCTGCCTCTTCCATGGCAATCTCTGCTTGGTGCTTAATTTGTTCCATAAATGGAGCATCAACATCGTCAATCCCTCCAGTATCAATCATACTGAAAGAACGGTTGAGCCACTCACCAGTAGCATAGATACGGTCCCGTGTCACTCCTTCGACATCTTCTACGATTGAGATGCGTTCCCCTGCAATACGGTTAAACAGGGTTGATTTCCCAACATTGGGACGTCCTACGATGGCAACAGTTGGTAAGGCCATGTTTTCTCACTTTCTACAATAAGTTCTTTTGTTCAAGATTTTCTCTAGTTGAGCTTGGTTCAGGCTGACCGAATTGCTCTGCAAGACGTTGACTCCAAGTGGTCGTCGCACGAGCTCCTGCATATTCAGTCTGCACACGATCATAGGCTTCAATAGCCTCAGTTGTTTGTTCTTGGTATTCTTCCTCAAAAACAACATTCTCTAGTGGCAATCTTGGTTTTACATCATGTTTTTGGTTCGGCACACCAAGTGCAATCCCAAAAACTGGGTAGGTATAGTCAGGAAGCTTGAACAATTCTGCTAATTCAACAGATTTGTAACGCACCAAACCGATGATTACTCCACCATAGCCAAGGCTTTCTGCCGCAAGCAAGGTATTCTGTCCAGCCAAGGCTGCGTCTACAGAAGTAATGAGGAGTCCTTCCACCCCTTGAGGTTGGAAAGTATCGGTATGGAGACGAGCCCCTTTTTCTGCACGGTTTAAATCTCCTACAAAGAGGAGGAAGGCGGCAGACTGACGAATCGCTTCCTGAGGAACCAGCTCAAAAAGAGCATCTTTCTTTTCTTGACTTCTGACTAGAATCACAGAATAAGATTGGAAATTTTTCCAAGAAGAAGCCATTTGGGCAGCTGATAAAATCTCATTCAAGTCCTCTTGAGGGATCGCTTCTTCTTTAAATCTGCGAACCGAGGTATGAGATTTCATTAAGGTGATTGTTTCACTCATCGGCGATTTTCTCCTTCTAGTCGTGTTTCTTCTGCTAAATAGCGGATACGCTCCATAACGCGTCTAGCTTCCCATGTTTCATCGTTTCCGTTCTTGCCTTTAGCAAAATGTTTTTCCAAATCTTCAAAATTGAAATTTGAGGTAAAGAAGGTTGGCAAATCTTCCTGCATACGATATTGGAGAATGACTTGTAAGACTTCATCACGCACCCAAGGCGTTGATTGCTCCGCACCAATATCATCCAAAATCAAGACTTCAGCTTGCTTGATTTCATCCACCAAATTCTTAACATTCCCATCACCGATAGCATTTTTGACATCAATGACAAAGCTAGGATAGTGAAGAAGGGTTGATGAAACACCACGTTTTTCTGACAAATCATGAGCTAGGGCAGCTACCATAAAGCTCTTCCCAACACCAAAGTCTCCATAGAGATAGAGACCTTTACGGACTTCTGGATATTGCTCAACAAAGGTAAAGAGCTTTTCAAAAACTGGCAAACGTCCCAAATCATCCAAATCAACTTGAGCCAAACTAGCTTTTTTAAGACTAGCTGGAAGATTAATCAGTCTGAGACGGTTCTTGATAGCCGCTTCTTTCTCAGCCGCAATCAGTTCCGGAGTTTCCTCATAGGATACATCTGCGTAACCATGATTCATAACTAGAATGGGCTTATAGCCACGCGCGATATAGTCAGTATCTCCGCGAAGAAACTTATCTCGCTCGGTGATGTATTGGTTAAACTTAGAGATACTACGATTCAATTCCTCTTGACTGAGAGATTCCTTCTGGATAAAAGCCGCAACATCAGGATCTTTTACAATCTGCTGAACCAGGTCCTGATATTGAAAACGGCTGGGATGATCTTTAAGTACATCTCCTACACTTTCCATCTAGTCTCCTCCTTTTCCTAATCGATCTAACATTTCTTTTTTCTTACGTTCTAACTCCAAGCGAGTTTCTTCGCTAGTTTCATTTTTATATTCTGGATTACTCCATTTTGGGACATTGCTTTTGGCTTGGCTTGGCTTCGCTGATTTTTGTTCCTGCCCCTTTTGATTTTTCTCTCTGATTCGAAGTACAGCTTCCTCAGCAGAACGAATCTTGTTATAAGAGTAATCATTAGCCACTTTCATGGCATATTTTTCATTGAGATTGGCCGAATCAACCTTATTGAAGGTCAAAAGTATAACAACATTAATGACTTCATCAAGCAAGCCCAAGTCCGCCATCTGTTTTAACAAATCGCGTTCGGCTTGGATAATTCCAGCATTTAGGGTTTGTTTGATCCCCGCTAAAAATTGCAGGGCAGTTTTACTTTTAGCTTCTCGGATAATGGTCGCTTCTTGGGGACTAAAGTCCGATGCAACAGACTCTTGCGCTAATTTTTCACGCATGCGCTTGACAGAAATAACTTGTGAAACAGCTGTTCCTTTAGCTAGTTGATAGGTTTCAAACCAGGTCCATTTTTTCTCATCAGCAATTTTAAATAACTCCAAGACATCTGACTGTTCATCTTGGAAACGGAGTTTATCTCTCGCCATGAGCTGACGAAAATGCTCCAAATCAAAATCATTTTTATAATCAGCTTTTACTGGTGTCTCATCATGACTAGCCAATTCTTCTATCTCTGGAAAGGCCTGACTCAAAGGAACAGTCAAAGGCTCTCCGCCTGCCTGCTCTTGGCGCAAATCAGAAACTGCTGGCTCACCAATTTTTTTCTCCAATAAGGTACGATAAACCGTATGACGCAAGAAATCCGAGCTAGAAAGCGTTGGATGAATAGCAAGTTCATAGCCGTCACCCTTTTGATAGAGGGTAACCAAATTGAAGGCTGATAAGATTTTAAAAGCCTTTAACAGCCTATCCATCCCAAAATTGAGATGATTGAGGATAGCTGCAAACAGGTGTTCTTTTTGGCCATTATCCCAAAAAGCTAAGGTATAAAGGTAAAGACTCAGCGCATCCTGACCGATAATCGGGAGGTAGCACTGCACCAAAGTTGTGGGATCTTGCGACACCCGATTATTCTTTAGAAAAGAAAAACGATCATTAGGCTTCATTTATTTTTCCTTTTTCTTCTTTGAAGATTGCGTAATTTGTTTGAGAAGATTTTCGAGCTCACTCACGTCTTTAAAGCTACGATAGACGCTGGCGAAACGAACATAAGTGATTTCATCCAGTTCAGCCAATTCTTCCATGACAAGAGAACCAATATCTTCACTTTGAATTTCATTATCATTGCGACTGAGGAGTTTTTGTTCGATACGATTGACCACCATGCCAATCTCATCACTAGACACCGGACGTTTTTGAGCCGAACGAATAATCCCGTTAAAGATTTTATCTCTTGAAAATTGCTCCCGTGTGCCATCCTTTTTGACTACAACCAGCGTTCTTTCTTCTACACGTTCATAGGTCGTAAAACGATGCTGACATTCTTCACACTCACGTCTTCTTCTAATCGTATTTCCTTCTTCAGCCTGACGGCTATCGATAACACTTGATTTAGTAGCGCCACATTTTGGACAACGCATGCCTTCCCCTCCTTGTCGTTTTCTTTTCATTATACCATTTTTTAAGCAATTCCCAAAATAATTCTCCTTTTGGCTTGACAAGTTTTTTGTTTAGTTGTATTATTTAAGTGATACAAAAAGAAATTGTTGAAAGGAGACCGTGATGCCCTGGACATTTGATAACAACAAACCCATTTATTTGCAGATAATGGATAAGATCAAACTGCAAATCGTTTCTCATAAACTAGAACCCAACCAACAACTGCCAACTGTCAGAGAACTGGCTAGCGAGGCTGGCGTCAATCCTAATACCATCCAACGTGCCCTATCAGACCTAGAAAGAGAAGGCTTCGTTTACACCAAGCGGACTGCAGGGCGTTTTGTCACCGAGGATTTGGACCTAATCCTCCAATCCCGGAAGCAACTTTCTGAAGAACAGTTGCAACAGTTTGTAACAGGCATGGTAGAATTTGGCTATAAAAAAGAAGAACTACCTACTGTTTTAAGAGATTATATTGAAGGAGTTTAGACTATGACCTTGTTAACGTTTGAAAATGTTTCAAAATTCTATGGAGCAAGCCCTGCTCTTCAAAATGTTTCCCTTGAAATCCCGGCAGGGAAGATTGTGGGTCTCCTCGGCCCAAACGGTTCCGGAAAAACAACCCTGATTAAACTAATCAACGGTTTACTCCAACCAGAGCAAGGGCGTATCCTCATCAATGGCATGGAACCAAGCCCAGCAACTAAGGCTATCGTTTCTTATCTACCTGATACGACCTATCTCAACGAGCAAATGAAGGTCAAAGAAGCTCTTACTTTTTTCAAGACCTTCTATAAAGATTTCAATCTGGATCGTGCTCAAGGTCTTCTTCGTGACCTTGGTATCGATGAGAATAGCCGTTTCAAGAAACTCTCAAAAGGGAACAAAGAAAAAGTTCAGTTGATTCTTGTCATGAGTCGTGATGCTCGTCTATACGTCCTTGACGAACCAATCGGTGGTGTCGATCCCGCAGCTCGTGACTACATCTTGAACACCATCATCAACAACTACTCTCCAACTTCGACTGTCTTGATTTCAACTCACTTGATTTCGGACATCGAACCAATCTTGGATGAGATTATCTTCCTCAAGGACGGAAAAGTCGTCCGTCAAGGAAATGTGGATGATATTCGTTACGAGTCAGGTGAATCAATTGACCAGCTCTTCCGTCACGAATTCAAAGCCTAGATAAAGGAGATTATTATGTTTTGGAATTTAGTTCGTTATGAATTTAAAAATGTCAACAAATGGTTTTTAGCCCTCTATGCTGCTGTGCTCTCCCTCTCTGTCATCATAGGAATTCAGGGCAGCACCCTCTCAAGCACCTATTATCAAGACAAGGGCGTTGTCATGTTAGTCTTTCTATCTCTGGTTTTTGGGGGTCTGGTTATTACTTTGGGTATCTCAACCTTGATTTTGATTATTCAACGATTTAAAGGAAGCGTTTATGATCGTCGTGGCTATCTAACCCTCACCCTTCCAGTATCTGAGCACCAGATTCTCTCCTCTAAACTCCTTGGAGCCTTTGTTTGGTCTTTGGCAAGTACAGTAGTATTTCTTTTGAGTCTTTACATTATCATTGCTATGATTCAACCAGACGCCTTCATATCCAACGTTGCCGAGTTTATTCTCAAAAATTATCAAGATGATTTCTGGTTAGCCTTGATTTCCTATATTTTTAACACTCTTGCAAGTATCCTTTGTATCTACTTTTCTATCTCTATCGGTCAACTCTTTAATGAATACCGTACAGCTCTTGCGGCTGTCGCCTACATCGCTATCCAAATTGTTCTTGGCTTTGTCACCCTCAATCTTCGCATCGATTTCGACTACAATTGGGTATTATCCTTTGAAATTTTCAAAGACTTAATCCTTAGCGTCGGCTTCTATCTTGGTACCTACTATATTTTAAAGAACAAAGTAAACTTACAATAATGAATGAAGCCCCTAGCAAATAAAGCTAGGGGCTTCTTTTTACACAAAGAAATATAACATTCTTATTTTTTAACTCAATATCAAACCTGCTACGATGGGACTTACAAATACATAGAGAATACCGGTGACACCGATGGCTAGTCCTCCCATAGCACCTGCAACTGGTCCATAGCTAAAAGCTGTTCCAGTCCCAACTGCGTGACCAGTTCCTCCAAGAGCAAGACCAACAGCTACTGGGTCGTCAATCTTGAGCCATTTTAAAAGTGTTGGTCCAATAACGCTAGTCAAAATGCCAGTTGCTACCACAACTACCAAGGTGATCGTCGCTATCCCTTGTAGCTTATCCGTTATTCCAACAGCCATGGCCGTCGTTACAGACTTTGGGAAAAGCGAAATCGCCAAGAAGAAATCCATACCGAAAAATTTTGCAACTAAAGCTGTAAAAACTGTATTTACAACAACAGCAAGGAAACTGCTGAGTAGAATACTTCTAACATGGTGTTTCATGAGGTGAAAACTCTTATAAAGAGGAATTCCTAAAGCTACTGTTGAGGGAACAATCAAGTTATTGAGGTAGACCCCACCTTGATAATAGGCAACATAAGAAATACCAGTCAGTTTTAGAAAAATAATGATAAATAAAGTTGCTAGCAGCAAGGGAGTGGTCAGAGGATGAGGGTACCGTCTAAAGATAATCATGCCTCCAAGATAAGCCAAAATAGACAAGGCTATCCCAAAAAGTGGATTGGATACAAATTCGCTCATTTGGCACCTCTTTCTTCGTAATCACCTTCATAACGCTTTTTGATAAACTGAACTACAAGCGCAATCAAGATAATATTGATAACTGCTGCAAAAAAGACAATCAAGACAATGGGCAATAAATAAGGAGCAATCACATCAAATTTCTCCATAATCCCAACTGCAGGAGGCAAAAATAGAATAGTCATATTAGCTAGGAGAAAATTCCCAACCATGTTGACATGACGTACCCGCAACCACTTGAACTGCAAGGCTAAAAATAAAATAATCAAACCGATAATGCTTCCAGGAATAGGCAAATGGAAAAAGCTAGAGATTCCTTCACCGATTAGAGAAATCACAAAGAGAATCATTAACTGAACATATAACTTCATCGAATACTCCAAAAATAGACTTTCTGCATACCAGTTTACTCCTTTTTCAGAAAATTTCAAGGAAATACACAAGAAACATCCTTCTTGCTATCTCATGGAAAAAGTTGTATACTAATTGCGTGCGCAAGCATCTTAGATATATAAAGCTATTTATAACTATTATAGAGGAAAGGAGATTAACATGACTTACTTAGAAAAATGGTTCGACTTCAACCGCCGACAAGTAGAGCTAGAAGCTATTTTAGAGCAAACGATTGCTGATCAGAGCGACCAAAATCTAACGCTCAAAGAATTCTATCTCTTGCACTTTTTACATCAGGCTCAAGAAAAATCTTTGAGACAGATTGACCTGCCTGACAAACTCCATCTGAGCCCAAGTGCTGTCTCACGGATGGTAGCACGCCTAGAAGCCAAAAACTGTGCTTTACTGAGTCGGAGATGTTGCGACCAAGACAAGCGAGCTAGTTTTATCTGCCTCACTAAGGAGGGCCAGACCACTCTTGCCTATTTACAAAAAGCTGTTGAAGAAAGCCTAGCTACAAAAGCAGACTGGTTGTTCTAAATTTTTCAAAAAACTTGCGTGCGCAATCAATTTTCTTGACATTCCTTTTTCCAAGGAGTAAAATGAAGACATGATTTAGCAAAGGAGAATCCTATGATTGAAATCACTTATTTAGACGCCAGCAAGCAACAGAGAACAATGACCTTCGATTCATACGAAGAATTTGAACGTTCTCAACATGCCTGCCTGATTGGTGTCGCCGACTATTACCCTGTCCAAAAACTAACCTACAATGGTCATGTTCTGGACTACCATGGGACTTATGGAGATGTTTTCTTCTATCTCATGAAACAAGATTTAAGCCAATATAATTAAAAAGGAGAAATACTATGGCAAAAGCAATTACAGATGCAACATTTGAACAAGAAACTAAAGACGGATTGGTCTTGGTAGACTTCTGGGCTACTTGGTGTGGTCCATGTCGTATGCAAGGTCCAATCTTGGACAAATTGTCTGAAGAACTTTCAGAAGATGTCTTGAAGATCGTTAAAATGGACGTTGACGAAAATCCGAATACAGCTCGTGCATTCGGCATTATGTCTATCCCTACTCTTCTCTTCAAGAAAGATGGACAAGTTGTTAAACAAGTGGCAGGTGTCCACACTGCTGAACAAATCAAAGCTATCGTTGCTGAATTGAGTTAATCAAAGGAGAGACCAAATGCATTTATTTGGTCTCTTTTTTCTTGCCCTTTGCCATTTTTCAAAAAATATGCTAGACTGTAATTAGAATATTACGATGTTTGGGACATGCCATCGCTAAAAAAAACCTCTACTTGGTATTTTTTAGCTCCCTCTGGGGAGCTTTTTGCGTGCTCTGAACATTTCCCATTTTGGAAGGAGTACTATGAAACGTCAATCAGCCTTGGTCGTCTTTAGTGGCGGTCAAGATTCAACAACCTGCCTTTTCTGGGCCAAGCAACACTATGAAAGGGTCGAAGCCGTTACCTTTGCCTACGGTCAACGCCACCATTTAGAAATTCAAGTGGCCAAAGAAATCGCTGAGGAACAAGGAATTCGTCATCATATCCTAGATATGTCTCTGCTAGGACAAATTACTGAAAATGCCTTGACTTCAGATTTAGAAATTGAGCAAAAAGAAGGAGAGGTTCCTAATACCTTCGTTGACGGCCGCAATCATCTCTTTCTGTCCTTTGCGGCAGTCCTTGCCAAACAGCGTGGAATTACGGATATCGTGACAGGAGTGTGCGAAACAGACTTCTCAGGTTATCCTGACTGTCGGGATGTCTTTGTCAAATCACTCAATGTCACGCTCAACCTTGCCATGGATTACGACTTTGTGATCCAAACGCCTCTCATGTGGCTAGACAAGGCTGAAACTTGGGAATTAGCTGACCAACTTGGTGCCTTTGACTACGTTCGTGAGAAGACCTTGACCTGCTACAATGGGATTATCGGTACTGGTTGTGGAGATTGTCCTGCCTGCCATCTACGCCAACATGGTTTAGAGGTTTATCTCTCTCAGAAAGGAGAAGCCTGATGTTTTTTGCCCCCAAAGAAATCAAACAAGAAACTGGGGAATCTCTTGTCTACAATCCTCACAGAACCTTAGTCTCAAAAGAATTTACCTTCGATGCTGCCCACCACCTCTTTCACTATGAAGGAAAATGCAAATCCCTACACGGTCACACCTATCATCTGCAAATCGCTGTCAGTGGATTTTTAGATGATAGAGGTATGACCTACGATTTCGGAGACATCAAAGCTATCTACAAGGACTACTTAGAGCCCCACTTGGATCATCGCTATCTCAATGAAACCCTGCCCTACATGAATACGACTGCTGAAAATATGGTTTACTGGATTTTCCAAACCATGAGCCAAGAGCTGCCAGACGAGCGCGGTCTCCGTTTGGAATATGTTCGCCTCTATGAAACTCCGACTGCCTTTGCAGAGTTTAGACGGGAGTGGTTAGATGACTAAGGAACGTGTCCTCAAACTACCAGTTCTAGAAATTTTTGGGCCTACCTTTCAAGGTGAAGGTCGTGCTATCGGCCAGAAAACCATGTTTGTCCGCACTGCTGGTTGCGACTACCACTGCGACTGGTGCGATTCTGCCTTTACTTGGGACGGTTCTGAAAAACCAACTCGTATGACAGCTGATGAAGTAATCGCTGAGTTAGACAAACTAGGAAGCTACGACTATGTCACCCTATCTGGGGGAAATCCTGCTATCCTAGCAGCCAATATGGCTCAACTGGTCACCAAACTCAAGGAACGTGGGGTCACTCTGGCTGTTGAGACCCAGGGATCCCGCTGGCAAAATTGGTTAAAAGATATCGACCAAGTCACTCTGAGTCCTAAGCCTCCTTCCTCCAAGATGGAAGTCAACTTTGAGACCTTGGACTTTATCGTTTCACAACTAGACCCAGACAAAGTAACCTTTAAAATCCCTGTCTTTGATGATGCAGATCTAGCCTTCGCCAAAAATATTCAAGAACGCTACCAACCAGATGTCCTCTTCTTATCGGCGGGAAATCCTGAGCCCAAGGCTACAGGCAATATTGTCCAAGACCAACTGGACCGCCTCAAAGAACTCTGGGAACATGTCGCTGCCGACGATAGCTGGGGCAATGTCCGCGTCCTTCCTCAACTCCATACCCTCCTCTACGACAACCAACGTGGTGTTTAAGATTAGAAAGAAAAAATCATGTCACAACAAGAAGAAATGAAAAACCTCAGCCTCCTGGGCAACAAAGAAACCAACTACATTTTCGAATATCAACCCCAAGTCCTCGAATCCTTTGACAATCGTCATGTGGAAAATGACTATTTCATCAAGTTCAACTGCCCTGAATTTACCTCACTTTGTCCCATCACTGCTCAGCCAGACTTTGCAACTATTTATATTTCCTACATTCCTGACAAGCTCTGTGTCGAGTCAAAATCCCTCAAACTCTACCTTTTTAGCTACCGAAACCATGGAGATTTTCATGAAAACTGTATCAACACTGTCGGGAAAGACTTGGTCAACTTGCTAGACCCTCGCTATTTAGAAGTCTGGGGAAAATTTACACCTCGCGGTGGCATTTCAATCGACCCCTACTACAACTACGGTAGACCTGGAACCAAGTATGAAGGATTGGCAGAACAACGCCTCTTCCAACACGACCTCTATCCAGAGAAAATTGACAACCGCTAAACTCATACTCAATGAAAATCAAAAAGCATACTAGGAAGCTAGACGCAGGCTGCTCAAATCACTGCTTTGAGGTTGTGGATAAGACTGACGAAGTCAGCTCAAAACACTGTTTTGAGGTTGCAGATAGAGCTGACGTGGTTTGAAGAGATTTTCGAAGAGTATAATACGAAAAAGCCCTGTTCCTCAAGATGAGAAGCAAGGCTTTTTAAGTTTCAATTATTCTTCAGTTCCAAGGAAGTTTTTAGCAACAAGGGCTGCAAGAACTCCACCAACGATTGGTGCAAGGATGAAAATCCAAACTTGTTGAAGAGCTGCGCCACCTACCAATACAGCAGGAGCCAAACTACGAGCTGGGTTTACTGAAAGTCCAGTGATGTTCAAGCCAGCTAGAATCAAAGCTGTCAATGACAAACCGATCACCAAACCAGCGATTGCGCCATTTCCTTTGCTTTCTGATGTTACAGTCATGATCACCAAAACAAACAAGAATGTTGCGATTGTTTCAAACAAGAAACCACCAAAGACAGTTACACCATTTGCCAAGGCATTTTCACCAAGACTTGCAGTTGACATACCTGAATTTGCCAAGAGGAAGAACACAGATCCTGATGCTAAGAAAGCACCAACTACTTGTCCAAGGATGTAGTTTACAAGTTCTGAAGATGACAAACGTTTGTTAACAAACATAGCGATAGAAACAGCTGGGTTCAAGTGAGCACCTGAAACAGTTCCGATTGAGAAAGCTGCAACTACGATTGCTAAACCAAAGGCAAGAGCAATTCCAAGGTGTCCAAGACCTTCAACACCATTTCCAAAAACAACAGCTCCTGTTCCGATGAACACAAGCATAAATGTACCGATTAATTCAGCAACAAATTTTTTCATGTTTAGTCTCCTTTTTTTCAAACTATGTATTAGTCTATCAGAAGGAGGAAAGGGTTTCAAGAAATGTGCTTGGAAACATGATTGAAAAATTAATTTCAATTTTTTCTTAAATTGTGAACTATTCGACCTATACATTCTAAAAAGGTGTTGACTTTTATTATTGTTTTAAAATTGTTCTCAAAATCTGTTATAATTGGTAACCTATATTCATTTGTAATTCTTTACAAATACTTTAAATAATATATACTAAGTAACATTATATAACTTTTAATTTGTCTATCTAATCCATTCCCCGTTATAATTCACTTTATAACCATCTGGTGTAGTTGTACTGATTGCTAAGGCACCTGAACCATATGCATAGTACCATTTCCCTGAGACACTAAACCAACCTGTTTGCATTGCTCCCGAAGAATTGAGGTAATACCATAATCCACCTGTTTTTACCCAGCCTGTTTTCATTGCACCTGAAGAATTAAGATAATACCATGAACCGCCTGTTTTTACCCAGCCTGTTTGCATCCATCCTGAACTGTCAAAATAATACCATGTACTGTCGATTAGTTCCCAACCATTAGTTGTATAAGAACCATTGTTGTGTCTGTACCACCAACGACCAGAGGATTGAATCCAACTTCCTTTCGAAGCCGCTTTTTGTTTTAACAATAAATATTGTTTATATGCTTCAGATACTTTCGTGTATTCTTTCTTAACAGCATCTTTTTTAGCTTTTGCATTTTTTAGTTTAACATTTGCATTTTCAAGTGCTTTTTTAGATTCCTCAACCTTTTGTTTAGCTCTAATCAATTGTTTTTTAGCATCGTCGAGTTTTCTTGGAGCATTTTTGAGGTCAATGACATCTTGTTGTGCCTTTGTCAAATACTTTTTAGCATTAGCTAATGACTGTTCCGCATTCTTACTAGCATGAGATTTATTATTCTTGATTGTTTTCAATCGATTTAATTGAGATTCTTGCTTCGAAAGTTCAGATTTAGCAGCATTTAGCATAGTTTGTTGTTTACTAAACTCAGATTTAGCAAATTTTAAAACGTTTAACTTAGATTGATTTTGTTTTGTTAAATCTGCAAGACGCTTTTTATTTTTGTCTAGTTCTTTTTGATCTTTATCTAAAGTCGTTTTAGCAATGGTAAGGTTATTGTTGAAAGACGATATTTTCCCATTTACTATGGTCTCTTCATTCCTTTGTTTTCTGTTAAAATTATCCAGAGCCTCTTTAGCTTTTGTATAATCTGGATTTTTAGGATGTGTGATTTCATTCCAAACATAACGGAAGGTTATTTTAGGTAAGAATTTTACTCGTTTCCCATTAAAGTAAAATTCGCTATAATCTGGATTACTATCTTTATTTTCTGCTCTTGCTAAAAAATAACTACTATACTCTTTAGCTCCAGAAGGAAGTATTCCATAAACATCTTTATTCTCACTAATAAATGTTAACACTCCATAATTGCCATAGCTTGTTCTTTCGCTAGAGGATGCTCCAACAGCCATTCCTGTCCCAGAAGCTGCTAGCAATGGAATTCTATGACCATAGTTACGTCTATGTGCTTCTTTTGGATCTGATGAGCCATATAACGAGGCATTACTATAATCATTAAAGTAAGATAGGACCTCTTTATAAGCAAGTTCTTTTTCACTTAACAGGCTCTTTTCTGGAACCGAACCAGCTGTTGCATTTTCAGTCGCATCCTTAAAACCAAAATCTTGATTTTTCAATTTTGTATCATGTGACAATTTATTATTTGCCACCATTTCATTTGCTCTCGCTCTTGCATATCTCAGAGCTTTGTCAGTCACAGCTGGCACTGGAATATCAATACCATTGATTCTACGCAATTCAATTAAGTATTTACGAACTTCTTCAGAAACCTTTTTATAATCAACCACATGAGGATCGCTGACATAATCTTTAGATGAAACAACGATAGTTTCTGTTCTTTCTCCGCTAAAATTCACATCTTCATTTGCAGCAACATAATATGTCTTCCCATCACTTCCTACAAAAGTTTTTTCCTCAAGTGGCGGAGTCTTGGAATCACTCTCGCTAACAGAATTTGATTGAATCTCGTGAGGGACCGTAACTGTTAAAAACTCATTCCCAGCTGATTTTAAATTCTTTTCAAGAGTAGAACGGTTCTTATTTCCTCTTTCTACAAGTGCTTTTCTTTCTTGTTGTGCTTTTGAGAACTCACTAGTTAAAGAACTCACTTTAGCTTGGTCAGCTTTCACCTTCGCATCCAATTCCCCAGCAGTTTGTTGGACCTCACGTAATGTATTCCAATCAAAAGAATTCTCTGCTACCCTTACTTTGTCTTGTGCCTTTTTTACGTCTGCTGCTCTTTGAGCAACCTGAGTTTTTGCCTTATTAACAACTGTTTGTTGGTTCTCGACACTTGTCTGAGCTTGTTTCTCACCTTGTTTTGCTCCAGCCAAATTTTCTTCGGCTTTCTTGACAGTTACTTGTTTTGCGGCAAGATCCTTTTCTGCATTTTTAATTTTCTCAGGTGTAGCTTGCTTAGCAAATTCTTGAGCTTGTTTCAAAGCGTCATCTGCTTTATTCTTATTTGTTACAGCAGATGCATACTCTTGTTGCGTTTTATCAACAATCTTCTGAGCATTCTTTTCTTCATCAATTGCTTTGTTTAGTTTGACTTCTGCATTTTTTACATCTGATTCTGAAACTTCAACATCCTTTTTGGTCTCTGATTGACTGACAGTAGTTTTATTCGATTGTTTATTTGTAACCTCATCTGCTTGGACATGACCATTAAAAGCAGTTACTATTGCAGTTGCAACTCCCAAACCAATCAGCACTTGTTCCTTTTTCATAAAATTAACCTTTCTTTAAAAACGTTTACATTATTAATTTTAACATATTTACTTATATTTCAAAATAAAACGAGTAACACTTCATCTGTACTCTCTACATAACTTCTTCTCAGGAGAGTATTTAGGAGTACAGACTTCAGCTATTTTTAGGGCGATCTTATTATATAGTATAAATACAAGTACAGAGAATACCAATACTATTCCTGCTTTAATTTTTTTTAATCACCACCAAAAATAAATATCATTCTAAAATCTCAACAATATAATTCTATTGTTGCACTTTTATGATTTTATTCTCCCAACTCTGCACTGTAAGCTATAATCTGATCAACCGTATCAGACAAGAACTGAATCGTATCACGGAGTGGTTTATCTGTTGAGATATCCGCTCCGATAATCATAGCTGACTCAAGCGGTGTCTTGCTACCTCCTGATTTGAGGAGTTTGAGCCAATCTTCAGCTCCAGTTTCTGAATGTTTCAGATGAAGGTAACCCGCTGTCGAGATGACTAGTCCAGCTGAGTAGGTGTAACTATACAAGCCCATATAGTAGTGAGCTTGGCGCATCCAAGTCAGAGCCGCATCGTCGTCGATTTCAATGGCATCTCCCCAGAAATCCGTCAAAACTTCCTTCATAATGCTGTTAAGTTTGCTTGCTCCGAATGTTTCTCCTTCTTCAATCAATATATAAACCTTGCGCTGGAAGGCCGCTTCCAAGAGGTGGGTAATAAAGTTATGGAAATAGGTGTCCGTCAAGCGATGTGCTAGGGCAAAGCGTTTCTGACGAGGGTCGTCAGACTGGTGTTCCAAGTAATCACTGAGAAGTAATTCATTAAAGGTTGAAGGCGCTTCGACATAGTAAGTCGACATGTGGGCGTTGAAAAAGCCCTGGTGGTTGTCTGAAAAGATAAATTGACCAGAATGCCCAATCTCGTGAATCAAGGTATAGACATCGCTCAAACGGCCTGTCCAACTCATGAGGACATAAGGGTGCACGCGATATGGATCCGCCGCATACCCACCAGAATCCTTGCCACTATTGGCAGCGAAGTCAACCCAGCGCTCTTCTTGGTAACGAGCAATTTCTTGACTATATTCCTGACCCAGTGGTGCGACTGATTTCATAACCAAATCGTAGGCATCATCAATGCTAACCTCTGGGTTAAGAACACTGTCCAAATCCAATTTCCAATCAGCAAAGGTCAGCTTTTCAAGACCATTAACCTTAGCCACATGCTTGAGATATCTCTGAGCAACTGGCGCAAAGTCCTTCATGATGAGGTCAATCTGGCGGTCAAACATGGCACGGTCTACTTCTTGCTCAGCTAAAAGATAGTCGAATACTGAATCATAACCTTTCATATCTGCCAACAGTTTCTCAGACTTGACCTGAGCTAGATAGGCTGCCGCAGCTGTGTTTTGGTGCTTACGGAGTCCTTCGGAGAAGGAACGGAATGATTTCTCACGAACCTCAGCGTCCTCGTGATTTTGGTAGAAATTTTCATAGGTCACAAAGCTGTTTTTGTAGGTTTTTCCATGGACTTCAAAGTCAGCCATTTCGAAATCCCCAGCACGCATCTTAGTATAGATATCCTGTGGACTGTAGAAAACTTCACCAAGATTAGTCAAGGCCTTCTCCACATCAGCTCCAAGATAGTGGGCTTTTTTGATTTTCGCCTGACGAATGGTTGCCGTCAATTGTGGCAAGTCACCCAAACGGTCCAAGACTTCCTCATCTGCAGCCACTAAGGCATCATCAAAGAAAGTTAAGGCAACACTTGCTTCTGTCTCAAAGTCCATCCCAGCTTGGGCAATATTAGCAAACTCTTCATTGCTATAATCTGTCGTCTGAGGCATAAAGGCATAATTACCAATATGGCTCATCTGGATATAGATTTGCTCCAATTCTGCAAAGGCCTTTTCAAAATCTTCAAAAGTGTGAAGATTGCCCTTGTAATTTCGGCTAAATTGATTGATGTCTTCACGCGCCTTTTCAATCGCACGCAAGAAGTCCTCACGATCTTGATATAAGGCTGTCAAGTCCCAAAGTTCCTTTTCGGGAAATTCTGAACGGTGTTTTTGTTCCATGTTTTTCCTCTTATTTCTTTAATTCAAGCAAAACACTTATGGCAGATAAGGCATAAAGTGGTGCTGTTTCTGCTCGTAGGATTCGAGGCCCAAGTCCTGCTAGGATTGCTCCTTTGGCTTCAAAACTTTCAATTTCTGCAGGGGATAAACCACCTTCTGGACCAAAGATAAAAAGCAGTTTAGCTCCTTTTTCAAGACCAGCGACAACTTGGATGAGGGCTGCTGATTCTCCTTCTTTGGCTGACTCTTCGTAAGCTACCACGATACGATCAAACTGGTCGAACTGAGCTAAAAAGTTTGCTTTTTTTTCAAAAAGGGTAATGCTAGGGACATGATTCCGCTTGCTTTGCTCGGCTGCTCCAAGGGCAATTTTTTCTAACTTCTCAACCTTTTTGCCCAATTTCTTACCATCCCACTTGGCAACGGACCAGTCCGCGGGGAAGGCCCAAATCTGGCTAGCGCCAAGTTCTGTTACTTTCTGGGTGATCAACTCGAGCTTGTCTCCCTTAGGGAAGCCTGATGCGATGGTCACTTGGACTGGCAGTTCCACATTGTCAGCCAATTCCTCAACCAGCTCCAATTGACGCTCCTCTACATTTATCACGCGCGCCAAGCGCTTAATACCATCATCAAAGACCAAAGTAACCTCATCATTTTCCTTCAGGCGCATGACCTGAAACATGTGCTTGCTAGTTTCCTTGTCCTCAATGGTGACAGGTGAGATTGCACTCCCCTTGACAAAATACTGCTGCATGCTAGCCTCCAATCACACCAGAAATATCCTTGGTCTTCTTGAAGACACAAGCATTCCACTCCCCTTGGATCATGTGGGTTTCAAGGAAAAATCCAGCTGCTTCTGCTGACTCACGCACCATGTTCCACTTGTCCTTAATAATGCCACTCATGATCAGGTAGCCTTCATCCTTGACCAAGCGATAAGCATCATCCGTCAGATGAATGAGGATATCCGCCAAGATGTTGGCCACGATGACGTCTGCATCAATCTCCACGCCTTTAAGCAAATCGCCTGGCGCCACATGGATATTTTCCATGCCAGGATTGAGTTCGATATTCTCCTGAGCAACGCGAACTGCTACATCATCCAAGTCATAGGCGAAGATTTCCTTAGCACCTAGAAGTGAGCTTGCAATAGAAAGAACCCCTGAACCAGTCCCTACATCTATCACTGTTTCCCCACCACGAAGAACCTGCTCCAAGGCAAAAAGGCTCATCTTGGTTGTCGGGTGAGTTCCTGTCCCAAAGGCCATCCCTGGATCTAGCTTGATAATCTTTTCTCCCGCCGTCGCCTCATAGTCCGTCCATGACGGCACGATGGTCAAGTCATGGGTAATGCGAGCTGGTTCATAGTATTTCTTCCAGTTGTCGGCCCAGTCTTCCTCAGCCAAGGCAGTCGTGCCCATCTTGACCTCTCCCAGATCCATAAAATCTGTCAATTCTGCCAAGCGAGCCTGCAAGTCCGCTTCAACCGCTGCCACATCCACCGTTTCAGGATAGTAGGCTGTCACCACGATTTCTTCCTGTTGCTCCACCTCAGGAAAAATCTCACCAAAGCGGTCCACATTACCCACATAGTCCATGCTGTCTTCGATTGCAACCCCTTGGGCGCCTAGCTCAATCAGGAGGTTAGAGACTAGCTCCTCCCCCTCACGCTTAACCGTTACTTTTAACTCTTGCCATGTTTCCATAATTAAGATACCAAGCCCATAAAACACAAAGCCAAAATAGGAAACTCTCTTAAGACACTTATGTTTAAGAGAAGTTTATCTTTTTGGCACAGTGTTTAGGGCGGGTTCAGTTTAGAAATTTAACCGAACCGTCCTTTCTAATCACTTACTTTTAAATAATCTTTTAATCTCTCTTGCAACTGAGGTACAACCTTATCTGAGCCAAGAAATTCATCAATGCTCATCAATTTATAGCCCTGGCCTTCATCTCCAAAGACGATACTGTCAAATTGTTCTTGACTTAACTGACTAACCATAAAGACCGACTGCTTCCTCTCAAAAAGCATACTTGGGTAGACCTTACTCCCAAGCAGGTTATCTTCAGTTAGATGAATCCCTAACTCTTCAAAAACTTCACGCGCTACGCACTCAAAAGGAGTTTCGTCCCCTTCACGACCTCCACCTGGCAACTCCCACATATTGGGCCAAGGAATGCTGGGCTTGTCATCACGCAGAATAGTTAGGACACTATCTCCACAAAGTAAGGCAATCTTGCAGCCTGTGAAATCAGAAATCTCTAGCTCCATGCTAGACTCCTAATATCTCGGATAAGGATAAAATTCTCCCTCTTCCAAGCCTGCTTTCCCTTCTTCAAAGACTTCTTGGTTCCATTCCATGACGAATTCTTCTGCTTCTGGGTCTTCCAAAAAGTCCATGAGAGCATCTAGTCCAACCTCTGCAGTATCTTTGAGAAATAGCGCAAAATAAGCTAAAAATTCACGAGAAAAACCTTTCTTCGGCAGGTAAGGGATGACCGTGAGATAGTCTTCTTCATTAACAGTTGACTTGGCAGGGTTGTAAAAAAGTACCGCTTCTTCAAAAAGGATATCATCTGACGAAACCTCTCCGTCTTCATCTAACATCTCCACCCCTGCAGCATTTTGTGCCTCTAATAGAAAACTCACTTCAACCGCATGATTACGCTTGTCCCAACTAATCTCATAATCAAAAGGAAAGTTCTTGTCCAACTCTTCTTGTAAAACATCTAAAAATCCGTATGTTGCCATTTTGTCCTCTTTCTATACGACTCTTAAATCGCCCCGAATACTCGGAAATATGCTAAAATAGATACTACCATATTACCACATTCGTATCAGAAAATCCATGTTAGAAAGGACTGCTATGCCAGACAATCTCGCGCTTCGTATGCGCCCCAAAACCATCGACCAGGTCATCGGTCAGGAGCATCTGGTAGGACCAGGAAAAATCATCCGTCGCATGGTGGAAGCCAATCGCCTATCCTCTATGATCCTCTACGGACCTCCAGGCATCGGAAAAACCAGTATCGCTTCAGCCATCGCTGGAACGACTAAGTATGCTTTTCGGACCTTCAATGCCACTGTTGATAGTAAAAAACGTCTCCAAGAAATCGCTGAGGAAGCTAAATTCTCAGGTGGCCTTGTACTGCTACTAGACGAGATTCATCGCCTTGACAAGACTAAACAAGACTTTCTCCTTCCTCTCTTGGAAAGCGGTCTAGTCATCATGATCGGGGCGACAACTGAAAATCCTTTCTTTTCTGTCACTCCAGCCATCCGCAGTCGTGTTCAGATTTTTGAGTTGGAACCCTTGTCTAACCAAGATGTTAAAGAAGCCATTCAAATCGCCCTGACTGACCCTGAACGAGGTTTTGATTTCCCAGTTAAGTTAGATGATGACGCCCTTGATTTTATCGCAACATCTACCAATGGAGACCTCCGGTCTGCCTTTAATTCGCTTGATTTGGCAGTTCTCTCCACCCCAGAAAATGATGCCGGTGTCCGTCACATCACGCTCGACATCATGGAAAATAGTCTTCAGAGAAGCTACATCACTATGGACAAGGATGGAGACGGACACTATGATGTTCTATCTGCCCTGCAAAAATCCATCCGTGGATCCGATGTCGATGCTAGTCTCCACTATGCTGCTCGCTTGATAGACGCAGGTGACCTTCCTAGCCTAGCTCGTCGTTTGACTGTGATTGCTTATGAAGATATTGGCTTAGCCAATCCCGAAGCTCAGATTCATACCGTAACTGCTTTGGATGCTGCGCAAAGAATCGGCTTTCCCGAAGCTCGTATTCTCATTGCCAATGTCGTCATTGATCTGGCACTTTCACCTAAGTCTAACTCAGCCTACGTGGCTATAGATAAGGCCTTATCTGACCTTAAAACATCGGGTCATCTGCCAATTCCACGTCACTTGCGAGATGGACATTATAGCGGCAGCAAGGAACTAGGTAACGCCCAAAATTATCTCTATCCACATAATTATCCTGGTCACTGGGTCAAGCAAGAATACCTACCAGAAAAAATTCGTGACCATCACTACTTTTCTCCAGAAGATAGTGGAAAATACGAACGGGCCCTGGCTCAACGCAAGGAAACCATTGATAAATTACGAAATTTATGAAATCCTTTTCAAAAATTTTAATTTTCCCTTGATTTTTTTTGAAAAAGTGGTATCATATAATCATAGAAACGCTGTGGTGTACGACTTCACATTTAAGTGTTGACCGACTATTTTTTGTATTATTAGGGAAACAAAAGTCTTCTAACAGCATGTAGGCCGTCTCACACGGAAACAGCTTCAGTTAGAGCGAGTTGCCCACCTGCTTAATTGCGCGGGTTCAATACAAACCGTGAAGTTTCGGCACCAATACAGCTTTTTATTTGCCTCCTTAGCTCAGTTGGTAGAGCAGTAGACTCTTAATCTATGGGTCACAGGTTCGAGCCCTGTAGGGGGCATCTAAATCAACAGGAAAAAGCCTTGATTTATAAGGCTTTTTTGCTTGTCTATAACTGATTTGCCCCATCATTTGCCCCACATTTTTTTATGAGCAATCTTTCCAAACATCTCTGATTACGAAAAACAAAAAAGCTATCCTACCTTTGCAAATTTGGATAAGATAGCGGAATATTTTAATGCAACTCCAACCCAACTCTTTGGAACGAGTAAAGAGATTGAGTTAGAAAAGAGTGTTCTTGAATCTAATGAATACTCTGATAAAGTAAGTGAAATCTTAAAAGCTGTCAAATACATCGAGCATTTCCTACATACTGATGGACAGTACTTAGAGGATTTACTTTACCTAACAAGAGGCAACCAACTATACACAGAAGATGGAGATGAGTTGTATATTGATCCAACTTCTCAGAAAAGAACACTTCATAACCAATATGAACCTGGTTTTATTGAAGCAAGGGATAAATCTCCACTAGAACTCTTAATTGAAAATAAGGAATTGTTTGATAAATAGAAAAAGCGAGGATAACCTCGCTTCAGATTGAAGTTAAAATCTTTAGAAGACACTTTTATAAGGACTTTGTCTTCAATCTGTGAAAAGGAGTGAAAACTCCTTTTCTTTTTGTAAGTCAGACTGAAACTTCCAAATTGTTTATTTATTTTATTGACATTTTCTATAAAAATAAGTATAATAGTTTTATTAGCAAACTATACTATATAGGGGGTATTGAAATGAAATTTTCTAATCGTTTACTGCTATTCCTTGCAGGAGTTGTTTTTGTCCTTTTAGGACTTTTCCTATTTACAAACCCAGTAGCTAATCTTGTTGCTTACAGCTGGTGGATTTCATTTGGTTTACTGGTTTCTTCTATAGCAGCTATTTTAGGCTATTTCTCTGCACCAAAAGAGCTTCGCTCACCTGTTTATCTTTTCCAAGGATTTGTTAGTCTTCTCTTAGCTCTTTACCTCGTTGCTTATGGCTTTGTGACCCTGCCGGTCGTCATTCCGACCATTGTAGGAATTTGGTTAATTGTAGAAGCCATTATTGCTTTCTTTAAAGGCAATCGTCTAAGATTGATTTTCCCTATTATTGGTAGCAATATCATGTGGGTAGCCTTGCTTGAATTTTTACTAGGTCTAGTGATTCTGTTCAATCCAGTGGCTACAGGTGTCTTTGTCGTTTATGTCATTGCCTTTTCATTTTTAGTTACTGGCTTCACCTACATTATTGAGGCCTTTCGTAAATAGTCTAGTTGCTATTTCTATCGCATTCAAAAAAGCTGGGAAATCATATTCTCAGCTTTTTCGTCTCTTTAATTATCACTTTTTCGCATTCCATTCTACGTAGAAATTTGTTTTTCCATTTTATTCTCCAATTTGATCTCGCACTGACATTTATTTATAACAAAACTATATATCTAGAATAGCATAATCATTAGGTATTATAGGTTTTCAAACAAAATACGAGTCATTCGTTTTTGCCCCGCTTTTGCCCCATTTTTAAATCCTGACATTGAAAATACCTAAAAGTATTTCCCTAAAATCAGCTATATTTCAACATTTTTGTTTATTTTCAATATGAAAAGTTCTTACAAATCCATGTAGGGGGCATCTAAACAACAGGAAAAAGCCTTGAAATCAAGGCTTTTTTGTTTATTTAAAACAAGTGGATTTGTACTACCTCTTCTGTATAAACTAGAAAATATACCTATACTTTCATTCAGAGATTATAATACGATAATTTAAAAAACTATCTGCGAGTAAACTACATTTTAAAAATTAGCTAACTAAAGAATAGGTCTTGCTTTATCTTTTAAATCTTAGTATTATAGATTTAAAACTTTAGGAATAAGCCTATGAATTGGTAAATAAAATTCCTGTATTCCAATTTATCGTGATGCTAACAAGTCACGTAATAATTTTCTAAAAGAAAGATATAAAATGAACGATAGTATCTTAATTTCAAATCTTACCAAAAAATTTAAAGACAAAACAGCACTCAAGGAAATCAGTCTCTCAATAAGTAGTGGAAAAATATTTGGTTTTTTAGGACCATCTGGTGCTGGCAAAACTACGACAATCAATATTTTAACCGGTCAGTTGCCACCTGATGGAGGAGAGGTTAAAATCTTAGGAAAAGATTGCACCCAATTAACCTCTGACGACTTTTTAAAATTGGGAATTATGAGTGATAATGTGGGTTTCTATGATAGACTGTCTCTGTACGATAATCTTTTATTTTTTGCTAAATTCCACAATGTAGAAATATCATATCTAGATCATTTATTAAAGCGATTGAAGTTATATGATGATCGATTTAATAAAGCAGAGAAGTTATCAACTGGAATGAAACAACGAATGTTGTTAATTCGGGCGATTCTACATTCACCAAAAGTAATTTTTTTAGATGAACCAACTTCTGGAATGGATCCAACCCTATCTCAAATCGTTCATGAACTACTACTTGAAATTAAAAACTCTGGGGCAACTATTTTTTTAACAACTCATAACATGGATGAAGCGACCAAGTTATGTGATTCAATCGCTTTACTTCATGAAGGAAAAATCGTCGAACAAGGTTCGCCTCGGGAGATTATTGATAAGTACAGTCAAACTGATAAGGTTAAAATAAGCTATTTTGATGGAAGAGAGATTATTGTTCCTAAAGAGGAGGCTTATAAATATCTAGGAGAGAACACTAAAACGATTAATACTCTGGAAACAAGCCTTGAGAGTATCTTTATTCAATTAACAGGAGACAAATTATAATATGCTTAAACGATTTTTTAGTTTATTATGGTTACGGTATAGATACCTTCTTCATAACAAAATCATTCTATTTGTTTGTGTGTTCACACCAATAGTCGACTTCTCACTTTTAAACTTTGTGCCAGATGTTCGTGGTTCAATCTTTTTAATGAATATGGCGATTATTACCATCTATAGTCTGACCGCTGGAACCTTTACTACACTAATTATCAGTGAAGAAAAAGATAAAAAGAATTTAAGAACGTTGATTTTAACAGGAGTCAAAACTCCAGAGTATATTTTTTCTACAATCTTATTTCCATTTCTATTTTCAATTATAGGTGTTTGGGTGATGCCTATTACTTTTGGTATCTCAATACCTAATCTTGCCCTATATTCAGTAGTAACCTTCCTTACGATACTTTGTTTTATATTGGTCAACTTTGCTATAGCTTTGTTCTGTAAAAATCAAACACAAGCCTCTGCCGTGAGTCTAATATTCTATCTTGTCATTATGACTCTCCCTATGTTTTCGAGCATAAATAAATTTGCTAAATTATTAACAGATTTTTCTCTATTAGGAGCGCATAATCAATATTTTAATGATATCTCTGCCTTCAGTCTTTATAATATACAAATTTTAACATTGTTACTTTGGATCATGTTAATGTCCGCACTTGTATATACGGGATTCGTCTGGAATAGGAAACATTGAAATGATGTAACCAATCGATAGGGCATAGTTTACTGATAAAATAGTTTTTGCCCCATTTTGAAATAATTGCATTTAAATTCTCTTTAATTATCATCCGAAAATCACTTATATTTCAACTATTTTATTTATTTTCAATATGAAAATTCCTCCCAAATTCATGCAGGGGCATCTAAATCAACAGGAAAAAGCCTTGAAATCAAGGCTTTTTTTGCTGTCCAATAGCTTTTTATAGCAAATCATTATAAAGGTTTTATAACCTTATCCAACTTATCATTTATTCTCAATCAATTGCTAGTAGTGTTTGATAAGGCCAACTGTTTTTTACAATAGAGAGCTAGTCTATAATTAACTAAACTATACTAATTTGTGCCCATATTACATGGCCAGTCCGCATAGAAACTAAAATGGGCTATTATGAATTCATAAATTTTCGCAACATAACAAAAGCAATTCATTTAGAAATAAAAGAGAAGAGAATCTTTCACTCTCTTCTTAGTTTGTCTTATTAGATTCAGTCTTTCTCAATCTACCTGATTTTCCTTTGCAACGACAAATTCTTTAACCAATCGATAGATAACAGCAAATATGGGTGTAAAGAATATCATTCCAAGTAAGCCAAATAGATTTCCTCCAATACTAGCTGCTGCAAGTGTGAAGAGAGCTGGTAAGCCGATAGATTGACCCACAACTTTGGGATAGATAAGGTTTCCCTCAATCAGCTGTATAATTTGATAAAGAAGGATAGACAGTAAAGCTTGACTTGGACTGACTGTAAAGATAAAAATCGCTCCTAGCACACAAGCAATCATAGGACCAACATAAGGAATGAAAGACAGCACTCCTGCAAAGATACCTGTCATTACCCCATAAGGTAGTCCAAATAGGCTATAGCCAACCGCTACCATAACTCCTATGATGACTGCTTCAATTAGCTGACTCATCAAAAACTGATCATAAGTTTCTAGTCCTATTTGTCCGATGTAAGCCAACTTTGTCACTACCTTCTCTGAAAGTAAGACTTTCAGAAGTCGGCTCGTCATCGCTGCCAAATGTTCCTTACTGGATAAAAATAAAAAGGTGAAGACTATAATCAAAAAGGCATTCATCAAACTTGAAAAAATATTGCCGATATTACTAGTCAGACCCGATAAGAAACCTATCAAGGCTTGGCTAATAGAACTAGACTGTCCCTGTATGCCTGATACAATAGTTGACAACATGTCTTTGGTTACAAATTCCGAGCCGTCTAGCAATTTCCCAAGTTGAGTCAGGACTGTTGAAAGGACTGTTCCCAGCTGACTAATAGTCTGAGCTAGGGTTGGTAGCACCAAAACCAAAAGACCTATCACGATTAAGATAAGAGCTAGGAAAACAAGTACCATGGCAATCGGACGACGCAACTCTGCCTTTACCTTCAATTTAACTAAGTACTGTTCAATTTTTTTCATAGGAACATTAAGCACAAAAGCAATAACAGCACCATAAATCAAGGTTGATGTTACATCAAAGAGAGAGATTGCTCCTGATATAAAGCTCGATGCATTCAGAATTACAAGAGCAACCAGCCCTATAAAAAGGATTAACGGGGTATATTTTTTAACTAAGTTCATAAATTCTCCTTAATAAACATGTTTAGATACGACTATACTATTTGGTTTTTCAAACTCTCGATCAAGGTAGGCTTGGTAAGTTCCTGGTGCGATAAATCCTTTTGGTGAGAGGATATCTGTTCCAGCTTGACCGACTATGGTATCAGCCAAGAGCACACAGTTTGTGGACAAGACAAAGTAGGATTTAAACTTAGATTTGATAAATTTATAAAGTTCCCCATCCGTCTCATGTCTGATTTTATAAGCGTAGGTGTAGTCTTCCTTACCATCTTCCGTTTTAATTTTATCTGCGCTTGGCTCCCAAGGAATCGTTAGTTGTTTTAATTCAGCTAATTTTTCCTGAACCGCTTCTTCCATTTCCGGTGTCAAATCTATTCCGTAACCAAATAGCGTTTTTTGACTCTCCCGTTTACATAAGTCAATGTACTTATCACGGTCACAGAAATATAAGACACCATCTCCTACCATACCAAATAAGGTCTCAGATGACGGATCATAGTTGCCATAAGAAATAACACGGCCCTGATAGCAGATATCCACATGACCAATAGCTGAAAACAGGGAGGTCTCAGCTGTATGAACAAAAATTTCTAGCTCTGCTGTCTTACCAGACTTCACTATTCCAAGATGGATATCTTCTTCCTCATCAGCATTTTCCAGCATAAATTTGTTAATTTTTGCTAAAGTACTTGCAGGGATGAGAGCGGCTAGGGCAATAGGTAAGCTCATTCTGACACGACGTTTGAGATGGTTTTTCCCAATTTCCTTTTCAAATAAGAAACCGTCACGGATATTGGACACACCATAAAGGCAAAAATAAGCCCCTAAAACAAAGAGTTGAAAGACAGAATTTCCCGTAGAGGACAAAAGACTAGTCCCACCAAGAAAAACTAGTACGAGACCATCTAGTAAGAAACGAAAACGAGGTCGAATTTTGTTTTTGCGGTAGAGAACATAGGTGACAAGGTTGATACTAGCATGAAAAATCTGATAAATTCCAATCACAAGAGCCAAAATATAAATTGGCACATCAGTAGCAAGATTCGAGCCTAGCAAATATCCCATCACTAACAATTTAACCAGTGCAACTCCCAAGGTGTCCGTTGACTGACTTTTTTTGAAAATACGTAATACTAAATCTAAGACCGTTGCTATCCAAGCTAAAAACAGAACCAGTCGAATAACCGTCACTGGCAACCAAGTTCCCGTGACCATCAAGATAAGACCTAGCAGAACAAACAAGAAACCCTGAACAAGTAATTTCTTACCTGTCAGACCTAAAGAAAGAATTTTTTCCATAAAAGACCTTTCAAAAATAATAATTAAGCCCTTTGATCAAATTGACTGGTAAATAGCTGACGGCACAAACAGCCTGTGCCAGCAAGACATGGCGACTGACTGTAGCAATGTCACCATCTTGTCTTTTGCACTTCTGAAATTTGTTTTATTGAGTCGAAATCAGAGCTTTTAAAAACTAGCTAAACTTGAAAGCTAACCATAATTGCTAGATAAAAAAGGTGCAACCAATCCTTCTTGTAAAGGTAGGAAAGAATTATATCCATTCCATTAATTATTTATATATTACCTATTGTGACACAATACTCACTATAATTCAACTTTTTACCTATTTAAAACCATAAAGCCTACATAACTCTTTGAAGAGAACAAAAATCTGAATGTAATAAGATAGTACCCATTACCCATATTATAATTAGATTATGAATTGAAGCTTTTTGGAACTAAAATTAGGAATAATTGAGAAAGTAGGGAGGGAAATTTTGCTTTTACCCCATTTTGAAATAATTTCATTTTAGATTTTTCTAAGTTTCTTTCAAAGAGCCTGCAGGGGGCATCTAAACAACAGGAAAAAGCCTTGATTTACAAGGCTTTTTTGTTTTTCTAAAAGATTTTCTCTAGATATTTAGCAGAATCCCAAGATAGTTTCTCAATGTTCCACTTCTTCCTTAAATCGTACTTTTCCTTGGCTGTATAATCTCATAATCTTCACAAAGCGAACTGGATTGTTTTGGTTATACAAAAGAAATACTGAAAAGAATAACAAGCCAGCAAACCACAAACCATAGCCTTCATCACCAATCGGTTGGCCAAATTTTAGAGGAAGAATCAAGAAATACAAAAAGTAATAGATAGACACTATATTTACTACAAAGCGGGCAAATCGATAAGGTAAAGCAGACAGTTGTCTAGGATCAAACTGGTTTTTTACAAACAAATTATGAGATGCTGCAAAGAAAAAGACTTTCTCTGTCGTTGGCTGGGCCTTTCGAACATTTTTATAAAGTGCTCGTTCAAGTATAGCAACCAACAAGGAAAACTGCATCAACCAAAATAGAAGAATACAGGCTAGACTGAACCAGTTATAGACACCAATAAACTTGAGGGAAAAGAAGCCCGAAATTGCAGGTCCACCTGCTAGTAAGAGAATTACCAATTCAGGAATAAAAGAATTCGTTTCACCAGCTTTTTCAGTATTGAGCAACTTACTCTTTGGAGCAGCTAAAGCCTCTCCTGTCTTTTGGTCATAATAAACAGCCTGACCATTGCATTCGCCGATAAAGACACGACGGCGTCCGAGAAAAAACATATTGACCTCTTTCTATTTATGAAAACAAGTCTTCAAATTTTGGAATTTTATTATCCTAGTATACCATAAACCAACTTGCTAGGTCATAAGATAGCTAAGAGCCACATCTTGCTAAAAGGTTGACAGAACTTCGCTCCATAGGATATGATGGGAATACCTAAAATTTTAACTCTGCATGATCTTTACGACTTCTACTGAAAAAGCGTTGGTGAGTTCAATTCTATATTTGGAGGTTTCTATGAAAATCTATTATTCAAAATTTGTCGGTGTCGGCTATCTAGTCTTTGCGGTAGGTATATTCTTTCAATTTTTCTTTTTTCTCGCGCATGGATTGATCGACTTTTCTCAGCTCAGTCTTCTCACTGTGGTACCAACCATCCTCTTTTTCACTGCTATCTATTCAACGATTGCAGGTATCAAAAGACTTTCTAGTCGTAGGCTCTCCTTTGAATTCACCTTTGAAGGTATTTATGTCTATCCTGGGCTCTTCTTTTCCAAGGAAATCTTCATCCCAAAAGAAGAATTGTTGCGAGCATCGTATGTCGAAGTGGATGTCAGTGACCCCGACCATGTCAACAGCAAGGCTTGCTATTTAGACTTCGATCTGAGAGAGGTGACCCAGCTAGAAGATATTTCTAAGTCAAACGTCATCATCGATACAAGTGTTCTGATATTGCGGCTCGCCCTTAGCCTCTGTAGATTTAGAGAGGAAGAAAAAGCCGAGTTGGCGACCTATCTAAAAGAAAACTACGGAATTGATTTCTTATATTAGAAAGCAATAAAAAAAAGCCCTGTTGTAGGGCTTTTTGTGTTGTTAGCGATTTAGCACATGCTACGCTCCGCTTTCATCCTGTTCTTTCTTAAATCGCACTTTCCCTTGGCTATATAATCTCATAATCTTCACAAAGCGAACTGGATTGTTTTGGTTATACACTAACACGAGTGCAAAGAGTAATAATCCAGCTATCCAAAATTCATAACCTAATTCAATTTCCTGACCAAATTTTTGAGTATAGCTATAAAAAACATATAACAAGTAGATATTAGTGGCAACTATTAGAAAACGAACAATTCGGAAGATTTTAGTCGACAGCTTAGCCGGATCAAAGTTTTCTTCCCCCACCATCAGGTTATGAGAAGCCACATAGTAAAAGATCTTTTCTGTCGTCGGCTGGGCCTTGCGTACATTTTTATATAGAGCTCGTTCGAGTAAAGCAACCATAAACAAAAACTCAGCCAACCAAAATAATAGGATAAAGGTCAAACTGGTCCAGTTATAGACCCCGATACTCATAGCTGCAAGGAACCCAAAGCCACCCGTTCCACCAGCCATGAAGAAAATCACCAATTCAGGAATATAGGCGTTGGTCTTCCGAGCCCCTTCAGTATTGAGTAGGACACTCTTGGGAGCGGCTAAAGCCTCTCTCGTCTTTTGGTCATAATAGACCGCTTGACCATCACATTCGCCGATAAAGACACGACGGCGTCTAAGAAAAAACATATTGACCTCTTTCTATTTCCTTTGTTATATTTACTTCTTAACTCGACTATTTCTGTACCGTTCAACTGACTTCAGCCATCGGATCAACCAGACAATGTGTTTTCGATTTCCACGCGCAACATCTGTATTAAGAGCTTACTTTTAGCAGTACCTATATCTATACTTAGGCATATAAGATCCGATACATATTTTCCATGAAGCCATCAATCTCTCCTCGAACAATTTTCAACAAACGATCTTCTTCGGATTGCGAGATAGAGACTCCTTCTCTTTTTCCACTGTCGTTATCCTGAGAATAGTTAGAATAAATTAAATTAAGGTCTTTATCTAACACGAAAGCTACATATGTTTGTTTTTCATTAACTTGTGTAATGAAAAATAACTGAAAATCTTTTGTATCTTTCTGAGGAGGGCTGATTTTCAAATGTACTTCTCCTTCTATTTCAAGTGGATAAATGACTCCGTCTAGACGAATGGCACCATCAGATGGAATGATGTATCCCGCTTTACGTATTTGAGATGCGTACTTTTCCGACGTCATTAAATAATGAAGAACTGCGATTCTATCCTGTTTTTCAAAAGCTGTTTTTAGAGTACTGGATTCTTGAGAATTCTTATAAGCGAGATACAAAGGAATAACTAATAAGATAAAAGATACTATTATCAACCACTTAAACTGTTTCATTTTATCTAACATTACTCTTACCACCTCTTTCTAAATAGTCAAAGAAGGCTTTCTGCTTTTTCTTTCTCTCTATCTCTTCTTTTTAATCTGATAATAAATAAAACTAATAGTGGTATCCAAAAGAATTGAATAACCAAAAGTTCTTATTGTCCATATAAGCCAAATCGGGCTATTTTCAGCATCTATATTCAATAGTTTTAAAGACACTGCTAGAGTCAAAAATAAGACAACTTCTGTAGTCAAGCGGTGCTTTGCCTTTTTAAGGTCTATGGTTTTCAAAAAGGACTGACTCTTGGTTTCCTTAGGTACTTCTTCCCAATAGGTCTTATCCTTACTTCTTAGATAAAGTAGATAACCAACTTCGACGATTAATCTTGAAAAAGCTGAAATAAACACTATATTGCTCACAATCCCAAATGTTTGCAAATAATAACCGGATAAACTAGCCAATCCTCCGCTTAACAAAGTAACTCCTAGAATAATCCAAAGGGATGGTTTACTGTAAACACTTGAAAAGGCTATATAGTTAGCAGTTGTTCGTTTATCTGAAAATCCTTTTCTTAGTTGCTTTTTTAACCAACTGGCATTATAAACAATTAACCCCATGAATAAACCAATGGAACTTAACCAATAAATCAGCGAGTAGATCAGCGAATTTTTTAGAACCTCATTCGTTAAAATAGTGAGGATATAATCCATTAAAACCAATGAAAGATGAATCCCATTGATTAGTACAAAGAGCATCGCAGTACTAAAGAGTTGATGTTTATAGATGAATGTCTTGCTGAATGACATAATCTGACAGCCCAGCATGAGCAATAGAAGGAGACATAGAAAAAGAAAAGGGACATTCGAAAAGGGATCTACTGTGAACTGCTCCTTGATAAAAAAGTATACATGAGTCAGGTCGATACTCAATACAAACAAACCAGCCCAGGCCAAACTCAACATTCTAACAGAAGCTCTCGTGGAACCCAGCGCTTGAAAATATTCCTTATTTAATGCTTCTGACTGACGGTTCATATCCCACTACTCCTCTTCTAGTTGACTGCTTTTGATCAACTTCTTATAATAGCGTTTGCTGTACCATTCGCGGTCGCTAATCCCCAGATATTCTTTGTATTCCAGACGGCGTCTAAGAAAAAACATATTGACCTCTTTCTATTTCCTTTGTTATATTTACTTCTTAACTCGACTATTTCTGTACCGTTCAACTGCCTTCAGCCATCGAATCATATTATTTTGCCACAGCAATAGAACTGCGACAGCTAGCAAAATCCCCATCAGGCTAAAAGGAAATATCTCACTGCCGATTGGTGTTCCCATCATCTTTAAAACGAGCATGGAGAGGATAGAAATCGGACCAGCTAAGCCCATGACAGCCATAAAGACTGTGAAAAACCAAGCAAATAGCTTCTTGCCAAGGGTAACCTTCTTATCTGAAAAATTATTCCAAAAGAGATTGCTATCGACGGCTCTTCTGAAGTTTTCCTTGCTGATAGGTTGCGCTAAGGCAACATTTTTGTAGAGTGCTCGCTCCACGATCACCAATAGCAAAATGGTTTCCAGTAACCAAATTAGCAGAAAATAAATCAGAGTTCCATAGCTATAGACACCCGTAAAAAAGCGTGTTGCCGGAAAAAGCTGCATGATGCTACTGAATGCTAAAAGGCCACAAATCAACCAGACAATGTGTTTTCGATTTCCACGAGATGCCTCAGTATCTAAAAATTTACTTTTAGGAGCTGCTAGAGGATTTCGTGGCTCATCGACATGGACATAAATAGCCTGACCATCACTTTCCCCTATATAAATCACTTTCCTAAAAAACATACTTATCTTTCTCCTCTAACCAACTGTTTTTCTTAAAACTTCCCTGAAAAAGAGATTTTTTCTTCATTTACTCCTCCAATTTTATGACACAATTGATAGATTTTTTCCCAAAGAGAGATAAAGAATGAGAATTATAAACCTTGGGCAATATTTCCTAGTTGGTTCACTCGATCATGAATGGTTTCCACATTTAAATTTCCATGTTGGTATTCACAAAGAAATCCATTTTCGTAGAAAACTTGCTCTGAAAGCTGACCTTTTGGTGTATCTGGGCATTCAATCATGACAATATTAATGACACCACCTGTTCCTGTACCCTCGATTGCATTGCCTCTAAAATGATAAGTGAAAGCCCGGAATTGTTTCCCCTTGTAGTTACCAGAGATGACATAGGCAACTTTTCTCTCATGTCCACACCCAAAAGGATAATGGCTAAAATTGGCATATTTTTCTACATAGGGACTTTGGGTAGGGGTTATAGTAAGCGTACTAGACATCGTTCTGCTTGAGTAATCCCTATAGTTGTCTCTACCTTGAGCTTGGTCAAATTGATATCCGTGCGCAGTTGCAAAGGCTAGATATTCATTGTTATTTTTATTGGCGTGGCTAATAGCCCAATAAACAATCCCTGCTACAAAAACAAAGATTAGTAACATAAAGATGATAAAGAAAACAACAAAAGTCATACTCATTTTATACTCCTTTTTAAATTGGTTAGAAAGCAAGGACATTTCACCATCCTTACTTCTGATTGATGTTCTTAGTTACGGTAAAACTGGTTATCTTTGTCGCTTACAGATTGACCGATAGACAAGACATCTTGACTGCCATCTGTACCTGTCACTTCATTTTGGACTCCAGCTGGGGTAAAGATTAGTCGTGCCCCTTGTCCACCACCGACAAGATGAATACCTGTTGAGTAGTAGCCGTCTTTTTCCTCTACTTGCCCCATCTCGTATTTAAAGGTTCCATTTGAACTTTGGATCGTTACAATTCCATCTGCTGTGACTGTTGCAGTTGTTCCCGCGTAGTTTTCCCAAGTCCCTACAAACTTAGCGTAAGCCTCTTGTGATTTTTGCTTATATTCCTTTTGTTCTGCTTGAGTGGTTGTAGCTTCTGTCGCACTATTTGTTTCTGACTTCTGCTCCTCTTTTTGGCCTGCTTCAGTTTTACTTGCGGACTCTGTAGTCACCTTACTTGTTGTTTCCTTTTGGTTTGAAGATGACGTATTCTTGTCAGTCTTTCCACCACAGGCAACCAAGGTCAAGGCAGTCAACAAGGTCAGGACTGATAGGCTCGTATAGCGTAATGTTTTGTTTTTCATAAAAATCTCCTTTGAAATAGACTCAGATAAAAGTAGCTCGTCAGATTTTGCATATATTTGACGGCTGTATCATAGTCTTCAGTGTATCATTTATTTGCTTTTAATTCAACAGCTATCATATATCGAAAAAAGGCTAATCCAAGTAGGAATTAGCCCTTTTATTTCTAGTTTTGATTTGCTCGTTTTTTAGTAGATAAACATGGCATCGCCAAAGCTAAAGAAACGGTATTTTTCATCGATAGCATGTTGGTAGGCTTGGAGGACCAATCCACGGCCTGCAAAAGCTGAGACAAGCATGACCAAGGTAGACTTCGGCAAATGGAAATTAGTAGAAAAAGCATCCACCACCTTCCAGTCATAGCCCGGTTTGATAAAGATATTGGTCCAGCCAGAGTCGGCCTGGATTTGGCCGTCAAACTTGCTTCCGATAGTCTCTAGCGTACGGATAGAGGTTGTCCCCACAGCAATGACACGACCACCATTTTCCTTGACCTGACGCAAGGTCGCTGCAGCTTCCTCAGACAATTGATAAAACTCTGAGTGCATCTCGTGCTCATCCAGATTATCTACTGAAACAGGTCTAAAGGTCCCAAGTCCAACGTGCAAGGTCAGGTAGACTAGATGAACGCCTTTTTGCTGGATTTCTTCTAGTAATTCTTTGGTAAAATGTAGCCCTGCAGTTGGAGCAGCTGCTGATCCACTCTCCTTGGCATAGACTGTCTGGTAACGTTCACGGTCATCCAATTTTTCATGGATATAAGGAGGCAAAGGCATTTCTCCAAGACTTTCAAGTACTTCTAGGAAAATTCCTTCATACTCAAAACGGACAATACGGCCACCATGAGTTAATTCCTCAGTCACGACTGCGCTAAGTCGACCATCACCAAAGATAACACGGGTGCCGACCTTGAGACGTTTGGCAGGTTTAGCCAAGACTTCCCATTCGTCTCCTGCTGTATTTTTCAAAAGCAAGAGTTCAACATGGCCCCCTGTTTCTTCTTTTTGACCATGAAGTCGAGCTGGCAAGACACGGGTATCATTCATAACCAGGGCATCACCTGGCTCTAGCATTTCAATAATGGAGTGAAAGTGTCGATCTTGAAATTCTCCAGTCTGGCGATTGACCATCAAGAGTTTAGAGGCATCGCGCTTTTCCAGAGGAGTCTGAGCAATCAATTCCTCTGGCAAGTGAAAATCAAAATCATTTGTATTTAATGTCGTCATTCTTCTTTTCTCTTCTCATTTATTCAAATTACTTATCAAAGCGAACTTCTTCAAGTAGGTACTCGATGAAGCGTTCACCCATCTTAGACAAGCTAGTTTTCTCATGCTGGATATAAACCAGTTCAATGGGATCATCAATATCAAGTGGAATCGAAACGATATTGTCTCCATTGAGATTACTATTGAGGATACCAGTCGCGATGGTATAGCCGTCCAAACCAATCAAGAGATTGAACAAGGTCGCACGGTCACTAACCACGATGGATTTCTTGTGGTGTTCCTGAGACAAAATCTCCTCTGAGAAATAGAAGGAATTATGGGTACCTTGGTCATAACTTAAGTATGGAAAGTCTTCTAGGTCTGCCAACTGCACCTTGTCTCTTTTAGCAAGAGGGTTAGTCTTGCTGACAAAGATATGGGGTTGGGCTGTAAAGAGATGGTGGGCAACCAGATGGTTGTCATCCAACATCTTCGAAAGAACGTCCCGATTATAGCTATTTAAAAAGAGAACTCCCACTTCACTTCGGAAGTTCTTGACATCATCGATAATCTCCCAAGTTCTCGTCTCACGCAAAAAAAGCTCGTACTTTTCCATATCGCTTTTCTTAAGCAAGGAAACAAAAGCATTGACCACAAAGGCATAGTGCTGCGAAGACACACTAAAAAGCTCGCGATGAGCGATTGGGTTCTTATAGCGTTCTTCTAGAAGTTGCGTTTGCTCGACAACCTGACGGGCATAGGATAAAAACTCCATCCCATCACGTGTAAGGGTAATCCCCTTAGGATTTCGGATAAAAATCTCAATTCCCATCTCATTTTCTAAATCACGAACGGCATTTGATAGACTCGGTTGTGTAATGAAAAGTTGCTTGGCAGCCTCATTCATCGAACCAGTCTCTACGATTTTGATAATATAGTGTAATTGTTGAATTCTCATGTTTTTATTGTACCATACTTGAGGCAATATAAAAAGAACCAGTAACTGAAAGCCAAGCTAGTCGCATATCAGTCTTTTTGCAGCTCATAAAAAAGAGGTTGGAAGATTTCCAACCTCTTTTTCTGTTCTAGCAAGTTAAAACTAGCTGTCTCTTCTCCAAAAGATGGCTAATAAAATCATGGCTCCCAAAACTGATGGGATAATAGCCGTATCAGCTAAAATAGGGCCCCAAGTTCCAAAAAGCATTTGACCCAGGAAAGCACCAATCCAACCCAGGAACATTTTCCCGAAGCATCCCATCCGTTCTCCACGATTGGTGATAGCTCCTGCTAATAGTCCGATCAAAAGACCGACAAACATACTTCCAATCATAGTTTCTCCTTAAATTGCCCAATCTCCATTGCGGAAGAGTGGTACGCGTGTCCCATCCTCACGGATACCATCGATATCCATTTGGTTCGAACCAATCATAAAGTCAACGTGAACGTCTGAACGATTAAGTCCTGCAGCTTCCAGCTCTTCTTCGCTCATCTCAGCTCCACCAACAACGCTCGTTGCATAGGCTGCACCAATAGCCAAGTGGTTAGAAGCATTTTCATCGAAAAGGGTGTTAAAGAAGGTAATACCTGACTGTGAAATTGGGCTTGGATCTGGAACCAAGGCACATTCACCCAAGGCACGCGCACCAGCATTCTTAAAGACGAGGTCCTTCATAACCTGGTCACCCTTTTCAGCTGTGATATCAACGATTTGACCATTTTCAAAGGTCACTTTGATGCCTTCGATAATATTTCCATTGTAGCTAAGAGGTTTTGTAGACGTTACATAACCATCTGCGCGACGAAAATCAGGGGCTGTAAAGACCTCTTCTGTTGGCATATTTGGCAAGAAACCTTCGCCTTGAGCATTGATCGCTCCGGCAGATTCCCAAACGTGGTTCTTCGGCAAGCCAAGTGTCAAGTCTGTTCCAGGAGCAGTGTAGTGAAGAGCTGAGAATTGTTCTTTGTTGAGCATTTCCGCCTTGCTCTTGAGGATAGCAGCATGTTTTTCCCAAGCCTTAACTGGATCTTCTTCGTAGATACGGCAAGTCTTGAAGATTTGGTCCCAAAGGAGATCTACTGCTTCTTCGTCGCTTGCAGCATTTGGAAAGACCTTCTTAGCCCACTCAAGTCCAGCAGCTGCTGCTACAGTCCAGCTAACCTTGTTAGATTGAGTTGCAATACGCATTGGCTTCATAGCAATTCCCATAGCTTTAGCAGAAGCTGAGAGCTTTTCAGCATCCACTCCGTTCAAGGCACCTGGGTCAGAAGAACGGACACCGAGACGACTCGCTTTGTTTTCAAGAAGGTAGTTCATCTCAGCGATCTTGTATTCTGGTACATTGTCCAAACGCTCCATCGGCGCGTGAAGGAATTTCTCACGGTTTACAAAGTCATCTGCCCATTGAACGATAACTTCGTGAGCTCCAAGTGCATAGGCTTCTTTGACGATCAAGTGAGCCAACTCGCGTTGCTCCACATCGATAGAGAGAGCCAAGGTATGACCAGGTTGCACGTTCACTCCGTTTGCAACCAAAAGCTTAGCGTATTTTTCTAGATTTTCTTTAAAATTTGGTAAAACCATCTTGTTTCTCTTTTCTATTTGTTTATTTTTCATTCAAAGCAGAAAGTAGCCCTGCTAAAGAAATGGCGCCAGACAAAAGCACTGTCGATAGAAGAATTGTCTGATCAGCAAGTTCCAATTGGTACTCAAAGACTTTTTCAGCTGGCTTGTCTTCCGCAAAAATTCTTAGTTTCATCAAATGTCCTCCGTTCTACCTCTTAAAACAAATCATCAAACAAACTCAACTGGTTATCCTCTGGCATATTGCCGAGAATTCCCATTTCATCCATCTTTTCAACCAAGGTTGATGAGAGTCCTCCACGCTTGCGCAATTCAGTTTTAGAGAGAAATTCTCCCTCTTGACGGGCACGAACCAGTTGCTTGGCAACGTTCTCTCCTAGTCCATCCATAGCGACAAACGGTGGGATGAGAGTATCTCCATCGATGATGAATTCAGTCGCATCACTGCGATATAGGTCCAATTTACCGAACTTAAAGCCACGTTCCCACATCTCATTGACGATTTCAAGTGTTGTGTAGAGGTCAATTTCTACGTTGGAAGCTTCATTGTTCTTACGCTTTTCAGCAATATCTTGCATCTTGCGTTTGATTGCATCCAATCCTGCCCCCATAGTTTTGATATCAAAGGCCTTAGCACGGATTGAGAAGTAAGCACAGTAATAATAAATCGGATGGTGAACCTTGAAGTAGGCTACACGAAGGGCCATCATAACGTAGGCTGCCGCATGGGCTTTAGGGAACATGTACTTGATTTTTCCACAAGATTCGATATACCACTCAGGCACATTATTGGCCTTCATGGCTTCGATATAACCATTGCGCTCTTCTTCTGATATTTTGAGCCACAATCCCTTACGCACTCGCTCCATGATGGTAAAGGCCATCTTTGGATCTAGGCCAGCGTGCATGAGGTAAACCATGATGTCATCCCGACATCCGATAACGGTTGATAGGTCCGCAATTCCAGTCTTAATCAAATCCTGGGCATTTCCCAACCATACGTCGGTACCGTGAGACAGCCCAGAAAGTTGAAGCAACTCCGCAAAGGTCGTCGGATGCGTCTCGTCTACCATCCCACGTACAAAGTTGGTTCCAAACTCTGGAATCCCCAGCATCCCCGTCGGTGTACCGATTTGCTCAGGAGTCACCCCAAGAACATCAGTTCCTGAAAAGAGGGCCATCACGCCTTCATCATCCATAGGAATTTCATTAGGATCAATCCCAGACAAGTCCTGCAATTTCCGAATCATGGTCGGATCATCATGCCCCAGCACATCAAGTTTGAGGACGTTCTCATCGATATCGTGGAAGTTAAAGTGAGTTGTCTGCCATTCAGCCGTCACGTCATCCGCTGGATACTGAACAGGCGTAAAGTCGTAGACATCCATGTAGTTCGGAATAACAACGATTCCCCCCGGATGTTGTCCTGTTGTCCGCTTGACACCAGCTGCACCTTGAGCGAGGCGCTCCACCTCTGCATCACGATAAAACTTCCCGTAATCACGCTCATAGCCCTTTACAAAGCCATAGGCAGTCTTGGCAGCCACCGTACCAACCGTTCCTGCACGGAAGGCATATTCTTCACCAAAGATATCGCGCACATCCAAGTGGGCGCTAGGCTGGTCCTCACCTGAGAAGTTCAAATCGATATCAGGTACCTTATCTCCATCAAAACCAAGGAAGGTCTCAAACGGAATATCCTGCCCATTTTTGCTGAGTTTTTGGCCACAGTTTGGACAATCCTTATTGGGCATATCAAAACCTGAACCGTAAGAACCATCCGTAATAAACTCGCTGTACTGACACTGACCACAGACATAGTGAGGAGAGAGAGGATTAACCTCCGTGATCCCGATCATAGTCGCAACAAAACTGGACCCAACAGACCCACGAGAACCAACCAAGTAACCTCGTTCATTGGAACGTTGCACCAACATTTGGGAAGCCAGATAAATCACAGCAAATCCATTCCCCAGTATGGATGTTAATTCTTTTTCAATCCGCAAATCAACAATATCTGGTAGCGGATTTCCATAAATCTCAAAAGCTTTCTTATAGGTTAATTCGGCAACTGTTTCTTCAGCCTTGTCAATGAAAGGCGTGTACAAATCGCCCTTTACAACCTCCACAGGCTCAAAGATTTCTGCCAGAGCATTGGTATTTTCAATGACAATCTTGCGAGCCAAGTCTTCCCCTAGAAAGGCAAATTCATCCAACATTTCATTGGTTGTTCTAAAATGTGCCTTTGGTAGCGGAGCTGGTTGGGCAGCTTCTCCATGGCCAATAGTTCGGTTAATCATGGCACCCTGACCTAGACTTCGCACGATGATCTCGCGATAAATCTCATCCTCAGGTTCGATATAGTGGACGTTTCCTGTCGCAAGAACGGGCTTACCGAGACGGTCTCCGACCTCTATCAAACTCTTGATAATAGTGTGGAGCTCCTCCATATCCTTGACCTGCTCTTTGGCAATCAGAGGTGCATAGATAGCCGGAGGCATGACCTCGATAAAATCATAGTATTTAGCTACTTCGACTGCCGCATCTACACCTTGTGATACGACTGCATCAAAGACTTCCCCTTCCGTACAGGCTGAACCTAAGATCAAACCTTCTCGATGAGCATCCAGCACCGTACGTGGAATCCGTGGAACTCCTTCAAAATACTGGGTATTTGAGAGAGACACCAGCTTAAAGATATTTTTTAAGCCCACTTGATTTTTCACATAGATGGTCGCATGCTTGACTCGAGCTTTTTTATAAGAGTCTGGACTGATTAAATCAAGGTTTAATCGTGCTAAGTCCGTCACACCGTGTTTTTCTGCTACTTCTTTGATAAAGATAAAGAGCAGACGGCCAGTTGCTTCCGCATCATAGTTGGCCATATGGTGGTGTTCTAGAGCTACACCAAAACGTTTGGTCAAGGGTCCCAAACCATGGCGTTTGTACTCTGGATAGAGATTTCTAGCGAACTCTAGTGTATCGATGACAGGTTGAGTAATTTTTGGAAGACCGTGACGCTCATAGTTGGCATTCATAAAACCAACGTCAAAGCTTGCATTATGGGCTACAAGAACGGTATCTTTACAGAATTCTTGGAATTCTTTCAGAACTTGAACCAAGGGTTTAGCATTTTTCACATGGTCATCGGTAATCCCTGTCAATTCGGTTGTAAAGGCTGATAAGGGGTGCCCAGGATTGATAAATTCATCAAACTCAGCGATGATATTACCCTTATACATCTTGGAAGCGGCCACCTGAATCAAATCATTATAGATAGCTGATAGACCAGTCGTTTCCACGTCAAAGACTACATAGGTAGCTTCAGAAAGATCCATCTCCACTTCGTTATAGACGATAGGAACACGATCCTCAACGATATTTGCTTCCATTCCATAAATGAGCTGGATGCCCGCTTTCTTGGCTGCCTTATAGCCATGAGGGAAGGATTGAACATTTCCGTGGTCTGTGATTGCTACCGCTTTGTGGCCCCATTTTGCTGCTGTTCCAACGATTTCCTCGACCTCAGGAAGAGCATCCATGGTCGACATGTTGGTATGGGCATGAAACTCAACGCGACGCTCACCTTCTGGCATCAAGTCCTTACGCTCATAGTGAACAACTGCCTGCACATCTTGCACATTCATGGTCAAATCTCGTGTGAAATTATTGACCTCGACATTTCCACGAACACGGAGCCATGAATTTTTCTTGATGATATCAAACTTCTGAGCTTCCTCTTCATTTTTGACCCATTTTTGCATAGAGAAACTAGACGTATAGTCAGTCATCTTGAAATTAATCAAGACACGACCTGTTCTAGTCACCTTATGCTCCACATCAAATACAACCCCTTCAAAAACTAATCGATTTTCTTCGGTATTGACCTCAATCATTGGAGTAATCTCTGCCTTGTCAAGTTTAGGCTTAGCAGCTGCCTTCTTGGCTTGGAAATCAAAGACAGGTTTATCCTCAACTGGAGGAGGCGGTGCCATCTGTTCTAACTGTTCCATAGCTCGAAGGGTCTCATCATTGGCAGCCTGAACAATCATTTGATTTTCAGAATGGAAAGCTTCCTGCTCTTCCTTTGTCAAATCTTCATTTTTCTCTAAATGGCATGTAAACTTAGGAAAACCAAAGAGTTCAAGTTGTTTGCTAAGATTTGGCAAATGGTTTTTTCTGAAATGCTCTGTATCTGCTGCTTCAGAGGCCTCAATAATCAACTGATCATTTTCAAATCGAACCTGAAAATCCTGATACATGGTTCGAAAGCCTTGACTAGAACAAGGGCCAGCTGAAAAAGCCTCCCGATAGTAGGCCTGTAAAAGCTCTCTTGAAAAATCTTGATCTTTCGTTTTAATCTCGAAAGTCGCTTGATTTCCTGTTTTTGAAAATTCTTCTTTCAATCCCTTCTTCAATGCTAAAAAGAGTTCAAAGGGCAGAATATTCTCAAAGACAAAACGAAACTCCCAAATGTTACTTTGTTTGTGTACAATAACTTGTTCAATTTCAGCCTGGGAGAAGGCCTCATGATTTCTTATCTCAGCGGGAATTCCCAACTGATTCATTAAAATTTCAAAAGTGGTTGACATCCATTTTCCTCACAATATACTCCTTCTATTTTACCATATTTGAGGCAATTTTAGCTATTTCTACCAAACAGAAAAAGAAGCCACAAAGTGACTTCTTTTAAAGTGACAGTGAATTATTCTTCACCTTTGTTTTTCTTAATGATTTCTTCTTGTACTGACTTAGGTACATCTTCGTAGTGGTCGAATACCATCATGAATGTACCACGTCCTTGTGATGCAGAACGAAGAACTGTTGCGTAACCAAACATTTCAGCAAGTGGAACGTAAGCACGAACGATTTGGCTGTTACCGTGTGCTTCCATACCATCTACACGTCCACGACGAGCAGTTACGTGACCCATAACATCACCAAGGTTTTCTTCTGGAACAGTGATTGTTACAAGCATCATTGGCTCAAGGATAGCTGGTTGTGCAGTCTTAGCAGCTTCTTTAAGTGCAAGAGATGCAGCGATCTTGAAGGCAGTTTCAGATGAGTCGACATCGTGGTATGAACCATCGTAAAGCTTAGCTTTAACGTCAACCATTGGGTAACCAGCAAGAACACCGTTAGCCATAGATTCTACCAAACCTTTTTCAACTGCTGGGATAAATTCACGAGGAACCACACCACCAACGATTGCGTTTTCGAATTCGAATCCTTTACCTTCTTCGTTTGGAGTAAATTCAATCCATACATCACCGAATTGACCTTTACCACCAGACTGACGTTTGAAGAATCCACGTGCTTGAGTAGAAGCGCGGAATGTTTCACGGTAAGATACTTGAGGAGCACCTACGTTCGCTTCAACTTTGAACTCACGACGCATACGGTCAACAAGGACGTCAAGGTGAAGCTCACCCATACCAGAGATAACTGTTTCACCAGTTTCAACGTTAGTTTCAACGCGGAATGTTGGATCTTCTTCAGCCAATTTTTGAAGGGCGATACCCATCTTGTCTTGGTCTGCTTTAGATTTTGGTTCAACCATCAATTGGATAACTGGTTCTGGAACGTTGATTGACTCAAGGATGATTTTAGCTTTTTCATCTGTCAATGAGTCCCCAGTTGTAGTGTCTTTCAAACCAACAGCAGCAGCGATATCACCTGAGTAAACAGTGTCGATTTCTTGACGGCTGTTAGCGTGCATTTGAAGGATACGTCCGATACGTTCACGTTTACCTTTAGAAGTATTCAATACGTAAGAACCTGATTGAAGAACACCTGAGTAAACACGGAAGAATGTCAAACGACCTACGAATGGGTCAGTCATGATCTTGAAGGCAAGAGCTGCAAATGGCTCTTCATCAGATGCTGGACGAGTTTCTTCTTCTTCAGTATCTGGATTGATACCTTTGATCGCAGGAATATCAAGCGGGCTTGGAAGGTAGTCGATAACCGCATCAAGCATCAATTGAACACCCTTGTTCTTGAAGGCAGAACCACAAAGTACTGGGTAGAATTCAACGTTGATAGTCGCTTTACGGATACCAGCTTTCAATTCTTCGTTAGTGATTTCTTCACCTTCGAGGTATTTCATCATCAATTCTTCGTCAGTTTCAGCAACTGCTTCGATCAATTTTTCACGGTATTCTTGAGCTTGGTCAAGGTATTCAGCTGGAATATCTTCTTCAAGGATATCTGTACCAAGGTCGTTAGTATAGATTTCAGCTTTCATCTTGATCAAGTCGATGATTCCACGGAAGTCATCTTCAGCACCGATTGGCAATTGAATTGGGTGTGCGTTTGCTTGAAGACGATCGTGAAGTGTGCTTACTGAGTAAAGGAAGTCAGCACCGATTTTGTCCATTTTGTTGGCAAATACGATACGTGGAACTCCGTACTCAGTTGCTTGACGCCAAACTGTTTCAGTTTGAGGCTCAACACCTGATTGTGAGTCAAGAACTGTAACCGCACCGTCCAATACACGAAGAGAACGTTGTACTTCGATTGTGAAGTCCACGTGTCCTGGTGTGTCGATGATGTTTACGCGGTGGTTGTTCCATTGAGCTGTTGTCGCAGCAGATGTGATAGTGATACCACGTTCTTGCTCTTGCTCCATCCAGTCCATTTGAGACGCACCTTCGTGAGTTTCACCGATTTTGTGGATTTTACCAGTGTAGTAAAGAATACGCTCAGTTGTAGTTGTTTTACCAGCATCGACGTGGGCCATGATACCGATATTACGAGTTTTTTCAAGTGAAAATTCGCGTGCCATGAGGTTTGTTTCTCCTATATTTTTTATTTCTATTCTATTATAACACGATTTCAATAAAAACGGATAGGCAGGACCCACCCGTTCTCAATGTTTATCTTGTTTAGTTGGTTTCAACTTGTGAGATGGGAAGTTGAATTGTACTCGGGCTAAAGTTAGTTAGCCGATTTGAGATCAATTGAACCCGGGCTAAAAGCTCGGAAAATAGATAAGCTTTCCTAGAATCGCTGATTCTTCGTCAAGCTTCCTAATTTTCAGTCGCTTTTTTAACGCCCTCAGTATCTTATTCTTACCAACGGAAGTGTGCGAAGGCACGGTTAGCTTCAGCCATACGGTGAGTGTCTTCACGTTTCTTAACTGCTGCACCAGTGTTGTTAGCAGCATCCAAGATTTCTTTTGCAAGACGGTCTTGCATTGTGTGTTCACCACGAAGGCGAGCGATTGTTACCAACCAACGAAGTCCAAGTGTTGTACGACGTTCTGGACGAACTTCAACTGGGACTTGGTAGTTAGATCCACCAACACGACGTGCACGTACTTCAAGTACAGGCATGATGTTTTCCATAGCTGTTTCAAATACTTCAAGTGCATCGTTACCAGTAGCTTCTTTGATTTGCTCAAAAGCACCGTAAACGATTGAAGCAGCTGTACCACGTTTACCATCAAGCATAACGCGGTTGATAAGACGAGTAACTAATTGTGAATTGTAAAGCGGATCTGGCAATACTTCACGTTTTGGAGCTCTATTTTTACGACTCATTTCTCTTTATCCCCTTTCCTTATGCTTTTGGACGTTTAGTACCGTATTTAGAACGGCCTTGTTTACGATCGTTAACACCTGCAGTATCAAGTGCACCACGGACGATATGGTAACGTACCCCTGGAAGGTCTTTTACACGTCCACCACGAAGAAGCACCACGCTGTGCTCTTGCAAGTTGTGTCCGATACCTGGGATGTAAGCAGTAACTTCGATAAGGTTGCTCAAACGTACACGAGCAAATTTACGAAGGGCAGAGTTAGGTTTTTTAGGTGTCATAGTTCCAACACGAGTTGCTACACCACGTTTTTGTGGTGAAGAAACGTTTGTTTGAACTTTTTTATGACTGTTGTAACCAACGTTCAAAGCTGGTGATTTAGATTTTTCTACTTTTGATTTACGCGGTTTGCGAACCAATTGGTTAATTGTAGGCATCTACATTCTCCTGTGTTTTTTTATTTTTGGTGATGATACACTTGGTGACAGCTATCATCTGTGTGTACTTTTGCAACATTTGTCAGCACGTCCCTGTACACTCTTGAGAGACCAAAAGTAAAAAGTACCGTCTAACATTGTACCACGTTTTTTCTATTTTTGTCAATATATTTCTTCTTATTTTTTGACTTCTTTGCTCTAAAATCTCTTTGAAAACGGTCACCTACCAGATAGACTCTTCAACCGACCACATAGACAGACCTTCTTGTATTTGTCGACAAAATGGTGTTTAATAGATTTGTAAGCAAGAGATCTCTATTACAACTTTATAAAGGAGAAATTATGAAACTCAGACTTGATATTGATCAACAATACACCGAAGAGCAAATCATCATAGAAGCACCTGCCTTGTCTTCAAAAATTCAAAAGGTTCAGGACTTTGTACAATCCCTGGATCAAAAAGAAACCATCAAAGGAAAATTTCAAGACCAGGTCTACTTGATTCAGATTAGCAAGATTCAGCGTGTATACATTGAAAATCGTAAGGTTCTGGCCGAAACGGATAGCCAAACCTATGCACTTGACATTCGTCTTTACCAAGCAATTGAAATTTTACCTGCTTCCTTTATCCAAATTTCCCAATCGGAAATTGTCAACATTGATGCAATTAGTCATCTAAAACTAACCTCTAACGGCTTGATTGAAATCTATTTAAAAAACGAAAGTTTCACCTACTCATCTCGCCGTTACCTCAAAACTATTAAGGAGAAATTAGAACTATGAAAAAACAAGTATTTCACGATGCCACAACTGGTATCCTCATCGGCCTCATCCTATCTATTATCTTTTCTTTTATCCACTCACCAAGTAACTACGCACCTCTCAGCCCCAACTCTTTAATTGGGCAATTCACGACCCAACATCAGGTGCATGGATCACTCGTCTTACTTTACTGTCTGCTTATCTGGTCAGCTATTGGAGTACTCTTTAGTTTTGGTAGCCGTCTATTCGCTCAAGATTGGAGTCTTCTTCGTGCGACTGTCACTCACTTCTTCCTCATGCTACTAGGCTTTGTACCTTTAGCAATCCTAGCAGGCTGGTTCCCTCTTCACTGGACTTTCATCCTTCAACTCATCCCAGAGTTTGCCATCGTCTACCTCATCATCTGGACGATTCTCTACAAAAGAGAATCAAAGAAGGTTGCCCACATCAACCAACTATTAGCTCAGAAAAAATAAGACCTAAAAACCCACTCACAAAACGGAGTGGGTTTTTGCTTATAATTTTTGTTTTAGCTCTAATAAGAGATTCATGGCTTGCATCGGTGTCATATTGTACACATCTACTTGGGCCAACTCTGCTAGGATAGGATTTTCTTCTTTTTCATCAAAGAGAGACATTTGCTCATTGACAACATTCCTTTGATTGATAGAAATTGGATTTTCCTGGCCTTGGCTCTCTAGTTGAGTTAGAATCGCATCCGCTCTTTTTAGCAAGTCTGCTGGCAATCCTGCAATCTTAGCAACGTGAATACCGTACGATTTGTCTGCTGGACCTGGTTCAATCTTATGAAGGAAAGTGACCTGACCATTTTGCTCAAGCGTAGCCACGTGTACATTTACTAGATGTTCAAGACTAGCTTCCAGACTGGTTAATTCATGGTAGTGCGTGGCAAAGAGAGTCTTGGCACCAATATGCTCATGGATATACTCGATAATAGACTGGGCTAGAGCCATACCATCATAAGTTGCGGTTCCTCGACCAAGCTCATCAAAAAGAATCAATGAATCCTTTGTCGCATGACTAATGGCATTATTAGCTTCCATCATCTCTACCATAAAGGTGGACTGACCTGAAACCAAGTCATCTGCCGCTCCGATACGTGTAAAAATCGCATCAAAAATTGGCAGTTGAGCACTTTCTGCAGGGACATAAGAACCCATCTGAGCCATAACCGCTGTAATGGCTAGTTGACGCATGTAGGTTGACTTCCCACTCATGTTCGGACCTGTAATTAGTTGAATGCTAGTATCTTCATCCATCTGGATACTATTGGGAATATAGGTCTGAGCTCCCATGACCTTTTCAACAACTGCGTGACGACCATTCTGGATATCAATCCGCGACTCTTGCCCAAACTCTGGACGAATCAGGTGTTGATTTTCTGCTACCACTGCTAAGCCTTGTAAGACATCGACAGTAGCGATTCCTTGAGCTAGGGCTTGCAGGCGTTGGATATACTTCCCAACCTCCTCACGGATCCGCATAAAGATTTCGTACTCTAAGTTTGCTGATTTCTCACGCGCCTCTAACATTTCTCCCTCGATACGCGCCAATTCCTCTGTCCCAAATCGCTCAGAGTTTTTCAGCGTAGCCTTACGGAAAAAGTGGGCTGGTACGTTACCTAGCTGCGAGTTGGTTACATGGAAATAGTAGCCGTCTTTTTTATTGTAGTCAATCTTGAGAGTATTGATGCCAGAGTTTTCTCTTTCCTTGGCTTCAATCTCAGCAATCCAGCTGGTCCCTTCTCTCAGCACACGACGGTATTTATCCAAGGTCTCATCAAAGCCCGTTCGGATAATACCACCTTCGGTAATCACGTGGGGGGCCTCTGGGGCAATGGCTGCACTAATGAGATTTTCCAACTCTGGGATAGCATCTAGTTGTTCAATCAGATAAGCTAGAGCTGGTTGCTCCATTCCTTCTAAAATGGCGCGAATTCGTGGAACACTTCCCAAGGTAGTCGCTAATTGCAAGAGATCTTTAGGATTACTTTTCCCAAAAGATACTCGGCTAGCCAGACGTTCGATATCGTAGACTCCCTTAAGGCTTTCCGTTAAGTCACTGCGCTCAAAGAAATAATCCAGAAAGACTTGCACAACCTCCTGACGTTCTATGATACGATCTAAATCAATTAAGGGGCGTTGAATCCAGGAACGTAAGAGACGCATACCCATTGCAGTTTTAGTCTCATCTAGCAACCAGAAAAGACTGCCTTGTTTCTTACCTGAGCGAGCATTTTCAACCAAATCAAGACTAGCCTTGGTCGCAAAATCCATCTGCAAGAAATCTTTGATTTCATAACGAATAACAGGTTTTAAGTGATTCAACTCTCTCATCTGCGTCCGATGGACATACTGAAGAAGTTTCCCACTAGCTGCTCCTTCAACAGTTGCCAATCTTGAATCCAACAGATGAACATCTTCATATGTTTCTTGTTCATAGGAAAGCACTAGATTCATTTGACGACTGAGAATCTGTTCTTCCGCTTCAGACAAGTCGTAACCAATCACCACTTCTCTGGCCTTTAGGTTACGGATTTCACCACAGACTAGAGAGAAATCTGATAATCCCGTTACATAGAAATCACCTGTCACCAGGTCCATATAGGCTAGTCCATACTGGGAACCTTCACGATCAATAGCCACTAAAAAGTTATTGTGACTATCTGGCTTACTACTATCAACCACTGTTCCTGGTGTAATGACCTGAACAACCTCGCGCTTAACGACACCAACAGCTTGCTTAGGGTCTTCCATCTGTTCAGCGATGGCAACCTTGTAGCCACGTTCAACTAGAACATCAATATACTGTTGGGCAGAATGATAAGGAACTCCAGCCATGGGAATCGGATTTTCAGCATTTTTATTGCGACTGGTTAGTGAGATTTCTAGTATCTGTGCAGCATTGACTGCATCTTCATAAAACAACTCATAAAAATCACCCATACGAAAAAGCAAAAAAGCATCTGGATATTGTTTTTTGATATCCACATACTGTTGCATACCCGGTGATAATTTTTCAGTAGTCATTTACTCTCTCCTTGTAAAAACAGTCCTGAGAGAAGCTCTCAAGACCTTATCTATCTTCCATTAACTCTAGCAAGCGTTCTTCCATGACTTTAGCTGCATGTTGATCTTTACAGATAACCAATAAGGTATTCGCTCCGGCAACAGTACCTAAGATCCACCCATCTTTATTTGAATCTACTACATTGGCTAAAACGGATGCTTCTCCAAGTTTAGTGTGGAGAACCAAGGTGAATTCGGCTCTTGCAACACCCTCTAAGTGATGTGAAAGGAATTCGACCAGATCAATCTTCTCTGTCTCATTTGCTAGCACATAGTAAACAACATCGTTTTTCTTAACTTTGGTTAAGCCAAGCTCTCGCAAATCACGGGATAATGTCGTTTGTGTCACAAAGACATCACAGGCTTCCAATCGATCTTGTATTTCCTTTTGAGTTCCTAATTTTTCTTCTGTAATCATTCGCTTGATGAGCTGATGACGTTCTCTTTTTCTCATAAGATCCTTTCGATTGCATATTTATTACATTTTACATTTTTTTAGTAAGAACATTATATCAAAAAAACTGGATATTTCAAAAAATATCTCTTCTTTCAAAAAAAATGTAGTAAATTGTGATAAAATAGTAGAAAAGCCCTAAAGGAGCCTTAAATGAATACAAAAGAATTGATTGCTAGCGAGTTGGCTAGTGTCATTGATAGTCTGGACCAAGAGGCTATTTTAAATTTACTAGAAACACCTAAAAACTCAGATATGGGAGATATCGCCTTCCCAGCCTTCTCATTGGCAAAGGTTGAACGTAAAGCTCCTCAAATGATTGCTGCTGACATCGCTGAAAAGATCAATAGCCAAGCTTTTGAGAAGGTTGTAGCAACAGGTCCTTACGTAAACTTCTTCCTTGATAAGGCTGCCATTTCTGGTCAAGTACTGCAAAATGTTATCACTGAAAAAGAGCACTACGCTGACCAAGAGATTGGCAATCAAGAAAATGTCGTTATTGACATGTCTAGCCCTAATATCGCTAAACCATTTTCAATCGGTCACCTTCGTTCAACAGTTATCGGAGATAGCTTGTCACATATCTTCCAAAAAATCGGCTATAAAACTGTCAAGGTCAACCATTTGGGAGACTGGGGTAAACAGTTTGGGATGTTGATTGTTGCCTACAAAAAATGGGGTAACGAAGAAGCTGTCAAAGCTCATCCAATCGATGAACTCCTCAAGCTCTATGTCCGCATCAATGCTGAAGCTGAAAACGATCCAAGTTTGGATGAAGAAGCACGCGAATGGTTCCGCAAACTTGAAAACGGTGATGAGGAAGCTCTCGCTCTTTGGCAATGGTTCCGCGATGAAAGCTTGGTAGAATTTAACCGTCTCTACAATGAGCTACAAGTTGAATTCGACAGCTATAACGGGGAAGCCTTCTACAACGACAAAATGGATGCAGTTGTAGACATCCTTTCCGAAAAAGGACTATTAGTCGAATCAGAAGGTGCTCAAGTTGTTAATCTTGAAAAATATGGAATTGAACACCCAGCTCTTATCAAAAAATCTGACGGTGCAACCCTCTATATCACACGTGACTTGGCCGCTGCCCTTTACCGTAAAAACGAGTACCAATTTGCCAAATCTATCTATGTAGTCGGTCAAGAACAATCTGCTCACTTCAAACAACTCAAGGCTGTCTTACAAGAGATGGGTTACGATTGGAGCCAAGATATTGTCCATGTTCCGTTTGGGTTGGTAACAAAGGAAGGAAAGAAACTTTCTACTCGTAAAGGGAATGTTATCTTGCTAGAACCAACTGTCGCAGAAGCCATCAGCCGTGCTAAAGCGCAGATTGAAGCCAAAAATCCAGAACTTGAAAACAAAGACCAGGTCGCTCATGCTGTTGGAGTTGGGGCCATTAAATTCTATGACCTTAAAACTGACCGTACAAATGGCTACGACTTCGACCTCGAAGCCATGGTATCCTTTGAAGGGGAAACTGGTCCTTATGTCCAATACGCTTACGCTCGTATCCAATCAATCTTGCGTAAAGCTGATTTCAAACCTGAAGCAGGTGCCAACTATAGTTTGAACGATGCTGAAAGCTGGGAAATCATTAAGCTAATCCAAGACTTCCCACGTATTATTAAACGTGCAGCTGATAATTACGAACCTTCTATCATCGCTAAATTTGCAATCAGCTTAGCGCAAGCCTTTAACAAATACTATGCCCACACTCGTATCTTGGACGAAAGCCCAGAACGTGACAGTCGCCTAGCCCTTAGCTATGCAACTGCAGTTGTCCTCAAAGAAGCCCTTCGTTTGCTGGGCGTAGAAGCACCAGAGAAGATGTAACTCGCCAAAGTTACTTGATTGCAAAGCAATCTAAGTAACTAACGCCAAATCCTATTTGGACTTTGGCTAGGCGCCTCACTTGTCTTTCGACAGAAATATTATCGATTTCTACCGAAAGACGTCGTAATCTTCAAGTTACTGTAACTAAAATTCCTAATTGTTAGACGCTAGTCGCTTTTATGCGGACTAGCTAACTGCTTCACTAGTCATGCCCCCTAAATATAATCGATTTAGGGGCCACGACGTCGTAAATGAGGCGATTTGCCTAAACGTCTTACTAATTAATAACAAGAAGCCAGGCGCTTACAGTATTATCACTCGAAAAATAAAAAACTTTACTTTTATCTAACCACTTACTTCTTTATCACCTAGGGAGAATTTTTATGAGCCAATATGCTTATATCTTAGTTGTTATCAGTCTTCTTTTTCTCTTTCTTGTCAACAAATATGAAAAAGAGAAACTTCAAAGACTGCTTCAGGACCAACTATTGAAAGATCAAGATTTTCGTGCAACTATCAAAGAAAAAATCCAAACGATAGAAAATATCAATGATGTCATTGATTACATCAACAAAGGTTACCGCTTAGGAATTCCCATTTCAAAAGAAATCGTTGACGAAATTCGCAACTAACAAAAAGACTCGAGATGACATTTCTCGAGTCTTTTTATTTATTTCTGACAGCTAAGATTCCTACCAGGATAACAATCCCTAATGATACCATGGTTCCAACTGGTGCTACATTTTCATCAAAAATTTTCTCAGAGAACAGTAGCAGAGCAATCGCTAATAGTAGCAAGGCACTGCATAGCATAATATCCTTGAAGCTTGGTTTGCGTTTTATATACTTTAAAAATGATCTCTGTAATTTACTCATTTGAACTGTTCTCTTTTGAAATAATTCTATGAACCATGGGATAAAAATCTAGCCCAGCAACTCTATCCTCTTACAAGGATTCAAGTTCATAAAGTTCAGCAATAATACCTGCAACCTTTTTGATATCTCCTAGCATTCCGCGCATTTCAAAGTCAGCTAGGACTGGAAAACCAAAGCGCTGGCTGTATTGCTTGGCGGTCAAACAGTATTGGTTATTGAAATTACGGTTACCCGATCCTACGACACCAAAACACTTGCTAGCATTATCACCATATGCGATAAAGTCTCCTACTGGAGTGGTTAAGATTTCCACATCTCCATTGTCAACTCCGTTGCCACCTTCTAGGTAAGTCGGTAGAAAAGCCACATATGGGTTGGTCATTTCAAAGAAGTCTTCTCCTTCCTTGACCAAGTCTTTAATATGAATTTTTTCTACTTCAATATTCGCATATTGCTCTAACAAATAAGCTTTCAAACGTGTTACAAAACTCTCCGTGTTGCCGCTTAGACTGATATAAACTAAGGAAATTTTTTTCATCTTTTCCTCCCTCTTTCTCGAATCCAAAAAAATAACTACCAAGATTGTATCTTGATAGTTATCCTTTGTCAACTCTTAGGCGAGTTCTTCTTCTTGAGATTCTGTTAATTCTTTTTGTTGCTGCCATATTTTATAGAAGACGATTGCTAGAAAGATAACATTGAGTACAATCCCAAAAATAGTAGAACCTTTAGCACCTAGTTCAGCCCCCATACGAACATTAGGGTCTGTAAAAAGTGAAAGTGCATCTTGGACTCCTACAAAGTTGTAGATAGAACCAAGGATAGCTAGAAAGACATAGCCGATATAGGTATAATTGGCCAACTGAATATTTTTACGTACGAGGAAAATCAAAGCGACAACAACTAGAATAGCTGATAAGATAACTAAGATAATATTGATAATTGAATGACTATGTTCAGCTGCTTTAATCGTGTAGGCAATCAATTCCTTAGCATAAGTAGCATCTACACCTGATGTCTCAATATTACCCATACTTTCTGCAGTAGGTACTGGAGAGATGATCCCAAATAGTGACATTGCTGAGAGTAAGGCTGAAAAAATCAGTAATACCCATAGATAGATTGGTTTCTTTTTCATAAAAGTAACCTCCTCATATTTTTGAATTTATTATAGCATATTTTAACAAGTAAAACAAATTCTACAAGTTTACTTCCACCTGCTTACGGTAGGCCTTAGGAGACTTCCCACATAGTTTTCGAAAGACCTTATAGAAATAGCCTACATTACTGTAACCAACCGTATAGCAAATATCCTCAATACTATCATTGGTTGATAACAAGAGTTGCTGAGCTGCCTTGATGCGTTGCTTATTGAGAAGCTCAGCAAAGGTTGAATTGGTTTCCTTCTTGATTAACTGACCTAAGTACACAGGATTGATAAAGAGATCCTTGCTGATATCCTTGAGAGAAAGTTCTTTTTTATAGTCTCTCCCAATAACTTCAAGTACACTGACGACATTTTCATTCATACGATATTGACCAAAGAAGGAAGTCAAGGTTTCCTTGGTATAAGCCACTAAATCTTCAAAGTTTGTAATGGCATGAATTCTTTTGACAATATCTGTCATATCATCTGCTTTCAGATGCTCAAAGAGGTGGAAGACATCCATCACAAACTGAGTAAAGAGTTGCTTGGTAATGGATACCCTCGGTGTGTTTTCCAACACAATCTTCTCAAGCAAATTCAACTCTTCGATAATCTGCTGAAGATTTCCTTGGATAATAACTCGATAAATGGGTTCATAATAAGAAAAGAGACTTTCAGATTGATCTAGATTGACCGATCCATAAAAGAGAGTTTTTTCAACATCACGTTTCCACTTTTCAAAGTTGATTTGATAAGGAGCCTTAAAAGGCATGACTAGCAAACCCTCAAATTCCTGATCGGCAAGGACAATCTGCCAGTCCTGACCGAGAACATAGTAGGGAATGACAAAATCCCCTTGTTTCTCTTGGGAGAGTCCAATCCACCAGTTTTCTTTTTGAGACAGGTGTGCTTTAAATGCTTCGTCGTCTAACTTTTGGCTCAACATTTCTGGTTCATGCACTTTCTCACGAAGCTGACCAAGGATTTTCTCAAGTAAATGCTCCAGTTCAACCTTATCAACTGGTTTGACAAGATAATCTACAACATTGAGGTTCATGGCTTTCTTGACATAGTCAAATTCTTGATAGCCGGAAAGAAGGATATAGTAAGCCTCTGGCAAGAGTTCCTTCATTTCCCCAATCATTTCAAGTCCTGTCTTGCCAGGCATGTTGACATCAGAAATGACGATATCTACGGGATGTTCTCGAACATAGTCCAAAGCGTCGTCAGCATGATTGGCTGTTGCAACGACTTCCATATCCCATTTTTCAAAAGGGATCAAACGCTTAAGTCCTTCTGTAATCATGTACTCATCGTCAACTAATAGTACTTTATACATGTTTATCCTTTCTCTTCATCCTGAATGGTGATTCTATATTGAACACCTTTTTGTTCAGCTGATTCTACGCTGATGTTATAGCGGTCTCCAAAGTAGAGCACAAAGCGTTCGTGGGTATTAACAATCCCAATAGACTGTCGTTTCCCCTTATAATCTGCTGTGTGTTCAAAGGTTCTTTGAGCCAGTTTAGCTTGAATTTCTGCTAGTTTGTCGGCAGACATCCCACGGCCATTATCGGTTACTAAGATTTCGACATAGCCATCTTTTTTCAAAGCCTTGATACTGATAACATTATCTGTTCTTCTGTGATCAACTCCATGGGCAAAATAATTTTCCACTAACGGTTGGAGGGTGAACTTTGGAATACGCATTGCTTCCAATTCAGGGTCAATCTTAAATCCATAGGCAATGGATTTTGGATAGCGAACCATACAGAGATAACTGTACTTCCGACAAAACTCCACTTCTTGTTTGAGGGTCGTTTCTCGCTCGTCAGAGATATTATTGCGCAGGAGACTACTGAACTCATAGATGATATCTGCTAGTTCATTTTGGTTCTCCATTACTGCGTACATCCGCAAAAATTCCAGAGTATTGTACATGAAATGCGGATTAATTTGAGCTTGTAAGGCTCGCATGTTGGCATCTTTTTGATTGAGTTCCAGTTGATAAATATCGTGAATATTACTTTCTAGTCGATCCAACATATCATTTGTCGACTCAGCAATTAGTAGCAGTTCCTGGTCCTTTTTATCTGTGTCGATTCTCTTGGTCTGCTCTCCCTTAGTAATGGCTTGGATAGAGTCCACCAAGTCCACAACCTGACTTTGATAGTCAGAAAAAGTCCTTCTTAAGGTCATATATAAAATGATGATAAAGAGGGCGCTCAAACCTAAAATAAGTGCCGAACTCGCTAAAGTCCCACTCCAAACATAATCCTTTGGTACAGCTACTCGAACTTGATAACCATGGGCAGTTGTTCCTACCAACCAAGACTCATTCGTTCCCTTCGCTCCAATATAGAACATATCTGTTTCATATGGTGCAATGACAGTTACTGCTACAGGAATTGTTCCCCTAGTGTTGTCAATCGCTTTATAGAGGAATTCTGGTTCTACGGAAATATAAATGACTCCAAGAGCCTGGTCCGAGATGGGATCAGACACTGGAACCGCAAAACTATTAGCATCCGGTTTAAAGCTCTCAGCTGGAATTTTCTGTCCACCTCTGTTTCCTCTTTTGGAAACAAATACGTCCGTTGAATCCTGTAGAACAATCGAAATACCTGTTACAAAATCGTTTCGCACGTAAATATCATCGATATTTTCATAAATAGAAACGGAAATATAGGGTGACGCCTTGCGCTCTAACTGCCAGTAAAAATAATCCGGCGTACTGAGGCTAAAATACTTGTAAATTCCTTCAATCCGAGCTTGATTATCTACTAAACTCTGGGCTAGGCGAGTTGACTCCCGATAGTAGTATTCAACTTCATCAACTGTTCGAGCGAGAACACGCTGACCGACACGATTGGCTTCCCTTTCACGCATATCCCAGTCTGCATAAGAAATCAAGAGAGCAAAGCAGGAAATGATGATAATCATCACCAGACTATAGATTCTTAGGAGTGAGTGGAGGCGGAATTGTTTGGTCTTATTTGGTTGCCAATTTTTCATGAATACTTTCATAAACAGGCTCCAATAAATCACTAATAAAGAAATGCCACATTCCAATACCTACAAAAGCAATGAGGGCTGGCATATAGAAACCGATAATGGCTAACAAGACGCTACCAAATAGAACCTTGGCCACTGCTGATAAACTCATAAAAATTCCGATAAAGGCAAGCTTTAAGGTGTTTTTATAGGATAATTCAAAGTAAACCTGTAACTTTAAAGATACCGTATAGGCCAAAAATACCAAGGCTACTAAAAAGATATTTAGAAATGTTGCTGCCAAGTGGATAATGGTCTGGTTTGGCAACTGAATCATCAGATACAAGCCATAAATCAAGATGAAGTCAATCCCTATAAAGGTGTAGAAACTGAGATTACTTTTGACAAAATTGCTCTTAAATAAAGCCCATGCTTCCTTAAAACGATAAGCACGGTAAGAATAGCCGTTTTCAGCAAATAAACTCATGAGAGTTGCACTAGCGGGTGCTATACCGAAGACCACTCCTCCTGCTAGTGTCAATAACCAAAAATAAGCAGTCGCAATCATCCCCAAAAAGAAACGATGAAAGACTAGCTCAATGAAATTTCCCACGGTTTGCCTCCTATACATTAATCTAGTTTTATTATAACATATTTCAAGCGCTCTCAAAAACAGAAGCAGTAAAAAGGGCAAGAGAATTTAACTCATTACTTTTTTAGAAGTAAGCTTGGAGTAGGGGCCATCCTTGTTAAAAGTGTACAAACACCAAACTATAAAAAATTACATTTATTGGTTTAACAATGATGTTTGTGCTATAATAAAGATAGAAAGAGATACCGATTAATAATCAAAGAACAAAGGCTTTACCAGGGCAGATGGATATGTTTGAAAATTAGATAATTACTATTCAACTTATTTACTGGATCAACAAAATAACGAAAGGGGTATGAACCATGAATACTCAAATTTTAAGAACTACTTTGTTTTGTATTGTGCTTGTATTGACTCTTTTCTCTGATAAATTGTTCAAACAACAACATTTAAAAATCGTAAAAATAATTTGTTCTATAATCTTATTAGTCATTTCATTATCATTTCTGTTCTAAGTTATTTTAAGAATACAGGAATTTCTTTGTCCTGTATTCTTTTTTTCTCTATAAAACGTGCATTGATAAAAACGAATAACAAAAACACCCCCGGTTAGGGAGTGTTTTCAAGGAAAATAGCAAGATTACCTAAATTTTATTATTTAGCGTCGTCTTTTTTAAAGATGTTTTTAACACCTTCAACAGCGCCTTCAATAGCGTCTTTTGCATCTTCAGCGACTTCTTTCACTTTAGAAGCAACTTTTTCAGCAGCTCCTTCGCTTTCAAGTTCTTTGTCGCCGATCAATTTGCCAACGCCTTCTTTAACAGATCCTGCTGCTTGGTTGAATTTTTCTTCTGTAGACATAAGTATGTCCTCCTTTTATTTTTTTCTAAATTAGTAATTAGTGAACACGTGGTTCTGCTTTGGCTGCAGCGTCTTTAACAGTTTCAACGCCTTGGCCAACTTTTTCTTGAACGAATTCAGCGCCTTCGCCAAGCTTTTCTTGTGCTGCTGCGACACCTGAACCGATACCAGATTTCACTCTAGACAATTGTTCTGACGCAAACTCGCCTGTTGATTCTGCCACGTCAGTTACACGATCTTGAAGGCTAACTGAGTCTGCTTCATGTTGTTCTTTAGTTTTGATGTCAACAACATTAACGTTAACTTCAACTACTTCTAGATCAGTCATTTTCGCAACTTCTGATACGATAACGTCTTTGATTTCCTTGTATAGAGTTGGAACATTTTTTCTGTACTCTACGATAACGTTCAAGTCAACTGCTACTTGTTCTTTACCAACTTCAACGTTAACACCGTGTGTTACATCGTTAGTGTTAACAATTTTTTCTGTAAGATTTGAGAAGAATCCGCCGTCCACATGTAATAGTCCTGGGACTCTATCTAGTGAAAGACCGATGATTTTTTGAATAACTTTATCTTCGTAAGTTAATTCTCCGCGAACATCTTTAGAAACAACAACATCTTTTTTTTCAGTATTTACATTTACATTTTTTTCTACGTTTGACATATGAAACTCCTTTATTTATTTAAATAATTCTTCTGTACATAGTATCCCAACCAAATTCCTAGGGCTCCACAGATTAAAACGAACAATGTTTTAAAGAAACCGAAGGATAGGATGAAGCAGGCTAGAATAATACCTACTACACCACATAGAATTGGGTATTGATATTTTTTAAACCATTCCATTTTTTACTTCCTTACTTTACACGACTAACAATTTTCTTAGCTGCTTTTTGAGGGTCATATTCTTTCACTGAAACTTCCAGTTTAACCTCTCGATCAATACCAAAGAATTCTTTCAATCCTTGAGTGATTTCGTTTTGAACTACTTCAAATTTGTTAGCAATGTTATCTGAAAGAACAGCTGTACCTTCTACATAAACGAAACATTTCTTTTTCCGAGTATGTACCTGAATTTTGGGATTTTTGACCATCTTGTGTTCATCCAATAAACATCGAACAAACCCTTCAATAGCTGAATTTTTTAGTTTTAAATTATCATCTTTAGTTCCAAGTTTTATTTCCAGATATTGTCTAGGATAAAACAGGATTACTAACATCCATAATAAAACTAAGATAGACAGGCCTAGAAGCCCCCAAAACACATATCTAGCGAGATAATATTCAAATGATGTCTGTCGCCAGCTAGTCAATTGAATCCCTAAATCACTAACCTGGTGGTAATCTATCAAAATAGGAAGGAAAATTGTCAAGATTAAAATACAGAAAATAAACAATACTATTTTCTTTGATTTTGACATATAAAATCCTTTCAATTAGTGCAACAAACCATAACTTTACCCGTCATTATAAATTAAAAGCTATAGTCTGCTTTCAAGTAAAAAATTAACCTTTTTTACCCAAAAAGAACGATACCACAGAAACTACAATCACTGCACCAACAATAGATGGAATGATAGCCATACCAGCTAGTGAAGGTCCCCAAGTACCAAGGAGTGATTGACCTACTGATGAACCGATTAAACCGGCAAAAATATTAGCAATTACTCCCATTGAGCCACCTTTTTTAGTGATTGCCCCTGCTGCAAGGCCGATAAAGCCTCCTACAATAATGGACCATAACATAATATGCGCCTCCTTTCATAACCCCAATATATCTGGGTTGAATATAGTATATCAAAATATGAGAGCGTGCTCAAATTATATGCTCACGAATATATGCTTTAATAAAATGTCTATTTTTTAAAACAACACAAAAACGCTCTAGACAATATGACTAGAGCGTTTTCCCTATATCCGAACATCTAATTTATTTCACAAAAAATGTAGTCATTCGGTTGATTTTTTTGCAATACATTGAAATTGGAAAAAAGAAAAAACGCTTAAAATAAGCGTTTTTCTTATGTATTGATTCGAATTGAATGCTTACTTCACTTCTATAAAAAGATTAAATAATTTCTATTTTAGCTGTTAGAAACGTTGGTACATCAATGTTTTTAGAATGCTACATAATAAAAGGTAGAGTGAATGGTAGAGTAGTAAAAATAGTTGTTATCCTAGTTGATTAAAAAAATCTCTGATTTCCTCATCTTTTATAAAATAATATATAATTTTCCCCTCTCTTCTAGTATCCAAGACGTTTTGATTGGCTAGTTTACGAAGATGGTGGGAGGCAGACGCCACACTGAGATTTAGTAAACAGGCTATATCACATACACAGAGTTCTTCAACAGCAAGAAGATAAAAGATGATATTTATCTGTTTATTATCGGTAAACTTTGATAAAATACGAAGTGATTTTTGGACTTTTTCCTTTTCAAGGTAGTTCGTTGCGGTTGTAACATTTTGTTGATTTATAATATTCACTTGGCAGATACTATCTTTTTTCATAATTTTTTCTCCTAGCCGAACACAGTCCTTAGCATGTCAAAGCTGTTGTTTTCAATCAGGATATACATCCCCAATCCTAAATAAACAACGGCAATAAACCATCTGCTATATTTTTCCAAAGTTTCTCCAACAGAAGGGACTTGTGCCAATTTTTGGGCAGAAAAAACCAGGAGATAAATCATGACTAGAAAAGTAAGTAAAGCCACTATCAAATTCGCTAAATTTAAGGTAATAAAATATGGGACAAAAACACCAATATTGTCAGCACCACAACTTGCAAAAGTAATCATAGCGACTAGAAAAATCAGGTTTTTATCATCTTTGCGCAAACCATCTTTTGCAATAGCTTCTCCATCAGAATCTCCTAAAAGCAAAACTTTGAGTCCTAGGAAAATTGGAATCAAACCGAGCAAACCTAAAATCTCTTTACTAGGAATATAATTTAAGACAAATGCAAAAAGTAAACTTAGCAATATTAGACTAACAGAGCCTAGAAATTGTCCTAAATAGATGTTAATGATGTCTTTTCTGCTTTTTCTTTTTGCAAAAAATAACATTAGGATAATAAGTAAGTCTACGGCTGTCCCAGAATACAGGATTATTGAAGTAACAACATTTTGAACCATAAAACACCTCATTCAAATATATTTTTGAATGTATTTTAACATTAAACTTTGTAGATGTCAACTTCAGCTCCATCAAAATATAGATAAGAAGGTAGTGTACCAAACATTAAAAAGCCCTGCCATCGAAATGATAGCAGGGCTTAACTTCAATATCCAGATGATATATTTATCTAAAAAGGTAGAGTTTGGACTGAAATATAGTGAAATGTATTGAAATTGTAAAAAAGAAAAAACGCTTAAAATCAGCGTTTTTCTTATGTATTGATTCGTATTGAATGCTTACTTCACTTCTGTAAACACAACGTGTTTGCGAAGTTTTGGTGAGTATTTCTTCAATTGAAGACGGTCTGGAGTGTTACGTTTGTTTTTAGAAGTAAGGTACAAGCGTTCACCAGATTCTTTGTGTTCAAGTGTAATATTTACGCGCATGGTATCTCCCTTCTATTATTCAGCTGATGCAGCTTTAGCGATCTTACGTCCTTTGTAGTATCCTTTAAGTGATACACGGTGAGAACGTGAGTAATCTCCAGTAGTTTCGTCAAAGTTTACAGATGGAGCTGTTACTTTGTAATGAGTACGACGTTTGTTTTTCTTCGCTTTTGATGTGCGACGTGCAGGTACTGCCATTTCGTTTTTCTCCTTTTAAGATATAAATTCAATTAGGTTTGATTTTCATCAACTTTAATAGTATATCAAAACTTTTTTGTAAAGTAAAGTTACTTGACAAAAAAAGTTGTATTTTTTTATCGTACACTGTTGAATTGTCTGAAAATTTAAAAATTTTCTTCTGTTATTCATATGAAAATTATGCTATAATGGTAAAAACTGATATGAGAGGGAACATAATGACAGAATTAGATAAACGCCACCGCAGCAGTGTCTATGACAGTATGGTAAAATCACCAAACCGTGCTATGCTTCGCGCGACTGGAATGACAGATAAGGACTTTGAAACACCGATTGTTGGGGTCATTTCGACTTGGGCAGAAAATACACCTTGTAATATTCACTTGCATGACTTTGGTAAGCTTGCAAAAGAAGGTGTCAAATCTGCTGGTGCTTGGCCTGTTCAATTTGGAACCATTACGGTAGCAGACGGGATTGCTATGGGAACTCCTGGTATGCGCTTCTCTTTGACATCTCGTGATATTATTGCGGATTCTATCGAAGCTGCTATGGGTGGTCACAACGTGGATGCCTTCGTCGCTATCGGTGGCTGTGACAAGAACATGCCTGGTTCCATGATTGCCATTGCCAATATGGATATCCCAGCCATTTTCGCTTATGGGGGAACCATTGCACCCGGAAATCTTGATGGTAAAGACATCGACTTGGTTTCTGTATTTGAAGGTATCGGAAAATGGAACCACGGCGATATGACGGCTGAAGATGTCAAACGTCTCGAGTGTAACGCCTGCCCTGGACCTGGTGGTTGCGGTGGTATGTACACTGCCAACACCATGGCTACCGCTATCGAAGTTCTAGGTATGAGTTTGCCTGGCTCTTCTTCTCACCCAGCTGAATCTGCTGATAAGAAAGAAGATATCGAAGCAGCTGGACGCGCCGTTGTCAAAATGCTTGAACTGGGTATCAAACCATCAGATATCTTGACTCGCGAAGCCTTTGAAGACGCCATTACTGTTACTATGGCTCTAGGGGGTTCTACTAACGCTACTCTTCACTTACTCGCCATTGCCCACGCAGCTAATGTTGACTTGTCACTTGAGGACTTCAATACCATCCAAGAGCGTGTACCTCACTTGGCTGACTTGAAACCTTCTGGTCAATATGTCTTCCAAGACCTCTACGAAGTTGGTGGTGTGCCTGCAGTTATGAAGTACTTGTTGGCAAATGGATTCCTTCACGGAGACCGTATCACATGTACTGGTAAGACAGTTGCTGAAAACTTGGCTGATTTTGCAGACCTCACACCAGGTCAAAAAGTCATTATGCCACTTGAAAATCCTAAGCGTGCGGACGGTCCATTGATCATCTTGAACGGGAACCTTGCTCCTGACGGTGCGGTTGCCAAGGTATCAGGTGTGAAAGTTCGTCGTCACGTTGGACCAGCCAAGGTCTTTGACTCAGAAGAAGATGCCATCCAAGCTGTCTTGTCAGATGAAATCGTTGATGGCGATGTTGTCGTTGTTCGTTTCGTTGGACCTAAGGGTGGTCCTGGTATGCCTGAGATGCTATCACTTTCATCAATGATCGTTGGTAAAGGTCAAGGAGACAAGGTTGCCCTCTTGACAGACGGACGCTTCTCTGGTGGTACTTATGGATTGGTTGTTGGACATATCGCTCCTGAAGCTCAGGATGGTGGACCAATTGCCTATCTCCGTACAGGAGATATCGTCACTGTCGACCAAGATAGCAAAGAAATTTCCATGGCCGTTTCTGATGAAGAACTTGAAAAACGCAAGGCAGAAACAACCTTGCCACCACTTTATAGCCGTGGTGTCCTCGGTAAGTACGCCCATACCGTATCTTCTGCATCACGTGGTGCCGTTACAGATTTCTGGAATATGGAACAATCTGGTAAAAAATAAGCTCTCATATTATCCTATAAAGAATTACCTTATTACAGTCTGGTATAATAGGCACACAAAAAGGATGAAGTTCATAAGAACTTCATCCTTTTTCATTGGAATAAGCAACAAAGTATGTTATCTACTCCACTTTTCTCTTTTTCCACAAGTAAATGAGTACGATGAGAGAAGTCATTGAAAGTACTATTCCAGTGTTTAACCCTGGTGGGCTATAACTCCATACAATCTCGTGTTCTCCTTCCGTTAGTGAAACACCCATAAAGAAACCAAGCGATTTTTGAACTTCTTGAGCTTGACCATCTACTGTTACACTCCAACCTGAATGGTATGGAATAGTGAAAGTTGCAAAGGATTGTTCACTATTTGTAACATTAACGTGTGCTTTCACTGTTGAATTTGAATAGGAATCAATGGTGATGTCATTTGCTTTTTTAAACTGTTCCAAAGCATTGGTTAGAGTTGGTATATCGATTGAATAGAATTTAAAACCACTAATATCCCATTCTTTGGCTTTTCCTTCATCAATTGTAAATGTGAGTGTTTTGTTTATGTTTCCATTTCCAACCACCCATAATTGATTTTCTCGGAATCGATTTTCATAAGGATAACTAGATCCGTCTACCAACACTTTTGATTTAATGACTGAACCGGCTTGTCTTTCTGGAATTTCGACAAAGTACAACTTGTTTGGTTCAAGAGATAACTGCCATTCAATTTTTACCGGAGTACCCTCTTGAGTAATTGTGTATTTGTCACCATTTTTCGTTAAATTTTCAACATGGGCTTCTGATACACTTACTTCTTTAAGACCTTCTTTCTCAGAAATCCCCACAACTTGTAACAATTGATTTAAATTATTAACAGGTTTGTTCTTTTCAAAACTTACATTTGTTGCAAAATCCTTATTTGTTAAATATCCCAAGGAGAGGGCATATGGATTTTGATAAACAGCAAGGTTCTTTAAGGTTCCTTCTTTCTGATATAAACCACGAATATCCGCAAAGACTTTATTTTCATCGCCATCCATCATAAACCGCGACAAACCAAACATAGAATCTAAAATAATATTTCGCCCTGTATAGTTTACAACTGATTGTGAGGCAGGAAGTCCTAAGTGACTAAATTCTTCAATTAATGTATGCTCTAAACTCGATGTAAAGTGAGAGGCTCCATTATAATTATAAGCAATCGGGAAATTGGCATGCGACAATCCCTTATTCATCTCCAGACGTGTAAATTGATTTAATTTACTATAACCTTCTTCATCAAAAGCAATCGCATTCTCCATTTGAGTCTTTAAACTAGAATTACTAACGAAAAATGGTACTCTTTTCAGTCCAATAAACGCACCCAATAGTAACTCTACAATAACAACTCCTGTTGCTATTTGTAGTCTTCGAGATAAATCCACCTTTGTTAAAAAGAATGCACATAAAACGATACTATAAATAATAAATGCCAGTATTTTCTGTAATGTTTCTACATAAGAAAGTGTAGCAAGCATTGAGAACAATAAAATTGACCCAAAACCTATAAGAGCTACCAAAAATTCATTAAATCGAAATCCATTTTTCCACTTCATCAAACTTTCGGAAGCTAAGACCAACATAAAGGCATTTGCAATCCAAGAATTTCTAAAGTAGAAACCGACCGGACGTTGCCCCATATGCCAAATTTGATCAAAGCCTTGAATATTGAAGGAAAGTAGTAAAATCAATAATACGAATGTTGCAGATAATTTGCTACGAAGAGAAATTTCTTTTTTTACATAGAAAACAAACAGTCCAAAGAGACCTAAACTTCCAATGAAAAGGTGCGGTAAGGCTTTTGGGTCCCCCCACTCTTTTTCACTAAAAGAGCCTAGAATAAATTTTTGAGGATAAGTTATAAGATCATTTACGATTTTAGAAGACCATTCAAATGTACTTCCTGCACTTGCCTTACTTTCTACCAAGGCACCAAATACTGGTAGTAACCAAAACATTGCAAGTCCTACTCCAATCATTGCAAACAATGCAACCCTACCAATTTTCAATAGGTAGTCTTTCAAGGAAGCTTTCTTTGAAAAAACAGCATAGAATGCATAGAGAGCCACAAAAAGGCACATCATATACCCTATATAGAAATTCGTAATCAAGCTGACTGCAAGGAAAATCGGTAATTTAAATGATCGTTTTCCTTCTACGATTTCTTCAATACCAAGAAGAATGAAAGGGACATAAACTAGATTATCTAAAAAGTTGGGATTGAAATGCTGAGAAACGATAAATCCACTAAGTGCATAAGAGGTTGATAAGGCTAATGAAAGCCAATAATTTTTGCTGATACCTTGATATTTCTTTTCAAGAAAATATCCAAACGCCACTCCCATTACTCCAAAGCGAATGAGTGGAATCACATAACTCAAAATATGAAATGTCGAAATTGGAAAAATTACGTATAAAAACGTGAAAGGACTTAAACTATTAAAGCCCCATACACTTGGCATTGCTCCTCCCAGGGATTTAGAGAAGGACCAAAACAGACCGCTAAAATCACCGCTCCAAAATAGTTTATGTAATCCGATATAAAGCGGAAAATATTGTGAAAGAAAATCTCCACTATGCACCGAATTTTGTGAAAAGGGAGTCAACCCTAAACAAAGGAAGACTCCTAACATACCCATAAATGGAACACAGAATAGCGAACTAAATTTTAATTTCATTTTTGAAATTTTCATTATAGTCTACTCCTACTAAATCAAATCCATTTTTTATAAATTGCAAATCCATAAAGAGAGGTTGATAAGATTGAAATTATGAAACCTGCAACAAATCCAGCTGGCAAGTAGCTGATTTCAATTGTATGTTCACCTGGTGTAATCTTGTAGGCTAACAAACTATCCCAAACTTTAGCTGTTTCAACTACTTTTCCATCTACTTTAACAGTCCAACCTTTTTCATATGGGATACTGGTCATCATCCAAGTACTGTCATCAGTTATATTCACTGTTCCTTTAAAACTACGATTATCCCAATGAGTTAATTTTATTCCTTGCAGCTGACGTTCTTGAATGATACGATTTGCTAGAGCAGCATTAGAACGAGCCAAGCGCAGTCCAGATAAATTATATTCATTATCCGAATCAATTTCAATCGTTAAATCTGTAGGTTGACCAACTGAATTATGTGCAATCTGAATAAATTGCATTTGTTGGAATTTATCTTGGAATTCATAATTTTTGCCATTTAACATGACACGAATTTTATTTTTGTCTGTATGAGATAATATTTGCGGAATTGCTACCCAATAATCCTCAGCAGATTGAGGTACTAAATGATAGGTAATCGTTCCTGGTTTTGTAGAATCAATACGCTTATAGGTTTCCGGTTTAGACGGATCTACAACTTCCATATTGTCCAATTTCATCTCATTTGCTCCGAGTACAGCTAAATAATTTTCGCTCGTTGCCCCCATAGCTTGTACAATCTTATTTTGATTTTGAATCGGTTGATGGTTCTCTAATTTCACATTCACCGTTGCATCATTAACACCATAAGCAATTGGCAAAATCAAACCTGTCTCGAATGTCTTTGTTCTAGCAGCTTCATAAACAGGTGCTTTTGTCGTAATATCTTTACGCGTTACCATGTTTCCGAATACATACAATTTGGATGTATCAGGATAGTCTTCTTTAAGCACTGGTTTTGGAGTCACTAGATATTTTACTGAGAAGAGCGCATCTTGGAACGGAGTTCCTTGATAGTAGGTCGTTGCATTAATTCCGTTGTTTCCTAAACGGTCAAATAAATCACGTGTACTATTTTCCAGGTTGGAACTGAAAACCGATAGACCCGGATAATCCACCATAAATGGATCATTCTTACTTAAATTGAATGATTTATTAATTCTGTAAAAATCACTGTGGTCAGGTCTAATTGGATTAATCGCTTCCTTTAATTGTAAAACTGCATCGTGATACTTATAAGCGTCTGTATACCCAACTCTTGATTGAACAAGCGCTGCATTAGCTGTTAACTCAACTACAGTCAAAGCAGCTATAATCATCCAAGAGTGTTTCACTTTAGGATAGAATAAAGCTGCAAGCAAAACCACAAAAATCAAAATCGTTGCAAGACGTTGCCAAACTGTTAAGAAAGAGTGTTGTTGTAACTGTACAATAGAAAAGATAACTGCACCGCTAATCAGTAGGAAGCTAGCTTCTCTTTTAGTAAATTTTTCTACTTCTCGTAGACTTAGATAAGCCAAATAAACTAAAAAGAAAGCAATAATCCATGAGAAGCGATAGAAAAATCCAGCAGGATTTTGTCCCATATGCCACAACTTACTTGTAAATTCATGGGCACAAGAAATCAAAAACACTACGAGAACAAAACTTGCTGCAATTTTACTCCATTTTGAAATCTTACTTGAAATAAAGTAATAAAGTGTTCCTAGTAAACCAAAGCTAGCCACATATATATTTGGCAAGTTAGGTCCAGCTGGCCAAGAAGTATTATCAAAAGCTCCTAAAAAGAGTTTTGCTAAAATCTCAAACGGATTGATTTGTAACTTCCAATCAAATCTCAGAGTGCTTTGCAAGCCCCCTTTTGTTGATACCAAACTAATCAGAATTGGGAGCAATACAGCTGATACTATTCCAACAGCTAGTATAGATGCGGCAGCTAATTTCCCTATTCTTGTTAGAATAACCTTTTTATTTCGTAAGTTCTCTGAACGAATAATGTAGAACAAAGCATAAATGACCACAAAAATGCAGGTCATATAACCCATGTAAAATTGTACAAAGAGAGATAAGGCAAGCATGCCAATGTAGCCTCTCGGAGACTTGTTATCTAATACTTGTTCAACCCCAATTAAAACTAATGGAAGCATGATCATTCCATCATAGAAAATTGGGTTCATTTGATAACTAACATTAAACCCATTTAATGCGTAGATGGTAGCGACGATTGGAACCAAGTAGGCCTTATTCTTTAATCCATCATAACGTTTAACCAAGAAATGTGCCATGGTTAATCCCATCGCTCCATAACGTAAGGCAATAACAATTGGAACCACCCATTGGAAATTTTCTTCAGAGGTTAATAGAAAGAGTAAGTTAAATGGACTCAACAAGTTGAAGCCCCAAATCCCTAACATCCCACCTCCAATGGATTTAGAGAAAGAGTAGAAGAAACTACTCCAATCACCATTTAAAAATAAATGTTTGAAATAAGCATATAAGCCAATATACTGTGCGTTAAAGTCAACCGCCATGAGTGACTTTGTCCCGAAAGGAAAGAAGCCATCAATAGCCCAAGCCACAAACATGATGGCTATAGGTGCAATAAAACTTGCTAGATAGACTTTTTTCTTAGTCGTCATTTTGCTCTCCTTTCACAGTAATGTTCGTTTGGTCAACAAGATAATGTGGACGTTTCTTCACTTCATAATAAATCTTACCGATATATTCTCCGAGTACCCCAATAGAAATCAATTGAATTCCACCAAAGAGCACGACAGAGAAAATCGTTGTAAAGTATCCACTCACAAGTGAATCTGGCGCTACAAAGTATTGAACAAATGTCCAAAGAACGTATGCTAATGAGATTAATAAACAGAATAAACCAAAGTTAATGCACATACGAAGCGGTTTATCATTGAACGATAAAATCCCTTGAATTGCATAGTTCAATGAGAACTTCAATGAGTATTTTGTTTCACCTACAGTACGAACTTGGTTTTCATATTCGATAACTTTTTCATTAAAGCCAATCCAAGCAAAAATTCCTTTCGAAAAACGATTGTATTCTTGCATAGATATAATAGCATTTACAACTTTACGGCTAAACAATCGGAATTCAGAGACTCCGTCCATTAGCTCAATATCCATCATTTTATTAGCAAGTTTATAAAAATGTTTAGCTAAAAAAGTACGGTGACGTTTTTCTCCTGTACGTGTACGACGAGCACTTACAACATCGTATCCTTGCTCATAAGCTTCAATCATTTGTGGAAGCATTGCTGGTGGATGCTGCAAATCTCCATCCATTAGAATAACTGCTTCTCCTGTTGCATATTCAAGTCCTGCAATAGTTCCAGCTTCTTTCCCGAAATTTCGACTGAAGCTGATGTATTTAACACGTGAATCGCCAGCTGCGATGGCTAACATACGTTCAAAAGTACGATCCTTACTACCGTCATTAATAAAAATAATTTCAAATTCCGCTTTTGTAATTTGATTGATTTCTTTAACCAATTCATCATACATTTTTTGAATCATATTCTCTTCGTTATAAAACGGAATGACTACAGATAATTTCATATCTATCCTACCTTATTCTTTTTATTATAATCACTTCTACTATAATAACATTTTTTTGAGTGAAGTGGCTACTCTTAACAAAATTTTTTGTTTATTGTATAAAATTAAATAAACAAAAAAAGGAAAATACAAATCGGGTCTTTAATCCCGATTCATAATTCATCCCATATCCCTCTATTATTTAACGCGGGGGTAGCCCTAAGGCAATACGTCCATAGCGGCTAATACGTGTGATTTTCCATGCAGGAGACCAGGTCACCTCAACCTTGACATCCTCAATCCCATCAATTTGTTTTAAACCTGCTACAATCTCGATTGGCAGACTTTCTGCACAGTCACAGGCAGTATCGGTGAAGGTCATGACAATCGTACAAAGTCCAGCCTCATCTAAATAAATCTCATAAATCAATCCGAGATTGTATACATCTAGTTCTACATCTGTATCATATACTTTTTCGAGTACTTCAATGATTTGGTCTTCCAAGGCTAGAGCGCGGTCATTAATCTTGATGTCTTCTCTCATTGCATTCCCTCCATTTTTTGATTGTTCCTATTTTCTCATAATTCTGACAATTTGGCAAGTTTTTCCCAATCCTGTTTAAAGTAAAAAAAGTAGAGATACAATCTCTACTTTTTAGTGATTATTTTGATTTGACAGGTTTGTCTGCTAGAGCTTTAACAGCAGCATTAATGGTTTCTGCATAAAGTTTAGCGCCTTCTTCCTGCTTGGTCGTATCACTACCGAAGTGAACCTGGTCTGTTCCCTTCCAAATATCTGGATGATCTTTGGCGACTTGGTTCCAATCTGCAAGTGCAATATATGGATATTTTTGTGCCAGTTCACGCGCATAGCTTGCATACTGCTCAACATAAGGTTGCGTTTCCTGAGTGGTATCCCCCTCGTATGGAGTCACAAGGACAAGCTGATGTCCCTTAGGTAGATTTGTAATCAATAGTTCCAAATCGGCCTTATAATTTTCAGGATTATTAACACCAGTTGCAATGACTACAATCTTAGGCAAGGCTTTATTCTGACTGTAATTCAACATCAATTCATTTGCCTGTTTGGTATTTCGACTGATCTGACCATCAATCTGAGCATCTGGCAAGAGTTCTTTCAGCCCGTCTGAAGCACGTAAGGTTACTGAGTCACCAATGATGGATACACCCTCAGCTATATTATAGCGACTGGCTTCTGCTTGATCCGCCATGGTTTTTGTTCGGTTGATATTGGTTTGCGCCTGATTGAGGCCACTGACCATCAAATCCGTTTCAAATGCACCGACTTGAGGAGCTGTCAGTATCACGACCACGGTAATCAAACTAAGAACACCAGCACTACCAGCAAAGATTGGTTTAATGTGCGGAATTTCTTTTGCCTTTTGCAAGAGTTCAGTAGATTTTCCTGCTATCAAAGGTTCGATGACATAGAAAGAAAGAGTTGCGAAGATATAAGAGAAGATGGTCGTTAAAATCACTGCTAGCAGGTTGCCCATCAATTGAGAAAAGATAATATAAAACGGCCAGTGAAAAAGATAAACAGCATAGCTAGTATCTGCTAAAAAGCTGATGATCTTTGGCTCTTTGATCGTCGGTGTTTTCTCATGCAAAAGGCGTGCTGCAACAATCATCAGAAGGGCAGCTAAGCTTGCAAACAAGAATCCAAGTAAATAAGCAAAGAGATATGTAAATTTCACAAAGAAGGTCAGTAAGAGCAAAACTCCGAGTCCAGCTCCAAAGACTAACAAGGTCTGCTTCAAATCCAAGCTTTTATTCAAACGTTTAAGAAGAGGCGTCGTATGACGAACCCCTATCACGGTAGCAAGTACACTACCTAAGAAGAAGGGATAAACATGAGTCAAACTTGAAAAGTATACTGTTGAGTAGGAACTTACAATAAAGCTACCAATAAACATAGAAAGGAAGCTAATCATAAAGGTTGCTGAGGAAAGTAGGAAAATCATTCCTCGTAGTTGTCCACTTGTTTTTGCTCGTTTGGACAAGAACCAGACTGCTAAGCCCCACAAGATATAGTAATGAACTTCAACAGCTAAGCTCCAGTTGTGAACAAAGAGGTGAGGGATAAACTGAGACTCATAACTACCTCCTGTCAACATTTCATAGAAGTTAGTCATAAATCCAAGAACACCGGCAATCTGACCACCGATTCCTGCCACATAATCCTGACGAACCAAGAAGGTGAAGGGCATAACGATGAGGACCATCAAAACAACTGGCGGAAAAATTCGATAAAAGCGTCGTCTAAAAAATCCTAGGATATCAATTTTCCCTTTTTGTCCAAACTCTTCTAATAAGAGTGATGTAATTAGAAAACCTGAAAATGTGAAGAAGACGTCAACCCCGAAGAAACCTCCTGGGAAAACTGTCTGAAAGAAATGATACAAAAGTACCAAAAGCAAACCTGTAATCCTAATCAAGGAAAACCATTTAATACGCATACGAGTTTATTCTCCATTCATTAGATAGGCGAGAAAAGCCATCTAATTTTCAATCCATAGTACCTTTATTTTATCAAAAAAAACAGAAAAATCCTAAGATAAAACTTAGGATTTTTAGCTGATACTAAGCTAAATTTAGAAGTTGCGTCCTGACTTGTTATAACCATATTTTTCAACAAAATGTTCACGGAACTCAAAAAGATTATCATCCATGATAGCCTGACGAACCTGCTTCATGAGGTTGAGCAAGAAGTAAAGGTTATGGTAACTCGTCAAGCGGATACCAAAGGTTTCATCAGCCTTAAGCAAGTGACGAAGGTAGGCACGGGTATAGTTCTTACATGTGTAGCAATCACACTCTGGATCAAGTGGTGTAAAGTCCTCCGCAAATTGAGCATTCTTGACAACCAAGCGACCTTGACTGGTCATACAAGTCCCGTTACGAGCGATACGAGTCGGTAAGACACAGTCAAACATATCAACCCCACGAATAACGCCATCAATCAAGCTATCTGGCGCTCCTACTCCCATCAAGTAACGAGGTTTGTTTTCAGGAAGCAGCTGAGTCGTAAAGTCCAAAACTGCATTCATCTCCTCATGGGTTTCTCCAACAGCTAGTCCACCGATAGAATATCCTGGGAAGTCCATACTTACAAGGTCTTGAGCTGATTGACGACGAAGATCTTCAAATCCTGCCCCCTGTACAATCCCAAATAGACCTTGATCATGCGGACGACGGTGAGCCTTTAAACCACGCTCTGCCCAACGGCTAGTACGTTCAATCGATTTTTTCACATAATCATAAGGTTGATAAAATTGGGGACATTCGTCAAAGGACATCATGATGTCTGAGCCTAGATTGTTCTGGATAGAAATAGCTTTTTCAGGCGAAAGGAACATCTTAGAACCGTTGAGGTGGTTCTTGAAGGTTACTCCTTCTTCTGTAATATTACGGCTATCCGCTAGAGAATACACTTGGAATCCACCGCTATCCGTTAAGATTGGTTGGTCCCAATTCATGAACTTGTGGAGACCCCCAGCACGGGCAATGAGTTCATCCCCAGGGCGAAGCCACAAGTGATAGGTGTTAGATAGGATAATCCCTGAACCCATCTCTTTCAATTCTTCTGGCGACTGAGTCTTGACCGTTGCCTGAGTCCCTACTGGCATAAACATAGGCGTTGGGAAGGTTCCATGGGGTGTGATAATCTCACCCAAACGAGCTCCTGTGTGTTTTTCTTTTTTAATCAATCGATATTTGATTGGCGAATCTGACATTTTTTACCTCCGAAGCTGGGAAAGACAGTCCCAGTTCTTACTTTTCGCCCAAGGGCATACTGTATGATTCTATCAAAAAAAACAGGAACTGTCACGAACTATGGTATAATGAAAGAATGAAGTACCCAAAAATTAATTTAAAAGAAGTTCGCGAGCAGGCTAGACAATTTCAAGCCGAGCACCCTCGCTTGCTGCTTGTCTTTTTATTACCAAGTATTCTCTTTATTCTATCGAGCTTTATCAGACCTTTATCCCTACTTGATGAAGGCATTCTTGAACAGTCCTTCTTGAGTTTTCTAGGGATCATAATCCAGTCTGCTCTCTTTCCGATAGCCGTTGGATTTACAAGTTCTATTATCCTTGCTGGCGCTCTCTTTACTACCATTAATCTTTACAGAATTTCTGAGATTGAGCTTTCCTTTAAGGATAGCTTGTCCTTATTTGACCATCGCTTCTTTACCCAAACTTTTCTAACGCTCTTACTCAAGCGTTTCTATCTCTTTTTATGGAGCATCCCTAATCTTTTTGGAGTCTATTTACTCTTTTATAGCAGTGCTATGGCTCGTAAATTTGTGGAACTTCATCCCGAATTTCCATCTGTCGACGTAACAAATCCAGATATCGAACACTTCCTACTTACTTTTGCTCTCTATTTCTTTGGTAGCGTCCTAGTAATGATTTTAGGAACTATTATCTATCTGCCACAGTATTATGCCTATTCCCAAGTTGAACTACTTTTATGTGACACCCTTGCAATCGGAATTGCCAAACCGAGCCGCGTGCTGCATACCAGCCGCTTTCTCATGAAAGGCTATAAGTTCCAACGCTTTGTCCTTGATTTACAGCTACTTCCTTGGTATCTCCTTATCTGGATTAGCTTTGGAATTGCAAGTATCTCTATCTTCCCTTATATCTATAGTAGCCAAATCTTCTTCTATCAAAGACTACTTGAAATCAAGCGGAGAAAAGTTTAACAGCCGTTATTAAAAACCAGCACCTTCATAGAAAGTGCTGGTTGTTTTTATTTAAATAGTCACTTGATCTCTATCTTTAACCATGTAGTGTTTCAGCGGAGTTAGGCTTGCTAACCAATATAGGAAGCCACCAAAGATCGCTGTAAATCCACTACCTGTTGTAACCAAGAAGATTGAGCTCTGGATTTGAGCAGTTACTGGATTGTAGACAAATAGTACAGCTACAACTAGTGAAATGAATACACAAGATAATCCAACGAGATTAAAGCCTTTTGTGAATTCATATGCCTGATGGCCTTCAAGGAAGTATGCTGAGCGCAAATCAAGTTTGCGTTTTCTGAGCAAGAAATAATCAACAACAATCATTCCAATAATAGGACCTTGAATATAGGCTGCAAGAGAGATGAAGGAGCCAAAGTATTCTTCCACTCCACCCCAGATTGTCAGAGCACTTACATAAACCATGGCAATCCAAACCATTAACTTGTAGCTTACCTTAGGCATCCCACTCTTGACAATCATACAGTTTACATAAGACCCTGTTCCTTGTGTTCCGATATTGGCAAAAGCTACTAGTAATAAACTCAAGAGAGCAAAGGCTGGAGTACTTAGTGTTGAAAGCATGGTTGTTGGATCACTTTCGTAAACTCCTGTTTTTACAAACATAGCTAGAGCCATAACACCACCCGTCGCAACGAAGAAAGGCGCTACTACACCATATGACAAGGCTGTTGCCCAATAACCGCTACGTTCTGTTTTAGCTAAACGTGGCAATACAAGAGCCTGAGTAGACCAAGAAAAGGCGAAGGCTACGTTCCCTTCTCCTGAAAGCATGAAGCGTTCAAGAGGAGTTAGATCTCCTTGTATTGCTGGTTGAATATTCATAATATCTGCAATTGGTACCGCTACGAAACAAATACCTACGATGATCAAACCTACAAGTAACAATGCGATAACCAAGAAACGGTTTGTCCACTTAATGACTTCAGGTCCACCAAGAGCAATTAAAGTTCCCAAGAAGACACAGAGTGTCCCAAGAATCGGTGCCCATAACCCCTTATCAAGTCCAAGTCCAAAACTATTCGCCAAATGAATCATAGAACTTGCAAACAGATTTGCAGCAACAGCATACCAACCAAAGTTAGCTAAACTAATTACGGTTGATAAGAGGGCTACTCCACGTTTCCCTAAAACCGCTCGGAGCCAAATCCACAAATCAATTCCGTATTTGACTGCAAATAAGATAGGAAGACATTCAATAAAGACCCAGATAATATTAAAACTAAAAATATTAATCAGCATTTGACTGAAAGTCAAGTACTGAGCTACATAGGCACCTTGCGTGTAGCACCAAGTTGCAATCGCAAAACCACTGGTTGATAAGAATAAGTCCCAGAAGGAATATTGACGATCCTTATTAGTCATCGGTACAATACCTGTTATGGTTTCTTGCTGAATAAAGTCATTCATTTTTGACATTATTGGATTCCTCCTGTCATGGCTAGGATAATCAAAAGTAGGTTAACGATAACGGCAAATGTTACTAGGATAAAGTCCTTTCTCAGGAATGGTTTTGGAAACTCATACTCTGGAGATTCCATCTCTTCTAGTCTATGCTTGGTCTCTTCTGCGACTAGTTGTTCAATTTCAGATACAGTTTTCATCTCAATCTTCCTCCAAATACATATTTAATGCAAGCTGACCATATTGTTTGGTATAACGATACCAAATGTACAAAAATTCTCCGACAGGTTTACCGACACTCTCTTGGAATAAGGCCCACAAAAACCAATAATAAGATGTCACTGCCACATAGGCTAAATAGTGACGTTTTGTTTTTGTATCTGGAACTTCTTGCAAGTAAATCTCAAATACTTTCTCAGCTTGTTCAACAGTATAATTCGAACAACCAATAAAAGTACCTAAATCCCCTGCAGGGTCTCCCATACCAGAATATTCCCAATCAATCAGACTCATCTCCTCTTGTTCATTCAAGAGAAAATTAGGACTGTAGGAATCCCCGTGACAGAGAACTTTTTCCACCTTGTCTTTCTTTATAAAATCTACTAGAGTTGTAATTGACTGATCTAGCTCATCAAGTCCATCAAACTCAAAACGATTGCTTTCCTGTAACTTTTCTTTGAAATCATCGATTCCTGCAATTAAATCAAAATTATGAGTTGTTTTTTCTCCAGATTGGTGTAGTTCTCTCAAGAGTTCCATGGCTTTTTCAACATGGTCCCAATTATCATAGTCGAGAGTTCTCGCATTCATTATAAACTCTGAAATTTTCCATCCCTTATCTTTATTCATAGCAATAAAGGTGCGATCAATTTGTAATTTTGCAGCTACTTCCATAGAAGCTGCTTCGCTAGAACGATCGATGTATTTTTCAGTACCTACCCCAGGATGACGGTAAACATATTTTTTCCCGAGACAATCAAAACTAAAGGATGTATTAGTCAGACCATCTTTTAGAGGTTTGATATTTATGATATCTGAAGCGATACAATGTAAGGTTTCACAGATATTATCGATAATCTCCGAATTAGAGTTCATCAAGTACCGCTCATCAAATTGTCGTAATTCATCCAAGGAATCAAACTCCTTGATAATATCTGCTGAATAATGACGCGCTACTAGGTGCAACTCGTTGACATGACGGCTATAGTAATCCTCCCAAAGTTGTTCTTTGTAAGGTTCGTGTTTAAATTCTTTTTCTAAAATCTCAACGAATTTTTCACTAAATGCCTGGTCAAAATACACGTGACCTACCATAGCCCATGTGTTTTCTCCACCAATCTGAATTCCTTTAATGATGTGATTGGCATCTTCTATCGCGCAGTATTCATCTGTTTCCCCTTCTGCAAATATTGTTGAATAATAGCCTCTATAGATATATTTTTCAAATGGGTTTTCAACAAAATAATTATCTGACGAACAAATATAGGTATTTGACAGCTGATCTCTAACTAGCATTAGTGATGAACAGTTGTTGTATTTGTAGTAGTCATTGTTTACAACGATTTTTACACCATATTTTTCTGCAAGGTAAAACATTTTTTCCTGCATATATCCTACAATAACTGTAATATCCTCTATACCTGCCTCTTGTAACTGTTCGATTTCTCTTTCAATCAGACGTTGTCCTTTGACTTTTAACAGCCCTTTAGGAATTTCATAAGATAACGGAGCAAATCGGCTACTCATTCCAGCAGCCATAATGACTGCATTTTGAACACGAAAAGGCTCTAAAGCATCTTTTCCCAACTCAGATAAGTGACCCTCTTAGTCAAGAAAATGAGCTTCTTTCATCTCTTTAAACAAGGAATTAACCTTTCCTAGAGAAAGTCCTAATTCTTCTGCTAATTCTCTTTGTGTAAAATCCTCTTGTGGATGATCCAGCAAGAAAGACAAAAACTTAAATTGTTTTTCTGAAATCATACTGACACCTCTTTTGTTCAGTTTTTTGTTAGAAATCATTGTAACATGAACACTTCTCTTTGTCAACTGTTGCTAGAATAAAAAAGCAAATCGATCATCCCCCCGTATAACGGGTGGTTTCTTGTCTCTCACCTAACGGAGCGAGACGGACTAATAGTCACATAATCAAAATACCCCCAAAAGTTAGATTTTTTCTGTCTAACTTTTGGGGTACAGATCAATGCTGGTTGTTTTTATTTAAATGGTTACTTGATCTCTATCTTTAACCATGTAATGTTTCAACGGAGTTAGGCTTGCTAACCAATATAGGAAACCTCCAAAAATCGCCGTAAAGCCACTACCTGTTGTAATTAAGAAGATCGAACTTTGAATTTGTTTAGTTAGGGGATTATAAACAAAGAGTACTGCAACTAACAAAGATACGAATACACAAGACAAACCAACTAAATTAAATCCTTTAGTAAACTCATAAGCCTGATGTCCATCTAAGAAATAAGCTGATCGTAAATCTAATTTCCGTTTTCTTATCAAGAAATAATCAACAACAATCATTCCAATAATAGGTCCTTGAATATAAGCTGCAAGCGAGATAAAAGAACCAAAATATTCTTCTACGCCACCCCAAATTGTTAACGCACTCACATAAATCATGGCAATCCAAACCATTAGTTTATAGCTCATCTTAGGCATACCGCTTTTAACAATCATACAGTTCACATAGGATCCTGTCCCTTGAGTTCCAATATTTGCAAAAGCTACTAGCAATAAACTAAGAAGAGCAAAGGTAGGAGTACTCAAGGTTGAAAGCATCGCAGTTGGATCACTCTCGTAAACTCCTGTTCTTACAAACATAGCTAGAGCCATAACACCACCCGTCGCAGCAAAGAATGGTGCTACCACACCATAAGATAAAGAAGTAGCCCAATACCCACTACGTTCTGATTTTGCTAAACGTGGTAAAATTAATGCTTGCGTCGACCAAGAAAAGGCAGTCGCTACATTCCCCTCTCCTGAAATCATAAATCGCTCTAGCGGGCTCAAATCTCCTTGTACTGCTGGTTGAACGTTCATAATGTCAGTAATCGGAACTGCTACAAAACAAATTCCAACGATAATCAATCCAACAACTAGTAAAGCAATTACCATAAATCGATTAATACCTTTTATAACCTCTGGTCCACCAAGAGCAATCAAGGTCCCCAATAAGACACAAAGTGTCCCAAGAATTGGTGCCCAAATTCCCTTCTCCAGTCCAAGGCCAAAATTATTAGCTAGATGAATCATAGAACTGGCAAAAAGATTTGCAGTAACTGCATACCAACCAAAATTTGCTAAACTGATTGTTGTTGACAAAAATGCCACTCCGCGCTTCCCTAAAACCGCTCGAAGCCAAATCCATAAATCAATTCCGTATTTGACTGCAAATAAGATAGGAAGACATTCAATAAAGACCCAGATAATATTAAAACTAAAAATATTAATTAGCATTTGACTGAAAGTCAAGTACTGAGCTACATAGGCACCTTGTGTGTAACACCAAGTTGCAATCGCAAAACCACTTGTTGATAAGAATAGATCCCAGAAAGAATATTGCCGATCCTTACTAGTCATTGGAACAATCCCAGTTATGGTTTCTTGTTGAATAAAGTCGGTTGTTTTCGACATTATTTAATTCCTCCTGTCATAGCTAAGATAATCAAGATTAGATTAATCCCAATGATAACACCAATCAAAGCAAAATCTTTTTTTAAGAATGGTTGCGCAAAATTATAGTCTGGAGATTCCATTTCTTCCAGTCTTCGTTCCGTTTCATCTGCTACCAATTGTTCAATTTCAGATACAGATTTCATCTTATTTTTCTCCCAGATATAACTCTAATGAAAGTTGTCCGTATTGTCTGGTAAATCGATACCAAGTATAAAGAAATTCTCCAACAGGTTTTCCAACACTCTCTTGGAATAAGGCCCACAAGAACCAATAATAAGATGTCACTGCCACATAGGCTAAATAATGACGTCTTGTTTTTGTATCTGGAACTTCTTGCAAGTAAATCTCAAGTACTTTCTCAGCTTGTTCAACAGTATAATTCGAACAACCAATGAAGGTGCCTAAATCCCCTGCAGGATCCCCCATACCCGAATACTCCCAATCAATCAGACTCATCTCCTCTTGTTCGTTTAGGAGAAAATTTGGGCTATAGGAATCTCCATGACATAAAACTCTTTCAGTGTCATCCTGTTTTAAAAATTCTCTAATAGTTGAAATGTTTTTATCAAGTTCATCAAGTCCATCAAATTCAAAACGATTGCTAGCCTTCAATTTTTCTCTAAAATCATCAATTCCTACAAATAAATCAAAATTATGGGTTGTCTTCTCTCCAGACTGGTGTAGTTTTCTCAAGAGCCCCATAGCTTTTTCTACATGATCCCAATTATCATAATTAAGCGGTCTAGCGTTAGGGATAAATTCTGAAATCTTCCACCCTTCGTTTTTATCCATTGCAACAAATGTTCTGTCTATTTGCAGTTTTGCTGCAATTTCCATAGAAGCCGCTTCGCTTGATCTGTTGATATATTTTTCAGTTCCTCTTCCAGGATGACGATAAACATATTTTTTATCAAGACAATCAAAGCTAAAGGATGTATTGGTTAAACCATCTTTGAGTGGTTTAATATGAACAATATCCGAAGCATCACAATTCAAGGTCTTGCAGATGTTATCAATAATCTCAGAATTAGAATTCATCAAGTAGCGGTCATCAAATTGACGCAACTCATCTAAGGAATCAAATTCTTTAACAATATCCGATGAATAATGACGAGCTTCTAGATGCAATTCATGAACATTGCGGGTATAGTAATCCTCCCAGAGCTGTTCTTTATAGGGCTCGTGTTTAAACTCAGTCTCTAAAATTTTTACGAATTTTTCACTAAAGGCGCGGTCAAAATACACATGGCCTACCATAGCCCAAGTGTTTTTCCCACCAATTTGTATATCAACGATCATGTTGTTGGAGTCTTCGGTAGCACAATATTCGTCTGTCTCTCCTTCCACAAATATCGTTGAATAATAGCCTCTATAGATATATTTTTCAAATGGGTTTTCAACAAAATAATTGTCCGATGAACAAATATAAGTATTTGATAGTTGATCTCTAACCAACATTAATGAAGAACAGTTATTGTATTTATAGTAATCATTATTTACAACGATTTTTACACCATATTTTTCAGCAAGGTAAAACATTTTTTCTTGTAAATAACCTACAATAACTGTAATATCTTCTATACCTGCTTCCTGTAGTTGTTCAATTTCCCTTTCAATCAGGCGTTCCCCTTTGACTTTTAACAATCCTTTTGGTACTTCATAAGACAATGGTGCAAATCGACTACTCATTCCAGCAGCCATAATCACTGCATTTTGTACTCGATAAGGCTCTAAAGCTTCTTTTCCTAACTCAGATAGGTGACCTTCTTGATCAATCCAATTGAATTCTTTCATTTCTTTAAGTAGGGAATTAATTGTTCCTAAAGAAACTTCCAATTGTTCCGCTAACTGTCTTTGTGTAAACTCCTCCTGTGGATGCTCTTGCAAAAAAGATAATAGTTTGAATTGTTTTTCTGAAATCATATTGACAACCTCTTTTGTTCAGTTATTTGTTAAAAACCATTGTAATATGAACATCTCTCTTTGTCAAGCATTACTAAATAAAAAAGCGAATCTAAATAGACTACTTACTATTTATAGTTATCAACCAATAAAAACCAGCACCTTCATAGAAAGTGCTGGTTGTTTTTATTTCAAGAAAAGGATACTTAGCAAGGTTAGAATAGCTGGTCCACCCTGCTTTAGAATAATTTTTTTATCCGCAGTTAAGGAACCATACGCCGCTGCTCCTATGACAAATAAAACAAAGATTGTTACGATTTCTAAACTATGCGAAAAATAAATCCCATAGATCAGAAATACTCCAATCAAGGCATTATAAATCCCTTGGTTTTTAAACAGTGAGCTAACAGATGGTCGTACCAACTCTTCCTTGTCCATATGAAAGACTCGGCTGGTTGCATCTGATTGGGTTGCTACACTCTCCAAATAAAAGATATAAAAATGTTCCAGGGCAACAAGAGTTGCCAAAATAGTGGTAATGAGTGACATGTTTTTCTCCTTAAAATTCTATTTTTTCTAGACCTGAGACTAGTTTTGTCAGTAAGGTTGTCAGCTCTTGCTGCTCACCAGCTGATAAGATGTTCTCCATCTGCTCCTTCACTTTCAAGTGATGTTTAGGCGGATTGACCAAGAGTTGATTCTTAGCTTCTTGGGTTAATTCAACTAGGACTTCTCTCTGATTGATCGGATTACGATTACGTTTAACATAGCCCTCTGACTCTAAAACCTTAAAATGACGGGTCAAAGCTGCCTGGTCAATTTGTAACTTCTCTTGAACGGCAGTTTGGTTACACGGCGACTTTTGCAATAAAAACTGCAGAATTTGATAGCGGGTCAAACTAATACCCAATTGTTTCTCAAAAAGTTGAGTAATGGTCTGATCTACTAAATGGAGCTGGTACAGTAATTCATTGATTTCTGACATTTCTATTCCCTTGTTAAAATTTGATTCATCAACTATTGACTTATCAAGTATAATACAAGCAGATTAAAAACGCAACTATTTTGCTCAATCCGTTAAATTTATCTCCTAGCCACAATCCCAGAAAACTAGGTTCCCAAATTTTATGTCTGGAGTTTATCTTTGCTATCTAAGAATTTGAAAATAAAAAAGAAGTGGAAACTGAATCAGTTCCCAACTTCTCATTCATTATTAGTTCATTGATACGTGAACGTGGTCATAGTGGTTTTCTGTTACGCTACCACGATCTGGCATTGGATTCCAAGTGTAGGCTGGTCCGTATTTGCTATCGTATGGTGCGTAGAAACGCTGTTTCCAGATGATGTAGTTGATACCACGGCTAGCCATATTTTGGATAGCATAATCTGCAATTTGATCACCGAGAGCTGAACTTACTGGAACCATGAAGTCAATAGCAAGACCTTTTCCGTGGTCACCTGGATCTCCTGGACGATAACCACTAAATGATGTGATACCAAACAAGTTAGCTACTTCTTCTTTAAATGCAGCTGTTTGTGGTTGGAGACCTGCATTTTCAGATTTTGTTGCTGCAATAGTTGCATAATCAGGAGCCGCTGGCGCTGTATAAGTTGCCGATGCACCTTGGCTTGGTTCGGCTTGGTAAGTTGCTGGAGATGATTGAGCTTCTGTTACAGCCTCAGTTGTTGCTTCTGTTGTAGTTGTCTCCTCAACAGTAGTCGTTGTTTCTTCAACTGTTGTAGTTGGTTCAGCAGCCGTAGTTGGTTCCTCAACTGTAGTTGTTGGTTCAGCGACCGTAGTTGTTTCCTCAACTGTAGTTGTTGGTTCAGCGACCGTAGTTGTTTCTTCAACGACAGGTGCCGCAGCTTCAGTAGTTGCTTCTGACGATACTGTAGTTTCTGCTACAGCTTCAGTTTCTTCAACTGGTTGTGTCAAATCTTCGACTTGAACAGTTTGTTCATCTACTGTTACTTGATTCGTTGTTAAATCTGCTGTTGCACTTGCTACATCAGAACCAACTTCTTGAGGTGTATAAACCTCAACCTCTGTTACTTCCTCATTGTCGTTCACAGTTGTAGTCAGTACAGTTTCTGGGAAAATCAAATCAATATTAGTGATTTTGTTCAAGTTTGCAAGGACATTTAAGTCTACTCCCAAAGCCTCTGCAATCGTGCTTAGGGTATCTCCGTACTTAATTGTGTAACTTGTTTTATTTTCGCTTTTAGCAACATCGTTTTGAATTTGCTCAACTGAACGTGGTGACCATACAATTTCTTCTGCTTGAGTCGCCAAGGTAGGGGCAAGTGATAGAGCTACTGTTGATGCTAAAATAATTCGTTTCTTCATACTATTCAAACTCCTTTTCAAATGTAGTACCTTTCTATCATAACATAAAGAAAAAAGAAAAAAAGCCCTTTAGGGGCTATTTAATAAAACTGTCTAAGCTCTGTAACAAACCACATTAATTGAAATAGTTTGTATGATTTTTGTCACAAAGCTGACATATTCTCTTTCATAAAATTTTCAAAAAAAGAGCGAAGGAATATCCGCTAAACAAGAAATCTGATGATTGCAATCCACCGGAGTTCCAAGGAAATTGATACTCTGAATGCTACTATTCTGAGCAAATTCGATATCCAAAGTACGGTCCCCTATATAAAAGGTGCGCTCTGGTTTTAAATGGTATTTGCTGATAAGGTAGGTCGCTGCTTCTGGACTTGGTTTACGAGCAAAACCGCTCTGGCTTGTCAAAATTTCTGTGAAATAAACATCCAATCCCAAATCTCGTAAAATAGTCAAGGCATTATCGCCTTTGTGGGTGTAGACAAATTGCTGAATTCCTTGTTGATTTGCCCAGGCTAAAATCTCGCGCGCCCCCGGCATCAAGATGACCTGGGCATTCTTTTCAGCCAAGCTCTGAGCACGAACTTGATTGAGCTTATCAACATCCAAGCCTCTTTCTTCTGCCACTTGCACTAGTAAATTCTGGACAGAGTATTTCAAGATAAAAGCTCGAACTTTTTCCTTGTCAAAAGGAATGGAAAACTGTGCATAGGTCTCCTCAATTCCTGACAAAATAGCTTCATAGGAGTCCAATAAGGTCCCATCCAAATCCCAAATAAAAGACGTTTCTTGCATTTTTTATCCTTTCAATGTCATATAAGATTTGTAATGACAGCGTAGGAAAATCCAACGGAAACCATTATCCAAAAGCGTTCCAGCCCAGATACCAGGCAAACCCCATCCAAGAACAATTCCCATCAGATAACCAGTCCCAATACGGATGCACCACATTCCGATACTTGTCGCATAAAAGGGAAGTCGAGCATTTCCCAAACCTTGCCAGACAGCTGTATAAATGACCGTTCCCGTTGTCATAGGAGTCCCTAAAAGTGAAAAAAGAGTCACTAAAACACTGGCTTTGATAGCCACAGGATCGTTGGTGTAGAGATAGCTTAGTGGTGTCCCGAGAGCATAGATACTAAGTGTTAAAGGCAACATGAGAAAGAAAGACAACCAAAAAGTTTGCTTACTTAGTCTGTCCACCCTTGCCCAATCATTCTCCCCTACTGCTCGAGCTATCTGCATGACTGTTGCTGTTGCAACACCAAAAGCAGGCATGTAGTTGAACTGAGTCAAGACTTCACCGATAGCATTTCCCGCTACTGCCTCCGTCCCAAAGGAAACAACCAAGGCAATAATGACTACATCCCCAGCCCTCATCATGAGACGTTCTCCCGCTGCAGGTAACGCCAAGGTCAGCAGGTCTTTATCCAGTCCAAACGTCGGTCTCATATATGGAAGTTTTAATTGTGACCACAAAATTACAACCCCGATTAAACGAGACAAAATAGTCCCCCAAGCTACACCAGCTATCCCCATATCAAGGATAAAAATGGCGACACTTGAAAAAACAATATTTAAAGCATTGGATAAAAAACTAACATAAAGCGGAAGTCTAGGATTGTGGGTAGCGCGAATCAAGGCTCCTAGACTAGTCATCAAGCCCAGGAGAACGATTGTCCCACCAACTAAAGATAGGTATAAGCCACCACTTTCAGCCACAGCCTGTTCAGTACCCAAAAGACCAATCATCTCTTGACCTGCAAAGATGGACAAGCCACCTAAAATTAAACTCAATAGCAAGGTTATCTTGAGAGCTTCTGTCACATGGTAGGCTAGTCTAGACTGATCTTTCTGTCCCACACTTTTTGAAATGACACTAGAAATTGCTGCTCCCAAGGCAATAAAAATAGCCTGATAAATGGTGATTATATTTCCAGCTACAGACACACCCGAAATGGCGATCAACCCCAGATTAGCTACCAAGTAGCTATCTACCATCCCCATGAGCATCTGCAAGAAATTTTCACCCATGGCAGGTAAAGCTATGTTGAGAATATCCTTATTTTTCTTAAACAATCCTTCCTCCTGATGAAAAGAAACTCAGTTAGTTTCCCAACCGAGTTTACTTCCTCTCTTTTAAAGTCCTAAATAAGATTCTACTGCTTCCTGCATATCTGCCGCTGCAACAGTTGTCTTGTGACGAACTGGAGCTGTTTCGAGACCATCAACTGCTGGTGGCACTGCCACTCCTGAAATTTCGTGCAACTGAGCCAAAGCTTCAAAGTCGGTCAAGCCTGATTTCCCTGTTACAGCTTCTACTGCAACTACTGGGAATTTATATGGACTAGCTGTTGAAGCAATCACGGTCTTAGCCGCATCGCCTGTCGCTGCTTGGTATTTTTTATATACGGCCGAAGCAACTGCTGTATGAGGGTCTTCAATATAAGCATTTGCCTCATAAACACGCTTAATTTCTGCTGCGGTTTCTGCTTCTGTCGCATACTCAGCTGCAAAAAGACCAAGGATTTCTGCATCAAAATCAGCCAACTCATACTGACCTTGAGTGTTCAAAGCATTCATAAGTTCAGCTGTCTTAACCGCATCATTTCCCAAAAGATGGAAAATCAAACGCTCCAAGTTTGAAGACACTAAGATATCCATAGATGGACTAGTGGTCACTTTAAACTCACGCTTCTTGTCATAGACACGAGTTTTAAAGAAATCTGTCAAAACATTGTTGTCATTTGAAGCACAGATCAATTTACCGACTGGTAGGCCGATTTGTTTGGCGTAAAAGGCTGCCAAGATATTTCCAAAGTTTCCTGTCGGTACGGTGAAGTTAACCTTATCACCAGCCTTAATCTCGCCAGTTTTAACAAGCTGAGCGTAGGCATACACATAATAGACAATCTGTGGTACCAAACGACCGATATTCATAGAGTTAGCTGATGAGAACTGGAGCTTGTTGGCTGCCAATTTCTCACGAAGAGCCACATCGTTGAACATATGTTTCACATTAGTCTGAGCATCGTCAAAGTTTCCATCAATGGCGATAACATGAGTGTTTTCGCCCGTTTGAGTAGTCATTTGCAACTCTTGGACCTTGCTGACACCGTCTTTTGGATAAAAGACGATGATTTCAGTTCCTGGGACATCCGCGAATCCTGCCATAGCAGCTTTACCAGTGTCTCCAGACGTCGCTGTCAAGATGACAATCTTGTTTTCCAAGCCATGTTTCTTAGCAGCTGTTGTCATAAAGTATGGCAAGATGGACAAGGCCATATCTTTAAAGGCAATGGTTGAACCGTGGAAAAGTTCCAAGTTGTATTGACCATCAAGTTTTACAAGAGGGGCAATTGCTGGTGTATCAAACTTGCTGTCATAGGCGTTGGTGATACAGTAGTCCAACTCTTCTGCTGTAAAGTCATCCAAGAAAGCTGACAAGACAAGCTTGGCCACTTCTTGATAAGAAGCGTCTTTTAATGTGTCAAAAACCAAGTCCACCTTTGGATAGCTTACTGGAGTGAACAAGCCTCCATCCGTTGCCAAACCTTGCAAAATCGCCTGACTGGCTGTTACTGTATTTTTCGCATCACGCGTTGATTGATAAACTAATGTCATAAATCTCTATCCTTTATCTATAGTCTCATCCATTATAACATGATTTTTCAGAAAATTCTTCCTTTATAATAAAATTATAGAGTCAATTCTTCTTTTAAAGGTTCTAAATAAGTCATTTCTCTCTGACCTCTACTCTCAAGTCCTTGCTCTGCTATAGCCAGCAAGTCTTTGGAGAACTGGACAACACCAGCTTTTTCCTCATTTGTGAGTTGTTTCTTAGAAAACTGTCGTCTCAAAGACTTGTAGTCACGGCCAAAGTTCTCAAAGAAAGGAGCAGTTTCTAGATAAGCTTCAAGCTTGTCTAGATTTACCAACAAACCTAGATGAAAGGCTGCTGAAGCAAAGGTACGGTCTAGCGGTTGCGTACAAACACTACGGAATTCAATCGTCCCTCGAGTTGTTAAGTCTTGATATTGGTAGCTACGGTGCGTTTGAAAATCCTTCTCTTGAGGGACAAGCAGAGTCTCTTTCCCATTTAGAGTATATGCATGAATCTCATCAGTAGCTAGGTAATCTCTAGATTGAATCGGAGAAAAATAGTAGGTTTTCCCATCTCGTTCTGCTGTAAAAATCGCAGAGCGGTCTAGATAATCAAAGAAATCATCCTCATCTTTGAAGAGTTTTGCATTGACACCGACATTCTCTGGATAAATTCCATGCATGGATTCTTCCCAAAAGAGATCTCGTGAAATCTGGGTGTCCCAGTCTGCTCCAGAAAACTCAGAATTGGCAAATAAGTAAGCTTTTGCTGCTTCAATCTGAGTGAAAGCATTAATGACACGTAGGTAGTTAGCAGTCGATACATCCAACTGAACTTGACTCCCGCAGATGAAGGCTCCGTATTGCGGAAAGTCATGTAAATGCGCACTTTCTTGGTGACTCCCCATACTCAGATAATCCATCAGCATCTGATAGCGTGGATAAGCGACAGGTCTATTATCATTGCTATCCCAGTTCGGGTGAATCCCCCAACCTTGAATAGCATGATCCTTTTCTCCTAGCTTCTCCTGAATTACTTCCATATAGGCTCTAAATCGCTCTTCCACTTCCTGAATACTCTTTGCCTTCCCAAAAGCAAACTCCAAGGTCGTGTAGGAAACCTCAAACAGAATTCGATCTTGACTCTTCGGTTCTACAAGTTGAATCGGATTGCCCTCCTGGTCTACCTTTTCAACTTCCAGACTGAGAGCATCCACCAAAAAGCGCAACAAGTCCTTGCTGACTTCAATATCTGTAGGTTGGCCTTTCGTATGAACGATAGGAAACTCCAACTCAATACCGATGTAGAGATCTGGATTTTCTTTGATATTTTTTAAATAGCGGTCTTTTAATAACTGAATTGAAGGGGACATACATACCTCTCACTCTAACTTCTCATACTAGAAAATAAATTACTCTCTATTATACCAAAAATCGGAGATAATCTTGTAGAAAACAAACTTTTTACAAAATAAGGGCAGATTTGGAATTTATATTAAATTTTACATGTTTGCTTTTAAAATCTCTTCTAAAAATGTTGATATATCAATATCTTTAAAAATCATTACTCCTATAATTTTTGTATAATTTAATTTAATTTGTTGATTTTTTTATGAAAACGGTTTATACTTAGTTAGTCTTAAAGTTTTCTTAAACTACAAGTCAAACATTTTATAAGGAGGAATGACAATAATGAGTATCGGAATCATTATTGCGAGTCACGGTGAATTTGCCGCGGGTATTCATCAGTCAGGATCTATGATCTTTGGTGAACAAGAAAAGATTCAAGTTGTAACCTTTATGCCAAACGAAGGTCCAGATGATTTATACGCAAAATTCAACAATGCTGTGGCTGCATTTGACGCAGAAGATGAGGTTCTAGTCTTGGCTGACCTTTGGAGTGGTTCTCCATTTAACCAAGCTAGCCGCGTAATGGGAGAAAATCCTGAGCGTAAATTTGCCATCATCACAGGACTTAACTTGCCGATGTTAATCCAAGCCTATACTGAACGCCTGATGGACGCTAATGCCGGAGTGGCTAAAGTTGCTGCAAACATCATTAAAGAATCCAAGGATGGCATCAAGGCTCTTCCAGAAGAGCTCAATCCAGCTGAGGAAGTTGCAAGTGCTGCAGCTGCTCCAGTTGCCCAAGCTGCTATTCCAGAAGGAACTGTTATCGGAGACGGTAAATTGAAAATCAACCTTGCACGTCTTGACACACGTCTCCTTCACGGTCAGGTTGCCACTGCTTGGACTCCAGATTCAAAAGCAGATCGTATCATCGTTGCTTCAGATAATGTTGCTAAAGATGACCTTCGTAAAGAATTGATCAAACAAGCAGCTCCAAACGGAGTGAAGGCTAACGTTGTTCCAATCCAAAAATTGATTGAGGTTGCAAAAGACCCTCGTTTTGGTAACACACACGCCCTTATCTTGTTTGAAACACCTCAAGATGCCCTCCGTGCTATCGAAGGCGGTGTACCAATCAAAACTCTTAACGTAGGATCTATGGCTCACTCAACTGGTAAAACAATGGTCAACAACGTATTGTCAATGGACAAAGAAGACGTTGCTACATTTGAAAAAATGCGTGACCTTGGTGTTGAATTTGACGTACGTAAAGTACCAAACGACACGAAAAAAGATTTGTTTGACTTGATTAGCAAAGCTAACGTTCAATAATTTATATTAAATAGAAAAGGAATAAAACCATGTCAGATATTTCAATCATTTCTGCTATCTTGGTTGTAGTTGTTGCCTTCTTCGCAGGTCTTGAAGGTATCCTCGACCAATTCCAATTCCATCAACCAATCGTAGCATGTACCCTTATCGGGCTTGTAACTGGTAACCTCGAAGCTGGGGTTATGCTTGGTGGATCACTTCAAATGATTGCCCTTGGTTGGGCTAACATCGGAGCTGCCGTAGCTCCTGACGCTGCTCTTGCTTCTGTTGCTGCTGCAATCATCATGATTAAAGGTGGTAACTTTACTACTGAAGGGATTGCAGTCGCAACTGCAACTGCAATCCCTCTTGCCGTAGCTGGACTTTTCTTGACTATGATTGTTCGTACAATCTCAGTTGGTTTGGTTCACACTGCTGACGCTGCTGCTAAAGAAGGAAACATTGCAGCTGTTGAACGCGCTCACTACTTTGCCCTTGTTCTTCAAGGTCTTCGTATCGCGATTCCTGCAGCCTTCCTTATTGCTATCCCTGCTTCTGCTGTTCAAGATGCTCTTAAATTAATGCCAGACTGGTTGAACGGTGGTATGGCTGTCGGTGGTGCCATGGTCGTTGCCGTTGGTTACGCTTTGGTTATCAACATGATGGCTACTCGTGAAGTATGGCCATTCTTTGCTATCGGTTTTGCTCTTGCAGCAATTTCTCAATTGACTTTGATTGCCCTTGGTGTCATCGGTGTTGCCCTTGCCTTCATCTACCTCAACCTTTCTAAACAAGGTGGAAACGGTGGCGGAGGAGCTGCAACTTCTAACGATCCAATCGGTGATATCCTAGAAGACTACTAGAAAGGGGAACAATCATGGCTGAAAAAATTCAATTATCAAAATCAGATCGCCAAAAAGTTTGGTGGCGTTCACAATTCCTTCAAGGTTCATGGAACTACGAACGTATGCAAAACTTGGGTTGGGCTTACTCTTTGATCCCAGCTATCAAGAAACTTTACACTAAAAAAGAAGACCAAGCTGCTGCTCTTGAGCGCCACCTTGAGTTCTTCAACACTCACCCATACGTAGCTGCTCCAATCATGGGGGTTACTCTTGCACTTGAAGAAGAACGCGCTAACGGTACTGAAATCGATGACGCTGCTATCCAAGGTGTTAAAATCGGTATGATGGGACCTCTTGCTGGTATCGGTGACCCAGTCTTCTGGTTTACAGTTCGTCCGATCCTTGGTGCCCTTGGTGCATCACTTGCTGCAACTGGTAATATCGTTGGACCACTTCTCTTCTTCTTTGGATGGAATGCAATCCGTATGTCTTTCCTATGGTACACACAAGAGTTTGGTTACAAGGCTGGATCTGAAATCACTAAAGACATGTCAGGTGGTATCTTGAAAGACATCACTAAAGGAGCTTCTATCCTTGGTATGTTTATCCTTGCCGTTCTTGTACAACGTTGGGTATCCATCAACTTCACTATCAACCTTCCAGGTAAACAATTGTCAGAAGGTGCTTACATCGTCTTCCCAGAAGGTCCTGTTACAGGTGGTGAATTGAAGGGAATCCTCGGCCAAGCACTTAGCGGTTTGAGTTTGGATAGCGTTCAACCACAAACGCTTCAAGGTCAGTTGAACTCATTGATCCCAGGATTGATGGGACTTCTCCTTACTTTCCTTTGCATGTGGTTGCTTAAGAAAAAAGTATCTCCAATCACAATCATCCTTGCACTCTTTGCAGTTGGTATCGCAGCTCGTTACTTCGGTATCATGTAATCTCGGTGAGAATATACAAACAAAAAAAGAATCAGGTTTATTACCTGATTCTTTTTATCTTTAATTATTCTGCCAAGGCACCCATTGGATCCCAAGGTGCTAACACGATTGGTTCTGCTTCATAAGCAGCTCGTTCTTCTGCTGTCAGCAATTCTTTACGTACAACGATTTGGTAAGTGTATTCGTCCATCCAAGCATCTGAGGCAACAAAGTAACCATCTGTACCGACCTTGTCTCCCCATGAGTTTTCAACTTTCCACTTAGTTGATTTACCATTTTCATCCAAATCAACACCTGTCAAGACCATAGCGTGGGTCATCAAGCTTTCGCTGTAGTCCAAACGTCCAGCCTTGTCTTGAGTGAGTTGAATGTCCATACTTGATTCAAAGTCATAAACATCTGTCGCAAGGATTCCTGCTTTACGGTTGCTGAGCTGGCCGACATCTGAACCAAACCAGACAGTTTCACCTGTTTGCATTTGGGCAATGGCCAATTCTTTCAAGCGTTCCATCGGTACGTTGATGTAGCGAACCGCACGGCTTCCAACGACATTTCCCAACATCTCAACTGTATATGATTTACCGTATGGTTTATCAGCAGTTGGAGCATTGATTACAGAAACATAGTCTTCTAGTGGAAGGTCGACATATTTCTTGTAAAACTCTTGTGGAGTGATACCTTTTTCGCTTTGGTAGTTGTTATCCTTATCGCGATAAGCAAAGTCAAATTGACGTGGTGGGAGACCTAGTGACATGGCAAGGAAATTAAAGATTTCTTGCAAGAGGTCTTCTTTCTTGGCTTGAACAGTCGCTTGGTCTGCGCCAGAAGCCAAGAGGTCACGCAAGATTTGAGCATCTTGACGAAGCAATTTGTTAAGGATGGCATTGAGCTCACGGCTGCTGCTAGATGATACAGACTCTGGATAAACAGACTTAGGAACGACACCGTATTTTTCAAAAAGAGCCACAACCATATCCCATTGTCCACCATCTTGTTGTGGAGTTTGGAGTAGGAAGCTAACCTTGCGGCTAGTCAATTCTTGGTCAGCAGTCGCAATCACTTGCTCCAAGAACCAGTTAGATTTTTCATACTTGTCCCAGAAGAAGGTGTGGGCTTGTGACAATTCAAAGTTTTCAAGTTTGTATTGAGAGATGAGTTTGTGGCGGAAAGTATTAAGTGCCGCAAACATCCAGCAACGACCAGATGCTTTCTGGTTAGTGACCTTGTCCTTAGTCAAGTCAAGTGAGAAAACAGGTGTGTTGTCTACATGGCTTTGACGACGCTCAAGGGCTGCAAAAATTCCATTGTGGCTAGCTGCATTTTCGATAGCTTGGTATTTTACATTTGCTTCATAGTTGGCAAATAATTTATCTGTAAATGATTCTTGAATCGCGTTCATAAAATCCTCCTTTTTTCTTACTGTCTATTATAACTCTTTTCACAAAGGAAGCAACCAAAAACTGAAAAAGGCAGGGATATTCTCCCTTCCTTTTCCGATTATCCAGTCTATTGAACACTTTCAAGCAAGCCTTCTAGTTCTTCCTTGCTTAAGCGACGCCATTCTCCACGTTTTAAATTCTCATCCAAGATCAAAGTTCCCATGGTTAAACGTTGCAAGTCCACAACTTCCTTGCCACAGTAGGCCACCATCCGTTTGACCTGGTGGAATTTCCCTTCTGCAATGGTCACTCGGACCAGGCTTTCTTCCTTTTCCCTATCAATAGACACAAGCTCCAGCTTGGCAGGCTGACAAGTAAAGTCCTTGAGCGGAATTCCTTGCGCAAATGTCTCAACATCTGCATCTGTCATCACTCCATTGATCTGCGCTAGATAGGTTTTATCCACATGATGTTTTGGTGAAAGAAGAGCATGAGCCAGCTTGCCATCATTGGTCAAGAGCAAGAGTCCATGCGTATCGATGTCCAAGCGCCCTACCGGGAAAACTTCCTTGGCACGTGCATAGTCATCCATTAAATCCAAGACTGTCTTGTGTTTAGGATCTTCAGTCGCTGAGATAACGCCCTGGGGCTTGTTCATCATATAGTAAACAAACTCCTCGTAGTCTAGCTTTTGTCCGTCAAAACAAATCTCGTCTGTCTCTTCATCAATTTGTAGCTTGGCAGATTTTTCTTTCTTGCCATTGACCGTCACGCGCCCAGCCTTGAGAAGGTTTTTGACCTCAGTCCGACTCCCAACAGCACAGGCTACTAAAAATTTATCTAATCTCATAGGGCTATTATATCATGAAAAAGCATAGACTTAGAATAAAAAAAGCCGCCTGATTGGGCGACTTAATTTTTTTATAGGGAGATTATTATGAAAAAGTTTTAGGAGTATAAGTTAAGGTCTTCTTAACTTATGAGATAAGTATACAGCTCCTATCTTAAAGTTTCCTTAAGTATTTTTAAATGTGAGATTTTTCCATTTTACTTGCCAGTTTTTCTTAGATAAACGCTGTTGATAAAGCTTCATTCGGTCTTGATTTTCTAAGAAATGGGGAGTTGGAGAAACCTGAAAGTTCAAAATATCCTCTAAACCATAAGGAGCAAAGAGCTCTAAAGTTGCGTCAGCTTGCAAGCGAAGACCTATCGCCGTACAACGTTCGGGATATTTACTCATAGCGTCACAGGAATTCACATACGGTTCCGTATGGGGACTATGCTGATGCATATAGACTTGATTTTTCAACTCCCACTGATACTGGGGGAAGTCCTCTCTCAACTTGTTTTCTATTGCCAGCGTTTCTTCATAACTCACCTCTGGGTCAAAGAAAATCACATCCACATCCGTTTCACGGTCAAAGGCTGGTTTCTCTGACAAAAGATTCCAGATAAAATTTCGAACCGAACCAGCTGCTAACCAGGAATCTTTCAACTCCAAGTCACGGATGATGGTCAAAATAGCCATCATGTCAGGATTTTCTCTAAAAGAGTCTAAGATTTCAGTCTCATTTTTCAATATATTCATACCCCAAATGCTCATAAGCCTTGGCTGTCGCAACTCGTCCTGAACGAGTTCGCATGATAAATCCTTTCTGGATCAGGTAAGGTTCATACATATCCTCTACTGTCTCACGCTCTTCGGCGATATTAACCGAAAGAGTTCCTAGACCGACAGGGCCGCCACCGTACATCTCAATCATGGTGCGAAGGATTTTCTGGTCTACATAGTCCAAACCTTCATGGTCTACATCCAGCATAGTCAAGGCCTTATCCGTAATGACATCATCAATCAAGCCATCGCCCATAATCTGGGCAAAGTCACGCACGCGCTTGAGGAGACGATTGGCGATACGAGGAGTTCCACGACTGCGTAAAGCTAACTCTGAAGCAGCCTCATGGGTGATTTCCATCTCAAAGATATCTGCCGTCCGCTCGACAATCTCTGTCAAGTCATCATGGGTATAGTATTCCATATGGCCTGTAATTCCAAAACGGGCACGAAGAGGATTGGACAGCATCCCTGCTCGAGTTGTTGCCCCAATCAAGGTAAAAGGTGGCAAGTCTAGATGGACACTACGGCTAGCTTCTCCTGCACCAATCATGATGTCAATGTAGAAGTCTTCCATAGCACTGTAAAGGACCTCTTCTACAGACATGGGTAAGCGATGAATCTCGTCAATAAAAAGAACATCTCCTGGCTCCAAGTCATTCAAAATTGCTACCAAATCACCGGCTTTTTCGATAACGGGACCAGACGTCTGCTTGAGATTAACTCCCAATTCATTGGCAATGACAAAAGCCATGGTTGTTTTCCCGAGACCTGGAGGGCCAAATAAAAGAACATGATCCAGCGCCTCATCACGCATTTTTGCTGCCTCGATAAAGATTTGAAGCTGATCCTTGACCTTGTCCTGACCGATATATTCACGTAAATATTGGGGACGGAGGGTACGCTCTACCAACTCCTCATCACCCATGATTTCATTATCTAAAATTCTACTCATGTTCCTATTATAGCAAAAATCCAGCCCACAAACAAAAAAGCCACCTGATTTGGTGGCTTCTTTAGGGAGATTATTATGAAAAAGAAAAGTTAGGATTTCTATTAAATAAAGTTAGGAGGTCTTTACTTAATGGTTACATGATACATGAGTAAACTTAAAGTTAACTTAACCTATAATTTTTATTTTTTTGCTAGAGATTTTAACTACTACCAGCCAAAGCAGAAAAGTTAGGAGACAGATACTCACCACTATTAAGTATGTTTCTTCCTTTGTTAAAAGGTTCTGCCAATTAAGCCGGATTCCTAATTTTTCTTGAAACTCTTCTAATAAGCTACTATTCCCCATAAATGTAGTTTCTAATTGCTCCTTCATTAAGACCTGTCTATAGAGAGAAGCAAGATAGGTAGCCGGTGTGCACTTCATGAGAACTTGAGCGAAGTTAGGAAGAATTCCCATTGGTACATAAGTTCCTACTAAAAATCCTGAAGCTGTACCTACAATGGTAGCCAATTTACCCAGACTATCTACTGACTGGAAATGGTAAATCAAGAGTGCATTTACCAATGTTGAAAGGAGACTACTTAGCAGCATGATTAAACTTATTTCAAATAGCTTACTCATAGCTGGAATTTCTTGAAAATAAAGGCTCATAACAATAAGCATAAAGGCTTGCATAACAAAGGAAATGATAAGGCTACTAATAAGATAAGACAGTTGCAAGCCCCAGCTCCCTAAATCTGTCAAAAAGAGATCCTGATCCACTTGATTTTCACGGTCTTGTACCATCTGGGTCAAAGCTGTAAAACTGGTTGTAATCCCAGTCACAGCCAAAGTTCCACCCATCAGCCAGTTATTTAAAAGGCTCTTATTATCAGGAAGTTGGGACCAGGCATCCATCAAATTTTTCTGCAAAAAAATGATATAGAGTAGAAAGGAAATCAAAGCTCCCAGTAATGAGAAAAAGACTCCTGAACGATTTCGAAAATACAACAAAAAATCACGTTTTAATAAGGCTAACATTAGCGCACCTCTCTTCCTGTAAGGGCTATGAAGGCATCATCCATAGTTCCTGGACGAAACTCAAAAGAATCAATTTCTTCTCGAACTTTTGCCAAATATTCAATGGCTTCCTGTGATGTCCTTGGATAAAAAAGATATTCCAACTCATTTTCTTCCTCTACTGTCATTCCAGTCTGTAGCAGCTTTTCTAAATCCTTCATTTCCTTAAAACGAATTTTTAGAATATTAGATGCATACTGACTTTTAATAGCAGTCGCAGAACCTTGCGCAATCACTTTCCCATGATCAACGATATAGATCTGATCCGCTTCATCTGCTTCATCCAGATAATGAGTCGTTAAGATAATAGTCATCCCTCCATCTCTTTGTAGACGATACAATAAATCCCAAATGGATTTGCGAGTCTGAATATCTAGTCCAGTCGTAGGCTCATCTAGAAATAAAATATCGGGATTGGATAGGAGAGCTCGAGCAATGTCAACTCGACGTTTCTGTCCTCCTGATAAAGTTCCATAAAGTTGTTTCTGAAAAGCAGTCAACCCTAGTTGATTGATTAAATCTTCCACACGACCACCTTTAATCTCCTTATACTGCTGGGCACGAATGGCTAGGTTTTCTTTGACCGTCAACTTTTCATCCAATACACTTGCTTGAAAAACAACTCCAATCCGAGTATTGGGCGCATAGATGATTTGACCATTAGTTGCTCGTTTAAGTCCGATTAACATTGAAATCGTGGTCGATTTGCCAGCCCCATTAGGTCCTAAGATTGCGTTAAAACTTCCTTTTTTAAACTCTAAATTTATATCTTTTACTGCTGTATGGTCTCCATAGTTCTTAGTGAGGCCTTTTGCTTGTAAAATCATATTTCCTTCCCCCTTTTTACACCTTCAGTTTAACAAAAAGGAAAAAGAAAAAATATAGTTTGGTGCTATGTGGTCGAAATGGATGATTATGTGGTCAATTCTACCTTAAAACTTCTGCATTTGAACATAAAAAAAGCCACCTGATTTGGTGGCTTCTTTAGGGAGATTATTATGAAAAAGAAAAGTTAGGATTTCTATTAAATAAAGTTAGGAGGTCTTTACTTAACGATTACATGATACATGAGTAAACTTAAAGTTAACTTAAGATAAAAAAATTATTTTATTTTTTTCGATCCACCCAAATCATTCCTATACAATCATAAGTAGATAAGGTTTCAAACCCCAGAGAACGGTAAAAACCCAAGGTTTTTTCTGTCTGTTCAGTCGCTAGTTGTATTTGGTAGGCATCCTTATAGTCAGCTAAGGCTTCTTTCATCAAGTTACTACCAATTCCTTGGCGCTGATAGCTAGGCAAAACAATCAAATCCTGGACAAAAACGGATGAAAAACCATCTCCAACTAGACGCACTAAACCAATAATTTCCTCATCATCACGAGCAACATAAATAGCCAATGAGTGAGCTAAAGATTGCTCCAGCATCTCTGGTTGATGGGTATAGTTTGTCCAACCAACTGCCTGATAGAGATGCAAAACGTCATTAATTGAAACAGATCTTTCTTTTGTAATCTTAATCATAGCAAACCTTTCTAACATTCTCGTAGAGATTTCAACTGATGGCCTTCTTCATCAAAATTTTCAGATTTTAACCACGCTTCAAAACGTGCTTTAACCTTTGGCCAGTCCTTATCGATCATAGACAACCAATCCGTATCTCTGGTGCGACCTTTATAGATAACAGCTTGGCGGAAGGTTCCCTCATAGACAAAGCCCAAACGTTCTGCTGCTTTTCTAGATGGAAGATTGAGGGCGTCGCACTTCCACTCATAGCGGCGATAGTTGAGTTCTTCAAAAACATAACGAGCTAGCAAATAGTGAGCTTCTGTTCCCAACCTGGTCTGTTTGAGAGCCGGAGAAAAGGTCACCGCGCCAACTTCAATCACGCGATTAGCTTGGTCAATGCGCATGAGCGAAAAAGTACCCAGTGCTTTACCAGTCACTTTATCGATAATCGTATAATAGAAGCGATCCTTGCGCTCAATCATCTGCTTCAAAGCTACGATTAATTCTTCGAGATTCTCTACTGGTGGTTGAAAGAGATAGGTCCACATGTCACGAGGGCTATCTGGGCCATAGACAGCCAGCAAATCCTTCGCGTGCTTTTCTACTGACAGAGCCTCAATAATCGTATACTGCCCTTCTATCCGTACAAGTGAAGGCAAAACTCCAGGTGTATCATCTACAGGTTCACCAATCATCTGACCGTATTCATTTACTGGCATTGTTTTCTCCTTGTCTCATACTTATAAGTTTAAAGATGTGAATAGTATATCACATCTCACAGGCAATCTACAAAAAATCCTCCAGAACTTAGCTCTGAAGGACTTTTAAATTTATTTCGTTACGATATTTACAAGCTTGTTAGGTACACTAATCACTTTCACGATGTCTTTGCCATCAATTTCTGCTTTGACTTTTTCGTCAGCCAGAGCAATTTCTTGCAATTCTTCGCGTGAAAGGTCTTTAGCGACCATGAGTTTAGCACGGACTTTTCCTTTGATTTGAACGACGATTTCGATTTCGTCTTCAACCAATTTGCTTTCGTCCCATGTTGGCCAAGCTATATAAGAGATAGACTCACCTGTTGCTGCCACTGTTTGCCAGAGCTCTTCTGCCAAATGAGGCGCAAATGGGGCAATCAATTGGATAAAGCCTTTGGCGTAATCCACGTAGAGTTTGTCTTCCTTGTTAGCTGCATTGACAAAGACCATGAGCTGGGCAATGGCTGTGTTGAATTTCATGAACTCGATTTGCTCTGTGACAGCCTTAACGGTTTCGTTATAAACCTTGTCTAGAGCACCATTGTTTTCCGCAACGATTTCTTTACTTGTAATCAAACGGTACACACGGTCAAGGAACTTACGACTTCCTTCCAGACCTTCTTCTGACCAAGCGATCGAAGCATCGAGTGGTCCCATAAACATTTCATAAACACGAAGGGTATCAGCACCGTATTGTTCCACCACATCGTCTGGATTGACAACGTTCTTGAGGGATTTCGACATCTTAGCTGGTGCTTGCTCCAATTCTTCTCCTGTTTCCACGTGGAAGAAGGAACCATCACGTTTTTCAACCTTGTCAGTCGCCACAAGAGCCCCACGGTGGTCACGGTAGCTTGTTCCCAAAATCATTCCTTGGTTAAAGAGTTTTTGGAATGGTTCTTTGGTTGGAACGACACCGATATCATAGAGGAATTTATGCCAGAAACGAGCGTAGAGTAAGTGAAGAACAGCGTGTTCTGCACCACCCACGTAGATATCCACTGGCAACCATTGCTTGAGGAGGTCCTCATCAGCCAATTTCTCTGTGTTGTGTGGGTCGATATAGCGAAGGTAGTACCAGCTTGAACCAGCCCATTGTGGCATAGTGTTGGTTTCACGACGACCTTTAACACCATCTTCACGAGTCACTTCTAGCCAGTCTGTCAAGTTAGCTAGTGGACTTTCACCAGTACCTGAAGGGCGGATGTCCTTGGTTACTGGCAAGACAAGTGGCAATTCACTTTCTGGAACGGCTGTCGAAGTTCCATCTTCCCAATGAATGATTGGGATTGGTTCACCCCAGTAACGTTGACGGCTAAAGAGCCAGTCACGGAGACGGTAGGTAACTTTCTCTTGACCACAACCTTTTTCTTCCAACCAAGCTACAATCTTGGCAATAGCATCTTCTTTGTTGAGACCGTTCAAGAAGTCAGAGTTGACGTGAAGACCATCTTCAGTATAGGCAGCTTCTGCTACATTTCCACCTTCCAGCACTTCTACGATTGGAAGACCAAACTGGTTAGCAAATTCCCAGTCACGCTCATCATGGGCAGGTACGGCCATAACGGCACCTGTTCCATAGCTAGACAAAACGTAGTCGGCAATCCAGATTGGAATTTCTTTACCGTTAACAGGGTTGATAGCATAAGCACCAGTCCAAACCCCTGTCTTTTCCTTGGCAAGGTCTGTACGAGCCAAGTCTGATTTCAAGCTAGCTTGGTGTTTGTATTCAGCAACAGCCTCAGCTTGTTCCGCACTTACGATAGCATCTACTAGTTCATGCTCAGGCGCCAAAACAGTGAAGGTCGCCCCGAAAAGGGTATCTGGACGTGTCGTAAAGACGGTGAATTCCTTGTCAGTCCCTTTCACTTTAAAGGTGACATTTGCACCCGTTGATTTCCCAATCCAGTTGCGTTGCATGTCCTTGATAGACTCTGGCCAGTCCAGGTCATCCAAGTCATTGAGCAAGCGCTCTGCATAGGCAGTGATTTTGAGCATCCATTGTCGCATTGGTTTGCGGACAACTGGATAGCCACCACGCTCAGATGTTCCATCTGGAAGAACTTCTTCGTTGGCAATGGCTGTTCCCAATTCTTCCACCCAGTTTACTGGCACTTCAGCTTCATAAGCCAAGCCTTTTTCGTAAAGCTTGGTGAAGATCCATTGTGTCCATTTGTAATAGTTTGGATCTGTTGTATTTACCTCACGGTCCCAGTCGTAAGAGAATCCAAGCGCATTGATTTGGCGTTTGAAGTTGGCAATGTTTTCCGCTGTGAATTCTGCTGGGTCATTCCCTGTATCCATAGCGTATTGCTCTGCAGGCAAGCCAAAGGCATCCCAACCCATTGGGTGAAGGACGTTGTAGCCTTGGGCACGTTTGTAACGGCTGAGGATATCGGTCGCTGTATAGCCTTCTGGGTGTCCTACGTGAAGACCCGCTCCAGATGGGTAAGGGAACATGTCGAGTGCATAAAACTTAGGTTTTAAGGCATCTGTTCCTGTCTTAAAGGTGTGATGGTCAGCCCAGTGTTTCTGCCACTTAGGCTCGATTTCTTTGTGATTGTAAAAACTCATGCTGTCTCTCCAATTTTCGTGATGCTCCTATTATACCATTTTTAGGGGAAATATTGTTCCTCTTTTCGTGTTTTTTATCGTTTTAACCTTTAAATACTAGACATTTTTACTGATAGTTTCTCCAATTTATAGAATTTACCATTCAATTAATGCTTCATAAATAATATAGATGCAAGATAGGGCTTTTTATGGTAGAATATAGGAAAGTGCTTTCTCAGAAGGAGGGAAAAATGAACAAACAAACCATCGCTGTTTTAGGGCCTGGTTCTTGGGGTACTGCTCTGTCACAAGTTTTAAATGACAATGGACATGAAGTACGTATCTGGGGAAATATTCCTGACCAAATTGACGAAATCAATACACAACATACCAACAAACGCTATTTTAAGGATACTGTATTAGACGAAAAGATTGTTGCCTATCATGATTTGGCAGAAGTCTTGAAGGGCGTTGACGCTGTCTTGTTCGTAGTTCCAACTAAGGTGACAAGATTGGTAGCTCAACAGGTAGCTGCTGTTCTTGAGCATAAAGTGGTTATTATGCATGCTTCAAAAGGTCTCGAGCCAAATAGTCACAAACGTCTTTCAACCATTCTTGAAGAAGAAATCCCTGAAGAGTTCCGTAGTGAAATTGTGGTTGTATCTGGTCCTAGTCACGCAGAAGAAACAATCGTCCGCGACATCACCTTGATTACTGCTGCTTCTAAAGATTTACAAACAGCTCAGTATGTTCAGACACTCTTTAGTAACCACTACTTCCGTCTTTACACCAATACAGATGTGATTGGAGTGGAAACGGCTGGTGCTCTAAAAAATATCATCGCGGTTGGTGCAGGAGCCCTTCATGGACTTGGATTTGGAGATAATGCAAAAGCAGCTATTATCACGCGCGGGCTTGCAGAAATCACTCGTTTAGGAGTCAAGCTTGGAGCAAATCCATTAACTTACAGTGGTCTTTCTGGAGTTGGGGATTTAATCGTTACAGGAACTTCTGTCCACTCACGTAACTGGCGAGCAGGTGATGCTCTTGGGCGTGGTGAAGCCTTGGCAGATATCGAAGCCAACATGGGAATGGTCATCGAAGGAATTTCAACAACCAAAGCTGCTTACGAATTGGCGCAAGAGCTTGGAGTCTATATGCCTATTACCCAGGCTATTTACCAAGTTATTTATGAAAATGTTAATATTAAGGATGCTGTTTCTGAACTCATGAGTAACGAGTTCAAGGCAGAAAACGAGTGGTCATAATCACCGTTAGAAAGGAAGCTCATGAAGCAAAAAGTTAGAAAAGCTGTTATCCCTGCTGCGGGACTTGGAACTCGTTTCCTACCAGCAACCAAAGCCTTGGCCAAAGAAATGTTGCCAATCGTGGATAAGCCAACCATTCAATTCATCGTTGAAGAAGCTCTCAAGTCTGGAATTGAGGACATTCTTGTTGTAACAGGGAAGTCAAAACGTTCTATCGAAGACCACTTTGACTCAAACTTTGAACTAGAATATAACCTTAAGGAAAAAGGAAAAACAGATCTCTTAAAATTAGTTGATGAAACGACTGGCATGCGCCTTCACTTCATCCGTCAAACACACCCACGTGGACTCGGAGATGCCGTTTTACAAGCCAAAGCATTCGTTGGGAATGAACCTTTTGTGGTGATGCTCGGAGATGACCTCATGGATATCACTGATGACAATGCTGTCCCATTGACCAAGCAACTTATGAATGATTACGAAGAGACTCACGCTTCTACTATCGCCGTAATGCCTGTACCACACGAAGAAGTTTCTGCCTATGGTGTTATCGCACCTCAAGGTGAAGGAAAAGATGGACTTTATAGCGTTGAAACCTTCGTTGAAAAACCAGCACCTGAGGACGCACCAAGTGATTTAGCGATCATCGGTCGTTACCTCCTCACACCAGAGATTTTCGGTATTCTTGAAAATCAAAAACCTGGTGCCGGAAATGAAATCCAGCTCACAGACGCTATTGATACCCTCAACAAAACTCAACGAGTATTTGCTCGTGAATTCAAGGGGGCTCGTTATGATGTTGGAGACAAGTTTGGCTTTATGAAAACTTCAATCGACTATGCACTTAGACATCCTCAAGTCAAAGATGATTTGAAAACTTATTTGATTAACCTTGGGAAAGAACTCTCAGGAGAAAAATAAGCCCCTAAACCAGGTTGAAAATACCTGGTTTTTTTGTTGCCTAGACACCTCCAAAGCTAGTCCAAGCCTAATTTCTTGCAATCATTGCTTTTATGGTATAATAATAAGGAGTGAGGAAAGAAATGAAGAATAAATTATTATCTATGAAAGAAAAAGGACTGGCTTTCCTTCAGTCCCTTAAAACAAAACTAAAAAATATACATCTAGGAAAAAAAGGTCCTAAAAATTCTAAAAATAAAAAGCAAACCAAAACGAATATTTGGACTATCTTTGCCAATATCTTACTTGGAATCAAGGCAACCTTTAATACCCTATTCATCATCGCCTTCCTTGGTGGACTTTTAGGTACTGGGGTTGTTTTCGGTTATGCTGTATCTCTATTTGACAACGTGACCGTCCCTCAAACAGAAGATTTAGTCAAACAAGTGAACGATATTTCATCCATCTCTGAGATTCGCTATGCTGACGGTTCCATGATTGGCGCTATCGAAAGTGACCTCCTTCGGACTTCTGTCGCATCAGATGCTATTTCAGACAATCTCAAACAAGCTATCGTTGCGACCGAGGATGAACATTTCGCAGAACACAATGGAGTCGTTCCTAAAGCGGTTATTCGTGCCAGTCTAGGAAACTTTATCGGACTTGGTTCTTCTAGTGGAGGTTCTACACTAACACAGCAGCTCATCAAGCAACAAGTGGTTGGTGATGCTCCTACACTAACCCGTAAAGCTACTGAAATCGTGGATGCCTTGGCCTTAGAGAGAGCAATGAGCAAGGACGAAATCTTGACAACCTATCTCAATGTCGCTCCATTTGGTCGTAACAATAAAGGGCAAAATATCGCAGGAGCTCAACAAGCAGCCAAGGGTATTTTCGGTGTTGATGCCTATCAGCTAACGATACCTCAAGCAGCCTTCATAGCAGGCTTGCCACAAAGTCCTATCTCTTACTCACCTTATGAATCTACGGGAGAAATGAAGAGTGAAGAAGATATGGCACTTGGTATCAAACGCTCTCAAGATGTTCTTTACAATATGTACAGAACAGGGGTCCTCAGTCAAGAAGACTACGAAACCTATAAAGCATACGACATCAAACAAGATTTCTTGCCAGCAGAAAGTGTAAACGTAACTTCTAGGGGCTATCTCTACTTTACTGCTCTCGATGAAGCAACTAATCTCATGTATGACTACTTGGTACAAAAAGACAATGTCTCTGCCCAAGAACTCAAAAACGAGTCTATCCAAAAATCCTATCGTGAATTAGCTGAAAAAGAGATTCAAAATGGTGGTTACCGTATCACAACTACAATCGACAAAGCTATCCATACTGCCATGCAAGATGCAGTCGCAAACTATGGCTATCTAGTCGACGATAATACCGGTCAACCTGAAGTCGGAAATGTTTTGATGGATAATCAAACGGGAGCTATCTTAGGATTTGTCGGTGGTCGCGATTACCAAAGTAACCAAAACAACCACGCTTTTAATACCAAACGTTCTCCCGCTTCAACTACTAAACCAATCCTAGCCTACAGTATTGCCATTGACCAAGGTTTGATGGGAAGTGCAAGTGTCCTATCTAACTATCCAACTAACTTCTCAAACGGAAACCCAATCATGTATGTCAATAGCCCTGGTACAGGCATGATGAGCTTGAAAGAAGCCCTCAATTATTCGTGGAACATTCCAGCCTACTGGACTTACCGCACACTCCGTGAAAAGGGTGTTGATGTTCGCTCTTACATGGAAAAAATGGGCTATGAAATCCCGGAATACGACATTGAAAGTTTGCCTATGGGTGGAGGAATCGATGTTACTGTAGCTCAACATACAAACGGATACCAAACCTTAGCCAACAACGGTGTGTATCATAAAAAATTCATGATTTCGAAAATCGAAAAAACTAGTGGTGAAGTTATCTATGAGCACAAAGACGAACCTGTTCAGGTATACTCTAAAGCGACTGCAACCATTATGCAGAGCTTGTTGAGAGATGTTATTTCGTCACGAGTCACTTCAAGCTTCCAGAGCGATCTTGCTGCGATTAATCCAAGTTTAGCAGGTGCTGACTGGATTGGTAAAACTGGTACAACCAATGAAGATGGTGATATGTGGCTTATGCTTTCAACTCCAAGATTGACACTTGGCGGTTGGCTTGGTCACGATGACAACCGACCTCTTGGAAAGGGAGCTGGTCACTACCGCAATGCTAAATATATGGCTTATCTGGTAAATGCTATTCAGCAAGCTTCTCCTTCTGTTTGGGGTTCTGAACGCTTTAGCCTGGACTCAAGTGTCACTTCTTCTCAAGTTCTTAGATCGACTGGTCAGAAACCAGGTAAGGTTACTATTAACGGTAGAGAAATTGAAGTAACTGGAGAAATGGTAACAAGCTATTGGGCTAATCAAACTGGTGCTCCAACTACTACCTACAGATTTGCTATTGGTGGAAGCGATGCTGACTACCAAAATGCTTGGAATACTATTTTGGGAAGTTTACCAAAATCATCTAATTCAAACAATAATAATTCAAACAACAATAGCAACAATAACAATAATCGAAATAATAATAGCAACAACAATAATAACAGTAATAGTAACAATAATAACGGTAATAATAACAATAATATTACCAACGGAAGTAACGACTCTTCGTCAAATAGACTACAACGCTAACCTTTCTATATGAATCAGTATCAAAAGAATATTTTTAAGGGAACCATTTACTCCCTCCTATCTGGATTAATATGGGGTATTTGTGGCATTTTAGGAGAATTCTTCTTTACGCATTATCCAGTTTCCTCTGGTTGGATCACTTCTATGCGACTAAGTCTTGCAGGTGGTTTCGTGCTCATCTTGTCTAGCTTTAAGTTTCGCTCACAGCTATTCGATGTCTGGAGAAAGCGCAAAAACTACCTGCCTTTTCTGGCTTATGCCATCTTAGGAATCTTCTCCGTTCAGTATTTCTTCTATCTCTGCGTAGAATACTCTAATGCAACAACGGCAACCATCCTACAATTTATCAGTCCTGTCTTCATTCTTATCTACAACCGCATCATCTACAAGAAAAAAGCTTCTAAAAAAGCAATCTTCTATGTTTTAACTGCAATGCTTGGGGTCTTTTTGATGGCTACCAAAGGCGATCTCTCTAAGTTATCCATCACTCCTATCGCTTTATTAACTGGACTGCTCAGTGCGCTGGGCGTCATGTTTAATGTCATATTGCCCCAGCCATTTGCTCGAAAATACGGCTTTGTTCCTACTGTTGGTTGGGGAATGATGCTGGCTGGACTCTTTAGTAATTTTCTCTATCCTGTTTATAGAATTAGCTTTCAGCTGGATTGGGTGAGCATCTTGATTTGTTTGACCATTGCCTTTCTGGGAACAGCTTTTGCCTTTTTCCTATCTATGAAGGCTGTCTCGCTCGTATCCCCATTGGTGGTGTCAGTGGTCAGTGCAAGTGAACCGCTATCCTCTGCTATTCTAAGCCTTCTATTTCTAGGTCTGGTCTTGGACGGCTACCTGCTATTAGCTATGATTTTGATTATTATTCCTATGATCTTCTTATCCATCGAAGAATCAAAGAACAAACTGAAAGAATCTTCTTTTAACACTTAAGGCTTCAATTTTGAAGCCTTTTTTGGTAGAATAGTAAGCATTACAAAGAGTGAGGAGACACCTATGACTGCTACAAAAATGAATGCACAAGAAATTATCCAATTTATCGCAAATGCTGAGAAAAAGACAAGTGTAAAAGTGACCTTTGAAGGACAACTTGCCGGAGCTATCCCTGCCTCTGTTATCAAGCTTGGGAATGTTCTTTTTGGAGACTGGAAAGATATCGCTCCACTTCTTGATGGACTAACAGAAAATAAAGATTATGTTGTTGAGCAAGATGCTCGTAATTCTGCAGTTCCTTTGCTAGATAAACGTGCTATCAACGCTCGTATCGAGCCAGGGGCTATCATCCGTGACCAGGTTGAGATTGGCGACAATGCTGTTATCATGATGGGAGCTGTGATCAACATCGGTGCTGAAATCGGTGCTGGTACTATGATTGACATGGGTGCTATTCTTGGGGGACGTGCTATTGTCGGTAAAAATAGTCACGTGGGTGCGGGTGCTGTTCTTGCAGGTGTTATCGAACCAGCTAGTGCAGAGCCTGTCCGTGTCGGTGATAATGTACTTATCGGTGCTAACGCTGTGGTTATCGAAGGTGTTCAAATCGGTAGCGGTTCTGTTGTCGCTGCAGGTGCCATCGTCACTCAAGATGTCCCAGAAAATGTTGTGGTTGCTGGTGTCCCAGCTCGTGTTATCAAAGAAATCGATAGCCAAACCCAACAAAAAACAGCGCTAGAGGATGCGCTTCGTACCTTGTAATTAGTAACAGAGGCGGAAACTTTTCCAGCCTCTTTATCGTATCAATAGAAGGAAATTAGATATGTTAGATTTGATTCAAACTCGACGCGATCTTCACCGAATTCCTGAGATCGGTTTAGAAGAAGTCAAGACTCAAGCTTATTTGCTCAATGTCATTGAGAAATTAACAGCTGGTAAGGATTTTGTTCAGATTCGTACTTGGCAAACAGGTATTTTAGTTTACTTGCAGGGAAGTCAGCCAGAACGTACCATCGGTTGGCGGACAGATATCGACGGACTCCCAATCCTTGAACAAACAGGTCTTGCCTTTGCCTCTCAGCACCCAGAACGTATGCATGCTTGTGGGCACGACTTTCACATGACCATTGCCCTAGGAAGTCTCGAACGTGCTCTAGAAAACCAACCTAAAAACAATCTCCTCTTTCTCTTCCAACCTGCCGAGGAAAATGAAGCAGGTGGCATGCTCATGTATGAAGATGAGGCCTTTGGCGACTGGTTGCCTGACCAATTCTATGGGCTTCATGTCCGTCCAGACCTAAAGGTTGGTCAGATTGCGACCAATACCCATACACTCTTTGCAGGAACTTGCGAAGTCAAGATTCGTTTCAAGGGTAAAGGTGGTCACGCTGCCTTCCCACATCAAGCAAACGACGCTCTGGTTGCAGCTAGCTATTTTGTCACTCAAGTTCAGTCAGTTGTCAGCCGTAATGTCGATCCTATCGAGGGAGCTGTCGTCACTTTCGGTGTCTTTCAAGCTGGAACAACCAATAATGTCATCGCTGATACAGCTTTCTTGCATGGAACCATTCGAGCTCTCACACATAGCATGAGCCTCTTAGTTCAAAAACGTGTCAAAGCCATCGCTGAAGGTGTCGCAGCTGCTTTTGATATGGATGTGGAAGTTGAACTCAAGCAGGGAGGTTACCTACCTGTCGAAAACAACCCTGAATTAGCTCGAGAATTGATGACCTTCTTTGATGAAAAAGAGGGAATTGAACTAATCGACATCGAACCTGCCATGACAGGGGAGGACTTTGGTTATCTTCTATCAAAGGTTCCTGGAGTCATGTTCTGGCTTGGAATTGATAGTCCCTATGCTCTTCACCATCCACAGATGAGTCCTAAGGAAGAAGCTCTGGCTGTCGGTGTCGAGGCTGTATCAAGCTTTTTAGCAAAGAAAGCTGTGGAGTAAACGATGAAAAAAGCCCTACGCAAGCAGGTCTTGCAAGAACTCAAATCTCTATCAGCCGAAGAAAAGGAAGTCATGGACGCTTGGTTGAATGAGCAACTACTTCTATATCCCTTCTACAAGGAAGCAAAAACCATCGCTACTTACCTGTCTTTCCCTCATGAATTTCAGACAGCTAGACTCATTGAACAGGCTCAAAAAGATGGGAAGACTATCCTCATTCCCAAAACCTATCCACATGGAAAAATGGACTTTGTTCTATATGAACCAGAGAAACTCGAAAGAAATTCTTTTGGACTTCTTGAACCTCAAGGAGACTTCACAATCCTTGAACCCTCTCAGATTGACCTGATTCATGTTCCTGGTTTGGCTTTCAACACTTCTGGCTATCGGGTTGGCTATGGAGGTGGTTACTACGACCGCTACTTAGAGCATTTCCCAGGTCATACTATTAGTACGATTTATCCATGTCAGATTCAGAATTTTCAACCTGAGCACTACGATATTCCTGTTGAGGAGGTACTCATCTATGAAAGAAATTTTTGATCGTCGGTATCCTGTCACGAGCTTCTTTCTACTCGTGACAACCCTGGTTTTTGTACTCATGTTTCTAACCAGTGGTTTCAACTATACCAGCGCAGCCACCTTGTATAAATTCGGAGCTGTGTATCCCCCTGCTATCAAGGCTATGCCTGAACAAATCTGGCGCTTATTCTCCGCAACCTTTGTCCACATTGGCTTGCAGCACTTTTTAGTCAATATGCTATCCCTCTACTTTTTGGGACGGCAGATGGAGCAAATCTTTGGCTCCAAACAGTTTTTCTTTATCTACCTTCTATCAGGTATGATGGGAAATCTCTTTGTCCTAGTTTTTAGCCCTGATGCTATTACTGCAGGTGCTTCAACTGCCCTCTACGGAATGTTCGCATCTATTGTCGTTCTTCGATATGCTTCACGCAATCCCTATCTCCAACAACTTGGTCAATCCTACCTCTCCCTCTTGGTCATCAACCTAGTAGGTAGTGTCTTAATCCCTGGAATCAGCCTTGCTGGACATCTAGGTGGAGCTGTCGGGGGTGCATTACTGGCTATCGTCTTCCCAGTTCGAGGAGAACGAAAGATTTACAGCCCAGACCAACGTGGTCTAGCAACCATAGCCTTTATTGCTTTATCAGCTCTACTACTTTTTATCGGACTATTCTAAGAACAGGAAAAACCATTGGAAACTCTCTCAGAGAGCTTTATTTCCAATGGTTTTTTGAGTCTATTTGAAAAGTAGTTTAAAATCCATTATTGTCACTGAGTTCTTTGAACCAGTGGCCTGATTTTTTCAAGCGACGTTCTTGTGTTCCTAAGTCAAGCTCGACCAAACCATAACGGTTTTTATAGCTATTGAGCCATGACCAGCAGTCGATAAAGGTCCAAATCAAGTATCCTTTACAGTTAGCACCGTCTTCAATAGCACGATGAAGTTCACGAAGGTGACCTTTGACAAAGTCAATACGATAATCATCCTGAATCATTCCATTTTCGCGGAATTTATCTTCACCTTCAACGCCCATCCCATTTTCGGTCAACATCCACTCGATATTGCCATAGTTTTCCTTGATATTTTGAGCAATGTCATAAATTCCTTGCTCGTAGATTTCCCAACCGCGGTGCGGATTGATCTTACGACCTGGCATAACATAAGGCTCATAGAAATGTTCAGGCAAGAGTGGGCTGTCAGGATGCTTAGCAAAACGCGGCGCCATTACACGCAAAGGCTGGTAGTAGTTGACTCCAAGGAAATCTACTGTGTGCTCACGAATAAGTTCCAACTCCTCAACCGTAGAATCTGGCAGCAAATCATGCTCAGCTAAAATTTCCATCAATTCTTCTGGATAAGTTCCCAAGACAGATGGATCTAGGAAAGATTGAGCTTGGAAGAGATCGGCTATACAAGCAGCTTTCACATCCGCAGGATGCTGACTACGTGGATAAGCTGGTGTCAAGTTGAGGACAATCCCAATCTTAGAATCAGGCAAAATCTCATGGCAGGCCTTCACCGCAAGAGTGCTGGCCAGTTGAGTGTTATAGGCTACCTGAACCGCAGCTTTGGCATCCACCTTATGTGGATAATGCGCATCATAGAAATAGCCAAACTCAACGGGAACGATAGGCTCATTAAAGGTAATCCATTGATCTACCAAGTCTCCGTAAGTTTCAAAACAGAAACGAGCATAGTCTTCATAAGCTTTGATGGTCGCCTTATTTTCCCAACCATCGCCATCTTCTTGAAGGGCAAAAGGCAGGTCAAAGTGATAGAGATTGACTAAGAGACGGATTCCCTTAGCCTTAATAGCTTCAAAGACATGACGATAGAACGCCACACCTTGAGGATTGACTTCTCCACGTCCTTGTGGGAAAATACGAGACCACTGGATAGAAGTACGAAAGGCTGTATGCCCTGTTTCTAACAATAATTCGATATCTTTTTCCCAATTTTCATAGAAGGTCGATGTCTTATCTGGTCCAATCCCATTAAAGTAGCGATTTGGCTCTACTTGGTACCAATAATCCCAGAGATTATCTCCCTTGCCGTCACCAGGCACTCGCCCTTCTGTCTGTGGCCCAGAAGTTGAGGAACCCCAGACAAAATCCTTTGGAAATTTTAGCATAGCACTACCTCTTTTTACGATTTTAATGTTTACTTTCTCTCATTATAAAGAAAAAACAAGGCAAAAACTAGTTACATTTTTGTCTTGTTTTTCTTCTGATTATAGATTTTATTTATTTGTTAGGATTTCAAGGGTTTCAAGCAAGCTATCTGCGTGAACTTCGATTGTATCTCCTGTCGCCTTAATCTTCACTTCTACGATGCCGTCAGCTGCTTTTTTACCGACAGTGATACGGATTGGAAGACCAATCAAGTCGCTATCGCTAAATTTAACACCGACACGTTCGTTACGATCATCCGTCAAGACTTCGTAGCCTTTATTGACCAAAGCTTCTTCGATACTATCTGTCAATGCAAGACTTTCTTCATCCTTGACATTAACCGGAATCAAGTGCACATCAAATGGTGCCAATTCTTTAGGGAAGTTGATTCCCCAAGCATAACGGTATTCACCTTTTGGAGTTTTGTTAACAAAGAGACGAGCGTGTTGTTCCATGACTGCTGATAGGAGACGGCTGACACCGATACCATAGCAACCCATGATGATTGGCACAGCACGACCATTTTCATCCAAGACATCTGCCCCCATACTTGCTGAGTAGCGAGTCCCAAGTTTGAAAATGTGACCAATCTCGATACCACGTGCAAAGTTGAGCACACCTTGTCCATCTGGAGAGATTTCACCCTCACGAACTTCACGGATATCAACATACTCAGCAGTGAAGTCACGACCAGGGTTCACACCAGTTAAGTGGTAACCATCTTCGTTAGCACCTACAACAGCATTGCGACTATCTTGCACCTTGCGGTCTGCGATAATCTTGACATTTTCTGGAAGATTGACTGGGCCAAGTGAACCAAAGTCCGCTCCCAATAATTCTTTCACTTCCGCTTCGGTTGCAGGTTCTAAGAAGTCTGCACCAAGGTAGTTTTTCAATTTGACTTCATTGAGTTGGTCATTGCCAACGAGTAGGGCAACAACTGGCTCCTCGTCTGCGATATAAACCAAGGTCTTGATTGTTTGCTCTTCAGAGACATTCAAGAAAGCAGCAACTTCATCAATCGATTTGACACCTGGTGTTTCCACACGTGCTACTTGGTCTTCAGTCACAACACGGTTGCTTGGTTTGTAGGCGTTTGTTGCCATTTCCAAGTTAGCTGCATAGCTTGACTCACTTGAGTAGGCAATAGTATCTTCACCAGAAACCATCCATTTGAGCAATTCTGCCTTGATTTCTTTCTGTACATCTACAGGAATCTCATCAAATGATGCGACAGACTTGTCTAAAACAACCCAACGGTCAAGGTCTGTACGAGCAGGTGTGATGGCCATAAACTCTTGGCTATCCTTACCACCCATGGCTCCACCATCACCGATGATTGCTTTGAAGTCTAAACCACTACGGGTAAAGATACGCTCGTAAGCCGCCTTGTACTCATCATAGGTTACATCCAAGCTATCGTAGTTAGCGTGGAAGCTGTAGCCGTCTTTCATGATGAACTCACGGGTCCGAAGAAGTCCATTACGTGGACGTTTTTCATCACGATACTTAGGCTGGATTTGGTAGAGGTTCAGCGGCAATTGCTTGTAAGACTTGACAGAATCACGGACAATCGCTGTAAACGTTTCTTCGTGAGTTGGACCTAAGATAAAGTCTGACTTCTCACGATTTTTCAATTTGTACAAGTCTTCACCGTAGGTTTCATAACGGCCAGATTCACGCCAAAGGTCAGCACTGAGAAGGGCAGGAGCCAACATTTCAACAGCACCCATCTTATCAAACTCTTGACGCATGATGTTCTTGGCTTTTTCGATAACACGGTTAGCAAGTGGCAGGTAAGAGTAGACTCCTGCTGATACTTGACGAACATAACCAGCACGCAACATAAGGGCGTGGCTGATAACTTGAGCATCGCTTGGCATTTCGCGAAGCGTTGGGATTAGCATTTTACTTTGTTTCATATTTTTCCTCTAATTCTTAAAAGAAGGTACGCATGATGTCGTTCCAAGTCACGGCGATCATCAAGACAACCATAATCACAACTCCAACTAGAGTAACATAGGTTTCAATTTCTTGTTTCAGCGGTTTACGGCGAATGGCTTCGATGATGTTGAGCACGATTTTTCCACCGTCTAGTGCCGGGATAGGAATCAAGTTAAAAATCCCGATATTGATGGAAATCATAGCCAAGAAGAACAAGACATTCTCAAGACCATTTTTAGCAGCATCACTACTTGCCTTAAAGATAGCAACAGGTCCACCCAATTTATTCAAGTCAGGCTGAAAAATCAAGCTCTTCAAGGCATTGAGAATGCGCAAGGCCGAGTCAGCCGCACTAGTAAATCCACCTACAAACATAGACCAGATATCTGATTTGAGTCTCGGTTGAACACCTAGAATATAGCGACCTTGGTTTTCCTCAGGGGTCACACTGACTTGTTTTTCAGTTCCATTTTCAGAGACTGTTACATCCAATACCGGTGCTGTTTTGTCTTTGGTCTCTGCTTCAACAGCCTGAATCAAATCTTGCCAGTTACTAATTTCGTGTGAACCGACTTTAGTGATTTGTGCTGTATTTTCAACACCGGCCTTAGCAATCGCGCTATCAGGGATGATACTAAAGTTATTGCTTTGCGTATCACGAACGCCACCCTGCATGAAAATTAAAATCCAAAAGACGATAACTCCTAGAATAAAGTTATTCATAGGACCTGCAAAGTTGGTAATCAACTTGCCCCAGACAGTCGCATTCTGATATTGAACATCTAGCGGAGCGATACGAACTTCCGTTCCGTCAGCTTCCACGATAGTTGCATCATGGTCTACAGAGAAAGTTTTTTCCTCTTCCAAAACCAGACCTGTGATAAAGAGTTTATCCTCAAAGTCAAACTGAGTGACCTGCATAGGAAGAGCCGTTTGGTCGACCTTCTTACCAGAAAGATTGATGCGCTTCACCTTACCATCTTCGGCTAAGGTCAAACTAACAGGAGTTCCTGTCTTAATCTCTGTGGTATCCTCACCCCAACCTGCCATGCGGACATAACCACCAAGCGGTAGGAGACGAATCGTGTAAGCAGTCCCGTCTTTCCCGATATGGGCAAAGATTTTCGGACCCATACCAATGGCAAATTCACGAACCAGAATTCCAGACTTCTTAGCAAAGTAGAAATGGCCGAACTCGTGAACCACCACGATAATTCCAAAAACAAGGATAAAGGTTAATAATCCTAACATTTAATATTTGTTCACCTTTCCTTAAAATAAGCCAAAGAGGTGCATAATAGGGAAAACAGCCAACATAGAGTCAAAGCGATCCAGTACTCCACCATGGCCTGGGATAAAGAAGCCTGAATCCTTGACACCAAAATGGCGTTTCATGGCACTCTCAATCAAGTCACCCAATTGCCCTGCAATACTAAAGAAAATAGCAAAGAGCATCATTTTGTAAATGCCATAAGGAAGGGCAACCGTACTATCCACTAACATAAAGATAAGAGTGACAAGCATGGCAGCTAAAATTCCACCAAAGGCTCCCTCGATTGATTTGTTCGGAGAGACTCTCGGAGCCAATCTTCTCTTACCGAAATTCATTCCTATGAGATAAGCACCACTATCTGTTGCCCATACGATACAGAGGGCCAAAAGGGCTTTATCCAAACCTGCGATTCGAGCATCGACTAAAGCGTTGAATCCAAAACCAACATAGAAACTCATGGCAATCGGGTATACAGCATCTTCAATGGTGTAATTCTTGCTAAAAACAGTGCAACCTAACATGATAAAAATCACAACACCATATGCGACAACGTTCCCATCTACAGGTAAAAATGTCAAGTAGTTTTCTAGGGGGATTGTCAGTGCAAAAGTCGCTAATAAGGTCAGCACCCCCTCAGGGGTCATGGTGTTTAACCCTTTCATCTGAAGCAACTCATGAACCCCTAGCATGGCTAGAAGTCCCATAGCAATCTGTAACCAAAGCCCACCAATCACCAAGAGCGGGATAAAGATTGCTAATGCCAGGGCGGCAAATATGGTTCTCTTTAATAAATCCTTTTTCATAACTTCTTCCTAAACTCCTCCAAATCGACGATTGCGGCGATTATACTCTGCAATAGCTTCTTTCAAAGCTTCCTCATCAAAGTCAGGCCACAAAACATCTGTGAAATAAAGTTCACTATAAGCTGCTTGCCAAGGCAAGAAATTGCTCAAGCGAAGCTCTCCACTCGTTCGAATGATTAAGTCCGGATCACGCAAGACCTTAGGCAAATGCCCTGTAAAGAGGTATTCCCCAATCAACTCTTCTGTAATATCGCCTGGATTCACCTTAGCATCCAAAACATCTTGTGCAATCAACTTGACCGCTTGTGTAATCTCAGCTCGTCCACCGTAATTAAGGGCAAAGTTAAGAATCAAACCTGTGTTTAACTTGGTCAACTCTTCCGCTTTTTTCAAAGCTTCAAAAGTTTGTTTTGGCAAGCGATCGGTTTCCCCAATCATTTGGATCTTCATGTTCTTTTGGTGCAATTCGGGGACATACTTATCATAAAATTCAACAGGCAAGTTCATGATAAACTTGACTTCCTGGTCTGGACGTGTCCAATTTTCAGTAGAGAAGGCATAAACAGTCATAGCCTTGACACCCATATCACTAGCAGCAATGGCTACCGTTCTCAAAGCATCCATCCCAGCCTTATGCCCAAATACACGCGGTTGCATCCGTTTTTTAGCCCAACGACCATTGCCATCCATGATAACTCCGATATGTGCTGGCACCACTGCTGGTGTTTCTGTTACTTTATCTTTTTTTAAAAATCCAAACATGATTGTATTCCTATTCAAAAATCTATCGTTTCATTATACCATATTTTTCGCTTTTCTTCTATCATATTCTCTTATTCTAGGGCGGAATTCCCTATAGGACTCCTATCTTTCTAAACTAAGAAGCCTTGCATTTCCCAAAGAAAGTTGATACAATAAAACATAAAGATTTATCCTTGTTCAATCACAGGGGTTTTTTATTGAAAGGATCTTATCATGTCAAAAAAACTACAACGTAAAAAACAAATAAGAAACAGCCTTCGTCGTTCAGGCGCACTTTCAAATGCTGTAAACAAGGTTGTCGAAGAAACAAAAAAAGTTGTGAAGCATGCTGAAAAAGCTGCAAGTGAAGCAGGAAAAGCAGTCTCTAAGCAAGTAGAAAAAGCTGTAGAAGCAACTAAAGAGCAAGCTCACAAGCTTACAACTTCTGTTGAAGATTTCGCAGCTGACCTAGGCGGACTTCCACTTGACCGTGCTAAGACTTTCTACGATGAAGGGATCAAGTCTGCTGCTGACTTCAAAAACTGGACAGAAAAAGAACTCCTTGCCTTGAAAGGAATCGGTCCAGCTACTATCAAGAAATTAAAAGAAAACGGCATCAAGTTCAAGTAATCTTTCTTGTTCCTTGCATTTCCGTCAAAAACTTGTTAAAATAAAGCCATTAGAGGTGTTTTGAGTCCCACATTTTACAGAAAGTGGCGGAGCTGAGAAGTCCACAAATGTGTCAAAACTGGTTGCTAGTGAGTTGAAATTAAAAATTGAAATATAAATCTTTTTGTTTCCTTTTAGGACTAGGCAGCGAGTTGCAGGCTGTACTCAAGTACGCCAAGACGAGCTAACGACGTCATAAAAGCGAAACAAGAAGATTAAAGTTGCGGGCTCTGCCCGAAATTGGGTGGTACCGCGGATAAACACATTCGTCCCTGTCAGATTGATGACAGGGGCGATTTTTATTTTGCAACTCTAGCCAAAGGAGGTTGTCATGAAACAATCTTTTAACACCAGCAAGCTCTACTATGGTTTTCCTATCTTCATCTTGGGATATCAGGACAAGAACTTTGGGTACAATATCACGACCTGCAGTTCCTCTTATAGTCTGGGCGATTGGCTGGTCATCGGTGTTGGTGCTGAGGAAAATGCAGCCGACCAGATTAAGCATTATCAACAGTTTACCGTAAACATCCCTGATGAAAACTTCATGCTCGAAATGGAACAGGCTGGCTTTATCAGCCATCGGGAGAAATTGAAACATTTGGGACTTGACTACGAGATTTCTGAACAGACTCAGGCGCCGATTTTAGAGGCTTGTCCGGTCGTATTGGATTGCCAAGTGGATAGGATTATCGAGGAAGATGGCATCTGCCATATCTTTGCCAAGATTATCGACCGTCTGGCCAATCCAGAGCTCTTGGACGATAAAGAGCATTTTAAAAATGACCGCTTTGCCCCGACTTACTTTATGGGGGACGGTCATCAACGCGTTTATCGTTATCTGGATGACCGAGTCGATTCCATGGGTAGCTTTATCAAGAAAGCGAGGAAGAAGGATGACAAGAGCTGAACTGCCAGAACGAATAGAAACCGAGCGACTTGTCTTGCGAGTCCGTACAGTAGCGGATGCTGAGGATATTCATGCCTACGCTAGTCTGCCAGAGGTTTCTTATTCAGCTGGCTTTCCACCCGTCAAGACCTTGGAAGATGAAATTTACTATCTGGAGCATATCCTTCCTGAGCGCAATCAAAAAGACAAACTCCCAGCTGGTTACGGCATTGTGGTCAAAGGGACGGATAAGATCATCGGCTCTGTTGATTTCAACCATCGTTACGAAGACGATGTATTGGAGATTGGCTATACCTTGCACCCAGACTATTGGGGGCGAGGCTATGTGCCCGAAGCGGCGCGTTCTTTGATTGACCTAGGCTTTATAAAATTGGGTCTTCACAAGATAGAACTCTCTTGCTTTGGATATAATGTCCAAAGTCAACGAGTCGCTGAGAAACTTGGCTTTACCCTCGAAGCTCGTATCCGAGACCGCAAAGATGCCCAAGGAAATCGTTGCGATAGTCTCATATATGGCTTGCTGAAGAGTGAATGGGAGGTAATTTGATGCATCTTTTCATCATTGGGGCTCCGGCTTCTGGGAAAATGACGATTGGTCAAGAGTTATCTCGACTGACAGATGCTACCCTCTTTTATAACCATCAAGCCATCGATTTTGCACTAGAAATCTATCAGGACTTTACAGAGGAAATGTGGGAATTTGTTCGTGGAATCACCTTTTCTTTCCTTGGAGCAAGTGCAAGAAATCAGCGATCAGTAATTTTAACTGACGTAATTGATTTTTCAAATCAGTACCAGCTGATGTATTTAAAGCAAATTCAGGATTTATTGGATAACTTTCATCAAGAGATTCTGTTTGTTGAATTGGAAACAAGTCTTGAAGAGCGTTTACGTCGAAATCGAACGGAGAACCGGTTGAAGCACAAGCCCTTGAAACGGCATATTGAGATATCTGAAAGAGAAATTTTAGAGACCGCTGAAACACTTCAATTAAATTCCCAACATCAACCGAATGAGTTGCACCACTACCTTAAAATAAATAATACGAATCTGTCTGCAGAAGAAGCTGCTAAGCAGATTCAAGATAAAATGAATACAATAGAGAAAGGACAAACACATGTCTAAAGAACTTTCGCCTAAATACAATCCAGCCGAGGTTGAGGCTGGTCGTTATAAAAAATGGCTTGATGCGGATGTTTTCAAGCCTTCAGGAGATCAAAAGGCTAAGCCTTATTCAATCGTCATTCCACCACCAAACGTAACTGGGAAACTCCACCTTGGTCACGCTTGGGATACGACTTTACAGGACATCATCATCCGTCAAAAACGCATGCAAGGCTTTGACACCCTTTGGCTTCCTGGTATGGACCACGCTGGTATTGCCACTCAAGCTAAGGTTGAGGAGCGCTTGCGTGGTGAGGGCATTACGCGTTATGACCTCGGTCGTGAAAAATTCCTCGATAAGGTTTGGGAATGGAAAGACGAATATGCCACTACCATCAAGGAACAATGGGGCAAAATGGGGCTCTCTGTAGACTACTCTCGCGAGCGTTTCACGCTTGATGAAGGTTTGTCAAAAGCCGTTCGCAAGGTCTTTGTGGACCTTTACAAGAAAGGTTGGATCTACCGTGGTGAGTTTATCATCAACTGGGACCCAGCAGCTCGTACAGCTCTTTCCGATATCGAGGTTATCCACAAGGATGTCGAAGGTGCCTTCTACCACATGAACTACATGCTAGAAGATGGCTCACGCGCCCTTGAGGTTGCGACAACTCGTCCTGAGACAATGTTTGGGGACGTTGCGGTTGCAGTCAATCCAGAAGACCCACGCTACAAGGACTTGATCGGTAAAAACGTCGTCCTTCCAATCGCTAATAAACTCATCCCAATCGTTGGAGATGAGCACGCGGATCCTGAGTTTGGTACTGGTGTCGTGAAAATAACACCTGCCCACGATCCAAACGACTTCTTGGTTGGTCAACGCCATAACTTGCCACAAGTTAACGTCATGAACGACGACGGAACTATGAACGACTTGGCCTTCGAATTTGCAGGTATGGACCGATTTGAAGCTCGTAAGGCAGTTGTTGCCAAGTTGGAAGAAATCGGTGCCCTCGTCAAAATCGAAAAACGTGTCCACAGCGTTGGTCACTCAGAGCGTACAGGTGTTGTAGTTGAGCCACGCTTGTCTACGCAATGGTTCGTCAAGATGGATCAATTAGCTAAAAATGCTATTGCAAACCAAGACACAGAGGACAAGGTAGAATTCTACCCACCTCGTTTCAACGATACTTTCCTTCAATGGATGGAAAATGTCCACGACTGGGTTATCTCTCGTCAGCTTTGGTGGGGTCACCAAATCCCTGCCTGGTACAATGCTGAGGGTGAAATGTACGTCGGCGAAGAAGCACCAGAAGGTGACGGATGGAAACAAGACGAAGATGTCTTGGATACTTGGTTCAGTTCTGCCCTCTGGCCATTCTCAACTATGGGCTGGCCGGATGTCGACTCTGAAGACTTCAAACGTTACTTCCCGACTTCAACCTTGGTAACAGGTTACGATATCATCTTCTTCTGGGTATCTCGTATGATCTTCCAATCTTTGGAATTCACAGGTCGTCAGCCATTCCAAAACGTCCTTATCCACGGTCTCATCCGTGACGAACAAGGACGCAAGATGTCGAAATCTCTTGGAAACGGGATTGACCCGATGGATGTTATCGAGAAATACGGTGCCGATGCCCTTCGTTGGTTCCTTTCAAACGGTTCTGCACCAGGGCAAGATGTGCGCTTCTCTTATGAGAAAATGGATGCTTCATGGAACTTCATTAACAAGATCTGGAACATCTCTCGCTACATCCTCATGAACAATGAAGGTTTGACCCTTGAGCAAGCAACTGCCAATGTCGAAAAAGTTGTTAACAAGGAAGCTGGAAATGTCACAGACCGCTGGATTCTCCACAACCTCAATGAAACGATTGGAAAAGTCACTGAGAACTTTGACAAGTTTGAGTTTGGTGTTGCGGGACACATCCTCTACAACTTCATCTGGGACGAGTTCGCGGACTGGTACGTTGAGTTGACCAAGGAAGTCCTTTATAGTGATAACGAAGAAGAGAAAGTCATCACACGTTCTGTTCTCCTTTATACTTTGGACAAGATCCTTCGTCTCCTTCACCCAATCATGCCATTCGTGACAGAGGAAATCTTTGGACAAATCTCAGAAGGCTCTATTGTTACAGCAGAATACCCAACTGTTAATCCAGCCTTTGAAGACCTTGCGGCTCACACTGGCGTGGAAAGCCTCAAAGACTTAATCCGTGCTGTTCGTAATGCGCGTGCGGAAGTAAACGTTGCTCCAAGCAAGCCGATCACCATCCTTGTTAAGACAAGCGATAGCGACTTGGAAGCCTTCTTTAACAGCAATGTCAACTACATCAAACGTTTCACAAATCCTGAACACTTGGAAATCGCATCAAACATCCCTGCACCTGAACTCGCTATGTCAAGCGTCATCACAGGAGCAGAAATCTACTTGCCACTCGCTGACCTCCTTAATGTCGAAGAAGAACTAGCTCGTCTCGACAAGGAACTGGCTAAATGGCAAAAAGAACTGGATATGGTCGGTAAGAAGCTCTCTAACGAACGCTTCGTAGCCAATGCCAAACCAGAAGTCGTCCAAAAAGAACGCGACAAACAAGCCGACTACCAAGCTAAGTACGACGCGACAATAGCGCGTATTGATGAGATGAAGAAGTTGGGATGATATTCTATGAGTCAAAATGTAGATTTGATTTTCTCTAATTATTCTAACTATAAACCACGATTAGAGAAAGATAAAAAAGGGAAAAAATATTATTCTTTCAGAACAAAGATTAAAAATTTCGATGCAGATTTATTGTCTTCGATTATTTCTTTTTCAACATCGATTCTAGAAAAACCTAAACTAATCCGAAATATAGAATTTAATTTTGATTCTATAGAGTTACAAGATAAATTGTCTTATATTTATTTTGAATGCATTTGTTTTTATCTAATTAGTCAAGGTTTTGTTGTATCAGTCTATTTAGAAGTAACTAGGAACGTGGTATCTTCAGGAATTTACGATTCGCCTATAAAATACTTAAATCCGCCTAATGGAAATTACTCGCTTGAAAAATTTTTGACGGAATTTCAAGTAAAATATACACGGACACATTTGAGATTATGGGTAACCTCTAAAAATGACTTCTCGTCTTTTTCCTCGACAATAGTAAGCTTTTTAAAAAATTTATTTATAATTGATGATAAAAAGATTTTATTTTCCATTGCTAATACTATAGGCGAATTGGTTGGAAACGCTATAGAACACGGGAGATCTGATTGCTTAGTGGATATAGATTATTCTGATAGTTTTGTTCATATTCAAAAACCTGATAGAAATTTTTCAGCTTTAAATGTTGTTATATTGAATTTTTCTACAATAAAAATGGGTGATTTAGTAAAGAATAAAATTACACAGTCTCATCCTTGTAAAATGGGTTTAAAATATCAGGATATAAAGAGAATTTATAATATCCATGAAACCTTCTTTAATCAACAGTATACTGAAAATATTTTTTGGATTATTGCTTCTTTACAACATGAAATATCGGGTAGACAAGATACAATGATTAGTGGTGGTAGAGGAAGTACTAAACTTCTTAAATCGATTATAGATTATTCGGAAAGCAACTATTGCTATATAATGAGCGGGCATGAGTTAGTGAAGTTTCATCATAATTTATTGAATGAAGATTCTCAAGGTTACGTCTCATTCTCGAATTCCGACTTTCAGTCTGCTAAACCAGAAAAGGAAGTATATTCTAAATCAAAAATATATTTACCTGGTGTTGGTTATAATTTGAATTTTGTTTTGGAAAAAAAGGATAGTGAAGATGAAAGAAATAAAGTTAACATTTAAAAAAACATACATAAGCTTGGCTGGTAATCCAGAAGGGAAAGAAATTTTTAAAAATCAAATAAAGCCTTATATACAGGATGAGGAAAAAATTAAATTAATTTTTCCACCTGAAATCGAAAATGTAGCATCATCTTTTTTTCAAGGTCTTTTTGCAGAAGAACTTGAAAAAATTGGTAAAAAAAGAGTTGAATCTAAATATACTCTTGTTTTTGAAAACGAGAATTTAGACTACTCTATTAAGGAGGCTATTGAATAGATATGTGGAGTAATGTTTTATCAGCAATAGCTATTATATTATCGGTTATTACTTTTGTGATTAATTTAATTTTTGAAAATATAAAATTGAAGAGAGAAAAAAACTCTAAAATTTTTCAAGATATATATTTTGAACTTATGCAGTATAAAATACCAAAAGCTGAATCTGATATCAATTATATTCATACTAATGGTAGGATTAAATTAACTGGTATTACTGATATGACAGATATTTTAAAGATCCTTAGAAAAAAATCTAGTTTTTATAAATTCACTGATGAGAAATTTTATAAACTTCTTACAGAATATATCATGGAGATAGAGAACTATTATTCTATAGTGTTAAATACTGTTGATGATGATGAAAAATATAGGAAATTTAAATCAGAATCAAGAGAGAAAATTAGCAAACTTTATAATATTCTACTAAAAAAATTGAATAAAGGTTAAACATTGCTTAACTTTTATTATAGAAAGCAGGTTACTACATGACAAATTCTGTAAGTTCGAACCGACCTGAGAAGTACAACATTGCAGCTTTCTTTTCAGGTGTTGGGGGAATTGAGTTGGGTTTTGAACAAACCAACGAGTTCAGAGTGGTGTATGCCAATGAATTTGATAAGTATGCGCGTCAGACTTATCAGTTAAACCATCCAGATACCTATTTGGATGGTCGTGATATTCACGATGTTCAGCCAGAGGACATTCCAGCTGAGCGCGTGGATGTGATTATGGGAGGTTTCCCTTGCCAAGCCTTTAGTATTGCGGGTTATCGCAAGGGATTTGATGACGATCGTGGCGATCTTTTCTTCGAATTGCTTCGCATGATTGAGGGATGTAAACCTCGTGCTATCTTCATCGAAAACGTCAAGAACATGGTAGGTCATGACCATGGCAATACCTTCAAAGTTATTCGTGAAGCCTTGACCGAGAACAACTACTTCATCAAGTGGAAAGTCCTCAACGGGAAAGACTACGGAAATATCCCACAAAACCGTGAGCGTATCTACATTGTCGGTTTTGATACCAAAGAGGCTTATGACTTGTTTGAATTCCCAGAGGAAATCAAGTTGACTACGAGTCTTCAGGATGTGATTAACTTCGGTGATAAACTAGATGAGGTCTACTACTACCGTGAAGGCAAGCAGAATTTCTACGACCAGTTGAAGTTTGAAGTCACCAGTCAAGATACAGTTTACCAATGGCGCCGTCAATATGTCCGTGAAAATAAAAACGGTGTCGTACCTACTCTCACAGCCAATATGGGAACAGGTGGACATAATGTTCCATTGATTTTGACGGATAGCGGTGAAATCCGTAAGCTAACACCGAAAGAAACCTTTAATGTCCAAGGTTACCCTAAATCCTTTAAAATCCCAGAAGGGGTTTCTAACGGTCAGCTCTACAAGCAAGCCGGAAACAGTGTTGTTGTCCCTGTGATTAAACGCATCGCAGAGAATGTTGCTATGGCCTTAAATGAGAGCCAAGGGCAATCTCAACTTGACCGCTCAAGGAAATTCGCCATTATCTACACTAAGATGAATGGCCAGTTTGAAGGGCAATCCTATGTCAAGGATTTTGTGGACAGCTATGAACAGGCTCTTGAAAAAATCAAAGCTTATGACGATGGTTTAGCCCTTCTGTCAGATGAAGAGTATTTGAGATTTGTCAAAAAACAAGGCAAACTTGAATTTTACAGTATTAATTAACGAATATATAAGAGGATTAGTGAAAAACTAATCTTCTTTTGATATACTGAAAATAGAAAAGAGGGCGCTTATGTGGGAACATCTAAAGTCTGAACAAAAAGAAAAATACAAAACCTTAATTATCAACTTCGCTAGCTTGAGCCAAGCTTTCTCTCAAAAGGCAGAATCCGAAGACGAAGGACAAACAGAGAATTATGTGGCTCCGATTGTCAACTCCAAGTTTCAGGAGACGGTTTTCCAGAAGGCTTTTAATGCTGTCGGGGAAGATATCGCCAATACTTCCTATGATGCTTCTGTTGTTGTAGATGAAAATCATAAATACCTAGTAGGCATCAAGTCTTTTGGGATTAATTCTGGAGACCAAAAAATCGCTCAGTTCAAGAAAGATTCTCAATCTTGGACGGACTTATTAGGTGACATCAAATTTCATGCGGATATTTCAGTAGATAAAGAAGCAGCAGACAAGGTAAACTATCAACGCTATGAGGAGTTGGCACGAAAGATTGCGACTCTGCGGAATCAGAGAATTGAGTCCTCTAAGGCGCAAATCAAGGGATTCAACTCTGACTCGGTCAATGTTGAAGCTGTTTACCACGTTCTGATGCCAACACCAAAGGGAGAAAATCCGAAGATTTTTGTAGGTGAAACATCTTATTTACCAGTCGATATTGATAACCTAGTCATTGAAGGATCAACTACCAAAAACAATCCGACCAATTTCCGATTTACGGATGGACAACACCACTACAAGTACACGGCAGCTGACAGCCAGCTTCACATGACTTTTAACAATAAAGACATTGTGGTAGATACTTGGGATGTTCATTACATCGAAGATCCTTTTTCTCTCTTTGAAAATCTTCATTTGCTAACAGCTGAAAAGGAACAATCCCATATCTTAGAAACAGTATCTTGGGTAATCACAGACAAACATGGAAATGTAGAAGAAAACTCTGGTTTTAATGCCTTTAATGGCGGATCAAAACTAGCTAAGAAAGATCGTCTGCCACGGATTTTAAAGATTCAGGATAAATTCAAGGACAAATTAGCTCCAGAAGAACTAGCCTTTGTGACTTTTTCTTTAGAAGAAATCCTCTTGAAGAAATGGACTAGCAAAGAAGAAAAAGCTAAGATGAAGGCTATTCGTGAAAACTTGATTCACTTTGTCCATAATACTGACAATGAAAAACTCATTAAAGAAATTGAACAACTCGTCTATCGTCCAGTTAGTGAAGTATACATTCCTCTGCCTGACTCCAAAAATTTCCACGATGAAAGGCCTGACTTCTTCGGACCAGGATTTGGGACCTTTGAACCTGATAGTAAAAAACTAGCTCTATCCAAAGAGGAAAGAACCTTTAAACTAAGATTTTTACCTTCTGGTGATGTCATCAATGCCTATATCAACCAAGAAGCTGGTAAGGCGATTCAGTCAACTGATAAGCAAGAAATTCTTGGAAATTGGATTTTGCGTGGTGTTTTCCAGTTGAAGGAACGAGAAGTTTTGACAGGTCAAAGACTCAATGAACTAGAAATCAACGGCATTCGATTGACCAAGTTTAAAAATGGCGAAATTGGCATCGAATTCATCTGGATTGACACCGAAAACCCACCACACGATGCCATTGGCTGGGTAGCCAAATAGACTTGAATAATACAAAAAAATCTCTTAGATTCATTTCTAAGAGATTTTTTCTTACTATTCCCCCTTACAACCAGCCTTCTTCTTCGGCAGTTTTGGCTGCTTCGGTTCGGTTGCTGGCGCCTAGTTTGGAGAGGATATTGGTCATGTAATTACGGACGGTACCGTTTGAGAGGTAGAGCTTGTCCGCAATCTCTTGGTTGGACAGCCCCTGTGCTACTCCATGCAAAACAGCGACTTCCTGCTCGGTCAAGGGATTGGGATGGGTCATCATGACTTCCATCAGCTCTGGAGAATACTCCTTGCGTCCCTCTAACACCGTATGCAGGGTTTGCATGAGCTCAGCGATGCTTCGCTCTTTCAAGACATAGGCATCTACTCCTGCTTTGACTGCTCGTTCAAAATAACCTGGGCGTTTAAAGGTCGTAACGATAACCACCTTGGTTTCAGGAACTTCTTGTTTGATCCACTCGAGAGCTTCGAGTCCTGTCTTGACTGGCATTTCGACGTCAAGGATGGCAATATCTACTGTTTCGTTCTCCAAAACCTCGATAGCCTCGGCTCCATTTTTCGCTTGCAAGACAGTCTCCACATCTGGTTGAAAACTTAAGAGCTGGCACATGGCGTCTCTAAGCATACTTTGATCTTCTGCGACTAATACTTTCATCTACTTTCTCTCCTTATAAGGCAGATGCACGCGCACCTCTGTGGGATCTTTCAAACTGACCAGCTCTACTTGACCTGAGAAGGCTACTGCACGGTCACGGACTGTATGGAGTTCATTCCCTTTTATAGTTGCAAAACCTTTCCCGTCATCTCTGACTGTCAGGAGCAATTCCTGATCTGTACGTTCCAGTTTTAGATAGGCTTTGTTAGCGCTGGCATGCTTAATGATATTGGTCGCCAGTTCTAATAAAATCATAGCAGTCGTTGACTCCACATCCTGGGTCAGGCTAGCCTTGTCCAATTGATTGTCAACCTGGACTTCAATATCAGCAATCTCAAGCATCTTTTTAACAGTTTCAAGTTCTGAAGCTAGGGTCCTTGATTTCAGATTTTCCACGATGGTACGCACTTCATTCATGGAATCTTTGCTGATCTGGTGAATTTCTTTTAATTCCTTCTCCACCTGTGGATAGGCCTGCATCTGAAATAACTGCAGGGCTAGATCTGTCTTGACACTCAGCATAGCAAAGGTATGTCCCAAACTATCATGCAAATCCTGACCGATACGACTGCGTTCATTTTCAGCAAGCAATAAATTTATCTGAGCATTTTGCTTGGCCTGTTCTTCTTTCAAATCCTCCACAATGCGAATCCGAACCATACCAAATGTCATTAAATCGACAAAAGCAAGAATTACAAGTAAATAGAATAGAAACTCAACTTCGATTCTCTGAGTAATCAAAAGTTGGCCCACAACAAGCACTTGAGCAAGGAGAAAAGTCCAGACATGTAAAGACTTTAAACTACGTACACCAAAATGATAACTTAAGAGATTGGATAGGAAAAAGAAAAACCAGATATAATTAACAGTAACAAAGGCAGTATTCCCAACTACATAAGTCAGCATGATCCCCCAGAAAAGCCAAGATAGGCGCTGGCTCTTAGTTGTTAAAATACCCAAATACGCAACTACAAATAGAATATCAATCAATAAATGCCAGGCAGAAAGCCACCCAGTCACTACAGGCAGGATGGGGAAAATCATAAAAATTAAACTGACCCAGAACATATAATGTATGCTTTTCAGTCTTTCAAGCATTAAGCATTCTCCTTATGACCTTGAAGGTAAATGGTCAAACCAAACAAAACTGCTGAAAAAACAAGTAGATAAACTGTGGCTGATAAATTGATGCCACCCTCGTTTAAGAAGGTCTTGAGCAACTCCATCAACTGATAGCTTGGTAGACGCTTCCCGATTGCTTGCATCCAGTCTGGAAATAAAGAGACAGGCATCCAGAGTCCGCCTAAAACAGCCAAGCCAAAGTAAAGAAGATTGCCCACGACAGACATCAGCTGACTGGACGGCAAGAGAGTCAGGGTCAAGCCAAGTGCTACAAAGGCAACACTTCCTACTATCAGCAAGAACGCAGCCCCAATCCAGTTTCCAAGAGACATATCCACACCTCTTACAAAATGCCCAACTGAGAAAACAACCAGAATTGAGACCAAATAATCAACCATCATACTTGTTATCTTTGATAGATAATATTCTACCATATTTACAGGGCTATGACGTAATATTTTCTGCCAGTTGTTGATCTTGTCGGTATGTAAAACAACTGGGAATGAAAAGATAGCTGTCGACATCATGGAAAAAGCTGTCATGGAGATGAGGTAGTCGCGCATAAAATTAGCCGGTCCACCTGGTGTTTCCTGGTACATGCCTGAAAAGAATAAATAGAAGGCTGTCGGCATCCCTACTGATAATAAATAATAGACTAGTTGCCGTTTGGTCAATAGAAATTCTATCTTATTTAGTGCGATCCATCGTTTCATCTTAGTCATCTCCCTTCTGTGTTTCTTCAAAGATTGTATCTAGCAAACTACGGTTATTAACTTCGATTTCTTGTATGCTACATCCTGCTTGAACTAACAGTTCCCAAAAAGCATCCGCTTCACGTGTAACTACTTGCAAAGCATCTTGTTTTTGTGACCAGTTTTCAACCAAGTTAGACTGCTCAATGACTTCCTTGTATGCTAGAGGAAGGATAAAGTGCTTTTCAATCTCCTCACTGCGCATGGCTAGAGGTGTTGTATCGCGAATCAACTCTCCCTTATTCAAGACCAAGATCCGGTCAGCTGTATGCTCTACCTCTTCGATATAATGGGAGGAATAGAGAATGGTAACTCCCTTAGCTTTTAGCTCCTGAACAATTTCCCAAAAACGTTGACGAGTTGAAGTATCCATGGCCGCAGTTGGCTCATCTAAAAAGACAAGTTTTGGTCGCCCAATCAAGGTCAAGACAAAAGAGAAGAGACGCTTTTGCCCACCTGACAATTTTTCTGCCAACTGTTCTTTTTGTTGCTGGTCAAACTGCAATAGTTGATCGATCTCCTGGTTGCTCAAGGGATTTGGATAAATACTTTGAAAGAAAGCAATCAACTCTTTGACCTTTAATTTCTGAACGATAACATTTTCTTGAGGCAGGTAGGATCTTGTGTAGTCCAACTTAGAGCTCGTCACTGGCAAGCCTTGGATGGATACTTGACCGCTTGTGACCAGTTTATCTCCAAGCAAACAGTCCAAGAGTGTTGTCTTTCCAGCACCATTTGGCCCAATCAAGGCGACGCATTCACCTTCAGCTACATCAAAGGAAATATCCTTCAATATAGCCTTGCCCTTGATGTTTTTATTTAGGCTTTCTACCTTAATCATATTCATGATATTCTCCTTTCAGCCATTCCATCCCCATCGGAAAGGCGATAAAAATCATAAATCCTAGACCCCAGGCACCGCGAATAACTTGGTGAAGGAAGGCTTGATCAAACCAACCTGTAAACATTTCTACCAACCATACCACTAGTGACAGTCCAATAAAAAGAAAGAGAATCGCTTTTTTCATTTTTCAAACTCCTTTTTCACATCTGAGACCAATTTCAAACCTTCTCGGATCAACCAAGACATGATTCCAAATCCTGCAAATAGCTCCCAAGGAAAATGATAGAAGCCTTCATCCAATCCTGAGAACATGAGATAAGTCATGACTCCTGCTGCTACTAAACTCATTGCGACAATTACTTTATCTTTCATTTTTTTCTTCCTCCATTTGATACATCTAGTATAATTCTTTGAAGGTAGAATCACTAGAAGCTTCTGTCATGAGGAAATATGACAAATGTCACAAAAAAAGAAAGTTGATTCCTCAACTTTCTTTTTCTATTTATTTCATTCTTTATTCCACACTGAAAAGATATGGATAAACCGGTTGTTGTCCTTGGTGAATTTCTACTTCGACATCTTCGAATTCTTCTGCGATTTCTTGAGCAATTTCATTTGCCAATTCTTCGCTTCCGTCTTCTCCAACATAGAAGGTTACGATTTCACTGTCTTCGTCCAACATATGTTTCAATGTTTCAGTCAAGGTTTGGTGCATATCAGGATTTGATACGAGAATCTTACCATCCACCATACCAAGATTGTCATTTTCATGAATTTCTAGACCATCGATAGTCGTGTCACGAACGGCTGTTGTTACACTACCGCTGACAACGTCCCCAAGAGCTGCAGTCATGCGTTCTTGGTTTTCTTCGATAGACTTGCTTGGGTCAAATGCTAGAAGGCTAGTCAATCCTTGAGGAATTGTACGCGCTTCTACTACAACAGCTGGTTGTTCCAATACTTCAGCTGCAGATTGAGCTGCCATGAAGATGTTTTTGTTGTTTGGCAAGAAGATGATGTTACGAGCATTAACTTTCTCAACAGCCTTGACAAAGTCTTCTGTCGAAGGGTTCATGGTTTGTCCGCCCTCGATGACGTAGTCCACACCTTGTGCACGGAAAATGTCTGCCAATCCTTGTCCAGCTACTACTGCGATAAGAGCATATTCTTTTTCTTCAGCTGGCTTGCTGACTTGAGCTTCTTTTTCTACTTGCGCTTCGTGTTGGTTACGCATGTTATCGACTTTAACCTTGACCAAGCTACCATACTTGAGACCTTCTTGCATAACAAGTCCTGGATCTTCTGTATGGACGTGAACTTTAACGATTTCGTCATCATTGACAACAAGTAGAGAATCCCCAAGTTCGTTCAAGTAGTTACGGAATTCTTCGTAGTCAAACTCTTTAGCATAAGTTGGGCCTTGTTTAAGGGCAACCATGATTTCAGTACAGTAACCAAAGGTAATGTCTTCTGTTGTCACATGTCCAGCTACAGATTTGTGGTGTTCTGCATTGATCATCTCACCCATATTGGCTGGAGTCGCTACAAAGTCTTCAGATGCACTGTATTCACCAGTAAGAGCTGAAAGGAATCCTTCATAGATGAAGACCAAACCTTGACCACCTGAGTCCACAACTCCAACTTCCTTCAATACTGGAAGCATTTCTGGAGTTTTAGCAAGGGCTGCTTTAGCTCCTTCCAAGGCTGCACGCATAACTTCAACTGCGTCATCTGTCTGTTCTGCTTTTTTCTTAGCACCGATAGCAGCTCCACGTGATACAGTCAAGATTGTTCCTTCAACAGGCTTCATAACAGCCTTGTAGGCAACCTCAACACCTGATTGGAAGGCAAGAGCTAGATCTTTTCCTGTTAACTCTTCTTTTGTCTTGATGGCTTGTGAAAATCCGCGGAAAAGCTGAGAAGTGATAACTCCTGAGTTCCCACGCGCACCCATCAAAAGACCTTTAGCCAAGATACTTGCAGCCTCACCAACAGTTGAAGCTGGTTTGTCTGCTACTTCTTTAGCACCATTTTCGATAGTCATCCCCATGTTTGTTCCTGTATCTCCGTCTGGAACTGGGAAGACGTTCAATGAATTGACATATTCGGCTTGCTTGTTCAAACGAGTTGAAGCAGCCTGTACCATTTCTTGAAATAAGCTTGTAGTAATATTTGACACGATTATTCTCCTACAACTTTGATATTTTGAATGTAGACATTCACAGTTTGAGCAGTGATTCCAAGTTGGTTCTCTAGGCTAAAGCGAACACGTTCTTGGATGTTTTTTGAAACTTCACTGATTTTTGTACCGTAGCTCAATACAGTATATACATCAACTGCAATACTACCGTCTTCAGCTGCTTTAACGACTACACCTTTTGAATAATTTTCCTTACCAAGAAGGGCTTGGAAATTATCTTTGAGGGCATTTTTACTAGCCATACCGACTACACCAAAAATTTCAGTTGCTGCACCACCTACGACAGTAGCGATTACATCATCTGTCAGTTCGACTTGACCATCTTTTGTATTAATTTTTACAGTCATTTTTTTTACCTCAAATAGTTGATACTCTATTTTATCATATTTCAGCCCAACTGTAAAAGCAGAATGATGTATCATCGGATATTTGCTTGATTTTTCAAATGATTTCAGCTGTCGAGCAAAACAAAAAAGACCCTGTAGGTCTTTTCATGTTTATTAAACGCGTTCTACTTTTCCTGATTTCAAAGCACGAGCTGAAGCCCAAACTTTTTTAGGTTTACCATCGATAAGAACAGTAACTTTTTGAAGGTTTGGTTTTACGGCACGTTTAGTTTGGTTCATCGCGTGTGAACGGTTGTTTCCTGATACAGTCTTACGACCTGTAAAGTAACATACTTTAGCCATTGTGTTTTCCTCCTATTAGATCTAATATAGCGGATGTGCTAGCACCACATACCGTACTATGTTATCACACTTTCTTATTTTTGGCAAGGGAATTGGAAGACTTTTTTTATTTGACGTAGACAACTTCTAATTTACCAAAAGCTACCTCTCCACGGATAATCAAGGTTTTGCTGGTTGGGGCTACAGGAGCATCTGCCTTAGCTACTCCACAAGAAGTCTCCACCTTCAGGTCCACTCTCCAGTGTTGGGGCACATAGATAACTGCATTCCCTAAACTGACTTCTACCTTCAAGGTTGCACTATCACCTAACATCTCTGCATTGTCATAATAAATCTTGGCATTCCCACAGCTAACTTCAAACTGGTCTTCTACCAAGTCTTGGTCCTGTTTGTAAAAAGTTCCACTACCAAAGGAAACTTCCTTTTCTGTTAGAATGGTCTTTTTACCGTCATACCACCATTTTTTCTCGTTCCATGTTTTGTTCGAATTAGTCAACATGCCAACTCCGAGAACGATTAGCACTCCCGCCCAGAACAGTGATTGATTGGGAATCGGTAAAATGTCATAAAAGTGATTAGCAATCATGAGGGCCACTAGGGCTGTAAAAGTGGCTGAATTGAAATGACGACGAAGCAAAGCTTCAACTGATTGATAGGCAAAAAATCCAATACCAATCAAGGGCCAAATCTGCCCTCCAAATGAAGGAATTCCAAAACTTCCCTGTAACAATACTAAAGCTGCCAACACTAGCAACACAATACCAAATGCTTTCTTTTTCATGTTCTTACCTCATGTTTCTTAGATTTTCTTTTAGGAGGGATTGATAGTGTCGTGACACGTGAACCTCCTTGTGGGTTTGATAAAAGGAAATAGTGCCTGTCCCTGAGAAGGACTTATCCACCGAGTAGACCTGACGGATATTGGCTATGGTCGACTTGGAAACCCGACTGAAATAACAGGGCAGGATGGACTCCAACTCATAAAGCTTGAGCCGAACCTCGTAGGCCTCTTTCTGGGTATGGGCGTAAATCTTGCTACCTTCTGTCTCAAAAAAGAGAATTTCTGCCAAGTCTAAGTAATATTCACCCGTCCCCTTATAAAAGATCAACCTAGGAGCCTTGGTTTCTTGCAAGAGTCGTTGCAAGTCAGCTATCTCATCTGTCAGGGCTGCAGCCTTGATGACAATCTCTGTCTCAGTTAATTCACTATCAATCTCGATTCGTAACTTCATCCTATCTCCTTTCTGCATCTACTATACCAAAGCCTAAAAGACTTTACAAGAGCAAAAAAGCAAGTGGTCACTTTTGACCCGTAAGTGGTTACGAGGCCAAGCCCACTTGCTTTGCTTCTTACACAATAAAGAAAAGAATTCCCAAGAGGAGACCACAGACGTAGCCAACTAAAACATCCTTGGGATAATGTACTCCACCCAAGACCCGTACAAGACCTAAAAGAGCTGATAAGACCAACAAAACCAACCCCACAGGAAGATTTGCATGCATGCAAGCCATGGAAATGATGGTTGCTGAAAAGACATGGCGACTGGGCATTGAATTACCAGAACTGTCCTTATCTAGTAGCGGAATAATTTCCCAAGTCTCATAAGGACGCGGTTGATTGATCCACTTACGAACTAGCGTCAATAGGACAAAGCCCAAAGCTGGAACTAAAATATAAGCAGAAAGTTCTTTCCCAACCCCGTTACTTACAAAGTTTGTTCCCAACAAGGTCAAGTAAGCCAAGGGCATCAGAACTGTCATCATGCGATTAAAGACTCGCATCAATTGCAATAGTTGTGGATGTCGAAGAAGACTTGATTTCCTCTTCTCGTACCACTCTTGATAGTTTTTCATCTGTTTTCTCGTTGTTTCTAGATTTTACACAAGAAGCCTGACAGAACGAGTCTGCTAGCGTCTCCTACTCTAGTATAGTGCAGAAAAAGAAGGCCGTCAAGCCTTCTTTTGATTTATTCTTCTGCTTCGTCTTCTGTAAATTGACTATTGTAGAGGTCTGCATAGAAACCAGCCTGAGCCATAAGCTCTTCATGATTGCCTTGCTCGATGATGTTTCCTTCTTTCATGACCAGAATCAAGTCAGCATTGCGGATCGTTGACAATGACTCCACCACTACTGCCCAAATCCAGTATTCTGACATGCCAAGGATTTTCCCAATGGCCCAAATAGCCATGATAGGACCACGAGTGACCACTTGGAGTCCCATGGTAAAGAGCATTTGAATCTGCGTGATATCATTAGTCGTCCGAGTCAATAGACTGGGGATTGAAAAACGTTTAAAGACCAACATCGGTTTATCCATTCTTTCTCCCTTCTAAGTAAAAATAGTTCTCATAAGAACATTTAAGCTTCAATGAGAACTATCTAAGTAGAAATTGACATCAGCTCTTATTTTATCTATAATAAACACTATCTCACACCTATAAGAATACACCCTGATTAGAAATGAGAAAATCACAAATGAAACATAAAGAAGAGAAAATTTTAGGAATCTTTGCCATCATCTTTGGAACCCTAGCCCTTCTTGGTTCCTGGCTACCAATCATTAGCATTCTAGCCTTTTTCTTTGCCATTATTGCTATCACCCTAGGCATTTTTGGTATCGGTCTTAATCTTAAAAATCGTAAAACATTGGCTATCATCGGAACAAGCCTAGGTATTCTATCCATTTTTCTTGTCTTAATGACGCAAGTATTACCTTCTGGGCTTTTTACCGACCTGGCTAAAAACTTTCGACACCCATACAGAAGTCTGACCTCTTTAACGGAAGATGAGAAATTTGGAAAATCACCAGATTATAGACCAGATGAAGAGGATATCGAAGATACTGATACCTTCTCTTGGACCCAGGAACAGTTTGATGCTTTGATAGAGGGAGACACTGCAAACAGAGGAAAAGGCGGCTCCAACTACAAAGATATCATCAGCAAGCATGGATTACCAGATTCTGAAATTGAGTCAACCTCAGGTGATTACGACATTAAGAAAATCACCTATCTATCCCTCGGTTCAAACACCAAGACAGTCGTACTCACTTTCGCAAAGCAGGAAAACGGCCAGTTTCTTCTCATCCGAAAATTTGCCCTAGGCTTGGATAGAAAAGAGAAAACTGATGATGGAGTGAAAGTTTAACATAACAAAAAACGTGCTGGGAATAGCAATCGGTAGACCAAATCTCGATTTCTAAATCCCAACACCACGATTTTTCCACAATCCATTGGATCATGGACGATTATAGATAACTAATAACGTTTTGGGCAAAAGAGATTTTTGTCTCTTTCTTGCCCCTTTTCTACACAAAGACATAACAAAAGCCCTTGAAATACCAATGTTTTCAAGGGCTTGTTTTTATTTATTAGAAGCCATCTACATTGGTATAGATTTTTTGTACGTCTTCGTCGTCTTCGAGGACTCCGTAGAGTTTTTCAAAGGTTTCAAGGTCTTCCCCTGACAATTCCACTTCTGACTGAGGAATCATCTCAAGTTCTGTTACTTGGAATTCTTCGATACCAGACTCGCGCAAAGCCACAATAGCTTTGTGAAGGTCAGTTGGAGCTGTGTAAACAGTGATTGTTCCTTCTTCTGCTTCTACATCGTCTACATCGACATCTGCTTCAAGCAAGAGTTCAAAGATAGCATCAGCGTCGTCACCAGAAAATACGATGACACCCTTGTTGTCAAAGAGGTAAGATACTGAACCTGAAGCTCCCATGTTTCCGCCGTTTTTACCAAAGGCAGCACGGACATTGGCAGCTGTACGGTTAACGTTTGAAGTCAAGGTATCCACGATGAGCATTGAACCATTTGGCCCAAACCCTTCGTAACGTCCTTCTGTAAAGGTTTCGTCTGTATTTCCTTTAGCCTTATCCAAAGCCTTATCAATAACGTGTTTTGGCACTTGCGCTTGTTTAGCACGGTCGATAACGAATTTCAAAGCTGAGTTTGATTCTGGATCTGGATCACCTTTTTTAGCTGCTACATAGATTTCTACACCAAATTTTGCATATACTTTAGAGTTAGCTCCATCTTTAGCCGTTTTCTTGGCTACGATATTGGCCCATTTACGTCCCATTAGGAATCTCCTTTTTTCACATTTTAATCTTTCTTATTATAACACAAGTCTAGTCGATTTTCACTAGAGGAAATGGATTTTTCTTTTATAAATGAAGCTAGGATTATCCGCCGACAGCCAAGATCTTCTTGCCTTCTTTTATCCAAGGGTGCTGAGAGAGTGAGATATAAAGCTGTGCAGTCATAACAAGCCAAAGTAGCGGTTCACATAGAATCACACCTGTATAACCTGCCCATGGAATAATCCAAGCGACGAAAACAATTTTCCCGATAAACTCGATAAAACTAGATATGAGGGGTAAGAGTTTTTGACCGAGTCCCTGCAAACTATTTCTATAAATCAATAAAAGACTCAAAAATGGATAGAAAACAGAACTAATACGTAGGTACAAGGTTCCATTTTCAATCAAGTAACCATCTGTTGAACTCGCTAAGAAAGAAACTAGGCTAGGACTTGCAAAAAATAGGAACACACAAGCAAAGGTTGCCCAAGCCATACTCAAATAGCTACCTAAACGAAGACCTTGGACGATACGATCTGGACGTTTTGCCCCAAAGTTTTGAGAGATAAAAGTCGTCATAGAAGCCGAAATTGCCGTCATTGGCAATAAGGCAAAGGCCATGATTCTACGTGCTGCCGTTTGGGCACTGATAATAACTGCTCCAAATCCATTAACAGAGGATTGTAAGATGACACTTCCGACAGAGACGATTGAACCCATCAGCCCCATGGCTAGCCCCTGCTCCAAGAGATCAACATAGAGATCCTTATTCCATCTGAAATGTTTAAGTTCTGGAAGAAGCTCTGGAACACTTTTTCGGATATAGAAATAACAGAGAATAGCGGACAAACCTTGCGAGATGATGGTTGCAAGACCTGCAGACTGAACACCCAACTGCAGTTGTGTAATAAAATATAAATCTAGAATGACATTAACAATGGCTGAAAAGATAAGAAAGGCAAGCGCCGCAAGGCTATCACCAATCGAGCGTAGTAATCCTGCAAAGAGATTATAAGCAAAGCTAACTCCCACACAGCTGACAATCATAGAGATGTATTCATAAGATTGGGGGAGAATTTCTATGGGAGTTTCTAGGTACTGTAAGAGTGGATAGAGGCCGAAGAAACCCATCAGCATCACAAGACCACTCAGGATTGTACCTAAAATCCAAGTCGCTGCGACAGCCTCTTTAATCTTTGTAAAATTACGAGCACCATAAAGCCGAGCAATAACAACTCCCATCCCATTTCCGACTCCGAGAGCAAAGCCAATAATCAAATCAAAAATAGCTGTCGTAGCTCCAACTGCCGCCAAGGAATTCTGTCCTAAAAAACGCCCAACAATCAAAATATCAGCTGTATTGTATAGTTGCTGAAAGATATTGGAAAGTAAAATCGGTAATGCAAAACTAATCAGTGAAGGAAGAATGGGACCATGAATCAAGTCCACCGTTGATTTCTTATTCATAAGGCTATTATATCAGCTTTCAAGTTGAGGAACAAGGGAGTTTCCTTAAGAAAGCGTTGCCTATATGTAAACAATCTGGTATAATCGTGACAGAAAAGGAGGGTATGTATGATCTTAACAAGCCAGTTAATTACAGATGGATTCCCAGACCTTGAGAAAGTGGAACAATTAAACAAGGAGGCCTTCCCTGAAGAAGAAAGGGTGCCCTTAGACGAATTTTTACTGTATCAAGATAGGGATGACGCTCACTTTTTCGCCTTTTATAATGAGGAGGAGTTTGTTGGCTTTGCCTTTGCCATCTCCAATCAAAAAGCTTTCTACATCAGTTTTTTCGCCATCATGCCTCATTTGCGTAGCCATGGTTATGGAAAAGAAATTATTGAAAAATTGATTGATTTTTACCAGCGTACCATGATTCTTGAAGTGGAGCGATTAGACGAAGACTGTGACAATCTCGAACAAAGAAAAGCCCGCATGGACTTTTACTTACAAAATGGCTTTAAAACTGCCAACGCCTTCTTGGAATACGAGGGAATGAGTTTCGAAATTCTCTATCGTGGCGACCACTTTGATGAAGAGGCCTATCGGAACATCTTTCAAAAATTGCAAGAAGAGAACTACTTCGACTTTCGTATCGAATACCGACGCTTTAGTGACCACTAGTCAACACGAAATAAAAAAAGTAGCAGTTTTACTGCTACTTTTTTTATTCTTCAATTTCGATTTCAAGAGCGTCGCCCAAATCAAGTGTTACTTCTTGGTTAGAATCTGCATCAGCTGCTGCACTTGCTTTAGAACCTTCTTCCTCTTCAATTAAACCATATCGAACACGAACTTGGTGGTCAATTTCATCAAAGATTTCTGGGTGATCTGCCAAGTATTTCTTAGCATTCTCAGAACCTTGTCCGATTTTTTCACCCTTGTATGAGTACCAAGCACCTGCTTTTTGGATAATATCCAAATCACTAGCAATCTTCAAGAGTTCACCAGTTCTAGAAATCCCTTCACCATACATGATTTCAACAAGAGCTTCTTTGAACGGTGGAGCTACCTTGTTTTTCACAACTTTAATCTTAGTTTCTTTACCAACGTTCGTATCTTTTTGATCACCAGTTCCCTTGATTTGTGTACTTCCACGCACATCCAAACGGACTGAAGCATAGAATTTAAGGGCGCGTCCACCAGGAGTTGTTTCTGGATTTCCAAACATAACCCCTACTTTTTCACGCAACTGGTTGATGAAGATAGCAATTGTCTTTGTCTTGTTGATAGAAGCACCGAGTTTACGCATAGCTTGGCTCATCATACGAGCTTGAAGACCAACGTGGCTATCTCCGATATCTCCATCGATTTCCGCACGAGGTACAAGAGCTGCAACTGAGTCAATAACCACAAGGTCAACCGCACCTGAATCGATCAATTTCCCTGCAATTTCAAGACCTTGCTCACCTGAGTCTGGTTGTGACAAGAGCAATTCGTCAATGTTAACCCCAAGAGCTGCTGCATAGGCTGGGTCAAGAGCGTGTTCCGCATCGATAAAGGCTGCAATTCCACCTTCTTTTTGTGCTTGCGCTACAGCGTGAAGGGCAACTGTTGTCTTACCTGATGACTCTGGACCGTAGATTTCGATGATACGCCCCTTTGGATAACCACCTGAACCGAGTGCAATATCAAGTGCCAAAGAGCCTGAACTCATCACTTGCACTTTTTGCTCTGCTCGTTCACCCAAGCGCATGATTGAGCCCTTACCAAAATCTTTTTCAATCAATTTAAGAGCATCATTCAAAGCTTTTTCACGATCAGCTCCAAATTTTTTCCCAATTTCATCTAATTTTTTTGTTGGTTTTTTCGCCATTTTGTTCTCCTATATTTTAATGATTCTAAGAACCTTCTTCTATTATATCAAAAGTCAGTCACTTAATAAAGCTTTGCGAACTAAGTTAAAAGCATGCATGACTGCAATTTTACGAACATCTGCTCGACTTCTTCCAGCTATATTGACCTGAACAACTTCTGTGCCGGATGCTTGAGACAAACCGATAAAAACTGTACCAGCAGGATGCCCTTCTAGACTATCCGGACCAGCCACTCCTGTCAAGCTAACTCCAAAGTCTGATTGAGTTTTAAGCCGTGCCTGATCTGCCATTTTTTCCGCCGTAAAGGCTGAAACAACTCCATGTTTTTCCAACTCTACTTGTGGAATATCTAACATCTTAGCCTTTTCTTCCAGACTATAAGTGACAAAACCACCTTTAAAGATAGCTGACACTCCCGAAAAGTCTGCCAAAGTTGCTTGAAAAAGCCCTGCTGTCAAACTTTCCGCAGCCGTTATGGTTTTATGCTGCTTTTTCAACTCCTCAACAACTACACTAGCTAGACTCGCTTCCTCACCATAACCATAGCAGATATCCTTTAAAGCAACACCTTCAAAAGTCTGGCGGGCAAGAATTTGAACCTCAAGACGATCCAAAGATTTTCTCGCTTCTTCTTGACTAGTAGCCTTGGTAGACAAACGCAGAGTCACTTCTCCCGTTTTTGCATAAGGTGCCAAGGTTGGATCTGTCTGCTCTTCAATCAAATCCGACAGAATCGTTACTAGCTGGCTCTCGCCAATGCCAAAGAAACGAAGCACACGTGAGTATAACTTAGCTCCAGTTGTCAATCTTGGCAACAGTTCATTTAAAACCATGGGTTTCAGTTCACTTGGTGGCCCTGGTAGGACGACATAGGTCACGCCAGCCACCTCAATCATGCCTCCAACTGCTAGTCCTGTTTCATTAGGTAGCGGGATTGAACCCTCAACGATTTGAGCTTGGCGTTCATTATTTGGAGTTCGGGCATAGTCCGGTCGATGAGCAAAAAAGTCATCTAGTTTAGCCTGCGCTTGAGCATCAAAAGTTAAATCACGCCCTAGAAAATGGGCCAAGGTTTGTTTGGTCAAATCATCCTCTGTCGGTCCCAATCCTCCTGTTAGGATAACCAGATTGCTACGATTCTTAGCAATCTCCAACAAAGATAAGAGACGACCCTCATTATCTCCTACAGCCGTTTGGAAGTAGACATCCACACCGATTTCAGCCAACTTTTCAGATAAAAACTGAGCATTGGTATTGACAATTTGACCTGTTAGAATCTCTGTTCCAACAGCTATGATTTCCGCTTTCATTTTTTCCTCCTACATATCTATTCGGATTTCTTTGAAAAAATCGCAGGAAAATTCCTACGATTTTAGTATTCATTTCTTATTGTTCTTATTGGCCTTGTTGTTCCTGATCTGCAACAGAACCAGTTATTTGTGGTAGACGACCATAAATATTTTCATACAAGACTACATTTGTCTCCAATTCGGTAACTTCTGGCTTATCCAATGAACGACGCAAGAGATTTTGCATTTCTAACATATGCTCAGATGTCACGATTTGGTAAGATGTCTCATCAATCATTGCATCCTCTCCACGTAATTGCTGAGATTCAATATTCTTAAAGGAATCTTGGTAGCCCATCAACTGAGGAATCGTTGTTGTTGTAATCTCGATATTTGTCTGCATGTTATCGCTAAGAGCCTTCAAAATTTCTTGGTAGTGACTAACACTATTCAAACTAAGAATTTTTTCAACAATCTTTTGGATGACTTCGCGCTGACGTTTCTGACGACCGTAGTCTCCCTCTGGATCCTGATAGCGCATGCGTGAATATACTAGCGCCTCGTCACCATTTAGGGTTTGTTCCCCAACACCGATAGAAATCGTGTTAAATGGTTCCTGGTCTTGGATAGAGATTGGGAAACCTAGAGTGTTATTTACTGTGATACCACCTACAGCATCAACCATTCTTTGAAGACCGTGCATATTAACCATGACATAGCGGTCGATATGGATATTCATCATTTTTTGAATGGTCGAAATGGCAAGCTCTGCCCCACCATCAGCATAAGCAGCGTTGAGTTTAGCTTCTCTAACACTACCATCTGGTTGTTGGATTTGTGTCAGAATATCACGTTCCAAACTCATCATAACAACTTTCTTGGTTTTAGGATTCACTGTTACCAAGATCATTGAATCACTATTTCCTGCCCATGGGTCTGTACGTTCAACATTCCCCGTATCCACCCCCATAAGAAGGATTGTCAATGGTTCAGTCGCCTCGATGACCTTGGTTTCTTCTCCAATTTTTTTATAAGTTTTGGCCAAAGTCTGAGTACTTTGTTGGTAAATCGTGTAGGCATAAGCTCCCACACCAAGCACTGTCACAAGAACAAAGCCTAAAAACATTCCAATTATTTTTTTTGCCATACATTTATTCGTCTATCAGTCTCCCCATCAGGTAGACATCAAGAAACTCTCCTCCTTCTATACAAGCACCACGTTCCTGCTGGCCTTCTATGATAAAGCCCATCTTTTTATATAGATGAACAGCTGCTAGATTTCGTTTTTGAACTGTCAGTTGTAAGCGTCGAATACTTCCACTCGACTGGGCCCATTCAATAGCTTCCTCCATCAGGATACTACCGAGACCATTGCCCCAATAGGCTTTCTTGATGCCCAAGAAAACATCGCCAATGTGTCGAACTCTCGGACGCTGATCAGCCGTTATATTGATGACTCCTGCCAATTCTTCATTCAAAAAAGCTAACAGAGTAATCTGATTATCCGATTGGGCCTGCTTGTTAATAAAACGTTGCATTTCAGATTCAGTCATTGCAATTCCATTTTCATCCAGACTGGTAAAACTAGATTCATGACCAATCTGATCCAAAAGTGCAATAAGACCTGTAGCATCCTCTACTTCTGCTTCACGAATTAAAAGATCATACTCCATCTGTCAACCTCTGCAAGAGTTCTGCCGCTCGTTGACCGTGGGCATGAAAGACAACTTCACGGCCCTCACCATCTTTAAGAATTTCTAATTCCAGATAGTCGGCTGGAAGAGCATCACCTAATAGGTGCCCCCATTCAATAACTGTCACACCTGAACCAAACAGAAATTCATCCAAGTCGATCGAATCTGCATCCCCTTCGATGCGATAAACATCCAAGTGATACAGGGGTAGACGTCCTTCATACTCTCGAACGATAGTATAAGTAGGACTCTTAATCATTTGATGAATCCCTAAGCCTTTAGCCAGACCTTTGGTTAGCGTTGTTTTACCAGCACCTAATTCACCAGTTAAAATTAGTACATCATTTTTTTCAAGTAGACTACCCAACTCTTGCCCAAGAGCGATTAGTTCATCTTCATTTTTTGTGTGCATGTAAACATTATACCAAAAAGTTTTCTTTTGCGATATTTCTAGTAATAAAAAAGGAGGATATTCCTCCTTCTTTTTTTAAAGTTTTTGTCTTTAGTTAAGTGCCATGCTGATGTAGTTCAAGATGAACAAAGCATCCAAAATCCAAATCATGACATGCACTTCCTTAACTTGACCTTTGACAATCTTCGCCAAGGTATAAGTTAGGAACCCAACGGCAATCCCTTGTGTAATTGAGTAACTGAATCCCATAAAGATAGAGGTGAAGAAGGCAGGAACTGCTTCTGACATATCATCCCAAGGAATATTTTTCAAGTTAGAGAGCATCATAATTCCGACGATAATCAAAATTGGTGCTGTCGCAGCTGAAGGAACAATGGCAAGAAGTGGACTAAAGAAGCTTGATAGGGCAAAACAGATAGCAACAACTAAGGCTGTCAATCCAGTACGTCCACCAGCACCGATACCTGCTGCTGACTCAACATAAGTTGTAACGTTTGAAGTACCTGCAATGGCACCTACTGATGTCGCTACCAAGTCAGAATAAAGAGCTTTATCCAATTTAGCTGACTCATGGTTTTCACCACTTGTCGCAACGATACCAACTTTTTCACCAGTACCAATAAGAGTACCGATAGTATCAAAAATATCTGTCAATGAGAAGGCAAGAATAGCCATCAAAGTTTCTGGCAAACGAGAAGTATTTGAAATCAAAGATCCTAAACCTTCTGAACCAAGAGCAGCACCAAACAAAGTACCTAAGTCGTTAACTGCTGCTGAAAGATTGTTGCTAGCAAAATCGATTCCTGACACATTAACAAGACCAACCGCAATCGCAAGGACTGTCGTTGTCAAAATAGAAAGAATGATTCCACCTTTAATACCTTTGACAACAAAGAAGATTGTAATGGCAAGACCTGCAATAGCTACCAATACTGCTGGAGTATTGAAATCTACCAATCCTGGAACAGCTGCTGCATTTGCAGTAATCGCTGCTTGAGCCTTATCTGCTCCTTCACCTGCTACAGTATAAGTCCCTGGGTCAATTGAGAATTTCAAGAGACCAGCATTCTTAATACCAACATAGGCAAGGAAAACACCAATACCAGCTGAAATTGCTGAACGAAGAGTTGCAGGAATAGACTCAATGATCATTTTACGAACATTGGTTAATGTGATAATCAGTGAAATAATCCCACAGATGAAGACCATACCAAGAGCTTCTTTCCAAGTATAGCCCATTCCGAATACAACCGTAAATGTAAAGAAAGCATTAAGTCCCATACCTGGAGCTTGTGCGTATGGCAAGTTAGCATAGAAAGCCATCATCAAAGTTCCTACTACAGAACCGATGATTGTTGCCAAGAATACACCCTGAACAGGCATTCCTGTTTGCGAAAGCATTTGAGGGTTTACAAAGAGAATATAACTCATTGCAAAGAAAGTTGTTAAACCAGCAAGCACCTCTGTACGGACGTCTGTCCCGTGCTCTTTTAGTTTAAATAATTTGTCCATTTTTAATCTCCTTTGTCATTTTACGAACAATATGACTATTATATCATCAATCATTCACATTTTCAAGCTGTTTTTCCTATTTTTAAAAATTCTTAAAGGATATAATTCTTCTTATTTTTGCTTATAGTCAGCTTTTCTTTCAGCTTTTTGATATAATAGGAAACATCTTATCTGAAACTAAATTCGGGAGGATTTTATGACTAAAAAAATGATTGCCGTGGACTTAGACGGTACCTTACTTAATGGAGAAAGCAAACTCTCTGACTTTACAAAAGAAACCATTAAAAAAATCTCTAAAAAAGGCCACCATGTGGTTATCGCAACCGGTCGCCCATATCGTATGGCCAAAGATTTTTATGACCAACTTGAACTTGAGACTCCTATGATCAACTTCAACGGTTCACTCACTCACCTACCTGGTAAGGTTTGGAAACATGAAAAATGCCTTACTGTGGACAAAAAATACCTCTTGGATATCGTAAAACGCAAAGAGGACATCGAGGCAGACTTTATCGCAGGTGAATACCGTAAAAAGTTTTACATTACAGCTCCGAACAAAGAGATTGCCGACCCTAGGCTATTTGGTGTTGAAAACTTCAGACCTGAAAATCAATTTAATCCTGAACTTGTCACCAAGGACCCTAACTGCATTTTATTTCAGACTCGCGCAAGTGACAAATATGCTCTCGCAGAAGAAATGAACAGTTTTTACAAGCATCAACTCAACATTAATACTTGGGGTGGTCCTTTAAACATCCTCGAATGCGCACCCAAAGGTGTTCACAAAGCCTTTGCTCTTGAATACCTCCTCAATGTCATGAATATAGACAGACAGAACTTGATTGCCTTTGGTGACGAACACAATGACCAAGAAATGCTCTCCTTTGCAGGTAGAGGATATGCCATGAAAAATGCTAATCCCGCTCTACTTTCTTTCGCAGACGAGCAATTACCGCTAACCAACGAAGAAGACGGAGTCGCTCACTTTTTACAAGAGCAGTTCCTTTAATAAAAACTATCCCTCCATACTTTTTTGGTAGAAAATAGCTACCTTAATCGTATGGATTTTTTTTTTGCCAAAAATCGATTAAAGAAAAAAGGACCCGAATCCGTGTTAACGAGATTCAAATCCTTACAAAAGATATCTATTTTTTTAGAACGATACGATCAGAAATTTCGCGACCCATATCATCAATAATAATTTGATTGCCATCAGCTACATAAACCTTTATATCATCTCCAATAAAGACTCTCTGACTTTCTGGTTCGAAGGTGACCTTTTTAATTTCCTGATCGCCATCAGGTTCTACTTCTGTCCATGTTCCAGTATTACCAGTAACTACGAGAGTAATGCTATCGCCCTCATCTTGCCCTTTATAGGTCCCATCAATGTTAGTTACTGAGCTAGCAGTCGAACTAGAAACAGTCGTTTCTGCTGACTGAGCAGTCGTTACTTCCGTACTAGCACTTGCTTGAGTTGAAGGAGTTGCTTGCTCTTTTGGCGAACATGCAGCTAAGAGACTAAGACTTGCCAAAGAAGCAAGAGAAAGTGTGAATTTTTTTAGTGACATGATGGCTCCTTTCTTTTAGTGGCTTAAAATCAGAATAACCCTGCTGAGCCACCACACCTTTACTATAACAAATAAAGATAGGAGGGTCAATCAAATGAATCTAGGGCCATGAGACAAGCTCGAACCTCAGATATAAAATAGAGAGAGCCTGTCACAAATAGCAAGTCTTTCTCTTGTGCAGAAGCTTCAAAATTATCTATAAAATCTCGATAGGAAGCAATGCTTGTATAATCTCCAAAGTCTTGCTCTTCCAAGGAACCCTGATAGTCAAAACTCGTAACATAGAGAGCTACATCAGGTAAATGCTCTGTTAAATAAGTAAGCATCCCACTATAATCTTTCCGCTTTAGGGCACCAAATAGAATTTGAGGCTGATACCCTTGCTGGATTTTTTCTTGGATAAACTCAACCAAACGCTCTAGAGCTGGTAAATTGTGAGCCCCATCTAGATAAATGTGCTCAGTGACAGCTTCTAGCCTTCCAGCCCATTTAGTAGCTTGCAAGGCAGCACGTACTGCTTCTTGATCTACTTTCTCGTTTCTTTGTACCATAAATAGTAGAAAAGCCTGCAAGGCAAGAGCAGCATTTTCCTCCTGATATGCTCCCTCCAATCCCAATATTAGGTGGTTAAAGTCAGCTAGAGAAGATGAAAAGTTCCCATTTCGGAAAGAAAAATCTTTATTAGCTTGATAGAGACTTACACCCAAATCAGTGGCTGTCCTTTGACAAACGAGTTGGGCTTCCGGTGCTAAATTTGCAATCACAGCTGATTTCCCAGGCTTAAAAATTCCTGCTTTCTGCTCTGCAATTGCTGTTAAACTATCGCCCAAGGTCTCCTGGTGATCGAGGCCGATTGATGTGATGATTGCAATTTCTCCTGTCACGACATTGGTAGTATCAAGAAGTCCACCTATCCCAACTTCCAGTAGGACCAAATCTACTTCTTGCTCTTTAAAATAAAGCAAAGCAATCAAGGTCAGCAACTCAAAAAAAGATAGCTGATCGTGGGTTTCTAGAAGTCTTTGCTCCATTGCTTTGACTTGATCTGCTAAACGAATAAAATCTGTGTCCGATATAGGCTCACCATTAATACAGATACGGTCATGGATGCTGACAATGTGGGGCGAAGTAAAGGTACCAACCGTTTTCCCATGGGCAACAAAAAGCTCCCTCATAAAAGCAATAGTTGACCCCTTGCCATTTGTCCCTGTCACATGGATAATTGGATAGGTTTGCTCAGGATTCCCCAGCAAATCTATCGCTCTTTGCATCCGTCCCAATCCTGATCTAAAATTCAAGCCAATCCGACTATGAAGCCATTTTTCTACTTCAATCATGCTTATCTCCTTAACAAAAAAGCGAAGATTCTCTTCGCTTTTTACTCATTTTGCTAGATACTAGCTAAATTTTATTTTTAGCGTCAGGCTAAAAACGTCCACTGGACTTACCAGTTCTCTCTTATTTTAAGGAACTGGGCTGATACAGTCTACCAGACTACCTGCGTTTCTATTTTCTAGCGCAGGGCTAAAAACATCCCCCGAACTTACTGACGGTCTTTATTTTTAGCGTCAGGGTAAAAATGTTCACTGAACATTTTTACTCCTCCATAAAGCTGTTGAAGACTTCTTCAATCATGTTCCATTCATCTTCTGAATCTTCAGGGATTGGTTGCAATTCACCTTCAGTTCCATCTTCATTTTCGATGAATGAGTATGCTTGAATTTCAACTTCACCGTTTTCATCTTCTTCTGCATTAACTGGTACAAGAAGAACATAGTTTTTACCAAATTCTTCTTTTCCGTCAATAGTCAAAAGGATTTCAAATAAAGTTTCGTTTCCTTGCTCATCTACAAGTGTAATAAGTTCACGTTCTTCGTGATCGTGGTTGTGATCGTGTGACATAGTTTCTCCTCTGTCTTAAAATTTTCTATCTAAATAATTTTGCAAAATCAACTGAGCTGCTAATTTATCAATAACTTTTTTACGCTTATTGCGACTAATGTCTGCTTGCTCAATCAACATGCGCTCAGCAGCAACCGTGGTTAGGCGCTCATCCTGGTACTCCACTGGTAAGCCAAAGAGTTCTTCCAGTTTTGCTCCATAGGCTTGACTCGCTTCCACCCGCGGTCCACTGGTATTGTTCATATTTTTAGGTAAACCAACAACAAAGCGCTCCACCTTATAGGTGTCAACCAATTCCTTGAGTCGTTCAAAGCCGAACTCTCCTTGATCTTCATTGATTTGGATGATTTCGAGCCCTTGTGCTGTAAACCCTAACGGATCGCTAATCGCTACTCCTACTGTTTTGGAACCAACGTCCAACCCCATAATTCTCATTGGTTATAGATCGACTCCTTGTCCCTTAAGGTAGTAGCGGACCAATTCTTCAACAATCTCATCGCGTTCGTATTTACGGATTTGATTTCTTGCGTTATTGTAACGAGGAACGTAAGCTGGGTCTCCACTGAGAACATAGCCCACAATTTGGTTAATAGGGTTATACCCCTTCTCGTTCAATGAAGCATAGACTTCTGTCAATGTTTCACTAATTTCTTTTTTATTGGAATCATCCAATTTAAAACGTACGGTTTCTTCAGTAAATCCCATTCTAACACCCTCTTTCCTTAGAATAGTACTATTATAGCACATTCACAACCATTCTACAAATGACACAGCCTGATTTTGCTGATTTTCTGTGACTTCCTTACTGGACAGTCGCGCCACTTGCAACTCGATTTTCAATATATTCTTCTGGTTCGTTTTTTAGTAGATTTTCTAATCCCACATTTTTTAAATATTCGCTTTCGCTTGCCTTTTTAACGTCTAGAACTTGAAAATCATAACTTGTTTTTGTTTCAATCTCGGTTTCACTTAAAAGATTGGTTTCAATGTTAAATCCAGGAATTTTACGTGCTTCTTGGACCGACTCATCCTTGTCTTCTCCTTCTTTCAAGGCCTTTCTTGCTTCCTCTAATCCATGCTCTGCAATAAAGTTCTTGAGGTCTTCTGAAATTTGTCGTTTTTGCTGAATCGTTAAGGTCAAGAACTGTTTGCCCTTATAGGTAATGGTCTGGGTTTGTTGAACCCCATTTTCGTCAGAAGGTAGAACAAGCGTCTTTGTTACAACTGTATTGTTATTGGCATTTTCTAGAATAGGCAAAGTTGATTGAAGAGCTTCTGTCGTTGTATCTTTAGAAGATTCCGCAGACTCTTTTTTCTGTCCACAGCCAGCTAGCAAAAATAGGAGCGCAACTGTACCGATAACTATCTTCTTCATATTTATTTTTCCTTATTTATCTATCAAATAAGGCTAGGAGTCACTCCCAGCCTTTATGTTTTATAGTGCTGCACGTAAACGTGCTTCTGCATTTTCTACATTGCGGACAGAGCGTGGCAAGAAGGCACGAATGTCATCTTCTTTATAGCCAACTTGTAAACGTTTCTCGTCAACAAGAATTGGACTTTTTAGGATGCGTGGTGTTTCCATGATTAAATTAAGCACTTCATTGACACTCAAATCTTCGATATCAACTCCGAGAGCTTTAGCGTAGCGATTCTTTGATGATACAATGCTCGCAATTCCATTGTCTGTTTTTGTTAGAATATCTAATAATTCTTCTCTAGAAATCCCCTCTTTACCGAGGTTTTGTTCTTTATAACTTAACTGGTGGGCATTGAGCCAGGTCTTAGCTTTTTTACAGCTAGTACAACTTGAGACTGTATAAATTTTGATCATGTACCTACCCCTTTCGCTACACGTTACTATCAGTTTATTCTATTATACCATAAAAAACATCCGACTTGCGACCTATTTTTAAAAAAATTTAACTTTTTCCCCAGTTTTCTATCTTTTTTCTTGACAAAAACCGAACTATAACCATTCTTTATACTTCTTAATGTAAAATTTCTTAATAACTGTAACGCTAAACATATACAAGAAAATAATACAGATTAAGAACAAGAAGTAAGGAAGCCCTAAGGGTGCTAGACGAAGGATATTTACTAGCGGTCCATAAGGTAGACTTGTTACGAAAAAGGCTGCAACCAAGGTTGTCAAGATCACAAGCCAAGCTGGTCTGCTTTGTACAAAAGGAACTTTTGCCGTACGAAGCATATGGATAACCATGGTTTGAGACCACATAGATTCAATGAACCATCCTGTTTGGAACAAGATAATAAACTGAAGGGCAGATTCTGACCCATGAACATAATGATAGCCTGTCACCAAAGGAACAATAATAAAGTAGAGGAAAATAAAGGTCAAAATGTCAAAGATAGATGAGATTGGACCCATCCAAACCATAAATCGCGTAATGGATTTTGCTTCCCATGTATGGGGTTGTTTTAGGAAGTCTTGATCCACATTATCAAACGGCAATGCCACACAAGATAAATCGTAGACTAGGTTTAGGACAATGAGATGAACAGGAGCCATTGGTAAAAATGGCAAGAAGATACTTGCAACCAATAGAGAGAAGATATTCCCAAAGTTTGAACTAACTGTCATCTTAATATATTTGGTCATGTTGGCGTAGACCTTCCGGCCTTCAACGATACCTGTTTCAAGAACCATGAGATCCTTGTCCAACAAAATAACATCAGCTGTTTCCTTTGCGATATCTACTGCTGTATCAACGGAAATTCCAACATCTGCCACCTTCATAGATGGGGCATCATTAATACCGTCACCCATATAACCAACGGCATGACCATTTTTCTTCAATTGTAGAATAATTCGAGCTTTTTGGTCAGGAGACAATTTGGCAAAGACTGCTACACTTTCAACCGCTTCTGCCAATTCTTGGTCTGTCATTTGGTCGATATCAGCTCCCAAAAGCATCTGCTCAACATCCAAACCAACCTTTTCACAGATGGCTTGGGTTACTTTTTCATTATCCCCAGTTAAAATCTTTGTTCTGACACCATGCTCAAGCAAAGTTTGAATAGCGGGTGCTGCAGATGGTTTTGGTGGATCCAAGAAGGCAAGGTAACCTGTAAGGATCATGTCACTTTCATCAGTCACAGCATAGGCATAATCTTCACGGAGACCTGACTTGTAACCAACACCTAATACACGTAAACCTTGACGATTTAATTGACCAACTTCTGCCAGTACTTCTTGGCGAATACCTTCCGTAATAGGGATTATTTCTCCATGATATTCCACATGTGTCGAAATGGTCAACATTTCTTCCAAGGCGCCTTTGGTCACCATACTAACAACATTACTATCATCTTTGACGATAACACTCATGCGTCTACGTTCAAAATCAAATGGTAGTTCGTCGATTTTTTGGAAGCTGGTGTCTAGATTTTGTAGGATAGCGTGTTCTTTGGCTTCCTTTTCAGTTCTACTGATGATGGCACGGTCCATCAAGTTTTTCAAACCTGTTTGAAAATGTGAATTTAGATAAGCTCTTCTTAAGACCGCCATATCCAAATCACCATGGATATCCAAGGGATATTCTAAGACAATCTCATCTTGCGTAAGAGTTCCAGTTTTATCCGTACAAAGGATATCGATTGCTCCTAGATCTTGGATAGCATTGAGTTTTTTGATGACTACCTTTTCCTTGGCCATGATAATGGAACCTTTTGCTAAGCTGGCTGTAATAATCATTGGCAGCATTTCTGGTGTCAGTCCGACACCAACGCTCAAGGCAAACACTCCCGCTTCTAGCCAATCTCCATCGGTTAAACCATTTGCAAAAAACACAATCGGGATCATGACAAGCATCAAGCGGATCAAGAGCCAGGAAATGCTGTTCATTTCACGTTCAAAAGAAGTTGGCTCATCATAAGTATTAAGAGTTTGCTCAATAGCTCCCATCATGGTGTCATCCCCAACTGCTAGGACCATAGCTGTAGCACTTCCTGAGATAACGTTTGTCCCCATGAATGCCAAGGATTCTGCTTCTAAGAGGCTATCTATATTTTGACCAGTGACTTTATTTAAAGCTAGCTTTTCAACTGCATCACTTTCTCCAGTCAAACCTGACTGTTGAACGAAAAAGTCGCGGGATTCAAATAAGATAACATCTGCTGGAATCATGTCTCCCGCACTCAATTTCACGAGATCTCCCACAACCAACTCATCGATTGGCAACTCTTGTTCAAGACCATCACGAATAACAGTTGCAGTGTTGACAATCATTTTTGAAAGGTTGGTTGTTGCCTTATCGCTCCGCAACTCTTGGACAAAACGGATGCCTCCTGAAATCAAAACCAAGACAACGATAATAATAGAGGTCGTAGGGTCCTCTTGGCCAGGTTTGGCAAGCCAGACGTTTGTAACGAGAGAAATAAAGGCAATCACAAGCAAAATGATTGTGAAAGGATTAATAATGGACTCATAAATCTTTTTAAAGATGGAATCCTCTTGACCCTTGGTAATGGTATTTTCACCATATAAGTCACGGTTTTCTTCGACTTGTTCTTGGTCTAAGCCTTTTAGACTTGTATGGTAAAAAGCTAGACTATCTTTAAATGGAGTTTGAATAGCTGCTGCTAATCTTTCTTTTGTAGTTTTCATTGGTTTCTCCTATCTGTATGAATGATAATTTCATACACAGGAACCAATCACTTTATAAGGACAGAACGACACAAATCAGCGATTGGCTGTGTATGTGCGGTTCTGGATGATCGTCAATTTGCATCGTTTGTCTCCTTTCTTTGTTTTAAAACAGCAGAAAATCCTGCCATAAAATGGCAGGACTAAAAAACTTATGATCTGTTTTCGTTCAAGCTTTAACTCCATAGGGCGATGTAATGAGCTTAGTCTTGACCTTCGCGACCAGGACTGTTGACCAACGAGTAGTGTCTCCACTGCTTTGCGGTAGTCATCCGTATCCCTATGGTAGCCTCACCTACCGTTTTCGCCTTTCAGTATAAACCTTTAACTAGTAAAAGTCAACGATTTATCTCATTTTCTTAGATCACAATCAATTCTTTTGGAGCAAGGGTTAATAATTCGCAACCTGTCTCTGTGATCAGAATGTCATCTTCGATACGAACCCCGTATTTACCTTCGATATAAATACCAGGCTCATCAGTCAAGACCATACCCGATTTAATAACTTCTGTAGAAGTTTGGCTAAAGTATGGCTCTTCGTGGATATCAAGTCCGATACCGTGCCCGATACCGTGTGTAAAGTATTGTCCATAACCTGCTTCCACAATAATGTCACGAGGAATCTTATCAAAGTCTCGGAAACCTAAACCAGCCTTAGCCTGGTCAATCAATGCTTGGTTAGCCTTCAAAACAGTGTTATAAATTTCTGCTTGTTCGTCGCTGACATGACCAAGGTAGATGGTACGGGTCATATCACTGACATAGTGGTCGTAAAGGCAACCGAAGTCCATAGTAATAGCTTCACCTAGTTCTACTGGCTTGTGCATTGGGTGAGCATGGGGTTTAGAAGAGTTGATCCCACTAGCTAGAATCGTGTCAAAAGACAAACCAGCAGCGCCTAATTCACGCATACGGAAGTCCAGGAAGTTGGCAATTTCAATTTCTGTCTTCCCTGGCTTGATAAAGTCAAGAGCATCATGGAAAGCTTGGTCAGAGATGGAACAAGCCTTACGAATAGTCGCAATTTCTGTCTCATCCTTAATCATGCGAAGGGCTTCAACAAACTGTGTCTGTGGAACTAGTTCTAAACCTTCAAAGGCGGTTTGCATGCGATGGTAATAAGAAACTGAAATCTCATCTTCAAACCCGATACGAGAAAGGCCCATGTCCTTAGCAATTTTTGCGATAGTAGCCAACTCGTCACGTTCTGCAAAAATCTCAAAACCAGTAACTTCCTGCTTAGCAGCGATAATATAGCGGGCATCTGTCACCAAGACCTGACGGTCACGACTGATAAAAACTGTTCCATTTGAACCCCAAAATCCTGTCAAATAGTAGACATTTTTAAGGTTATTGATAATGATTCCATCTAGTTCTTTTTCTTGCATTTTATCGAGAAATGCTTGCACACGTTTATTCATGATGTAACTTTCCTTTCAAATACTGTCCTGTATAGCTAGCTTCATTGGCAGCTACTTCCTCTGGTGTTCCTGTTGCGATAATAGTACCACCGCCAACACCACCTTCTGGGCCTAGGTCGATAATATGGTCTGCTGTTTTGATGACATCTAGATTGTGCTCAATGACGAGAACTGTATTTCCATCATCGACAAAGCGAGACAAAACGGTGAGTAGACGAGCGATGTCCTCAGTATGCAAACCAGTTGTCGGTTCATCTAAAATGTAGAAGGACTTACCTGTCGAGCGCTTGTGGAGTTCACTAGCCAGCTTCATACGCTGCGCTTCTCCACCAGAAAGTGTCGTAGCTGGTTGTCCCAAGGTCACATAACCTAGACCTACATCCTTGATGGTCTGGAGTTTGCGTTGAATTTTCGGAATGTGTTGGAAAAATTCTACTGCGTCATTGACCGTCATATCCAAGACTTGCGAGATATTCTTTTCCTTGTAATGAACTTCTAGGGTTTCACTGTTGTAGCGGGTTCCATGGCAGACTTCACAAGCCACGTATACATCTGGCAAGAAGTGCATTTCAATCTTGATAATCCCATCACCCGAACAGGCCTCACAGCGACCACCCTTGACATTGAAACTGAAGCGACCCTTTTTGTAGCCTCGAATCTTGGCTTCATTTGTCTGAGCAAAGAGGTCTCGAATGTCATCAAAGACACCTGTATAGGTAGCAGGATTAGACCTCGGTGTTCGTCCAATTGGACTCTGGTCAATGTCTATCAGACGATCGATATGCTCAATTCCTGTAATCGTCTTAAACTTACCAGGTTTGTCTGAATTGCGATTGAGCTTTTGAGCAATGGCTTTTTTGAGAATGCTGTTAATGAGTGTCGACTTCCCTGAGCCAGATACCCCTGTCACCGCAATGAATTTTCCGAGTGGGAAGCGAGCGGTGATATTTTGCAAGTTGTTCTCACGCGCACCTGTCACTTCGATAAAGCGACCATTGCCTACACGGCGTTCTGACGGCACTGGAATCGCGCGTTTCCCTGACAGATACTGTCCTGTAATGGATTTGCTGTTGCGAGCTACCTGCTTAGGCGTTCCTGCAGCAACAATTTCTCCACCAAAGACTCCCGCTCCAGGACCGACGTCAATCAGATAATCAGCTTCTCGCATGGTGTCTTCATCGTGTTCTACCACGATCAAGGTGTTCCCCAAGTCACGCATCTTTTTCAGACTGGCAATCAAACGGTCATTGTCCCTCTGGTGAAGACCGATGGACGGCTCATCAAGGATATAGAGAACTCCTGAGAGATTGGAACCAATCTGGGTCGCTAAGCGAATACGTTGACTCTCCCCACCTGATAGGGTTCCTGCCGAGCGGGATAACGTTAAATAGTTAAGGCCCACGTTATTTAGGAAAGTCAAGCGGTCCTTGATTTCCTTGAGGATAGGACGAGCAATGATAGCTTCATTTTCAGATAAGGTTAGCTGGTCAATAACTTCCAAATGGTCTGCAATGGAGAGGTCTGAAATTTCTCCGATATGGAGTCCTTTTTCTCCCCCTACTCGAACAGATAAGGCCTGGTCATTGAGACGATAACCATGACAGGTGCCACAAGTCAGCTCGTTCATATAAAGACGCATCTGTGTACGAGTGTAGTCGCTATTGGTTTCATGATAGCGACGCTTGATATTGCCAAGCACTCCCTCAAATGGAATATCGATATCACGAACTCCACCAAATTCATTCTCATAGTGGAAATGGAATTCTTTCCCATCTGAACCATAGAAAATGAGATGTTTATCCGCCTCAGACAAGTCCTCAAAAGGCCTATCCATATCCACTCCAAAAGCTGTCATAGCTTGTTCCAGCATGTTTGGATAATAGTTAGAAGAGATAGGGTTCCAAGGCGCCAAAGCGCCCTCGCGAAGAGTCTTGCTAGCATCTGGCACTACCAAGTCCGTATCAACCTCTAGCTTGATTCCCAAACCATCACACTCACTACAGGAGCCAAAGGGTGCATTGAAGGAGAAGAGACGGGGTTCTAGCTCTGGAACTGTAAAACCACAGACTGGACAAGCGTAGTGTTCTGAGAAGAGCAACTCTGAATCATCCATAGTATCAATAACGACATAACCTTCAGCGATACGGAGAGCTGCTTCAATCGAATCAAAGAGACGACTACGGATACCATCCTTGATGATGATACGGTCTACCACCACGTCAATGTTGTGTTGTTTATTCTTTTCAAGTTCAGGAACTTCGGTCACATCATAGACAATCCCATCGACACGGACACGAACATAACCATCCTTTTGAATCTTTTCAATCAGCGTCTTGTGTTGCCCTTTTTTCTTACGAATAACAGGAGCCAAAATCTGCAAGCGTTGGCGTTCTGGCAATTCCAAAACCTTATCCACAATCTGCTCTACAGACGAAGCCTTGATAGCCCCATGTCCATTGATACAGTAGGGTGTCCCTACACGTGCATAGAGAAGACGTAGATAATCGTTGATTTCCGTCGTTGTTCCAACCGTCGAACGAGGATTTTTACTGGTCGTTTTCTGGTCAATGGAAATGGCAGGGCTGAGACCGTCGATAGAATCCACATCTGGCTTTTCCATATTGCCCAAGAACTGACGAGCATAGGCTGACAGACTTTCAACATAGCGACGTTGCCCTTCTGCATAAAGGGTATCAAAGGCTAAACTAGACTTTCCTGATCCAGATAGTCCCGTCACCACCACTAGCTTGTCACGTGGAATTTCCACGTCAATATTTTTTAAATTATGGGCGCGTGCCCCATGGATGACAATCTTATCTTGCATGTTACTTCTTTCTAGTCCATTGTTGCTTTCCATTATACCAAAAAAAGTGAAATTCTATTACCAAAAAAGCCGATTTTGTAGTATAATAGTACGGTGCTAAAAATCACTGAAACACGGATTAGATTAGGAAAGGATAGGAGATATGAAGCAAGTCTTTCTCTCAACTACAACTGAATTTAAAGAGATCGATACGCTCCAGCCGGGCACTTGGATCAATCTCGTCAATCCTACTCAAAGCGAATCGATGGAAATCGCCTCTGCCTTTGATATTGATATAGCTGACCTCCGTGCACCACTCGATGCGGAAGAGATGTCTCGTATTACTATCGAAGATGAGTACACCTTGATTATCGTGGACGTCCCAATCACAGAAGAAAGAAATAATCAAACCTACTATGTGACTATTCCCTTGGGGATTATCATCACAGAAGAGGCTATCATCACCACCTGCTTGGAGCCTCTCCCACTTCTTGATGTCTTTATCAATCGTAGACTTCGGAATTTCTATACCTTCATGCGTTCGCGCTTCATCTTCCAAATCCTATACCGCAACGCGGAGATTTACCTAACTGCCCTCCGTTCGATTGAACGTAAGAGTGAGCAGATTGAAAGTCAACTTCACAAATCTACTCGAAACGAAGAATTGATTGAACTCATGGAGTTGGAAAAGACTATCGTCTACTTCAAAGCTTCACTTAAGACAAATGAGCGCGTGATTAAAAAATTGACCAGCGCAACTAGCAATATCAAGAAATATCTCGAAGACGAAGACTTACTGGAAGATACCTTGATTGAAACGCAACAGGCCATCGAGATGGCGGACATCTATGGAAACGTCCTTCACTCTATGACAGAGACCTTTGCTTCTATCATTTCAAATAACCAGAACAATATCATGAAAACCTTGGCACTTGTGACTATCGTTATGTCCATCCCGACCATGATTTTCTCAGCTTACGGAATGAACTTTAAGGATAATGAAATTCCTTTAAACGGAGAACCGCATGCTTTCTGGCTCATCGTCTTTATCGCCTTTGCTATGAGTGTTTCTCTCACTCTTTACCTCATCCATAAAAAATGGTTCTAAACAGGAGTTATTATGTCACAGATTGATTTAAAAGAATTAACCAAGAAAAACCAAGAATTTATCCACATTGCAACCCAACAGTTTCTTAAAGATGGAAAAACCGACACTGAAATCAAGGCTATTCTTGAAGAAGTGATTCCTCACATCCTTGAAGAACAACCAAAAGGTGTGACCGCTCGTTCTATCTACGGAGCACCAACTCACTGGGCTCACAGCTTTAGCGAAAAAGAGCAATACGAGAAAGAACATCCAAAGGAAAATGACGATCCAAAATTGATGATGTTGGATTCAGCCCTTTTCATCACAGGACTGTTTGCAGTGGTTAGCGCCTTGATGAGCTTCTTCTCAAACCAACCCGTAGCTTACGGATTGGTAACACTTATCAGTGTAGGGGCCTTTGGTGGAGTTGCCTTCTACCTTCTCTATCACTTCATCTACCGCTACTACGGACCAGATACTGACCGTAGCCAACGCCCTCCATTCTGGAAATCACTTTTAGTTATGTTAGCGACTATGTTTGCTTGGGTCTTCATCCTCTTCTTGAGTAACTTCCTTCCACAAGCCATCAACATTAGTCTCCCACCACTTGTTTTGTTGGTAATCGGTGGAGCTCTCCTTGCCCTACGTTTCTACCTCAAAAAACGTTTCAACATTAAGAGTGCAAGTGCAGGACCTGCTAGATATTAAGATAAACAATAAAAGTAGTGTGTTTTGTAGACAGACTACTTTTTTTATAGTTCCAAATCATTTTTTGATTCTCCAAAGAAAAGTAGCTACATTTTCTAAAAACGTTCTAATATAAAGTCTTTCCTTAGAATCCCGAGGTTTTTCCTTGAATCCAAGTTGTTTTTCTGTTATACTAATAAAATAATAAGGAGAAATATATATGACTAAACAGAGAATTAATCAAATTGTTGGTTCAATTGGTGCCTTTATCGGAATTATTGTATTTATAGCCTACATCCCTCAAATTTTTGCCAATTTACAAGGAAACAAAGCTCAACCATTCCAACCTTTATCTGCCGCAATCTCTTGCTTAATCTGGGTCATTTATGGATGGACAAAAGAGCCTAAGAAAGATTGGATTCTAATCATTCCAAACTCGGCCGGGGTTGTCCTTGGCGGACTGACCTTCCTTACTGCTCTATAAGAATGCAACTACTATAAAAAGCAACCACATCGAACGGTTGCTTTTTTACTACTTTCGTGATCTAAAAGCCATTTTCTGATTCTAATTCTTGTTGTTTCTCCTCATCTTTTGTGATACAATAGCATCAATTTATTTCTAGGAGGATGAGATATGGTTTCTACTATTGGTATTGTTAGTTTGTCTAGTGGCATTATCGGAGAAGACTTTGTCAAACACGAAGTGGACTTGGGTATTCAACGTCTCAAGGATCTAGGACTCAATCCTATCTTTTTGCCCCATTCGTTAAAAGGCTTAGACTTTATCAAGGACCATCCTGAAGCACGTGCGGAGGATTTGATGCAAGCCTTTTCTGATGATAGTATCGACATGATCCTATGCGCCATCGGTGGAGATGATACCTATCGTTTGTTGCCCTACCTTTTTGAAAATGACCAACTAGAAAAAGTTATCAAACAAAAGATTTTTCTTGGTTTCTCAGATACAACCATGAACCATCTCATGTTGCATAAACTAGGTGTTAAAACTTTTTATGGTCAATCCTTTTTAGCAGACATTTGTGAATTAGACAAAGAAATGTTAGCCTATAGCCTTCACTACTTTAAAGAATTGATTGAGACGGGAAGAATCTCAGAAATCCGCCCTAGTGACGTTTGGTATGAGGAACGAACTGACTTCAGTCCCAAAGCTCTAGGAACACCTCGTATCAATCATACAAATACTGGTTTTGACTTGTTACAAGGAAATGCCCAGTTCGAGGGAGAAATCCTCGGTGGTTGCCTCGAATCTCTCTACGATATCTTTGACAACTCTCGATACGCAGACAGCACGGAGCTCTGCCAAAAATACAAACTTTTCCCTGACTTGTCAGACTGGGAAGGAAAGATCCTCTTGCTAGAGACAAGCGAAGAAAAGCCTGAGCCAGAATATTTCAAAAAGATGTTGCAGACTTTAAAGGAAACTGGGATATTCGAGGTCATCAGCGGACTCTTGGTCGGAAAGCCAATGGATGAAACCTTTTATGACGACTATAAGGAAGCACTACTGGACATCATTGACAGTAATATCCCGATTGTCTATAATCTGAATGTCGGCCATGCGACACCAAGAGCAATTGTTCCCTTTGGAGTCCACGCGTATGTAGACGCAACGGAGCAAGTCATTCGCTTTGACTATAACAAAGAAAGCTGAGATGAATTTCTCAGCTTTTTCTCATTATCATTACTGGCATTTTCATCACATACTACTGATAGCTACAATGATCAAGGCGAGGCTGTTGCCTAACATATGAACCAGTAAGGGATAGTAGACATTCTCCTTTTCTTTCACATAAATGATAGAAAAGGCAAAGCCACCACCTAGGTATCCGACTGCACCAATCCACTCTGACAAAGACAAACTGTGCATATGGATTAAAGCAAAGGCAAGTGCGACTATAAAGATACTCAGCCAAGTTGGCAGACTTCTTCTCAAATATCTCAATAGAATTTGACGGAATAAGAGTTCTTCCATCAAAGGTCCAATGATGCAGGCAAAAACCGCTATCAGTAGTGGTTGTTCTTGAAAGATGCTTTGAAGATTCGACTGATTTAGACTTTGTCCGTCCAGTCCCAAAAACTGCCTCAACATTTCTGATATAGAGCCAAAGACAACAGTCATCAGAATAAGAAAGAGGCAGCCTTTTAAAACGCCAAAGAAGAATTTTCTTTTAGTCTTTCTGATCTCATTCCATTGTTGAATCAATCTATCCTTGCACAAGAAAGAGCCATATAGAGCTAATACTACATAGAGTAGATAATGTAGATAATTCGCAATGGCAGATGGCATCAAAGCAGCCAGCAATTTCACACCACCAAACACAAAGAGAACTGTATAAAGAATCGCAAAAATCAGAATTCCCTTATTTTTGTTAGACTTCATTTCACTTTCCCTTCCATTCACAATCATTCTCGTGGTCGTCAACCAGACCTGCAGCCTGCAGATAGGACAAGACAGCGACTGGTCCAGTGAACTTAAAACCACATTTTTTGAGATCCTTGGATATTTTTTCAGACAAAGGCGTTTTGGCTGGTGCTTGACTGTAGTCCGGGATATCATTAACGATGGTTTTTCCATCTACAAAAGACCAGAGATAAGCATCAAAAGAGCCATACTCTTTCTGAACTTGTAGAAAGGCCTGGGCATTAGCTCGCGTCGCAAATATCTTGGCGCGATGACGAATGATAGCTGGATTGTCTAACAAAGATTCCAGCTCTTCATCCGTCATGTCTGCAACAGCTTGAATTTGGTAACCATGAAAAGCTTGACGGAAGGCTTGGCGTTTATTGAGCACCGTTTCCCAAGACAGGCCTGCCTGATAGGTCTCCATACACAACAACTCAAACAATGCTTGATCATCATGTAGGGGTTGGCCCCACTCTTCATCATGGTAGGCTACATACAGAGGGTTGTTCATTTTAACCCAGCCACAGCGTTTTGGCATAGACTTCTCCTATTTCACCAACATCTTGAGAGCAGATTTAATGTAATTTTCTGCTGTATCTGTCGTTCCTTCAAAGAATTTCTTGATTTTCTTAAGCTCAGCCGCCTTGTAGCCCAAGGCCAACATGGCTTCCATGGCTTCTTCCAATTCTTGGTTGTCGTTGCTAGATGGAATAGCAGTCTTAGCAGGGAAGTCATCACCTGCCACAACCACCTTACCTTCTAGGTCCAAAACCATCTGTTGGGCTGTTTTCTTGCCGATCTTCGGAAACTTGGTCAAGTAAGTGATGTTCTTGCTTTCGATAGCTTGGACAAGGCCTGCATTGTCATCAGCTGCAATAATGGCAAGAGCTGATACAGGACCAATGCCCGACACCGAAATCAAACTGAGAAAGAGTTTTTTCTCGTCTTCCGAACGGAAACCGTAAAGCAGGTGAGCATCTTCGCGAACGACTTGATGCACATAGATTTGCGCTTCTTGGTTGACTTGTCCTGAGTAAGCATAGGGGTTAGCCACGTGCAAAATGTAGCCGATGCCGTTTGCTTCTAGGACGATGTATTTAGCAGTAATTTTGGTAATAATACCCTTTAGATATTCGTACATAATTTTCCCTTCAATTTATACTCAATGAAAATCAAAGAGTAAACTAGGAAGCTAACCGTAGGCATAACTTGAGTTAGGCAAGGTAAGGCTGACGCAGTTTAAAGAGATTTTCGAAGAGTATTAGTATTTTCCTAGTTCTCGTAGGCTAGTATGATTTTCTTGAATGCGACGGAACATCTTTTCCATATCTGACTTGGTAAAGTGGACCAAAACAGGACGTCCGTGGGGACAATTGTATGGGTTGTCGCATTGAGAGAGTTGATAGAGAAGCTGTCTGGCTGAGTGGTCATCGATACGATGGTTGGCCTTGATTGACCGTTTGCAGGACATCATAATGGCCAGCTCTGCTCGGTATTTCTTGATAGAAACTTCCTTTGTCAAAAGGAGCATATCACACATCTCATAGATACCAGACTCGATTTCCTCTTCTGCCATCCAAATAGGATGTTCCCGAAGGATGAATTGATTCTCACCATATTCTGCTAGAAAGACTCCCACTTCCTCTAAAAGAGGCATTCTTTCCTTGAGACGAAGGGCATCATCCGCTGGAAATTCGAAGATGTAAGGCACTAGGAGCTGCTGCTGGCTCTGGTCAACATTGCCAATACTTTCGCGATACTCCTCATACTTAACCCGTTCCTGAGCCGCGTGCTGATCTATGATGTAGAGCCCATCTCGACCTTGGGCAAAGAGGTAGGTTCCGTGCATCTGACCGAAAAATTCCAACTCTGGGAAGCTAGACGACTCTTCCCTTTCCAGCTTATCATAAGCCTTATCCAAACTAGCTAGATCTAACTCTGGATGATCTAGTTGATCGTAACTAACAAGTTTTCTCTCTGCAAAATGCAGTTTGGCTGGTTTGGTTATCTGGTCTAAGGTTTCCTTAGCAAACAGATTCAAATCCTGTTTCTCTTCAGTCAGATTCACCTGATAATCAGCCACCTCAGCTTGGCTAGGTCTTGTCGGCTCAGTTTGCTCATAGTAAAGAGTGTTTTCTTTGAGTGGGAGAATGGTCTGCTCCACCTTTTCACGATTGCGAACAGTAGATTTGGCCAGATTTTCCAAGGCATCTGGTATCAAGGTTTGTTCCTTGAGACTATTAGAAATAGCTTCTGAAACCAGCGTCATCAGTTCTTTTTCCTTGGAAATCCGCACCTCTTGCTTGGTTGGATGCACATTGACATCTGCCAGATATGGGTCAATCTGGATATGAATCACAGCCAGCGGGAACCGCCCCACCATGAGCTTACTGCCGTAACCATCTAAAATAGCACGATTGAGCAGGAAGTTTTTGATATAACGGCCATTGATAAAAAGACTGATATAGTTACGATTAGCCCGTGTCAATTCAGGCAATGAGACAAAACCAGAAATTTCAAAATCGAGGTCAGCATTCTCAATTTCAACCATTTTTTTGGCACTGGCTAAACCATAAATCCCAGCAATGGCTTGGCGCAGTTGACCCGTACCAGCTGTTCGTGTCATTTCCTTACCATCACTAATCAGACTAAAGGAAATCTCCGGATGGGCTAGCCCCAAACGGTTGACAATATCAATGATGTGAGACAACTCCGCCTGCTGATTCTTCATATACTTGAGACGAGCTGGTGTGTTGAAAAAGAGGTCCTCCACACAAACCTTAGTTCCCACAGGACTGGTCGCTGGAATGATTTCCTCAACTTCTCCCCCACGAGCGACTAGCTTGGTCCCGTGACTTGCACCATCCACCGCTGTCAACAAAGTCAAAACACTGACAGATGCGATAGAGGGCAGGGCTTCACCACGAAAACCCAGCGTGCGAATCCGAAAGAGATCTGCCTGATTCTTAATCTTACTGGTTGCATGACGACGCAGAGCCAACTCGACTTCATCGTGGGCAATCCCGTGACCATTATCGGTAATTTGGATTTTCTTAAGACCAGCTTCTTCGATCTCAACGATAATCTGGCTTGAGCCAGCATCGATAGCATTTTCAACCAACTCTTTAACTACGCTGGCAGGACGCTCGATAACTTCTCCTGCTGCAATTTGGTTGGCCAATACTTCTGGCAATTCAATAATATGAGACATTTTTCAGCCCCTTTCTTAACGATTTTTTCTATTTCTCTGAAAATAAGCTAGTGCTATTATACCATATTTCACTCGTTTCCAAAAAAGTCCAAGTAGCAACTTTCTTCCCGATTTTACTAGGTTATTTGCCAAGTTTGTGGTAAAATAGGTAGAAATAATATTTTAAAAAGGAGAAAAGACACATGCACATTTTTGATGAGCTAAAAGAGCGTGGTTTGATTTTTCAAACGACTGATGAAGAAGCTTTGCGTAAAGCCCTAGAAGAAGGTCAAGTTTCTTATTATACTGGCTACGATCCAACTGCTGACAGCCTTCACCTAGGCCACCTTGTTGCAATCTTGACAAGTCGTCGCTTGCAGTTAGCAGGTCACAAACCATATGCGCTCGTTGGCGGTGCTACAGGTCTCATCGGAGATCCGTCCTTCAAAGATGCTGAACGTAGTCTCCAAACAAAAGACACAGTGGATGGCTGGGTCAAATCTATCCAAGGACAACTTTCTCGCTTTCTTGACTTTGAAAATGGTGAAAATAAAGCTGTCATGGTCAACAACTACGACTGGTTTGGCAGTATCAGCTTCATTGACTTCCTCCGTGATATCGGAAAATACTTCACTGTCAACTACATGATGAGCAAGGAGTCTGTGAAGAAACGGATTGAAACAGGGATTTCTTACACTGAGTTTGCCTACCAAATCATGCAAGGTTATGACTTCTTTGTTTTGAACCAAGAGCACAATGTAACCCTTCAAATCGGTGGTTCTGACCAATGGGGAAATATGACTGCTGGTACAGAGTTGCTTCGTCGTAAGGCTGATAAGACTGGTCACGTTATCACTGTTCCACTCATCACAGACGCAACTGGCAAGAAATTTGGTAAATCTGAAGGAAACGCTGTTTGGCTCAACCCTGAAAAGACTTCTCCATACGAAATGTACCAATTCTGGATGAACGTCATGGACGCTGACGCTGTTCGCTTCTTGAAAATCTTTACTTTCTTGTCACTTGATGAGATTGAAGACATCCGTAAACAATTTGAAGCGGCTCCACACGAACGCTCGGCTCAAAAAGTCTTGGCTCGTGAAGTCGTGACTCTTGTTCACGGAGAAGAAGCCTACAAAGAAGCCCTTAACATCACTGAACAACTCTTTGCCGGAAATATCAAAAACCTTTCTGTCAAAGAACTTAAACAAGGACTTCGTGGCGTGCCAAACTACCAGGTACAAGCAGACGAAAACCACAACATCGTAGAACTTCTCGTATCATCTGGTGTTGTTAATTCAAAACGCCAAGCCCGTGAAGACGTCCAAAACGGAGCTATCTACGTCAACGGTGACCGCATCCAAGACCTTGACTATGTCTTGAGTGACGCTGATAAGTTAGAGAACGAACTGACTGTTATCCGTCGTGGGAAGAAAAAATACTTTGTATTGACCTACTAAACTGTTCAACATTTATCTATAAATAAAGGAGTTAACCTCGAGAAAGGTAACTCCTTTTTGTTGTTGATAACCTCATCTATCTAGTTTTAATAGACAGGCTACGCAGTACAATGCGTAAGGTTGTTAGATTATGTAAGATAGAGAGATTTGAAGGACTGAGCCAGTTAAACAAGCCAAAGCCAATCAAACTACTATTTACGACAACGGTATCTTGAATATTCTTCTTAATGAGTGTTTGCAAAGATGATGATAGCGAATCCAACTCTTGGAAGAAATCCAAACGATTATCTAACAATAAGATATCACTCATCTGCTTAGAAATATCTGCACTCTCATTCATCACCACACCGATATCTGATAGGGTTAGAGCCGCTGAGTCATTCAATCCATCTCCAACCATCAAAATAGTGTGACCTGCTTTCTGCAGTTCCTCTACTAACTCAAATTTCCCATCAGGTTTCAAGTCTGTATATACCTGATCAAAGGGCAAATCTTTGACTAATTCCTCTGTCCTAACCAAGGTGTCCCCTGTTGCCAGAATCAATTTTTTCCCCTGTGCCTTAAGTTTATCCAAGGCTGTTTTTGCTTCTTTTCTCAAAGGAGTATGAATGCAGAACATTCCAATCAATTCATTCTGATAAGCCAAGAATAAGAGATTGTAGTGACTCTTGTACTCTTCAATTAAAGCATTTTGTTCTGAACTGATATGAATCTGCTCATCCTGCATCAAGACATAATTCCCAATAAGAACTGGTTGGCCATCTATATGAGATTTGATCCCCTTGCTTGCGATATATTGGAGTTTCCCATGCATTTCCTCATGTTCAATCCCCTCTATCTCAGCTTGCTTGACGATGGCATTAGCAATAGGATGATAAATGTGTTCCTCAAGACAGGCACTGATTCTGAGAATATCTTCCTCACTATAGTCTCCAAAAGGTAACACCTTTTCAACTATCGGATAGCTAGTTGTGATTGTTCCCGTCTTATCAAACAAGAAAGTATCAACTTCCAGATATTTCTCCAAAACATCTCCATCCTTAATCACCATTTCACGGTTCAACCCCTCCTTGATAGCTGTCAAATAAGCTACAGGAGTAGAGATTTTCAAAGCGCAGGAGAAATCGACCAATAGGAAAGAAATAGCCTTAGAAAAAGAACCTGTCAATAGGTAAGTCAGTCCAGCCCCCAAGAAATTATATTTGACGACCTTGTCCGCCATTTTGATGAAATAGCGTTGTTTCGTTTTCTTGTTTTCTTCAGATTTCTTCATCAACTCAATCAGTTGTAAAACCCGGCTGTTCATCTGATTATCGGTTACACGAATGCGTAACTCTCCAGTTTCTAATACTGTATTTGCACAAACCAAATCAGACTCTCTTTTTTCAACTGGAAAACTCTCTCCCGTCAAGGAACTTTCGTTGACCATACCTAAACCTGAAACTACTTGTCCATCAAACAGAATTTCATTTCCTTGAGATAAGACCAAAACATCTCCTATTTGAACATCGGAACTCTTGATACTAACAACCGTATCGCCCTGTACTAGGAATACATCGCTCTCTTTTGCAAGAAGACTCTGTTCTAAATCTGTTGCAGTTTTTTTCAAGGACCACTGATCTAAATGATTCCCCAAATCAAGCATAAACATGATGTTGCTAGCAGTCTTGGATTGATTCATGAACAAGGACAATAAAATCGCCGAACAGTCCAAAACCTCCATCGTTAGTTCCTTACGCGCTAGGATCTGATAAGCTTCTTTGACATACCCCAGAGCCTGATAACAAGTCCATATATAGCGAATAGGAGACGGTACAAGACTACGAAAAAGCACACGCTTAATCGCTGCACCTGAAACAATAGAATAGGCACTATCTTCTCTACGAATGGGAAGAGTCATCAACTCAGAAACTTTCCCTCTATCAATTCTTTTTAAAAAGGCTTCTGCATTATCTAATACAGAAAAGCCTTCTTTTATACGTAGAGTAAAGTGCTGTTGATCCATGTAAAACTGGATAGACTCAATTCCTTTTTCATCTCTCGCCAAGGAACGAAGATAGTCTTGAATATCCAAGGTGAGTGAAAAAGAAGATGATAGTCGGATATGTTGGTATCCTCTATGTAGCACTTTAAAAGACATATTATTCCCCTATCAGGCTATCTAATTGCTCTTCTTTTTTCTCTTGCTCATACAAATATTTAGCATCTTGCAAGACATCGTCTCCATGTTGTTTTACAATGGAAACAGATGCATCCAATTCATCTTTCAATTTGTAAGCTTTAGCCAAAGCTTTAGAATAACCTTTTTTAGCTTCCTTACTTGCTAAGATTTTCAAACCAAGAGTGCCAAATGCTACACCACCCAAAAAGAGTGATGATTTTTTCGCAACTTTTGCGACGCTTAATACTTCTTTTAACATACTTATTTCCTCCTTATCATTATTATATAGCAATTTAGATATAAAAGCAATTTCATTCTATAAATTGGAGAATTAATTTTATTTCTACTGAATCTCCCATCTACTTATTCCTAAGGTTGCTTTCATTTGCCTCTTTTGATACACTTAAACTATGAATACAAACCTCAAACCAAAACTTCAACGTTTTGCTACTGCTAGTTCCTTTTCCTGCCCCATCTGCCAAGAAGATCTCACCTTGGTAGAGTCTAGCCTTAAGTGTAGCAACCGCCATTCTTTTGATCTGGCAAAATTCGGCTATGTCAATCTGGCACCGCAAATCAAACAATCCACCAACTATGACAAGGAAAATTTTCAAAACCGTCAACAAATCCTAGAAGCTGGTTTTTATCAAACTATTTTAGAAACCATCTCAGACCTGCTTACAAATTCTAAAACTAACCAAACAATTTTAGATATCGGCTGTGGCGAGGGATTCTACTCTCGAAAACTCCAAGAAAGTCACTCTGACAAAATCTTCTATTCCTTTGATATTTCTAAAGATTCCGTCCAAATCGCTGCTAAGAGTGAACCCAACTGGGCAGTCAATTGGTTTGTTGGTGACCTAGCTCGTCTTCCTATAAAAGACGCTAGTATGGATATCCTGCTCGATATCTTCTCGCCTGCCAACTACGGAGAATTTCAAAGAGTATTATCAAAAGACGGCATCTTGATTAAGGTCATCCCGACTGAAAATCACCTCAAAGAAATCCGCCAAATGGTGCAAGATCAGCTGACAAAGAAGGACTATTCCAACCAAGATATCAAAGAACATTTCCAGGAACATTTCAGCATTCAATCTAGCCAAACGGCCTCTCTGACCAAACCTATCACGGCTGAGCAACGCCAAGCTTTGCTTGCCATGACGCCCCTTCTCTTTCATGTTGACCAGACCAAGATTGACTGGAGCCAACTGACAGAGATTACTATCGAAGCAGAGATTCTGGTCGGAAAAGCACTGTAAATTAGTTTAAATATGAAAAAACGCACCTTAAATAGATGCGTTTTGTTTTACAATCTGATGTAATGTATCTTAGTTCAAGTGCCAGATATCTTCGTTATACTGAGCGATTGTACGGTCAGATGAGAAGAATCCTGCTTTAGAAATGTTAACGATAACTTTGTCCAACCATGCGTCACGGTCTTCGTAGTCAGCCAACATTTGCTCTTTAACTTTGATGTAGTCTTCCAAGTCAAGAAGAGTCATGAACCAGTCTTTGTTGATTAATTCGTTATAAAGACGTTCCAAGCGTTCAATCTTACCAACTGCAAGAACAGCGTCGCTCACGATAAAGTCAACCAATGGTTTGATCGCTTTACGAGCGTAGAATTCGCTTGATTTGTAAGCTGATTTTGCGTAAAGATCGATAACAGTTTCTGAATCTTCACCGAAGATGTAGATGTTTTCATCGCCAACCAACTCAGCGATTTCCACGTTAGCCCCGTCCATAGTACCAAGAGTCAAAGCTCCGTTCAACATGAATTTCATGTTACCAGTACCTGAAGCCTCCTTAGAAGCAAGTGAGATTTGTTCAGAGATATCACATGCTGGAATCAAGAAGCTTGCTGCAGTAACGTTGTAGTTTTCAACCATAACCACTTGTAAGTGTGGTGCAACTGCTGGGTCATTAGCAATCACTTCTGACAAGCAAAGGATCAAGTGGATGATGTCTTGAGCAATTGTGTAGGCAGGGGCTGCTTTACCACCAAAGAAGACTGTGATTGGACGAGCAGGGATGTTACCAGCCTTGATGTCAAGGTATTTATGGATAACATACAAAGCGTTCATTTGTTGACGTTTGTACTCGTGAAGACGTTTGATTTGGATGTCAAAGATAGAGTTTGTATTGATTTCCACACCTTGGTGCTCTTTCAAGTGACGAGCCAATTTACGTTTGTTGTGAGATTTGATGCTTTCAAATTTTTCTTTGACAGCAGCCTTGTCTTCGTATGAAAGAAGGTCTTCCAATTTAGAAGCTTCATGGTGCCATTCGTGGCCAAGAATCTCATCCAAGTAGTGAGACAAGCTTGGGTTCGCATGCATAAGCCAACGACGGAATGTGATACCGTTTGTTTTGTTGTTGAATTTTTCTGGGTAGATATCGTAGAAAGCTTTCAACTCTGAGTTCTTCAAGATTTCAGTGTGAAGAGCGGCAACCCCGTTTACGCTGTATCCATAGTGGATATCCATGTGGGCCATGTGTACACGATCGTTTTCATCAATGATTTGAACAGCTGGATCTTTGTATTCTGCTTTAACACGACGGTCCAATTCTTTGATGATTGGTACCAAGTGAGGAACCACTTCTTCCAAGAATTCAAGAGGCCATTTTTCAAGGGCTTCAGCAAGGATTGTATGGTTTGTGTAAGCAGTCATGCTACGAACGATAGAGATTGCTTCATCAAGTTCGATACCACGTTCAGTCAAAAGACGGATCAATTCAGGAATCACCATTGATGGGTGAGTATCGTTGATTTGTACAACTGCGTAGTCAGCAAGGTCATGCAAGTTGCTTCCTTTTTCGATTGCTTCATCGATGATCAATTGTGCACCGTTTGAAACCATGAAGTATTGTTGGAAGATACGGAGCAATTCACCTTGTTTGTCGCTATCGTCTGGGTAAAGGAAAAGAGTCAAGTTGTGAGCGATGTCTGTCTTATCAAAGTTAATGCCATCTTCAATGATAGATGAATCAACTGAATCCAAGTCAAACAAACGCAAGCGGTTTTTCGTAGCAGTTTTGTAACCAGGTACATCGATATCGTAAAGAGTAGATGTCAATGTAAAGTGTGCAAATGGCACTTGGTAGCTACGGCTTGAGCGAACCAACCAGTTTTGGTCAGTCAACCAAGCGTTAGGAATAGTTTCTTGTTGGTTGTTTTTAAGCACTTGTTGGAAAAGACCAAAGTGGTAGTTCAAACCAACACCGTCACCGTTCAATCCAAGTGTAGCGATTGAGTCGATAAAGCAGGCTGCCAAACGTCCCAAACCACCATTACCAAGTGATGGTTCCAATTCTACTTCTTCGATTTCGATCAACTCTTTACCTGCGTCAGCAAGTTCTTTTTTAACTTCGTCATAAAGACCAAGGTTAATCAAGTTGTTTGACAAGAGTTTACCAATCAAGAACTCAGCTGAGATGTAGTAAACTTTTTTCTTACCAGTGTTCACTGGTTTTTGGCTGCTTGCAAGTTTGCTGTAGTTAAGAAGAGCAAGGTAAAGCTCCTCATTGCTACATTCTGCGATAGATTTATTGTAACGATTTTGTACAAATTCTTTTAATGGTAACATTTTTTGTGTCTCCTGATAATGTCTTATTTCTTTAATTCTACCAAATTTTCATTGATTCGGCGATAAATTGTAGTCAAGTCAAGCAAAGTTTCTTCGACAGCAGGAGTCAATTGATCCTCTGTCATACGCCATGACCAGTTTCCACCAAGAGTAGATGGGAAGTTCATACGAGCTGACTCATCTAGTTCTAGCAAGTCTTGCATGGTTGCAATAGCCATGAAGCTAACTGATGAAAATACTGTGCGAAGCATTGCGTGTGGCACTGTTTCATACTCTTTACGGTTCGTGTAACGAGCCATGTATTCACGAGTTGGATCGTCAATCTCATTACGGTACCAACCAAGAACTGTATTGTTATCGTGTGTTCCTGTGTACATAACAGAGTTGGCAGGTGCCAAGTGTGGGCTATCGATACTTTCGTCTTCTGGGTTGAAGGCAAATTGAAGAATCTTCATTCCTGGGAAGCCAGTGCGTTCACGTAGTTCAATAACTTCGTCAGTCATGAATCCAAGGTCTTCTGCGATGATGTTCAAGTCACCAAGTTCCTCTTTAACCGCTGCAAAGAGTTTGTAGTCAGGACCTTTCACCCATTTACCAGGTGCTGCTGTTTCAGAACCAGCAGGAATTTCCCAGTAAGACTCAAATCCACGGAAGTGGTCGATACGAACGATATCGTAGATTTTGAAGCTTTCACGCAAGCGTTCAATCCACCATTTGTAGCCATCTTTGTCCATAGCTTCCCAGTCATAGATTGGGTTACCCCAGAGCTGACCAGTAGCAGAGAATTCATCTGGTGGGCAACCTGCGATGCAAGTTGCTTTCCCGTTTTCATCTGTTTTAAAGAGATGTGGATTTGCCCACATGTCGCTTGAATCTTCCGCTACATAGATAGGCATGTCTCCGACAATCTCGATGTGATTCTCATTAGCGTATGCTTTCAATTTCAACCATTGTTGGAAGAAAAGGTATTGGGTTACGCGGTGGTAAACAAGCTTGTCAGCTAATTTCTCACGGTAGCTTTCAAGAGTTGAAGCTTTACGAGCACGAGCATCTGCATCTGGCCATTCTGTCCAAGCAAGATTATCAAAATGCTCCTTGATGGCCATGTACTCTGCAAATAGTTCAAGCCATGATTGATTTTCTTGAGCAAATTTTTCGAAGTCTTTGACATCTCCAGTTTCAAGGAAACGTTTGACAGCTTTCTCTAGAAGTGGACGACGTGCATAGTAGATTTTAGCGTAGTCAACTTCAGTTGGGTTGCTACCAAAGTCCACACCTTCAAGATCACTTGCTTCCAACAAACCTTGCTCCACCAAAATATCAAGGTCGATAAAATGAGTGTTTCCAGCAAAGGCTGAGAATGATTGGTATGGAGAATCTCCATAGCTGGTTGTTCCTAAAGGAAGGATTTGCCAGTAGCGTTGCTTCGTACGAACCAAGAAGTCAACAAAATCATAGGCGCTTTGACCAAATGATCCGATTCCGTATGCTCCTGGAAGTGATGAGATGTGCATCAACACACCGCTTTGACGTTTTTTCATATTAGCACCTCAAGTGTTTATATTGTTAATTATTTCAATCTTTGCGCAAACGTTTGCGCTAAGTCAAGTATACCCCATTTCTAAAATAAATGCAAGCGTTTGTAGAAAACTTTTTTTGATTTATTTATATAATTAAAAATGAAATTTACTATATCCTCTTCTCTTATCTTGATATTTTTTTCAAAAAAATTGCGCAATCGTTTCCATTTGTCCATTTCCGAACAATTTTTTCTTAATTATTTACTTTTTCTTCTTATTATATCGACAGTTTTCGGTTTCTCTTGATTTTAAGCTTTTTAAAAATTTTTCAAAAAAACGCTTGCAACCGTTTTCCGTTTGTGCTATACTAGGTTCATAAGGGAAAACGTTTGCGTTTCCTCGAAATTAAAATTTGTTATTCTTTAGGAGGAATACACTATGTCAACTAAATTCATGAAGAGTGCTGCTGTACTTGGTACTGCTACTCTCGCTAGCTTGCTTTTGGTAGCTTGCGGAAGCAAAACTGCTGATAAAGCAGCTGATTCTTCTGCATCAGGAAGCCAAGAAATCACACTTTACGTTGAAGACCAATATAAAGCATTTGCTGAGAAAGTTGCTGCTGCTTATGAAAAAGAATCAGGAACAAAAGTTAACATCAAATCTGGTGACCAACTTGGTGGACTTGACAAACTTTCACTTGACAACCAATCAGGTCAAGCCGCTGACGTTATGATGGCTCCATACGACCGTGTAGGTAGCCTTGGTACTGACGGACAACTTTCAGAAGTTACTTTGAGCGACGGTGCTAAAACAGATGACACTACTAAATCTCTTGTAACAGCTGCTGACGGTAAAGTTTACGGTGCTCCAGCCGTTATCGAGTCTCTTGTTATGTACTACAACAAAGACTTGCTCAAAGAAGCTCCAAAAACTTTCGCTGAATTAGAAGAACTTGCTAAAGATAGCAAATACGCTTTCGCTGGAGAAGACGGAAAAACTTCTGCATTCCTAGCTGACTGGACTAACTTCTACTATGCATACGGACTTCTTTCTGGTAATGGAGCTTACGTATTCGGACAAAACGGTAAAGATCCTAAAGATATCGGTCTTGCAAATGACGGTGCTATCGCAGGTATCAACTACGCTAAATCTTGGTACGAAAAATGGCCTAAAGGTATGCAAGATGGAACAGCTGCTGCAAACTTGATTCAAACTTCATTCCAAGAAGGTAAAACAGCTGCTATCATCGATGGTCCTTGGAAAGCTCAAGCATTCAAAGATGCTAAAGTAAACTACGGTGTTGCTACTATCCCAACTCTTCCAAACGGAAAAGAATACTCAGCATTCGGTGGTGGTAAAGCTTGGATCATCCCATCAAGCACTAAGAACCTTGAAGGCGCTCAAAAATTTGTAGACTTCCTTGTTTCAACTGAACAACAAAAAGCATTCTACGAAGCAACTAACGAAATCCCAGCTAACACTGAAGCACGTGCATACGCTGAAGGTAAAAATGATGAGTTGACAACAGCTGTTATCAAACAGTTCAAGAACGCTCAACCAATGCCAAACATCTCACAAATGTCAGCTGTTTGGGAACCAGCTGCGAACATGCTCTTTGACGCTGTAAGTGGTAAGAAAGATGCTAAGACAGCTGCTAACGATGCTGTTACATTGATCAAAGAAACAATCAAACAAAAATTTGGTGAATAATTGAATTCGTTACAAGGGGGGAGAATACAAATCCCCCTTTGATTTTATAAATTTACGAATGATTGCAGTTGTCTATCTAGTGATTGGAGACAAACTTCAATCTCGTATCCTATGAAAGGAGTATTCATGGAAAACCAACAACCTAGCAAAGCAGCCTTGCTTTCAGTGATTCCTGGGCTAGGGCAAATCTACAACAAACAAAAAGTTAAAGGTTTTATTTTCCTTGCTGTAACTTTAGTTTTTGTCCTATATTTTATAGCACTTGCAGCGCCTGAATTGAGTAACTTGATTACACTTGGGGTTAAACCTGGTCGTGACAACTCTCTCTTCATGCTGATTCGTGGTGCCTTCCACTCTATTTTTGTAGTTGTTTATCTAGGATTTTATCTTTACAATATAAAAGATGCATATACTATTGCTAAACGTATCAATAATGGCATCCCTGTCCCACGTACCTTTAAAGATATGATCAAAGGTATCTATGAAAATGGATTCCCTTATCTCTTGATCATCCCATCTTACGTTGCCATGACATTTGCGATTATCTTCCCTGTTATCGTAACATTGATGATTGCCTTTACAAACTACGACTTCCAACACTTACCACCAAACAAACTCTTGGACTGGGTTGGATTGACTAACTTTACAAATATCTGGAGCTTAAGTACCTTCCGTTCAGCCTTTGGTGCAGTTCTTTCTTGGACTATCATCTGGGCTCTGTCTGCATCTACTTTGCAGATTATTATTGGTATCTTTACAGCTATTATTGCTAACCAACCGTTTATCAAAGGAAAACGTATTTTCGGTGTTATTTTCCTTCTTCCTTGGGCTGTTCCAGCCTTCATCACTATCTTGACTTTCTCAAATATGTTTAACGATAGTGTCGGAGCTATTAACACTCAAGTATTGCCTATCTTTGCTAAGGTTCTTCCTTTCTTAGATGGTGCCCTTATCCCTTGGAAAACAGACCCAACTTGGACTAAGATTGCTTTGATTATGATGCAAGGTTGGCTTGGCTTCCCATACATCTACGTTTTGACCTTGGGTATCTTACAGTCTATTCCTAACGACTTGTATGAAGCAGCTTATATCGACGGTGCTAATGCTTGGCAAAAATTCCGTAACATCACTTTCCCTATGATTTTGGCTGTTGCGGCTCCTACATTGATCAGTCAATACACCTTCAACTTTAACAACTTCTCTATTATGTACCTCTTCAACGCTGGAGGACCTGGTAGTGTCGGAGGTGGAGCTGGTTCTACAGATATCTTGATCTCATGGATTTACCGTTTGACAACAGGTACATCTCCACAATACTCAATGGCGGCAGCTGTTACCTTGATTATCTCTATCATTGTCATCTCTATCTCTATGATCGCATTCAAGAAACTACACGCATTTGATATGGAGGACGTCTAAGATGAATAACTCAATTAAACTCAAACGTAGACTGACTCAAACTCTCACTTACCTCTACTTGGTTGGCCTTTCAATTGTCATTATCTATCCTCTTTTGATTACGATTATGTCGGCCTTCAAGACTGGTAACGTAGTAGCCTTTAAACTAGATAGTAACGTTGACTTTAGTTTTGCTAACTTCCAGGGACTCTTCTCTGAAACTTTATATGGTACTTGGTATCTCAATACTTTGATTATCGCCTTGATTACCATGGCTGTTCAAACAAGTATCATCGTTCTAGCAGGTTATGCCTATAGCCGCTACAATTTCTTGGCACGTAAACAAAGTTTGGTATTCTTCTTGATTATTCAAATGGTACCTACTATGGCCGCTTTGACAGCCTTCTTCGTTATGGCTCTTATGTTGAACGCCCTTAACCAAAGCTGGTTCCTCATCTTCCTCTACGTTGGTGGAGGTATCCCGATGAACGCTTGGCTCATGAAAGGTTACTTTGATACCGTGCCAATGTCTCTTGATGAGTCTGCAAAACTAGATGGTGCAGGACACTTCCGCCGCTTCTGGCAAATTGTTCTTCCTCTTGTTCGCCCAATGATTGCCGTACAAGCTCTCTGGGCCTTCATGGGACCTTTCGGGGACTATATCCTCTCTAGTTTCTTGCTTCGTGAGAAAGAATACTTCACCGTTGCCGTTGGTCTCCAAACCTTCGTTAACAATGCGAAAAATATGAAGATTGCCTACTTCTCAGCAGGTGCTATCCTCATCGCCCTTCCAATTTGTATTCTCTTCTTCTTCCTACAAAAGAACTTTGTTTCAGGACTTACAAGTGGTGGCGAGAAGGGGTAATATTACCCCCCGCCACCCTTTTTCATTTTTGAACTTGTACATCGATTGTCTGGTGAGATACAAGAGCTTGCTGAGATTACCTTGTTAGTTAGTGTACGAATCATAACAAACATTCACTTTTTCCAAGGATTCTACTATCCCCGCTTGAAATTAAAAACATTTCTCTATATAATACTCGTATAGAAAAATGCCTATAGAAAGAGATTTATGTTACCATATCCATTTTCTTATTTTAATAGTATTTGGGGATTTCGTAAGCCCCTCTCTCATCGTTTTGGTCTAAATTGGTTTCAACTGATTTTTACCAGTATTTTCTTGATTAGCTTGTCTATGGTCCCTATTGCCATCCAGAATAGTTCTCAAGAGACATACCCTTTAGAAACTTTCATCGATGATGTCTACGCTCCTTTGACGGACGAAGTCGTTCAGAATCTAGCTACCAATGCTCAGATTGTAGATGGTAAACTAAGCTATACGGGTTCGACTCCTCATCAAGCTTCTGTTCAAATCGGGGCTTCTGCTAGTTCAAGTTTCCCTGAGGAATTACTTCTTAACTTTGAACCTGAACAACTCGTCATCAGTAAGCAAGGAAAAGAACTAACCAGCATTCGCTATCACGCTATTACAACTGATAGTTTCCAAAGCAAGGAAAGCTTGACTCATGCTATTTCAAAAGACTGGTACCAACAGAACCGCGTCTATATCAGCCTCTTCCTTGTCTTAGGTGCTAGTTTCCTCTTTGGACTTAATTTTTTCATTGTAGCTTTAGGTGCGAGCCTTTTGCTCTACTTTACGAAAAAATCACGTCTCTTCTCATTTAAGACCTATAAAGAGTGCTATCATTTTATTTTGAACTGTTTAGGATCGCCAACTTTAATTACCCTGATTCTAGGTCTTTTGGGACAGAATATGGCAACTTTGATTACTGTTCAAAACATTTTATTTGTTCTATACCTGGTCACTATCTTTTATAAGACTCATTATCGTGATCCAGACTACCAAAAGTAGGAGATTATTATGCCTGTTACGATTAAAGACGTGGCCAAGGTTGCAGGAGTTTCACCTTCAACCGTAACCCGTGTTATTCAAAACAAATCAACGATTAGCGACGAAACAAAAAAACGAGTTCGAAAAGCAATGAAAGAACTTAATTATCATCCTAATCTAAATGCTCGAAGTCTCGTTAGCAGTTATACGCAAGTTATTGGCTTAGTTCTTCCAGATGATTCAGATGTTTTCTACCAAAACCCTTTCTTCCCTTCTGTTCTTAGAGGGATTGCACAGGTTGCCTCGGAAAATCACTATGCCATTCAGATTGCGACTGGTAAAGATGAGAAAGAGCGTTTAAACGCCATTTCACAAATGGTCTACGGAAAACGTGTGGATGGGCTTATCTTCTTGTATGCACAAGAAAATGATCCCTTGGTGCAACTAGTTGTCGATGAGCAATTTCCCTTCCTCATTCTTGGAAAATCACTTTCTCCTTTCATTCCGCTTGTTGATAATGATAACATCCAAGCCGGATTTGATGCGACCGAATATTTCATCAAAAAAGGATGCAGTCGCATTGCTTTCATTGGTGGTACCAAGAAGCTCTTCGTTACCCAGGACCGTCTGACAGGTTACGAGCAAGCACTTCAAGAACACAATCTGCCTCTTGATAGTCACCGTACCTTCTTTGCAGACGAGTTTCTAGAAGAAAAGGGCTATAACTTTAGTAAACAACTCTTTAAACACGACCCTCAGACCGATGCTATTATTACAACCGATAGTCTCTTAGCTGAAGGTGTCTGTAACTACCTCAACGAACACCAGCTTGATGTTCCGGTTCTCAGCTTTGATTCGGTGAATCCAAGATTGAATCTAGCTGCCTATGTTGATATCAATGGTCTTGCTCTTGGCCGAACTTCATTTGAAACCATTCTGCAAATCATTAATGATGTCAAGGAAAATCGTCAAATCTGCTATCGACAAGTAATTGCACACGAAATCGTTGAAAAATAAAAACCAACTCTCTATTTTGAGTTGGTTTTTTTGTATTCTATTTACCTGAACAACTAGTTTTCAACTTCGACAAATCGTCCAAGAATATGAACATTCTCTGAGACCGATACAAAGGCTGTTGGATCCACTTGCTTCATGATTAGTTTAAAATCATTAAACTCTGCACGAGTGATAACCGTAATCAAAACTGCCTTACGTTCGTGGTTATAAGTCCCTTCAGCATCGTGAATCATGGTCGCTCCACGGTGCAATTTATTGTGAATTTTCTCAATCACAGCATCTGGATTACTAGTAACAATCATAGCCTGCATGCGTTTTTGTTTGGTGAAAACTGCATCTGTCACACGGCTTGAGACAAAGATGGTAATCATAGAATAGAGGGCATATTTCCAACCAAAGGTCAAACCAGCAATCAGCATGATTGTCCCGTTCACTAGGAAAGAGATACTTCCAACGTTACGACCTGTCTTCTTACGAATGGTAAGACTGACAATATCTGTTCCACCACTGGAAATGTTATGGCGTAAAGCAAAACCGATTCCCAATCCCATAACGACACCCCCAAAAAGGGCATTGATGATTGGGTCCTCTGTCAGTACCACCACTGGCACAAACTGGATAAAGAGCGAGCTCATGGATACCGTGATAAAGGTAAATATCGTAAACTTATGTCCAATCTGGCGCCAAGCTAAAATCATGAGTGGTATATTGATACAGTAGAAAGCTACAGAAATTGGAATATGGAAATTAAACCAGTAGTTACTAAGGCTTGAGATAATCTGAGCTAAACCTGTTGCTCCACTTGAATAAACGTGTCCTGGCTGGAAGAAGAAATTGACGGCTACTGCTGATAGAAAACCATATACCAGAGAAGCTGAAATTTTTTCATCGTATTTTTCTTTAGAAATCCCTTGTAAGACACGCAAAATCTTCACCCGATGAGCAAAGCGGCGTAGATAATAGTGCCACTTTTTAGTTAGTTTCGTTTGTTTCATCTTGTTCTACTTGTAGATTGAGTTCTTCTAGTTGTTTAAGAGCTACTGTTGATGGCGCTTGTGTCATTGGATCTGTCGCCTTGTTGTTCTTAGGGAAGGCAATGACTTCACGGATGTTATCTTCGCCTGCTAAGAGCATGACAAAGCGGTCAAGTCCGATAGCCAAGCCACCGTGTGGTGGGAATCCATAATCCATGGCTTCCAAAAGGAATCCAAACTGGTCATTAGCTTCTTCAGCTGAGAATCCAAGGGCCTTGAACATACGTTCTTGGAGCTCTTTTTGATTGATACGAAGGCTACCACCACCAAGTTCATAACCGTTCAAGACGATGTCGTAGGCAATGGCACGAACCTTGGCCAAATCACCTTCTAGTTCATGAGCAGTATCTGCTTGAGGAAGAGTAAATGGATGGTGGGCACTCATATAACGGCCTTCTTCTTCAGACCATTCAAACATTGGCCAGTCAACAACCCAAAGGAAGTTAAACTTGTCAGTATCAATCAAGCCAAGTTCTTTGGCAATACGTCCACGAAGGGCACCAAGTGTTGCATTGGCTACTTCAAGCGTATCAGCTACAAAGAGAACTAAGTCCTTATCTTCAAGACCAAGCGCACTTGTTAAATCGCCTTGAATGCTAGTCAAGAATTTAGCAACTGGACCGTTTAATTCACCGTCAACAACCTTGACCCAAGCCAGACCTTTAGCGCCATACTGCTTGGCTACTTCTGTCATCTTGTCGATATCTTTACGTGAGTAGTTGTCTGCTGCTCCTTTGACTACGATGGCTTTAACGGCAGGTGCTTCTGAGAAGACTTTGAAATCAACACCCTTGACAAGATCTGTCAAGTCTTGAAGCAACATCTCAAAGCGAGTGTCAGGTTTGTCAGAACCATAAAGAGCCATGGCATCATCATACTTCATACGAGGGAATGGTAATGTCACTTCGATGCCTTTTGTTTCCTTCATCACGCGCGCAATCAAGCCTTCTGTGATATCTTGGATTTCTTGCTCAGTCAAGAATGATGTTTCCAAGTCGACCTGAGTGAACTCAGGCTGACGGTCACCACGCAAGTCTTCGTCACGGAAACATTTGACGATTTGGTAGTAACGGTCAAATCCCGCATTCATCAACAACTGTTTTGTGATCTGCGGACTTTGAGGAAGAGCGTAAAAATGACCTTTATTGACACGTGATGGCACCAAATAGTCACGCGCCCCTTCTGGTGTTGACTTAGAAAGGAATGGCGTTTCCACATCGATAAACTCCAACTCATCCAAGTAGTTGCGGATCGAATGTGTCACCTTAGCGCGAAGTTTAAGATTTTCTAGCATCTCTGGACGACGAAGGTCAAGGTAACGGTAACGTAGACGCGTATCATCGTTTGCTTCAATGCCATCCTTAATTTCAAATGGTGTTGTTTTGGCTGTATTAAGCACAGTAAGAGCCGTTACATTCAGTTCAACCGCTCCAGTCGCCAATTTGTCATTTGCTTGCTCACGTGCTGCAACTTGACCAGTCACTTCGATGACAAATTCACTACGAAGGCTTTCAGCCGTTGCCATCACCTCTGCAGAAACCTTCTCAGGATTAATAACCAACTGCATAATCCCTTCACGGTCTCGCAAATCGATAAAGATCAATCCACCCAAGTCACGACGACGGGCAACCCATCCTTTCAAGGTAATTTCTTGTCCGATGTGCTCCTCACGAACACGACCAGCATACATACTACGTTTCATGTTTTCTCTCCTCTTTTATTCTGTTACTATTTTACCATAAAAGCGCAAGCTCTTCATGAAAATCAGCAGAAAAGTTTGATTGTCTTTAGGAATCAAAACGAACAGACAAAAAATCCGATGAAAACGTCATCGGATTCTCTGATTATGATTCTTAACCTTTTTTACGCTTTTCAGCAATCTCTTCTGTCTTCTTTGGTAGGACAATTTCTGTCACATAAGCTGTCGCAAATCGTATCACTCCTGCGATAGGAGCAAAGATGACCGCTAGATTGTTATAAAAGAAATCTCCCTTAATGAAATAGACAAGTAGGCCGATAACAAAGAAGAGAAATACTGCTTGAACCATTGCTAATAATATTACTCGTTTCATGACTTCCTCCTGAGTCTATTATAGCATCATTATCATGACAAATGAAATTAAATTGTTCAAGGCATGCAATCCCATACTATAAGCCAGCCCACCCTTACTGATATAAGCCAAGCCCATGCTTAAACCAAGGGCACTATAGACTAGGAATTGTTGAGGAGTAGTAGGAAAATGAACAAGTGCAAAAAGTACAGTGCTTACAAGAAGAAAGAGAGCTGTCTGCTTGATGTTATCCTGTTGAGGGAAGACATAGCGGGCTAGCATACCTCTAAAGGTTAATTCTTCTGTTAGGGGTGCAAAGACGACAGCCATGAAGAATGTGAAGAGAGGTTGATCTTGAGCCAATTTATCTACAGCCTGTTGATTAAATGACGGATCATTTGGTAAAAAGTTTTCTACAACAATGACAAGGACCCATACCAAGGCAGGTAGCCAGATGTATTTGTTAAGGGCCGTTTTTTCAATCGTAACGGTTCCTGTCTTATACCACTTGTAGGTAACGAAGGTAAAGATTCCTGCTAATAAGACATAAACAGGGACAGCAACGTAGCTAGGTGCTCCCAATATCAAGGCGGCTAAACCTACGCCCTGAATAAAACTATAGACCATAAGAAATGATAAGAAGGCAAGGCTATACCAGCCAATATTTTTAAGTGTTTTCATAAAATTCTCCTATTTGAAATAACGTTTTGTTTTTCGCAACTGTGCAACATTCGTGTACAAATGGATGACAACTGCCACCAGCAGAGCAACCAACTGTACTTGTCCTAATACCATAGATAGAACTACTAAAACAATATAGATACCTGGTATGATGAGCTGATTGACCTTGAACAAGATCAAGTAAGCTTCTTCCATCTCAGCCTGTTTTTCTCCCTCATCATAAGTATCGAGGTATTCCAAAACTTCCTTGGGTGTGGCCATAACAGAAAGTTTATAGTTACGAATCTTGCTAGTGATTTTTAGGCAGTAAACACCCGACCAAATACTTACAACTATCAAAAGTAAGGATGTTGCTGATATGCCAAATCTTCCTAAGTCTAAAAGCATACAGAATAGCATACTAATTTGGGAAACATTCCAAGCTACCGTACCATAATCCAAGAAACGATACATAGCAAGATAGTCTTGCTCATTTCCTTCATCCTCTTCTTCTCGTTGATAATTCTGATAAGCCTGATGACTTTTTCTAGTGAAATAAAATGTTAGGATTGCCGTAATCAGCCCTAGACCAAAAAAGATTGAGAACAAGACAGGGATTACTTGCTCTTGGCTAATACCTAAAGGTTTAACTCTAAGAGCTCCGGCAAGTATTCCTAATAAAGCTCCTATAATAAAAAGTTTCAGTGCAAAAATTATGTGATTCTTTTCCATATTTTAACCTCTTTCTAAAACAAGCCAGACAACCATTGACCAAAGGCTTTACCTGATTCGAAAATAGCGGTCAAGCCTTCTGTTCCAAGTGACACCAAAATCAAACAAACAGCAAGTAAGAGAATAGCTTGATTTCTAGCTTTTTTTGCTCCATCTCCCAAGGGCTCATTCCCAAGCCAACCTGCTAGATAAGCATAGAGAGTCACGGTTATAATCCCAATCTCCGTCGAAGAGAGGAACAAGAAGACTGTCACCAAACGAACAATGTTGGCTTGAATGTTAAAATAATTTCCTAAACCTGCACAAACACCTGCAAGTGCTTTGTTCTCTGTATCGACTTGAAAACCTGCTAAAAACTCTTTCATAACTTTTCTCCTTTTAGGATCTCTTTAAACTTTATTTTTTTCTCTACCCATCTAAAGACTAATAGTAGCACTATATTAATCCAGAAGAGGTATTTACTTTCGACGATCGTAAACCAACCAAGTAGGCTTCCAATCATAGCCAAAAGATTCACGATAAACACAACTATAGATAGATAATAAATCACTTTATACTTGTTCATCACTCATCCTCCTCTAAACGAAAGACCGACTCGACCGGCTCATGGAATATCTGAGCAATCTTCAGGGCAATGACGATGGATGGGGTGTATTCATCCCGCTCAAGCAAGCTGATGGTTTGCCTGGACACGCCAGCTAGTTTGGCCAGCTCTGTTTGATTCAGGCCATCGCGAGCCCGAAGCTCTTTTAGACGATTTTTTAGTTGCATGTTACACACCTACTCTCCGTCAAATTCAACGGCTTGGATATCCTCAATACGTTGCAACTTGAATTTTTCTTTCCCATTTTTATCAACATGACGTAGTTTGACCCATTCCTCATCAACATCCACAACTTCCCATAAATTTGTTCCAAACACTTGTCCAACGATTGTTGGTTTTTTCCCAATTAATTCTTTTAATAATCTTGACATATCTATATTTCCTTTCTCTTTTCTTTCGATTACCTTTAACCTCTTCTCTAACCGCTTGATTTTTTTAGATTGACTCGTATAAATCAAGACGAGAAAAGGAAAAAAAATCCATATCCACATGTGGCTCCCTCCTATTTCTTTATTTCTTAACTTGATTTTATTGTAACACATCTTTTTATTTTTGACAAGCATATTTGTCAAAAAGTTTAAGATTTTTGTCATTTTGTAAAAGAAAACGGTCAGGAATGGTATCCTGACCGTATTTTTTTAGTTGATAAAAGATTGCTTACCCAGCTGATGAAGCGCCTTGATTTTCTTTCAGCTGGTTTTTATCATCCTTTTTGTAATCTCTTCTGACAATATAAAGCGTTGTTAGACTGATGAGAGTCAATACAGCACCTGTAACCCTTCCTTTTTGGGAGAAGACAAATTCTACTTTGTGTTGTCCGGAAGTAATCGGGAATGAAATAAAGCTGTTCCAAGCTTTTGTCACAGGAACATACTTACCATCCACTTTCACCTTCCAACCCTCACTATAAGGGATAGAAGTCATCATATATTTACTGTCGTCAGTAATATTTACTGAACCGACGATATAAGTATTCGAGAATTTCTTAACTTGTAGACCTTGTTCCTTCCGCTTTTCTAAAGCATTTTGAATTTGACTGATTTCTGCGCGGTAAACCCCTGCGTTCGAAAGGTCAACCTTGTCTGTTTTAAAGCGAAATTCCAGTACAGACTCTTGATTCTCCGCATTGTCAGCGATTTGCCACAGTTGACGTTGCATATTTTTCTTGGAATGAGTAAACCACTTGCCATTCAGAAGGACAGAGTAATCTTTCTCAAAATTTAGACTTGCTGGTACGAAGAAGTAATAGGTCAAGTTTGTTCGAGGAGTAATTCGGTAGCGAACGACTGCATCCTTAGAAGAGTCCACCCGCTTGTAGACTGCAGTTCCTTTTTCTTTGTCGACATTTTCTTCTGTAAGATTTTCTGTTTCAACATCGCCGTATGCTAGAGGTTTGAAGTAGTCGAGGTAATTTTCCTCGCCTTTTTTCACACCTTCCATAGAGTTGAGAATGATATTTTGATTTTGGATAGCGCTATTTCTACCAAAGTTGATGTTTCTTACCAAATCATTTGTTCCATAGGCTAATGGGAAAGAATTTGGATTTTCGTACACGATATAACGTTCATCTTCATAGACCTTCTGCGTGAAATAACGCTGCATATCAAAACGACTTGCAAAACGTGTGAAATACATTCTCTCAGGATGAGCTTCTTTCTCAGCAGGATCCAGATCCTTGACATCCATATAGTATCGAACACCGTATAAGGCATCTGTCAGAGGAGTTCCATTTTCGTATTCAATTGCTTCATCGCCCGCTTTATCCCCCATATAGGCAAAGTGATTCATAGTGGACCTCTCCAAATTTGAACTAAAAGTACTCAAACCTGGATAACCTATCAGAGATGGAGTTGTTCGAGAATAGGCAAAGGTTGTTGCAATTCTATAGAAAGGCTGATCTGCGTTTTCTTGGATTTTATCCGTCACACGTTTAACCGAAAGCGTTCCGTCCACAAATTCATCAACATTTGCATAACTAAAGGTCACTTGTGATAGATAGGCATTGTATCCTAGCTCAAATACTGTCAGAGTTGATAACAAGATAACAGCTAAGCGAATCATTCCTGGACGTAGCAAGGTCAGTACAGCTAAGTAAATGAGTAGAGTTAAGACTACACGAGAAAAGAGATAACCTGTTTGTAATAATAACAGCAATGCCACTACAGATCCAGCCGCAATCACCAATACCCTTTTCTTTTCTTTCTGGGACTTGGCAGAGCGTTCCCAGTATAGATAAAATCCTGTAGCTGTAGCTGATATAACCAGTATCACAATAGCAATAAAATGGCTATTGATAAACAGAGTTAGAGCCTCAGGTTGTTTTTTTGGTAGATAGGTAAAGTCTTTAGTATAGAGGTAGATTGCCGATAAGACTAGGGCTACAACTGATAGCAATTTCCCTCGGCGAGAGATTTTAAATTTCTCTTTTAATGCTTGATAGGCTAAGATTAGCATGAAGAAAGAGAATAACCATGAGAAGCGGAAGAAGAATCCGGCAGGGTTTTGTCCCATATGCCAAATCTTACTCACAAATTCATTGACAAAGGAAGTAAAGAAAATGAGAGTAACCACTCCCGCAGCCCATCTTCTTTCTTTGACTATCCTTCCTGATAAAAAGTACAAGATAAAGCCGATAAACCCGAGAGCTCCAATATAGATATTTGGCAGGTTTGGTCCAGCTGCCCAACCTGATTGTGCATCAAAGCCCCCGATAGTTAGTTTGGATAAAATGTCTAAGGGATTAATCTGAAAGGCCATGGAAAATGTCATGGCTCCTCCTGCTTGTCCCTTACTTTCAAGCAAGTTGAAAAATACGGGAACTAATAATATTGAAGCAGCCGCAACCCCTAGGATAGAGTAGAGAAAGACATTCCATAAGGGTTGGAGGTAATGTTTTAGTCTTACATTCCATGTCCCCTCGATAGAAAAACGAGGCGAAAGATAATAGCAGGCATATAAGACAACAAATAGCGATATCATATAGCCCATGTAGAATTGAAGGAATACCGTTAAGCCTAGTACAAAGGCATATGGATAAGCCGCTTTGCCATCTAACAACTGCTCTAGATATAGGATGACAAGAGGAAGCATGAACATGGCATCATAAAAGATAACATTCATCTGGTAGGATACCAACATACCAGACAGGGCATAAGCTGTCGCAAACAAGGGAACCATCCATCGTTTTGACTCTGCACCCTTATAACGTTTAATTAAGAGATGAGCAAAGGAAAATCCAAAAGCTCCATATCTAAGCCAGATTGTTAGAAAAACAGATAATCCTATATATTTTAAAGGCAGAAGAACATAAATAAAATTGAAAGGGCTCATCAAATAATAGCCCAACTCACCAATCATATCTCCACCTATAGATTTAGTAAAGGAATATGTCAGACTGCTTAAATCACCAGATAGAATGGCATTCTTTAGCAATCCATAAAAACTAATGTACTGTTGATCAAAGACAACGGTCATTAAACTTTTATTTCCAAAAGGATAACTCCCCATGAAAAACCATACCACCAGCATGATGGTCATCGGTAGCAAGGCACTACTGACATAAAGGACACCCTTCGGATATTTTTCCTTTAATTTCTGCCATTGTGTCAACCAATTTTCCATTATTGATTTCTCCTCTATGTTTTTAACCAACTTCTGTTTGCTGTTTGCTACCGGCTACGTTAGCTAGTATTGTAATGTTGGCTTTGTGACTTCGTGATAAGTGGGGTTTCCCCTTGAAAAGGGAAGGATAGGTATCTACTACTCCATCATTTTAACATTTAAAAAAGAGAGAGCAATGCTCTCTCCTCTCTAAAGAAACTTATCTAATATTATTTAGTAAATTTACGTTTCATAACAACTGTTCCTGACATGATTACCACACCAGCCAATACAAGTACTAGGCTTGTAGCCTCACCAGTATTTGGAAGTCCTGGTTTGTTTTCAGTTGTTGTTGGAGCTTCAGTTGTTGCTGGAGCTTCAGTTGTTGTAGTTGTAGTGGTTGTAGTGGTTGTTGGAGCTTCAGTTGTTGTAGTTGGAGCCTCTGTTGTTGTAGTTGGAGCCTCTGTTGTTGTAGTTGGAGCCTCTGTTGTTGTAGTTGGAGCCTCAGTCGTTGTTGGAGCTTCAGTTGTTGTTGGAGCTTCAGTCGTTGTTGGAGCTTCAGTTGTTGTTGGAGCTTCAGTTGTTGTTGGAGC
>NZ_CAXTDJ010000004.1:0-248374 GCF_964243025.1 Streptococcus infantis
CTGACGCTCCAACAACAACTGAAGCTCCAACAACTACTGAAGCTCCAACTACTACTGAAGCTCCAACTACTACTGAAGCTCCAACTACTACTGAGGCTCCAACTACTACTGAGGCTCCAACTACTACTGAGGCTCCAACTACTACTGAGGCTCCAACAACTACTGAAGCTCCAACTACTACTGAAGCTCCAACTACTACTGAAGCTCCAACTACTACTGAAGCTCCAAAAACGACTGAAGCCCCAACAACTACTGAGGCTCCAACTACTACTGAAGCTCCTTCAGAAGTTACAACAACAACTGAAGCCCCAACAACAACTGAAGCCCCAACAACAACTGAAGCTCCAACAACAACTGAAGCTCCTTCAGAAGTTACAACAACAACTGAGGCTCCAACTACTACTGAAGCTCCTTCAGGAGTTACAACAACAACTGGAGCTACAACAACAACTGAAGACAAACCAGGACTTCCAAATACTGGTGAACGTAATAGCCTAGTTGTTTCTGTTGTTGGTGTTGCAATGCTTATCGTAGCTGTAGGAACAGTTTTACATTATCGTAAAAAATAATCAACCAATGTAGAAGTGATATGAATAGGGATTCAAAAGACAAACATCTTTGAAATACTTTATCCACAACTTCACTTGATAGATTCAAAAAAGCGGACATGATTGTCCGCTTTTTGTTTGCTCATTTTATCATTTAAAGTTAGAAAAAAGCTTTGGATAATGATTTCCAAAACTCTCTTATGTCTGCTTTTTACAAGGGGTAGACCTTGTGAAATTCTTCTAAAACAACCTTGCTGTCAGGTGTAAAAGTCAGACCTGCTTCTCCTAAGCAGTCTTTGAAAAAGTCTTCATGAACCTGACGCCAATAGGCTAAAGATTTGTCTCCCTCACCTTCCTTGTAGGCATGGTCGGCTGAAACCTGATAGAAAGGCTGAACGGAAACCTTTGTAATTTCAACGATGCAGACAGCTTGATCTTGACTGTCCAAAATGACATCGAAAGTCCTTTCTTGTGGCAGGGGTTCGTCCTCTAGTGCGTATAGGTCGTAAGCTGAGGCTGTTGCCGTTTTTTCGCCTCTTAGAACTAAGTCAGCCAAGAGATCTGCTTCCACTCCAAAAGCCCAGGCGTCTATCTCATCTCCGATAGAGGGGTTGATTTTCTTGTAGGCATTCCACATTTCTTGCGGTGTCATGAGTTCTCCTTTGTAATTTTTTACTTTCTTCTTTTATATGTTTAAGATGGTCTGGATGATCAATTTCTAAATCAAAAATCTCTGGAATAGAGCTGTAATGGAGAACACATTCGATACCCATCTGATTCATTTTTTGTATGAAAGAAGTATTCAGATAGCCTGCTACAGCAAAATCAATTTTTTTCTTCCTTGCTTTATCCTGCATCTGTCTCAGCATTTCTAACATAATGGGGCTTTCCATATCATGCCATTGACTGTTTCTTACAGTCGCAAAAATAAATGAAGTCAAATCATTCATTCCAACTACAATCTTTGAAATACCAGTTTCCAGTATCCTGTCCAAGTCAAAATAAGCTGACGGTAATTCAACCATTGTTCCAACTTTTCCAGTAAAACCATGCTGGCGCAATACTATAATAGCTTGTTTTAACTGTTCAGCATCATTCACAAAAGGAAAAATAACAGACAGATTGGGATTGGTTTGATAAACTTCTGTAACGACATGTGCCTCAGCCTGAAATTCATCCAAACACGCCAGTAAACGCCTAGTTCCTCTATATCCAAATAAGGGGTGGCTTTCGTCAAAATACTCTTTAGTCCCGTCTAGACTATTTGCTTCTGCATTTGTTAACTCTGAAAAGCGATACCAGACTTCTTCATCAGGGTACAAATGACAAATAGTGTCTAGATAATCTCTTACAAATTGCTGACAACTTGGTAACAGGATGTTTTGACTGATTTCCCTCACCAAATATTCGCCACGAATCAAGCCGACGTGGTGCAATAAATGGGGATAAACTTTTTCAACAATTTTTTCGCCACTAAGAGCTAGTTGATTTTGCATGTTTTACCTTCCAATTCATGTAAGAGGTCTTGTCCAATTCTGGAAATCCTCGTAACTCTGCCTTCACTTTTAATACTAAAGGCGAGGCATTTTTTTCGGTAATTTCTTCCAAATTCAGCCAAATGACATTTGCTGAATCATTACTTCCATCAAGAACTTCATGAGGAAGGGATTTTTGAGAGCTCTCGAAATCGAGCACGATATCATAAAAGGCCATGATATGATGTACAGCGAAGTCTTCCCCCTCTTCTTGAACCAGCACGTCATAAATCCTAGGATTGCAATAACGGCTAAGAGTATAGCCCGTCTCTTCTAGAACTTCTCTCTTAAGGGTTTCTGTCAACCCCTCACCGAGTTCCTGACTACCACCCGGTAGATCAAAACGATGTTGATAGGGGCCTCTTGTTTTTTCAATACAGAGCAGTTTCCCCTCTTGAAGACAGACTCCGTATACCCCAAAGTGATTTTTGATTTCCATCCAACTCCTCCTACTTCAAAGACCAACCACCATCAATAGTCAAGATTTGTCCCTGCATGGCGCTTGCTTTTCCACCTGCTAAAAAGAGGCTAACTTCTGCCACTTCTTCTGGCTCAATCCAGCGTTTGATAGGTGTTTCACTAGCAACCCAGTCCGCCAAACCACCTGGTTCAAAGTCAGCTGCCGTCATGCCCGTCTTGACTGCACCAGGAGCAATCCCAAAGACCTGAATTCCAGCTTCAGCATAGTCTAGTGCCAACTGCTTGGTAAAACCAGCCAAGGCATGTTTGGACGAGGTATAGGCGTGCCCACCACCGCCTGCTAGACTTGAGGCAATGGAACACATATTGATGATGATTCCTTTTTTATTCTCCAGCATTTGCGTTAAATAATGTCGCGTCAACTCCACTGGAGTTACGTAATTGATTTCAAAAATCTCTTGGATTTCCTGAGCAGATTGTTCTAGTAAAGGTTTGTAGTCATCCAAAACCCCAGCTGTATTGCAGAGAACATCCACCTGAGGACACCAATCAAAAATTGGTTCCAAGTCAAGCGTTAAATCACGTTGTAAAAAGTGAAAGTCGTCCTGTAAATCAGGATTTTCACCCTGATCCACTCCAAAAACCTGATAACCTTTTTCTAAAAAGAGTCGAGCTTGAGCCAGACCAATCCCTGAGCTAACACCTGTAATCAATACACGTTTAGTCATGGACTTCCACCCAATCCGTCGCTAAGACATCACAAGGAGTTGGACTCCACATAGAAAAACCTTCTCCTTCACCAGATACGTTGATGAGGAAATAGGGTGTCACTTCAAGGGCGACGCCATTTTGTTCAATGGTATCAAAGAGCTGGACAAAGTTTTCAGCTCCACCCCAGCCAGTACGTACATATTTCTTTTTCGCCTTTAGTCCAGGCAGGATTTCTTCGAATGTCATGTTTTTTTCCTTTGTTATCTATAAATCTTAATTTCATTATAACAAAAAACCGTTTTTCAACGGCTTTTTGACTGTGATTTCTTAAAATGCATTTTTTCCTATGGCAAATCATTCCCTGCTGCGAGGTAAATCTCATACCATTCTTTTCGAGTTAGGTTGACATGACTTGCTTGGCTTGCCTCTATTAAATGCTTTGGATTGGTTGTTCCTACTACTGCCTGCATCTTAGCTGGGTAGCGTAAGACCCAAGCGATAGCAATAGCTGAAGGGCTCACACCGTATTTTAAGGCTAATCGATTTAGGACTTGGTTTAGTTGTTTGAACTTCTCATTGCCGACAAAATTCCCTTTGAAATATCCGAACTGCAAGACTGACCAGGCCTGAATAACCATGTCGTTTAATTTGCAGTATTCAAAGATGCTACCATCACGCAAAGCTGCCTTGTCACCTTCCATATTGACATGGAAACCTGATTCAAATCCTGGCGTGAAAGCTGCGCTTAGTTGTAATTGATTGATAGACAAAGGTTGTTTGACCTCTTTCTTCAGCAATTCCATCATCATAGGATTTTGATTGGACACACCAAAGTTTCGAACTTTACCTGATTTGTGTAGAATATCAAAGGCTTGAGCCACTTGATCAGCTTCCATCAAGGCATCTGGGCGATGGAGAAGCAAGCTATCTAGATAATCAACCTGCAATCTTTTTAGAATCCCGTCTACTGATTCTAAAATATAATCTTTTGAAAAATCAAAATAGGTAAATTCTGCTATGCGAATGCCACACTTGGACTGGATCCACATCTTTTCTCGCAGGTCAGGACGATTGTTTAACACTTGACCCAGTAATTCTTCGCAACGACCTCCACCATAGATATCTGCCAAGTCAAAGGCATTGATTCCTACAGATAGGGCTGTTTCAACCAACTCCTCAACCTCTTTAACCGACTTGTCACTGATTCGCATCATGCCTAGAACGATTTCGGACAATTCTCTTTTCTCTTGACCAAATGGAATGTATTTCATGGCAATTTCCTCCGTTTTTCTTCATTATAAAGTAGAATGCCTCTTTTATCAACTGATACCTTACAAAAGAAAAGAACCAGCTCAAACTGGTCCTTTTTTAATTATCCAATTACACTTCCGTTTGGTACAGCTGGATCAACTGTTAGAAGGGTTAATTTGCCATCATGTTCAGCTGAGAGAATCATCCCTTGGCTGACATATTTTTTCATCATTTTACGTGGTTTGAGGTTGGCAACGATTTGTACTTTCTTGCCGACCAATTCTTGTTCGTTTGGATAGTATTTTGCAATACCAGAAAGGATTTGACGGTCTTCACCATCTCCAGCATCCAAGCGGAATTGAAGCAACTTGTCAGAACCTTCTACTTTAGAAACTTCTTTTACTTCAGCAACACGAATTTCAACTTTGTCAAAGTCTTCAAACTTGATTTCTTCCTTGTGGAGTTTGAGTTCGACTTCATCTGGATTCCATTCTTTTTCGACAGCTGGCTTGTTGCCTTCCATTTGTTCCTTGATATAGGCGATTTCTTCTTCCATATCGAGACGTGGGAAGATTGGTGTTCCTTTGGCAACTACAGTCACACCTGCAGGGAAATCAGCCAAGCTCAAGTTTTCAAGGCTAGAAACTTCTGCTAGACCAAGTTGTGTCAAGACTGCACGACTGGTTTCCATCATAAATGGCTCAATCAAGTGAGCTACGACACGAAGGCTAGCTGCCAAGTGGCTCATCACACTTGCCAATTGGTCACGGTGCGCTTCGTCCTTAGCCAGTACCCATGGAGCTGTCTCATCGATGTATTTATTAGTACGTGAGATGAGAGTCCAGACTGCTTCAAGTGCACGTGGATAGTCAACTGCTTCCATATGTGTATTGTAGTCAGCGATTGATTGTTCTGACACTTGAGCAAGTTCATTGTCAAAGTCTGTTACACCTTCTACATAGGCAGGGATTTGACCATCAAAGTACTTGTTAATCATTGAAACCGTACGGTTGAGGAGGTTCCCAAGGTCGTTTGCTAATTCATAGTTGATACGCCCTACATAGTCCTCTGGAGTGAAGGTCCCGTCTGAACCAACTGGAAGGCTACGCATGAGGTAGTAACGAAGTGGATCGAGACCATAGCGCTCTACCAACATTTCAGGATAAACGACATTCCCTTTAGACTTGGACATCTTACCGTCTTTCATGACAAACCAACCATGGGCAATCAAGCGGTCAGGTAATTTAACATCCAACATCATAAGAAGGATTGGCCAGTAAATCGAGTGGAAACGAAGGATGTCTTTCCCAACCATTTGGAAGACTGTTCCATTCCAGAACTTATCAAAGTTAGCATGTTCATCTTGACCATAACCAAGAGCAGTCGCATAGTTAAGAAGAGCATCAATCCAAACATAGACAACGTGTTTTGGATTTGATGGGACTGGTACTCCCCATGTAAAGGTTGTACGAGACACTGCCAAATCTTCTAAACCTGGCTCGATGAAGTTACGTAGCATTTCATTGAGACGGCCATCAGGAGTGATGAAGTCAGGATGTGATTCGAAAAATTCGACCAAGCGGTCTTGGTATTTGCTGAGGCGAAGGAAATAAGACTCTTCTGAAACCCATTCAACCTCGTGACCTGATGGAGCGATACCACCCGTCACATTTCCAGCTTCGTCACGGAAAACTTCCGCAAGCTGGCTTTCTGTAAAGAATTCCTCATCTGATACTGAATACCAACCAGTGTATTCACCCAAGTAAATATCATCTTGAGCAAGCAAGCGTTCAAAGACTTGAGCTACTACTTTTTCATGGTAGTCATCAGTTGTACGGATAAATTTATCATATGAGATATCCAATAATTTCCAGAGTTCTTTAACTCCAACTGCCATTCCGTCAACATAGGCTTGAGGTGTGATTCCAGCTTCTTCAGCTTTCTGTTGGATCTTTTGACCATGCTCATCAAGACCTGTCAGATAAAAGACATCGTAGCCCATCAGGCGTTTGTAACGAGCTAGGACATCACAAGCGATGGTAGTGTAGGCAGAACCGATATGAAGTTTACCAGATGGATAGTAAATCGGTGTTGTAATATAAAAATTCTTTTCAGACATAATATTTCCTTTCCAGGCTAATGAAACCTGTTTTTATAACACTTCATTATACCATATTTTTAGTGATTTTCGAAATGGAAATCCATACAAAAAACAAGATAGACAAGTGTCCATCTTGTTTTTCCTGTTGAATGTCTTATTCATAGCGAAGTGCTTCAATTGGATCAAGCTTAGAGGCTTTGTTGGCTGGTAAAACACCGAATATCATACCGATACCTGCTGAGACCGCTAAACTAAAGAGAGCTATTGGGATGGATACGCCAACTTCGATTCCTGCAATCATATTTTGAAGTAGAGCCCCTGCAAGCATCGTCACTCCTGCAGCGAACAGAAGACCGATGAGGCCACCTAACATGGTCAAAATCATAGATTCAATCAAAAATTGAACCAGAATATTCCCACGTGTTGCTCCTAGCGCTTTACGTAGACCAATCTCACGAGTACGCTCTGTCACTGAAACAAGCATAATGTTCATAACACCAGTACCACCGACAAAAAGGGAAATCCCCGCAATAGCACTAATAATCGTTGTTATGAAGCCAAAGAGTTGTTGAATTTCTTGGAAGGCAGCAGACGCATCTGCAACTTGATATTCCCCTTGTTGAAGACCTGCAATCTCTGTCATTCTTCTAGCCAATTCTGGACCCAAAGTCTGAGTCAGGGCCGTATCGTTAACACGAAACACAATATCAGAAATTTCGTCGGTGTTAAAATTGGCCGCAAGAGAAATATTGGTCGTGATTGGTAGTCCTCCAATTCCAAAGGTTTTTGCAGCCTTAGCTTCCTTACTTGCATAAACACCAATAACACGATAACTGATTTCATTTACTTCAACAATTTGGTTGAGAGCTTCTTGCGCTGAACCAAAAAGGCTATTAGCAAGTTCTTCATCTAAAATGATAACACTAGCGAAATCCTTATAATCTTGTGTTCTTAAACTACGGCCTGCAACGATTTTGTTTTCAACCGCATCCATATAGGTGATGTTTCCACCTGTCAAGCTCGCACGTTCAACCTTTTTATCCTTATAAGTCAAGGTCACATTGGATGAGTTGGTTACATAGTAGCTGTCCACACCCTTGAGCTTAGCAGCTTCCTTAACCCAGGCCTCTTGAGGTTTTGGTGGTTCAACAAGAACACCTTCCTCTTTACCAGAAAGGGTTAGAGCAGATTGCTTCTGGGTAAAGGAACCGTCCTTACTCTTTGTAGGTGAGAAAAAGACATGGATGTCTTTCTGGGACTTGGTCATATTTTTATTGACCTGACGAGACATGGAATCTCCCAAAGCCATGATAACTACAACAGAGGAAACACCTATGATAATACCGATCATGGTTAAGAATGATCGCATCTTGTGGGCCATGATAGATGAAAAGGCAAATTTCAGATTCTGCATCTTAGTTTTCCTCCTTTTCTACTTGAGCACTGTCAGACGAAATGACACCATCGCGGATGACAATTTGACGCTTCGCATAGGCAGCAATTTCAGGCTCATGCGTTACCATAATGATGGTTTTTCCTTCTTTGTTCAATTCAACTAAGAGTTGCATGATCTGATTTCCTGTTTTGGTATCCAAGGCTCCAGTAGGTTCATCTGCCAAGATGATAGAAGGATTATTAACGAGTGCACGCGCTATGGCTACTCTCTGCTTCTGACCACCTGATAATTCTGATGGTAAGTGATGGCTTCTGTCCGTCAACTCAACTTTTTCCAGATACTCTTCTGCTAATTTGCGACGCTTTGAAGCACCAACTCCTGCATAAATCAGAGGAAGTTCCACATTTTGGAGGGCATTCATTTTAGACAAGAGAAAGAATTGTTGAAAGACGAAGCCGATTTCTTGATTTCGAACCTTGGCTAATTGTTTTTCACCCAAACCAGCTACTTCTTTTCCGTCTAGAAAATACTGACCACTTGTAGGTGTATCTAACATACCAATGGTATTCATGAGGGTTGACTTACCAGAACCAGATGGTCCCATGATAGCCACGAATTCTCCCTCATGAACTTCTAGGTTAATGTCTTTAAGGACTTGAAGTTCTTGATCACCATTTCGATAGCTTCGGCAGATATTTTTGAGGCTAATTAGTTGCTTCATCAGTCTTCACCTCTTTTCCTTCTTGCAAGGAAGCTGTCGGATTACTGATGACTTTTGCTCCATCTGTCAGACCAGATGTGATCTCTTGGTTTTCTGCATCTGCATTACCCAATCCAACTTCAACTTTTTTGGCCTTCTGATTTTCATCAAGAATCCAAACATAGTTTTTATCTTCTTCCATGACAATACTTGTAATAGGAACAAGCAATGCTTTACTCATGCTTTTCACTTCGACACTGACAGTAAAACCTTGTTTCAGATCACCAATTTCACTAGTTACATCGACCGTATATGGATATTTAGAACCTGTGTTTGAACCAGCTAAGCTACTGCTTGCTTCACTACTGTTCTTTGGATAATTTGAAATATAGCTAATCTTACCATTCCAAGTTTTATCTGGGTAAACCTTAGAAGTAAAGGTAACTTCTTGGCCTACAGATAGATTGGCAAGGTTGTACTCAGAAAGTTCTCCCTTGACCTGCAAGTTGTCGTTACTAACGATATGTACCAATACTTGGCTATTTCCTGTTGGAGATTTTGAAACATTGCGATTGACTTCGACAACTGTTCCCTCTACAGTACTCAATACAGTAGCAGAATTCAACTGGGCTTGAGCTTTTTCGAGTTGCGCTTCTGCATCTGCACGCACATCACGAGCATCGCTGATTTGAGAATCAATAGCAGCTGTGGCAGAACCGGATGACTGAGCTGGTGCTTGTCCAGTTGCTCCTTCTAAACCTGCTTGTGGAAGGCTAGGTGTTGCTGCGGCGGTATTTCGAGACTCATTCAGTTCATTGATATGACGGTCAGCTTTCGCAACTGCACGACTGGCAGCATCATAGGCAGCCTGGGCTTCTGTACTACTATACTTGACTAGTGCCTGGCCTTCACTTACCTTATCTCCTACAGAAACCAAAACCTCATCCAAGTCACCCTTACTTGCATCATAATAAACATATTGTTCATTCTGAGCCGTCACAGTACCGGATAAGAGAACTGATGAAGCTACTGAACCCTCTTTTGCAAGAGTAATCTTTGCAGTTTCATCTTTTGTTGCAGCTTGATTTGGTTGTCTTAATAGAAGAACGGCAGCCGCTCCCACTACAAGAACTGATGCAACACCGATAGCTGTAAATAAAGGCCATTTCTTGGCTTTTGACTTTCTTTTCATATCAATACTCCTTTTTAATTGCATATATTAAGATTATAGCACATATCTTAAAAATGAACAATTGCTTTCTGACCATCCAAAAATATTTGCTAAATCTTTTATTGTTGTGTTAGTTATATAATACAACTTCTTTTTTATTTTTGCAAGCATTTTCTTAAGAAATTTAAGCGTAGCAGATTTTTGCATTGATTTCCAAAAAAAGATAGAATATGACTAGAAAACAACTAAAGGAGCTTTCTATGAGAGAATTTGATATTATCGCCATCGGTGGAGGTAGCGGAGGTATTGCTACCATGAATCGTGCTGGCGAACATGGTGCTAAAGCCGCAGTTATTGAGGAAAAGAAATTAGGAGGAACTTGTGTCAATATTGGCTGCGTTCCTAAGAAAATCATGTGGTATGGAGCACAAATTGCCGAGAGTATCCACAAATATGGACCTGACTATGGTTTTACAAGCACTAATAACGAATTTAATTTTGCAACACTTCGTAAGAATCGTGAAGCTTATATTGACCGTGCTCGCTCGTCTTACGATGGAAGCTTCAAGCGCAACGGGGTTGATTTGATTGAAGGACGTGCTGAGTTCGTTGATGCTCATACTGTCAGTGTTAATGGCGAATTGATCCGTGCTAAGCATATTGTGATTGCGACTGGAGCTCATCCTCATATGCCAGCTATTCCTGGCGCTGAACTAGGTGGTAGTTCTGATGATGTCTTTGCCTGGGAAGAGTTACCTGAATCGGTAGCTATTCTAGGTGCTGGTTACATTGCTGTCGAATTGGCTGGCGTACTCCATACCCTTGGTGTACAGACTGATTTATTTGTCCGTCGTGAACGTCCACTTCGTGGATTTGATAGCTATATTGTTGAGAGCTTGGTTCAAGAAATGGAAAATACTGGACTAAACCTCCACACCCATAAGGTTCCGACAAAACTTGAAAAAACCGAAGAAGGCATTCAAATTCATTTTGAAGATGGTAGCACGCATACTGCTAGTCAAGTTATCTGGGCTACAGGTCGTCGTCCAAATGTTGAAGGACTAAATCTGGAAAAAGCAGGCGTTACCCTTAACGAACGTGGTTTCATCCAAGTTGATGAATACCAAAACACCGTCGTTGAAGGTATCTACGCACTTGGAGATGTTACAGGTGAAAAGGAACTAACGCCTGTCGCTATCAAGGCTGGTCGTACCCTATCAGAGAGACTTTTCAACGGTAAAACCAATGCCAAAATGGACTACACTACTATTCCAACTGTAGTTTTTTCACACCCAGCAATCGGAACAGTCGGTCTGACTGAGGAAGAAGCTATCAAAGAGTACGGCCAAGAAAACGTTAAAGTCTATACTTCAAAATTTGCATCCATGTATTCTGCCGTTACTAGTCACCGTCAAGAAGCTCGCTTCAAGCTCGTTACAGCTGGTGCAGACGAAAAGGTAGTTGGACTTCATGGTATCGGCTATGGCGTCGATGAAATGATTCAAGGTTTCGCAGTTGCTATCAAGATGGGAGCTACAAAAGCTAACTTTGATGCTACTGTCGCTATCCACCCAACCGGCTCAGAAGAATTTGTGACCATGCGTTAAAACAAAAGAGAGACCCCTTGGTCTCTTTTTTTTATCTCAATCGGCCGTTACAAAAAGAGTTAACTATTTTAAAATTAACGGTTGACTTTATCTGACAAGATTATATAATAGTTACTATAAATAAAAAAAGAGGTTAACTATTTTGAAAAAAGCACATATCTATGCCATTCCTGCTATAGGAGCTGCTCTTATTGCAGTATTAGCCCAGATTAGTATTCCCATTGGTCCCGTTCCTTTCACTCTGCAGAATTTTGCTATTGGACTGATAGCAACTGTTTTTAGACCTAGAGAAGCTGTCCTCTCTGTTGGACTTTATCTATTGCTAGGTGCTATCGGTATTCCTGTTTTTGCTAGCGGAGGGGCTGGTTTTCATGTTTTGGTAGGACCAAGTGCTGGTTATCTTTGGTTCGACCTTGTCTATGCGGGACTTACTTCCTATCTCATTCATACAAATAGTGGCGTCTTACGTATTTTCTTTGCAAATCTCTTGGGAGATTCTCTTGTCTTTGTAGGTGGTATTCTCAGCCTCCACTTCTTAGCTGGTATGCCTTTTGATAAAGCAGTCGCAGTTGGTGTTATTCCCTTTATCATTCCTGATCTTGCAAAAATCGTTGCCATCAGTTTTATCGGCCGACCACTACTCCAACGTCTTCGTACACAAGCTTATTTTTCAAACAAATAAAAGAGGCCGGGATTTTCCCTAGCCTCTTTTTAATTCATCTGAGATGAATGTTTATTGATTCTTGAAAGCATCCACCATGACTTGAAACTCTTCGTTTGATAGGGTAATTCCCTTCCCCATCTTGGTGTGGTCGGGACTCCAGCTTCGAATGTCAAACTTTGCTGGTGCACCATTAAAGCTGACACGATTGATTTCTTTGGTCCATCCTTTTTCATTTTCAGATAGAGTAAGCAAGTGTTCTTCAATTTCAAATGTAAATTCTGCCATGTTTTTCTCCTTTTTGTTCTCAATTGATTATTCGAAAAATCTTGTAGATTTCATAAAATTTTTATATAATGATGTAAAGAAGGGAGGCCGGAATGAAAGATTTATTAAAACAGGCTTTGCAAAAGGTCCATGATTTTGTCAATGGACACGAAGATTCCATTCCTGAAAAAAGCGATTCCCTAATTGCTAGACTTGAAGAAGCCCTAGCCAAAAAAAAGGCTGTACATATCATCTTTGCGGAAACGAGTTTTACAGGCGATATTATCAAGTATGATACTGACCGCCAACAAATTATTGTTAAAAATTTCTCCAAAAACGTCAGCCGTATTATTCGAGTGTCGGATATTCGAAGGGTAACTTTCGTTCCCTCGACTATCCAAACGGCCCAAAAAAGAAGATTTAAGAAAGAGTGAGATGCTTTTATCATCTCACTCTTTTTCTATTAACGAATTTGTTCAAAATGAAGGTGAACAGCGATGTGGTCGCCGTAACCACTTCTCTCCAAATCACGTTGCAAACGGTAAGAGATATAGTGTTCTGCAATAGTGATATATCCTGCACCTAGTAAGCGGTGCTCAACCATTGATTGAATCATACTGATAGTCGCACGCTCTACTTTTGCTTCTTCCAAGTCCAAAACAACTTTTTTAGTAACTTGAGCTAGGTTTTGGCGCAAATCGTCCGTCAATACATAGACTGTTTGAGCCGCCTTAAGAATAGCTTGGTAGATTTTATCTGGATCAAAATCAGCGACTTGTCCATCACGTTTAATTACTTGCATAGGTTTCTCCTTTTAATTTAATTGTTATTTTCTTTTATTTCTGCTAACATTTTCTCTTCTTCTGCTGTCAATTCATACTCTTCCAGCAAAACAGGTCTACGTTGGTAAGTTTTCTTAAGGCTCTCATAGAGTCGCCATTGACGGATGTTTTCATGGTGTCCACTCATGAGCACATCCGGAACTAACATACCACGAAAATCGTAAGGCCGTGTGTATTGAGGATATTCCAAGAGACCTGATGAAAAGCTATCATCCTGGTGACTTGCTTCCTTTCCGATAACTTCTGGAATCAAGCGAACCGTCGCATCAATCATGGTCATTGCAGCTAGTTCTCCTCCGGTCAAGACATAATCTCCAAGAGATATCTCATCTGTTACCAAGGTCTTAATCCTCTCATCATAACCTTCGTAGTGACCACAGATAAAGATGAGTTCCTCTTCTTGAGCTAAATCTTCCGCATAAGCCTGGTCAAACTGCTTACCAGCTGGATCCAAGAGAATCACGCGCGGATTCTTTTTTTCAATAGCATCAAAGGCATCAAAAATCGGTTGTGCTCGAAGTAGCATACCTTGGCCACCACCATAAGGTTCGTCATCTACATGACGAGATTTTTCTGCGTAATCTCTAAAATTATGGTATTGGATATCTAAAAGTCCCTTTTCACGAGCTTTCCCAACAATCGAATGTTCTAGCGGTGAAAACATTTCAGGAAAGAGGGTTAAAATATCAATCTTCATCGTCTAACCCTTCTAAGAGTTCTACATCGACACGGTTATTAGGAATATCTACATTAAGGACAACAGGCGGAATATAAGGTAAGAGAAGGTCTCGTTTACCTTTTCGTTTGACTACCCAGACATCATTGGCGCCTGGCTGAAGGATTTCCTTGATAGTTCCAATCAAGTTATCTCCCTCATAGACTTCTAAACCAATTATCTCGTGGTAATAAAACTCACCCTCATCCAGGTCATTGAGATTTTCCTCTGCAACCTTCAGACTGTAACCCTTGTATTTTTCAATATCATTGATATGGTACATGTCTTTGAATTTGATGATATCGAAGTTTTTTTGTTTACGGTGGCTTGCAATGACCACTGTGCGCACAAACTGATCGTTTTCATCAAATAAGGCAAGCTCTGCCCCTTTTTTAAAGCGTTCTTCAGCAAAATCTGTCACTGACAAGACCCGCATTTCACCTTGCAAGCCCTGTGTATTAACAATCTTTCCAACGTTAAAGTAGTTCATTTAATCTCCTGTGTATCTTACTCCCTTTATTTTATCATGTTACAGGGATTTTCACAAGCTGAATAGGTCCTATCTTACAAGGCTACTACTTCTTCAAAAAAATCACCAACTATCTGATTAAACACTTTAGGATGGTCATTCATCGGTTGGTGTTTGCTATCTGAAATCGTTACTTGACGCGCATTGGGATTTAGAGCAATGATACCATCATAGATTATTTTTAGGTGTTTAGGAAAATCATTTTCGCCTCTTACTAATAGCATGGGAGGATTTCCTTTATATCCTTCTATCTCATGAACTGCTAAGAAACCTGTGATTCCAAGGTTCAAGAAAACATCTCGCCCAGTTTCTATAATGGCCGTCTTAACCAATTCTCTTGTGATAGGGTTATCAGTACACATTTTTGAGTTCTTATCAGCAATCACCTTCCATGGAATCGTTTTATACATAAGAGAACTATATTTGATTCGACCTCTTTCTTTATCTGATAGGTAACGATGCTGTCCCCAACTATCTACCATGACCATGGCTAGGACTCTTTCTGGATGGCGATAGGTGTACTCTTGAAGTGGATTTCCTCCCCAAGAATGACCAACCAATATCACCTTATCTAGCTGGAAATAGGACAAAATAGCATCTACATCTTGAACAGCGCCTTCCAAGTCGGGAAGGCCAACTTTCATAGGTGATTCACCCTGCCCTCTAACATTGACAAAGTAAAGGTCAAATCCATCAAAAGCATCATACTGGTGGGCCCACATCTGACTACGGCCACAAGCTCCATGATAGAAAATAATGTGGCCTTTATTTGCGTTCCCAGGACGATGATAAACAACCAAATCACAATCTAATACTGGTATAATGTGGCGTACCAAAGTCTCGGGTTCTCTGTTATAAAAAGCAATAGCTTCAGCAATATCATTTGGCTTCATTTCTATACTCTCTCCTCTTTATCCTGATATCATTCTTTTTATCTATTTTATCATGCTATATTAAAATCATCGTATTCCAAGCAAAATTTCATTAAAAATTTTGAATTTTCTGCATCATTTAGGTAAAGAAAAAGACTGCTAAGCAATCTTTACTTTTTTCTCATCAGATTCATGCCTAAAATTCCAGCAATAATCATGGATGCACCAAGCAAGTGATAACTATAAATTGGTTCCTGCAGAATTACCGCTCCTGCTACAATGGTTAAAATAGTTCCAAGATTTCCAAAAACACTAACTGTTGATGCTCCTAGTCTAACAATAGAATAAATAGATAAAGCCGCTGTTACGATTGAGGCTAGAATTCCTAAATAGAGGATAGAAAAGATATAGCCAACATGACCAAGGGGTTCAAAATAGCCCATTAGATTGCTACTTGCGATGTAAGAAAAGAGACTTAAGCAATTAAAAACAATAAAGCCGACTAGAATCACAACTACAGTCAGGTCCATAACCTTGTACTGGCCTCCCTTGTACTTGCTGAGGATATTATTAATGGCATTTGAGAAAACAGATCCAAGCATCAATACATAGCCAAAGATAGCTGTACCTGCTCCAAAATTAGCTCCCTTACTAAGAAAAATATAAACAACCCCTGCAACAGAAAGAAAAAGAAAGAACTTTTGAACCATCGTGGTTTTTTCCTTTAAAAAGATTGAGGCCAAAATGAGGGTAATGATGGGCACCAGGGCTTGCAAAATCCCAGCTTCAGATGATGAAATATACTGAAGAGCAAAGGATTGGAACATGAAAAAGAAGATGGGATAAAAGAGACTCATTGGTAAGATTGATAAAATATCCTCTTTTGTAAGCTTTACCTGTATCACCTTGGATTGTTGAAGAATGAATAAGACTAGAGTTGCGACTGTATAGCGATGGGCTAAGTTGGTCAAAGGACTAGCAAATCCTAAGGCAACCTTGGTAAATAGAAAAGAAAACCCAATAATAGTTGAAAAAGATAAGGCTGCTAAATAGGCTTTTGTTTTTTCGTTCATAAATTATAATTCCCTTTGCATCTTGATATCATCAAGTAAAAATGTATCAGGCTAAGACCTGATACTTAATGATGATCGCTATTACTATTCTCCTTGCAAAAAAAGCGAGACCATGGCCCGCTTTTCTTATTTTTCGTCAATAACGATTCTTACTTTTTTGTCTTCAGTTGGGACAGAGTAGACAATCGTTCTTATCGCAGAAATAGTGCGACCCTTACGACCGATTACACGACCCACATCGCTCTGGTCAAGATCTAAACGATATTCCAAAAATTCTGGTGTATCTTCAATCTTGATAGTTAAGGCATCTGGTTGTGAAATCAAAGGTTTCACAATTGCAATAATAAGATTTTCAATTGTATCCATCTGTCAACCTACTTTAAACTTATTTTGAGAATTTAGAATCGTGGAATTTCTTCAATACGCCTTCTTTTGAAAGGATGTTGCGAACTGTATCTGAAGGTTGAGCTCCATCAGCCAACCATGCAAGAATACGGTCTTCTTTCAAAGTTACTTGGTTTTCTTCAACAAGTGGGTTGTATGTTCCAACTGTTTCGATGAAACGTCCGTCACGTGGTGAACGTGAATCTGCTACGTTAATACGGTAGAAAGGTTTTTTCTTAGAACCCATACGAGTCAAACGGATTTTAACTGCCATTTTTAATATCTCTTTTCTTTTTATTATTTATTTCGGTGAAATAGCTAAGCTATTTAGCACATGTTCTATTATATCAGATTTCTGAGAGGTGTCAAGAAAAAAACTTGACAGACTTTAAAAATTTTAAATTTTTTGGACTAATAGGGATAAATTAGAAAGAAAAAATTAACTTCTACACCTACAAAGCTTATTCTGACAGACTTTATAACAGTCTAAGAAAAAAGAAAAGATTCATACAGTATCTAGATTTTCCAAAGATTCTTTATCATCAAATATTGTTAACGAAGCTATACAAACCAAATCCGATGCATTGCTTCAAAGAATTCTTTAGTTGTTTGACTATCAAGGGCTTTTATTAAAAAATTTTTTCAAATAATTACCACATTGACACATAAAATTCTTGCTTTCTAAATTTAAGTGTGATATATTTATAACATAACATTTAAATGTTATATATTTATAACACAAAAAAGGAGTCTATCATGAAAAAAAGTCAAAAAATGCTTGGCCTCATTGCAATGATTGCCGTAGCTCTCTTTATTGATTTTATTGTTTTATTTGGTTCTAATCTTAGTTGGGAACCCAAGTTAGTTATTACTGGTATTTCAGTGTCAGGTCAAATTATAGCTATTTGGAGCTGGCTACATATGAAACCACGGCCTCATAAGATTCAGAAAGGTATGGGGAAGACTATTTTTGACTTGTCTGCTAAGCTTTACACGGTACTTTTATTTGCAGCAAGCATTTTTTATACAGTAGGGATTTGGGTTGCGACCCCAAGCGTAAGTTCTGGTATTAAAGAATGGATTTTGGGAATTGGCCTCGTTATTGAAGTGATTGTATTTGGTTTTTTCTGTTTGAAAAATGTCAAGGAAACTCCGGATGAACGCTTTTATGCTAATTTAGCCAAGGCAGCTAGCTTGATGTTTGTTTTTATACTAGGCGCACTGATAATCCTAGCAGTTATCATTGGGTATATGGGGTCTCTCACTCTTTACATGGGCCAGATCTTTATTAGCATAGCTGCCTTGATTTTCATCTTTGCGGTTGTCTATTTTATCTTGGAACGGAGAGGATAAGTATGGCCAAAGAAAGCAATATTATTACTAATCTCAAATCTGTTCGTGAGTCCACAGACATGACCCAGCAAGAGTTAGCCGACCTCATCGGCATGCGACGCGAGACAATTCTGCACTTGGAAAATAACCGTTACAATCCTTCACTGGAAATGGCTCTTAAAATTGCTCAAGTTTTTAATCTGAAAGTAGAAGACCTCTTTAAACTCAGACAGAAAGAGGAAGCATAATTCTTTTCGAGACCTAGCATTAAGTTCATTGATTCATTAGGAATTAAGCCGAAAGAAAAAATCCTTTGAAAATGTACTCTTAAAATATAGTAATTCTTATGGCATTGATATCCCAAAACATTTAGACACGCTTGTTGAAAAAGGATATGCTAATATCGAAACCGCCTTTGACTCGCTTTACCATCTAAATGCTACTATGAAAAAGAGTATCCTTAAAAAGAAGGTATTACTGGTCTCTCCAAGATGAAGGCCACCGAATTGAATCAATCACTTCATGAGCATTTTTCAGAAGAAGAATTAGCTAACCGCTTTTCAATTCGTGGCTATAAACTAACTTCAAAAGGTGAACAAGCCCTCAAAGACCATCAAGCAATCATTGACCGCCATCCTAAAAAGAATCTTTAATCAACCAAAGCTGGTTGATTTTTTTGACTGTAGAAATTTCGTACCATCATTTTTCCAGTGACTTATATGTACACCAACCACTTACATTTGAAATCCCCTTTCTTTTACGGTACAATGGTAGAAATGAATTTTGAAAGGAATAACATGAAAAAATTAGCTACACTACTACTCATTTCAACTTTTGCTCTTGGTGGATGTACAAGCATCCAACGTGCTCTTCGTGGTGATGATTACGTAGATTCTAAAATTGCTGCTGAAGAAAGTTCTAAAGCCGCTACTCAAGCAGAAAAAGATTTGAAAGACGCCTTAACAAATGAAAATGCTAACTTCCCTCAACTTTCTAAGGAAGTAGCTGAAGATGAGGCTGAAGCTATCCTTCACACAAGTCAAGGTGATATTCGTATCAAACTCTTTCCAAAGTTAGCTCCTCTAGCAGTTGAAAATTTCCTAACTCACGCTAAAGAAGGTTACTACAATGGCGTTACCTTCCATCGTGTAATAGATGGCTTTATGATTCAAGGTGGAGATCCAAAAGGAAATGGTACGGGAGGCCAATCTATCTGGCATGGTAAGGATAATACCAAGGATACTGGAACAGGTTTTAAAAATGAAATTTCTCCATATCTCTATAATATCCGTGGTTCTCTATCTATGGCCAATACTGGTCAACCAAATTCAAATGGTAGCCAATTCTTCATTAACCAAAGTACAACAGACTATTCATCTAAACTTCCTACAAGTAGCTATCCTAAGAAAATTATCGAAGCCTACAAAGAAGGTGGAAATCCTACTCTAGATGGGAAACACCCCGTCTTTGGTCAAGTAATTGATGGGATGGACGTAGTAGATAAAATCGCCAAAGCTGAAAAAGACGAAAAAGACAAACCAACTACTGCTATCACTATCGATAGTATCGAAATTGTTAAAGACTACGATTTCAGTAAACAATAACATCATTAATTATAAGGAGATGTAAAAATGATTCTATTTTGGGGTCAAAAGGTTACCAAAAAGTGTTGGGACATACACAGACTACTATCGAATGTGGCCATTGTAACAATGTTGATACTTGGGAAATTACGGAATATGGACGCAAGTTCACTCTTTATTGGATTCCTCTCTTTCCTTACGGAAAAACTTATTTCGTTTCTTGCCCGATTTGTCACTACGGTAAAGAAATCCAAAAATCTGAGATTGAAACCTATTTGAATTACTAGTCAAAAAGCCAAGTCACACAGACTTGGCTTTTTCCTATTCTAGTTTTGCGGGCTTCTCTTTTTATGTTAGCTCATTGAAATCCCAGATTTGATCCATCCAGCCTTCATAGAAGTCTGGTTCGTGGCAAACCATTAGAATGCTTCCTTTGTATTCTTTAAGCGCCCGTTTGAGTTCGTCCTTGGCATCCACATCCAAATGGTTGGTAGGTTCGTCTAGAACAAGGACATTGTTCTCACGGTTCATCAAGAGACAGAAACGCACTTTGGCTTGCTCTCCACCTGAAAGAACTTGAATTTGACTTTCGATGTGTTTAGTCGTCAAACCACAACGGGCAAGAGCAGCACGGACTTCAGCCTGATTGAGGGCTGGAAAGGCATTCCAGACAGCTTCTAGTGGTGTCTGGCGATTGCCTCCTTCTACTTCCTGTTCAAAGTAGCCGAGTTCTAGGTAGTCCCCACGTTCAACCTCCCCAGCAATTGGTGGAATAATTCCCAAAAGAGATTTCAAGAGGGTTGTTTTCCCGATACCATTGGCACCAATGATAGCAACCTTTTGATTGCGTTCAAAGGTAAGATTTAAGGGCTTGGTAAGGGGACGGTCGTAACCAATCTGCAAGTCCTTGGCTTGGAAGATAAAGCGACCAGGTGTACGAGCTGTTTTGAAATCAAAGGACGGCTTTGGTTTCTCACTTTGGAGCTCGATAATATCCATCTTGTCCAATTTCTTCTGGCGAGACATGGCCATGTTTCGAGTTGCGACACGAGCTTTATTACGGGCCACAAAGTCTTTGAGGTCCGCAATTTCTTTCTGTTGACGCTCATAGGCTGCTTCCAGTTGCGATTTCTTCATGGCATAGACTTCTTGGAACTGGTAGTAATCTCCAGAATAACGAGTCAACTGTTGATTTTCAACGTGATATACGATATTGATAACATCATTGAGGAATGGAATATCGTGCGAAATAAGGACAAAGGCATTCTCATAGTTCTGCAGATAACGTTTGAGCCAGTCAATATGCTCAGCATCCAGATAGTTGGTTGGCTCGTCCAAAAGCAAGATATCTGGCTTTTCAAGAAGGAGTTTGGCTAAAAGGACCTTGGTTCTTTGTCCACCTGACAAGGCGGTTACGTCCGTATCCATACCATAATCCATGACACCAAGAGCACGCGCGACTTCGTCAATCTTAGCATCCAAGGTGTAAAAGTCACGGCTTTCCAAACGATCCTGAAGTTCGCCAACTTCTTCCATCAGAGCCTCAATATCAGCGCCCTCTTCTGCCATTTCCATGTAGAGATCATTGATACGAGCTTCGGCTTTGAATAATTCGTCAAAGGCAGTACGAAGAACATCACGCACGGTTTGACCTTCTTTGAGCACCGCATGCTGATCTAGGTAGCCAGCTGTCACATATTTAGACCATTCCACCTTACCTTCATCAGGTAACATTTTACCAGTTACGATGCTCATGAAAGTTGATTTCCCTTCACCATTAGCACCGACCAGACCGATATGTTCACCTTTGAGGAGGCGGAAGGATACGTCTTCAAAAATCGCACGGTCACCAAAACCGTGACTTAAATTTTTTACTTCTAAGATACTCATTTTAATTCCTTATCTTGTTTTTATGTAGTAGTTTATAAAGGACCCAAGCCAGGTAACCACCCAAAGTGTTGGTCCATAAATCATCAATCTCAAATACCCGATTAAAATCAAAGAAAAAATCTAAAACTAATTGTGTGCATTCGATTCCCAAGCTCAATAAAAAGCTAAACAAAATCACACGCTTCGTTTTTTTTAGACTAGGGATGAGATAGAGAAGCTGAAAAATTAAAGGGAAGAGCAAGAGGATATTTAAAGCATTTTGTAAAAAAATCCAAAATAGTTGTATAGGACTGGTTACTTCTCCCAGATTCCAAAGGGAGTTAAAAGGCGTCAAAAGAAAAACCAGGCGTCCAAAAGTTTGAATACCTGGAGTTTCCACTCCTGTAGGAAGTTGAGGCTGGGGAGTAAAACAAAAACAGACGATACAAAGACTATATAGCACGATTCCCAGGCTTAGTAATGTTTTTCTATTCATCTTATGGATTTACTTCAGCTACTGCTTTTTGGCGATCACGTTTCATGGTATTTGAACGCAATTGTCCGCATGCGGCATCGATATCTGTACCGTGTTCTTGACGAACAACACAGTTGACGCCTTTTTTCTTGAGCGTATCATAGAAGGCCATTACACGCTCTTTCGGACTACGACTGTATTGGTCGTGCTCACTGACCGGGTTGTAAGGAATCAAGTTGACATATGACAATTTCTTAATGTTCTTGAGCAATTCTGCCAACTCAAGCGCTTGTTCAACTCCATCATTGACTTCATTAAGCATGATATACTCAAAAGTCACACGGCGGTTGGTTGTTTCGATGTAATACTCAATCGCTGCAAAGAGTTTTTCAATTGGAAAGGCACGGTTAATCTTCATAATGCTTGAACGCAGTTCATTGTTTGGAGCATGAAGAGAAACAGCAAGGTTAACCTGTACTCCTTCATTGGCAAACTCACGAATCTTGTGAGCCAAACCAGAAGTTGATACGGTGATATGACGAGCACCAATTGCCATTCCCTTATCGTCATTGATGGTACGAATAAAGTTCAAAACGTTATTATAGTTATCAAATGGTTCTCCAATACCCATAACAACGATATGGCTAACACGCTCATCTTGACCACGTTCGTCAAAATATTTTTGAACCAACATAATCTGGGCAACAATTTCTCCGTTATTGAGGTCACGTTGCTTCTTAATCAAACCTGATGCACAGAAGGTACAACCGATATTGCATCCTACCTGAGTTGTTACACAGACTGATAAACCGTAGTGTTGACGCATAAGCACAGTTTCAATCAGCATACCGTCTGGTAACTCAAAGAGATACTTCACAGTACCATCGGCTGACTCTTGAACAATACGTTGTTTCAAGGGATTGACTACAAACTGCTCGTTGAGCTTGGCAATCAAATCCTTAGACAAGTTAGTCATTTCTTCAAATGTCTGAACACGTTTACGGTAAAGCCATTCCCAGATTTGATCCGCTCGGAATTTCTTTTCTCCTTGCTCTAAGACCCATTCTTGCATTCCTTGACGAGTTAAACTATAAATCGACGGTTTCATCTTTTCTCCTTATTTTCTAGTCTTTCTTACGGATGACGAAATGACGTTGTCCCTTTTCTTCATTCTGAGGTTTCTGTTCTTTACGGCGACGTCTATTTCTCTTGTCTGTATGATTTTTTTTCTTATTTTGAGAAGACTTTTTCCCTTTACGGTTGTCTTTCTCTTCTTCTTTCTTGCGCATTTTTTGGTCAAATGGTGCTCGTTTCGGAGTCTCATTTTCTAAGACAAAATAGGCACATCCATAGCTACAATACTCGAGTAGGTAATCTTGTAAACGACTGATTTTCTCGAGAGATTCTTCAGCTCGCTCATTCTTGTAGAATCCTCGCAAGCGCAACTGCTCATTGCTCCAGTCTCCTACAATATAATCATACTTGTTTAAAACTTCCGAAAAGCGTTGAGTAAAAGCTGTTGCATCAAAGGCTTCCTTACTATTTTCAACCAAGTTGAAGGTGAAACCTTCAGCCTCGACTTTATCTCCAGATAGATGAAATTCTGGACCAGGGAATTTATTGTAATTGTATAATTCAGGTGCAATTTCTTTACGCATAATATTCCTTTTTAACGTTTACTTAATACTCTATTTTACCATATTTTTGCCATATTTACATCTTTTGATTTAAAATGAAAAAAGTCTGACGATTTCACCCTTTAATTCTAAAAGACACAACTGTACTAAAAAGAAAAAACTGGGAAAACCCAGTTCTTAAGTATTATAGGTAAAGTAATTTGAAAAGTGCTACAGCGGCAATAGCAGCAGCAATCGGTGCAACTACTGGTACCCAAGCATACCACCATTTTGAATCACCCTTGTGTTCACCAAGGATTGATTTAGGAAGTACTGCGTGAAGAAGACGTGGTCCAAAGTCACGAGCTGGGTTCAAACCTGGTCCTGAAGGTCCACCAAGTGAAGTAACCAAAGCCATTACCAAGAAACCAAGTGCCAAGTGTGCAATACCAAGACCTGGTGACAAGAATGGAGCGACTTGTGTTTTCGCTTGTTCAAGATATGTAGCGACTTGTTCTTGAGGAATTGTTTGACCTTGAGCAGTCGCTTGTGCCACTTGGTCATTAATCAATGCTTGAGCTTTTGTAACTAACTCAGCACCAAAGAAGTTCTTTGTTAAACCAAGTGCTGCAAAGAAAAGAACAAATGATCCAATAAACTCATTGATAAATCCGTTCACAGTTGCTGCATAACGTGATTCTTTTGTTCCGTGGTCGATACTTGAAATTGTTGAGAAAGTTCCCAAGATGTTATTTGGATTTTCTGTCTTCAAGTAGTAAGGACGGTGAGTCGCAACAACCAAGGCTTGTCCGAAGATTGCTCCCAAAACTTGTGCGATGATGTATTGGGCTACTTGTGACCAAGGGAAGAGACCGCTAACTGCAAGTCCAAGAGTGAAGGCTGGGTTGATATGGTTACCAGAAACGTTACCAAACATCAAAGCTGGGATCATAACCCCCATACCGTAACCAACAGCGATAACGAGCCAGCCACTTTGGTGGCCTTTCGTACCTTTAAGTTCAACGTTGGCAACTGCACCATTACCCAAGATAATCAAGATAGCTGTTCCCAAAAATTCAGTGGCATATTTGACTGCCCATGTGAAATCCATTGATAGATTCTCCTTAATATTTTTTAGACAATCCCTATTCTATCAATTTTTAAACCTTTTAGCAACAGATTTTCTAAAAGAATCCAAGGGGAAAACGCTTTTATTTCAAGTCTACAAAAAAGACCTAACAAACATCCTTTGTTAAGTCCTAATTTCGATTATTCTTGACGCTGACCAAAATCCTTAATCATCTGCTCCATTTCCTCACGACTTGGTGTCGTAAGCATATAGAGATAGTCTCCTTGCAATTCAGCAAAGGCTGCCGGCATGATTTTCTTTACTTTGAACTGTTGACCATATTTAGCGAGCAAGTCTTCTTCTGAATAAACATAGTTAGCATTGGCGCGACGAGATGTTGCTAAGCAATACTGGGTTTCAAACGGAGACTCTGGGAATGCTTCACCTGCAACGATAGCTGCATAGCCCTTGTACAAATCTAAAGAATGAGCATAGTTATAGACATCAATAGTGAAGCCACCCGCTGGACGGTTATTGTACTCAATGGCAATATAATCATCACCCTCACGGAAGAACTCGATATGGAAGAAACGTTCTTTCATACCAAATTCCTTGACAATAGCCTCACCATACTTGCGAAGTTTCGGATCCATATCTTTAAGAACATAGTATGAATTGTCCATCTTGTAAATCATGAGATCAAGGGGTGTATGGGCATAGTCAAAGGTAGTTGAAAAGACAATATTCCCATCTCTATCTACCAAACCATCGAAGGTACAGATTTCACTAGAGGTAACAAATTTTTCAAAGAAATAAACTGTTGAATGGTCCCATTCAGCCTTAAAGTGGTTTACATCATCTTCTGTTTCTAGTTTGAAAGTTGCGGCTGCCCCAACTCCATTATCAGGTTTGGCAATCATGGGAAGACCGATTTCTTTCACAGCTTTGTCAACATCTGCTTCTGTTTCAATGACAGCACCTGGAACGACTGGTACCCCAGCTTTTTGGAAGAGTTTTTTCATCTCAGACTTGAACTTGGTCTTCTTGAGATCTTCTGGTTTGGCACCAAAAACATTGAACTGTTCACGAAGGGCAGCATCCAACTCTAGCCAGTATTCATTGTGTGATTCAATGCGATCAATTGGACCATGCTTATAGAAAAGAAAGGCAACTGATCGTTTAACCTCATCGATATTTTCAAGATTATCAACTCGGAAGTACTCCGTCAAGCTATTGCGTAATGGTTCATCTAGTTGTTCGTAGGGTTCTTGCCCAATCCCTAGAACTGTGATTCCTTTATTGGCTAGCTCAATACTAAATTGCTGAAAATTTTGTGGGTAATAGGGTGAAATTACAAGATAATTCATAAGCAACTCCTTTTATAGACTCATATGACCGAGGAAATAAGGCATTTGTTTGCGCCACCATTCCCAGTCATGGGCAACATCGTGCCCCCATTCTGCAAACCAGGCAGGAATTTGTTTTTGGTCAAAGGCTTCTTTTAACTTGTAGTAAGAAGGAAGGCCATCCTGTTCCCAAGCACCTAGTCCTGTACAGATGACAATCTCAGCCTGACGGTAACGATCGATAAACCAACCATCATTTTGATTCCAGATATAGTCTACTGGTGAATTTTGATAGATAGCATCATCGTTGTAGTAATCTCCAACAAAGAAACGAGCATCATAGACACCACTGAGGGCGATAACCTTGGTAAAGACATCTGGATGCTGGAGGAAGAAATTCAAAGCGTGATAGGCTCCCATAGAGCACCCTGTTGTCATCATACCGTCAAACCAGCCTGTCTTGTGCTTGATAAAAGGAATAGCTTCTTCAATCACATATCGTTCATAGGCACGGTGCATCTCAGCTTGATCATGACTATTTTTCCAAGTCGCAAGCCAGCTCTCACTATCTACACTTGAAAGGGTAAAGAACTGCACGCGACCTTCTTCAATAAAGGATGCACAAGCATCAATCATGCCAAAATCATAGTATTCATTGTGGCTACCACCTGAAGAAGCAAAGACAACAACTGGGATGCCTCCATGTCCGTATCGATTGACATACATTTCACGGTTAAGATGACCACTCCAGTGGCTAAGATGTTCAATATGCATATCCTGTCTCCTTTATACTAATTACCAATTTTCTGCAAAAAAGCGTAGGCAAGCTGGAAGATTTTCTGACCATGGCACTTCATGGTGAATGGCTCCAGCCTGAACCTTGAGTGAGAGATTTTCCAACTCAACTCCTCCTGCTATCAAATCATGATAATAGCGAAGGGAAGAGTCGATATAGGCCTGCTTAATATTACCAGCCATAAGGGTCTTGTCTGTATCGTCTGCTTCTTCCGTACCAACATAGATAAAGACACGTTGGTCAGGTAATAGTTTTTTTCGTTCCATATAGCGATCAAAGGCCTCTTGGTGAAGCCAGTTGGCTGATGAGAACACTCCCAAACACCCAATTTGATCCTGATACTCCAAGCCAATAAACTGGGTAATATTGCCACCTAGAGAAGACCCAACCATAGCAGTATGCTTGCGGTCAGACTTTGTACGATAGTTTTCATCGATAAAAGGTTTGACCACTTCCATGACAAACTCAGCGTACTCGACACCCTTTCCACCAAACTGTTGGCCAGGAATATTAGACTCTTGGAATTTCCATGCCGCATACTCATTCATCCGTCCTAGACCATCATTATCAATGGCCACTACAATCATACGGCTGATATCTGGATTCCGTTTAATGGTAGGAATGATCTTCCATGAATGACCGACATAAGATTCTTTACTGTAAAAGACATTTTGACCATCATGGAAATAGACAACCGGATAAGTTCGATCCGTGTCTTTCTCGTAGTTTTTCGGGAGGAGAACACGTACACAGCGCTCCTTGCCTGTGTATGGAACCTTGAGTTTATGTTCTCGCATTTTCAGGTAAAAGTAGGATTGATTCATTGTCAGAAAACTCTCTATATTCAAAATTTTATCTAATTATATCATAAAAATAGAAAAAAAGTCAGTTCCCGTCCAAATTTAGGACAATAAACTAACTTTTTTTACTTATTTTATTTTTTCCTCTGGTTTTTCTGATTAAAGGAGGTCATCAATTAACTCATCAACCGCATCTTTCTCAGCTTGAGGGGTAATTTCAGTAATCATAATTCCTGCTACTGCTCGCTCAACCAATCCTTCAACATCCATACGTGTTTCATACTGTTCAGCATTCTTAATTTTAGGATTTGTTTTCGGACGATCAGGCGCAAAAATCGTACAACAGTCCTCAAAAGGTTGGATAGAAATTTCAAAGGTGTCAATTTCCTGAGCAATATCAATGATTTCCAACTTATCCATAGTCACAACTGGACGGATAATTGGTGTATTGGTCACGGCATTGATAGCCTGCATACTTTCTAAGGTTTGGCTTGCCACCTGACCAAGACTTTCACCATTGATGATGACCAAACCATTTCGCACTTCACGGATACGATCGGTAATGCGCATCATAAATCGACGAGTCAGCGTCATCAGATAGGCTTCTGGAGCTTTAGCCTTAATCTCTTCTTGGATTTCAGTGAAAGGCACTTCGATAAACTGGATATTTCCACCGAACTTAGTCAATTTACGGGTCAAATCCTGCGCTTTCTTGAGGGCGCCTGGACTGGTGTACGGTGGGCTCGCAAAGTGAACAGCCTCGATATCTACTCCACGTTTTAGAGCTAGATATCCAGCAACAGGTGAGTCAATCCCACCTGACAACATGAGCATTCCTTTACCAGAAGTTCCAACTGGCAACCCACCTGCTCCTCGAATGGTCTCATAAGAAAGATAGGCTGCTTCCTCACGAATTTCCACTTGAAGGTTAATGTCAGGATTTTTCATTTGTGCTTGCACATTTGGAATAGCATCAAATACTGCTCCACCAAGAGTTTGGTTGAGTTCTCGACTGTCTAACTCAAAGTTATGGTCGCTTCGCTTACTTGAGATCTTAAAGGTCATGCCTTCCTTATAGATGTCCCGCATAATCTCTTGGACAGCAGATTTAAGAACTTCTACAGATTTTTCAACCTTATATACTGGAGAAAAGTTTTGAATCCCGAAAACCTGTTTGAGAGACTCAGCTACTGCTGCATAGTCGGCTCCATTAAGATAAGCATGGGCACGGTCGCGATCAGCAGTTACCTTGACTTGAGGATAGATAGATACAACATCTGAGATATTATTACGTAGTTTATTGATGAAACGCATCCGGTTTTTACCTTTGGTTGAAAGTTCCCCGTAGCGAATCATAATTTCTGAATATTGCATGAATGCTCCTATCTTACTTTTCTAGTTTGATTGTAAATTAATTTTAGCTTGGTCAAAAATTGCTCAACTTGACTCATGTCATTTTCTAGGTCTAGGCTGACGCGTACTGCTGACTGAGCCTTATCTTTTTCAACCCCCATGGCAATCAAGGTACCAGCAGGTTTTCCTGCCTTGGACGAGCAAGCAGAGGTTGTGGAAATGAAAATATCATAGTCTTCAAATGCATGAACGATGACTTCACCACGGACACCCTTAATCCCAAAGGTCAGAATATGAGGAGCAAAGTCTTCCTCACCTGAGAAAACAAAAATATCTGGATATTCGAGTAGAGCTTGACGGATGACTGCCTTCATCTGACTTGTTTTGCTTGTAAACAAATCCAGTTTTTCCATGGCTAGACGCAGAGCCTTGGCTGTCGCTGCAATTCCTGCTACATTCTCAGTAGTTGAACGATAGTCACGCTCTTGGCCACCACCAGTTAATAGGGGGGTGATTTTCTTGCCAGACTTGATATAGACAAATCCAACACCACGAACTCCGTGGAATTTATGACTAGAGAAGGTCGCAAAATCCACTCGGTCAGTCAAATACTTTTCTGTTGGAATCTTAGCTAAAGCTTGAACCGCATCAACATGGAAGGAAATCGTTGGTTTATCAGCTAATAGTTCTGAGATAGCTTGAATAGGTTGGATTGAGCCAATTTCATTGTTAACAGCCATGATGGAAATAAGTGTGGTATCAGGTCGTATTAGACTTTCTAATATCTCCAAATCCACAAAACCTTGCTCATCTACTGGTGCAAAATCCACCTCAAATCCTTGAGTCTGAAGCCAAAGAGCAGACTCCTTAACCGCTGGATGCTCAATTTCTGACACGATGATGTGTTTACCAAACTGAGCTTTTTCAAAAGCGACACCTTTGATAACCCAGTTATCCCCTTCAGTACCACCAGAGGTAAAGAAGACTTCTTCGTTTTTCTTACCAATTAAATCTGCAATCTGCTGACGAGAAGCTTCTAAAATTCTGGTAGACTGATCACCCAAACGATGAAGGCTAGATGGATTACCAATAATTTTTGAAGACACCTGCATGTAAGTTTCAAGTACTTCAGGATAAGGCTTGGTCGTAGCCGAATTATCAAAGTAAATCATTGTTTCTCACACTTTCTAAAATCACTCCTTCTATTGTAACACGAAACAGTTCAGGCGACAAGAAATGCCGTTCAGGTTCATTTAAGTTTTTTTTAAAGATTTTGGGTATAATGAATCATGGTAAAGGAGAGAAATTATGTCTAACTATCGCAGAAAATCAAAACCTAAAACTGAACATATCAAAAAAGGCTTTACCGTCTTTCAAAAAACAATTGCAACTTTAGCCAGTGTCCTTGGTTTGATTACAGCTAGCATCACTATCATGAATGCTTTAGATAAAAACAAGGATCATAAAGATACGACTACACAAACAACCATTATCAAGGAAGTTCAAAAGGAAGCTCCCGCTGAATCCAACGCACCTGTACAAAGTCAGTCTAATAATCAAGAAACATCTCAAAAAGAAGAAGTTCAAACACCTAGCAAAAAGGAAGATACAAAATCAGATGACAATTCTCAGAAAAATGAGCAATCTGATTCTTCATCAAATACTCCAACTACTGAAGCAGGAGTTAGCGCTAATAACGGAGCATCCTAAACATTGCTCAACGCCAACGGTTACTTCGTTGGTGTTTTTATTTGCTAGTTTTTCATTTCATTTTTATCACAAAAAAACCAGGAACTAATGTCCCTGGTTTTTCTTTTTTAAAACAAGATATTCTGCATCGAATGAAGATTCGTACTTAGTCTTCTTTCCCTTTTTTGATAAAGGTTGCAGAGAGAACCAATCCAAGACTAGCTAGGAACGCTAAGCCTACTGAATCTTGCTCACCAGTTGCTGGAAGTTGACCTTTAGCTTCAGTCGCTGGTGCATTTGGTCCTTCTGGTTCTTGTTTTTGGTTTGTTGAACTTGAAGGTTGCTTGTGATCCGCGATTGGTGTAACTGGGTTTGCAACTGGCTCTTTATATTCTGGAACCTCATTCTTAGCTGCTTCAACCCAATTAACGCCACCCTTGAACTCTGGAACCTCATTCTTGTCCGCTTCAACCCAATTAGCTCCACCCTTGAATTCTGGAAGCTCATTCTTGTCCGCTTCAACCCAATTAACGCCACCTTTGAACTCTGGGATTTCATGAACAGCTGCTTCTGCAGCATTAACTCCACCTGTAAATTCAGGAATTTCAACTACTGGTGGTTGCTGATCTCCCTTACTTGAAAGGACTTCAGGTTCTGGAGTTGGTTTCGGATCTGGAGTTGGCTCTGGATCTGGAGTTGGTTCTGGATCTGGAGTTGGCTCTGGATCTGGAGTTGGCTCTGGATCTGGAGTTGGTTCTGGATCCGGAGTTGGTTTCGGATCCGGAGTTGGCTCTGGATCTGGAGTTGGTTTTGGATCTGGAGTTGGTTTTGGATCTGGAGTTGGCTCTGGATCTGGAGTTGGTTCTGGATCCGGAGTTGGTTCTGGATCCGGAGTTGGTTTCGGATCTGGAGTTGGTTTCGGATCTGGAGTTGGCTCTGGATCTGGAGTTGGCTCTGGATCTGGAGTTGGTTCTGGATCTGGAGTTGGTTTCGGATCTGGAGTTGGTTTCGGATCTGGAGTTGGTTTCGGATCTGGAGTTGGCTCAGGTTCTTCTGAAAGTTCTTGGTAGTAAGTCGTCATTTCATAGAACTCTGGCTTGCCACCTTCCCAAATGAGTTTGACATCAAGTAACGGAGCCTTATCTCTGACTGCAAATGTTTGGAAGCTTGAAGTAATTGCTCCCAAATCTGTCCAAGCACCGTCTCTGTCTGTTTTCAGAGTGCGAGCAAGTAGACGCGCTGCTACTCCGTGAGGCAGACTAGAAACAAGTCGGATGTGGTTGGCGTCTGTTGGTTCTGACAAGTGGTATACTAATTCACCTTGGTCTTTTTCAGCCTTGTAGCTTGTTAAGACTTTACCATCTACAAGATTTGTGTAAAGGTTGCCTCGACTTTCTCCACTATTTCCTTGAACAGTTGGGTCGTTGATAGGTTTCACAAATTCGCCGTCATTGATAACTAACTCAGTAAATCCAACAAAACGAGCATCGTAATTAGCAGTGAAGAGAACACGGAGATAGTTAGCTTTAACTGGACTTGCAAGTTCACCTTCGATGTAGCGATTTCCAGGCATCTTAGAATCATGTGTCCATCCATCTGTCAATGAATCATCGCGCATTTCATTAGCGACACCATCACCTACTGTCACAACATCTGTCCATGTCTTACCATCTTGACTAACCTGAATCTTACCATCACGAAGATAGTTCTTCGTACCATCTTGGATATAGGCTCTAATCTTCTTGATTTCACGTTCACTACCAAGTTTCAAGGTTATGTGACCATCTTTACGTGCATAGTCAGAGAACTCTACAAAGTTATTGTAAACACCATCAAACAACTGATCCAAATTCTTGATCTTGCGAACATCATTTGCACCATAATAGGCATCAATTCCCATAGATGTAGAATCAAGTTTAGTTGGCTCCACTTCTTTTGTCTTAACGAGTAAAGATGTCGCTGTCACTGCTTGTTCTTGGTCAGTCTTATTAACCAAACGAGCATAACGTACCAAGGACTTATCAGTTACTTGGCTAGCTGGATACCATTCTTGTGCATTTGGAGAGAATTCCAAATCAAGGGCTGGATTTCCAATACCAATAGCCTGAATACTTTCAGCTTGGTGTAGACGGTCTAGCTTCATACCCAAGTAGCTATGAGCTGGAAGCTTAGTGCCACTTGGAATTTGCATATCATAACGACCGAGACTGTCATATACTGGTGTTGATTTCAAACTTTCAACATTGGTATCTGTCATCTCGCTATTGCCAGCACGTGTTTCAACTGAGAAGTCAGCGATACGCCACCATAGATTGATATTCTTGGTGTTACGTACACGGATGTAGCGAGCTGAAATTGGAGTTTCAATTTCTTTGGTTTGTTCACCAGATAAACGATCCAATTCTTGCCATGAAGTACCATCTGTAGAATACTCAAGAACACCTTCTGCCAATTTATCTCCTGATCCTTGAACAAGGCGGACCTTAGTTACAGGTTTGACTCCACCCAAGTCTAGTTGAACCCAACCACCGACTGGAGTTGTATCTGTTCGATCAGCATTTGCCAGCATGGCTTCTGTATTGTCACGACCATCTGTAATCTGAGCAACTGTCGTATTGTACTTGTACATAAGATTTGGACTGATGGTCACTGTAGCTGCCTGTTTAGGACGACTTACTTCTACAGGACGGTTCACAGCGATTTCTCGTACAGCAAACCAAGTGTTCTCACGATCAGAAGTTGCAATCATTCGAACAGCTTTAGCATTGATATTGAGATTTTCAAATTTAAGCAGAGGCTCATTACCAGTGTAGCTTGGTTCTGAAAGTGTTACCCACTCATCATTTTCATTGAGGTACTCAACCTTAGCATTGTTAAAGGTATCGCGTGGATTTGCTTGAGTTCCCATTGCAAATGTCAAGTTTTGAATTGGAACAGCTTTATTAAATTTCAAACCAATATAGTCACCAGTTTGGATGCTGTTTGGTGATTTGATAAGGGCATGTGTTCCTAAATCTCCATCAGTGACTTCAGCAAGTCCACCTTCTACACCTGTACGGTTTGTGATAAAGGTACTGATTACTTGGTCTGGGTGTAGGGCTTTTTGAACTTCAGTTGCCAATACTTCACGGAGTCCAAGCAAGAATGGACGGATATGTTGTACACCCAACTCAGCTCTTTCATCATGGTCTACATAATGGAAAGTATAAGTTTGTGATTGTTCATAAAGTTTCAAGCCCTTGTAATAGCTATCCCAAAGTCTAGCAGAATCATTGTTTTCAATAGCTTCTGATCCATCTAGGAAAGCACTCAAAGCATCCATTTGGTCAATAGTGTTATCCAACCAATAGTGGATTTGAGCACGCATCTTTTCGTCACCAGATGCTTTATAAAGTTGTGCTGCAGCTTTTATTTTAGCAAATTCTGCACGCAATTCTTGACGCTCTGCACTGACATCTTGACCAGCTTTCAACTTAGACATGAAGGCCGCCAATTTTGGTGCAAGTTCAACAGACTCTTCCAATTTCACAACACGACCATCCATGTTTTGGTTGATCATATGTTTACCAAGTTCACGGAAGGCAACAGATGTTTCACTGTCAGTAAATTTACCTGTTTCAACAAAGTTGAAGGCGATATCATTTACTTTCTTAGCTTCTTCTTCAGACTTCCATTGTTTCCATGCATACTGAGCTGCAGAGAAGAGGGCAATCTTAGAAGGCTCAGATTGTTGCATTGGATTCAACATGATACCTGAAAGGAGACTTGGGTCCACATTTGGATGAAGGAATTTCTCACCGCCACCCAAAATCAAGTGTTGTTTAGAGTTATCTGTAACAGGCCAGTTAACCCAGAGAGAAACTGGGCGGTAGGTCTTACCTCCTGCAGTCAGATTATTCTTAAGGTTTGAAAGGAAGCTTTCAGATACTTCACCCCAAATCTTACCACCAGTAAGAGTCATAGAAGTTGAAGTTGGAAGATTTTCGTTTAGAGATTTCAACTCATCTTCACGACCATTACCCCAATACTGACCTGGGACAAAAATCATTTCCTTACGAAGGCCAACATAAGTTGCTTGTTTTTCAGTCAACCAATCTGTCATGTCCTTCATCAAGCGGTTGTAGCTATTGTAGCCACCAACTGGACTTGGAGCATCATCGGCCAAAATACCGAACTCACGAACACCGACATCCATCAATTGAGTGAATTTAGCCTTAATGGTTTCAAGGTCTTTTTGGTAATCAGCATCGTTTCCAAAACGGATACGGTTGTTCATGAATGGGTGGATGGTCCAAACATAGCGAGTCTTGTTTTGGTTTCCGACACGCGCCAATTCACGGATTTCAGCTAATTTTTCTTCTGGATAGAGTTCACGCCATTTCTTGTTGTGGTATGGATCGTCTTTTGGTGCAAAGAAGTATTGAGTCAACTTCAAGTCACCACCATAGCGCATCAATTCAGCACGATCAGCATTGCTCCATGGATTTCCATAGTAACCTTCGATAAAACCACGATTCTTAATTTCTGCGTAGTCTTCAACAGTTACATTACGTAAAACTGGAGCTTCGCTTTCATTAAGCATGTGTTTAAGAGTCGTCAATCCATAGAAGACAGCATCTGTATCTTTACCGACGATAGAGATTGTATTGTTCTTAATTGACAAAGCATAAGCATCAATCTTATCAAAGAGTCCTTGAGAAATACCAGATATTTCTTTTTCTGCCTGTGAATGTTGACCATGAACACCAAGATAGATATTTGTAGCACCTGCTACTGCTGCTTGACTGCTTGTGTATGAGATTTGATGATCTTGTAGGACACTCTTCAAGCGGTTGCGAGTATAAATATCTAGATGGTCTCCCATAACAAGATTGACTTGTTTTTGAAGTTTAGTGACACCTTCACCATAAGTGACTTTTTGTGGTGTTGGGAATACCTTGTATTCTTTCTTGAGATAGTCTTGACTTTGTGCTGCAGCAGCAATCGAATCATCACTGGCTGGTTTTGTAGCTACAAAGCTATCAGCAAGTTCAGTTGTACCATCACCCACCTCTTCAACTTTTGGTGGTTCTGGGGTCACTGGTTTCTCAGGCGTTACCGGTTTTTCTGAAGCAACTGGCTCTTCTGATTCACTATCAGAAAGTGGCTTGAGTAGTTGAATTTCTGCTGCACTACCAAATCCACCTACACCTGATAGAACTTTAAATTCTACCTTATTAGTTTCAACTGCTGCAAAATTAACAGTTTTTTCTTTAGTATTATTTTCCCAAGTTCCTGAAGCAACCTTAACCATTTGACCATCTTTTTGAGCATAGATTTCATAAGAGGTCACGACTCCGTTACCACCACCTGGACGTGGAAGGTAAGTCAAACCATTGACTTTTTCAGGAGCATTCAAATTCATTGCAACTGTATATGGAGCTTGATGTCCAGTCCATTTAGAATGCCAGAAGGTGTTTGGATCATTGTCGAAAGCTTTTTCTACTGGTCCTTCAGTCTCTGTTCCTGGTGTTTCCTGACTAGTTGCAGAAACTGTGAAGTGATCTGTTGGGATTAAACGTGGGTTTACAAATGCTTCATTCGACAACTCTGCACTATGCAAGATTCCTTGGAAGCCACCGATTGTTTCAAGTGGAAGTACCAAGCTATTGTGAGCCAAGCGAGGATGAGCTGGATTTGCAATACGCTCAACCTTTTCGCCATCTACATAAACTTCTGTTTTTTGTGGTTTTGTAACAACAGAGATTTGGTAACGTTTATTCTTCTCTAGCTTCTTGTCAAATTGAATATGGAATTGTTCAAATTTATAAGCTAAGTAGCCATCCTTGTCTGCAAGATAAAGTTGGTTGTCCCCACTTGTAGAGAATACTTGCTCTCCATCACCTGTAACAGTTACATCCAATTTCAAAACATGACTAGGACCAACATCACCTACTAAACCTTCGATACTAGAATCTTTTTCAAAGTTCAAACCTGCTTCAGTCTTTTGTACTTTCTTAGCAAGATATTCCTTGATAGTTTCTGGTTTAATTGTGAATAGGTCGCTATCTTCTATTGTCTTTTCTGGATTTGAACGTGGTGCATAAACACTTGTTGGTTGGATACGTTCTGCATAGGTCTTAGCTGCGCGATCTGAACCCCAAGTGCGTTCTGCAGTTGATTGCATACTCTTGAAGAAGCGTTTAAAAATATCGTAAGAAGTAAGTCCAGTTTCATGGAGGTCAATATTATCATTCCAGACTGCATGACCACCACCAAGGATATTTGGATTAGAGGCTTCTAGGCGTGGTCCTCCACCTGTTGAGAAGTCATTTGGTGTCCAGCGGTTGTATTGAGTTTCATAGTTTGCATAATCCCCATAACCACCTTGACTATTGCTTCCGCTTGGGACACTGTAGGTTGGAATATCTGTGATATTGATAATCTTAGCACCCTGAGCAATTGCTGCCTGTGGACGTTGCCAGTGGATACTCCAGATATCCACTTCTACACCATTCCAATCGACTGGTGTAGTTCCTTGTTTGGCAGAGAGTGAACCCCAAATACGTGGTGTTAAGCCCTTACCTTTGATGTACTGAATCATATCATTGACATAACGACGATAACTTTCAGGACTTCCATAGTACTCATCTGTACCGATATGAACTGTTGAAACGCCACGAAGTGGTGCGTCTTCACCATCGAGTAATTTATCATAGACTGATTTAACAAAAGCGATCGTCTCTTCGTACTTGTTATCCAAGTCCAACATAGCTACACGTTCTACATTGTGTTTTCTCGCACTAAGTTGGCCCTTGTACATCAAGTCTGGACGGACCTTAACAAATGAAAGGGCGTGACCTGGTGTATCAATTTCAGGAACAAGGTTGATATGCAAAGCTTTAGCTAACTTGATAATTTCTTGCATTTCTTCCTTTGTATAATGCTCGTCAGATGTTAATTTTTCACCATTTTCACCGACAACATCAGTTTCTACACGGAAGCCTGTCTTAGCATTTTTAAGAACATAATCCAATTCTTCTTGTTGGCTGAGATGTTTACCTTCCACATGTTTATCGAGGAAGATATAGTTGTCATTCAAGTGCAATTGAAGATCGTTCATCTTGTAGTAGGCCATGTTGAGCATGATATCTACAAGCGTATCATAAGGAATAAACTTACGACCTGTATCTAGCATAAAGCCACGGTGACTAAAGCTTGGGTAATCACGGATTTCTCCGTTTTGCAAATCATTTTCACCCATTTGAAGGAGGGTACGAGTTGCATAAAAGGCACCAGTATTGGTTGCAGCTTCTACAGTGATAACTCCATCTTTAATGGTGATACCATAGCCTTCTTTACCATAACCCTTGTCTTCAACCTTTTTAAACTCAATACGGTTCTGTGCTTCCTGACCACCGGTTGCGACTTCCAAACCACGATTTTCAAGGTCAGTTTGGTAGAACTTAGCTTCCTTGTCAAATCCAGAATTCCCAACGGAAATGACAGTTTCAGAAGTAATAGAAGTTTTACCTTCAGTGCCGTACCATTGTTGAACTGCTGGGGCAACTGCAGGTTTGGTCCCAACGCCTTCATCAGCGTGCAAGCCTTTAATGACAACTTCAAATTCTTTTGTGAAGGTATGGTTATCATTGGTTTGTTGGACCATCACTTTGACATGTTGTTCTGTCAGCGGTGTGTAGATTTTATTATTTAGGTCGATAACACCTTGCTTATTGCTTCCAATCAAGCTAACTTGACCAGGTAATTTAGGCAATACAAGTGATTTTCCGTCTTCAGCAACCGCTATTTCTGTAACTTGACGAATATCTGTTGGTTTGCTGGTGTCTGGAATATTTGAGTAGGCACGAATTTCTTGAATACCCACATTTTTCCATTGCATAGTACCGGCTTGATAATCTGTAATTTCAAGTTTAAGATACTTAGCTTGAACGGCCTCTTTTAAATCAACTTTTTCATCTAGAACCGGAGTTCCTGTCCGTTGATGAGCCAACTTCCATTCTCCAGGACCTGATCCATTGACTTCGTCTTGACCTGCATAATAGAGATTCCAAGATTTGATATTTGGATCATTTTGTTCACCACGAACACGACGGTCCCAATCGATTTCCACATGCTTGATTAAGGTTGTCTTTTCAAGCTTAAATTCGATTGTTGGTTTCACAACATCACGGTCAGTTGCCCAACGAGTATCTGGATTTCCATCAATCGCCTTTTCAGCTGTAAATGGTGTGTTCGCTTCATGGTTTGATGCTGTCGCAGTAGCCTTTTCCAAATGATTGACATCTGGAGTTTCAACCAAATCCTTAGTAACTGGCTTTTCTACTGGTTTAGCTACTGGTGCTGCTTCTTCTTTTGGAGTCTCAGCTGGTTTTGGTGTTGCTTCTTCCTTAGGAACTGGAGTTTCAGCTGGTTTTGGAGCTACTTCTCCAGTATTTTCAGGCTGAGCTTCCGCATCAGTCGGATTCGTTTCAGTAGGATCAGTTGGTTTAGCTGATTCAGCTTTTTCAATAGCCGCTGCTATATCCGCTGGTAACTTATCCATGGGCTGAACCTGTGTCACCGTGCCTTCTGTCTCTGCAGGCCCTTCTGTTTCTGCTGCTTGAACCATACCAGCACCAAAAATGCTTGCACCAATCATGACAGAAGCCGCGCCTATTGCAAACTTACGTATACTGTAATGACACCGTCTCTCAAAAAAATGTTTTCCCATTTTCTTTATTTCCTTTCCCACGCTTAAATTGGGTAAGCGTTATCATTTCCCTTTTAAAAAGGGAGGACCAAGAGGTCCTCTCTAGGTGTTTGGTTTTCTCCATTACAATAAGTTAGGAGTTTGAGTTTTCATAGTATAAAACTCTATTATATTTTAATCTTCTTTTCTTTTTTGAAGAAATAGAGCAGACATTGCTAATGTAAGACCAGCTAGGAAGAGGTGTTCAGTTGTGCCTTCACCAGTTTCAGGAAGTTTAGACTGATCTGCTTCTTTTTGTGCTGCTTGCATAGCAGGTGTTGGTGTAAGAGCTGGTTTCTGATCAAGTTTTTCTGCAACTGGACTTGTCTGATTGTCTCCTGCACCTAATGTTTCTTTATACTCAGGAACATCATTCTTAGCAGCTTCAACCCAATTAACTCCTCCCTTGAACTCTGGGAGCTCATTCTTATCTGCTTCAACTGCGTTAACGCCACCCTTGAATTCTGGGAGTTCATTCTTGTCCGCTTCAACCCAATTAACGCCACCCTTGAACTCTGGGATTTCATGAACAGCCGCTTCTGCTGCATTAACGCCACCTGTAAATTCAGGAATTTCAACTACTGGTGGTTGCTGTTCTCCCTTACTTGTTAGTACTTCAGGTTCTGGAGTTGGTTTCGGATCTGGAGTTGGCTCTGGATCTGGGGTTGGTTTTGGATCTGGAGTTGGCTCTGGATCTGGGGTTGGTTTCGGATCTGGAGTTGGTTTCGGATCTGGAGTTGGTTCTGGATCTGGAGTCGGTTTTGGATCTGGAGTTGGCTCTGGATCTGGAGTTGGCTCTGGATCTGGAGTTGGCTCTGGATTTGGAGTTGGCTCTGGATCTGGAGTTGGTTTTGGATCTGGAGTTGGTGTTGAATCCTTCAACTGATCCAAATATTCTGCAAAGAATGTCACCATTCGATCTGTTAAGAGGTGGTTATCTGTTGCATACTTCATGCTTGCAACTACACTTGCCACTTCTTCTTGATTGCTCTTATCCGTTAATTTTTGGGCCTTAGCTAATGCAGTTTCATATGCACTTGTATCAAGACCTGCTTCAGCAGCTTGAGGACGAGCAAAGATCAATTCTGCAGCTGATTGATATTGGTTTTCAGTATCACCATAGGTTCTTGTTCCAGTTAGAACAATCTTCTTAGCCTTGATAGTCTTACCAAAGTCAATATCTTTTGGCTTATTATTGTCAGCCCAATTCGTTGCATTGAAGGTATGGTCCTTACCTGTTTCATCAGTAACCACAAGAGTCACATCTCTCAAGGTACCATTTGAACCTGAACCACGTGGAACATAACGGAAGCCTGTAATTTCTGTTGGTTCTTTCAAGACCATTGTAGCTGGTTTACCAACATCGCCTCCGCTCCATGATGTATGCCATAGGCTAGACAAGTTACCATCAAAGGCATTTTCAAGACCTTCACCAGCCTGAGCAGGAGCTGAAAGACTTGCAAAGTCATCGGCTACAAGAGCTGTTTTCTTCATTACCAAAGCATCTTTAAGAGCATTGACCTTATCGATTTCTGCTTTAGCTTCTTCTAGACTAATGTCATCATCTGCTTGACTGAGGTTGAAGACTGCTTCTTTCAACGCATCCATACTTTCTTTGGTGTAGTTAGTCATGGCTACAGTTGGAAGATAATTCTTAACAGCATTTTCTGTCATCATCTTACCAGTCAAGACAATCTCTTCGATTTGAAGTCTATCCATGATGAAGTCATTGTAACCACGGAAGTTAGCATTACCACCAGAATCTCCACGAGTGTTACTTGCGTTACCTGTAGAGTAGATACCTACCCAAGTATCGCCAGTTTCAGCACCTGTCACAAGGAAGGTTGCACGTTTCGCTTTTTGAGAATCAGTCCATGAGTTTGGTAATTCATGCATTTCGAGGTCGCTTGCTTGGCTACCACGACGACCAGATTGGAATTCTCCCTTACCTACTACAAAGGCGTAAGTACTATCAGAACCAGCTTCGTAGTCAAATGTGATACGGTAGGTCTTACCTGCTTCAAAGCGGAAGTTTTGTGGGATTGTTTGGTAAACTAAGTTACGACGGCTAACAAGACCGTTTGTCTTGAGTGACCAATTCCCTTCGATAACGTCGTCAACTTTCTTGCCATTCCAATCACGTTGTGTGTATGGACCATGTTTTTCAGACAAGTGAGTACGGTTATCTTCAACACCTTCGATTCCACCGATGACAAATGGGAAGATACCTTGTCCGACATTTTCAAAGTCTTGTTTGAAGACGCCTTTTGCAGTATCATGACCATCACCGTACATGTTTGAATCATTTTCGAAAGTACGGATTTCATCGAAGTAAGTTGCTTCATCTCCTGCTTCACGACTCAAGGTCAAGGTTACATTTGATACATCTGAACCTGTTGTGAAGAAGGCATACATGTTTTGGAAGTAACTTCTATCATCAACTGTTGCATTGTCAGTACGAGTGTTATGAGCGTATGCTTTAACGTAGTTAAGAGCAAGTGACTTATTCGTGTAGTTAGTCACTTCTTTCTCACCAGTGTTAACAGTAATGCTTGCTTTAGCATCACTACGGTTATCAACACCGACATAGACAGCATATTTAGTATTTGGCTTCAAGCCAGTCAATTTTTGAGTGAGACTAACTTTTTCTTTATTACCTTGGATGCGGAGCATTTGGTTTGCACCTTGAGATTTGACAACTGTTGCTTTAGAAGCGTCACCTTCAATCTTCCAATGATCCAAAGATTCACTGTTAAATCCTTGGTCATAGATGTGCATTCCTTCACTCCATGACATTTCAGGATTAGTTTGTTTAGAACGATAAAGAACATAAGGTTGATTTGCTAGAAGGTCAAGTGTAATCTTACCATCTTTGACAGCCACTTCTTGTTCTTCAGTCTTACCTTGGTCTGTTAGTTTGTAAAGGTAAACTTTACCGTTTGCCCAGTCACTAGGAAGTGTCCAAGTTGTTGCACCTTTTTCAGTATTGAAGTAGTACATTTTTTCCTTGTCCCCAGTAAGCTTGTTACCATTGGCATCCCAGTTCCAAGGAGTCAAGTAGGCTGAACCATCTTGAATGACACGATCATTGAGTGTAACAATTCGTTCACGGTATTGTGGGCTATTAACATCATTAGATTTACGAGTAACAACTACCTTGTTGTTTTCCTCATCAACCAATTCAACCTTCATCTCAGGTGTCCATTTGTAAGTACCACCATTGTCAGTCATGGTTACTGGTTTACCATTTTCCCATTTGCTAACAGTGAAGTGTTGGAAGTATTTAGTCATAACATCGTGGGCAAACAAGTTGGTTACATAACCATTATAGTCGCTACGACCTTGCCAACCTTCGAAGTCTTTCATGCTGTATCCGCCTAGAAGTGGGTAGTTTGCCGCACCTCCGTAGCTTCTGTAATCACCAACCCAAGCATCTTTCTGGTGGTTACGGATAAAGCGAGTAATGGCACTGTTGATACCTTTATTGGTATAGCCACCATAAGTCAAGTCAGCTGCCCAGTGATGGAAGGTAGAGTCATACTCACCACCATGGCCCCACTCAATTGCAAAACGCCAACCTTGTTGGTTGATTTCTTTTGCAAGAACGTGAGTTGCCCAAGCACCATTGTCTCCTGATTGACCGTTACCCCAAACGTCGACATAGATGAAGTCTAAGCCTTCACCCAATTCTTTCTTCAATTCTTCCCAACGCGCTAAACGTCCATGAGCCAAGTCATAGGCTGCATCGATATTGATACCTTGGTCAAGCCAGTTCCAACCATAGCTATAGCTACCGTCAGCATTTTTACGTAGGATATTTTCATTGAAGTATTTTGATTCAGGATAGGTTTCTGAAGCATTAACGTGGATACCGAGGTGGGCACCATATTTTTTAGCTTTTTCAATAAGAGCTTTAAAGTCTTCCGTACCACCGATACGTTTACCAATATCCGCGTAGTTTAAGTGACCTGAGTCATGTCCTTCACTACCGTAACCTTTAAGGAGGACACCCTGTCCAAGACCATCTGTGTGGAGATTAATCTTCTTGATACCATCCAAGGTCATCAGGAATGGGTTTTGTGCTTGTGAACCAAAGTTCATGGCGATACGGTAAGCAGTGATATTTTTTACTTTTTCCCAACCTTGAGGGTTGTTCATGATGCTACGGTATGCAATCGCACCATCTTGCCAGTCTACTTTATTATCAGCATTGGCATCTTCTGTGATGACAACTTTAGCACTTGGAAGTTCCTTAGTATAGGCCGGGAAGACAATACCATTGTGTGCTTTTTCCCATTGCCATTCAGAACTATGGATTTCAACGTAGTTAGCATTACCAATAGTGTTCTTGTAGGCTGTCAAACGTGTCCAGTCATAAGAACCACCACCGTAACTGTTTTGTGAGTTGCTCCATACACCAGCAGCAAGTTTATCTGTTGAAACAAATCCATACATGTAACCTTTGGCCAATTCTTTCATTGGATTGGTTACTTCGATATGGTCGTCACCACTTACGTGAGTATTGTTTGACATGGTTGCCCCATCAAACTTAGCTCCAGGTTGGTCACTTGAAACAGATACCAAGGCATTGCCTAGGAAGCTGATAGAAGAAAGTAATTTACGTTCATCATCAATTTTCTGTCCAGGTGTTACTTGGTTATGGTTGACAATCTTAGTCACATCAAAGTGAAGTTGATTGTCCACCACTTGCAAACGAACAGTCATATCTGCATTGATGAGATTTTCCTCATCACGAAGTTTCATTTCGTACTCGGCAGTCGTTGCATTTACTTTTTTATAGGTAACTTCCGGAGTTACGGCATGCTTATTGATAACAACTTGATTAATTGGTTGAAGTTGACCTGGAAGCTTGTTGCCATTAAGGACATATTCTTTAATACGAGGGAAGGCTTGGTCAATGACTGCTTTCAAAACAGTAGACTCAATTGTATCGTATTTCACGTTACGATCATCGACTTCATCGCCTTTTTCTTTTTCAGCGACTTCTTGGTCTGCTTTAACCCCTTCTTGGTCATCTGTTTTAATGTTTACAATTGTTCTTTCGCTACTATTGTATGTTCCAGCTTTAAGAACAATCTTCTTCTCATCTTTTAATTTGTCATTAACTGCAGAAGGCAAGGTAAGAGTGTCGAAAAGTTTGACATCATTGTTAGTAGCATTGAGCTGTCCATCTGATTTAAGGCTGATTGTCAAGTGGTTCTCTGATCCATTTACCGGTGCTGCAACACGTCCACCTTGGTACCAAAGTCCACTACCATTTGTCTTGTATTCCCAGAACCATCCACCTTGATCATAACCTACAAAAACATTGTTATCAGTATCTTTAAATTTCATGAAGACACCAAAACGAGATTTGCCAGTTTCAGATTCTTCTTTGAAGGTTAAATCAACTGTAGCATTCCCATTAGCATCAACTGTCAAACCTTCTTTTTCGAACAAGGCTGGATTTTTGCCGTTATCATTTTGAGCTGTTGAAGCGAGTTGGTTGTATCGAACACCTTTTTCTTCACGAATTGCTACTGTTCCTTGTTGTTCCTTCTTATCAACAGTTTTCCATTCTGGTTTGACTTCTTTTCTTTCAGTCGGTTTGTTTTCAGCTGGTTTGTTTTCAACTGGTTTTTCTTCCTGAGGTTTGTCCTCTTTTGGTTTTTCTTCTTTATCTTCAACTTGTTTATCAAGTGCATCTAGACCCGCTGGTTTAGTTGTTTCAATACCTTTGATATAATTTTGAATCCACTCTAATTGAGCAGGTGAGAAAAGAATACCACCACTACGTTTACCAGATACACCGTTTTGATGAATCCCAATTAATTTTCCATTTTCATCAAAGATTCCGCCACCACTGGCACCAGGTTCACTTCCTTGGTAACTAATTCCACGAACGCCCTCTCCATGGTCATTAATATCTTCGACTGTGGTATTAAGGATTGGATCAAGCTCTCCTTTTGGATAGCCAAATACATGTACCTTATCTCCTGTCTTGATAGTTGATGGTTTATCCGCAACTTCAACTGGAGCATTTGCAAGTGGACTGCGAAGTTTGACAATGGCTAAGTCATTTTTATAACCTTTTAGGAAGCCTTCACGGTCCCAGTGTTTTACATCATTTTTACTAAACTTAACGTCTGGTGCACCTTCATAAGAAACTGTATACACATCTTTATCACTTTCGATGTTGTCTGCTACCTTACGATTATTGCCATCCGGAACATCCTTGATAAAGTTATGAGATACTGATAAGACAAGATTTTCTCCGATAACAACCCCACTACCAATACCAGCTTCGCTCTTAATTTCAACAGTCGCACCGTAGTTCAATTCACCGTTTTTTGTTTTAGCAACATCTTCTGGAACTAAACTTTTATCTTCTTTTGCTAAATCATCTTTTGAAGCAGAATGTCCACTATCTTCAGCCTTATCGAGTTTTTCACGCAAATCTTTTGGAAGTTCATTTTCAGTTGCTGAACTTGCCGCAACTTCTTTTTCTTTCTCTAGTAATTCTTCCTCAGTTTTTGGACCTTCGGTAACTTCAGGAGAACCTTGATTTTCTCCAGGTTTTGGTGCTTCAAAATCATGTCCATTATCATCTTTTGCATTTGCCAGAGCAGCTGCTAAATCGGCTGGCATATTTGCAGTAGAACCAGTTTGGGCTGTATCTGCCAAAACAGTACTTGTTCCAAAGAATGTAGCACCAATGACAACAGAAGCAACACCTAATGAAAATTTCCGAATACTATATTTACAACGTTTTTCAAATAACCTTTTATCCATTATTTTTTCCTTCCTGCTTAAAAAGTAAGCGTTTGCATTTCGTCTTAAAAAAATAACCCCCTTCATTATTTTCGCTTATTTTTTAAACATATAAATATTTCTTATACCATTTTAATATATCAAAAATCGGTTTAAAAATCAATACATTATTAGTTAAAATTAGTAAAAGTAAAATCTAAATTCCGAACCAGACTGAAAGTCTTTTTACTACAAGAACACCTATAATCATAGGCATAAAAAAAGAAATCACCTTCGAAAAATTAGAGTAGATTATCCCCATTTTCGAAAGGTAATTTCTTGAATTTTTATTCTATTTTCAAACAATTTATTGTTGTAACACTTTTCGAGGTTTTGTCCCTTCAGCAGGACCAATAACTCCAGCCATCTCTAATTCTTCCATCAATCGAGTTGCTCGGTTAAAACCAACCGATAGACGGCGCTGAATCATGGATGCACTTGCTTTTTGTGTCTCGATGACAAGAGCCTTGGCTTCTTCAAAGAGTGGATCCCCGCCCTCATCGCCAGAACCAGAATCACCATCAGTCTCAGAAACTTCTCCAGGATCAAAACTGTCATCATAATCAGCATCTGCTTGAGCCTTAATGAAGTTTACGATGCGTTCCACATCATCATCTGAGATAAAGGAACCTTGGAGACGAACAGGATGGTTCTCATCAATTGGTTTAAAGAGCATGTCCCCTCGACCGAGTAATTTCTCAGCACCATTCTCATCCAAGATCGTACGTGAATCTGTTCCTGAAGAAACTGCGAATGCTACACGTGAAGGCACATTTGCCTTAATCAAACCGGAGATAACATCCACTGAAGGACGCTGGGTTGCAAGAATCATGTGAATACCAGCCGCACGCGCCTTCTGTCCAAGTCGGATAATGGCATCTTCTACTTCCTTGCTAGCAACCATCATGAGGTCAGCCAACTCATCCACAATCACGACGATTAAAGGTAGAGGTACTTGTTTGTACTCTGATTGGGCGTTAAATTCCTCAATCTTAGCATTAAAACCAGCAATATTTCGAACTCCGACTTTGGCGAAAAGTTCATAGCGATTTTCCATCTCATCAACGACTTTTTGAAGGGCCTTGCTGGCCTTACGAGGGTTGGTCACAACTGGAATCAAGAGATGAGGGATATCGTTGTATACTGACAACTCAACCATCTTAGGGTCCACCATCATAAATTTGACTTGGTCTGGGCGAGCCTTCATCAGAATACTTGCGATAATTCCATTAACTGCAACGGATTTACCAGAACCTGTAGAACCTGCCACTAGCAAGTGAGGCATTTTTGCCAAATCAAAACTACGAGCCGTACCATTGACTGCTTTCCCAAGAGGAATTTCTAAAAGATTTTCAGGTTTTGTTTGAGATTGTTCCCAAAGCTCACGGAAGGATACAGTTGCAATTTCCGAGTTAGGAACTTCGATACCTACCAAGGATTTCCCAGGAATCGGTGCTTCGATACGGACATCTTTAGCAGCCAAAGCCAGAGCTAAATCGTCTGCCAGGTTTGAAATACGGTTGACACGGACACCAACTGCAGGTTTAACCTCATACTTGGTTACTGATGGACCGATTTCAGCACGTTCAACAGTTACCTTGATACCAAAACTTGCAAAGGTTTCTTCCAAAATTTTGATATTTTCTCGTACGATTTTCTTTTCCTTGGACTGGTCTTTGGGCTTATCTGGCGCAAAGAGTTGCAAGCTTGGAAGCTTATACTCCAAGGCCTTTTTAGCAGAAAAATCTACTTCAACCTCTTCGTCATCATCATCTTCTTCAGAGAAAACTTCTTCCTCTGGATAGTCCCCTTCTTCAGGGTAATCAAAATCAGCTTGCGGGAGAATAATCTCAGGTTCTACCCATTCCTCCTCTGGAAGTGGAGGAAATTCTTGCAGTGGTTGGTCTGATAAGATTTCTCCAGTTTCCATATCTACAGGCTGCATGTCAAGCAAAGCCTGCTCTTCTCTTTCTTTTTCAAGTCTTGCTTGCTCTTCTGCTTCTCTTCGTGCTTTTTCTTCTTCACGCTTGATAAAGCGCTCTTGTTTTTTCTGTTCACGGCGCTCCATCCAGATAGCAAATCGAGCTGAAAGAAAATCAGCAATATCATAGATAGACCATGGACTCATTAAAAGAGCTCCGATTAGGATTAAGATTGCCCCTATGAAATAGGTACCGATGTTTGAGAACAAAAAGGCTACCGGAATGTAGAGCCCTACCCCTAACAAGCCTCCCCCTGCAAAACCGGTTACTTGAAAACTGGTTAAATCTTTAAAGATTTGTCCAATCGTTCCTTGAAAAACAGCATTTGCCATGCTAAGCTTCCAGACAAGATAAGCTTGAAAGATGAGGAGTAAGCCTGCAAAAATAAAGAAGAAACCTGCTAGCAAGCCTTCTTGTTTATGAATCCATTTAAAGAAGAATAGATAAATCAAGAGAGAGAAAATAGCTAAGTATGCTAAACTCCCTACGAGTAAGCGAATCAGGTTATAAACAGTGATTCCGACAGCTCCCCATTTAAGAGCAGCAAAAATTAAACAGATAGCCAAAGCTAAGGAAATCAACATTCGTTGAATCGCTTGTTTTCTTTCCAATTCTGCTTTAGACGGTCTGCGTCTTGTTTTAGTTGTATTCTTGTTTGCCATGCTTCTATTATATCATATTTCATGAACTTTTCGAGAGGTTAAAAAAATGACTGCATCTACTAGACACAATCATCTTTCGTTGATATTTCTGAATTTTCTATTCTATATGATTTTTCAACAACCTTGTCTCACTACTTCTTCAAAAATCTAATTGCTGGTTTTCTTGCCTTCTCAATCCTTTCGATTTCCAACTTCTCTACAGCAGATGTAGGAATCCATTTTTTCCCAAACAATACCTGGGCTGCTTCTATCATCAGAGCGCAAGCCTGCAAGTCCTTTTCTTCTGTAATTGCTTCACCAAACAAATCCTTCATTTTCTCCATCAAGACTTCTTTTTCAACTTGATAAAAAGATAATTGCATCAAACTACTGGCAGACCAGGCACGACAAAGTGCATCTTGGTCAGTCAAGAGATGTTGTCCTAAGATTTCTATCTCACTTATTGAACCAATCCAACCTAGAGCAATGATTAGCTTTCTACGATTAGAAGCTTCTGAACTAGGTAAAAGAGAGATTAGAACAGGAAGTACTTGCTTGCAAGAAGATGCATAAAAATCTCTATGTCTTACTTTGGAAAGGATTTTCGCTAGAAGATATACAATCAAAACGCGTTGACTCTCCGCTTCCTCTTGATCGAGAATTTCCAAAAGATAAGCGATCCCCTCCTGCCCATGCTGGTCAAAACTCGCTTCAAAATTCAGGTCAGTTCCTTCCTCCCAATCTTTGCAAATGAGGTCAAAATGAAAGGCAAGTTCTGGGCTCTTGCCTAAATCAGCTATAAAATGAATTCGTTTAGAATCAGGAAAATTCTCCTCCACCAAGCTGGCATAGACCTTCTGTAACTCTTCTTTTGTAAGACTTTGGCGACCGAATTGTCCCTTTTCTAGCTTGTTAACTCCTTCTTTTCTTGAATCATTCATGATACTTATCTCCTCTAAGGTATTTGTATAACTATAGCGTTCTATCATTTAAATTCTCTAAGATTTACCTCTATTATATCACTTTAAAGACCTGTCTCCCTAACTTCATTATCAAAAAATGACTGCCCACTTTCGTGCACAGTCATTTGAATGTGTTTGTGATTATTTTTCTAATGGTTTGCGTAGGTAACCGTAAACGACACCACTGACAATTGCTCCTACCAAGACAAAGACAAGGTAAAGAAGAGCATTTGAAGTAAGGGCGATAACGAAGATTCCTCCGTGAGGAGCCATGAGTTTGATATTTGCAAGACCAACGAGTCCACCTGCTACCGCTGAACCAAGGATGAAGCTTGGGATAGCACGAGCTGGGTCTGCTGCACCAAATGGAATCGCACCTTCAGTGATGAATGACAAGCCCATAACGATGTTCGTCAAACCAGAGTTACGTTCTTCTTTGGTAAATTTATTCTAAAGAGAAGTGTTGCCACAAAGATTGCAAGTGGTGGAACCATTCCTCCAGCCATAACTGCTGCCATGGCTACTGAACCACCTGTTGCCACTGTTGCTGCAAGAGTACCAGTACCAAAGACGTAGGCTGCTTTATTGACAGGGCCACCCATATCGACAGCCATCATTCCACCAAGGACGATACCAAGAAGGACAGCTGAACCACCTTCAAGACCACCAAGGAAGTTGTTCATACCAGTGTTGATTGCGGCCATTGGGATATTAACAGCTAGCATGACAAAGCCTGTCAAGATTGTTCCAAAAAGTGGCAAGAGAAGGATTGATTTAGCACCTTCAAGTGAGCGAGGAACCTTCACGTATTTCTTAACCAAGAGCACCAAGGCACCTGCGATAAATCCACCTACGAGGGCTCCAAGGAAACCTGATGATACTCCTGCAAGAGCTGAAGTTGCTTCGCCACCTTGAGCGTAAGGGATTTTACCAAAGGCATAACCTTCTTTTGCGATAGCACCAGCTACGAAACCGGCTACCAAACCTGGTTTTTCAGCGATTGAGTAGGCAACATATCCTGCAAATACTGGCAACATCAAACCAAAGGCTGAACCACCGATTTTCATGAACATCGAAGCGAGTTCATGGTAAGAACCAAGATTTCCAAGGCTTTCATTAGGCACACCCAAAGCACCATCAATCAAGAAGGCGAGGGCAATCATGATACCACCACCAATAACGAATGGCAACATTTGCGATACACCACTCATCAAGTGTTTGTAGAAGGCACCACCTAGACTTTGTTTTTCATTAGATGCTGTTGAAGCTTGCGCTCCATTAGTAGCACGATATACTTCAGCATTACCAGAAAGAGCCAAGTTGATCAACTCTTCTGTCTTACGAATACCATCTGCAACTGGACGGTTCACCAATGGTTTGCCATCAAAACGGTCCATCTCAACTGCCTTATCTGCAGCGATGATAACAGCTTTGGCATTGCGGATATCTTCTGCTGTTAATTTGTTGCCAACACCACTTGCACCGTTGGTTTCAACCTTGATACCAACACCCATTTCCGCAGCCACTTTTTGAAGAGCTTCTTGGGCCATGTATGTGTGGGCGATCCCTGTTGTACAAGCTGTAACTGCTACGATAAAGTCGCCAGATTCATTTGTAGGAGCTTGAACTGGTTCTTGAGCTTTTTCTGAAGCTTGGTCAAAGAGTTCAATGACTTGATCAGCTGATGTTACTTGACGAAGTTTGTCAGCAAAGCCGTCTTTCATCAAATACTGTGACAATTCTGCCAAGGCAGCCAAGTGAGTATCATTGGCACCTTCTGGAGCAGCAATCATAAAGAAGAGGTCAGTTGGTTGCCCGTCTAAACTTTCGTAGTCAACACCCTTGTTTGACTTAGCAAAGAGAACTGTTGCTTCCTTAACAGCAGCATTTTTGCTGTGTGGCATAGCGATACCGTCGCCCAAGCCTGTAGAAGTCAAAGCTTCACGCGCTAAGATTCCTTCTTTAAAGGTTTCAAAATCTGTCACGTATCCGTGTTCAACCAAGCTATGAATCATTTCTTCGATAGCTGCTCTTTTTTCAGTTGCTTGCAAATCAAGCAACATGACATCTTTTCTCAATAAATCTTGAATTTTCATCTTTTTTCTACCTCAACTTTTTCATAAGTTTCTTTAATAAATGCTGCAGTTGCTAAATCATCTGAAAATGTAGTTGCTGTTCCACAAGCCACTCCCCATTTGAAGGCTTCTACTGCGTCTTTTGATTTGACAAACTCACCCGTAAATCCAGCAACCATAGAGTCACCAGCCCCCACTGAGTTTTTCACTGTTCCCTTGATTGGTTTAGCAAAGTATGCTCCATCTGATGTTACCAGAAGGGCACCATCACCAGCCATAGAGATAATAACGTTTTGAGCACCTTTAGCTAGCAATTCTCGAGCGTATTTCTCTATTTCATCAAGGCTTTCAAGCTTGACTCCAAAGATAGCTCCCAGTTCATGATTATTTGGTTTGACCAAAAGTGGTTGATAATCCAAACTATCAATTAAGGTCTGACCTTCAAAGTCACAGACCACTTGTGCGCCTGTCTGACGAGTCAAGGCAATCAAATCCTTATATATGACATTGCCTAAGTTTTTTGCACTTGATCCAGCAAATACTACTGTATCTTCTGCTGTCAGACTTGAAAGAATGGCTTTTAACTCTTCAAGTTGTTCGGGCTCAACATTAGGACCTGTCCCATTGATTTCTGTTTCTTGGTCTGCTTTGATTTTGACATTGATACGCGTATCTTCTGCCACTTGGACAAATTGCGTTTCAATTTGTTCTTCAGCTAAAGTATCTGTGATAAATTTTCCAGTAAAGCCTCCGATGAAACCTGTCGCTGTATTTGGAATATCCAAACGCTTCAAGACACGGCTAACATTGATACCTTTACCACCAGCAAACTTATCATCACTATCCATACGATTGACACTACCAATTTCCACTTTGTCCAAACGGACAATGTAGTCTATAGATGGATTGAGTGTGACTGTATAAATCATACTTCTATTACCTCCGTTTTCTCTTTGATAGCTGGCAAGAGATCATGCCCCTTGCATGTAATGACAATAGCACGTTTTATAGGAGCTACCTTAGCAAAACAAGACTGACCAATCTTGGATGAATCTGCCAAGACATATGTCTGTTTAGCATTTTCTAAGATAGCACGCTTGACGGCGCCCTCCTCCATATCCGGAGTTGTATAATAACCTTCATCCACACCATTCATCCCGATAAAGGCACGATCAAAGTGCAGTTGGTTAATCTGATTGAGAGCTACTCCTCCGATACTGGCATCAGTTGTCATCTTGACTCCACCACCGATAATGACTGTTGGGATTTGCTTATCCACTAATTGAACCGCATGGTGAATGGAATTGGTTACCACTGTAATGTCTTTTCGCTCTAATTCTTTAATGAGAAAGGCTGTCGTACTTCCTGCATCCACAAAGATAACATCTTTTTCTTTGATGAGAGAAGATGCTCTTTGAGCAATCAACTTTTTCTCTTGAAGGTTTTTGACAGATTTTTCTTGAATAGTTTCTTCTTCTTGCAAGGAGTGAGGCAACTCTGCTCCTCCATGCACTCGACGAAGTTTATTTTCAGACTCCAATTCATCTAAATCACGTCTAACTGTTGATTCTGAAGTATCTAACAAGCCTACCAATTTCTCTAGAGAGACGATTTTATGCTGTTTCAATTCTTCTAAAATCAACTGTTTTCGTTCACTTTTTAGCATTAATTTACCTCCTGTTAACGATTACATTATTCATTCTATCATAAAAAATATCAAAGTCAAGCATTTTTTGTCAATTTCTTTCACTTTCTATCATTTTCTTTTTCTAAAAATTTATTTGCAAGAATGAATCCTTTATGATAGACTATTTTAGTAAGTGTGGAAGATTACTCAAGAGGCTTAAGAGGCCGTGTTGGAAACGCGGTAGGCGTGTTAAAGCGTGCGTGGGTTCGAATCCCATGTCTTCCGTTTATTTTCAAAAAAGATACCCAAGAAATCTTGGGTATCTTTTTTCTTATATGTTTGTTTTATAACTTGGGTGAATTTCTTAGAAAATATCAAATAACAATTTCACATTGAGAATTGTTAAGATAATGGAAACAATATAACCAAGGATGGTATTCCATTTAGCATTGGTAAATTCGCCCATCAGTGATTTCTTAGAAGTTAGATAAATCAAAGGGAAGATTGAAAACGGAAGAGCGATTGAAAGAAAGACCTGCGAATAGACTAATAACTGATCCAATGTTTTTTCCTGATGACCAAACACAACCGCTACAATCATGACAGGCAACAAGGCAAAGAGACGAGTTGCCAAACGAATGAACCACTGAGGCAATCTCATATGCAAGAAACCTTCCATAACGATTTGTCCAGTCAAGGTACCCGTAATTGTCGAATTTTGACCACTGGCTAATAAAGCCAAGGCAAACAAGGTTGATAAGGTTGAGCTAGCTATAGCTCCTGCAATAGTAGAATCCTGCAAGGCATTATACATTTGAGAGAAGGCAGAAATCTCGGATGCATGGCCGAAAAAGAGAGCCGCCCCGAGGATTAATAGAAGGGAGTTAACGACAAAGGCCAAAGATAACTGGAGATTTGAATCCCAGGTCATAAAGCGCACCGCTTTTCGAACATCATCCTTGTCCTTGTGATTGATTTTCCGAGTTTGAGACAAGGAAGAATGTAAATAGAGGTTATGGGGCATAACCGTCGCACCTACAATCCCCAGAGCTAAAGTTAATTGACTTTCATGTCCTGGCAAAGGACTCTCAAATAAGGTCGAATTGGGTAAATAACCCTCAGCTATTCCCTGGAAACTTGGGTGTGACAAGGCTACTAGATAAGTAAAGATTGCTAAAATCGTTAAAATCAGTGTTGTCACAATAGCTTCAATCTTCTTAAAGCCAAATTTCATCAAAAGCAATAAGAGAAAGACATCTAGAACCGTCAAAAGGATGGCTATCATAATCGGAATCTTAAAGAGAAGATTGAGAGCAATGGCTGAACCTAGAACTTCTGCCAGGTCTGTCGCCATCAAGGCTAACTCCAAAATCACCCATAAGCTATAACGAAGCCATTTTGGTGAGTGATGAGCTGTTGCTTGAGCCAGGTCCATCTGGGTTACAATCCCTAGCTTTCCTGCCATCTGCTGAAGTTGCATGGCAATGAGAGATGAAATCAAGATAACAAACAAGAGACTATACTTATAGGAAGCACCACCGACTACACTGGTAATCCAGTTTCCTGGATCCATATAACCAACTGCGACAAGAGCACCCGGACCCAAGAAGGCCTTTAAATTTTGCCAGAAATGATTGTTATTTGGAGTATCGATAGATTGATTAATCTCAGAGAGTGACACTTTTTTATGAGAAGACATAGATACTTACCTCTTTCTATACCTACTTTTTCATTATTTTCTATTAGAGAAAAATAAGATTGACTTTAAACTATTAAAACAATGAAAACTATATGAAAAACATTTAGTTTTTTCATTATTTTTCTTAAGGCACCTTAATTACAACACAAAATATGATAAAAACTTAAGAAAATTCAGGACTTGGACAGGCTATTTTAGAAAAAGATCAGATCACGCCTCAAAACAAGTTTCCTTAGTTTTGTTAAATCTCTGCCATAATCAAAAACAAGTAGCTCACATGAACTACTTGTTATCATTAAAATCTTAAGTTTTAGACGTTACTTTTTTCTTTTGATTTATCTTTGTCTTTGGATTTATCGGCGTCTTTAGATTTGTCGGCATCTTTAGATTTGTCTGCATCTTTAGACTTATCTGTAGATTTTGCTGAGTTCCCACGAACGATTTTATCGTAACCTTCAGTATTGTCAATCAACTCAGTTGCAAGAGTACGATAGTCTTCTTGAGAAATAAGCCAATTTCCATCCTTATCTTTTGTCAATTTGATTTCTGTGTCAAAATCTCCAGTAGTGAAAGGTGTTTGAGCAAGGTTAGGATCTACATCATTATAAGTACTGAAATCTTTTCTGAAAAGATGTTCAAAAATCCAATAAGAAATAAGTGTTTGGTAACGTTTAACATCAGCATCTGCACCAGCTTTGTTATACTTACCTAAGTTATCAATTCCACCAATCAAAGTAGTAAGTACATCTCTTGTAGATGATGCCAAACCTTTAGAGTGCAGCTTCTTAGAGTTAAATGTAACAGTTGCTGATTCACCTGATTCATCAACCTTCACGTCTTTAATTGTATATGAACCGATTTCTTGGAACATTTTACGTCGTTGTTTTAAGAAACCTGAAATTGTTTCTTCAGGTGTCTCTACAGGAAAATCTTGGTGCCATTGTACTGAGTATGTAGATGCTGGTGTAAGACCATCATCTTTAATTTTTTCACTTGTTTGTACTGCAATTACGGCGTCAGTCCATTTTTCATAGGTTTCACCATAAACCTTTTTGAAACGTGCAGAGTCTGATGTAAGAACTGAATCTAGAAGAACTTCCGCATCTTTTGTAACTTTGTCTTCTACTGATTCCTTTTTAGGTTCTTCTGTTGTTTGCTCAGTAGTTGCAGAAGCAGATTCTGATTTTTTAGACGTTAAAGAACATGCACCCAAGGCCAATGTTGAAAGTGCCAAGATACTGAGTAGTTTAATCTTCTTCATAATATACCTCAATGTATAATATTTACTCTTGGAATCTTACTCCAAGGGTATGGTTTAGAAAAACATAGCGTTATTCTAACGGAGAATGGGGGATTCGAACCCCCGCGCCGGTTACCCGACCTAACGATTTAGCAAACCGTCCTCTTCAGCCTCTTGAGTAATTCTCCTGCGATACATGTATCTTACTTGATGAAACTTTACAGAATGGAGCCGGTGGGAGTCGAACCCACGTCCAAACACCTGCTAACATATTTGTCTACAACCATAGGTTATGTATTGTTTTAACAGCTCCTCGACACATAACTCAAGCCTAGGAACTGCGAGTCTATTAATCTCTTATCAAACTGCTAGACAAAGTTTGATCGTATCTCGCTAAAATTAAGACCTGTCATCAGACACGAGCAATCCGAATCGGGTCACGCCTGCTGGTTTTTAGGCAGCTAGAGCGTAAGAAGTGTTATTTTTTGCAGTTATATTTAACTGAGCGTTTACGTCGCCACACGAGTCGCAAAATATGCCTCATAATGCCTGTCGAATCCGTAACGACCCCAAAGACTATAAAGATATTATACCTTATCTAGGTTAAAAAAGCAAAAATGCAAGTAGATGTTTAGAAAAGTCTAGTTTTCAAGGTTTCTGATAGAGCCTGATAGCCAGAAACGCTAAGGTGAAGTCCATCTGTTGTATAGTCTGATTTGAGTTGCCCTTCCTGATCGAGTAGCTCTTCAAAAACAGACACATATTCTACCTGCATGTATGCAAAAGCTAACTCTTGATAGGCTTGGTTCCAGGCCTTGATTTTCTCATTTGTACGAATATAAACTGTCTGTTTGTATTCTTCCCCTTGATGAACTGGCAGAATAGAAACTAGCTTAATCTGTGACAGCGGATAGTCACGAGAAATACTTTGAATCACACTTTCGAGATTGGTTAGTGCTTGACTCATTGGAACATCTTTTCCAATGTCATTGGTCCCAATCAAAAGCACGATTTGATCCACTGTATCACCATAGAGGTGGGCATCAAGGTTATCTAGTAAAAGTCCAGTTTGATAGCCTCGAATACCTCTATTTACAATGGTCTTTGTTGTCCCTAGCAATTCCTGTAAGGGATAATACTCCACAATAGAATCTCCAATAAAGATGATATCTGGTTCAATGACCGAAATCTGATTGAGTTCACGATACTTGGTTTGAATTTTTTCCTGCTCTTTTAAGAGCCAGTTTTCTAATAGCTGTACTGCCAAGTTATTCTCCTCTTTCTAGCCAGTTTTCTAAAACTTGGTAAACACCCGCCTTACTGTTAGCTGGAGCTACTTTTGTCGCAACTCTCTTAACAGCCTCTTCTGCATTTTCCATAGCGTATGAAATTCCTGCCAACTCTAACATTTCAATGTCATTTTCACTATCACCAAAGGCCATGATTTGTTCAGGTTTTAAGTTCCAACGTTTGAGCAATTCTACTAACCCCCACGCTTTATGAATCCCATCTTGTAAGATATCAATACAACCATAACCGCTGGAAACAGCTCGCACATGCCCATCAAATAGGTCATTAATTTCCTGTAAAACCGATTCGGATCGTTCTTCACCAACAACCATACTCATCTTGAGAACACCACCGAAGAGATTAGAGTCAAATTCATCGACGAATTGCATTCGTTGATAGAGCTTTTCAATCATCTCTGGAGTCATAAATTTATCAAGTTCTGTAAAAACTGTACCTTCTTTGACAAAACCACCATTCATAGCAGTTACAACAAACTGATCCTGACATTCTCTACCTTTAAAGTGAGCTAAAGCTCTATCAACCATGGCATCATCCCAAGTTTGTGCTTGAATCAATTCATTGTTCTCGAATATTCGAGCACCGTTAGCAACTACGAGAACCACTCTCTCTGCTAAATGTCCCAGTAATTGTCTCATACGATGAACTTCATTTCCCGTTGCAATGACAAAACGAATATCACATTGGTCCAGCTTGTCCAAAATTTTTTCTAGACGAGGTAGATCCAGTTGTCCCTTGGGGTCTAACAAGGTGCCATCCATATCCGTCGCAATTACTCTAATGTCCATCTTTTTCTTCTCGCTCTCCATTGCTACCATTTCAAACCTACATGCTCATTCATTTCTTTGTAGGCTGTATCAATCCGTTCCTTGGTTTCATCATCTAACTGGCTACGATATTTCCCACCCTCAATGAAATCATCTAAGATATAGGTCTGGTATAGATAGAGTGGATAACCTTCTGGAGAATAAGTTCCTTTTGGTGTCCTATTAACCCAGCTAGGATGAGCTTTAGCAGTCTCAATCGTAGTCTTTCCTGCTTTTTTCTTAATGGTCACGTCCATGAGAACACCACGTTCTGTCCATTTGGCATTTTCCTCATCCTGCATGGTTTCAATACGCTGATTCGATAGGAAATTCCCCATAGAGTAGATAATAAGTTTCTTATCCCCGTCTTTTTCAACTGTCTCAGCTGGTTCAACAACGTGAGGGTGTCCACCGAAGATAATATCAGCCCCCCAATCGATCATTTTATGGTATAGTTCCTTTTGCTCTTCTGTTGGTTCCAATTGATACTCAATTCCCATCTGAGGCATGACGACTGTTATATCTGCTTCTTTTTCAGCTCGTTCAATTTCTGCCTTCATTTTTTCTTCATTGAGGTCAGAAAGATGATTGTCGTAGTCTTCTTTAGAAATGTATTCTTCAATACCGTTAAAGCCATAAGAATAAGCTAGAAGAGCAACTTTTATGCCTTTGACTTCCTTGATGACGATAGGCGCCTTATCTCTTGGTTCGTGGGGGTAAACTCCGATTGGTGTCATTCCAGCTTTTTCGATAGCATCAGCAGTTGAAAAAACTCCCTCAATCTGAGAATCTAAGATATGATTGTGAGCCAAGTCTAACACTTGGTAACCAGCATCCTTTATAGCATCCATGACTTCTCCTGGTGCATTAAACAAAGGATAACCTCCTAGGTAGTGATCCTTGTTTACAGTTCCTTCAAAGTCACCGATAACTAAATCTGCTTGTTTGAGCCAAGGTTTTACATACTCAAAGTTTTCATGGAAATCATAAGTACCATCTTCCTTTAGGGCAGTTCGATAAATCGGAATATGATAGAGGAGGTCACCATTTGCCATGATGCGCACACTCGTTTCTTCTTCCGTTACGGAATTCTGACCTTTAGAGTCTGAATTCTGACTCACTGCAGGTGCATTCCTATTCCACAATGGAACTCCCTTAATTCCTTGAGCTAATAAAGTCAAAGCCATCGAAATCGCAACAACAATCAACAACACAACAACAAAGGTTTTATTACTCCACTGTCGATAGTTTTTGAAAAATTGGATAGACTCTCTGACAACTGGTAATCCTGATTGCTTTTTTCTTCTACTACGTTTTTCCATATCTTTTCTCCTTGCTTTTTGATGCAATTCTCCTTACCTTATTATACCACAGACAAATAGCTATTTCCCTTTATTAGCAACTTCTGTGACTTTCTTTCTCAACTATTTTGTGTTATCATGGAATTGTAATGGAAGGAAGGAGAGAAGATGTCTGCTATAGAACGTATTACAAAAGCTTCACATTTAATCGACATGAAAGATATTATCCGCGAGGGCAATCCAACCCTACGTGCAGTTGCCGAGGAAGTCACTTTCCCATTGAGCGATCAAGATATCATCCTTGGTGAGAAAATGATGCAATTTTTAAAACATTCGCAAGACCCAGTTATGGCTGAAAAGTTAGGTCTACGTGGAGGAGTCGGACTTGCTGCACCACAATTAGATATCTCAAAACGCATCATTGCTGTTTTAGTTCCTAATATCACCGAGGAAGGTGAAACACCTCAAGAAGCCTATGACTTACAAGCTGTTATGTACAATCCTAAGATTGTCTCACACTCAGTCCAAGACGCTGCTCTAGGAGAGGGAGAAGGTTGCCTATCAGTCGATCGTGCTGTCCCAGGTTATGTTATCCGCCATGCTCGAGTAACTGTCGACTACTTTGACAAAGATGGCGAAAAGCATCGCATCAAGCTAAAAGGCTACAACTCCATCGTTGTACAACATGAAATCGACCACTTAAATGGTGTTATGTTTTATGATCGTATCAATGAAAAGGATCCTTTCGCAGTCAAAGAAGGTTTACTCATTCTGGAATAAAGAAAATCCCGTTGAAAGACGGGGTTTTATGTTATAATAGAGCCATGAAAACAAATGATATTGTCTATGGCGTTCACGCCGTTACCGAAGCACTGTTAGCAAATACTGGAAACAAACTCTATCTCCAAGATGATTTAAGAGGTAAGAATGTAGAAAAAGTCAAGGAACTGGCAACTGAAAAGAAAGTATCCATCTCTTGGACTTCAAAAAAATCACTTTCCGAAATGACTGAAGGAGCTGTCCACCAAGGTTTTGTTCTACGTGTTTCTGAATTTGCCTATACTGAACTTGAGCAGATTCTTGCTCAGACTCGTCAAGAAGAAAACCCACTAGTATTGATCCTCGATGGACTAACTGACCCTCATAACCTAGGTTCTATCCTAAGAACAGCCGATGCAACCAATGTTTCAGGCATCATTATTCCCAAGCATCGAGCAGTTGGTGTGACACCCGTAGTTGCAAAAACAGCAACAGGTGCTATCGAGCACGTCCCCATCGCTCGCGTTACCAATCTCAGCCAAACCTTGGACAAGCTAAAAGAAGAAGGATTTTGGACCTTTGGAACTGATATGAATGGAACTCCTTGCCATAAATGGAACACCAGCGGAAAGGTCGCCCTTATTATCGGAAATGAAGGAAAAGGTATCTCAAGTAACATCAAAAAGCAGGTGGACGAGATGATCACTATTCCAATGAATGGACATGTACAGAGTCTCAATGCAAGCGTTGCTGCTGCTATTCTTATGTACGAAGTCTTCCGCAATCGATTCTAATAAAAAGTGAGGTTGGGACAAAAGATCCCGACCTCACTTTTTATTAGCAATCAAACTTTGACGCGGTAGCTGATTGAACTTTTTGTTCGTCTTTTAGACTCCAAAAAGCTCCTAATCAACCTCACGGGGCTGGGACTACGAAATCGAGACTTTGTCTATCGATTTCTGTCCCACCGCCTTTTTAACTATGTTCAGTAATATATTTATAGGCTTCTTGACCTGCAATCGCACCATCTCCAACTGCTGTTGTAACTTGGCGAAGGTCTTTCTGACGAACATCTCCAACTGCAAAGACACCTGCAACACTTGTCTTCATGTGGTCATCTGTCACAATCCAACCTGACTCATCTTGGATTTGTAACTCTTTTGTAAAATCGCTAACTGGATCTAAACCAACATAGATGAAGACACCTCCAAAGGCATGTTCAGTCACTTGATTTGTTTTAACATTTTCAATGACAACTGACTCCACACGGTTTTCACCCTTGATTTCTTTTACGACAGAATCCCAAATGAAGTAGATTTTTTCATTGGCAAAGGCGCGGTCTTGCAAGACTTTTTGAGCACGAAGCTCATCACGACGGTGAACGATGGTTACAGATTTGGCGAACTGTGTTAAGAAGATTGCTTCTTCAACAGCCGAATCTCCTCCACCTACAACCAACAAATCTTGGTCACGGAAAAAGGCTCCATCACAAACCGCACAGTAAGAAACACCTCGACTGTTAAGTTCTTCTTCACCTGGAACGCCTAAGAGGCGATGTTTTGAACCAGTCGATACGATAACTGTGCGAGTTTCAAATTCTTCATCGTCTGTGATTACTTTCTTAACATCACCATGGTCCTCAATATTTTCTACAAAGCCATAGAGATGTTCAACACCTAGATTTTCAAGAGGTTCAAACATCTTTTCTGCTAACTCAGGTCCACTAATGTTAGCATAACCTGGATAGTTTTCAATGTCAGAAGTATTGTTCATCTGACCGCCAGGAAGACCACCTTCAATCAAAGCTACTTTGAGATTGCTGCGAGCTGCATACAAGGCTGCAGTCATCCCAGCAGGACCTGCACCGATAATAATCGTATCGTACATTCTATTTCCTTCTTTCTTGTTGTAACTATTCTTATTCTAACGGATAAAATCCTATTTGACAACTATTAAGCCTTGAGAACCAACAAGATGCTCATGGTTGCAAAAGACAATACTGGAATTGTTAGAACTCCAATCATAATCATATCATAGAGGTGAGCCTGACGCTCCTTAGCAGTTTTATCGACACCTGACAGGGCTCTAAAACCAATCCAAATCCCTAAGACAACCAAGACTAGTAAAATCGTCAAAACCAAACTCTCTAAATACAAAGCAAATAGCTGAACTAACATGCTCTCTCTCATTTCTATTATTTTTAAAGAGCAAACCCAGTTAGCTTAGCCAACTGAGTTTTTCTTATCTTCTATTATATCAAATATAGGTCCGTTTGTAACTAGCAAAGAACTCTTTTGTTCGTTCTTCTTTGGGATGGTTGATAATCTCATCCGGTGTTCCAGATTCAATAATCTTTCCTTTATCCAAGAATAAAACCTTATCAGCTACTTGAGCAACAAAAGACATATCATGACTAACCAAAACCATGGTTTGACCAGACCTAGCAGCGTCTGCGATTGATTTCTCAACTTCACCCACCAATTCTGGATCAAGTGCTGAAGTTGGTTCATCCAAGAGTAAGACGTCTGGTTTCATGGCTAGAGCACGCGCTATTGCGACCCGTTGTTTTTGCCCCCCTGACAAGTGACGCGGATAATGCTGTTCACGATCAGAAAGTCCAACCTTAGCTAGCTCTTCCTTAGCAATTTCAGTCGCTTCTTCGTCCGATAGTTTTTTAACTACCACTAAGCCTTCTTTAACATTGTCTAGCGCTGTTCTACGCTCAAATAAATTAAACTGTTGGAAAACCATCGATAGTTTGCGACGAAGGGTCAGAATTTCTTCTTGCGTAATTTGAGAAAAATCAACTTTGAAATCATCAATCTGAATACTTCCACTATCAGGAGTTTCTAGATAGTTTAGGCTACGAAGAAAAGTAGATTTACCTGCTCCTGATGAACCTATCAGAGCAACAACTTCTCCTTTTTCAATCTCCAAGTCCAAGTGATCTAAGACAGTTTGACCCGAAAAGGATTTACTTAAATTTGAAATCTTAATCATTAACGTAGGTCTCCTTTCAGATCTGTTTCTACACTATCTGGTGCTTGAATAGCCATCTTTCTCTCAATAAAACGGCCAAGATTTTCAATAACGATATTTACCACCCAGTAGACAAGGGCAACTGAGATAAAACGTTCAAAGTAACGATAGTCTGCACCACCCAAAATCTGAGCTTGGGCAAAGACTTCTACAACACCTGCACTGAAGGCTAGGGAAGTCCCCTTGGTCAAGCCAATCAAGGAGTTAATCAAGGTTGGTGTTGCCACAACCGCCGCATTTGGAATGATCACTCGACGGTAAACTTGACCACGTGTCATACCAAGACTTCGAGCTGCTTCAATTTCCCCTGGATTTACAGAAAGAATGGCTGCACGGATAGTTTCACTAGCATAGGCTGCCTCGTTAAAAGCAAATGCCACAATCGCAAATGTTGCTGCTGGAATAGCATTAATGTTCAGAGAAGTTCCCCATTGTTGATTCAAGGCTTTCAAAGCTAGTGGAATCCCGTAATAAGTCAACATCAGTTGAACTAAAATTGGAGTTCCTTTTAGGAAACTAACAAAAAAGGCTTGTAATGGGTATATAAATCTAACTCGGTTGATTTTAACGATAGCAAAGATTAGGGCTAGCATGATACCAAAAAAGGCACCAAATACCGTTAACATCAATGTTGTAGGTAATTGCTGTACAATTCTTGGAATCCCATCAAAGACAGAACGCCAACTAAAAAGTTTGCCATCTGGAATATATTGCATCAAATTTTGATACCAATCAGATGCTAAAATCGTTGTAACATTCATAGAAACATCCTCTCAAGATAATGATTCATTCTATCATACTTATGCTCTAATTAAAAATATTTGCTACGAGCATATCAGATTTCATCTACCTTCTAGTTTATCATACTTTAAAAGTGGGAGGTTATATATTTTATCTATCAAGGAGATAAGTAAAATCTATTTTAATGCTAACTCTTCGTATTCTTTACGGTAGCCAATCTGCTGAATTCGTCCATCTTTCACAAGAATTGGTCGTTTTAACAACATTCCATCACTAGCTAAGAGTTTAGCTGCTTCTTTATTAGATAAAGTTCCAACCTTATCTTTCAATCCGAGTTCACGATATTTGATTCCACTCGTATTGAAGAACTGTTTTAATTCAAATCCTGAAGTTTCTAACCAGTTTAAAATCACCGTTTCACTTGGTGTTTCTTCTACTATATGAACGTCTTTATATTCAAGGCCTAGCTGATCAAGTTCCTTTTTTGCTTTTTTACAAGTTGTGCATTTTGGATATTCGATAAATTCTAACATATATTCACTTTCTAATATTTATAATCTGCCCTTTCGTGGTTCAAGAGCCAAGCTTTTCTTTCGAGTCCTGCAGCGTAACCTGTCAGTCGCTTGTTTGCTCCAAGTACTCGGTGGCAAGGTACTAGAATGGACCACGGATTACGACCTACTGCTCCACCAACTGCTTGGGCAGAGGCTACACTTAGGTCTTTAGCTATTTGTCCATAGGTTACTGTAGTTCCAAAGGGAATTTCCTGTAAGTAAGACCAAACCTTCTTTTCAAAATCCGTCCCAATCGGAGCTAGAGGAAGTTCCGACAAACTCGGATTCTGCCCTAAAAAATAGTCATCCAAATAAGAAATAGCCTGATTCAGAACAGGATGAGTTTTAACTTCTTCTATATTATCAACTATCAGGCCTCTTTCAAAATGATTTTGGCCCTCCACCCAAATACCAAATAGATATTGGTCGGTAGCAACTATTGACAAGAGCCCAATTGGAGAAGTATAGACTATTTTTGAAAATTTATTTTTCATTCGATTTTATTTTTTGATAGGCCAAGCGTTCCCCGTCTACTGGAACTTTACCAACTTGTTTAAAACCAAGCTTTTCAAAGATATGCTGCATTGCTTTGTTTTTAGCGTGCGTATCTGAACGAAAATCTAGGTAATCAAAGCCTTCAATCAAGCCTTCTAAGAAGGTCTGAGCAACACCTTGACCTTGCACATCACTAGCAACAGCAATACGGTGAAATACTAAGTATTCTGCTTCATTTCCCTCCCAGTTGCCATCATAAATTGCTTCATAAGCTTTTTCCGGGCTTTTAGTCACTGCTGCATAGGCTAAGAGTTCTCCTTCTTCCAGCGCTACGTAAGCCTGTCCAGAGATAATATCTTCAATAATGGTATCTGCATCTGGGTAGCCGTTTTGCCACTGAGTGCTACCAGCTTCTGCCAAACATTTCTTGGCTCCCTCAATCACTTGCATAATCTGATTTACTTCATTAGGAAAGGCTAAGCGAATCTCCATCATTTATCCTCTTTTCATACTATTTTCTCTCATCATAGCATAAATTATTTCTTTCTACAAGCACTTGAAACTTGACTTATTATTTCTATTATTTTATAATCTAGTTATCAAAACTAGATAAAAAGGAGTTGGAAATGAAAACTACTTTTTCCTATCCAAAATGGGAAGAAATTCCAAATATCAATCTCTATCTGGACCAGGTTCTACTCTATGTCAATCAAATCTGTCCTCCAGCTTCTCCTGACATGGAGAAAGGTTTGACAGCATCCATGGTGAACAACTATGTCAAACACGGTTATATCAGTAAACCTGAGAAGAAAAAATATCAACGCAAACAAATCGCACGATTGATTGCTATTACCACTCTCAAGTCTGTTTTTTCTATCCAAGAAATTGCTCAAACCCTTAATACTCTAAACACAGACACTAATTCAGAAGAACTTTACAATGCTTTTGTGGACTATATGAATGAAGATATTGATCCAGCTAATCCCATTATCCAGGCAAGCTGCCAAACGGTCAAACTCTATCATCAAACACTTGCACTAGTCTATTCAGAAACCGAAGAGGAGGAAACAAATGAATACTAGTTTCAAACTTAGTAAACGACTTAGTTTTGGAGAAGAAATTGCCAACAGCGTTACCCATGCTGTAGGAGCATTTATCATGCTCATCCTACTTCCTATTTCATCAACCTATAGTTATGAGGCACATGGTTTCTTATCGTCTATCGGTGTTTCCATCTTCGTCATCAGCCTCTTTCTCATGTTCCTTTCATCGACCATTTATCATTCTATGGCTTATGGTTCGACTCATAAGTACGTCTTGCGTATCATCGACCATTCTATGATTTATGTGGCAATCGCTGGATCTTATACTCCTGTGGTTTTAACTTTGATGAACAACTGGTTTGGTTATCTCATTATTGCTATCCAGTGGGGGACAACTATTTTCGGTATTCTCTATAAAATCTTTGCCAAGAAGGTCAATGAAAAATTCAGTCTCATTCTCTACCTCATCATGGGTTGGCTAGTTCTAGCTATCTTACCAGCTATCATCAGCCAAACAACTCCAATTTTCTGGAGTCTCATGGTATCAGGTGGTTTATGTTATACAGTTGGTGCCGGTTTTTACGCTAAGAAGAAACCATACTTCCATATGATTTGGCATCTCTTCATCCTAGCAGCCTCTGCTCTCCAATACATTGCCATTGTTTATTATATGTAAAAAAAGAAGTTGGGAAAAATCCCAACCTCTTTTTTTATTTACACATATTGATAAAATACTGGTGCAAGCGAAGATTATTTGTCAATTCCGGATGAAATGAAGTCACTAGCATATTCTTTTCTTGAGCGGCAACGATTTGATGATTCACTACTGCCAGAACATCAACACCCTTACCAACTTCACTAATAATAGGTCCACGGATAAAGGTCATGGGAATTTTACCAACACCCTTACAGTCTGCTTCAGTATAAAAGCTTCCTAGCTGACGTCCATAGGCATTGCGCTCTACTACTATATCCATAGTCGCTAGATGGCTTTCCTCTTGAGAAGTGATTTGTTTTGCTAGCAAAATTAAACCCGCACAAGTTCCAAAGACTGGTAAACCATTGAGAATAGCCTCTCTTAGAGAGAGTAGCATATTCTGGTCACGTAGAAGTTTGCCCATGGCCGTTGACTCGCCTCCTGGCAAAATCAAACCTGAAAGCTCACTTCGATGTTGCTGAAAATCTTCTAGGTTTCGCAGTTCAATACTTTCAACTCCTAGTTGAGCAAGCATTTTCTCATGTTCTACAAAGGCACCTTGTAGGGCCAATATTCCGATTTTCATCTATTTTCCTCGCTCAGCCATGAGAATTTGGATCTCGTTCTCGTTGATACCTACCATGGCTTCTCCTAAATCTTCAGAGATTTGAGCTAGAATTTGAGGATTTTGATAGTTGGTAACTGCCTTAACAATTGCTGCCGCACGTTTGACAGGATCACCTGACTTGAATATCCCTGAGCCAACAAAGACACCTTCTGCACCTAGCTGCATCATAAGAGCAGCGTCCGCTGGTGTTGCAACTCCTCCAGCCGCAAAGTTAACAACTGGTAATTTTCCATTTTCGTGGACATATTGAACTAATTCTACAGGTACTTGGAGTTCTTTTGCAGCAACATATAACTCGTCCTCACGGAGGTTTTGAATGCGGCGGATTTCTTGATTCATCATGCGCATATGACGAACAGCCTGTACGATATCTCCTGTTCCTGGTTCCCCTTTTGTACGAATCATAGAAGCTCCTTCAGCGATACGACGCAAGGCTTCTCCTAGGTCTTTAGCACCGCAAACAAAGGGAACTTGAAATTCTTTCTTGTCCACATGGAAACGGTCATCAGCTGGAGATAGAACTTCGCTCTCATCAATATAGTCAATCTCGATGGCTTCTAAAATTTGAGCTTCGACAAAATGTCCAATTCGAACCTTAGCCATAACTGGAATGCTGACCGCTTCTTGGATTTCCTTAATCATCTTTGGATCACTCATGCGAGAGACACCACCCGCTGCACGAATATCAGCTGGGATTCGTTCCAAGGCCATAACTGCTGCTGCACCTGCAGCCTCAGCAATTCTTGCCTGTTCAGGATTTTGAACATCCATGATGACGCCACCTTTAAGCATCTGTGCCAAATTTTTATTTAATTCATAACGATTTTCAGTCATTTTTCTTCCTCAATAGTTGTATTGGTAGCTACAGTTTTATTGTAAGGTAAAAAAGTCTACATAACAAGATAAAATAAATCAATTTGTCCGGGTACAATTATTTCTATCACAAAAAAAGCACCCACATAGGGGTACTTTTATTTCTTAGTTTTTTTAATACTTTTCACAAGATAAAAGAGATATCCTGAAACCATATAGGCAACAAAGATAGTTGCTGCCCATTTAAAGACAAAGCCCCAACCATGTTTGGTAGCATTCAAAAAGAAATAAGGGAAGGGACTATCCTTAGCATTAGGGACATCCATCTTTAGAACAAAACCGTTTAAGAGTGCAAAAATCATATAAAGCAAAGGAAGGCTAGTCCAAAGCATGGGATCAACCAACTTATATTGGCGACTCTTGTCAAAAATAATTGTATCTGCTAAAAACCAGAGAGGGACAATATAATGGCAAAGGAAATTTTCCAAACGGTAAAAATCTGTCGTCAAAGGAGCTAGCATGAAATGATAGATGACACAAGTAATCATAATACTCATAGTGACGCCACCTTTGAGACGTAGAATACCAGGACTCTGCCAACTATCACCACCACTACGCATCTTTAACAAAAGATAACCTGTAAAGAGTACAACCAAAAGGTTAGAAAGAACTGTGTAGTAAAGCAACATCCCTAAACCACCACGTTTGGTAATTTCCAAGTATACACCGGTAAAGGCTGCTATAAATAAAAAGATACGACTATAAAATATTACTTTTTCATTTTTAATCATGATTAAATCTTCTTCACAAATTCTGATTTAAGTTTCATAGCGCCAAAACCATCAATTTTACAGTCGATGTTGTGGTCACCTTCTACAATACGGATGTTTTTCACACGAGTTCCTTGCTTGAGGTCTTTAGGTGCACCTTTTACCTTAAGGTCCTTAATCAAAGTGACTGTATCTCCATCAGCTAGTTTATTTCCATTTGCATCGATGGCAACAAGGCCTTCTTCAACTTCTGCTTGCTCAGCAGGATTCCACTCATAAGCACATTCTGGGCAAACAAGAAGTGTGCCATCTTCATATACGTATTCTGAATTACATTTTGGGCAATTTGGTAATTGACTCATGTTATCTCCTTAAAAATTTATGATTATTTGATTGTCAAATTTTCTTTAACAGCAACTATTATACCTTAAAACAGACTATTTGACAAATCATGATAAAAAAACGACAAACCGAAATTCAGTTCATCGTTTTTATAGTTCTTACAAATGTTTTTGTGCTTCTGATTTAATTTTTTCAACAACTTCTAAAATAGAGAGTCCAGTCGTATCCAAATAGATTGCATCCTCAGCTTGCTTGAGAGGTGAAGTTTCACGATGACTATCTTTATAATCACGCGCCGCAATCTCTTCTTTCAAAGTTTCCAAATCTGTTTCGATTCCCTTTGAAAGATTTTCCTTGTAACGACGTTCCGCACGCTCATCTACAGATGCTACTAGAAAAATCTTCAATTCAGCCTGAGGCAAGACTACTGTTCCAATATCGCGACCATCCATGACAATACCACCTTGTCGGGCAATTTCTTGCTGGAGGGCTACTAATTTTTCACGAACAGCTGGAATCGCCGCAAAGGCAGAAACAGCATTAGTTACTTCATTTTCTCGGATTGGATTTGTTACATCTACGTCTCCAACAAAAACAAGCTGTTCTCCTGTTTCAGCGCGGCCAAAACTAATCGGGTATTGTTCCAATAATTCAAGAAGTTGAGATGGTTCATCTGAGCTAATTTGGTTTCTCAATGCGATGTAAGTTGCCGCACGATACATAGCGCCTGTATCCAGATAAGTATAGCCAAAGTCCTTAGCAATAATCTTAGCTACTGTACTCTTACCACTGGAAGCTGGCCCATCAATAGCAATCTGAATTGTTTTCATTGTCACTCCTATCTTGTCTTAAGGACATCACCAGGATTTGCAAACCAAGTTCCTGAAGACATATGACCAGGGTTTAGAGCTTCAAGTTGAGCAATAGAAATCCCAGCTCGAGCTGCAATCGCTGCTTCCCCTTCTCCTGCCATGACTGTAATAGTTCCTTCAGAATCAGTACGTGCCTCTGTATGTTCTTGTTGAGTTGTCTCTGCTTCTGTTGACTCTGTTGACTGGGCAGTAGTAGCCACTGTTGTAACTTCTTCTACTTTTGGAGCCGAAGAATCATAAAAATCTTTCAAAGCTGAAGTGCGATCACTTCCGCCTGATGACAAGTAGACCAATACAACTACCATCCCAACAACAATCACAAAGAAGAGAACAGCTAGAACCGTTAAAATACGATTGGCCACGACACCTGAACCTTTTTTGTTTCGTTGACGGCGTTCTGTTCTTGATTCCTCTTCTTGGTTTTCATAAATATCTTCTTGCCACGGTTCCTTTTCCATACCTTACTCCTTGAGTTTTTTTTAGTTTCTTATTACAATATAAATATGAAGATTAGACTTATACCTGAACGTTGCATCGCTTGTGGGCTCTGCCAAACTTATTCAGAATTATTTGATTACCATGATAATGGTATCGTCCGTTTTTACGATGAATCTGAGCAATTAGAGCGAGAAATTGTTTGCAACGACGACATTTTAGAAGCCGTTAAAAATTGCCCTACTCGTGCTCTGATTATAGATGAATCTTAAAATTTGGTGGAACATCAATCTCTAATTTCCACTCTCTCTAGTTTAGCATATTTTTCTAGAAAATTATAGTCTTTTGCTAGCTATTTTTATACAATTTTACTTTTATTTGTTCCAGCATTTCAATAATAAATAAACTGTTCTTTTAAGACGTTTTTCTATCACTTAAGCACTAATCAAATTTTTTATTTCAACCACATATAAAGTTATAAAAAAAGAGGAATTACTTCCTCTTTTTTTGTTTAATCAAACGATTAGTCATCAAATCCATTTGGATGTTTGCTTTGCCAACGCCATGCATCTTCACACATTTCTGTAATACCAAGTCCAGCTTCCCAACCTAGTTCTTCCTTAGCTTTTGCTGGGTCTGAGTAGCAGGCTGCAATATCACCAGGGCGACGTTCAACGATACGGTATGGAATTGGGCGCCCAACAGCTTTTTCCATATTTTGGATAATTTCAAGAACTGAGTAGCCTTTCCCAGTACCAAGGTTATACACATTGAGTCCAGAGCCTTTTTGAAGCTTCTTAAGGGCGGCAACGTGTCCTTTTGCTAAGTCAACGACGTGGATATAGTCACGAACACCTGTTCCATCTTCAGTATCGTAGTCATCTCCGAAGACTTGAACTTGTTCTAACTTACCAACTGCGACTTGTGTTACATATGGCAAAAGGTTATTTGGAATACCGTTTGGATTTTCTCCTAGATCTCCACTCTCATGCGCACCGATTGGGTTGAAATAACGAAGCAACACAACGTTCCATTCTGAGTCTGCTTTATAGATATCTGTCAAGATTTCTTCCAGCATAAGCTTGGTACGGCCATAAGGGTTAGTAGCTGAAAGTGGGAAATCTTCTAGGATTGGAACAGTATGTGGATCTCCATAAACTGTTGCTGATGAACTGAAAATAATGTTCTTACAGTTGTTTTCTTCCATTGCCTTCAAAAGGCTAACTGTACCGGCAATGTTGTTATCATAGTATGCAAGAGGGATACGAGTTGACTCACCAACTGCCTTCAAACCTGCAAAATGAATCACACCTGTTGGCTCTTCATGTTTGAAAATGTCACGAAGTGTATCTGTATCGCGGATATCAGCTTCGTAGAAAGGAATTTCTACTCCTGTGATTCTTTCAACTACTTCTAAACTTTTACGGCTACTGTTGACCAAGTTATCCACCACGACCACTTGATGTCCAGCTTGGACCAGTTCGATGACCGTGTGAGTTCCGATAAAACCTGCTCCACCTGTTACCAAAATCTTTTCTTGCATCATTTTTCCTCTATTCTTAAATTATTTTTTTCATTTTACCATTTTTGATAGGGAAAGTCATTTGCTATCCTAATCCTATCGTAAAAACTAGGTAAAAAGTTTACGATTATTTCTCTTTAATATATCTTTCAGTCGGATAATCCGCTGGATCCAAGACTCCACTTCCCCCTTGAAGCATTTGGGCTAGGTGATAGCCTATAATGGGTCCAGTTGTCAATCCTGACGATCCTAATCCACTCGCAACAAATACTCCTGACAAGTTTGGCACTTGTCCGAAAAACGGCGAAAAATCACTCGTATAAGCACGAATCCCCACGCGCTCACCACTTATCATTATATCTTTTATGCTAGGATAAAACGGACTTGCTACTTCAGCCATTTGCTGGAGCAAATTTTTATCGACTGTAAGGTCAAATCCCATATCATTTTCATGGGTAGCTCCTAGAGATAACTTACCGCCGGGAAATGGTATCAAATCCCACTCACCTTCTGGCATAACTACAGGGTAAGCTCCCATGTCTTGTTCCACTTGATAATCTCGGAGTTGCCCCTTTTGAGGACGAATGTCTACCTCATATCCTAAAGGCTCTAAGATGTGATCAAGCCAAGCTCCTGTGGACAAGATAACTTGGTCAAACATTTGATTGTCTATCTGATAACCCGGTACTAGAGGAGTTAGACTGACCTCCTTCTTTACGACCTTCACTTGACTGGCTTCGAGCAAGCGACTTACTAGGAGTTGCCCATCTACTCGAGCTCCACCTGAAGCGTAGAGCAATCTCTCAAATCCCTCTAATCCAGGGAATAGGTTACTTGTAGTAGCTTGGTCCAAAATGGCTAATTCGCCAATTAAGGGAGATTCATCCCTACGTTGCAAGGCTAAGTCATAGAATTCTTCGAGCTTGGAATCATCTTTTTTGAGAAGTAAGACTCCTGAGCGCTGGTAAAAATCAACTTGTTGACCCGATTTTTCTAAATCAGCTAATAAATCCACATAAAAATCCGCTCCCAAGCGAGCCATCTTGTACCAAGCTTTATTACGTCGTTTAGAGAACCAGGGACTAATAATTCCTGCTGCGGCCTTAGTTGCTTGGCCCTTTCCATAATCAAAAACAGTTACTTCGATATCTGCTTCTTTAGAGAGGTAGTAAGCGGCAGTTGCCCCTACAATCCCTGCTCCTACAATGGCAACTTTTTTCATTGTCTTTACCTTCTAACTAGATATGATGGAATGGATTGGTAGAAGCCTGACTTGCGATAACTTCGAGAGACCAAGCATTCTCTTTCTTCCATTCGTTCAAGAGCTCTGCAATTTTTTCGATAAAAAGTACTTCGATATAGTGTCCCGGATCTAGAGCTAACAAACCATCTGACAGCATATCTTGTGCAGTGTGGTAGTATATGTCTCCAGTAATGTAGACATCTGCTCCTTTTGCCAAAGCATCAAAGTAGAAAGACTGCCCACTGCCACCACAAATAGCTACTCTTGAAATGGTCTTTTGCAAATCAGTCTCTTGATAATACACCATACGAAAGCTATCCAGACCAAATACTTCCTTAACATGACTCGCAAATTCTTCAAAGGTTTGAGGGCGAATATTGCCAATACGACCGATCCCACGTTCAGGACCTGTTTCCTGCAGATAAGTTGTATCCTCAATACCCAATAGTTGGCAGAACCAGTCATTAAGACCATTTTCAACAATATCGATATTAGTATGACTGACATAGACAGCGATATCGTGCTTGATGAGATTGATATAAATCTGATTTTGAGGACGGCTAGCTACCAAGTCCTTGATTGGACGAAAGATAGGCGCGTGCTTGACGATAATCAAATCTACTCCCTTTTTAATGGCTTCTGCAACCGTTTCTTCACGAATATCGAGGGCAACCATGACCTTTTGGATTTCTTTGTCTAGGGTACCAATCTGCAAACCACGGCTATCACCCTCCATAGAAAATTCTTGGGGGCAATAGGCTTCATAACGATTAATCACTTCACTTGCTTTCATGGAGCACCTCCTTGATGGCTTGAATTTTATCTGCTAGAACCTGACGTTCTTCTTGTTTTTTTTCTGGAATTTGACTAAGGGCAAACTCAAGCTTAGCAGCTTCTTTTTGCCACTTTTGGACAAATACGGGGCTAAGTCCTTTAGATAGAAAAGGGCCAAAGCGGGTGTCACTTGCTGACAATGTCATTTCACCAGCTTCTACTACTATAATCTCGTAAAATTTGCCAGCTTCCTCTAAAATGCTTTCGGCTACAATCTGGAATCCATGGTCCTGTAACCAGCTACGCAACTCGTCTTCTCGGTTATTGGGTTGGAGAATCAATCGCTCAACAGTTGCTAGTTTGTCCAAACCATCTTCTAATATCGTAGCAATCAAGCGACCACCCATTCCAGCAATAGTGATGACAGAGACCTGGTCACTTTCTTCGAAAGCTGCTAAACCATTGGCTAAACGAACCTGAATTTTCTCAGTCAAACCATGACTTTCAACATTTGTAACTGCAGATTGATAGGGACCTTCTACAACTTCTCCTGCAATAGCACGTTCGATATGACCCTTTTCAACTAATTCAATCGGTAAATAAGCATGGTCGCTCCCGACATCTAGTAGAACAGCTCCTTGAGGTACAAAAGAAGCCACCATTTCTAATCTCTTTGAAATCATCTTCTCTCACTTTCCAAAAGTCTATTTCCCTTTATTATACCATATTTTAGCTAGCAATCCTCCACCTAAAAAAGACCGCAATCACGGATTGCAGTCTTTCTTTATCTTTTAACTTGATAACGATTTGTCAGGATGAAAATGACAGCAAATATGACCATCATAATGCCATAGACAGGTAATGTTTGTCCTGTCAGTGTTGAAATTTCAAGCAATTTTTGAATTCTTGGAAATAGAGCTGTTCCAAGGAAGCCACCAACTGACCAAATAATCAAGAGCACACGCCACAGACTAAATGGCAAACAAGCTCTAACTACAGACATGAAACCAATCGATGCCAGTAGATAATACAGAAGTGTTGAAATTTCAATGGCTGACCAACCTTGACTGGTTCCAAAAATTTTAATAAATAGAACGCTAAAGACTACCATCAAGGCACTTGGTAAAGCACGAAGCATGGACTTTCTGAGGAAGTTTTGTTCTACTGGTTTGATATTTCGTTCAAAGGTCAATACGAACGGCGGGAAACCTTCCACAAACTGGTCAATCATGGTAATCTGAATCGGAATAAATGGGAAAATCAGAATCCATTCAGTACGACCCAACAATGCACTTGCAATACAGATAACTGCAAGCAAGAAAGAGTAGATTGTCTTAATCAAGAAAATCGGTGCGATGTGGGCAATATTATTGACCACACGACGACCTTCAAAGAGAATCTCAGGTACATCATTAAAGTCTGAGTTCAAGAGAACCAGATTTGCAATCTGACGGGTCGCTGGATCTCCTTCAGCCATAACGATGGAACAATCTGCCTCGCGGAGAGCAAGGATATCATTGACACCATCTCCTGTCATGGCTGTAGTATGTCCTGCTTTTTTCAGAGTTTGGATGATTAGTTTCTTTTGATGAGGCGAGACACGTCCAAAAATCGCTGTCTCCTCAGCCATAGCAATTAATTCCTCGTCCGTGATTTTTGAACAATCTACATAGCTATGATAATCTGCAAAACCTGCTTTTTGAGCAATACTTGAAACGGTAACTGGATTATCACCAGAAATAATTTTCAGCCCTACTTCCTGAGAACGAAGATAGTCTAAAGTTTCAGCTGCCCCTTCTCGGATTGGATCTAAAATCTCAAGCAGAGCCAAAGCCTGAATATCAGATGGCTTCTGTGGTTTATGGTGATCAAGTTTTTCTTGACTGAGAGCCAGAACCAAGACACGAGATCCTCGTTCAAGAGCTTCCCTAGCTTCAGGAACTTCAGCATCCAACAACATCTCTGGTGCGCCTAGGAAAACAGTTCCGAGACCTTCCAATTCCATCGCTCCCCATTTTCGATCACTAGAAAATGGAAGACTAGAAATCATCGGATAGGCTACCTCTCCCGCAAAACGCTTTCGAATAGCTTGGGCAGTTGGATTTTTATCCTCACTGTGTGCCATATAGCTGGTTAGTATTTTTGCAATAGCATCCTTGTCATAAGCCTGGGTCAGCGGAAGGACAGTCTCAACCTGCATCTTTCCTTGAGTGATGGTACCTGTTTTATCCAAACAAAGCATATCCACGCGTGCAAGGGTTTCAACAGAATACATCTCCTGCACCAAGACCTTCTTCAAACCTAGCTTGATAACAGCGGTTAAAAGAGAGGTAATGGTCAAAAGGGCAATTCCCTTAGGCAACATTCCTAAAAGAGCTGTAGAAGAATTCACTACAGAAGACTTCAGTGGCAGACCTTTTAAGACCAAGGCTTCAAGCAAGAGAGCAATACCAAAAGGAATGATAATTTTCCCAGTAAAGCCGGCTAACTGGTCTAGCGATTTCATGATACGTGAGTTAATTGGCTTCACTGTCTTGGCTTCAAGCATGAGTTTAGCAGCATAGTTATCCGCTCCAACATGATGTACCTGAGCGAGGACAGACCCACTTGCAAGAAAGCTACCCGACAACATTAAGTCTTCTACTTCTTTTTGCACCAAGTCGCTCTCACCCGTTAACATAGCTTCATTGACTTCTGCAAAACCTTCTAACACAATCGCATCACTTGGAATCTGATCTCCTGCTGATAAGCGAATCACGTCATCCAAAACAAGTTCTTCAGGATCCAAAGCAATCTCTTGTCCATCACGAATAGTCGTAATCTTTTCTTTATTCAAGAGGTTGAGTTTATCAACCATATGTTTGGCTCGTAGCTCGGTAACAATCCCTGAAAAAGCATTAAAACAGATAACGGCAAAGAAGACCAAGTTGCTCCATGCTTGAACAAAAGCGAGTGCTAAGGCGATGGCAAAGTTTAGAGCATTGAATAAAGTAAAGACATTTCGCTTTACAATCTGCCATGTACTAGTACTAGCTGAAGCTTGGAAATCATTGACCTGTCCCTGTTTCTGACGTTCTTTTACTTCTGATTGGCTTAATCCCAACATTTTATTTTTATCCATAAACTCTATCATATCATTTTTTTTTGAATATTTCTAATTTCATATAAAAAGCTATTCCGCCTAAACAAAAAACATTTGCCTGTCCTAGTATGATAAGGTATAATAAAAGAAAGAAAACTGAAGGAGACATCATGTTTTACACTTATCTGCGTGGGCTGGTTATGTTGATTCTATGGTCAATCAATGGAAATGCTCACTTTCACAATACTGAAAAAATTCCAAATTTAGATGAAAACTATATCCTTGTGGCCCCACATCGTACCTGGTGGGATCCAGTCTATATGGCTTTTGCAACAAAACCAAAGCAATTTGTCTTTATGGCAAAAAAAGAACTCTTTTCAAATCGCATCTTTGGTTGGTGGATTCGCATGTGTGGTGCTTTCCCTATCGACCGTGATAACCCAGGTTCTTCTGCTATCAAATATCCAATTAATGTTCTTAAAAAGAGCAATCGCTCACTGATTATGTTTCCTAGTGGTAGCCGTCATTCTAACGATGTTAAGGGTGGTGTTGCTCTAATTGCGAAGATGGCTAAAGTTCGCATAATGCCAGTTACCTATACTGGACCTATGACACTAAAAGGACTCATCAGCCGTGAACGTATTGATATGAACTTCGGAAACCCTATCGATATCTCGGACATTAAAAAGATGAATGATGAGGGAATTGAGATGGTTGCAGACCGCATCCAATCTGAGTTTCAACGCCTGGATGAGGAAACAAAACAGTGGCACAACAATAAAAAACCAAATCCACTGTGGTGGCTGATCCGTATCCCTGCCTTGATTTTAGCAATTATTATCGGAATTCTAACAATCCTCTTTACTTTTGTAGCAAGTTTTGTTTGGAATCCAGATAAAAAGAGAGAGCAATTACAATAGTCTAATCTTCACAAGCCCAAGCAATAAACTTGGGCTTTTTTCAATGAATTAAGATACTATTTAGTATATTGACAAAAGCTTAAATCTATAGTATACTTTCAAAGTAAGCTGATTTAGCTCAGTAGGCAGAGCGCATCCATGGTAAGGATGAGGTCGCCGGTTCGATCCCGGCAATTAGCATCATTCAGCAGTTCCTATCTGAGGAGCTGTTTTTTTCTTGACAAAGTATTGACCCTATAGTACAATATAGTCTGCGATGAGTCGATATGTAGCGAGAGCTACAATTGCGCAAAGGAGGTCATAACGCAGGAGCGGACCTTGAGAAATTGTGTGAACCAGTTTCTTACATGGAGATGCCTCTCATGCTCTCTGGTTTTCCAGAGAGTTTTTTTAATTCCTTTATATTCTACAACAAAAAAAGACCTATCACATAAGCTCGAAAGCTTGATGAGATAGGTTTTTGTTTTTTTGATTAACGTACAGTACGGATACGCATTGTGTTTGTACGAACTGCTTCTCCAAGTGGCACACCAGCTACGATAATGATATCGTCACCAGATTGAACCAAACCTTGCTCAACAGCAATTTTTTCAGCAAGTTCAAACATATCGTCAGTATTTGAAGGACGTTCAGTTGTTACTGGAATAACACCCCAGTTCAACATCAATCCACGTTCAGTCAATTCATCGAAAGTAATTGCCAAAATGTCAGCATTTGGACGGTATTTAGAGATCAAACGTGCTGTGTGACCAGTCTTAGTCAATGTAACAACCAATTTGATATCCATTGAGTTTGCTGCATCTTTAACTGCTGATGCCATAACTTCTGTCTTAGAATTACGTTCAAATGTATCTGAGTTCAAACGTCCGTATTCGTTAAGAAGAGTTTGAGCGTTCTTGTCGATTGTAGCCATTGTACGAACAGACTCAAGTGGGTATTTACCGTTTGCAGACTCACCTGAAAGCATTGTAGCGTCAGTTCCGTCGATAACAGCGTTAAATACGTCTGATACCTCTGAACGAGTCGCACGTGGTTTTTCAGTCATTGTTTCAAGCATGTTTGTTGCAGTGATAACAACTTTACCAGCAGCGTTTACTTTAGTGATGATCATTTTTTGGTAAACTGGAACCATTTCGAATGGTACTTCGATACCCATGTCACCACGAGCAATCATGATACCGTCAGCAGCTTCAATGATTTCGTCCAAGTTATCGATACCTTGTTGGTTTTCGATCTTAGCGAACAATTGAACGTGACCGTTACCAGTTTCTTCACAGATAGCACGAACTTCGTTTACGTCTTTTGCAGTACGAACGAATGAGATTGCGATGAAGTTGATACCTTGTTCAAGACCGAAGCGGATATCAGCGTTATCACGTTCAGCAAGAGCTGGGAAAGGAATTTTAGTGTTAGGGATGTTTACACCTTTTTGTTTAGCAATAACACCGTCATTTTCAACTTCAACGATGAATTCACGACTTGCGTCGTCTTTTTCTACAACGCGAAGACCAAGTTTACCATCGTCAACCAATACTTGGCGACCAACTTCAACGTCATCATAGATATCAAGAGCACCAGCAACGTTCAATGCAATCACTTCACGAGTTGATTTGATTCCTTGTTTAGTTGCAACACGGATTTTTTCACCAGTTTTGTATGAGTACTCTTTAGCTTCACCTTCGAACAATTCAGTACGGATTTCTGGACCTTTAGTGTCAAGAAGGAAACCAACTTTTTTACCTGCAAGTTTTTCTGCAAGTTTAACAGTTGCCATACGGTCACCTTGTTCTTGGTGGTCACCGTGTGAGAAGTTGAAACGGAAAGTGTTAGCTCCTGCTTCAATCAATTGAGCAATGTTTTTAGCTGAAGCTTCAACATCAAGTTTTTCACCCCAGTATCCATCATCACCGAATTTTTTACCACCACGGATTTCTACCGCAGGACCCAAAGTTGCAACGATTTTTACACGTTTGTTCATGATTTTTGTGACTCCTTTATATAATTCGACCTTTAATGGTCATTTTACCAGATTAGTTAAAGTTGATTATGACAAGCTCTTGTTCAAGTCAGAAAGTTCAAGATCAGCTTTATGAGGGTTGTTAACGACAATTTTACCATCAGCTGTTAGGCTAAACAAAGCTCCTTCTTCTGCTGTTCCAAGAATTGGATTCTCAACCATTTTCTCGTTACGAATACCGACAGCGACACCACCGATTCCTTGTTTAAGGAGTTTAACAGCGTGTGCTCCCATACGAGATGCCAATACACGGTCACGAGCAGTTGGTGAACCACCACGTTGGATGTGACCAAGTTCTGTAACACGAAGGTCACTTGTATCGCCAGCTTCTTTTAGTTTTTGACCAAATTCAGCTGCTGACATGACACCTTCTGCCAAAACGATAATATTGTGTTTTTTACCGTGTTCATATCCAGCTTTGATGCTTGCTACGATATCTTCAAATTTGAAACCTTCTTCAGGGATGATGATTTCGTCAGCACCAGTTGCAATACCTGCCCAAAGAGCGATATCACCAGCGTTACGTCCCATTACTTCAACGACGAAAGTACGACGGTGACTTGACGATGTATCACGAATCTTATCGATCGCATCCATAGCAGTTGTTACTGCAGTGTCAAATCCGATTGTAAAGTCTGTACCTACGATATCGTTATCAATTGTTCCTGGAAGTCCGATAGCAGGGAATCCATGCTCAGTCAAGCGCATAGCTCCATGATAAGAACCGTCACCACCGATAACTACGACACCTTCGATACCGTGTTTTTTCAATTGCTCAATCCCTTTAAGTTGACCTTCGAGTTTTGCAAACTCAGGGTAACGAGCAGAGTGAAGGAAAGTACCACCACGTGAAATGATGTCTCCTACTGAAGCAGCATCAAGTGGATAAATTTCACCAGCAACCATACCAGCGTATCCATCATAGATACCAAAAACTTCCATTCCTTCTGAGATTGCTTGACGAACAACTGCACGAATGGCAGCATTCATACCAGGGGCGTCCCCACCACTAGTCAAAACAGCAATACGTTTCATTTGGTTTTGCTCCTTTTTCTTTTAACATTCTAACTGATTATACCATATTTAAAGTTAAAATTCTTTTATTTTCATTGATTTTTAACGATAAATCGTTTTCATGACAATCTGTTTTAAAGATTCTTGTAAGCCAGCGTCTTTTGCAACTAAATAACCAGGCAAAAGAACATTTTTTTGTTCATTTTCATAACGGATGACAACAGGAATTTGCCCCTTGTACTGATCTAAAATATGATAAATTTCAGAATCGTGGTCATGATTAGCTACCTGAATCCAAAAACGCTCACTCACTGCTTCTTTCAGATTATTTAAAATTAATTGAAGACGACCATCTCTGGATTGCACTTTTCCATTTAGGTAATAGAAACTTCCTTCGTGCAAGCGATTTTTAAATTGGCGGTACTGTTCAGAAAAAACAGTGACCTCCAGACTTGTTTTACTATCAGTAACTTTCAAAAAGGCCATATTTTCACCTTTTTTAGTTCGAATCACTCGGATAGACTGAATCTCAACGAGCACTGTAGCTGTCTGTCCCTCGAAAAGCTCAGATAAACTCACGATTGGATACAAAGGATTCTTCGCTAAAACTAGCAATGGGTGTTGGCTAATTCCAACGCCTAACCAATCTTGCTCTTTTTGGAATTTTTCAATATTTGAAAAGTCCTCTGTATCTGTCCAACTATAGCTAGAATCCCCAAAGAGACTACCTAATTCTTCTACAAAGATAAATAGAGTTGGTAGATTGGTTAAGATTTTTTGACGATTTTTATCAAATCCGTCAAAAAGTCCTACTTCCACTAAAGGGGTTAAGAGGCTAATCTTTTGATAATTTTTGGGTAATCGTGTGATAAAATCTTCAACACTGTTAAATGGACGATTCTCTATAATCCAGTAGGCAAAATCACGAGGCATTCCCTTGATACTCTTGAGTCCTAAATGGATTGTCTTATCTGCTAGCTTATCTTGATATGGAACCGTATTGATAGAAAGCGGAGCTAGTTCAAATCCCATATCAAGTGCATCTAGAATATAATCTCCGCTAGCATAATTGAGCATGACCTGATAAAAGATTGCAGGAAAATGTGTTTTAAAGTAGGCAAGCTGAAAGGCTAAGGCAGCATAAGCATATGCATGCGAACGGTTAAAACCATAACCGGCAAATTTTTCCATTACGGTAAAAACTTCTTGAGCCTGTTTTTGTCCATGCCCTTTTTCAAGGGCACCTTGGATAAAACTTTCTTCCATTCGGTGCATCTCAGACGCATTCTTTTTCCCCATAGCACGACGCAACATATCGGCTTTCCCAAGGCTAAAACCAGCATAGCGTTGAGCTACTTGCATCACCTGCTCTTGGTAGAGCATAATACCATAAGTCGGAGCTAGAATATCTTCTAAAACAGGGTCCAGAACCGTCACCTTTTCTTTACCATGTTTTCGAGCCACAAAGTTGTCGATATAGTCACTCGCACCTGGTCTGTTAAGGGAAGTCGTTGCTACTACTTCTTCAAAATTTTGTGGTTTCACGCGTTTCAATAAGCGAATGGCTCCAGGTTGTTCAAACTGAAAGATTCCCTTGGTCTTACCAGTCGCAAAGAGGGCTAAGGTTGCCTCATCCTCAAGGTCAATATCCTCAATCCTTAGTGAAATTCCTTGGGTTTCATATAAGAGCTCCTGCATTTTTTGAGCGAAGGTTAGGTTTCGAAGGCCCAAGAAATCCATCTTGAGCAAGCCATTTCCTTCAACTCCATGGGCATCATACTGGGTAATCAGCATATCTTCCCCATACTTGAGAGGGATATAATCTGTTAGATTTTTATCACTGATAACGACACCAGCTGCATGGATAGAAGTCTGTCGTGGATAACCTTCAATCTTTTTGGCAATAGAGAAAGCCTTTTGGTACTCCATCTTACTCTGAATGATTTGCCTAAAACCAAGATTTCCTTCATAGGTTGTCGTTAGAGTATCTTTAGAGCCTATTTTTTTCGTAATGGCCGTCAATTCATATTCAGGGACACCATAACGTTTGAAGACATCTCGGATGGCTTGCTTGGCTCCAAAGGTTGAATAAGTGACAATCTGAGCAGCATGGATACTACCATAACGGTCACGAACATAACGGATAAACTCAGGGCGATAGATATCTGGGATATCAATATCAATATCTGGCATGGTGTAACGTTCACGATTCAAGAAACGCTCAAAGATGAGGTTCTTAGTTACAGGATCAATCCCAGTAATATCGAGGGCGTAGGCTACTAAACTTCCAACTGCTGACCCACGTCCCATTCCCATATAATAGCCTTGAGAACGACCAAAACGTAAGAGATCCCAGACAACCAAGAAATAGTCATCAAACCCCATATCATGAATCACAGATAACTCATCTTCTAAACGAGCCTGATAATCTTGATTCCATAACCCTTTCTGCTTCAGACCCTGAATAGCTCGTTCCCGGAGTTCTTCAACAGCTGGTCTCTCCGGATTAAAACGAGGAAGCTTGAGACTACTATCAATCTCGTAGGAAGTCCCCTTGGTCAATCTTGCTAGGTTTTCGACTGCTTGTGGAAACTTCTCTACAAAAACCTGTTCTAGACGGTCAGCAGGCAAAAACAAGCCCTGTTGAGATTGGACATCAACCTCTCGTAAGGTCACATTTCCCTTGATCGCTTTAAGCATCTGTAAGGCTTCCAAATCCTCAGGTTCGAAAGAATTAACACGATAAAGAGGGAGAATTGGTTGAGAAAAATTCGATTGAGGTGTATCTGGATAAACCCCGATATAGTAATCGTGTCCTAAATCTAAACCAGCAATTTCAGAATAATATGGAACAATAACACAAATATCCTCTAGGTAAGAAGAAAAATCAGTCCATTCTTTTTTACCTGTCATCTTTAAAGACGACAGCTTCATCAGGTTTTGATAACCTCGATTTGACAGGGCTAGAAAACGTAGATTGATCCATTCATCTTGATGATGAACAGTCATCTCAAGACCTAATAAAGGCTGAATCTCCTGTTTTTGGCATTCTTTGATAAAGTAATAGGCCCCGTAGAGATTGTCTTCATCCATGATTCCAAGTGATGAATAGCCATATTCCTTCCCTTGGCTGACATATCTCTTAATTGAAACCATGCTCTCCATAAAACTATAGACAGTTTTTGTATCCAGTTGGGCAATCATTCTTTCTCACCTCCCTTATTCTTTCTCTATTATACCATTTAAAAAATAGAAAAACAGATACTTTTGTTCTTATCAAACTAAAAAACCACAGCCTTAAATGCTATGGTTTTGTGATATGAAATAAGTTCGAAGAAGAGTTGCACCTAGCTTTTTAACTTAGTTACTTGTATCTTTCGTTAAAAATATCCCGATTAGAACTAGGACTAGTGAGAGATAAGGAAAAACCCTAAACATCTGCCAATCCGGGTCGAATGCTAAAAGTCCGGAAAGCAAATAAAATCCTACACTCGCATACAAGAAATTTCTATTTACTTTCTTGATTCCTATCTGTGTTAAGACAGTTGCTATAGCGTAAGCAATTAAATTAGGACCTAGAAAAATCAAGAATACAATTCCCCATGGACCAACAACTAAAGCAAGAGTTAAAAATAGAAGAATATAGGTAAGTGCCAAATAAAATGAGAAAGATAGAAGAGCCGAAGGTTTCTTGACAGCTTTTGGACCATTCTGCATATCTTCCACCGAATTATTTTCTACAATTAGTTTATCTTCTTCTTTGTTTAGCTCTACATTTGGATTTTGGTCTGACATTTTTTTCTCTCACTAATTTGTTTAATTACCTTTATTATAGCCCAATTTGTCACATTAAGCTAGATAGAAAAAAGCCATCTATGTTAGTCTCAGACAAACGCTCACATTTGTCTGAAATAAACTAACATAAATGACCTACACTACTCCGTATCAAGTTTTTCTGAGTCAGGTGAAATGGTCTAACTCAATTTGACAAATGAGGAGTTTTTATTATTTTTCACGAATCACTTCTACCTTGTATCCATCTGGATCTTTGATAAAGTAATAGTTTGGTTGAGTACCTGGAAGTCCTTTAGGTTCCGTTACTTCATAACCTTTTTCGCTATGTTCTTTGTGAAGAGCTTCAAGGTCAGGTGTACTTAGAGCGATGTGAGCAAAGCCGTCACCCACAACATAAGGCCCATGATCATAGTTGTAAGTCAACTCCAATTCATAATCATCACCGTCAAGACCTAGATAAACAATCGTAAAAGCATAGTCTGGAAAATCCTTGCGACGTAATTCCTTAAATCCAAAAGCATCTTGGTAAAAAGCAATTGATTTTTCAAGATTTTCTACTCGCAAGCAAGTATGTAACATTTTTGAAGCCATATTTTTCTCCTTTGTTTAAAAAAGACTGGGACAAATTTGCACCAGTCTTATGAATAATTATTTACCAAGTTTTGCTTTAGCTGCATCTGCAAGAGCTGTGAAAGCTGCTGCATCGTTAACAGCCAAGTCAGCAAGCATTTTACGGTTAACTTCGATCTCAGCTAATTTCAAACCATGCATCAATTGTGAGTATGAAAGTCCGTTCATACGAGCTGCCGCATTGATACGTGTGATCCACAATTTGCGGAAGTCACGTTTCTTTTGACGACGGTCACGGTATGCATAGTAGTAAGAGTTCATTACTTGTTCTTTTGCAGTACGGAACAAGATGTGTTTAGCTCCATAGTAACCTTTAGCTAATTTAAGAATACGTTTACGACGTTTGCGTGATACAACGCCACCTTTAACACGTGCCATTTATATTTCCTCCAATATTTCCTAGAATTGTTAACTTACAAATACGCGATTATTTCAAGCGAGTAAGCATTGCTTTGATACGTTTGAAATCTCCTGAATGCACCATAGATGCTTTACGAAGATGACGACGTTGTTTCTTAGTTTTTCCGTGGAAACGGTGAGAAGTGTAAGCACGGAAACGTTTAAGTCCACCAGAACCTGTACGTTTGAAACGTTTAGCTGATGCGCGGTGTGTTTTTTGTTTTGGCATGATATTTTCTCCTTTTTTTAACTTTCTGACAGATTATTTCTTGTCAGTTGCTGGGGCCAACTGCATGAACATTTGACGACCATCCATTTTAGCACGTTGTTCGATGATAGCAATATCTTGAGTTGCTTCAGCGAAATCGGCTAAAACTTTTGCTCCAATCTCTTTATGGGTAATCATACGACCCTTAAAGCGAATGGAAACCTTCACTTTGTTCCCTTTTTCAAGGAACTTGCGAGCACTGCGAAGTTTCGTATCGAAATCACCCTTATCAATAACTGGGCTCAATCGAACTTCTTTCACGGTCACAACGCTTTGTTTTTTGCGTTGTTCTTTTTGTTTCTTCTGGTACTCAAATTTGAACTTACCGTAGTCCATAATTTTCGCAACAGGAGGTTTAGCTTGAGGTTGAATGAGAACCAAGTCCACATTAGCGTCGTCCGCAAGTGCTTGCGCTTCACCAAGTGGTTTGATACCCAATTGTTCGCCCTCAAGACCGATTAAGCGAACTTCACGTACACGAATTTCATCATTGATGAATAAGTCTTGCTTTGCTATGGTTTTCACCTCTTTTTTTAGTTTAGAGAAAAACAAGAGCGGACTTGCTAACGCAAATCCGCTCTACATGATTATAGTTCATTTCTGAAACTTGATCTGTAGGGGCCAGACAACGTTAGTCGCAAGGCGAGAAGTTCTCACTTCTGCTTTTCTCATCTTGTATATGATATCAAGTTTTTCCCTACTTGTCAAGATAAAAATAATCTTTTTTAGTTTTTTTCTAATATTTGAATTTAAATCCAATTATTGGGTACGAGAATAGTATATTTCATGTGGTTTTAAACGATTTCCTAGTAATTCAGAGACTGTAACAAAGCTATACCCTTGTCCCTGCAAATATTCAATAACTTTTGGCAATGAGTTAACAGATGTTTGATGGATATCGTGAATGAGGATGATAGACCCATCTGTCGTTTGACGTTGGACTTCTGTTAAAATAGCAGCTTCGTTTTTACTCTTCCAGTCTAAGCTATCGACATCCCACATGATAAAGCTCAAATCGAGGCTATTACGAATATCATCCGAAATAGCACCATATGGTGGGCGCATTAATTTTGAGCTTTTCCCAAGGACACTTTTAATAGCATCTTCTGTATCTGTAATTTGTTTCTTAGCATCTTCTAATGAGAGTTGTGTTAAAACTGGATGGTTCCAACTATGATTTCCGACCTCATGTCCCTCAGCCTGCATACGTTTGAGGATAGCTTCATTGCCTGCAATATTTTTTCCTTGGACAAAGAAGGTTGCTTTGATTTTGTACTTAGCTAAGATATCCAAGGCTTGTGGCGTTGTGTTGCCATCGGGACCATCATCAAAGGTAAGAGCTACCACTTTTTTATGTTTTTCTGCTTGAACTTTTTTATAAAGTTCAGCATCCTTTTCTGTTAGATAGGACGTCTGAATAAAATCAAAGAAATCTGAAATAGGCATTGCTATTTCTTCTACATTATTAGTTGCTTTGACTGGATAAAGAACTAATTGGCTATCTTTATAGGCAAACTTCAAAGTTGATAATTCTGCTTCTGATAAATCAGCTGAAACTTGATCAACCACTGATTGCTCGACTTTTTTATCCTGAAGGGTCGACTTAAGGTCTTCGAGTAATTTTTCCTTGGCTTTGCTTGCATCTGTGAATAGTTGGTCTAGCGTAAAGACGGAACCATCTTCTTTTAGATATAACTGATCCAAAGTAGTATTTTCTAATTCGACGACATTCGAATTCGCCAAATCATAAGCTTGTTTTTTAATCAATCGATTTTCAATCCCAGTTAAAGAGGATTCCCCTTTTTCTGAGTAATAAAAAATCAACTGTTCTTTACCTTCTACTTTGTCAGTGATATCTTTTACGATAAGATCCTTGACAGAGGAGATAGGGCTGTCCCCGACTAGTGGATAATAGGTGATGATTTCTGATTTCTCTTTGCGGAAATGCTCTTTTTGACTTCCCTGTGAGTAGGCGTCATTTTTTTCCTTCTTGAGACTCTCAATCTTCTGCTCAAAAGCTTGCTTGTTCAGCACTTTATAGCCAATCACACTACCGAGTGCTATCATTGTGAAAAACAAAAGCAAGACAAAAATGCCAAGTTTTTTATTGTTTTTCTTCTTTACTTTATTCTGGGGTAATCTCTTTTTTGTCATAGTCTTATCATATCAAATCAGAGCTATAATTTCAATGAAAATATAGAAGAAAGTCATTTTTAATAGGAAAAGAAAAGTAAAAGAACCCTAGAAAAATCTAGGATTCTTTTATAAATTTATAAATTAGAAGCGAATACTTTCTCTTGTTTTCTCATAAGAAGTAACAAAACGGTTGGTTACTCCAGGCTCAGCAACTTCTAATGCTTGAGAGATTTTTTCGAAAGATGTTTGGTAATCAAAAGTTGTTTCAAAGATATTCAAAGCTTCTTGGAAAGCTTGTTGGATACGATCATCAAATGATCTATAACGGTTAGAATATTGAAGCAATTGTTCTGTCAATGTTGCATTTTGAACGATACTGTATGCTTCTTCTTCCAACATGTTCATATCATTTGTCGCAATCTCAAGGATACGATTGACAGATTCAATATTTACTTGTGCTTGTTCCAACTCAGCCATCAAGTCTTCTGTACTATGACTTGCATCAAAGAATAGTTTCAAGAATTTTTGTGGAATTCCTGGAAGATTTCTCTTCTCCATGTAGCGTTTAATCGTATGCAGACGGTTGACATATACATTTGCTTTTTGACGAGCATTGATGTCATCTTTTTCAATTTTAACGAGACGTTCACTAACACCGATTTGGTTATCTTCAATATCTTTTAATGTAGATTGGAGATTTTCCAAACGTTCTTGTAAGACAGAATATGCTTCTGAAACTTCTGACTCTGCATTGGTCATTTCTTCAATAGTAGCATTCAAGGCTGAGATATCAGCTTGAAGACGACGAACTCGATTCACATCGCTTTCTGAAATCAAATAGGTTTTCCCAAGACGTTCGATATCTTTAACTAGTACCTGATTGTTTTCTTTCAAGTGTTTAAGATAGGTAGGAAGGGTAGTTACCAATTTCTCAAAAGCTTTATGAGCTTTAACTTCACGTGTGAAAATATCATAAAGTGCATTGATTTCTTCTTGGATTTGAGTGTTTTCATACTCTGCATTATCCAACTCCAGTGTACGGATATTTTCATGATTATTCTTCAAGGCTTCATAGAGAAGTTGAAGACGAGATTCGATATCAGTTTCTACAAAATGGTAGTTTTCATCTAAAAGCTTGCGGTAACCAGCTTCTAAATCTTCAAGTTGTTCTGGCAATTCAGTAGTAAGCTTAGTGACAATCGCTGGAATTCTTTCAACGATATGTGTCAAAGCTAAAATATGATTTTCAGCGTTATCTAAAATGCCTGCTGCTTCAACCGGATCTCCCGATGAATTCAAGGTTACAAATTGAGAAAACTCAGATTGGATGTTCTCCAATTGTTTTTCAATTTCTGGAAGAGCTTGACCATATTTTTCAGGATCTTCAGCTACAGTGTTTTGTAGTTTCTCAAATAAATCTAGGGCATGCAGAACACGTCCACTATTTTTTGACTCTTGTTTTTCCAACTCAGACAAGGCATTACGAATTGCTGCAATATCTTCTTCAACAAGTTGGATTTGACTTTCAATTTGATCAATCTGGTGCTTAGCTTTCAAGAAACGGAATGAGTTATTGTATCCTTCAGCTTCAAAGAGGTTATTCTCGATATCTGCAAAAGAGTTCAGAGACAAATCTACCCATTTTTGGTTCCATTCTCTAAAAGCAACCTGACTTTGACCAATCAGATGCATATTTTTAACAACCTCTACCTCATCATTAACAGGGAGGTTATATAGTTCTTCTTTTTTTTCTTCTAAAGCTGCAAGTCTACTCTCATTTCGTTTACGTAGCAAAATTGCTACTGCAAAAGCAATAAGAAGCAGAACTGCAATTCCAATCAAAGTAATAATCAACTGATTATTTGACATATCAAACTCCTTTTATACATGACACAATTGTAATGATTATATCATATTTTTCAAACCTTGGGAACTATTTCCCAATTTTTTTATACGTCAAGAGTACTGTAAACAGCGTTTTCTTCGATGAATTCTCGACGTGGTTCTACTCGATCACCCATGAGCATATCAAAAATCTTATCTGCTTCTGCAGCGTCATCTACTGATACACGAGCCATGAGGCGATGTTCAGGATTCATCGTGGTTTCCCAAAGTTGGTGGTCATCCATCTCTCCAAGACCTTTATAACGTTGAATGGTTGGTTTAGAACGACCTTCGCTGTAGCGTGCTAAAGCTTCTTGCAGGCGTGTTTCCTGATCTGCTCCTGGTTGAATATACTCTTTGATTTCACTACCAACCTTAACACCATAAATCGGTGGTTGAGCGATATAAACATATCCTGCCTCTAGAACGGGTTTCATATAACGATAAATCAAAGTTAACAAGAGTGTTCGAATATGAGCACCATCGACATCGGCATCTGTCATGATAACCAGTTTTTGATAGCGAGCTTTGCTAACATCAAACTCAGCACCAAATCCTGTTCCCATAGCTGTAAACAAGCTACGGATTTCCTCATTAGCTAAAATCTTGTCCATACTCGCTTTTTCAACGTTGAGGATTTTACCACGAATTGGTAAAATAGCTTGGAATTCACGGTCACGGCCTGATTTCGCAGAACCTCCCGCTGAGTCTCCTTCGACGATGAAAAGTTCAGTTTCAGCTGGATTGTTTGATGAACAGTCAGCTAATTTTCCTGGAAGATTTGAAATCTCTAAGCCGGATTTTTTACGAGTAACTTCACGCGCACGCTTGGCAGCAACACGCGCTTTGGCAGCCAAAATCCCTTTTTCAACGATGCGCTTAGCAATCTGTGGATTTTCCAAAAGGAAGTCAGAAAATGCATCGCTGAAGAGGCGATTGGTAATCTTCACAACTTCACTATTTCCAAGTTTGGTCTTAGTTTGCCCTTCAAACTGAGGGTTTGGATGTTTCACAGAGATAACGGCTGTCAATCCTTCACGGACATCCTCACCTGTTAGGTTATCTTCGTTATCTTTTAGAAGCTTGTTTTTACGAGCATAGTCATTGATAACACGAGTTAAGGCTGTACGGAAACCTTGCTCATGTGTTCCACCTTCATGGGTATGAATATTGTTGGCGAAACTCATGACATTCTCGTGGTAACCCGTTGTGTACTGCATGGCTACTTCAACTGTGATATCATCCATCTCACCGTCTGTGTAGATTGGTGTATCAAAGATAACATCCTTGTTTTCGTTGATGTACTCAACGTAGCTCGCAATCCCACCTTCGTAGTGATAATGCTTGGTTTGTTCAAGTCCTTCACGTTTGTCAGTAATAGAAATTTGAAGCCCACGGTTCAAAAAGGCTAACTCTTGAATCCGTTTATTTAATTTATCAAAATCAAATGTCGTTGTCTCAATAAAAATTTCTGGGTCTGGAGTAAAGTGAACGATTGTTCCTGTTTTATCCGTATCCCCGATCACCTCAAGGTCTGCAACAACATGTCCACGACGGTATTCTTGGTAGTGAATCTTTCCATTTTTATGAACGCGAACATCCAACTGTGTTGAAAGAGCATTTACAACTGATGACCCTACACCATGGAGTCCACCAGATACCTTGTATCCGCCACCGCCGAATTTACCTCCGGCGTGAAGAACAGTAAAGACTGTTTCAACTGCAGGACGACCTGTTTTTTCTTGGATATCAACAGGGATACCACGCCCATCGTCAATAACTGTAATTGAATCATCTGGCTCAATAAAAACTTCGATATGACTAGCAAATCCAGCCAAGGCTTCGTCGATAGAGTTATCTACGATTTCCCAGACTAGGTGGTGAAGACCCTCTTTCGAAGTTGAACCGATGTACATACCTGGACGCATACGAACAGCCTCCAGACCTTCCAAAACTTGAATTTGACTGGCATCATAATCTTGTGCCTGTTGGTTTTTAATATCTTCTGTCATTTTTCCCCTTTTTCTTACATGTCTATTGCTTGTTTTAAGGACACAACATCCTCAAAGAGATAGGCATCTAAGCCTGCAGCATGTCCTGCTTCTACATCAATGGCACGGTCACCAATGACTAGACCTGACCTTATATGATACTTATCACGTAAATAAATCATCGATTCAGGATCAGGCTTGCGTTTAAAACCTGAACTAGCCGTCACTACTTCTGTAAAGTAAGGAGCTATCTCAGTTTTCGCTAGAATTTCCAATACTTGGTCGTTTCGATGAGAAACCAAGAAGTTACGGCCACCTTGGTCCGAAATATTCTCTAAAAGAGTAGGAATCCCATCAAACAAAACTGGGTGTTCAAGCTCACGGGCTTCATTTTCCTTATATTTTTCAAGAAAGTTTTCAATACCTGGAGCATACTTTTCGATAGCAAAGGCAGTCGAAACCTTCAAAGCTTCGTATACACTATCGTGTTCCTGCTCAATCCCGAACTCTGCTAATGTTTCTACAAAAGCTGCTGTAGAAGTTTCATAATTATCAAGCAGGGTTCCACCTAAATCCCAGATGTAATCGTGATATTTCATACCCTTCATTATACCATTTTTTATAAAAAAAAGCGATGTTTACCTTGGTTTTTGCCATTAAAAAAGAGAAGAATCTTCTCCATCAAGAAAGATTCTCCTCCGTTTGTTCATTATTTTTCAAATAGATCTGTGTATAGCATGCCATTTCTTAGTGACTCAGCATCTCCGCCCAGTGTTTCAACTAAGTGATAGGCAAAAGCCAAAGCTGTTGCTGGACCACGGCTCGTAATGATATTGCCATCTACAACGACTGTTTCTTTATGGTAGTGACCGTCAGCAATTTGTTCTTGGACTCCATCATAGCAGGTGAAGTTTCTTCCTTCTAGGAGGCCAGCTCGATTCAAAGCAATTGGAGCAGCACAGATGGCTGCTACTTTTTTACCGGTTTCCTCAAATCTTTGAAGCTCAGAGACCAATTGCTCATTGTCCCGCAAGTGGGCAGCACCAGGCATACCTCCTGGAAGAACAATCATGTCATACTCTGATAAATCACCGTCAAACACTCGATCAGCTTGAACTTGAATAGCATGTGAACCTGTCACTTTATCTTCAAATCCTACCATATGGCAGGTGATATTTGCGCGGCGCATGACGTCTACGACCGTCAAGGCTTCAATTTCTTCGAAGCCGTTTGCTAGGATAACTGCAACTTTAGGCATAGCGACCTCCTTATTTCACTTTTTTCAACACAACTTTTTTACGTTTGAATCTTGTTCGACCACTCTTTTCATCAGCCAAATGGGTTTGGTAGCTCATTGATAAAAGCAAACCGACACCAATTAGATTACTGATAATAGCGGATCCACCTTGGGAAATAAAGGGCAAAGGAATCCCTGTCAGAGGAAGAAGACCAGTAACAGCACCAATATTTTCAAAGATATGGAACAAGAGCATCATGATAAATCCAGTTGAGATGTAGGTATAAAATTGATTATTGGATTTTAGGGTAATCTTTAACATGCGATAGATGAGCAGTAGATAGAGAGCAACCACAACAACTGAACCAATAAATCCAAAATCTTCCGCGATTACTGTGAAAATCATATCACTCTCTCGGACTGGAATAAGAAGATTAGACACATTAAAGCCTTGACCAAAGATACCACCGCTACCAATCGCGATTTGACCCTGTGCCTGTTGATAGGTAGTCGTTTGGGCATAATCAAACGGATTGAGCCAAGCTAGGATACGATTTATCTGATAAGTTGGCATCCCAATCTGATGCATAAAGGCTCGCCCGTCTTTTGTGATAAAGATTGCTAGGAAGCCTGCAATCGCCGATACAACTGCTACAAAAATTGGAATAATAATCTTCCAAGAAACACCAGACAATAAGACAAGTCCTGCAAAGATTGCAACAAAAACCATAGCTGTACCAAGGTCACTTTGCAAGGCTAGCAAAACCATAACAGGCATTGTGAATATAATCATCCACAAAATTAATAAAAAATCTAAACCAATCGTTCGTTCTTTGTCTTTATGTTTCTTGGTAAAGGTTACGATAACGTATGCCAGCATCAAAATATAGGATATCTTCATGAATTCGGAAGGTTGAAAGAGTGTATAACCACCGATTGACACCCAGTTTTTCGCACCAGTTGCAGCTACTAAACTCGGGTTGTAGAAGACTAAAGGCAAGACCATCAAGGCTAGACCGAGTCCATATAAATAAGGTGTGGACTGCCAGAGAAATTTTGTGTTAAAAAACATGACTATGAAGCTAAAAACAATTCCTAGCGATATCCAAGCCAGTTGTTGTCCTAGTATGGGCCAAACATTGTTTGGGTAGTCATGACTAACTGCTATATAAATAGCTACAACTCCAATCACCAACAAACAAAATACTGGTAATATTAAACTATAATCGACCCTAGAGTCGAGAGAACGTTTCATAAAAGGCCTCCTTCATTCTTTCAGGTATTCATTTCATTGTTTATTTAAAAATTCTTGAACTTTTGAGAATACTTGCTCTCGGCTAATGACTCTAACTCGACTAGTACGAGATAAAGCCTTGCTGATTTGCTTACCATAGCGTTTACTTGCCATGCGGCTATCTAGAATCAGAACTGCAGAGCGTTGCCCCACTCGACGCATGGTTCGTCCAATCGCTTGCTTGAGGCGAATAATGGCCATAGGAAGCTGATAATCATAAAAAGGATTTTTCCCTTCAAGACGGAGCTCTTGGTTCATCTTTTTAGTAAAGGGATCTTCTGGATTTTGGAAAGGCAAACGAGTCACCACTTCAATCACTCGAGGATGTCTTGAAAAATCGACACCTTCCCAAAAACTTCCCGCCCCAAGCAAGAGCTCACGCTCGCCTCTTTCAAAGCGTTTTTTCAATTGGGCAGGTTCACCGTGCTTGTACTGGGCCAGATGGGGAACCCTCAAAGCATCTGAAACTTGCAACAATAAATCTTTTGCAGTAAATAAGACTAGAATGGGTTCTTCAAGCTGGAATAATTCTTCTAGAACTTCTACAATTGTTTGTGCATATTCCTCGGATGAAATTTCTGTCACCAACGGAAAATCATTCACCAACAAGATTTCCTGATTTTCCTGAAACTGTTCGTCCATGCAGTAAAAGGCAGCTTGAGGAAAACCTAACAATTCTGGTAAAGAAACCCTACTACTAATTTCAAGGGTTGCAGAGATTCCTAATAGCTGACAGGTTTCTGGGAAAATCTGAGAAAAGAGCAAACGATGATTGCGACTAGAAGTGATTTCAACCTTCTTACTAGACACATCTGAAGTCGATAACCAAAATTCTCCCTCAGATGTAAAAAATCTCTGATAGTCTTTAAATTCTGGTAAATTTAACTCAGAAAAATCTTGGCGGAGCTTGTCAATGCTACTAGCTGGGCACATCTTCCGTTTACCAGATAAGAACTGATCGAGTAGGTAAGAAACTTCAAAACGAATACTTTCTAGCAAGCGTCTTTGAAGCATACCCTCTTCCCTCGATAGAGCTTGGTCTAGTTGATCTAGCAAATCCGTTAACAAATAAGTTTTACGAGAAAGATTTTCCAATGTCAACAAGACTTTCTGGGCTTCATCTAAAATCAAGAGACGCCCTTCTAAGAGACTAGGATCATCTTCAAGTCGAGTAACGAGGTAAGCATGATTGGTCACAAGCAACTTGCAAGAACGAGCCTTGTCCTGACCTCGTTTCCAAAAATCCTCTAGCCAAAAGAGAGAGTCTTTGTGAAGGTTGCCATCGTGTACCAAGTTCGGTAAAAATTGCTGGTAGCGATATAGCTGACCAATCTCGTCTAAATCTCCTGTATCTGTCTCTGTCAACCAAACTAGAAGTTGCATCTTGAAACGAGTATACAAACGATTGGACTCTTCTTCCTCTAGCGCTGCATGAAAGGCATCTAGCTTCAAGTAATTCTGAGGACCTTTAAGACTATGAATAGAGATATGGAAAATCTCTTCTAGTCTTTTAGCCTCCTCTTGTATCACCTGATTTTGAAGGATTTTAGTCGGAACACTGAGTAGGATTCCCTCTTCATTCTCAAGTGACAAGGCCGGTAGCAGGTAACCATAGGTTTTCCCGATTCCTGTTTGAGCCTGAATAAAGGAAATGGCTTCCCCTTGTAAAAACTCTTGAACCTTTTGGGCAAATTCTTCTTGTTGACTTCTCTCTTCCAAACCTAGCAAGGCAATATTGGTCTCGAAATCTTTTGAGAGTTTGCGTGGAGAAAGGACTGGCTTTTCTTTTCTCAAAAATAAACCTTGCACTTCTACCAAATCATGATCAACGAGGAGAGACTGCTTCTGATAAACTTCCTCTATGACTAGGTAAGATTCATAGAGTAAGCTGTCTGATAAACTCAATAAGCGCTCCAACAACCCTTTTGGCAGTCCAAACATCTTTTGTCTCATACAAAGAAAGAGTTCTGCTGTTGCTTGGGCATCAGATAGGGCTGAATGGGCTTGCTCTAGAGGAATCCCCAACTCTTGGCAAAGAATGCCGAGATTATACTTCTCAAGCTGAGGGTAAAATATTTGAGCCAACTCCACTGTATCGATACGAGGCGTGCGCAATTCATAACCCTCAAAAAAGAGGAATTCTGCCAATAAGTTAGCATCGAACTGAACATTGTGCGCAACAAAAATACCGTCTTTGACCAGTTCAAAAATCTTTTCAGCCACCTGAGAAAACTCTGGAGCCTTTGCCAAACGTTTATCAGTCAAACCCGTTAATTCTTTGATATGAGAATCCAAGTGTTCATGAGGGTTGACATCAGTAGCATACTGTTCAACAATCTCATCATCTTCAATGACTACAATTCCCACTTGGATGATTTTTGCCTTGCTTCCGGTACTTGTAGCTTCTAAATCTACAACCACATACCGATTATTTCTAAAATTCATCACTAAAAATTATATCAAAATTTGCACCATTTGACACCCCTGAACTTTATTTGAAGAGTCAAGTTTCTTGCAAGATTCGAAAAAAAATGATTGAATTAAATTGTAGAAAAGGAGGGAACTCATGAACCCATTAGATTTGTTTAATCAAGTAAAAGAACTCATTGAGAACAAAGATTTTTCTGCAGCAAAAACTTTTGTTGAAGAAAACAAGGATCAACTCGGTGAGTACCTAAGCCAAGCACAAGCTTTGGTCTCAGGATCAGAAGGACTTGACGGTCTTGTAGATAAGGTCAAAGGCCTCTTCTAATCATCAAAAGACACCTGATATTTTCAGGTGTCTTTTTGTATTTTTTTCATGAATGCAGGAATATGTTGACTAATCGTGGTTGGCAGAACTACAAAGTTGTCCTCAGCCAATTCTTGAGCAATTGCTGAGTGCAAATATGTCGCTACCGTCACTCTTTCATACAGACTAACTCGAGGAAATTGCCCTGCAAAGCCAGCAATCATCCCAGCCAGAGTATCACCCATTCCCCCAGTCGCCTGATAAGGGCCGCCAACACTCAATTGATAACAATCAGTTTGACCAGCTTGCCAAATTCGGGTAGCAGGACCTTTTTGAACTAGAATCGTTCCTGAAGGAAATCTCTTCAAGGCCTCCCCTGTTTCCTCAGTGCCTTGGGAATCCAAATCTAAGCCTGACAAGACTTGCCATTCCCTTTGGTGTGGCGTTAAAACAAGATGAGCTTTGGGAAAATTCATTTCAGCCTTCGCTAAAATAGATAGGGCGCCACCATCCAGTATGAGGGTCTGATCTTGATTTGAATGATGAAAGACTATTTGGAGAAGCTCTTCTCCACGCTCATCATCCACTAGTCCAGGTCCGACCAAGACAACACTTGCTTTCTGTAACTGTTGCTCAAGTAATTGCTTATCATCAAGGTCAAAAGCCATAGCCTCCGGCAGATGGCTATGCAGAGCTGGAATATTCTCTTTATCCGTTGCTACTGTCACCAAGCCTGCGCCACTTCTAACCGCCCCTAAAGCAGCCATAATAATCGCTCCACCATAAGGATACGTTCCCCCAATCAAGAGAAGACGACCGTAGTCTCCCTTATGACTAGAACAAGGACGCTCGATGATTACTTTTTTTAGTAGAGCTTGATCAATGACTTTCATAAGCTACTCCTTCATGCTTGTTCTTACTTTCATTATACTACATAAAATAAAGAAAAACATCAATTGAAATAAGTATCTTTACAGCAAATGAAAAGTCGAGATATCACTATCTCAACCATTTTTCATCATAAACTTAATTTCTATCCAGCGTTCTTAAAGCAGCCTGATAAGTCTGCTCCATCAGCATGGTAATGGTCATTGGACCAACTCCACCAGGTACAGGGGTGATATGACTAGCAATTGGTGCAACAGCATCGTAGTCAACATCTCCACAGAGCTTGCCATTTTCATCTCGGTTCATTCCCACATCAATGACAACTGCACCTGGTTTGACAAAGTCAGCAGTCACAAATTTGGCGCGACCGATGGCTACGACCAAAATATCGGCTTTAGAAGCTACTTGGGCTAGATTGTGGGTGCGAGAGTGAGTCAAGGTTACAGTTGCATTTTTAGCCAACAGTAACTGGGCCATAGGCTTCCCGACAATATTGGAACGACCAATTACGACCGCATTTTTACCTTCTAAGTCAATCCCATATTCATGAAACATTTCCATAATTCCTGCAGGTGTTGAAGGAATCATAACTGGGTGACCAGACCAGAGGCGTCCCATGTTGAGTGGATGGAAACCATCCACATCCTTTTCTGGATTAATGGCTAGTAAAACAGCTTCTTCATCGATGTGTTTTGGTAATGGCAGCTGAACCAAAATCCCATGCCAAGCTGGATCTTGATTGTATTTAGCGATTAATTCTAACAATTCCTCTTGAGTAATGGTCTCAGGAACTCGCACGACTTCACTTTGGAAGCCTGCAGCGATAGCAGAACGCTCCTTGTTGCGTACGTAAACTTGGCTTGCTGGATTTTCTCCGACTAAAATAACGACCAATCCTGGAACCAAACCTGTCTCTTCCTTTAATTTGGCTGTTTTTTCAGCCAACTGGCCTTGTAGCTTAGCTGCCAAAGCCTTTCCATCAATCATCTGTGTCATGTATTTTCTCTTTTCTAACAAATATTCTCTATTATAACAGAAAATCGTTCGGCATTCTAACACTTCTTACCTAAGATACCCTATAGTCTGAAACTATAAGAAAAAGCCCACTTGGAGCTTTTCATGGTATTCTTACAAAACCTTACTCAAGAAATCCTTGGTTCTTTGTTCTTGGGTTTGTTCAAAGACTTGCTCTGGAGTTCCGTCTTCGACAACGACACCATCAGCCATAAAGATGACACGATCTGCTACTTCACGAGCAAAGCCCATTTCATGCGTTACGATAACCATGGTCATTCCTGACTGAGCAAGTTCTTGCATAACTGCTAGTACTTCTCCTACCATTTCTGGGTCTAGAGCAGAAGTCGGTTCATCAAAGAGTAGGACATCTGGCTCCATGGCTAGACCACGAGCAATAGCGATACGTTGTTGTTGCCCACCAGACAGACTTTGAGGATAAGCATCTGCCTTATCTGGTAAACCAACCTTTTCCAAGAGCTCATGCGCTCTCTTCTCAGCCACTTCCTTACTTTCACCTTTTGTCTTGATTGGAGAAAGTGTGATGTTTTCCTTCACTGTCATATTCGGGAAGAGATTAAATTGTTGGAAAACCATTCCCATCTTTTCTCGCATGGCAAAGAGGTCATTTTTCTTATCGGTAATGTCAACACCTTCAAATATGACTTTTCCTTTAGTAGCTTCTTCGAGGAGATTCATCGAACGAAGGAGGGTTGACTTACCGCTACCAGAAGGTCCGATAATCACCACTACTTCCCCTTTTTTAATTTCAAGATCAATTCCTTTTAAAACTTCATTTTTCCCAAAGTTTTTATGAAGGTTTTCAATTTTTATAAGTGTTTCAGTCATTATTTCTTATCTCCTTGTCCCATACGATTTTCAAAAGCTTTCAAGGCCAGTGTCAAGATAGAGGTCATAATCAAGTAGTAAAAGGCTGCAAATAAGAGCGGTGTTAAAGGTAGGTAAGTGGTTGTTGATACTGTAGTAGCTCCATTCCACAACTCCATAACCCCGATAGCTGACAAGAGCGAGCTATCCTTGATAATAGTGATAAACTCATTTCCTAGAGAAGGTAAGATATTTTTGATAGCCTGGGGTAAAATGACATAGCGCATGGCATTCTTAGGACGAATACCTAGTGAATAAGCTGCTTCTAATTGTCCCTTTGGCACTGCATTAATCCCAGCACGAACCGTTTCTGATACATAGGCACCACTATTCATAGAGATAATCAAAATCCCTGGAATCAAACGAGTCAGATCAACATCTAAGATCCCAATTTGAATAGTCGGAGCACTAATATGCATCAAGGCAAATGCAATCATAATCTGCACCATCATCGGAGTCCCACGGAAGACCCATATATATAGATTAGCAAACCAGGCGAGTGGTTTAATTTTTGAACGTTGTGCAAAGGCCAACAGCACTCCTAGAATGGTCCCCAAGAAGACCACCAAGATAGATATGATAATTGTTACAACGGCTCCATAGTTAAAATATGGTAGATATTTCGGTAAAAAAGAAAAATTCATGGATACTCTACTTTCTGCTTTTAATATTTAAACTTAAAACTTGTATAAGGATAACATATATTGCATAAAAATTCAACATTTTCTCCTAATATTTTCAATAAATTTTCAAAGACGATAGAAATAGCGAGAAATCTTAGTTTTTTTCTAGTCAAGTCGAGTCTGTTTATGGTAAAATAGTAAAGATAAGAAATGGAGGAGAATCAAAATGGAATCACATTTGGTTAGAATCATCAATCGCTTAGAAGCAATGACTAAAGATGGTGGTAACTTGAAACGTAACTTTGAGCGCGAAGGAGTTGTTGTCGCAGAGGTTGCTTTTAACCACGACGAAGAAAACGGACCACTCTTTACACTTCGTGACGTTGAAGCTCGTGAAACATATACATTTGATAGCATCGACCTCATTGCGATGGAAATCTACGAACTTTTATACTAATTGTTGAATAAATGCCGGAGAAGTCTCCTGCTTTGACCAATGAAAATCCTTTTTGCATGACAAATAGGATTTTTCTTTTTATCCCTATATTTCATCTACAAAACTCTTTTATCATGACTTCTAAGACTCAATCTTTTTACTTGCTTTCCCCTTCAATCATGATATAATGAGACTAAAGAACTTTGACTATTTTTGACCTTTCTGTTTTAGTCAAAGCCAAGAAAGAAACGAGGTAGTGGTATGCTCTGTCAAAATTGTAAAATCAATGACTCAACGATCCATCTTTACACCAATCTTAATGGACAACAAAAGCAAATTGACCTTTGCCAAAATTGCTACAAAATTATCAAAACAGATCCAAACAATAGCTTATTCAAAGGCATTACAGATTTAAACAATCGTGATTTTGATCCATTTGGAGACTTCTTTAATGATCTGAATAACTTTAGACCTTCTTCTAATAATAATGTTCCTCCAACCCAGTCAGGTGGTGGATATGGTGGCAATGGTGGTTTTGGTTCCCAAAATCGAGGGCCAGCTCAAACACCTCCTCCTAGTCAAGAAAAAGGACTCTTGGATGAGTACGGTATCAACATAACTGAGATTGCCCGCCGTGGAAATGTCGATCCTGTTATCGGTCGCGACGAAGAAATCATCCGTGTCATTGAAATTCTCAATCGTAGAACCAAAAACAATCCCGTCCTTATCGGAGAGCCTGGTGTTGGTAAGACAGCAGTTGTCGAAGGCCTCGCTCAAAAAATTGTAGATGGTGATGTTCCCCACAAACTTCAAGGGAAAGAAGTCATTCGTTTAGACGTTGTTAGCCTTGTCCAAGGTACAGGAATTCGTGGACAGTTCGAAGAGCGCATGCAAAAACTCATGGAAGAAATTCGTGAGCGCAAAGATGTCATCCTCTTTATCGACGAAATTCATGAAATTGTCGGTGCGGGTTCTGCTGGAGACGGTAATATGGATGCAGGAAATATTCTGAAACCTGCCCTTTCTCGTGGCGAACTTCAACTAGTTGGTGCTACTACCCTCAATGAATACCGCATCATTGAAAAAGACGCCGCCCTTGAGCGCCGTATGCAACCTGTTAAGGTGGATGAACCAACTGTGGAAGAGACTATTATTATCCTCAAAGGTATCCAAAAGAAATACGAAGATTACCACCACGTTCATTATACAGATGCTGCTATCGAAGCTGCTGCTACTCTTTCTAACCGCTACATCCAAGATCGTTTCTTGCCGGACAAGGCTATTGACCTCCTAGATGAGGCTGGTTCTAAAATGAACTTAACTTTGAATTTTGTGGATCCTAAGGTCATCGACCAACGCTTAATCGAGGCAGAAAATCTCAAGGCCCAAGCAACTCGAGATGAAGATTTTGAGAAAGCAGCCTACTTCCGTGACCAGATTGCTAAATATAAAGAAATGCAAAAGACAAAAGTAACGGATCAGGATACCCCGATTATCAGTGAAAAGACGATTGAACACATTATTGAGCAAAAGACTAATATTCCAGTTGGTGATTTGAAAGAAAAAGAACAGTCTCAACTCATCAACCTAGCAGACGACCTCAAGGCTCATGTCATTGGTCAAGATGATGCAGTTGATAAGATTGCTAAGGCTATCCGCCGTAACCGTGTTGGGCTTGGAACTCCAAACCGTCCAATCGGTAGCTTCCTCTTTGTTGGTCCTACTGGTGTCGGTAAGACAGAGCTCTCTAAACAACTGGCCATCGAACTCTTTGGGTCTGCTGATAGCATGATTCGCTTTGATATGAGCGAATACATGGAAAAACATAGCGTTGCTAAACTCGTCGGTGCCCCTCCAGGATACGTCGGTTATGATGAAGCAGGTCAATTGACCGAAAAAGTGCGTCGCAACCCCTACTCACTTATCCTCCTTGACGAGGTTGAAAAAGCCCATCCAGATGTTATGCATATGTTCCTTCAAGTATTGGATGATGGCCGTTTAACGGACGGTCAAGGACGCACTGTTAGCTTTAAGGATGCCATCATTATCATGACCTCAAATGCAGGTACAGGCAAAGCTGAAGCTAGTGTTGGATTTGGTGCTGCTAGAGAAGGTCGTACCAACTCCGTCCTTGGAGAATTAGGCAATTTCTTTAGCCCTGAGTTCATGAACCGCTTCGATGGCATTATCGAATTCAAGGCTCTCAGCAAGGAAAATCTCCTTCAAATAGTTGACCTCATGCTAGATGATGTAAATAAACGACTCTCAAGCAATAACATCCATCTCGATGTTACAGATAAGGTTAAAGAAAAACTTGTAGACCTTGGCTACGATCCAAAAATGGGAGCTCGTCCACTACGTCGAACTATTCAGGACTATATCGAAGATGCCATTACGGACTATTACCTTGAAAATCCAAGCGAAAAAGAGCTCAAGGCAGTCATGACAAGTAAGGGGAAAATCCTGATTAAGCCAAAAAATAAAATAGAAACAGTTGAGTCAGACGACTAATTCCTCATATACAAAAGAATTTTCTTGCTTGACAGTAAGAGCATTCTTTACTATTATAGAAAGAAAGCGCACTCACGAAGGAGAACTTTATGGCAAATCCAACATTTGGAGAAAAAAAAGAGGGAGTAACCTACAAAAATAGATATGGAGTTTATGCAGTCATACCTGATGCAAACCATGAAAAGATTATCCTCGTACAAGCTCCAAATGGTGCATGGTTCTTACCAGGAGGTGAAATCGAAGAAGGCGAAAACCATCTCGAAGCTCTCAAACGAGAGTTGATTGAAGAATTAGGATTTACAGCTGAAATCGGCACCTACTACGGCCAAGCTGATGAATATTTTTATTCTAGACATCGTGATACCTACTACTACAATCCAGCCTATCTCTACGAAGCTACTTCTTATCAAGAAATCCAAAAACCTCTCGAGGACTTCAATCACTTAGCTTGGTTCCCAATCGATGAAGCTATTGCTAACTTAAAACGTGGAAGTCACAAATGGGCGATTGAAGCTTGGAAAAAACAACATCAAATTTAAACTATCTTTACCAAATTTCCCAAAAAGTGCTATAATAGACATAGAAATACAGGAGGAATCCCTATGAAGCTTATCAATACTACAAATTCACACTCGCAACTTGTTAAAAGTCAGCTAGAAAGTACCGACGCAACGCTTGTAGAGGTTTATTCTGCGGGAAATACAGATGTTATTTTTACTCAGGCTCCACTTCATTACGAAATCCTCATTTCCAATAAACATCGGGCAATCCGTGAAAAAGAAATGGAAAAAATTAAAGAATTTTTCCTCAGTCGTAAAATTAATCAACAGGCTATTGATAAGGCAAATATTAAAACCCTCTATTCTGATAAATTGATTGAGATTTCAATCCCTACAAAATAGAATTAATCTACCCTACAGTTAAAACTGCGGGGGTTTTTTATGCTTTTTTTCTGTACATTTCTAAAATAACTACCCTGTCTAAACTTTTTGTGAAAAATTCACACTTTAATCGAAAAATATGAGAAATTTCGTTATAATAGATAGAGAGATTTTAATGAAGGAGTTTGATATGAAAGAAATAGTATACAGAGAAGCCAGGCTAGATGAATACCAAAAAATCGGGAAAGTGTTGGCTGGTGCCTTTATGGACTACCCTTTCATGACTCTTATCAAAGACGATTTAAAAAAACCAGAATATTACCCAGCATTCTTAGAATTATTGGATAGCCTTCTGACCAAACTCTATATCAAAGGAGAGACCTGTCTAGTCGCTGAACAAGACGGGGAAATCATGGCCGTTGCCCTCCTGCAACAAAAGGATTTTTCCATTCTATCTTATTTGCTGAATGGTATGGTCAAGCTTTTCCGTTTTATTACTCCGCGCAATCTCTTGAAATATCTTGATTTGGTGGAACGTTCCGAACAGCATTTGAAAAGATCCGGAAATTTTGACTGGTATTTGATGATGTTGGGTGTCAACGCTTCTAGTCAAAACCAAGGAATCGGGAGTGCTTTTCTACAAGAAGGTATTGAACCTTATCTTAAATCCAAAGGCTGCAAACGCTTGGGCTTGATTACTAGTACTGAAAAAAATGTTTGTTTCTATGAAAAAAACAAGTATGAATTACTAGATTCGATGATGTTGGAGTACGGAACAAAATCTATTGGAAACTGGGCTTTTGTAAAAAACCTGGATAACTAATTTTTAACATAAAAAAGATTGGTCTAAGAACCAATCTTTTTTTAGTTTACTTAACGGCTTCTTTCAAGGCTTCTACCTTATCCAAGCGTTCCCATGGAAGATCAATATCTGTACGTCCCATATGTCCATAAGCCGCTGTTTGACGGTAGATTGGACGTTTGAGATCAAGCATTTGGATGATTCCTGCAGGACGAAGGTCAAAGATTTGACGCGCTGCTTTTTCAAGCTTACTTTCAGCTACTGTTCCTGTACCGAAAGTATCGATACGGACAGATACAGGTTGAGCTACCCCAATCGCGTATGCCAATTGCACTTCTGCTTTCTTAGCAAGACCTGCAGCAACAATGTTTTTGGCAATATAGCGAGCTGCATAAGAAGCTGAACGGTCAACCTTAGTCGCGTCCTTACCAGAGAAGGCACCACCACCGTGACGTGAGTAACCACCATAGGTATCCACGATGATCTTACGACCCGTCAAACCTGAGTCCCCTTGAGGTCCTCCGATAACGAAACGACCTGTTGGATTGATGAAGAATTTAGTCTCATCATCTAGGTAAGAAGCTGGAATCACTTCCTTGATGACCTTGTTGATTACATCCTCATGGATTTGTTCATTGCTGACTTCTGGATCGTGTTGAGTTGAAATAACGACAGTATCCACACGCACTGGTTGGTCATTTTCATCATATTCAACAGTAACTTGAGATTTAGCGTCTGGACGAAGGTAGCTAATTTCACCAGACTTACGTAGCTCTGCCAAGCGACGAACCAACTTGTGGCTGAGTGAGATTGGCAATGGCATGAGTTCTTCAGTTTCATCCACCGCAAAACCAAACATGAGACCTTGGTCGCCAGCTCCAATCAAATCAAGTGGATCTTGATCCGCATTCCCACGAACTTCTAAGGCTTCATTAACCCCTTGAGCGATATCTGGTGATTGTTCTACCAAGGATGGGTGAACTCCTACCGTCTCCGCAGAAAAACCGTACTCTGTATTGGTATAACCGATTTCTGCAATGGTATCACGAACCACTCGGTTAATATCGACATAAGCATTGGTTGAAATTTCACCGAAAACATGTACGGAACCAGTATAAACAGCTGTTTCAGCAGCCACGTGTGCTTCTGGGTCTTGCTCTAGAATAGCATCCAAGATAGCATCTGAAATTTGGTCTGCAATCTTATCTGGATGCCCCTCAGATACAGATTCAGACGTGAATAATTTACGTTCTGACATAAAAATGTCCCCCCTTAAAAAATATTCGTTATAGAGTTACAAAGAACTGGTAGGAAGAGTATTTACAATCAATCCCACCACCTTATCGGGACCATATAACCTAACTATTATAACACGAATCTTTGAAAAATACTCGTATGATTGCTATTTTTCTTACTAGGAAAGTGTTTTCTAATCATAACCAAATAAAAACTCTTAAAATAGATGAGTTTCTACTTTAAGAGTGATGTTATAAACTAATTATTTTCTAGATAAAATTCAAACCGTTCTCCGACGTATTGGCTCTTTACATACTCAAAAGCCGTTCCGTCATCAAAGTAAGAAACCTGAGTCAAACCTAAAATAGCATGCCCTTTTTCAACTTCTAAGTAATGAGCTATCTTTTCTTTTGCTAAACGCGCATATATGGTCTGGTGAGATTTACCAATTCGATAACCATGCTCTTGCAAGGTTTGAAAGAAGTGCTTGGTTACTTCTTCTTTTTTGAAATTTTTGATAAATTTCTCAGGGATCGACGCCACTTCATAGACTACAGGGACTTTGTCGGCATAGCGAACACGCTCCATACGAATGATGTTATCAGTTGGCAGTAAACCAAGTTTAGCCACTTCTTGCTCATTTGGAATGGTTCGACGATAAGAAATCAAGTGACTAGACGGAGTTTTCCCTTGAGCTTTAACAATCTCCGTAAAACTAGTTGTTCCACGCATTCTTTCCTGAACACGTGTACTTGAAACAAAGGTCCCACTACCTACACGTCGTTCCAAAACCCCTTCTTCAACCAAAAGAGAGATTGCTTGACGTAAGGTCATGCGGCTAACGGCAAATTCTTCTGCTAAATCTCGCTCACTTGGAAGTCTTTCCCCAATTTTCCAACTTCCCTCATCAATGTCTTTCTTGATTTGGTCGTGGATTTTCATATAAGCTGGTAACATGCTTGATCACTTCTTTTCTTTATTTTTTCCATTGTACCGTAACTCATAGGGAAAAGTCAAACCGCACTTGTTTGGTTGGTAATTCTAACCCTTTTATGATAGAATATTCAAGAAGATATTTCTTTGAAGAAAGGGAAAAGATGAGCAACATTTCAACTGATTTGCAAGATGTCGAAAAGATCATCGTGTTGGACTATGGTAGCCAGTACAACCAACTCATCTCACGTCGTATCCGTGAGATTGGTGTCTTTTCAGAACTAAAAAGTCACAAGATTTCGGCTGACGAAGTCCGTGCTATCAATCCTATTGGGATTGTACTTTCAGGTGGTCCAAACTCTGTTTACGAAGAAGGATCGTTTGATATTGATCCAGAGATTTTTGAACTTGGAATTCCGATTTTGGGAATCTGCTATGGTATGCAGCTATTGACTCACAAGCTTGGAGGAAAAGTTGTTCCTGCAGGCGATGCTGGTAACCGTGAATACGGTCAATCAACATTGACTCACACAGAATCAGCTCTTTTTGCGGGTACTCCAGATGAGCAACTTGTCTTGATGAGCCACGGGGATGCTGTAACGGAAATTCCTGCTGACTTTGTTCGTACTGGAACTTCTGCAGACTGTCCTTATGCATCTATTGAAAACCCTGATAAGAAAATTTACGGTATCCAATTCCACCCAGAAGTTCGCCACTCAGTTCACGGTTATGATATTTTGCGTAACTTTGCTTTAAATATCTGTGGTGCCAAAGGTGACTGGACTATGGATAACTTCATCGAGATGCAAATCAAACAAATCCGTGAAAAAGTTGGAGATAAACGTGTTCTTCTCGGACTTTCTGGTGGTGTTGACTCTTCTGTTGTTGGGGTTCTTCTCCAAAAAGCTATCGGCGATCAATTGATCTGTATCTTTGTAGACCACGGTCTTCTCCGTAAAGGAGAAGCTGACCAAGTTATGGATATGCTTGGTGGTAAGTTTGGGTTGAACATCGTTAAGGCAGATGCTGCCAAACGTTTCCTTGATAAGTTGGCAGGTGTATCTGATCCTGAACAAAAACGGAAGATTATCGGTAACGAGTTTGTCTATGTCTTTGACGATGAGGCAAGCAAACTAACAGATGTGAAATTCCTTGCTCAAGGAACTCTTTATACTGACGTGATTGAGTCTGGTACGGATACTGCTCAAACCATCAAGTCTCACCACAACGTGGGTGGACTTCCTGAAGACATGCAGTTTGAACTGATCGAGCCACTCAACACTCTTTACAAGGACGAAGTTCGTGCACTTGGTACTGAACTTGGTATGCCAGACCACATCGTATGGCGCCAACCATTCCCAGGACCAGGACTTGCTATCCGTGTCATGGGTGAAATCACTGAAGAAAAACTTGAAACAGTTCGTGAATCAGACGCTATCCTGCGTGAAGAAATCGCTAAAGCTGGCCTTGACCGCGACATCTGGCAATATTTCACTGTTAACACTGGCGTTCGTTCAGTAGGTGTTATGGGAGATGGACGTACTTACGACTACACCATCGCTATCCGTGCTATCACTTCTATCGATGGTATGACAGCTGACTTCGCTAAGATCCCTTGGGAAGTGCTCCAAAAAATCTCTGTTCGTATCGTAAACGAAGTTGACCACGTTAACCGCATCGTCTATGATATCACAAGTAAACCACCTGCAACCGTTGAGTGGGAATGATTTATAAACATGATTTGAAGTGAAATGGTTGTTTTAACAGCATTTTCAGTTATTATAAAAGGTTAAAAATAAATCAAAATTGATTGGTTCCCCACCAAAAATCCCACCAGAAATATTCTGATGGGATTTTTTTATATTAAATTTTATTCTTCTATTATTTGATGCTTTACAAGCTTTCTTAAAATCTTATAACTCTTTGATTTCTATGGACTTGCAGACTATATTATATCCATCATAACCATCAAGATATAAAGAATAATGCTTTAATTCTTGGAGCTTGTTAATTTCTTCAAAAAGATGCCTGTTCGCTTCCATTAACTGTAATATAATTGATGAATTAAATATTTCTAAAACTTTATCATAAGCTTCAATTGTATCTACAGAAAATAATGCGTTTGCTTTTGAAAAATAGTGGACTTCTTGAAATATCAATTCAACTTCTGAATATAGGTCATCATAATCATATCCCTTTAAGTTGATACAAATATTTGTACCTGAAAAAGTTATTTTAGGTAACTCAGACAAAAGTGAAGAAAACATTGGAAGAGTGTATATCATTTTATTTTCCATTATTCGTACCCCCGCTACGTCTTACAGTAGAAACTCCTTCCGAATTTAGTTTATTACGTAATAACTGCTCATCCAGTAATTTCTCATGTAATGGACTACCAGTATTATCAGTTACATGCCACTGATTTCTAGGAACTCCTGCAACTGTTAACGCTTGAGAGTTTCTTGTATTTTTAATTAAAACATTACCATCTCTATTAATATACTCCACAGGAAGATCCGAAACAGACACATCTTTATTTTTTATTGCTTGTGCTAAATCATCCACAGTTTTTATCTCATAACCAGCAATATCAGAATATTTTTGCGATCCATATGCACTAAAATTATTACTATAGGTCTTCTGGAAATAATTTGCTTTATCCATAGGATGAGGTAACGTTACTTGTGAATATGATACAGGTTTACTAGTCGGCCCAGGCAATACTAGTTGCTGAACAGGGGTTACATCCTTACGTGGTCTCGTGACTGGTACATCCCCTGATTTTGGCTTCGTCGTCACCACCTCTAAATTTATTCCAACAACTACACCTGATCTACCTATAATGTTATTAGAATATCATTAAAATATATTTAACTTTATAACTTTTAGAAACTTTCTATATCAAATTTTTTCAGCTGAAGAAGAGCTACACTATTTATAGTTTTGAAAAGTAATCTTCTATTAACGCATTCGTGTCGTACATTTTTAATATATTTTCAAAATCTATAGATGAAATTTCAGACACATCAAACTCATCTGTTGCATTTATTTCATCAAAATCACTTGGATATGGGTCTTCACTCAACTCCATAGGTGTCCGAGTATCAAAGTAAGCTACATGTCCATCACGAAATATATCTAATCGTTTCATTTCATAACGTTCTTCGTCTATTGCAGAATACATTACGATCGGATCATAGTCATTCGTATGATTCCAAATTGTTTTATAATATAACATAAAAATCTCTCCTAATTCTTTCCGTGACTAACAATTCTATCAGTCAAGTCTAGAGGATTTTCATTAGGGAGTACATATACCCCATCTCTACCTTTTACTACTGTCAAATTGCTAGTATCAACACCTATATAATTAGAATACTTACTTCCTTGCCAAGGATTGTTTATAAATTGTTTAGAAAGAGAAGCATTACTTCGCGTTCCTGGAGCTATGTCTGAGAAATACTGACCATTTCCATAACGAGCATCTTTAGAATTATTCGCCTTTAATGATGGATTTAAAGTTCCTGTATCTAATATACCAGCCAACCCTTTCTCGGATGTGTAATGGTACAAGGTAGATGGTTTCTCAACAATATCTGACGCTTTATATACTGTTCCATCAGGATTTACATAAAAATCTGGCTTAACCTTAGGCTTCTCCGCAAACATTTGGAGATTATCTACTGTCATTGGTAGACGTCCACCTGTAGGCTTCGTCGTCACAACATCAGCCTTAGGATCCTTCTTAGGAGACACACTACCTGCTCCGTTGGTAAAGGTGTTAAAGGCAAAGTTCATGGCGACTGTTTGACCAGTAATCTTATTTCCTGTGGCCAAATCAATACCTGTGTCAATCGCAGTCTCAACCGCTGATTCCACTCCAATCTTGGCAACTTGTCGAACTGCTTGATTTCCAATATTTTGAGTCACATTTGTTGCTAGACTAGCTCCTGCTCCCACCAATTGGCCGCCAATAAGACCTGAGATAGCACCTGTTCCTGCTCCTTTAGCGATCGAACCAACCAATTCCCAACCACGTTGGCCAGAACTATAGGCATCATATCCTGAGAGGATCTGTGTCCTCACCTGGGTAGCTATCCTCAGTTAAGAAAGTACCTCCCTGACTATCATAATATCTTGCTCGTAAATAGTCAAGTCCAGTATCGTCACGAGCTTCGCCATTATAGGCGAATGGAGTCCCTGTCGTATCTGTGCTTGTCTTTCTTGCGCCATAGAGGTTATAGCTGGTTAATGCGACAGCTTGTCCATCCTTGGTCAAGCCTGTCACAGAGCCTGACTGGTTAGTCAAGTAGTTGTAGCTGTCACCTGTTTGGTTGTTGAGGTAGCTAGCTCGACCTCAACCATAGCTAGAGATGAGCTTATTCTGCTTACCTACATGGCGGAGTTCGGTGAGACAAAAAATTTAATCTTTTGATGATTTCATAGCAAAACACCCCAAAAGTTAGATTTTTTCTGTCTAACTTTTGGGGTGCAGTTCAAATTTCTGATGGGATTTTAATATTTCATGATAATTCTTACCAGAAAAACTTTCGATAAATTCTAGCAATCGTTAAAAAGATAGCATAAAGTATGCCTAAGATAGTTAAAACTATTTTTCCAGTACTCAATTCTGAACCGATGATCAATATATGAAAGAGAGGAGCGAGACCGGTACACACATATATCAAATAAGCAATAACATTTATTTCACCAATCCCAGCAATAAAATCTTTAAAATCTCTCATTTAACTTCTCCTACAATCTACTTTTAATTTAAGTATATTATAAACTTCAGAAAAATAAAAGAATGTTATGATTAGATTTTAAGATTCCCAATATCTTCTACTTATGAATTCTGTCAATCCCGATGTAGAACTATAAAAAAACAGTAAAACCACTTGGTTCTACTGTCTGATGTTTAAAATGTTTGACGCTTAGCTTTACGCTCTGCACGTCCACGGGCACGACTTTCAGCACGCTTGGTCTTCCGGCGTTTTTCATCGACCGCCCATTGAATTTTCTTTTTATAGCCTGGTTTGACTTTTTTCTTTTTCTTTTTGACCAAGCCAATCATTTCGATATCCAGTTTTTCCTGTTTTTTCTCACGATTGGCACGACGGTCACGGTCATAAGTGTCCTGGAATTCTCCATCTTTAACCACCTTAGGTACAAACTTAATTCCTAATTTCTCCAACTCACGAATATCTGAGTCGTCACTTGGTTGATAGAGGGTGATGGCTGTACCTGGTAGACCATTACGTCCAGTTCGTCCAACACGGTGGACAAAGAAGGACAAGTCCTGTGGAATGGCATCATTGATAACGTGGCTGACACCTTCGATGTCAATCCCACGCGCAGCCAGGTCAGTTGCTACGATATACTCAAAATCAAGATTTTTCACCTGATTCATGATCCGTTTGCGTTCACGAGGAGCAATATCTCCATGGATCTTAGCCACCTTTAATCCTTGAGCTGTTAGGTAGCTGTGCAATTCATCCGCACGAGTTTTTGTATTGACAAAAATCATGGCGAGATATGGCTGCATGACTTGAGTCAACTCATAAATCTGAGCATTTTTGTCACGACCCTTGGTCGAAATCAACCAGTTGTCAATGGTATCAGAGATAACGGTTTTGGTCTTGATTTTCTCCATGACAGGATTTGACAAATATTTCTTCAAGAATGGTTGCAGTTTTTGTGGGATAGTTGCTGAAAAGACCATAAACTGCAAGTCTTTCGGAAGACTTCCTGCAATCTTATCAACTGTTTCCAAGAATCCCATATCTAGAGTCATATCAGCTTCATCGACTACAAAGGTCTTAGCTTTGTGAATGGCTAGGTCACCAGACTTGACCAAGTCATAAATACGACCTGGAGTTCCGATTACGATATGTGGTTGATTACTTGCTAATTTGTCAATCTGACGGGCCTTGTCTGTACCACCAACATAGTTCACAACACGAATCTCAACATCTGAATGAGCTGCGATCTGACGAGCAGCTTGGTAAATCTGTGTTGCTAACTCACGACTTGGAGCTGTAATAACCGCCTGCACACTGTCACTCTCTTCATCCAACTGTTGGAAAATTGGAAGCAAGAAAGTATGAGTCTTACCTGAACCTGTTTTAGATTCACCAACCAAGTCACGACCTGCCAAGACAATGGGAATTAACTTTTCCTGAACCTCGGTAGGAGTCGTAAACTTCAACTCCTCCAATGCTTCTTCTATATATTTTTTAAATTTAAATTTTGTAAATGACATAATTTCCTCGATTCTATCTATCTACTCATTATACCATAATTTAGTCTATTACAGGGGATGGATTTCCGTCAAGAATAATACCATGAACATTTTAACAACCAAGCATACATAAGAAACACTCCTAGTTACGATGAACAAGGAGTGTTATAAGGTTACTTAAGCTTCCATTCGTCTCTCAGCCAATCACAAAAATAGTGGTAACGTTCCTTAAGAGCTTCATGATGCCCATAAGCATCAAATGTGCAATAAGTCGAAGGGACTTTCTCTGAAATCAGTTTATGTATTTCCTTTGCATAAACGGGAGCCTTAGACAGACGATTGGAATGATTGGCACCTTCTGTCTGACCATTTTGCAAATAAATCAGGCTTTGATTCTGTATCAAGTCATGTTCCCCACAATATTCTGTAAAATCAGGATACCAGAAGGAGCCACAGATAGAAAAGATACAGGTCGCAGGAAGATAACTACTATAAAGACTATAGACAGCAGCAAGACCACCCAGTGAATAGCCGCCATATGCAATTCGACTTTCATCAATCAAGTAGTCTTTCTTTAGAATTTTTAAAATTCCTTGAAATAGCTTTTGATGGTATTGGTCTACCTTCCCACCAAAATCTGGTGCCCCTTCTTTCAAAGCACTAGCTTGCCAAGGTGTAAAGTCGTCCAAACGATTTTCTGGAATCAAACCCACCAAAATCACTGATTGGGATAGGTCTGACAAATAGTCCAATTGTCCATCATTTAAAAGAATCATTGGGTAGGCTTGTTGAGGATCATAGTTTGAAGGAATACTGACCCTAACTCGAATCCCTTCCCAGTTAAACTCCTTATTTCTTGATAAAGTCATTGATTTTTTCAAGGGAATCAATCACTGCAGGACCGTAATCCATCAACTCATCGTAAGAGATAGTCATGATTTTTTGATTCTTGATTGCTGGGACATTCTCCAAAACAGCATTTGCCTTCATCAAATCCACTGCTTTTTCATCTAACTTTTGATTACGATCGCTAGTTACATAGATAATCAACTCTGGATCCATTGATACTAGATTTTCCAAGGTCAAGCCAGAAGTTCCTGTTGCGACATTGGTATAACCAAGTTGGTTAAGCAAACTTTCTTGAAGGGCTGACTTGTAGGCACCAAAGGTTTCGTCATTGTAGGCCACCATAATCAGAGCTTTTTTCTTTTCACCCTGTGTTTCTGGGTTGGCTTTTTTAACCGCATCGATTTTAGCTTGTAATTGCTCTGCATATTGGTTAGCCTTGTCTTGGACATTGAAAATGGTACCAAGATTCTTCACATCTTCTACGATATTTCCTAAATCTTGTTGGATAGTTGAAAGTGAAGCTTTTTGCGTATAAACAGGGATTTTGTTTTCATTCCAAGCACTGATAGTTCCCATTGACTTTTCAGAAAACATCATGTTACGTCCCATCAAGGCATCTGGTTCATAAGAAAGAACTGTTTCTTGTGAGACAGATTTTTTATCACCAATGTGAGGGATGGCTTCAATAGCGTCCTTGTATTTACCAGTTACAGCATTATCAGGATTGAGCATACCAGCAATTTTATCTTGCAAACCGAGTTCAAGTAGGATTTCAGTTGTTGAGAGGTTGTTGGTGATGACCTTTTCAGGTGCCTTTTCAAAGACTTGTTCGACTTCGTTTCCTTTAGCATCATAGGTTTTGATAGTTACAGGGTAGCTGGTTTCTGTATTAGCTTTTTGACTAGCTTCTGTTGTAGCCGGTGCCGTTGCTGTTTCTTTAGATGCGTTACCACAAGCTACCAAAGATAAGGTAGCTACTGTTACAAGTAAAATACTAAGTGTTTTTTTCATGTTTTTATTTTCCTTTTTTATTTTTATAAATAGTGAATCATGGCTTGCTGATCTTCTGTCCAAGTTACCTTACTTTGAACGCCATAGACAGCCTGCAATGACTCGGGTGTGATGGTCTCTTTTGGAGTACCTTGGTAAACAATCTCCCCTTCTTTCATTAGGTAGAGATAGTCTGAATAGCGACAAGCTAGCTGAATATCATGCAAGACAGCTAGCACATTTATCTGAAGATTTTTGACAATGGTCAATAAGTCTAGCTGATACTTGATATCCAAATGATTGGTCGGTTCATCTAAGAGCAAGAGGGTCGGCTCTTGGACCAAGGCGCGTGCTAACAGAACCCGCTGCTTCTCTCCTCCTGATAAAGAAGAGTAGAGTCGATTTCTCTTTTCGAGCATATCTACCTTGACCAAAGCATCCTCAACCAAAGCAAAGTCTTTGTCTTTTTCCTTTTGCAAGAAAGAGAGATGAGGAGTTCTGCCCAGCATGACAATCTCCTCAACCGTACAATCAAACTGAAGTTGATTAAACTGCGTGATAACTGCCATCTGCTTTGCCGTTTCTTTGACGCTCATTTGGTCTAGAGGCTTCCCATCTAAAGAAATCAAGCCCTGATCCGGCTTTTCCTGTCGATAAAAGAGTTTCAGCAAACTGGTCTTTCCACTTCCATTTGGTCCCAAAATAGTATGAAATTGGTTTCCCTCAAGTTTAAGTGAGACTCCTTTGAGAATCTTTTTTTCTCCGATTCCAAAGTGAATATCCTGGCACATTAAGTCCATATCAGACTCTCACCTCCCTTCGTCTACTTGCAACCATGTAGATAAAGAAAGGTGCACCTACTAGGGCTGTGAAAATTCCAATCGGTAGTTCAGCATTTTGAATCAAAACGCGAGCAAAGACATCTGCCCAGACGACAAAGAGGGCGCCTAGTAAGGTTGCAATTGGAAAAAGCCTTCTATAATTTGTACCAACCAAACTTCGGGCCAAATGTGGTGTAATCAAACCGACAAAACCGATGATTCCACAAGTCGAAACTAGGACTGCCGTCATCACAGCTACAATCGTCACATAGAGATACCAATAAAAACGCAAGGGAATTCCCAAAGTCAAAGCCGCCTCATCTCCCATCATCATGGCATTGAAAACACGGTATTGGGAAGAGAAAAATAAAAAGGCGATTCCCACGATTATAGTTGGTAAGGTTAAGTGAGCCCATGAGGTCCCCGCTAAAGAACCCATGGTCCAAAACTTGATAGTCATAACGCTATCAGCATTGGCCCCAATAGAGATAATAAAGTTTGAAAAAGCCAAAAATAAGGCATTCACTACCGTACCCGATAAGATTAAGCTAGAAGTTGTCATCCTACCCTGCATAGATGCAATGAGAAGAACTGCAACTGTTGCTAAAATCGCTCCGAGGAAAGATCCTAGACCAATCATAACTTTAAATCCAAGAATAATACTCAAAGTTGCTCCAAAGGTTGCCCCGGCTGAAATTCCTAATACATAGGGCTCTGCTATTGGATTGTTGACAGTTGACTGCATGACACTACCACACATGGAAAGGCCTGCACCCACAATCAAAGCAAGAAAAACCCGTGGCAATCTCATATTCCAAACAATAGCAAGCGTAGACTTTGAGATATCTCCTATATCAAAAGGAGCCCCTAACTGACTCAAAATTATCCTATAGGTATCACTCAAGCTAATCTGAACAGAACCCATAGAAACTGCCAGAAACAGAGAAATCCCCAAATTTCCTACCAGAATAGCTAGTAAAAAACAATATCTCAGGTTTTGATGACTTCCAGAAAATTTGGAAAGCATGAAACCCTCCCTTTATCAAAAATTAAAAATTTAGACAATTTTCATAATTAGTATACCACATTTCTAAATCAGGAACAAGACTAGAAAAAAGCACACAAAAAAGCCCTCTGAAGTCAGAGAGCTAATTTGAGCTCGGGCTAAAATCCTAGTGAAAAAGATGAAACTCCTTGTGTTCATCGAACACTGTGTCCTTTCCCTATTTTCATACGGATTTTTAACGCCCTTAGCTTCATGATTCTTGCTGGATAAAACGTTTATAGACTAGGCGACAAGCCGAAGATTGTACAAAAATGTTAGTGAAACAAAAAATCTCCCCGAAGGGAGATCATTCTGGTTTATTTTACCTTACAGTGCTAGGAACCGTAACCGAAGATTATACTTGAGTATATCGAGGTAAGGTGACAAAAATAAAAAAAAAGCTACTCAACTAGAGTGGCCTTATTTTCAAGTTATGTTCAATTGAACACGGCCTAAGCACTTGGCAAAAAGTAAAAAGCTCTCTGAAGTCAGAGAGCTTGATTCTTGCTGGATAAAACGTTTGTAGACTAGGCGGCAAGCCGAAGATTGTACTGATGGTACATCGAGGCGAAGCCAACGAAGTATAGAAACGTTTTAGACGCAAGATTAGCGACGAAGTCCAAGAGAGTTGATCAACTCACGGTAACGGTTAACGTCGTTTTTACGCAAGTATGCAAGCAAGTTACGACGGCGACCGATTTTCTTCATCAATCCACGGTAAGTAGCGTGGTCTTTTTTGTGTTGTTTGATGTGTTCGTTAAGGTGGTTGATTTCCCAAGTAAGGACAGCAACTTGAACCTCTACTGAACCTGTATCACCTTCGTGACGTGCATATTGTGCAATGATTTCATTTTTTTTCTCTTTTGAGATTGCCATGATGTTTCTCCTTTTTATTTGGCTTCATCCGAGTGACAGGTTGGCATGCCTGTAACCAAGAAGAAGTTATTTGTCTTTACGACATTTCTTATTCTACCAAGAACTAAGTTCTTTGTCAACTGATTTACTATTCTTACCGCAAAAGTGCTATAATAGTTATAGGAAGGATATCTAAGTTGACATCTTGAAAAGAGAGGTGATTACCATGCGTAAATTCTCGCAATATCTCCCCTACTATCTGGTCATATTTTTCTTTTATTGGCCACTTTATGAGTTGTTATTATGGACTATTTCTGTCAACTCTACCTTAAAGGAGCTCACCATCGGCAACGTTATTATCTTCTCTCCACTGGTGACTTTCATAGTATCACTATGCTACTCTTATCGTTTCAAGTTCTCAGTTTGGTGGTTAATTGGAGTTGGCTTGCTCTTTTGCTTTACTATCATTACTTTCGGAGAATTTATCCTTCTCTACTTCCTAGCCTATGAAATCTTTGCCCTTGCGGGTATGTCTTCTGGTCTTGGAATCAAGTATCTGCTACAAAAAAGAAAAAACAAAAAACTTTCACAAAATCCTTGAAAAATCTCGCAATCATGCTATAATAATGCATAGAGACAAATCGCTTAGAATCTTTCTTTTAGAGAGTGCGTGGTTGCTGAAAACGCATAGGAAGTCTAAACTGATACTACTCTACTGACTTTTATGCAAACATAAAACGGTGGCCACGTTAGAGCCAATCAGAGGTGTCCCTCTTTTTTGAGGAACATAAATGAAGGTGGAACCACGTTGCGACGTCCTTTTGAGGAGGTCGCTTTTTTGTTTGGAGGATAGTCAATCGCAAAAAGTGAAGATGGAGATTGATATGAAGAAAACATTGTTCTGGGTGATTGCCTGTATCTACTTTATAGTCTATGTATGGCTAATGAAAACTCTTAGTCTATGGGGTTCAACGTACATTGTTTTCTTTGCATTTATGGCATTTATCCCTCTTATACCATTTCTTGCTCCTTTTCTCGGTATCTTAATGTTTTTTAAGAAAAAGGAACTCGTGATAGCAGGATATCTTTTAAGTCTTACTGCTGGTATTTATCTATTCAATGCACTAAGAAGCTATCCGATAAGGATATACATGGGTAGTAAAATAATGACTGATGAGCAATATATGTCTTTAATCCTTTCCTTGGTAAGTTATTTACTTATTTCAACTGTTTGTTTTATTTATAGGATGAAAATGTTAAAGCATCATTCAGTTAGATAAACAAATATAATTGTTCTTTATAACTAACCCTTTGCTATTTCTTCAAGCCTCAATTTTAAAATACGATAAATTTTTAAGGAGAAAACCATGATTAAGATTACATTCCCAGATGGCGCTGTTCGTGAATTCGAATCTGGCGTTACAACTTTTGAAATTGCTCAATCCATCAGCAATTCTCTAGCTAAAAAAGCTCTTGCTGGTAAATTCAACGGCAAACTCATCGACACTACTCGTGCGATCACTGAAGATGGAAGCATTGAAATCGTGACACCTGATCACGAAGATGCATTGGATATCTTGCGTCACTCAGCGGCACACTTGTTTGCCCAAGCAGCTCGTCGTCTCTTCCCAGACATTCACTTGGGTGTTGGTCCAGCTATCGAAGATGGTTTCTACTACGATACTGATAATCAAGCTGGTCAAATCTCTAACGAAGATCTTCCTCGTATCGAAGAAGAAATGCAAAAAATCGTTAAAGAAAACTTCCCATCTATTCGTGAAGAAGTGACAAAAGATGAAGCCCGTGAAATCTTCAAAGACGACCCTTACAAGTTGGAATTGATCGAGGAACACTCAGAAGACGAGGGTGGTTTGACTATCTACCGTCAGGGTGAATATGTTGACCTCTGCCGTGGACCTCACGTCCCTTCAACAGGCCGCATCCAAATCTTCCACCTTCTCCATGTAGCTGGTGCATACTGGCGCGGAAATAGTGACAATGCGATGATGCAACGTATTTACGGTACAGCTTGGTTCGACAAGAAAGACTTGAAAAACTACCTTCAAATGCGTGAAGAAGCCAAAGAACGTGACCACCGTAAACTTGGTAAAGAGCTTGATCTCTTCATGATTTCTCAAGAAGTTGGTCAAGGTCTACCATTCTGGTTGCCAAATGGTGCGACAATCCGTCGTGAGTTAGAACGCTACATCGTCGATAAAGAGTTGGCTTCTGGCTATCAACACGTTTACACTCCACCACTTGCTTCTGTAGAGCTTTACAAGACTTCTGGTCACTGGGATCATTACCAAGAAGACATGTTCCCAACTATGGATATGGGAGATGGGGAAGAATTCGTCCTTCGCCCAATGAACTGTCCACACCACATCCAAGTCTTTAAACACCATGTTCACTCATACCGTGAATTGCCAATCCGTATCGCTGAAATCGGGATGATGCACCGCTATGAAAAATCTGGTGCCCTCACTGGTCTTCAACGTGTGCGTGAAATGTCTCTCAACGACGGTCACCTCTTTGTGACTCCAGAACAAATCCAAGAAGAATTCCAACGTGCTCTTCAGTTGATTATCGATGTTTATGAAGATTTCAACTTGAATGAATACCGTTTCCGCCTCTCTCTTCGTGACCCTCAAGATACTCACAAGTACTTTGATAACGATGAAATGTGGGAAAATGCCCAAACCATGCTTCGTGCTGCACTTGATGAAATGAGCGTTGACTACTTTGAAGCTGAAGGGGAAGCAGCCTTCTACGGACCAAAATTGGATATCCAGGTTAAGACTGCCCTTGGAAAAGAAGAAACTCTTTCTACGATCCAGCTTGACTTCTTGCTTCCAGAACGCTTCGACCTCAAATACATCGGAGCTGATGGTGAAGAACACCGTCCAGTTATGATTCACCGTGGTGTTATCTCAACCATGGAACGCTTTACAGCTATCTTGATTGAAAACTACAAAGGTGCCTTCCCAACATGGCTTGCACCACACCAAGTAACTCTCATCCCAGTATCTAACGAGAAACACGTTGACTACGCTTGGGAAGTGGCTAAGAAGCTCCGTGACCGTGGTGTCCGTGCTGATGTGGATGAACGTAATGAAAAAATGCAATTCAAGATCCGTGCATCACAAACTAGCAAGATCCCTTACCAATTGATCGTTGGTGACAAGGAAATGGAAGACGGAACTGTCAACGTTCGTCGCTATGGACAAAAAGAAACGAACACTGTGTCAGTAGAAGAGTTTGTAGCAGCTATCCTAGCTGATATCGCCAACAAATCTCGTGTTGAGAAATAAAACGATCACAGTCTGAGAAACATTTTTCAGTAAGAAAAAGCAACAACTGAAATAGTTGTTGCTTTTTTATATTTTGATTAAGCTGAGCTAGTAGTGATTGGTCAAACCACCACAAATGATATTCTCATCAACAATCCTTTCTATCCATTAACTTTTGGATATAGGATATCCTCCCAAGATTTGCTTCCATGAGTTAGATAAGTTGACTATCCTTAGTCCTTGTCTGCCTCAATTTCTTTTACGATGTCATCTTGTGAATCTTTTTCAGAGAGTTTTTGATCGATATACTTGTCAATGTTTTCGTAAAATTCCTTAATCGTCTCACTATCTAATTTTGCTGAATTATGGAATTGCTTGACTTTCAATTGAACAGATTGAATACCGTAAGAGGCTTGTTTTTGGTGGAGTGTTTCTAATTCTTCTTCTGAAATCGGATCTCCAACAACCGTCAAGACCAATTCATTGTTACTTGACTTGTAGACTTGATTAATAACCGTATAATTGGCGAACTCTTTTCCTACAAACTGTTTGATCCCTTCTTTGCGCGCTTGTTCTATTGTCAGAGTAACTGCCGAATAGCTAGCTGGAAGAATCAACAATACAATCAAAGAAATCAAGCCAATTCTCATTTTAATGCTCAGCTCTTTAAATGAAGTTAAAGGAGATTTTCTCATCAAAATTCTTGTTCCAACAATGTTGGCTAGCATGATAAAGACACAGTTGATCAAGAAAAGATAGAGAGCCCCCAATAAAAATCGTACATTCCCATTAGCTAAACCATAGCCAGCAGTACAGATAGGCGGCATCAAAGCTGTAGCAATGGCTACTCCTGGCACGATATTGTTTGCTTCTTTTTTCCTTGAACCGATCACACCAGCAATCCCACCAGCAATAGCAATGAGAACATCCCAAATGGTTGGAGAGGTTCGTGCGATCAACTCGCTACTTGCATAAGACAAGGGAGAAATCCAGAAATACAGAGTCGAGACAAGCAAACTGACCAACACTTGAGTCAATAAAACCTCTAGAGATTGCTTGATTAAACGCGTATCAAAAATAGCTAAACCGAATCCCAGTCCAACAATCGGTGTCATGAGAGGTGAAATTAACATGGCTCCAATAATAACAGCTGTTGAATTCATATTTAGACCGATAGAGGCAATAAAAATTGCACACATCAAAATCGCTGTATCTCTCAATCGAACATGAAGGTCATCGTATAATTTCTCACGGTATTCCCGTGTTGAATAATTGGCAGTCATTTGTCCTCTCCTCTTTCCTTATTTAAATCGGTATAATAATTAATAATAACAGCTGATAAACAGCCAAAAAATATGAGCCCATAAATCGTCAAGAAGACACTGGTAATCCTTCCAATCAAGGTCACAGCTAGGAGATCCCCGTAGCCGACAGTCGTCGAAGTCACAAAAGCATACCAAAGACCGTCTCCGTAATTTGTGATAGCAGGTTCAACTAGGAAAAGCACGCCTCCTGACCCAAAAACAAAGGTCACAAAACTCAGAGCAAACCGAGTAAAACCCGTAACCTGTATAATATGCCATAACATTTTTAAACGTCTCATTTGTTCTCCTTATTCATACTAGCTCCTGACCGAGCCGTTTTTTCCAATAATCAAAGTGAAGATAGGACATGATCTCCATCAGAGAAAGATAGACAAACTGATAGATCTGATTTAAGCTGATTATCAACTGATATTGTTTGAAAAATGACTGGAAGAAAGACCAGATATGACTGTCTTGAATCAGTCCCTTCTTAACATTATATCAAAAATTTTACAGTCTTTCTCTGAAGAAATCAATTAATTTAAAAGATAGAGAAAGGAAGAAATTTTTGTATCCTTATCCGAAGAAGAAAAACGATATCTCCTCTGAAAGTAGATACCGTTTTAATGTTTAAACATGATGAGTTTGTAGCAGCAATTCTAGCTGATATCGCCAACAAATCACGTGTTGAGAAATAAGAGATAAAACCTGGGACAAAATCCCAGCTACTAAAAAAGAGGCTGGGACAAAAGTCCTAGCCTCTCAATTGTCTTTGGATTGTCGAGCAAGACGCAGTGGTTGAGTGGGCTCTACTACGCTGATTTCATCAGATTTTACAGTCCTACTCAACTGTGCGGAGGTGGGACAACGAAATCGAATTCTAACGAATTAACGATTTCTGTCCCACTCTCTTTTTTGATGTTTCTGTTTTTACATTTGAACAATTCTACGATAGCTTCTTGAAGTAATCATAAAGATAAGTACGTAGATGAGGGCAAAGATACCACAAATAGAAAGTGTTACACTTAACATCATAGCTGTATCTACTACCCCAATGACCTTAAGAATCAAACTTAACATATGATAGGCAAAAGCCAAGTGTAGGAAAGCAAAGATTACAGGGAGGAAGAAAACAGTCAAGACCTGCTTGTTAATGGTTTGTTTGATTTGTTTTTGATCCAAGCCCACTTTTTGTAGGATGACAAAGCGTTCACGATCCTCATAACCTTCTGAGATTTGTTTATAGTAGATAACGAGTACAGTTCCAATCATAAAGATGATAGAGAGGAAAATACCAATAAAGAGAACTCCTCCAAAGAGAGCATTCATTTGGGCAATTGCGTCACTTGCAGTGCCTCCACCATAAACCATGCCGTCTTCATTTTTGAGATTATGACTAAAATTATTTACAAACTCCTCAAAATCATCAGATAGCTTTAACTGTTCCTCTAGACTAGCTGTTACATCCATACCACCGTAGAGCTGTGTGTATACAGCTGAATCCTGGTACTGTTCCAAAAAACTTTGAATATCAGCTACTACAAGATAGTTATAATCCGATACCAATAGTACATAGGGATTAGAAACATGATTGGCAATAAAATCCTGCTGGATTGCTTCCTTGATCGTATAGTTCTGATTGTTCAGACTAAATGCTTTCTGTCCTTTAAGTTGGTCGTTTCGAGCCCAAAGTCCTACTTCGTTACCAGTAAGGTTTAGCTTTTGTTCAGTCATTTTTTCATAATCTTTTTGATCAAAAACCAGGAAGACTGTCTTAGGCATGACATTGTTTTGCCCTTTTTCAAAGATGGTTAATTTGGTCCCCTCTTGACTCGAAAGACCGAAACTTGCATAATTGAGGACGTCCTTATTGCTGACGGTTAGGTTCTTTTCGCTAGCGTATTGAGTCAAAAGCTTGTCTAAATCTTCAACTTCTACATGTTGTCCCTTAACATCAAAATCGTGAGGATACATGAGTTTTTTCATATTCTCAGATCCGTTGTAGATACTAGTAGCTGCAGACATAGTGATTAAAACCATGGTTGAAAGGATGGCAATGGTTGCTAATCCGACCGCATTTTTCTTCATACGAAAGATAAGGTTAGAAACAGAGATGAGGTTATTGGGTTGGTAGTAATATCTCTTATTTTTCTTGAGCAACTGTAAGAAAACTGTAATACCAGCATTGAATAAGAGATAGGTCCCTACAATAACTAACATAACCGCAATAAAGAAAGTAGCGACAGCTTTGAAAGCATCTGTTACGCTTAGTGCTAGGTAGTAGCCACTTCCTAGAGCTATTAGCCCTACAAGTGTCTGAAGAACTAGGAAACGCCCCTTCTTCTCACCCTTCGCTTTTTCTCTAGAAAGCTGGAGAGCATCCATACGGATAATGCGTACAGCGTTCAGGAAAACGATGACTAAAAAGATAAAACCGAATACCAGAAGGATTGAAAGCACTACGGACCATTGGAAAGTTGCAACTAACTCTACCTTCATCTTTGCAAGTTTAAGTAGCAAAGCGAAAATCAAATTATCAAAGAGGGCACCAATTCCAATCCCAGCAGTGACTGTTACTAGCCCAAATATCAAGAGTTCCTTAAAAGTCATACCAATTAAATGGCGTTTTTCTAATCCCAACATGCCATATACACCCAGTTCTTTTGAGCGATTTTTCATGACAAAACTGTTGGCATAAAGAACAATAATGGCAGATGCAAGTGTCACAACGACAAGCCCTAGTTGTAGGGTAAATTGTATAGCAGACGCACCACGCAAATCCACAATTTTAGGATTAAAGGCTAGGGAATAAAAGAGATAGCTAATTGTGACTGCCAAAATGACAGACAGAGCAAAAGGATAATAGAGTTTGCGGTTTTTGATTAAGTTGGATATGGCCAACTTATTGGTTAATCGAAACATACTAGTTCACCTCACTTGCCATAACAGTCAAGGTGTCAGAGATTTCTTGGAACATCTGACGATCCGTCTTTTCACCACGGTAGATTTGATTATAGAGAATACCGTCCTTGATGAAAAGAACACGTTTTGCACGACTTGCTGCAGCTGTTGAGTGGGTCACCATGAGAATGGTTTGCCCTTGCTCGTTGATCTGATCAAAGATATCAAGGAGGGCTGCAGATGATTTAGAGTCTAGGGCACCTGTTGGCTCATCCGCAAGAAGAATTTCTGGTTCTGTGATGATAGCCCGTGCAACTGCTACCCTTTGTTTTTGCCCTCCAGAGATTTCATAAGGGTACTTCTCCTGCAATTGATTGATGCCAAGATTTTCGGCCGTCACGACCAATTTTTTCATCATTTCTGTAATAGGCTTTCTAGACAATACCAAAGGGAGTAAGATATTGTCTTTAACAGAAAGCGTATCTAACAAATTGAAGTCTTGGAATACAAAGCCTAACTTTTCACGACGGAAGCTTGATGCTTCAGAATTTTTAATGGTAGCTGTGTCAGTTCCGTTTAGGAAGACCTGCCCACGCGTTGGCTTGTCAAGCATAGCCAGAATATTGAGTAGAGTAGATTTACCAGATCCAGACTCACCCATGATAGCGACGTAGTCGCCTTTTTCAACGGTAAAGTGAATATCTTTCAGAGCTTCTACTTGGTTGCCTTGAAAGCGAGTTTTATAAATCTTTTGAACGTGTTTTACATCTAATAGTGTCATTTTTACTTCTCCTTTTTAATATCCCATTAATTGAAACTGAGCTTGCATCATTTCGATGCCGATTTGAACTCGCTCGATATCCTTCGGACTTGGCTTACTTGTTTGTTTCTTTTGTAAAATTGTTTTCATGGTTCCTCTCCTTTTTCTTTATGCTCTAAGTTTACTCCAAAAAAAGAGGACTTGCCATAACATAACCTTACAAAAGAGGACTTTAATCTTACATTTTTGTAAGATTAAACTATTTTATACTCAATGAAAATCAAAGAGCAAACTAGGAAGCTAGCCGCAGGCTGTACTTGAGTACGGCAAGGCGAAGCTGACGTGGTTTGAATTTGATTTTCGAAGAGTATTATCTGATTGGAGCCTTTTTTCTCACCATATCAAGGTCTAAAGAAGAGCTTGAAAGGTTTCTTCCAAGCTCTTCACAATTCTTTTCATTCAATCAGTAAATTCACTTCAGAGAACTTAATCCTCACAGTTGTTCCTTGCCCAAGTTCGGATTCTATTTGAATCTGATGTCCTAATTCTTGGCTGATTTTCTGGGTTAGATAGAGCCCAAGTCCAGATGACTGCTGGGTCATTCGACCATTATATCCTGAAAATCCACGTTCAAAGACTCGCAACCGATCACTGTTTTTGATACCAATCCCAGTATCTTTGATGCAAAGGTCTGAACCTTCCATGTAGATTTCAACCCCACCTTCATTTGTGTACTTGAGGCTATTTGATAGGATTTGTTCAATGACTACCAACAGCCATTTTTTATCCGTCACAATCCTTCTGTCCAAGTCATGCAAATTAATACTTAGATCTTTCTGGATAAAGAAAAAAGCATATTTGCGAATGACTTCCTTGACCAGATCTTCTATATTTTCTTTCTTCAACACCAAATCATCATGGAAGCTTTCTAAGCGTAGATATTGGAGAACGAGGTTGGTATAGGAATCAATCTTAAAAATTTCCTGCTCCATCTGTTGCTTCAGTTGGCGATCCGCCACCTCGCTCACTAGGAGTTTACTGGCTGCAATTGGTGTTTTTATCTGATGAACCCAGAGTGTATAGTAGTCCACCAAATCATTATAGCGGTTTTCTGCATCTGATTTCTTTTGATAGAGTTCAGATTCGCTTTTCTCTAATTTTTCAGTTAGAAGGACTTCCATTGGTGACTTAGCTTTTCTTTCGCCATAGAGCAATTCCTTACGATAACGTTGCAATTCTATCAAGAAATCAAATACCAAAAACAAAAATGTCAAAAATGTAGATAGAAAGAAGAAATAGTTAAAGTAGGGCCCTTGCTTATCAAACAAGATTTCAAAGAGAAAAAGCAAACCTGTAAGCGATAGAATAAAAGCAAAAAAACGGCTACGCGAACGGATATAAGCTAGAAAAAAACTTTTTATATCAAGCATATTTCAATCCATACCCTATCCCTTTCTTGGTTTCGATAAAACCAATCAAACCTTCTTCCTCCAGTTTCTTGCGCAAGCGAGCGACATTAACAGACAAGGTATTGTCGTCAATAAAAAAGTCACTGTTCCAGAGTTCCCGCATCAAATCATCACGCGCTACGATATTTCCAGCATGCTCAAATAAAACTCGTAAAATCTGAAATTCATTCTTTGTTAAACTGATAGTTTTTCCATTGACATGTACATCCATAGACTTGGTATTGAGGATAACTCCTGCATATTCTAGGAGACTCTCATCTCGTCCAAATTCATAGGAGCGGCGCAATAATCCTTGTACCTTAGCTAAAAGGACCTGCTGGTCAAAAGGCTTAGTCACAAAATCATCTGCCCCCATATTGATAGCCATCACGATATCCATAGCCTGGTCTCTCGAAGACAGAAACATAATGGGAACTTTAGAAATCTTACGGATTTCCTGACACCAATGATAACCATTAAAGAGAGGCAATCCAATATCCATCAGGACCAGATGAGGTTCAGACTGAACAAATAGCGTCAGAACTTCCATAAAGTCTTCTACCATAACTACTTCAAAACCCCATTCGGAGAGCATTTTCCCAACTTGCTGACGGATTACTGGATCATCTTCTACTAGTAAAATCTTATGCATCTGCTCCTCCTTTTTCTATATTATAGCAAAATTCTTCTGACTACTAGCGAAATTGATGCAAATCTGATATGATAAAAGTTAAGAAAGGAATTCTCATGGCCAATATTTTTGACTATCTAACTGATGTTCAATACGATTCTTTTTATGATGTTCCCTTAAATGAACTGGATGTACTTGCTTTGACAGAGCTGACTTATCTTCCTTTTGATAACTTATTAGACCAATCCGTCAATCGTTTAAGCGATGTCGCAACACGTGTCCCACGAGAAAGCACCATGTTGACCAATAAAGAACGTCTACAACTCTTAGACCAACTCTCCCAACACAAGCGTTTTAAAAATAGCAAGCTTTCTAACTTTGTTAATGATATTGATGTAGAACTCCAAAAACAATTCGCTGCTATGACTTATCGTCTGAATCTAGATACCTATCTCATTGTCTTTCGTGGCACAGACGACAGTATTATTGGCTGGAAGGAAGATTTCCATATGACCTATATGAAGGAAATCCCTGCCCAAAAACATGCTCTTGAATACTTGGAGGATTTCTTTACCCAACATCCAAAACAAAAAGTCATGGTTGCTGGACATTCTAAAGGTGGAAATCTAGCCGTCTATGCTGCAAGTCAAATCCAACCTGAATTGCAAGAAAAAATATCTGCAGTTTATACTTACGATGCCCCTGGCTTGCAGGCTCATCTGACTGAAACCACTGGTTATCAAGATGTTATTCCAAAAATTCGCCGCTATGTCCCACAGGGATCTGTCATTGGCATGATGCTAGAAGTCCCTGATACTCCTATTGTTGTGCGCAGTCTGGCCTTAGGTGGTATCGCTCAACACAATACTTTCAGCTGGCTAACTGAAGGACACCACTTTGTCCAACTAGAGGCCATCAGTAGCGAAAGTCTCCAAATCAAAGACACTCTTAAAGAATGGGTGGATAGTGTTCCCGATGAGGAATTAGAACTCTACTTTGATCTCTTCTTTGGAACCATCCTAGAGTCTGGAATTAGCTCCATTAATGAACTATCTTCAAAAAACGCGATCGAACATGTTCGACAACTTGTTTCCCAGGCACAAACTCTAGAGCCCGAGCAAGTTGAAATCTTAAAAAATCTGACACAACTCCTACTGGATGCCCGCTTCCAAGCCTGGAAAAATCATTTTTAATGAATTAAAAAGTCCCTTCTTTTATGGAGGGACTTTCTTATTGATCGATTCCTTATTTTGTGCTTCTGTGTTATACTAGAAATTGTAAATTCTTTGAAAGAGGAAATCCTATGAAAATCCATAAAACCGTAAATCCTGTTGCCTATGAAAATACTTATTATCTCGAAGGAGACCAACACCTGATCGTGGTTGATCCTGGTAGCAACTGGGAGGCTATTCGCAAGACTATCGAGAACATCAATAAACAAGTCTGTGCCATTCTTCTAACCCACACCCACTACGACCATATTATGAGTCTGGACTTGGTCAGAGATACTTTTGGAAATCCTCCGGTTTATGTGGCTGAGAGTGAAGCTTCTTGGCTCTATACTCCTGTCGACAACCTCTCAGGCCTTCCTCGTCATGACGATATGGCAGATGTCCTATGTAGACCAGCTGAACATACCTTTGTTCTTCATGAAGAATACCAAATCGAGGAATTCCGCTTTATTGCATTACCAACTCCAGGCCACTCTATTGGTGGCGTTTCACTCGTTTTCCCAGACGGACACTTGGTCTTAACGGGAGATGCCCTTTTCCGAGAAACCATTGGTCGAACAGACTTACCAACTGGTAGTATGGAACAACTCCTTCATAGTATCCAAACCCAGCTCTTTACCCTTCCTAACTACGATGTCTATCCTGGACATGGTCCGGCTACGACCATCGCTCACGAAAAAACCTTTAATCCATTTTTCTAAAACATAAAAAGAGGTTGGGACAAAAGATCCCGACCTCACTTTTTATTAGTAATCAAACTTTGACGCGGTAGCTGATTGAACTTTTTGTTCGTCTTTTAGACTCCAAAAATCTCCTAATCATCCTCGCGGGGCTGGGACTACGAAATCGAGACTTTGTCTATCGATTTCTGTCCCACCGCCTTTTTGATTACCAAATAATCACACGGTCTTCTGGTGCACGCCACATTCCGTCGCCTTCTTTGACATCATAGGTTGTAAAGAAGTCATCAAAGTTTGGCACTTGGACGTTAACACGGAGTTTAGCTGGGGCGTGCACATCAACGCTGGCCATGAGTTTCATCAACTCTGGGCGACCTTTCATACGCCAGATACGAGCAAAGTTATGGAAGAACTCTTCAGCTGAGAAATCTGGCTCTCTCTTAGCTGCTTCAAGGGCAGCAGCGATTCCTCCAAGGTCGGCAACGTTTTCGGATACAGTTAATTTCCCATTGATTTTTGCACCGTAAGATTCTTGGCCATCAAACTGGTCGATAACTTTCTGCGTTTTTTCTTTAAAGGCAGCATAGTCGTTCTCTGTCCACCAATCCTTGAGACTACCATTTTCATCAAAGGAAGCACCATTTGTGTCAAAAGCATGAGAAATCTCGTGGGCAATAACCGCACCAATACCACCGTAGTTGGCAGAAGACGACTGATGCAAGTCATAGAATGGAGCCTGTAAAATAGCAGCTGGGAAGACAATCAAGTTCTTTTGTGGATTGTAGTAGGCATTCACCATATGAGCAGGCATTCCCCACTCCTTATAGTCAACTGGCTGGTTCCACTTGCTCCAGCTGTGCTTGATTTCAACACGCGCAAAGGCTAGAGCATTCTCAAAGAGACTAGCAGATTCATCCACTACCTTGTCCTTGTAACGAGCTGGCAGTTCTTCTGGGTAACCAATATAAGGTTTGATAACGTTGAGTTTGACGATAGCTTTTTCTCGTGTTTCAGGTGTCAGCCAGTCATTCTTAGCCAAACGTTCCTTATAAACATCAATCATGGTTGCCACTTTTTTCTCTACATCCGCCTTGGCTTCTGGAGAGAATTTTTCGTGGGCGTACCAAAGACCGAGCGCTTGTTTGAATGGTCCTTGGGCTAAGTGGTAAGCAGCCTTGCGCTTGTCTTGGGCTTCTGGAACTCCTGAAAGGGCACGGCCATAAGCACCTGACAAAATGCGAATCTCATCTGTCAAATAGCTCGTTGAAAGGTTGACCACACTCAAGATCAAGCTTGCCTTGAGCAAAGGCCAAGCTTCTTCACTATAGAATTGCTCTGCCGCTTGCCAGAAACGTTCCTCATCTACGATAACCTTATCTGGAGTTTGACCAATCACTGCTTGGAAGAAGTCATCTAGAGGTAAGGCAGGCGCAAACTTTTTGAAATCTTCATAAGCATATGGATGATAGAGTTTGGCATATTCTGAACTTTCTTCGTTAGAAAGCACCACAGCTGCGATGCGACTGTCCAATTCCAATCGTTTCTCTAGCAAATCTTCGATTTCTTCATCTGAGAAGTTATAGGCTTTGAGGAGATTAGCAGTACTTTCTTTCCAAAGATTCAATAATTCCTCACGCTGTGGATGGTCTTCCGCATAGTAGGTCGTATCTGGCAAGATTGTTCCTGGAGCACTAGCCCAAAGAACATTGGTTCTAGCATCCATAAAGTCTGGTGATACACCAAATGGAAGGAAGTTTGGTTTACCAGCTAATTCAAACTCTGCTAGCTTTCTTGTAAAGTCCGCGAAGCTCTCCAAATCTTGGTATTCCTTAAGCATAGGAAGGACTGGCTTGATGCCATCAGCTTCTCGCTTGTCGAAATCTCTGACCATACGATGGTATTTGACAAAGTTTGCTAGGATGGGATCTTCAGGAACATCTTCTCCAGCCAACCACTTGTCAGTTGTTGTTAGCATCAAGTCTTCGATTTCTTCATCAAGGTCGATAAAACCACCTGTTCGCGATTTGTCAGCTGGAATGACCGCAGTCTTTTCCCACTCACCATTTATAGCATCATAAAAATCATCTTGATATCGTGTCATCTTGTTCTCGCTTTCATTTTTCACTTATTCTTAGCTTAGCAAAAATCCCTGGGGAATGCAATTAAAAATGCCGTCTCTTACTGATCGATTTCATCATTAATATTTTAAATTTTTACCAAAATTAACTTGACTTAAAAATAAAATTAAGGTATATTAAAATCCAGGAGGAATACAACTGTATGATACGTATCGAAAACCTCAGTGTCTCCTACAAAGAGACGTTGGCACTTAAGGATATTTCACTAGTGCTCCAAGGACCAACGATTACCGGAATTATTGGTCCAAACGGCGCCGGGAAATCAACATTATTAAAAGGTATGCTGGGCATTATCCCACATGAAGGACATGCTTTTATCGAAGATAAAGAAATGAAAAAATCTCTTAAGAAAGTTGCCTATGTCGAGCAAAAAATTCATATCGACTACAACTTCCCTATCAAGGTAAAAGAATGTGTCTCTCTGGGACTCTATCCATCCATTCCACTCTTTCACACTTTAAAAGCAAACCACTGGCAAAAGGTGGCTGAAGCACTAGAAATTGTTGGACTTTCTGACTACGCAGATCGTCAGATTAGTCAACTCTCTGGTGGCCAATTCCAGCGTGTCTTGATTGCCCGTTGTCTAGTTCAAGATGCTGATTATATTCTCTTAGACGAGCCCTTTGTGGGGATTGACTCTGTCAGTGAAGAGATCATCATGAACACGCTGAGAGAACTTAAAAAAGCTGGCAAGACTGTCCTTATCGTTCACCATGACCTCGGCAAGGTTGCCCATTATTTTGACCAGGTACTCCTTCTCAACAAGGAGCTAATTGCCTTTGGTCCAACAAAGGAGACCTTCACCCAAGCCAATCTCAAACAAGCTTATGGTGACCGACTCTTTTTCAATGGAGGTGACCTATGATTGCAGAATTTATAGATGGATTGCAGAACTTCCACTTTCTCCAAAATGCCTTGATTACAGCTGTTGTGATTGGTATTGTTGCTGGAGCGGTCGGATGCTTTATCATTCTCCGTGGTATGTCCCTTATGGGAGATGCTATCTCGCACGCTGTCTTACCTGGTGTAGCTCTTTCTTTTATTTTAGGAATTGACTTCTTTATTGGTGCTATCATCTTTGGACTGCTTGCCTCTGTCATCATCACCTACATCAAGGGGAACTCTATTATCAAGAGTGACACTGCCATTGGGATTACCTTTTCATCTTTATTGGCTCTGGGCATTATCTTGATTAGTGTGGCTAAAAGCTCGACTGACCTCTTCCATATTCTCTTTGGGAATATCTTAGCTGTGCAAGACATAGACATGTATATTACCATCGGTATGGGAGCTCTCATTCTATTGATTATCGGGATTTTCTTCAAGCAACTCTTGATTACATCCTTTGATGAACTCCTAGCCAAAGCTATGGGCATGCCAGTTAATTTCTACCACTATCTACTCATGATACTCTTGACTTTGGTGTCAGTGACTGCTATGCAAAGTGTCGGAACCATCCTTATCGTAGCCATGCTGATTACTCCAGCCGCGACAGCTTATCTTTACGCCAATAGTCTAAAGACCATGATTTTTCTTTCATCAGGCTTGGGAGCTCTAGCTTCTGTCTTGGGACTTTTTATCGGTTATAGCTTTAACCTGGCTGCAGGTTCAAGTATCGTGCTGACATCTGCAAGTTTCTTTCTCATCAGTTTCTTTATCGCACCAAAACAACGTTATCTGAAGCTGAAAAATAAAAAAATCAAACAATAATGAGGGAGCCCCTCTGGAGGAATATAATGAAAAAATTAGGTACATTGCTTGTTCTTTTTCTTGCTATCATTGGATTAGCTGCCTGTGCTAGCGGAAAAAAAGACACAGCATCTACAAACCAAAAACTAAAGGTTGTAGCAACTAACTCTATCATCGCTGATATTACTAAAAATATCGCAGGAGACAAGATTGATCTTCATAGTATCGTGCCTGTAGGACAAGATCCACACGAGTACGAGCCTCTTCCTGAAGACGTCAAGAAAACTTCGCAAGCCGACTTAATTTTCTACAATGGTATCAACCTTGAAACAGGTGGAAATGCCTGGTTTACAAAATTAGTTGAGAATGCTAAGAAAACTGAAAACAAAGACTACTTTGCAGTTAGTGAAGGCGTTGATGTCATCTACCTAGAAGGGGAAAATGAAAAAGGGAAAGAAGACCCACACGCTTGGCTCAATCTTGAAAATGGGATCATCTATGCTCAAAATATTGCTAAGCAACTCATCGCCAAAGACCCTAGCAACAAGGAATTCTACGAAAAGAATCTCAAAGAATACACTGAAAAACTAGACAAGCTTGACAAGGAAGCCAAAGAGAAATTTAACGCTATTGATGCGGACAAGAAACTCATCGTAACCAGCGAAGGATGCTTCAAATACTTCTCTAAAGCTTACGGTGTCCCAAGTGCTTACATCTGGGAAATCAATACTGAAGAAGAAGGAACACCTGACCAAATCAAGACTTTGGTTGAAAAACTTCGCCAAATGAAAGTTCCATCACTATTTGTTGAATCCAGTGTCGATGATCGTCCAATGAAGACTGTTTCACAAGACACAAACATCCCAATCTATGCTCAAATCTTTACGGACTCAATCGCTGAAGAAGGTAAAGAAGGCGACAGCTACTACAACATGATGAAATACAATCTTGACAAGATTTCTGAAGGTTTAGCTAAATAATCATTTTAAAAACGTCAGTCACCATGAATTGGCGTTTTTAAAATGATTCAAAATCCGGTCAAATTATTGGAAAACTCTGAACATTTAATGTAGAATGAAAGAAAAAAGATTGGAGTAGCTTATGACTACATTCCTTGGAAACCCTGTTACGTTTACAGGAAAACAACTACAAGTAGGAGACAAGGCACTTGATTTCTCTCTCACAACGACTGACCTCTCTAAAAAAACACTGTCTGATTTTGAATGCAAGAAAAAGATTTTGAGTGTCATTCCTTCTATCGACACTGGTATCTGCTCACTTCAGACTCGTCGCTTTAACCAAGAATTGGCTAGCTTAGACAACACTGTTGTCTTAACGGTGTCTATGGACCTCCCCTTCGCTCAAAAGCGCTGGTGTGGTGCTGAAGGAATTGAGAATGCCATCATGCTCTCAGACTACTTCGACCACTCCTTTGGACGCGATTATGCCCTCTTAATCAATGAATGGCATCTGCTTGCACGCGCAGTTTTTGTTCTCGATACCGATAATACCATCCGCTACGTCGAATACGTAGACAATATCAACAGCGAGCCAGACTTTGAAGCCGCTATTGCAGCTGCAAAAGAACTCAACTAAGTCAAGCTCTTGTAGCAAGAAGCTAGAGAAATCTAGCTTTTTTTGGTATACTAGATGGAGATAATAAACAAGGAAATGCGAATGACACCAAATAAAGAAGACTACTTAAAATGTATTTATGAGATTGGCATGGATGTTCCTAAGATTACAAATAAGGAAATTGCTGCTCGGATGCAGGTATCTCCTCCAGCTGTAACTGAAATGATTAAACGCATGCAGTCTGAAAATCTCATCTTAAAAGATAAGAAAAAAGGATACTTGCTAACCGATATTGGGCTAACACTTGTATCAGAACTTTATCGTAAACATCGTCTGATTGAGGTTTTTCTGGTCCACCATCTAGACTATACCAGTGACCAAATTCATGAGGAAGCTGAAGTATTAGAACATACCGTTTCAGACTTTTTTGTAGAGAGATTAGAAAGAATGCTAGGTTTCCCAAAGACCTGCCCTCATGGTGGTACCATTCCTGCTAAAGGAGAGCTTTTGGTTGAAATCAACAATCTACCACTATCAGAAACCAAAGAAGCTGGAACCTATCTCCTAACTCGGGTTCACGATAGCTTTGATCTCCTAAAATATCTGGAAAAACATGCCATCAATATCGGAGACAAACTCCAAGTTCAACAGTTTGATGATTTCTCTAATACCTTTACTTTGATTCACAACAATGAAGAACTCTTGGTAAGTCTAGAAATCGCCAAACAGCTCTATGTTGAAAAAATGAACTAAATACGTCACAAAAAAACCAAGCTAACAAGCTTGGTTTTTCTTATCTATTATTTGTATCAAGGATAATGGTTACCGGCCCATCATTGACCAGTTCTACCTGCATATCTGCTCCAAAGACACCTGTTTCAACAGGAACCTCTTTGGCTAGTTCCTGGTTAAAATCTTGATAGAAGGCCTCAGCCATATCTGGTTTAGCGGCGCCTGTAAAGGCTGGACGATTGCCTTTTTTGGTATCGGCAAACAGAGTGAATTGAGAGATGGAAAGGATTTCTCCTTGGATATCCTTGACAGATAGGTTCATCTTGCCTTCGTCATCTGAAAAGATCCGCATATTGACAAGCTTTCTGACTGCATACTCCAAATCCTCTTTTTGATCCTCAGGTCCAACACCCACTAAGAGCAAGAGTCCTTGTTTGATTTGACCATGAATCTGCCCCTCAATAGAAACCTGAGCCTCCTTGACTCGCTGAACGATGATTTTCATAGAAATCCTTTCTGACTATATCGATCATACTTAACCATTGGTCCGTTTGACTGAGTAGACTTCTGGTACACTCTTAATCTTATCAACCACAGTTGTCAACATTGAAAGGTTAGAAATTCCAAAGGATACATGGATATTGGCAAATTTCATATCCTTGGTCGGTTGGGCATTAACCGAAGAGATATTCTTAGTCGTGTTTGATAGGACTTGCAAGATATCATTCAAAAGGCCAGAACGGTTGAGTCCATAGATATCGATATGAGCCATATATTCCTTGGTTGAGAATTGGTCTTCCCATTCAACATCTAGCAGACGCTGCTCGTAGTTTTCCTGTGAACGAAGGTTCATACAGTCCACACGGTGGATGGCAACTCCGCGACCCTTGGTAATATAACCAACGATATCATCTCCTGGAACAGGGTTACAACATTTGGCAATCCGGACCAAGAGCCCAGAAGCACCTTGGATGACAACTCCACCCTCATGCTTCACCTTAAGCGTGTCCTTGTTCTCTACTTTGACTTCGCCACCCTTGACCAGTTCTTCAGCTTCTGCCTTAGCCTTGGCACGTTCTTCTTCACGACGTTCTTTTTCCGTCAAACGGTTAAAGACAGTGATGGCTCCTATTTCTCCAAAACCAATGGCTGCAAAAAGGGCTTCTTCAGTCTTGTAGCTTGTTTTTTGAAGGACTTCATCCATGTGGCGCTTATCCATAAATTTATTGGCCACATAGCCGTTTTCTTGGAGCTGACTAATCAGCATTTCACGGCCTTTATTGATGGACAATTCTTTATCCTGGTTTTTAAAGAACTGACGAATTTTGTTACGGGCCTTACTGGTCTTAACCATATTGAGCCAGTCACGGCTTGGTCCAAATGAATTTGGATTGGTGATGATTTCAACCTGGTCACCCGTTTTCAACTTGGTAGTCAAAGGTACCATACGACCATTGACCTTGGCACCAGTTGCTTTTTCCCCGATCTTGGTATGAATCTCATAGGCAAAGTCAATCGGTCCAGAATCCTTTGGAAGAGAACGAACCGCCCCATCTGGAGTAAAGACGTAAATCTCCTCAGCCAGATAGTTTTCTTTGACCGTATCTACAAATTCCTTGGCATCATCCGCCTGATCTTGGAGTTCCATCATCTCCTTGATCCAGTTCATCCCAATGGCAGATTCTTTACTATTAACTTGGCCTTTCATTCCTTTTTTGTAGGCCCAGTGAGCCGCAACCCCGTACTCAGCAACCTCGTGCATTTCCTTGGTACGGATCTGGAACTCAATCGGTCCTTTTGGTCCATAAACAGTTGTATGGATAGACTGGTAACCATTGGCCTTACGATTAGCAATGTAGTCCTTGAAACGTCCTGGCATTGGTTTCCATAGCTCATGAACGTAACCCAACATGGCATAGACATCACTCTGAGTATCTAGGATACAGCGAATGGCAATCAGGTCATAGATCTCCTCAAAGCGTTTTTTCTTGTCCTGCATCTTACGGTAAATAGAGTAGATATGCTTAGGACGGCCATAGATTTTTCCTGTAAGATTACGCTCAGATGAATACTCCTCAAGCTTCGTCACAACTTCATCGACCAAGGCTTCACGTTCTTGACGTTTCTCCTTCATCATGTGAGTTATCTTGTAAAACTCTGTCGGATTGAGATAACGGAAGGAAAGATCCTCTAGTTCCCACTTAACACTTGAAATCCCCAGACGGTGAGCAAGTGGTGCGTAGATTTCCATGGTTTCTCGGGAAATACGTTCCTGCTTGTCCTTACGAAGATGAGTAAGGGTACGCATATTGTGCAGGCGGTCAGAGAGCTTAACCAAAATAACGCGGATATCCTCTGACATAGCCATAAGCATCTTGCGGTGATTCTCAGCCAACTGCTCTTCTATAGACTTGTATTCGACCTTACCAAGCTTGGTAACACCGTCTACAATCACTCGAACATCATGACCAAACTCGCGCTCTAAGTCATCCAAAGTAGCATCTGTGTCTTCTACCACGTCATGCAAAAAACCACAGGCAACAGTGACAGCGTCCAACTTGAGCTTAGCCAATATACCTGCTACCTGGATAGGGTGGATAATGTAAGGCTCACCTGATTTACGATATTGGCCACTGTGGCACTCTACAGCATAAACCAAGGCCTTATGGACAAAAGCCACATCTTCTTTCGATAAATATTTTTGCGTTAAAGCGACGACTTCATCGCCAGAATAAATTACTTCTTTTGGCATGCATACTCTCCAGTTCTTCCTACCATTTTAACACTTTTTAGTGAATAAGAAAACTAGTAAAGTCTCCTTCTATCCGAGTTTCTAAACATTATAAAAAACACTACTAGAAAAACTCTAGTAGTGTTGTTTTAATTCAAATCTATCTTAGTAAACTGTCTTTTCAGTTTCTACATCGAAGAAGTGAGCTTTGTTCAAGTCAAATCCAAGTTCCACAGTTGCACCAGCTTGCAAGTAGTCACGTGCGTCAACCTTAGCAACGAATTCATCTTTACCAACTTGGCAGTATAGGTGAGATTCTGAACCAAGCAATTCTGATACAGAGATAGTTGCTTTCACAACTGATTCTGGGAATGTTTCAAGGAAAGCAGGTTCTGCGTTCACGTCTTCTGGACGGATACCGAAGATCAATTCTTTACCTTCGTAACCTTTATCGCGAAGAACTTTCAAAGCACCTTCTGGAACTTTCAAGTTAAAGGCGTCACCAACGATGTGGTCACCGATCAATTTTACGTTGATGAAGTTCATAGCTGGGCTTCCGATGAATCCTGCTACGAATTTGTTAACTGGGTTTTTGTAAACTTCTTGAGGAGTACCGATTTGTTCAACACGTCCGATAGTACCAGTACCAGCAGGGTTTTTAGTTGCTGACATGATAACGATACGGTCTGCAAGTGTCATCGCTTCTGTTTGGTCGTGAGTTACGTAGATAGTTGTAGCTCCGATACGACGGTGGATTTTAGCGATTTCAGCACGCATGGATACACGAAGTTTCGCATCCAAGTTTGACAAAGGTTCGTCCATCAAGAACACTTTAGCGTCACGGACAATGGCACGTCCCATGGCAACACGTTGACGTTGACCACCTGAAAGGTCAGCTGGTTTACGATCCAAGAATTCTTTCAAACCAAGAATTTCTGCTGCTTCTTGTACACGTTTGTCGATGTCGTCTTTGCTGTATTTACGCAATTTCAAACCGAAAGCCATGTTATCGTATACAGTCATGTGTGGGTAAAGAGCGTAGTTTTGGAATACCATGGCGATGTCACGGTCTTTTGGAGCTACGTCATTGACAACAACGCCGTCGATAGATGCAGTACCTTCTGTGATGTCTTCAAGACCTGCAATCATACGGAGAGTAGTTGATTTACCACATCCTGAAGGTCCTACGAAAACGATAAATTCTTTGTCTTTGATGTCCAAGTTGAAGTCTTCAACTGAATAGTGCTCGCTGTTTGGATATTTTTTGTAAATGTTTTTAAGATTTAATTCTACCATTTCGGTGAACTCCTTTAATTTTTGATAGTTTTATTATAAATGAAAACGCTTTACATTTCTATGGCAAGGTGACCAAAAAAATAAAAAAGTTCTGTGCAACTTGCACAAAACTTTAAATAATATCTGGTAAAATCAATTGATAACACAAGGTCAAATCTGTCAATTCTTTCAACTGAAGCCCTGTCAACTCTTCCCATTTATCAATCTTGTATTGGAGAGAATTGCGGTGCAAATACAGTTGTTGTGCTGTTTTAGTTAGGACTGCACTATTTTCCCATAAGGAGAGAATGATTTCCTGAATTTGATCCTGATCCAAAATCATCTGGTGGAGATAATCTTTTATCAAGCCAAGATCCACCATTTGTTCACCCATACTCCAAAGGTAAAGTTGAGAAAACGTATGGAATCCTTGGTGGCCTTGACGCCACCAGTTTTTAAATAAGTCACGTTCTGCTTTGATGAGATCTGTCAAACTCTGATTTCCTGTTTGCGACCAGACCTGCCCCAGCATGATGGACAGACGAACCCCGAAGTCATACTCTACGGCTTCCAAGGTATCCATCAAGATTGAGCGAACAGAAGTATATTTGGCCTGTTGGAGAACAAATAGGTAATCCTGAGCTCCCACCTGAAGCACTGTCTCGCAATTAGGAAAGAGGGTTCTCATCATATCCAACCAAGAAGTTAGGTTTTCCTGTTGGTAATAAGAAAGGTGACAATAGACAACTTGTAGCTTTTTAAAACTTTGCGGTGCTTGTCCCTTGCCCTCAATCAAATAGCTATACCAGGGATTGAGCGAGATCGTTTGCTCCTGCTGGGTTAAGAGAGCCACCAACTGTTTCTCACGTTCACTTAGTCCAACTTCCTCTAGTAAAATCCACTGTTGCGAGGAAACTGGTAGCGTAAGAAAACCTTCCTTATCAATTGGCTGGTCTACGATTTGAGCTTGTGGAAACCAATCTAGTAATTCTTTTGCAATCATTCCTAGCCCTCCACTTTTTGGATACACCAAGAAATCAAGGCTTCTAGGCGCTCCACATTTTCGGTCATATGAAGATAACCCATGACCGCTTCAAAACCTGTAGACATACGGTAGGTCACTACATCTGCGTTCTTTGCCTTGGTATGACTATTTGTATTGCGACCACGTTTATAGATTTCTTCTTCCTTTTCCGTTAGGACTTCTTCTTCCAGCATGAGGGAAATCAAGCGTGCCTGAGCCTTGGCCGATACATACTTGGTTGCCTCTTGGTGGAGTTTATTGGGCTTGGTCATGCCTTTTAGGATGAGGTGACGGCGAATATACATAGAATACACCGCATCTCCTTCAAAGGCTAGCGCAATCCCGTTAATGAGATTGACATCAATCACGTGTCCACCTCACTCCATCCTTGGTATCCAGTAGCTTAATTCCTTGAGCAGCCAGTTGGTCACGGATTTGGTCAGCTGTCGCAAAATCACGATTGGCACGCGCTTCTTGGCGTTTTTGAATCAAGGCTTCGATCTCTTCATCCAAAACTTCCTCGACAAAGACAATACCAAAGACCTCTAACATAGCCGTAAGAGCTTCCTTAACCGTTGCATCATAGTTGCCTGAGTTGATCCACTTGGCCATTTCAAAGACGACTGTGATACCATTTGCTGTATTGAAATCCTCATCCATAGCCGTTACAAACTTATCTTTAAAAGCTTGCAACTCCCCCGCATCTACAGTTCCAGTAAATGGTTGCTCATAAGTGTTCTTCAGATACTTGAGATTGGTCTCAGCATCACGCACAGCCTTTTCCGTAAAGTTGATAGGTTTGCGGTAATGCTGAGTCGCAAAGAAGAAACGAAGCACTTGGCCATCAATGGTCTTGAGGGCATCATGTACTGTGATGAAATTCCCCAAGGACTTAGACATCTTGACATTGTCGATATTGACAAAGCCATTGTGCATCCAGTAGTTAGCAAAGGTCTTACCTGTCTTGGCTTCTGACTGGGCAATTTCGTTGGTGTGGTGTGGAAACTCAAGGTCAGCTCCACCACCGTGAATATCGATAGTATCACCCAAAATCTCCGTTGACATAACCGAACACTCGATATGCCAACCTGGACGTCCAGGTCCCCAAGGACTTTCCCAAGAAATCTCACCTGGTTTGGCTGCTTTCCAAAGGGCAAAATCTACCGGATTTTCCTTGCGAGCTGTTTCTTCGTCTGTCCGACCTGAAGCACCTAATTCCAAGTCCTCTAGGGTTTTATTGGCTAACTTAGCATAGTTATGGGATTTTTCCACACGAAAATAGACATCCCCTTGACTCTCATAGGCATAGCCTTTTTCAATCAGGTCAGAGACAAAGCGGATGATATCATCCATAAACTCGACTACACGAGGATGACGAGTCGCAGGCTTAACACCAAGAGCCGTCACGTCTTCACGGAAGGCAGCGATGTACTTATCCGCTACTTCTTGAGGCGTGATACCTTCTTCCTTGGCACGGTTGATAATCTTATCATCCACATCCGTAAAGTTAGAAATATAGGCAACCTCATATCCACGGTACTCAAAGTAACGTCGAATGGTATCAAAAGCTACCGTCGAACGGGCATTCCCCACGTGGATATAGTTATACACGGTTGGGCCACAAACATACATCTTGACCATGCCGTCCTCGATTGGGACAAAATCTCGCAAATCACGAGACATAGTGTCATAGATTTTAATCATAATTACTCCTATATCCTACTATCTATAGAAATTTCAGCAATATATCAAAAAGTGTAGCAGCTGCACTCGCTACTTCAATAGTTCTTAAGATCGGCTCATACTTCTCTACAAAATATTCCAATTTTTGTTTATCCTGCGGAGAAGTAATGATACTGTTAATTTCGCTATCTTTGATACCATGTTGAATCAATTCTGTTTTGTAATCATTTAGCACTGACATAATCTCATTATAATAAACACTATATCTATTATCTTGATAATTATTCCCGACATAATTATTTTGAACAGGGGCATTATGGATTATACTTGTTGAATAGTTACTATATTCCTCTCTGGGTTTAATCGTAAAAACTATATAAAGAGGAGCTAATATTTCTTTGTGATTTCTCTTATACTCTAGGTCTATTCTATCTAAGATAACATACTCCAGTTTTGGATCAGCTTCATTTGTTCTCGGATCAATTGCAAAGACACTTCGCCCAGGAAAAAAATTATCAAGAATATAATCATACTTTCGTGGTTGATACTTTGTATACTCAAACAATAAACACAATTTCCCATCAATCACTTCTTTTTGACCTATAATATCGCTATAATCTGCCTCCATATCCATTTTCATTTCTTTTCGTTTAGAGTATATGTAAAAACAAATAAATAAAAAGAAAACTAAAATAATCAAAAAAATATCCATTCCGACCACTTCCCTTACTTATATAACTGTTCTCTACAACCCCGACGACCTGTGGCTGGCTTCTCTAGCATGCTCAAGTTTATTGACGTAATATTCACGTTTTTCTTCGACTTCGTGAATGGTTGGTTCATCCTTTTGCCCGTGAACACGAACAATCTTAGCAGGAATACCGACAACCGTCACATCACTAGGAACATCTGCCACAACGACCGCAGCGGCACCGACTTTGGCATTTTCACCGATTTCTACAGGTCCGATGACTTGGGCATGAGCAGAGATGAGAGCTCCTTTACGAACGGTCGGATGGCGTTTGCCACTATCCTTACCTGTCCCACCAAGAGTAACCCCATGGTAGAGAAGAACACCTTTTTCAACGATAGCTGTTTCCCCAATCACAAGTCCTGCTCCATGGTCAATAAAGACACCTGATTCGATCTGAGCACCAGGGTGAATCTCTATCTGCGTCCAAAAACGCCAAAACTGGCTGTGCATACGAGCTAAAAGCTTAAAGCCATGTTTCCAGAGAAAATGAGAGAGACGGTGGGCAGCCAAGGCTTTGACACCCGGATAGGTCAGCAAGACTTCCAAGGTAGTACGAGCCGCTGGATCATTTTCTTTTACGATATCAATGGTTTCACGCCACCATCCCATACATTTCTCCTTTCTTATTCTGAGTCTTTTGGTGTTTCTGTAGTTTCTTTCTTAGGTTTGTGGTCCTTGTGGTGGTGACGAGGACGATCGCCATGACGATGACCTTTATCCCCTTTTTCTTCTGAACGTTCAGGTTTTGGCGGACGTGGCAAGAGTGCCTTCATAGAAGCATCTACACGACCTTTTTCATCGATCTTAATAACCTTCACATCGACAAAATCACCAATTTGAACTAAATCTTCTACATTATTAGTACGAGTCCAAGCCATTTCAGAGATGTGTACGAGGGCATCTGTCTTATCAAAGAGGTTGACAAAGGCACCAAATTTCTCGATACGAACAACTTTGGCATGGTAGACTTCGTCCACTTTGGCTTCACGAACCAAACCAGCAATGATTTCTTTAGCACGGTTAATGGCAGCTTGGTCGCTAGAGTAGATAGATACATTTCCTTCTTCGTCGATGTCAATCTTAACGCCTGTTTCAGCGATGATCTTATCGATGGTTTCTCCACCTTTACCGATGACAATCTTGATCTTATCCACATCAATCTTGATGGTATCAATTTTCGGAGCAGTTGGCGCTAATTCTGGACGCACTTCTGGAATAGTAGCTTCGATCACATCAAGGATTTCAAAACGAGCTTTCTTGGCTTGAGCAAGAGCTTCCGTCAAGATTTCAGCAGTAATCCCTTGGATCTTGATATCCATCTGAAGGGCTGTAATCCCATCACGAGTACCTGCAACCTTAAAGTCCATGTCTCCAAAGTGGTCTTCCAAACCTTGGATATCTGTCAATACTGTATAGTTGTTTCCATCTGAGATGAGACCCATAGCAATACCAGCTACTGGCGCCTTGATTGGCACACCACCAGCCATAAGGGCAAGAGTTCCGGCACAGATAGAGGCTTGAGATGAAGAACCGTTTGATTCCAAGACTTCTGCTACTAGGCGGATAGCGTATGGGAATTCTTCCAAGCTTGGCAAGACTTGAGCAAGAGCACGCTCACCAAGAGCACCGTGACCAATTTCACGACGACCTGGTGCACCGTAACGTCCAGTTTCCCCTACAGAGTATTGTGGGAAGTTATAGTGGTGCATAAAGCGTTTCTTGTACTCTGGATCCAAACCATCGATGATTTGAGTTTCACCCATTGGCGCCAAAGTCAAGATAGAAAGAGCCTGAGTTTGTCCACGAGTAAAGAGACCTGAACCGTGCACACGGGGAACGAACTCAACAACCGCATCCAAAGGACGGATTTCATCGACCTTACGACCGTCAGGACGTACCTTGTCTTCTGTGATCAAACGGCGCACTTCAGCGTGTTCCATTTGTTCCAAGATTTCAGCCACATCACGCATGATACGGTCACATTCTTCGTGGTCTGCATATTTTTCTTCATAAACAGCAGTCACTTGGTCTTTAATTGCTTGAGTTGCAGCTTCACGCGCCAATTTTTCTTCAACTTGAACAGCTTTTTGGAGGTCACTGTTGTAGGCTGCGATGATTTCAGCTTGCAAGTCAGCATCTACATGAAGCAATTCAACTTCTGCTTTTTCTTTACCAACTGCCGCAACGATTTCTTCCTGGAAGGCAATCAATTCTTTGACAGCTTCGTGTCCTTTGAGAAGAGCTTCCAACATGATTTCTTCTGACAATTCTTTGGCACCAGACTCTACCATGTTGATAGCGTGCTTAGTACCTGCTACTGTCAATTCAAGAAGCGATTGCTCTGCTTGTTCTTGAGTCGGATTGATGATGATTTGGCCATCGACGTAACCCACTTGTACCCCAGCGATTGGTCCGTCAAATGGAATATCTGAGATAGACAAGGCCAATGACGAACCAAACATGGCTGCCATTGGTGCAGATGCATTTTCATCGTAAGAAAGAACAGTATTGATGACTTGCACTTCATTACGGAAACCTTCCGCAAACATTGGACGGATTGGACGGTCGATCAAACGCGCTGTCAAAGTCGCATCTGTTGAAGGACGTCCTTCACGTTTCATAAAGCCACCAGGAAACTTCCCAGCCGCATACATTTTTTCTTCGTAGTTGACTTGAAGTGGGAAGAAATCCCCAGTTGCCATCTTCTTAGACATAACGGCAGCAGTCAAGACAGTTGACTCACCGTAACGTACCACAACAGAGCCATTTGCTTGCTTAGCAACCTGACCAGTCTCTACGATCAACTCACGACCCGCAAAAGTCGTTTGAAACACATGTTTTGTCATTTTAATCCCCTTTGGATTGATAAAATTATACGCCTTGCCTACAAAAATCAGGATACAAAGGGCGTTAAGAATCCCGTATGAAAATAGGAGATTGACGCAGTGTGCGATGCACATCAGGAAATCTATCTTTTTCACTAGGGATTTAGCCCGTGTTCAACTCCGAAAATACTTTAGGTCTGATTCTTTACCTTACATATCTTTGATATAAGATTAAGACTGCTTAAACATCGTTTATACCCTCATCTTTGTATCAAGTACGTACAGAGTCTATTTTATCATATTTTTCTTAAAAAGTACGGTCTTTTCTATAAAAAAGGAACCATTCTGCTATGAAAAGAAGAATGGTTTGCTTTTTATTATTTTAAGGTTGGTGATTGAACAAGGCATGGGTTGCTTGGTGGATGTACTGAGCAGTGTCTGCGTTGTTCATGGTGTAGAGATGCACGCCTGCTACGTCTTGCGTTACCAAGTCCACGATTTGGTCTACGGCATAGGCAAGTCCTGCTGCTCTGAGTGACTCAGGGTCATTCTCATACTTGTCCAAGATAGCCTTAAATTTACGTGGGAGATGGATATTCTCACAAGTCTTCAAGAGACGAAGAGCTTGGTTACGATTGAGGATTGGCATGATCCCTGCATGAATAGGAACATCAATCCCTGCCAAGGTACACTTGTCTTGGAAATCGTAGAATCGCTCATTGTCAAAGAATAGCTGAGTGACAAGACTTGAACAGCCTGCATCCACTTTTTTCTTGAGATTTTGAATATCTGAGATTTGGTTTGGCGAATCCGGGTGCCCTTCTGGGTAACAAGCTCCAATAATATCAAAATGCGGTGCCTGTTCATTGATAAACTCAATCAAGTCTGTGGCGTAACGGAAATCCTTCTGTGGCTCAACACCTGGAATGATATCCCCACGCAAAGCCAAGATTTTCTGAACACCAACTTTATCCAAATCCGCAATGGTCTCAGCCACCTTATCCTTAGTCAAATAGATAGCTGGCAAGTGAGCAATGGTTGGGATCTCCAAATCATTTTGGATATAGTCTGCCAAACGAACCGTCGTCTCTTTGATATTAAATTTATTATTACTAGCAGTCACACTGATGAAGTGTGGTGCCAAGCCCTGCATGTCTTTCAGGGCTGTAATAATTTTGTCATTGCCTACTGCTGGGTTTGGAGGGAAAACTTCAAATGAGAGTGACGGTGTTTGACGCGACATATGTAATAACCTTTTTCTAGTTGATTTCTTACTGATCAACCGTGTAGAGAGAACTGTCTTTTCTTACAATTTCTCACGCGCAGCTTTAGCAGCTTCTACAAGGCGGATCAAGCTTTCTTTCGTTTCTGGGATACCACGTGTTTTCAAACCACAGTCAGGGTTGATCCAAACTTTCTTGCTAGGTACTTTCGCAAGGATAGCTTCGATAGTGTGGTCGATTTCGCCTTCGTTAGGCACACGAGGTGAGTGGATATCGTAAACCCCAGGTCCAACTTCTGTTTGGAAGTTTTTCGCTTTGAGTTCGTCCAAGATTTCAAGGTTTGAACGGCTAGCTTCAAATGAGATAACGTCTGCATCCATGTTATCGATAGCTGGGATGATATCTGTAAATTCTGAGTAACACATGTGAGTGTGGATTTGTGTGTCTGGCGCTACTGTTGAGTGTACCAAGCGGAAGGCTGGAATAGCCCAGTCAAGGTAGTCTTCGTACCAGTCGCTACGACGGAGTGGCAATTTTTCACGAAGAGCAGCCTCGTCGATTTGGATGATTTTCACGCCTGCAGCTTCAAGGTCAAGAACTTCATCCTTGATAGCAAGAGCGATTTGAAGAGTAGAATCCTTGATAGAGATGTCTTCACGTGGGAATGACCAGTTAAGAATTGTAACAGGTCCAGTCAACATACCTTTAACAGGTTTGTCCGTACGGCTTTGTGCGTAGCTAGACCATTTCACAGTGATAGGGTTGAGACGAGTCACATCACCCCAGATGATTGGTGGTTTAACCCCACGCATACCGTATGATTGTACCCAACCATTCTTAGAGAAGAGGTAACCTGACAAGTTTTGACCGAAGTACTCAACCATGTCATTACGCTCGAATTCACCGTGTACAAGCACGTCAAATCCAACTTCTTCTTGCCATTTGATCCATTCGTCGATGGTTTCAGCAAGGAAAGCATCGTATTCTTCTTGAGACAATTCACCCTTACGGAAGGCCAAACGTTTAGCTCGAACTTCTTTCGTTTGAGGGAATGAACCGATGGTTGTTGTTGGAAGAGCTGGAAGTTTGAAGGCATCTTCTTGGATAGCTTCACGTTCAGCAAAGGCTGGCAAACGAGTGTAGTCTGCATCTGTCAATCCAGCGATACGAGCACGAAGTTCCGCATTTTCACCAACACGTTCAGTCGCAAAGAGTTCTTTGTTGGCTGCAAGAGCTTCTGCACCTTGACCGTTGCGGATAGCATCCAAGTCACGGATCTCATCCAATTTTTCAACTGCAAATGCAAAGTGGTTCAAGATAGCTGGTTCGAATTCTTCGTTAGCTGTTGTAAATGGCACATGAAGAAGTGAGCATGAGCTAGTCAAAACGATATTTTCAGCTGGGATTTGCTCAAGAATAGCCAAGCTCTTTTCATAGTTGTTGCGCCAGATGTTCTTACCATTGACAATACCTGCATAAAGAGTCTTGTCAGCTGGGAATCCACCTTTAACGAGTTCAAGAGTTTTCTTCCCTTCAACGAAGTCAAGACCGATCGCATCTACTGGCAATTTCACAAGGTCAGCGTAAACATCACGAACGTCACCGAAGTAAGTTTGAAGCAAGACTTCAAGACCTTTTTTATCAGCCAAGAGTTTGTTGTAGATGTTCAAGAAAAGTGCTTTTTCTTCTTCTGTCAAGTCTTTGACAAGAGCAGCTTCGTCGAGTTGGATACGAGATGCACCAAGTTCAGACAATTTTGCAAAAACATCTTGGTAAGCAACTACTAAGCTATCTACGAAGTCTTCTGTTTTCACTCCTTCTTCAAAGTCTGATAATTGAAGGAAAGTGAATGGACCTACAAGAACAGGACGAGTGTTAAGTCCAAGCTCTTTAGCTTCTTGGAACTCATCGAAAATCTTGTGACCAGCCAATTTAACTTGAGTGTCTTTTTCAAATTTAGGCACGATGTAGTGGTAGTTTGTGTTAAACCATTTCTTCATTGGAAGAGCACGAACATCCCCTTTTTCTCCTTGGTAACCACGTCCCAAAGCAAAGTAACGCTCAAGGTCAGACAAGTCCAAGTTTTGAACTGAAGCAGGTACCACGTTGAAAAGGAAAGCTGCATCTAGGAAGTTGTCATAGTGAGAAAAGTCATTTGATGGGATTTCAGTGATGCCTTTTTCTTTGACAATGTTCCAGTGTTTAGCACGCAAGTCTTTTGCGGCTGCAAGTAGTTCTTCTTCTGAGATTTCTTTTCTAAAGTATTTTTCAGTTGTAAATTTTAATTCGCGGAATTCACCCAAACGAGGGAAACCGATAATTGTAGTTGACATGTTTTGTCCTCCAAAAATTGTTGTTGAAACTATCTTAACAGAAAAGAAAGCGTCTGTATAATTGTAAAAAATTAGGCTTTGATATAGTTTGAAACTATATCGTTTTTCAAAGAACAAAAAAAGATTTGGAGAAGATTCCCCAAATCCTTTGATAGACAATGATTAACAGATTTTCAAGATAGCCCTGTTCATAGTCAAACTTGAGTAAACAGATAGTTGACTATGGTTTGGTATTAGAAAAGACTATAGGTCTATTTTTATTTTTGTATTTTGATATTTCCCTTAGAAAGTGCGGACGGGAGCAAATTACTTCGTAATTTCATCCCTAATTTTTGAGCCAGAGTGTCTCAAAAATCCCGTTCTAGATAATAAAAAATTATTATCTAGAATACCACTATAGCGGGAAATATCCACTAAAAGCTCACTTCGTTCGCCCTTGTCCTTTAAATAGAATACAAAACTTATTAAAAGTAAATCCAAATACTTATAAAAGAAGACCTTAGAATCATTCTAAAGGTCTCATTTTAATTATTCGAAAAAATTACGAAAAGAGTTATAAAGTGGAGCTAATCCTGACTCTTACTCCAGCTCTATCCCCTTCTCTCGGAGATTAGCCAGACACTCCTCATAGTAGGCAGCGTCATGCTCGCTATAGATAGGACTTTTCAACTTCTCCTCTGCTAAGTCTTCATAGGAAGGACAGGTCTTGCCACGGTAGTTCTTGTCTAGCCACTCTGGACTGACATTGTAGCCACGGTCAGCCATCTCCTCCATGATCAAGCGATGATAGGCATAGAGACGATAGGGCGAGTGGGTAAAGACATAGTCAACCGTCGCATGCTTTCTGCCCCAGCCATTGCCACGCAGAGCGCAACACTCTCGATGTTGCCCCAAGAGCTGCGGACGTGGAAGTTGTGGAATCAAAGCCTCATGCCAAAGTCTCATGGGAGTCTCCTTTCAGCAGGGTAGAATCTTGCAGATAAGCATTTGGGTAACGCTCAAGCAAGTCTCGAGTCCTAGCAATCAAGTCTTCCTTGGAAGCTTGACCAAAGCGATAGCGATCCAGTAAGAGCATATAGTCCTTGCGCTCATCAGGACTGGCTTGCTTTTTAAAATAGCCCCAAATATGCTGAAAGGCATTGCAAACCTGACCTCTGTGTTCTGGAATCTGGCAGGCACGGTCAATCATCTCCTGAACCTGACTTAGCTCAACCACTTCTTGCTTGAGATACTGGCGAATATCCTTGTAAATATTGCTGGAATGGCTCAAAACAAGGTATTTATTTTCCGCCCAGAGTTGCTGACAAAGGGCACGTTGGTTGTTATTTTCCATATTTCTCCTAACTTTCTACTAGTTCCCAGGAAATACGGAAACAAAGTTGTATTTTTAAAAAGAGCGAATTAATGACTTCACATGACTGACTGTATGAATCTTTTTTCTTCTTCTAAAATTTCCTGACACTTAGGAAACAAAGTAATAATTCTCTTTTAGTTCTCGGAAACGGTCAAAACCTAGAATCCCCTCATTTTGTAATCTGCCTAAAACAACGCTAGGATGAATATCGATTTCCTCCGCAAAACATATGATATCCGTCTTATCAAAGTTTCCTTTTCCTACAAAAGCTTGATAATCTTCTGGTCTAATCAAGAAATCTTTTGCAAACTGGTCTGCCTGTTCCTCAGAACAAAGATAGGACTCACTGTTTCCTTCATCAGATGAAAAATCATTCTCCAGAATGTGCCCAATCTCATGAAAGAGTGAGAACCAGAAAATGTCTGACGCTTTGTTTCGATCCGTCAGTAAAAGCAAGGCACTACCATTACTGAACTTTTTAGTAGCTCCATTCAAATTGGCATTTGGCAAAGCAGGTAGACCGACTAAAACAACACCACAGTCTAATAAGATATCGTACAAGCGTTGAGGAAAGGCTTCTGGGTCCTGTCTGGTCAACTCTCTCAAAGCAGGTAAACATCTCTCTAGCTTTCTACGATTGAGTTTGGTAGTTGTTACATCACGCGCTTTTTTAGATGCCAACTCCAGCATGATATTAGAGTTCACGATACTCTTATCCGTAAAATCTTTGGTATTGCGATAACTCACTAGATGGTTAAAGTTCAAGAGCTTTTCTAAACTAGAAATCCCTAGAATCTTGCGAAGCTCGATAATCTTTTCCTTTAAACTATATCGTTTGTTTGGAACATAGCCTTCTGCCTTAAAATACTTGAAATCAATCATCTCGCAGATTTCTTTCTCACTACCTTCTTCTAACTCTTTTTGTTCTACAATCTCAGCCACTTTTACATCGTAAGCATTTTGAAGATTGAGCCAAGTTTGCATGGAAACTCCGCTTAGCTTAGCTAACTTATGAGCCGTATCTTTACTAATGGACTCCTCAGCATTGACCAACTTGCTGACAGTCTTTGCTGAAACTCCTAAGCGCTCCGCAAACTCTTTCTGCGTTACGTTATAATCTTCAATCAACTCTTCAACATACTGACCTGGATGAAAAGCAATCAGGTCTTTGTATTCAACAATTTTATTACTCATAGTGATTGCTGACCTCCTCTATTTTTAAGATTTCGATTTCAACAGGACTAGAAAAGACCTTTTCTTGATCCTCTTCACTAAAACCGACAATCAAACGATAGGAACTCTTTCGACCATCTATATCTAAAGCAAACTGTCCCTGTCTCTTTCCCTTGAGTTGGTGAAAGTGATATTTAGGAAAAGCTGTCACACTGGCCAAAGAATCTGCTGCTTCCAAAAAAGTAATCAACTGATGCAACTTTACAGCAACCTTATCCGAGAAATCCTTTTTCGCCTGTCTCAGCTCTGTGCACTGCTTTTCAACAGTTTTGTTTGTATAGATAAGCTTCATAAATCCCTTTCTATTAAATTAAATTACCTTTTAGGTAATTTAATTATACCATCTTTAGAAAACAAAAACCAGCCAAAAGTTGTTTTGGCTGGAATTTATTAATCAGAAATTTTTGTTTTTAACTTAAATTTATTCAACCCTTCCTCTTGAAACAGTTGACGCCACTGAAATTGCACCTTTAATTGATCTAGATTGTCTTTCTCCAAATGTTATTATCTCATCCAACATACTTTTAAATTCTTCTTTTTGTATATTTTTTGGCACCTTTAACTTAATTTTTATTGCAGTACCTGGGAAGATAAGTGAGTTTGGCAAGTAATTTACTTTCTTTTTAGTAGCTATTGCTCCTTTAGAAATTATTGCAAATTCTCCTTGTAACTTTTTACACAATTCTGTAACTATGTATAGTCCATATCCTGAGTTCAAATAGTCCTTTTCTTCATTTTCTCTTAAATGAGATGTTTCTGTAATACCACTAGTTACACCTGGTTTCAAAGCTAATTTTAACGCTTCAATATCGTCTTTGATATCTCTTTCACCCTTAAAATTCAAACTTTCTTTAAACCCTATACCATAATCAATAAGTGCGAATTCTGCTTCAATGTACTCACCATGATCCCAACGTTGGGAACAATGCCAAGCATCAAAACTGTGAGAATGCTCTGGAATATTTCTAATCATTTCAGAAATAATGTAAAAGAAAACTGACTCAACATTGTCATGACCACATGAAAGAACTTGAGATATTTTTCTAGATATGTTTTCGACAATATTATCTGAACCTCGATAATAATCAATTAAATAAGAGTTAAATATCGGAGTATAATTTCCACTATAATTAATATTTCTATCGTCAAAATTAGTATTATGCTCAGCAAAATAAAAGAAATTATTATTTTTAGCATATCCTAATGATTTTTTTCCATTATCACGAATTTCACTAACTACTGTATACTCATGTTTATAAAGAAATGACGAAATCAATAATCCTATAAATGGGGTTAAAAATTTCAAATCATATATCATCCGAACATCCTTTATATTCATATCTAAAGATAGTAGATCTACAATATAATCCTTATATTTAAAATCTGGTTTATTAATATTCAAATCCTGCATTTATACTCTCCCAATTATTTTCATTTATCTACTCCACCTTCACCTGTCCATTCATCAGCATGGGCAAAAGCCAATCACGCAGTTGGGTGAGTTCTTGGTTTTCAAAAATATTGTTCTTAATCTTTTCGTAAATAACATTTGCTTGTGTTTCAAATTTTGACGATACTTCTTTATCAGGAACTATAACAGTTTTCTCTTTTAGAAATTTGAAATGTCTAGCATATCCATAATTTGATAAATCAAAATCTTCAATCATGTGATAAAGTAATACATTTGAAATATTCTCATTATTTGAAATTAAGACTTGAGTGCCATCAGCTCCTCTAGCATAATCAAAATTTATATATTTTACTACTCTAGTGTGATCACCAAATATTACATGCCCATCTTGAGGTTGTAGCAAGGCTTTTTCATTATTCGTAAAACCTGCTATATATTTTTGACTCTGATCGATAACAGGTATTTCCCCAATAAATTCAATCGAATTATTTTCAATCTTTTCAGCTTTAGTAACTTTATCTAATAAGTTACCAACACTCTCCACTCCCCACCCCTCTGGGATTTCGCGTTTGAGTTCTGGGTGATAGACCATCTTTCCACCTGATGATTTGTAGGGTTTGCCATTCTGGTCTGGGAAATCAAACTGCACAAACCAGTAATCATAGAGAGTCTTAGCCATAGCTTCCAACTCTTGGTTGATTTGGTTGTTGATTTGGATTTTTTGGTCAATACTCTTAAGTAATTTACCAATTTTTATTTGTTCATCAATTTCTAAATTTGGGATAACAAAATCCATGATTTGGCTCTTATCTCCACGAGGCATTTTTGTGCCTTTCGAGCCCTTCATTACATATTCAAAGAATGAATCTTGAGTCAAAGCATAGTATAAAAAATTATTGTCAATCACATCATTAGGACGAACTACTAAAACATCAGATGATGCCCCTCCATCAATGTCAGCTTGCCAAATTTTCTTTAAATAAGGACGTATATTTGCTATCAAAATATCATTTTTTTTGAATCTTGTTACTTTTTGAGTGGGTAACTTTTCTGCTATTACTCTTCCTTTTTTATTTTGTAATAAATTATCTGTTGTAATATATTCCGAAATATCAATACTATCAACAGAAATCTTTTCCGTTACATAACATGATACATTAGATAACTTACTCATACTTCAACCCCTTCATTTGCTCTTTAATCTCCTGCTCCAATGCATGTGATTGCTGGAAGAGGTCTGAGAGTTTGTCTTGAAAGGCGGTCATCTTGGCTTCAAACTCTTCTACTGTGATATCTACATAGTCAATCTTGATGTCAAAGTATTGACCAGCGCTGAGAGAATAGTTTTTCTCCTTGATGTCCTCATAAGAGACAGTGACTGAAAAGTCCTCGACGGCTTCTTTCTTGATAAATGTCTCGACAATCTTCTGCTCTTCCTCAGGAGACAGCACAGTCTTTTGGTTCTTGCCTTCCTTGACCTTGGTTCCGAGGTTTGAGGCATCAATGAGGACGACATCGCCCTTATTCTTCTTATCGATAAAGAGGATAGAAACACTTGTGGGAGTATTCGCAAAGATATTGGACGGCATGGAAACGACACCAGCCAGCATTTGATTATCCACCAAGTGTTGGCGGATAGTCTTATCGATCCCTGACTGGGCCGTGATAAATCCTGTCGGTAAGACAACAGCCGCTTGACCATCTGGTTTCAAGGAGTAGATGATATGCTGAACAAAGAGCTCGTAAATCGCCATCTTGTCCTTAGACTTGGCCGGAACCTTTGGAACTCCCGCAAAGAAACGCTCGCTAGCTTCTGGCAAGGTCTCCACTTGGTCACGCCACTCTGAAAAGTCCAGCTTGAAAGGAGGGTTAGACACAATATAGTCCATCTTTTCAGGATGACGGTTAGCTATGATGGTATTCCCCTGTACGATATTATGGATGGAGTGTTGCAGTCCATTCAAGATCAGATTGAGACGGAGAAGGTTGGATGATTTTTGCGAGATATCCTGACTATAGACAGTGGTCTTGTCCACGCCAATACGACTAGCCAGGTTCATAAGCAAGGTGCCCGAACCAGCTGACGGGTCATAGATGCGCACGTTTTGAGGTTTATCATCCCCCACCAAGATATCTGCGATAATCTTAGCAACAGAGTGAGGCGTGTAATACTCGGCATACTTGCCACCACCGTCTTTGTTGTAGTCCTTGATCATGTACTCAAAGAGAGTTGAAAAAAAGTCAAAGCCTTGTGAAAAGATAGTTTCATCAAACTTAACTCGTGCAAGGAGATTGATGATAGCCTTTGCGACCTCGTTCCGTTTACTGCTATCTGAGATAGTATCAGTAATCAAACGTTCATCAAAGAGACGAATAGCCGTATCTCCATCCGTATGTACTGAGAAGATATCGTTATTATCAATAGCAATTTGGTTGAGAGTATTCTCAAAAATCTCATAGAAAGTCGCTTCATTTTGCTGACGGTGAAGGGTTTCGATCAACTGGTCTGGCTTGAGCCAAGCCGTACTGGTACCGATGAATTTTAGAAGCCAAGTATAATCCTCTTCGCTCATATCCATTAGTTTTTCATAATTATTTGATCCGTCAATAGCTTTTGCCTGATATAAAAAGTTATCGTTTAAAAACTTATAGAGGAAAGATTGGGTAAGAAGTTTATATTCAGCTGCGTCTCCACCTAATCCAACATGCGTAAAAACAGCCTTCAAATCATCTACTAAGTCTTTAATTTGAGATTTAAATGTTTCACTCATAAAAGTTAATACTCCCGTTCATATTCTTCAAACAATGATTCAACCACACGATCAACATCTTGCATTGATAATCTTTTATCAGATTGACTATCCAAGACTCCATGTGTGATTTCTTCTTCAATCAATCTTTTTAAATATCCTTCATTTTCTAATATTCCTTGGTTTTGACCTATTTTATGATCTAGTCTGACTTTAGAATCTTTGATGACATAGTAAATTGCAAGAAACTCACTGACCGTCGTTGAGTTGGTCACGTGCTTGTAGGAACGAGCTGCCATTTCATCTCCGTTAAAGTTCATGGTTAGACGTCTCATACGAGTATGATAGTTTTCCACGGACTTAAAGAGTTCCTCATAGTCTTTTTGGGTTTCTTTGATGTTCTCCATAGAATAGCCTTCTTGAGCATAAATTACGTGTTTTTGCATGATGCGCTTGAATTCTTCATAGAGAGAAACCCACTCAGGATCCTTTTCATCTATCTGTTTATTAATCTCGCCACTAACACGACGTCTCCAATCTTCTAGATCGTTGGCTGCTAGACGGAGTTCTTCTTCTGCAATCTTGACAAAGCTAAAGCTAGTCTCAGACATAGCTAAATTCAAGATTATCTGACTAGAAAAGTCATCTGTTTTATCTATCAGAGACAATGTCAGCATCCGTCTAGAGAGGATATTGAGCAAGGTAGTAATCTGGGCGATGTCAATCTGCTGGAAAAGGTGTTCGTAACCAAGAAGACGAGCAACATTGTAGTATCGCTTGGCGGACTCCAAGGCTTTTCGTAGATCAATCAACTGCTTCCTATCCTTGATATCGTTGATGGCTTGTGAGAAGTACTCTAGATTGTCCGTTGGATAGTCGATGAGGATATGCTCAATCTTTCTCAACTCCTGAGAAATTTCATCTGCTGATACAAAGAGCGAACCAAAAATATCCTCACCATTTTCGCCTGTCAGGGTCGAATCATACTCTTGATTGAGCTCTTCCAGATAGGCACGATTGGTCTTGTCAAACTCCTCGGAAATATCCGCAAAATCGATGACATAGCCAAAGAGGTAATCCTTGTAGGGACGATTGACACGGGTTAGTGTTTGTAAAAGGTTGTGAGCCTTGATCTTGCGCCCTAGATAAAGGCGCTTGAGCCGAGGTGCATCAAAACCTGTCAAGAGCATGGAGTAGACGATAATCAGGTCAATCTTTCCTTCCTTGTAGGCGTCTACCTTGTCCTTCTTCTCTTCCTTGTCTCCCTCATCATGGAGGATGAGAGCTGAGGTCAACTTGGTTGAGCCAGCTTGACGACGTTCTTCCAATTGCTTTTCAAGCTCACGCGCTTGCTTGGACGAGTCACAAACGATCATGCCACCTATGGTCTGGTCATCAAATACCAAATCACGCGCACGATTGAAGTCCTCGATGATAAAGTCTAGCATAGGCTCCACATAGTGAGGATGGGCAAAGATATCTTCCTTAGACAGGTCACCTCGTTGGATTTCTTCGTTGATGGATCTGAGATTGTCCTTATAGGAGGTCTCGATGTCCTCTCGCATCAGGCGTAGGGTAAAGCCGTCATCGATAGACTGGTTGTAGTAATATTTGTGGATATAGTCCCCAAAGATATCACGCGTGGTCGCATGACTTTCCTTGGTCTTGCCATCTTTCTTGTATGTGATCAAGGGGGTTCCAGTCAAGGCAATCTTAATGGCCATGGTATCTGCCTGATAAAGATTTGGCAGGTAGGAACCTCGTTCATTGTAAGAACGGTGGGCTTCATCGATAAAGTAGATATTTTGACGATTGAGATCATATCCAGAGCGGTCTGTCAGATTTGAATCATCCTTAAACTTCTGGATATTGACCACAGCGACATCATAGCCGTCTTGTTTTTGATTGAGCTCTTGAGGGTTGTTGATGCGTTTAACCTTGAGACCTCGTTTGGTAAATTCCTTAAAGGCTTGGTCTGCCAAGTCCAGACGATCGACGACAAAGTAAAACTGAGGAACGATTCCCTCTTTTGAGAAATAGTTGGTTAGATAGCGCATATTGAAGAAAGCCAAGGCAGTCTTACCTGAACCTTGGGTATGCCAGATAACCCCTTTCTTGACACCTTTTGCAATTGTTTCTTCGATAGCACGTGTCGCAAAATACTGAGGATAGCGCATGACGTGCTTCTGCAACTGCATCTGACCGTCCTTACTCTCTTCTTCTACATAGACAAGACCAAAACGAAGCATAAAGAGCAAGCGTGCCTTCTGGTACAAAGAAGACAGGAAGGCATTGCAAGGTGTATCAGGGTTTAGATTTGTTGTAAACTCTGGCTGAGATTTGAGGGCAAAGCGCTTCATGTCTTCTAGGACAAAGTCGATTTGGTCCTCGGTTAGAGGGGAAAGGGAATGAAGGAAATCTTCTACTCTTTCTTCCTTGAAGGCATTAAATTTAGTTTTTGAATAGGCGTTTGAACCGTAATAAGAACCCTGTTTTTGCTGACCTTGTCCACTGATATACGCTAAGTTATCAGATAAGGATATCAACTGGGTGATATTGTTAAAACGACGGAACTTACGGTTTTCAAAACGGTATCTGGTTCTGTCCTGCTCTGACTGAATTCCAGTCTTGCCATCACGAATCGCATTGGGCTGTTTGACTTCGATATAAGAAAGAGGCAGACCATTGACAAAAATAACGATATCCGGACGAAATTCATCCTGACCATTTTGGCAAGTAACTTCAAGTGCCAGATGGAAGGTATTGACTTCAGGATGTTCCCAGTCAATATAAATGGCATCTTCCTGACCTTGCAAGCGTCTATAGAAAGAACGTCCCAAATCGTTTTGATCTAGTTCCAACTTGATATTGGCTAGTTCTCTTTCAAAGTCATCTTCTGTCAAGTAGTTGTTAAATTTTAAAAATTGCTCCTTAAAAACAGATACAAGGATGTTGGTATCTGGATCTCTTTCTGCAATCTCCTTCCCATTTCGAGGAAGATAGGTATAGCCCATACGCATGAGATGCAGAGCTGCTGGGATTTGTACCCTGGTTAGTTCAGAAAAATCTTTTCTCTTTGCCATAAAACTTCCTTTTGCTAGTCAGAACTGTCTATTTTTACTAACAATATCTTTCAGACTATCTCTCCAATTTATCGAATTCTTAATTATCTATTATTATATCATATTCCTAGAAGAAAACGCTCACTTCCTTCTATTTCAAAGCACTTTTGACCTTTTTCTTGGTGATGATGCGGTCGTTTTTGTTGGCTAGGGATTTGAGTCTGGCTTCGAGTAGGATTTTTCGGCCTGCTTCGTTGCGGGTGTAGACGAGTTGGTAATTGCCAATGTGTGGTGCGACGGCATTTAGGAAGAGCTGGGCATCTTCCTTGCGTTTTTCAAAGAGGCTAGGCACTACGAAATACTTGGACTGACCGGCTGGTGCTTTTTTAGCGACTAAGAGGTAGCGTTGATTGTCCACTGGCGCAAAGAATTCTCCTAAGGCCTTGGAAAAAAGTTCCTTGTCTCGCATACTGCCACCTTTTAGATAGGCAAAGACATGAAAGCTGTCCTTGTCCTCATCGACCTGCACGCGCGACTGGTCATCAGACAAATTCCCGGCAGTCACCATGGCTTTGCGAATAGCTTCACCGATCTGGCGCAAGCGTTTATAAGGACTCTTGTAGCTGTAGTAGCGAAAGGCTGTGATAGCTAGGAAGAGGACACAAAGAGCTGTCAACCATGGCAAGGCAAATAAGGTTAGTCTAAAGACATAGGTCAGGAGACTAATGGCAAATACCATCAGAGCATAGCGAAGCCACTTTTCAGCATCCGCTAGAGCAAGCAGAGGGATTCGTTTACTGTCGGTCGCAACTTCATTGACAATCTCAATCTTGTCAGCAACAATGAGAGATTCCTGCCATTTTTTACGAAGGGAGGCACGATCCTTGGATAGTTCCATGATCTTCTCGTTGTACTCTTCGAGTTTCTTTTTCTTAAATGGGAACTCAGGAAAGTTTAAGCGGTCCAGACCTGTTTCGATGGTATCTTCCTTATAGGACAAGCCAAGGAAATGGTCCATACGGCGGGCAAGGGTCTGCAGGTCCTGATATGGATTGAGGTCTAGTTCCTCTTGATCCTCCTTAGAAAAGGTTGGATTTTTATACGGTTTGATGGCTACTAGGTGCCAGATATTACTAGTCTTATCTGGATGTCCTGGCCAGATACGGATGGCACGGCCCCGCATTTGATTACTCAGCATAAAGCTTCCGACAAAACTTCCGAGGATGAGAGAGTTGACGCAAGGGGCATCCCATCCTTCTCCCAAGAGAGACTTGGTTCCGACCAAGACCTGGATAGAACCACGTTGGAAGAGCTCGGTCACAGCTGCGACCATCCCCTTAAAGCTGGATGGAAAGCCTACTTGGAGATAGGACTCTTGGTCGAGTTTTCCAATGACAGAGAAGCTTAAGCTAGTGTTTGGAATGAGTGCTTGAAGTTCTGCCTTGACACTGGCAGGTATGATCACGACACTACCAGAAAGGACTGCTATAGGGACAGACAAGCCTTGCTTCTGCGCACTTCTGCGAATGGTTTCAAAGTATGGGAGGACGCCTAATTGCGTGATTGGTGCTTGGTCATCTCCCAGATAACTGGCAAAATCCTTACGGATATAGTCCGCTAAGACCAACTGTCTCAAGCCCTGACCTAGACTGGCATATTCGGTCTCAAAGATAGATGCAATCCCAGCTAGTTTTCCTAGAGATTGGTTGAGAATTTGGTCATTGGCCTTGGATTTGACCAAGAAAACCTGACGTTTTTCAATCAGTCCTCTCGATTTCAGTTCTGCTTCTATTCTTTTCTTTGTCTCCTGCGGATCCTCATACCAGTCAGGAGTCTGATAGAGAAGGCCTTGCAAGAGAACTTCTAACCAATAGTAATTAAGGGCAGGCAAGCCTTCAGCTCCTAGTAAATCTCGTAGATACTTGGGAATTTCCAGCTTTTGAGCTTGTAGATAAATGAGGAGCGCTGAGAGATACTTAGGATCTTCGAGGAGCATATCCGCAGAAATTTCCCCTTTTAGAACCTTGGAACTCCGAATCAACTCTTGGAAGTCAGGATCAACGACTAGTTGGCTGACATACTGCCACTTGGTATCCTCAAACTCTTCCAAGCGCTTGTCCTCTTCCTTAGTCGGAAAACAGATATAGACAAAGTCCTGATGAGGGCAAAGAGTGTCTTCCTTGACCAGTTCTGGCACCGTGATTTCTTGGTCAATCTCGCCACACATCTGGAGATAGCGATCCCAGAGTTCTGGCTCACTGTCATAAGGCGGTGTCGCAGTGAGAGAGATGACTTGCAGTTGCGGATAGTTTTTACGGAAATCTTCTAGACTTTTCCACCATTCATTTCTCAAGTGATGGCATTCGTCCAGGCAGAGGGTTTCGACACCTTTTTCCTTGAGTTTGGCAAGCAGGTCAAAGCCTACAAAATCCTCAACCTCGCCGTTATCTTCTTGAGATTGTACCTGTTGCATAGCGCTGTGAAAGGCTTGATAGGTGGCAATGGTGATTTGCTTCATGTCCTTGAGATTTTGAGAAACGAGACTTGCGACCTGGTCCTCATCCTCTAAAAAAGCCTGACGAATCCTGTCCACCCATTGTTCCCGAATGGTAACAGTCGGTACCAAAACCAGGGCTGGTTTATCAAAACGGGCAATCAACTCGATACCAATGGTTGTTTTCCCAGAACCTGGTGCTGCCACCAAGTGGACATGCCCATCTGCTTGGTATTCCTGAAAGTTGTCCAAGACCTGTTTTTGGTAGTTGCGCCAAGTGCCATTAAACTTCAATCTTAACATGATTTCCCTCATTCTAAGCTGTCATTTTCTTATTCCCATTTTACCATACTTGAGGCAAAGTCACACGAAGCATCCCATATAGTCTTTCTCCTCAAAATATGATATAGTAGAATCATACTACACAAGAGGAGTTTACATGTCACACGATAAAGAAATGAAAGCTGTTTCTCCCCTTCTACAGCAAGCAATCAATATTTCATCCATCATCGGTGGAGTTGGTACTTTAATATTCTGTATCTGGGCCTATCAAGCTGGTATCTTGCACTCCAAGGAAACCCTATCTGCCTTTATCCAACAGGCGGGTATCTGGGGGCCACCACTCTTTATTTTTTTACAGATTTTGCAGACAGTTGTTCCTATCATTCCAGGTGCTCTTACCTCCGTTGCAGGTGTCTTTATCTATGGGCATATCGTGGGGACTATTTATAACTACATCGGCATTGTCATTGGTTGTGCCATTATCTTTTACCTGGTGCGTCTCTACGGAGCACCCTTTGTCCAATCAGTCGTCAGCAAACGAACCTATGATAAGTATATCGGTTGGTTAGACAAGGGCAATCGCTTTGATCGATTCTTTATCTTTATGATGATTTGGCCAGTTAGTCCAGCTGACTTTCTCTGTATGTTGGCAGCTCTGACCAAGATGAGCTTCAAGCGTTATATGACTATTATCATCCTGACCAAACCCTTTACACTGGTCGTTTACACTTATGGCTTGACCTACATTATCGATTACTTTTGGCAAATGGTTGGCTGATAGACAAAAAACTCAAGGATGAATCCTTGAGTTTTTCTTTGTTAGGCTTCTTTTTTCAATAAAAGGGAAATAATGATTGATGTGCCAATCATCCATGCTCCTAGAATGATAAAGGTCATTCGACCATCTGTAGTCACCAAGCCAATCCCTGAAAGAACGAAGGGTGTTAATGATGCTCCAAAAGAACATCCCAATACAGCAAACGAGGTTGCTTTATTGAGGAGTTTTGCTGGGATTCGCTCAGATATCAACTGAAAGACTGTCGTCAGAGCGATGCTGTAGGCAAATCCTCCTAAAATAGAACCTGCAACGACAACCCAGAGTGATGGTGCTAAGGCAATGATGATTTGTCCGATTCCAAAGGTAACTCCTGCGACCAATAGAAGTTTTTCCTTGAAGGCCGAGATGAGGAATGAAAAGCTGATTCCTGCTAAAATACCGATCAACTGCATGGCACTAAGGACCAGACTAGACAACTGAGCATCTCCAAAACCTGCCTCAATCATGAGGCTAGGAATACGGAAAGTAATGGCAGTATTTGTACACACGACGACAGCAGCACCAATGGCAAGGAAGAAAATCAGCTGTAGCATGGAGCGAGTTAGTTTGGCTGCTTCTTCTGTCTGATGCTTGGACTCATGAGTTTCTGCTTTTCCATAAGGGACAAAGAGAAGGAAGAGTACGAGAACTACTAGACCTGCTGCATAGGCTAGGAAGGTTGCGGTCCAGCCAAAGGCTAAGAGCTGACCGACTGCCAGCGTCAAGATAGAGGCTCCTACTACCTCAGCTGAGCCACGAAAACCAAGCATCTGGATACGAGTTTTTCCGTGGTAACGTTCACTGATGATCGAGATGGCCTTGGCATTGAGCATTCCTACTCCAAGCCCAAATAGCAAGCGTGTCGCAAAGACAAAGTAATAACCCTGATACCAGAAAGGTGCTGTTCCGCTGATTGACAAGATTAAGAGTCCCAGAGTCAATTGGAGACGTTCAGGGAAAATACGCTCAAGAACACCATTCAATAAAAGCATAGCCATAATTCCAAATGATGGAAGGCTGACCAAGAGCTCGACCTGACCAGTCGAATAGCCCTGATAATAGTCAAACATGGCAGGTAGGGCACTAGAAATTGAAAACGATGTGATCAGTACTAACGATAGGGAGAGTATGCTCACTTTTTCCAAAAATTGTTTCATCTTTTCCTCATTCATTGTTCATTTTTCATATTAGTAAAAAGGTCCTTTCCTATCATACACTCTTTACCCAAAATTGGCAAGCGACTGAGCACCAAGACCAAAAGAAAAAGCGGGGCATCAAGCTCTGTGAAGTCTTGATGACATCCCACTTTTTTATGTGTTTTATCCAGTAATGTGACTTAGATTTTCAAGAATCGACGCATTGAGATTCCTGAACCAAGTGAACCGATACAGATTCCGATGAGGAACAAGAGACCGATCATCATTGGAATAAAGGTATTCGGTGTAATCAAGGATAGGTTTTGACCAACCAAGGATGGGTTGACAGATTGGAACACTCGGTTATAGATAAAGTAAACCAATGCTGATGGAAGAGCTGCTCCCAACAATCCGATAAAGGCACCTTCTAGCAAGAATGGGCCACGGATATAACCGTTCTTGGCACCAACCAAACGCATGATTTGGATTTCACGGCTACGTGAAATGATAGTAATACGGATGGTATTTGAAATCAAGAAGACTGCGATGAAGATCAAGAGTCCTGCGATGACCAATCCCCATACACGAATGAAGGAAGCCAACTTGAAGAGACGTTCGGTATTGGCACCACCGTCTTGAACTTCAGAGACACCTTCAATTTTCTTAGCTTCTTCAGCTACAGGTTTTACATCACTTGGTGAATTGGTATCTACGATGTAGGCATCATGAAGAGGGTTTGCATCTCCTTCAAATACCTTCCACTCGTCACCCATAGTTTCAGTTAGCTTTTGGTACTGCTCTTCTTTACTTGAGAAGGTTACATTTTTTACAGCTGGTAGAGCTTTAAGGGCGTTGTAGACCTTGTGGTAGTCATTGTTCGTGACTGTTTGGCCTTCTTTTACAATGGTTTCACTGTTGTCTTCAACGTCTTTACGAACATAAACCATGACGCGGACATTGTTTTCAATATCAGTTGCTAATTTCGCAGTATTGAAGATAACTGAAGCAAAGATAGCAACCAAGGTCAAGGTAATCATTACTGAACTGACAGCAGCAATGGTCATCCATCCATTACGCTTTAAACTTTTTAAAGCTTCGAACAGATGGCGGAAAAATCTACTAATCATCGTATCCGTACTCTCCTTTCGCTTCATCACGTACCACGCGACCATTCTCGATGGCAATAACGCGGTGGCGCAAGGTATTTACGATTTGGCTGTTGTGGGTCGCCATCAAAACAGTTGTCCCTTGAAGATTGATACGTTCCAAGAGGTTCATGATTTCCCATGAGTTATCTGGGTCCAAGTTTCCTGTTGGTTCGTCGGCAATCAAAACCTTAGGATTGTTTACGATAGCACGCGCAATGGCGATACGTTGTTGCTCACCACCTGAAAGTTCATTCGGGAATGAACGAACCTTGTGCTTCAAACCGACAAGGTCCAAGACTTCCATAACACGTTTTTTGATGTTACGACGACTTTCACCAACAACCTCCATGGCGTAAGCAATGTTCTCATAAACGGTTTTCTTTGGCAAAAGTTTGTAATCCTGAAAGACTACTCCAACGTTTCTACGCAAGAACGGAATATCTTTCTTTTTAATCTTAACGAGGTTATAACCTGCAACTTGCAAGCTTCCTTTGTCGATTTTGACCTCACGATACAAGGCACGGATAAAAGTTGATTTACCAGCACCTGAAGGTCCTACGATGTAGGCAAATTCTCCTGCATCGATATTTACAGTGATGCCACGTAGGGCTGTTGTCCCGTTGTCGTATTTTTTGACAACATCTCTCATTTCAATGATTGACATGTGACTTCCTTTCTTTTAACTGATACGCCATTTCAGATAAGCATCGATGAAACCATCTAGGTCTCCATCCATTACCTTATCTACTTGCGCTACTTCAAAGTTTGTACGATGGTCTTTTACCATTGTATAAGGCGTAAATACATAGGAGCGGATTTGGCTTCCCCATGTAATTTCCTTTTTCTCACCCTTGAGCGAGTCTACCTCAGCAGCTTTCTTTTCCTGCTCCATCTGGTAGAGTTTTGCCTGAAGCATCTTCATAGCACGGTCACGGTTTCCGTACTGAGTACGGTCGACGGTTGATGCTACGACGATTCCTGTCGGAATGTGAGTCAAGCGGACACCTGTTGAAACCTTGTTGACGTTTTGTCCACCTGCTCCACCTGAACGGAAGGTATCCATCTTGATATCATCCTCACGGATGTCAACTTCGATGGTATCATCCAACTCTGGCATAACTTCTACAGAAGTAAATGAGGTGTGGCGACGTTTAGCAGAGTCAAATGGTGAGATACGGACCAAACGGTGAACTCCCATCTCTGACTTGAGAAGACCATAAGCATTTGGTCCTTCAAAAGACAAGGTTACTGACTTGATTCCTGCCTCATCACCTGCTTGGTAGTCTAAGACCTCAACCTTGAAGCCTTTGGCATTTCCATAGCGAGTATACATACGAAGGAGCATATCGCCCCAGTCTTGAGCCTCTGTCCCCCCAGAACCTGGATGGATTTCAAGGATGGCATTGTTGTGATCGTAGGGTTCTGACAAGAGAAGGGTCATTTCGTAGCTAGTCATCATCTGATCTAACTCAGAGAGTTTCTCAACCAGCTCATCCTTAACGGATTCATCCTCTGCCAAAAAGTCCAGTAAAATCTCAACTTCATCCTGCAACTCATCCATCTTGTGGAAGGTATTATAGGTATTTTTGAGTTCGTTTAATTCTTGCGACGTTTTTTGGGCCGCAATATTATCGTTCCAAAAATCAGGTTCTGTCATTTTGTTTTCCAAAATGGCAATTTCTTCCTCTAAACCTTCGAGGTCAAAGAGACCCCCTGAAAGAAGCTAATTTTTCACGATTTGCGTCAATTTTTTGACGAATTTCTGAAATGTCCATACATACTCCTTTTTTTGCATCTTATTATTATACCACAATTTTTTTTTTTTATCTAATAGGTGTTTCTCTAATTTAGTATCAATATATTTCTGCAAGAGGTCTACTGACCTTATTTCTAGCAAAATTTTAAAAACCTCACAAGAAATTTTCTATGAGATTTCGTAAATTTATACTACTTTTTACAAGTTAACAGTCAACACTTGACCGTCTTTTACGACTTGCTCACCAGCTATATAGACATCATTAACATCACTAGATTTGACGGCATAAACGAGGTGAGATAGCATGTTTTCTTGAGGTTGGAGGTGGATTTTCCCTTGAGGTTGGATGACTAGGAAATCAGCTTGCTTGCCGACTTCTAGACTACCAATCTCATCTTCCATTCCTAACACCTTAGCACCCTCGATTGTCAAGGCCTTGAGGGCAGTTTCGATTGGAAATTGGCTAGCATCACCACTCTTCATCTTCTGTAAGAGTGCTGCAGTCCGTCCTTCCTCAAACATATCCAGGTTATTGTTAGAAGCAACTGAATCCGTCGCAATACCAACTGCTACTCCTGCCTGTTGAAGTTGAACGACTGGTGCAATCCCTGATGCTAATTTGAGGTTGCTGATAGGATTGTGGGCTATAGCTACTTGTGAATCTGCCAGGCGCTCAATTTCTCCTTCATGTAACTCCACACCATGGGCAAAGACAGCTTTATGGTCTAAATAGCCAAGATCATCTAGAAAGGCTAATGGGCGTTTGCCATAACGTTTCAGGATAATGCCTGACTCCTCCTGTGTTTCTGCAACATGGATATGAAGAGGAATGTTTTCTTCTTTTGCTAGCTCAAGACTTGCCTCCAGCAAATCTCGACTACAACTGTAGGGCGAATGAGGAGCCACCATCACCTTGAAATTTGGGTCTTGGTAGCCTTTGATTGTCTCAATTATAGCTCGAGTTCTAGCGATAGTCTCCTTCGTAGTCTCAGCTTCTGAAGAAAAAAGGGTTGGAGAAAAATAGCAACGCATCTTGGATGCCTTGACTGCCACATAAATCTCAACTATATCCACTCCATTAGGATTGTACATGTCGTTGAAGGTTGTTGTTCCAGACTGGATCATTTCTGTCAGCGCCTCTTTGACAGCCTTTGTAGTCATCTCTGGTGTGAATTCTGCTTCTGCTGGCCAGATATAGTCCTCTAGCCATTCGTGGAGATTGCTATCATCACGAATACCTCTCAAGCCTGTCATGGCAGAATGAGTATGGCAGTTAACCAAGCCAGGCATAATCCAGGCACCCTGATAGTCTATGATTTGATCTGCTTGTTTAAGAATCTCTTGATTTTCCTGACCGACATAGACGATTTGGGATTCTTTAATAGCCAAAATCCCATCTAGATAGACATGGAAATTTTGGTCACAAGTCACGATATTTACATGCTGAAAGACTTTCATCACTAGGCTCCTTTTCTATATAAGTATTCATACTGGATAATTTTTCTAGCTATTGTAACAAAAAAGTCACCCGAAGGCAACTTTTCTTGTTGTTTATGGGGTTTAAAGTAAGAAAGTAAGTATTTCATGTGTCCCGTCTATTTCAACATGAAGAGAGTGTGACAAAAGCCCTAGCCTCTCAATTGTCTTTGGATTGTCGAGAAAGACGCAGTGGTTGAGTGGGCTCTACTACGCTGATTTCATCAGCTTTTACAGCCCTACTCAACTGTGCGGAGGTGGGACGACGAAATCGAATTCTAACGAATTAACGATTTCTGTCCCACTCTCTCTTTTTACTTGTTCAAATATGGAAGCAGGTAGCCATAGCCGGCTTCCTCCATTTCACCCTTAGCGATAAATCGTAAGGATGCAGAATTGATACAATAGCGTAAACCACCTAGTTCCTGAGGTCCATCTGTAAAGACATGTCCCAAGTGAGCATTTCCTGAACGTGAACGGACTTCGATTCGCTCCATACCGTGGCTTAGGTCTTGATAGTAATGGATAAGTTCTTTCGAAATTGGTCGGCTAAAACTTGGCCAACCACAGCCTGAGGCAAACTTATCCTTAGCAAAGAAGAGAGGCTCACCAGTCGTGATATCGACATAAATTCCTTCCTCAAAAGTTTGGTCATAAGCATTGCTAAAAGGAGCTTCCGTCGCAGCCTCTTGGGTAACTCGGTAGGACTCTTCTGATAAACTTTCTCGTAAAACTGCCTGACTCGGTTTTTCATAGTTGGCGGCATCTATCAGTGGTTTCTCAGCATCCCTCACATCGATATGGCAATAGCCTCCAGGATTTTTCTTGAGGTAGTCTTGGTGATAGTCTTCAGCCAAGATGTAGTGACGTAGTTTCTCCACTTCCACTGCAATTTTACGACCGATGAGGAGTTCTTGTTCACGAACCACTGTATTGATAGTCGGTAAATCCTCTTCATCTTTGTAATAAATCCCTGTGCGGTATTGACGACCACGGTCATTCCCTTGTTGGTTGACAGAAAGGGGATCGATAACTCGGAAATAATAGAGTAAAATCTCACGGAGCGAGACCACCTTTTCGTCGTAGACGACTTGCACAGTCTCTGCGTGATCTGTTTCTTTGATTAATTGATAATTGGTAGTTTCAACTTGACCATTGGCATAACCAACACTGGTTTGCAGCACTCCAGAAATACGTGAAAAGTATTCTTCCAAGCCCCAAAAACAACCGCCTGCTAGATATATTTCTGCCATTTCAAATCCTCCTTGACCGTCTGTCGGACGCTAAACACGGGAATCATTTCATATCCCATGTTTCATTTTCAAAAAAAGGACAGGAAGCCTCTAATAGAGAGTTTCCCCATCCCATTGTTCTGTTTATTTTGCTTCGACGCGAACGCCTTCTGTATCTACTTGCAACTCATGAAGTTTGCCTTTGAACGGTTGCTTTTCAAGCTCAGCCTTAATCTTAGGCATCTTATCAGGCTCAGCCAAGACCATAACAGTTGGGCCAGCACCAGACAAGTAGGTCGCATAAGCACCATTTCTCTTAGCAACTTTCTTGATCGTCGCAAATTCTCTCACCAGTTCTTGACGGTAACGCTCATGGAAAAGGTCACTCTCAATAGCCTGGCCTGCTTTGACCATATCTCCAGTCAGTAGGGCTGCAATAGCCACATTGGCGATAGAACTTGCAGCAACGGCTTCCTTGTAAGAGAGTTTCTTAGGCAAGACACCACGACTATCGCGAGTTCGCAATTCATAGTTTGGAATATAAGCTAGGAAGGCACACTCTGGGAAAGGCGCCACAACAGCTGAAACCTGACCTTCTACCGAACTGGCAATGACGAGGTTTCCATAGATAGCAGGTGCAACATTATCAGGATGCCCTTCGATTTTAGTTGCCAATTGTAATTTTTCATGTTTGCTTAGTTTCAAGTTTCCGAGTTGATTTGCCAGTTCAATCCCAGCAACGATGACCGAGCTCGATGAACCTAGTCCACGCGCAAGCGGAATATCACTGACCATCTTCAGACGTCTAGGTTGGAGGTCTGGAACAATTTGTAGAGCAATCTTCAGCAAAAGATTACGTTCATCACGTGGAATCCATTTGCCTAATTGGTGCTCAATCATCCATTCTTCACGTTCCTCACAAACCTGAATTTCTAGATACTTAGTTACAGCTACACCAACCGAGTCAAAGCCAGGACCCACATTGGCACTTGTAGCAGGTACAATAATCTTCATCTTAGTCTCCTAAAACCTTGAAGGTGTTGAGAAGTTCAAACTCGGCTACACCCTTCAAAGCTGCTGTAATATTTTCAAGTTGCGCCTTGTTGATTTTATGAGTGATGATGACAACACGAGCCTTGCCTTCTTGCTTACCATCTTGAAGGATTTGCTTGAAGGAGATATCTTCTGCATTAAAGAGCTCAGCCAATTTCAAGACTTGACCTTTTGAATCTGGAGCCAAGATTGAGAAATAGTAGTTAGCTTTGACATCTTCTGGCTTAGCCAAGACTACTGGACGGCTGTATTCATTAAAGGCTTTTCCAATTGTTCCATCATTCAGACGACGAACGATGCGGGCAATATCAGCCACAACACTTGTTGCAGTTGGTTTTTGACCAGCACCTGGTCCATAGTACATAGACTCCCCGATACCGATAGACTCTACAAAGACTGCATTCATAACACCATTAACACTCGCAAGTGGATGTTCTTTAGGAAGGAAGGTTGGCGTAACCTCAGCAGCAATACCAGATGCCGTTTCTTCAACAGAACCAACCAATTTGACTACGTAACCAAGTTCTTGAGCTACTGCTACATCTTCTGGAGTAATGTTGCGAATTCCTTGGTGGCCTACATCTTCAAACTTGACATTCATCCCAAAGGCGAACTGACTGAGGATGACCATCTTGTAAGCCGCATCAATCCCGTCAACGTCATTGGTAGGGTCGCTTTCAGCAAAGCCAAGTCGTTGAGCTTCTGCCAAAGCATCTTCATAAGACCAACCTTCTGTTACCATTTTGGTCATCATGAAGTTAGATGTTCCGTTGACAACACCAAGAACACGTGTGATTTTGTCTGATGCTAGTGAGTTGACCAAGGTACGAAGGATTGGGATTCCTCCTGCAACAGCTGCTTCATAGTATAGGGCAACATTGTGAGTTTTGGCAATCTCAAGCAATTCTGCACCATGAACAGCCAAAAGGTCCTTGTTAGCTGTCACGACGTGTTTCCCTGCTTCTAAAGCACGAGTGATAAAGGTTTTAGCAGGTTCGATACGCCCCATCAACTCAACAACAATCGTGATGTCTTTGTCTGACAAGATTTCATCGATGTTTGTTACAAAATTAAAATCATTTCCTGCTTCAAGCAAGCGGGCTTTCTCTTGATCGTCTTTGACCAAAACTTTAGCTACTTCAATTTCTGACTGGGCTGCTTGAACAATTTTTTCTCTATTTTTCTTTAGCAAGAATGGTACGCCACTGGCTACTGTACCAAATCCAAGTAAAGCAATCTTAACTGACATGTTTGTCTCCTCGAAATTTTCTAATAGTCCTATTATACCAAAATTGTGAGAAAATTCCTACCATTCTAAATAAAAAATAGCAAGGCCAAATCATAAAAAGCTTGCTCCTATAAAGATAGGGAGCAAGCTCTTCTTTCATTCTATTTTACAAAGGCCAATTCCTTATCACTAGACAAGTCTTCTCGATAATTGAAACCTGCAAAGCTGAGCTTTTTAATCTCTTCAACCGAGGTTACCTGATTTTCCATCAAGGCTGTTAAGAAAGCCCCTCTAGCTTTTTTAGAAATGGTTGAGTGGATTTTTAGTTTTCCATCTCTTTCTTCCATGAACTTGAAGGTCACCATTTTCTCACGGATTTCTTTAGGAAAGACAGTTTCAAACTCTGAAGACAAGAGTGAAAAGATTAACTTCTGGTCTTTCATTGACTCTTCATAGGCTGCCTTCCAATGACTTTTCAGACTTTTCCCAACGACTTTGAGCTTCATCAAAAAGTCCAGTCTGTGAGGTGCAATCGGCGCAAAGGCTGGGATCACACCATAGAGAGCTGACGTTATCATGAGATGTTTCTCGAGATAGGTTTGCTCCTCCTTGGTGAGATCGTCCCGTTTGATGTTGCGATACATGAGTCCATCAAAGAGGTGCAAGGCTGGATAGTTTGTCGCAGTTTCATTTTTCAAGGCCTGGATATGGTCATACTCCTCTTGCGCTTTTTCGGCAGATATTTTGTAAAAACTCTCCAGCTCTTGGGCAGAATATCTGGCCAATTCATCCAGCACTGCCTGACTTTCAGGACGCAATGGTTTAGCCTCTAATCTAGGAATTTCGGTGTTCATTTCTTTTGCAGTTGGGATTAGAATTTTCATAATGTTAGTGTAGCATATTTTTTTAGGACTACCAAGGATTTGCACCTAAAAACCTCGGTGAATACCGAGGCTTCTTTCCTTATTTTGGCAATCCTAACCAGATTGCAAAGAGAACTAGTGCTGTCCCAAGGCAGCTTGTCAAAATAGATGACAGAGTAACCTTTTTCTCCTTTAGGTGAGAAAATCCTATCTTCAAAGCGAAAAGACCAAGTAACATCGAACCAATCATCAGATAAAATCCCATTTGACTGTCCTCCATTTATTATTCTTTCATTTATTATCACAAATTTCAAACAAGAGTGCAAGAAAAACGAGGCTTTACTTAATTTGAAGGATTTGAGCCTAAATAATACGACCTTCTAAATGATCCAGTTCATGCTGACAAATCTGCGCTGGAAATCCTGTCAGGGTAATGGTTTGCTCTTGCCAATGGATGTCTCTGTAGCTTACTGTAATCTTCTCATACCTAGTTGTCGGTCTTACACCTGTCAAAGACAAACAACCTTCCTCTGTCTCGTATGCCCCTTCAAAAGATTGGAGAACTGGATTAAACATAACCATGGGAATCATTCCGATATTAAAAATGATGACGCGTTTTTGTACCCCAATCATATTGGCCGCTAGTCCAACACAGGTTTCTCGGTTAGCCTGTAGGGTATCCTGCAAATCCTTTACTAGGGGTAAATCTTCCTGACTAGCAGGCTGGGATACCTGCGACAAAAACAAGATATCTTTGACAATTTTCTTTTCCAACTACTATTCCTCCATCTTTTTCTCAACTTGATTATAGCATAAAATCTATCTCTGTTTACCATATATAAAAGCAAAAAAGCCATCCAAAGATGACTTTTCAATGTTTAAATAGCGTTTTTATCTTTTCCAAGTGCTCGTTGAACTGCTTTGACAATTTCAACAAGGACTACAATCATAAGTGCTCCTACAGCGACCACCATCCATTGAGTCAAGCTCAAGTTTGAAACGTGGAAGAGATTATTAAATCCAGGAACCAAAATTGTCACCACAAAGAGGACGAAGGCAACTGGGATAGACCAGTTAAAGGTCTTGTTGGTAAAGAGTCCCACTTTAAAGATTGATTGGTAAACTGACTTAACGTTAAAGGCATGGAGCAATTGGATCAAACCGAGAGTTGCAAAAGCCATGGTAAGGGCATCCGCATGGATTTCAGTATGACCTTGGTGCTCTGGGAAGAGAAGAGCCCAACCATAAACACCCAAAACTAGCATGGTTTGGAAGATCCCTTGATAAATGATTGCTCCGAAGACACCACCATCAAAGAAGTTAGACTTACGCCCACGAGGTTTGTGGGTCATAACGCCTGGCTCAGCTGGTTCCACACCAAGGGCGATGGCTGGTAGCGTATCTGTTACCAGGTTAATCCAGAGAAGATGCACTGGTTGAAGCACATCCCAACCTAACAATGTTGCAAAGAAGATGGTGAAAACTTCAGCCATATTAGCAGACAAGAGGTATTGGATGGATTTTTGGATATTTGAGAAGACCTTACGTCCTTCTTCTACCGCTACGATAATGGTTGCAAAGTTATCATCAGCAAGGACCATATCAGAAGCTCCTTTAGAGACTTCTGTACCAGTAATCCCCATACCGATACCGATGTCAGCTGTCTTAAGTGAAGGCGCATCGTTAACTCCATCACCTGTCATGGCAACAACTTTACCTTCATTTTGCCATGCTTTCACGATACGAACCTTGTGCTCAGGTGATACACGTGCGTATACAGAGTATTGCTTGAAGACTTTTTGGAATTCTTCATCAGTGAGTTCATTCAATTCAGCACCAGTGAAGACATGGTCTTCTGTATCATTTGGATCGATGATACCGAGACGTTTAGCAATAGCTTCAGCCGTATCTTGGTGGTCACCTGTGATCATGATTGGACGGATACCTGCTTCTTTAGCGACACGTACAGCTTCTGCAGCTTCTGGGCGCTCAGGGTCAATCATTCCGATCAAACCAGAGAAGATGAGGTCAGACTCAACAATTTCAGATTCCAAGGTTGGGATTTCGTTGCTTGTCTTATAAGCCATCATCAAGACACGAAGGGCTTGTTTAGCCAAGTCTTTGTTGGTAGCAAGGATAGCTTGTTTATCTTCTTCTGTGATTGGGCGAACTTCCCCATTGACTTCAATACGAGTCACGCGCTTGAGCAGTTGGTCAGGCGCACCCTTGACAGCGATAAAGTAAGAACCGTCTGCTTCCTTATGAATGGTAGACATGAGTTTACGGTCTGAGTCAAATGGCAATTCAGCTACACGTGGCTCATCCTTCAAGACTTCACGAACATCAAAGTTGTGGTCCAAACCAAACTGTACAAGAGCTGTCTCCGTTGGATCCCCGATCAGCTTGCCAGATGGGTCCACCTTGGTGTCATTGGCAAAGTTCATGATACGTAGCGTATTGTTGTTAGTAGCAATTTCAGATGCCGAGCTTTGCAATTGACCGTTGGTATAAACTTTTTCAACCGTCATTTGGTTCATGGTCAAAGTACCTGTTTTATCAGATGCAATGATTTCTGTTGAACCAAGCGTTTCAACCGCTGGCAATTTACGGACAATCGAATTACGTTTTGCAAGGGTTGTTGTTCCCAATGATAGAACGATGGTTACAATGGCAGGGAGACCTTCTGGAATCGCAGCAACCGCAAGAGCAACCGCCACCATCAAGCCTTCTAATGGATGTTCACCACGAACAAAGACACCAACCAAGAAGGTAATAACTGCAATCACAATAATCAAGTAAGTCAAGGCCTTAGATAATTGTTCCAAACTTTGCTTCAACGGTGTTTCTGTTTCGTCTGCATTGGCCAACATGTCCGCAATCTTACCAACTTCTGTATACATACCAGTATTGGTTACGACACCGATACCACGACCGTAAGTTACGTTTGAGTTTTGGTAACCCATGTTAACACGATCCCCGATACCAGCATCTGCTTCAACAAGTCCTGTCACATCTTTTTCAACTGGGACAGACTCACCAGTAAGAGCAGCTTCTTCGATTTTAAGAGACGCCGCTTCAAGCAAACGCATATCGGCAGGCACCACATCTCCAGCTTCTAGCAAGACGATGTCCCCAGGGACCAATTCTTTTGAGTCAATCTCAATAACATGACCATCACGACGAACACGAGCCATCGGGCTAGACATATTTTTCAGAGCTTCAATGGCTGCTTCTGCTTGCCCTTCCTGGTAAACCCCAAAGGCAGCATTCAAGACTACAACAGCCAAGATGATAATGGCATCCGTTAGACCGTCCATTCCTTCTGTAATCACAGAAAGTGCCGCTGCCGCAAGCAAGATGATAATCATCAAATCCTTAAATTGATCAAGGAATTTAGCTAGTAGGCTACGTTTCTCACCCTCTTCCAACTCATTACGACCATAAGTCGCTAAGCGTTCTTGAGCTTGAGCAGTTGACAAACCTTCGATAGATGAGTCCAAGTTCTTTAGGACTTCTTCTGAGGCTTGTGTGTAAAACAAGTCTTTATTTTGTTCTTTTGACAAAACAGTCTCCTCCTTTTTGGCCTCTTTTTACAAAAAAAGAGACCTGTTTTTTAAAAAAACAAGTCTCGCTGTTTAATATAGTGCCGGAAATAATTCGTAATGACGACACTATCGCGGTTTCCCGCCAGCTACTCCCTTGAGTAGTTCTATTATATCAGAATTTCAAAAGTTTTCAAGTTTTGAGGTGTATTTAACTTACTTCCCACATTTGAATTTTCCTTGAAAAACCAGTATAATGAAAGAATACTAAAATGCTAGAAAGGGAGTTAGATGAATCAATCGGTTTCAAACTTAAAATTGGCTGAGCGTGGTGCCATTATCAGCATTTTGACCTATCTATTCTTGTCTGCAGCTAAGCTAGCGACCGGACACCTCCTCCATTCATCCAGTTTGGTGGCAGATGGTTTTAATAACGTTTCAGATATTGTTGGAAACGTGGCCCTTCTAATTGGGATTCGTTTGGCTCGCCAACCGGCAGATAGAGATCATCGCTTCGGCCACTGGAAAATAGAGGATTTGGCAAGTCTCATCACTTCCATCATCATGTTTTACGTTGGCTTTGATGTTCTACGGGACACCATTCAAAAGATACTCAGCCGAGAACAAACGGTTATTGACCCACTTGGGGCGACTCTAGGAGTCATCTCTGCTATCATCATGTTTGCCGTTTATCTCTACAATACCCATCTGAGTAAGCAAGCTAAATCAAAGGCCCTCAAGGCTGCCGCTAAGGACAATCTGTCAGATGCCGTAACATCTCTTGGAACTTCTATTGCTATCCTGGCTAGTAGCTTCAACTATCCAATCGTGGATAAGTTGGTCGCTATTATCATTACCTTCTTTATTCTTAAAACTGCTTATGATATCTTCATTGAGTCATCCTTCAGCCTTTCTGATGGTTTTGATGAGCACTTGCTAGAAGATTATCAAAAGGCTATCATGGAAATTCCTAAGATTAGCAAGGTCAAATCTCAAAGGGGTCGTACCTACGGAAGCAATATTTATCTGGACATCACTCTGGAAATGAACCCTGATTTGTCTGTTTTTGAAAGTCACGAAATTGCGGATCAGGTCGAATCCATGTTATCAGAACGCTTTGGTGTCTTTGATACAGACATTCATATCGAACCAGCACCAATCCCTGAGGATGAAATTCTAGATAATGTCTATAAAAAATTGCTCATGAGAGAGCAACTAATCGACCAAGGAAATCAACTGGAAGAGTTACTTGCAGAAGACTTCGTTTATATCCGCCAGGACGGACAAGAACTGGACAAGAATGCCTATAAGGCTGAAAAAGAATTAACCTCTGCTATCAAGGAGCTTCAGTTAACCTCTATCAGCCAAAAAACAAAACTCATCCGATACCAAGTCGGTGATACCATTCATACCAGCATCTGGCGCCGCCACGAAACTTGGCAAAATATTTTCCATCAGGAAACAAAAATAGAAAAAGACTAAAGCAAAACTCCCAACTTTCTCAGTTGGGAGTTTTTTATATTCTTATTTTGCAACGCTCTTAGCAAGAACGAAGTTTCCTAGTGTAGCTGAACCATTGCCAGCAACAGCTGGAGTCACGATATAGTCACGTACATCTGGAACTGGTAGGTAGCCATTGAGTAGGGCTGTGAATTTCTCACGTACACGGTCAAGCATATGTTGTTGAGCCATAACCCCACCACCAAAGACGATGACATCTGGACGGAAAGTTACAGTCGCATTCACTGCGGCTTGAGCAATGTAGTAGGCTTGAACATCCCAAACAGAGTTGTTGAGTTCAATGTTTTCCCCACGAACACCTGTACGAGCTTCCAAACTTGGACCAGCTGCATAACCTTCCAAACATCCATTATGGAAAGGACAAACACCATTAAATTCTTTTTCAATATCCATTGGGTGTCTAGCCACATAATAGTGACCCATCTCAGGGTGACCAACACCGCCAATAAACTCGCCACGTTGGATAACACCTGCACCGATACCTGTACCGATAGTGTAATAAACCAAGTTTTCGATACGACCGCCGGCATTATTACGAGCAACCACTTCACCGTATGCAGAACTATTTACGTCTGTTGTGAAATTCATAGGCACGTTTAGAGCGCGACGAAGGGCACCAAGCAAGTCGACATTTGCCCAGTTAGGTTTTGGAGTTGTTGTGATAAATCCGTAAGTTTTTGAGTTTTTATCGATATCGATTGGACCAAATGAACCAATGGCAAGTCCTGCAAGATTATCGAATTTTGAGAAGAACTCGATGGTTTTATCGATTGTTTCAATAGGTGTTGTTGTAGGAAATTGTACTTTTTCTACAACGTTATAGTTTTCATCTCCGACAGCACAGACAAATTTTGTACCGCCCGCTTCCAAGCTTCCGTATAGTTTTGTCATGATTAACCTCTTGTATTTATTTTCTTTATTATAGCATATTTCCATACTGAAAATTGCTCAATATTTTAGATTTTCCTCTGTAAATTTTACCATTCAATCAAAAACGAACAAACATGACATTTGTTCGTTTTTTTGATTTATTAAGCTTTAACTTCGATGATTGCGTCACCCTTAGCAACTGATCCAGAAGCAACTGGATTTACTGAAGCAAAGTCCGCAGTGTTTGTTACGATAACCATAGTTGTGTTATCAAGTCCTGCAGCGGCAATCTTAGCTGAGTCAAATGTTCCAAGAACATCTCCAGCTTTAACCTTGTCACCTTGGGCAACTTTATGGTTGAAGCCTTCACCATTCATTGAAACAGTATCGATACCAACGTGAATTAAGATTTCAGCACCGTTAGCTGTTCTCAATCCATAAGCATGGCCAGTTGGGAAGACGATTGTTACTTCAGCATCAGCTGGTGCATAAACAACATCTTGGCTAGGTTTCACGGCGATACCTTGTCCCATAGCTCCGCTTGAGAATACTGGGTCATTCACATTTGAAAGAGCAACAACATCACCAACGATTGGAGTTTGGATAACACCTTCGCTAAGTGAAACAAGATTACCAGTTACTGCTTCTTCTGTTAAACGGTCAGTTTCAACTTCAGAAATTGCTCCTGAAACTTCTTCTACTTCATCTTCGTAACCAAACATGTAAGTAAGAGCAAAACCAAGTGCAAATGATACAGCTACCATAAGAAGGTATTGTGGAAGTTGTCCATTACCAACATAAAGAGAAGTTCCAGGAATGATAGTAATACCCATACCAGTACCAGCAAGACCAAGGATAGATGCCAATCCACCACCAATAGCACCAGCGATCAATGAAAGGAAGAATGGTTTACGGTAACGCAAGTTTACCCCGAAGATAGCAGGCTCAGTAATACCAAGGAATGCAGAAAGAGCAGCCGGGAAAGCCAAAGCTTTCAATTTAGGATTTTTAGTTTTCACACCAACAGCTACAGTTGCAGCACCTTGAGCAGTCATAGCAGCTGTAATAATAGCATTAAACGGATTAGCTCCTGCAGCTACTAGTTTAGCTTCTAAGAAGTTGAAGATATGGTGAACACCAGATACAACGATTACTTGGTGAACTCCACCAATCAAGAATCCTCCAAGTCCAAATGGCAAATGTAGGATGGCTTGAGTACCTGCTAAAATGTACTCCTCAACTACGTGGAAGATTGGTCCAATAAGGAAGAGTCCGAGAATTGACATTACCAAAAGTGTTACGAATGGTGTTAGCAAAAGATCCAAAACTTCTGGAACCACTTTACGAACAGCTTTTTCAAATTTAGCTCCGACAACCCCGATGATGAAGGCTGGAAGAACGGACCCTTGCAAACCAACAACAGGAATAAAGCCAAAGAAAATAGTTGGAGTTACGTCCCCACCAGAAGCTACAACCCAGGCATTTGGTAATTGACCTGCAATTAGCATCATACCAAGAACAATACCGATTGTTTGATTACCACCAAATACACGGAAGGTAGACCAAACAACCAGAGCTGGCAATACAATAAAAGCTGTATCCGTTAAAATCTGTGAGTAAACATTTAAATCATTAGGAAGTGTGTATCCAAGCGAAGCCAAAAAACCACGAAGTCCCATGAAGAGACCAGTTGCTACGATTGCTGGAATGATTGGAACGAAGACGTCACCGAAAGTACGGATGGCACGTTGGAACCAATTCCCTTGTTTAGCAGCTTCTGCTTTCATATCTTCTTTAGAAGATGTTGGCAAACCAAGAGCTACGACTTCATCGTACATCTTGTTTACTGTACCAGTACCAAAGATGATTTGGTATTGACCTGAGTTAAAGAAAGCGCCTTGAACTTTTTCCAAGTTCTCGATAGCATCCTTGTTAATTTTCGCTTCATCTTTCACCATCACACGGAGGCGAGTCGCACAGTGAGCTACACTGTTGACATTTTCACGTCCGCCTAAGGCATCGATGACTTTTTTTGCAATTTCTGTATTGGTCATTTGCAAAAATCTCCTTATAAAAAATTTGTTCTTGTTTGAAAGCGATTTTACTCGCCCTACGAGTATTATTTTATCATCTTTCAAAAATATGTCAAGCGTTTTGCAGAAAAAGTTTTTTGGTTATTAAAGTTTTTGCTACTTTGTTGATAAAATCCTCTCAAAAATGCCTGTTCCTACGTGTTTTTATGTGTATTTTTTCAGAAACTTTCATATTTTCATTGATTTTCATAAAAACAAGCTCCTAATTGTCTGTCAATCGTTTGACATTTTTTTCTCAAATTCGATATAAAAGACTTGCTTTTTTATAAGGAAACGTTTACTATAAAGATAGTAGAATTTATGGAGGGAATATAAATGGAATGGACTACCGAGCGTCGTTATAGACGCTATGAAGATTGGACACAAAAAGAAAGAAAAGAAATCCAAGAAAAGATGGCACAATCCCCATGGCACGTCAGCTATCACATTGAGCCAAAAGAAGGACTCCTTAATGATCCAAATGGTTTTTCTTACTTCGATGGCAAATGGATTGTTTTTTACCAAAATTTCCCCTTTGGTGCAGCTCACGGTTTGAAATCTTGGGTTCAGCTTGAAAGCGACGACTTGGTTCACTTTACTGAAACAGGTGTAAAAATATTACCTGATACTCCTCTGGATAGCCACGGTGCTTACTCTGGATCTGCCATGCAGTTTGACGATAACTTGTTCCTATTCTATACAGGTAATGTTCGTGATGAAAATTGGATTCGCCATCCTTACCAGATTGGTGCCTTAGTGGACAAGGATGGAAAGATTGATAAGATTGATAAGATCTTGATTGACCAGCCAGCAGACTCTACTGATCATTTCCGCGATCCGCAAATTTTTAACTTTAAAGGTCAATACTATGCTATCGTCGGTGGACAGGACTTGGATAAAAAAGGCTTCGTCCGTCTCTACAAGGCTGTTGACAACGACTACACAAACTGGCAAGCAGTTGGCGACCTTGACTTCGCTAACGATCGCACTGCCTATATGATGGAGTGCCCAAATCTTGTCTTTGTCGGAGAACAACCTGTCCTTCTTTACTGCCCACAAGGTTTAGATAAAAGGGTTCTTGACTATGACAATATCTATCCAAATATGTATAAAATCGGCGCTTCCTTTGACCCAGAAAATGCTCGTATGGTAGATGTGTCTGAACTTCACAATCTTGATTATGGATTTGAAGCCTATGCCACTCAAGCCTTCAATGCTCCTGATGGTCGCGCCCTGGCAGTCAGCTGGCTTGGTCTACCAGATGTTTCTTACCCATCTGACCGTTTCGATCATCAAGGAACCTTCTCATTAGTCAAGGAACTTACCATTAAAGATGGCAAACTCTATCAGTATCCTGTAGCAGCTATCCAGGACCTCCGAGCTTCAAAAGAGGAATTTTCAAATCGTTCTGAAACTAAGAACACCTACGAACTTGAACTAAACTTAGAGGCTAATAGCCAAAGTGAAATCATCCTTCTTGCTGATAAAGACGGCAAGGGGCTCTCTATCAATTTCGATCTTGTCAATGGCCAAGTAACCGTTGACCGCAGTCAGGTAGGTGAGCAATACGCTCAAGAATTTGGAACTACTCGCTCATGTCCAATTGATAACCAAGCTACTACCGTAAATATCTTCATCGACAATTCAATCTTTGAAATTTTCATTAATAAAGGAGAAAAAGTATTTTCTGGTCGTGTCTTCCCACATGAGAACCAAAATGGAATCCTTATCAAATCTGGAAACCCAACTGGAACATACTACGAATTAGAATATGGTCGCAAAACTAACTGATGTCGCAAAATTAGCTGGTGTCAGCCCTACTACCGTTTCACGTGTCATCAACAAAAAGGGTTATCTGTCAGAAAAAACCATTCAAAAAGTCAATGATGCTATGCGTGAGCTGGGCTATAAACCCAACAACCTTGCTCGCAGTCTTCAAGGTAAATCAGCCAAGTTAATCGGTTTGATTTTCCCTAAAATCAGCCATGTTTTCTATGCTGAATTGATTGATAAATTGGAACACGAACTCTTCAAAAAAGGTTACAAGACCATCATCTGTAATAGTGAACACGATTCGGAAAAAGAACGCGAATACATCGAAATGTTAGAAGCCAACCAGGTGGACGGCATCATTTCGGGAAGTCATAACCTTGGGATTGAGGATTACAATCGCGTAACCGCTCCGATCATTTCATTTGACCGTAACCTATCACCAGACATACCTGTCGTTTCTTCTGACAACTATGCTGGCGGAGTCCTAGCCGCTCAGACCTTGGCTAAAACTGGAGCCAAGTCTATCATTATGATTACAGGAAATGACAATTCCAATTCACCAACTGGACTTCGTCATGCTGGTTTTGCTTCAATCTTGCCAAAGGCTCCTATTATCAATGTTTCCAGTGATTTTTCACCCCTTCGTAAGGAAATGGAAATTAAAAATATCCTGACCAAACAAAAACCAAATGCGATTTTCGCCTCTGATGATTTAACTGCTATTTTGGTTATTAAGATTGCCCAGGAGCTTGGTCTCTCTGTTCCTGAACAACTCAAGGTAATCGGATATGACGGGACTTATTTCATTGAAAATTACTACCCTCACCTCACTACCATTAAACAACCCTTGGAAGAAATTGCTCGCCTAACAGTTGATTTGCTCTTACAAAAAATTGAAGGCAAAGAGGTTGCTACCACTGGTTATTTCTTGCCAGTTAGTCTCTTACCAGGTAAAAGTATTTAAGCACAAAAAAACTCAGACTAGTTTCGTCTGAGTTTTTCTTATGATCTTAAGTTTTTCAAAAGTGTTTGGGCTTTTTCTAAATTAAAAGTTTTTTCAGCAATCAAGCTTTCTACCAACTTAGGCACTTCAGCCTCTGTGGCTCCTGCAAGGAGGGCTAGTGACTTCGCTTGAAGTTTCATGTGTCCATGCTGAATTCCTGTGCTGACAAGAGCTTTAAGAGCTGCAAAGTTTTGTGCAAGACCAATTGACACGATAATTTGAGCCAATTCCTTAGCTGATGGATGACCTAGCAATTCATGGCTGAGAACTACACGAGGATTAAGACCAATTGATCCACCCTTGGTAGCAACTGGCATCGGCATAGTCATCTCTCCTATTAACTCTTCTGTTTCCAAATCCATCGTCCAACGACTGAGACCTCGATAAACACCATCATGACTGGCATAGGCATGCGCTCCTGCTTCGATGGCACGCCAATCATTTCCAGTAGCAATCAAGAGAGCATCAATTCCGTTAAAGATTCCCTTGTTGTGAGTCGCTGCTCGATAAGGATCTGCTTTAGCAAACTGGCTAGCTAAAACCATTTTTTCCGCTAGTTCACGCGCTTCATCCTTCTGGCGGCTCAAATAACGAAAGGCAATCCGACAAGTTGCAGTTACTAGAGAATCTGTGGCATAGTTGGATAGAATGCCCATTAAACTTTGCCCTTGACTTAGAGCTTCTATGCTAGGTTTTAAAGCCTCTAACATGGTATTGAGCATATTAGCTCCCATGGCTTCCTGAGTATCCACATGGAGATAAACCACTAAAAAGTCAGCCTCACCAGAAATTTTCTCAACTGTTAGCTCTCTGGCTCCACCACCACGTTTGACAATAGATGGATAGGCTTGGTTTGCTTGTTCGAGTAGCTCTGCTTTCTGACTCAAAATAGCCTGACATGCTTTATCCCTATCTGGAACCTGATAAAGAGCTACCTGACCAATCATTTGGCGTTGATGAACCTGAGCAGTAAAACCACCCGCACGTTTGATAATCTTACTAGCAAAACTAGCCGCAGCAACGACAGATGGCTCTTCGGTCACATAAGGAACTGTGTACTCTTGACCGTTTACCAACACTTCTGGAACTACAGAGTATGGAAGTGAGAAGGTCCCCACTACATTTTCACTCAGTTGGTCCGCAACTGCTATACTAAGATTTTCATTTTGCTCAAGACTTTCTTGGGCTTCCATAGAAGTAAGCGCCTGAGACTTAACGAACTCAAGGCGCTCTTGAATTGATTTTTTAGCAAATCCATTCCAATTTTTTTTCATTATTTTTCAACCTTGCTGTAGCGACGTTGGTGTTCTACAATCTCAACCAGAGCATAGTCCTGTCCTTCATAGCCTGACATGGTTGCAGAACCTGACTCATCCAAGTTTGCTTCCTCAAAGAAGATTCGTTCATAATCAGCTACGCTCAATGCTTGACGCTGGTCTAGCAATTCTAAGCGATTTTTCTGCAATTGCTGTTCATAGCCTTCAACCAATTCCACACTGAAGAACTCAGATACAGCACCGCTTCCGTAGCTATAGAGAGCTAGCTTGTCCCCTGCTTTGAGACTATCAGAGTTTTCAAGAAGAGACAAGAGTCCTAAAAAGAGTGAACCTGTATAGATATTCCCAACTTTTTGGCTGTAAATAATGGACTCATCAAAGTGTTTTTGAAGTAAATCCTTTTTCTCTTGAGGTAGAGATTTATCAAGAATTTTTTTCAATCCCTTGAGAGCTAGCTTTGGATATGGCAAATGGAAACAAATAGCTTCAAAATCATTCAAGTCGCAATCATAACGCTTTTGGTACTCTTCCCAAGTCGTTTTTAAGCTATCCAAATACTGCTGTGTTGAGTAGACTCCATTTACAAATGGGGTCGTTGAATAATTTGGACGCCAAAAGTCCATGATATCACGAGTCTGCGCAACGTTATCGTTGTTGAAGATCATAACACGTGGATTTTGACTAATCAACATGGCAACACAACCTGCTCCTTGAGTTGGTTCCCCAGGAGTTTCGACACCATATTTTGCAATATCACTAGCAAGTACCAAAACTTTTGATTTAGGAGAATTTTCTACGTGTAACTTAGCATAGTGAAGGGCCGCAGTTGCACCATAGCAAGCTTCTTTGATTTCAAAACTACGAGCAAAAGGTTGAATTCCAAGTAGACCGTGTACAAAAACCGCAGCAGCCTTACTTTGGTCTACTCCAGATTCTGTCGCTACGATAACCATATCAATCTCTTGCTTCTCTTCTTCAGTCAGGATAGAATTTCCTGCACTGGCAGCCAAGGTAACAATATCCTCTGTTAAAGGAGCAATACTCAATTCTTTTAAAAGGAGTCCTTTACTCAATTTTTCAGGATCAGTCCCTCGAGCTTCTGCTAAATCTTGTAATTTCAAAACGTATTGACTGGTCGCAAAACCAATCTTATCAATACCGATTGTCATATTTACCTCTATTTTTATCATTCATTGTAAAAATTCGTTCACCTCTATTTTATCATAATTGAGGTCAAATGAGCGAAAAAAGACTTGATTCCCCAAATCAAGTTCATTTCTATCGTCGTACTCACGCTCTTTCAGCCACTCTACCCACGAAAAAATCGAGACTTAGCTAGCTCGATTCTTTTTGAGATAGTGATACAACTTCAGTACAACTGTCCCACTTGCCATTCCTATAGAGATAACAAGGGCCAACATCATCACCAACATTGCGCTGGCAATGGCGTTTCTATAGTCGCCTGTCACAAAAAATGAAGTCGTTCGATAAGAGAGATAACCCGGTACCAGCGGAGCTAAAATCGCTAAAGAAAACACAACTGCTGGTGTTTTGTAGAGAATACTCATAATCTGGCTGATACAAGAACCAATTACAGCGGCAATAAAGGTCGCCAAAATAACATTAGTTGGCTCCTTGAGTATTAGATAGAGCAGCCAGATTAACATCCCCAAAACTCCACCAGGAATGAGCATGGAACGTTGGACGTTTAAAACGATTAAAAAAGTGATAATAGCTAGCAGACTAGCTAGAGCCTGCAATAAAAATGTTGTTAGAGTCATATTAGTTCATGAGTACGAGGGCGACAGAGGTGCCTGCCCCTAAGGCAAGGGTAACCAGCAAGGATTCAAACATCTTGCTCATACCAGAGTTAATGTGATTGGTCATAATATCTCTAACAGCATTGGTCAGAGCAATTCCCGGTACAAAAGGCATGACCGCACCTGCAATGACCAAATCAGCTGTAGACGGTAAACCAGAATAGCGCGCCCAAAATTGTGCAATCAAACCAAAGACAAGGGCACCTGCAAAAGCTGTCATAAAGGGAATACGGATAAATTTTTCTACGTAAAGAGAACAGGTGAAAGCAAATATGGTTGCCACTCCTGCACCAATGGCATCGTAGACATTCCCCCCGAACATGATAGAGAAGAAGGGAGCACTAAGGGTTGCTGCAGCAGTTAGCTGAACATTGGTGTAGGGAGATGCCTTAGCATTTAATTGCTTGAGTTGAATAAAGGCTGTCTCCAAATCAAGCTGCCCTGATACAAGTTGCCGTGAAATCTGATTGACATCACACACCTTCTCAATATTATAAGCAGAGGAGGTTACTCGTTTCATTCGAGAGATATTTGTATTTTCAATGGAGAAAAAAATAGCTGCAGGCATAGCCAAAACATTACAATCCATGATGCCTTGTGAATGAGCAATTCGAATCATGGTGTCTTCGACACGATGGATTTCAGATCCATTGCGAAGCAGAATTGTTCCTGCTAACATAATGACATCAATGACTGCATTCAGTTTTTTTGATTCGTCCATGTTCCCCTCCTTTTTAAACTCTTTTTATTTTATCATAAATTTTAAGGAAAAAAAATCTTTGTCACAAAAACTGTGACAAAGATTGATTAGTTCTCACCATTATGGTTCTCCGACTGATTATTCGATGACGGAGATGACGGTGCTGTCGTAGTTTGAGGTTCTCTAATCTGTGGTGATGTCTCTCCACGATTTGGATTTCCTTGTGAAGGATTTGTTGTCGTTGTTGTTGTTTTCGGTTTGTAGATAGAAATTTTGATACGAGTTGTATTCAAATCTACACCTTCACCTGGTTTTGGACTTTGACTAACCACAGTATCCTCAACAGTCCCTTCTGGTGCTGTAGAAACCTCTACTACTTCAATATTCGCCTCTTTAACACCGACTATCTGAATCAAGTTATTCTTGGTAAATTCAAGGCTTGATCCAATATAACTTGGCATAGGAACGCTAGTTACCTTCTTGGCTACTGTCAAGGTAATCTCTGTCGCCTTACTAAGATCATAAGTGGTTCCTTCTGGTAGACTCTGTCTCATAACAAGTCCTGCCTCTGTTTCACTTGATTCTTCTTCTACAACCTTGATGAGATTTTCAGGAACTTTTTTCCCTTTCAACTCTGCAATGACGTCTGTAGAATTGCGTCCAATATAATTTCCAATTTTAAATGATTGCTGACCTGAAGAGATAATGAGATTGACTTTAATACCTTCTTTACGAGACGAACCAGCATCTGGATCCGTTCGAATCACTCGGCCTTCTTCTACCGTATCACTAGCTTCAGACTTTTCCTCGCCAATTTCAAAATTAGCTTTTTTAAGTTTTTCCTTAGCTTCTGCTACAGTTTGTCCTGCAACATTTGGAATTTCAACAGTTGCTGGTGTTTTGGATACTATCCAAAAGAGAGAAGCCAAAACAAGTATAAAGCTAGCCAAAATCACCAAATACCTCGCTTTAAAACGACGTTTCTTGACTGGTTTTGCAACAGTTTCTTTACTAGTTGCCTTTTGAGTCGGCTTTTGGTTCTGAGGACTTTCTTCCTTTGGTTGCACTTTAGGAATCGCTGTTAAAGTAGATTGTGAAATTTTCGGTAAGGTTTTTGTGTCAACTTTACTTGTATCTTCAAATACCAGCTTTGGTTCATTTCGACGGTTATAAGAAAGACTGCTCAATAAGTCAACATACATCTCTGAGACAGTTTGATAACGGTCTGTCAACTTTTTAGCTGTCGCTTTTATAACTACATTTTCCAAGGATTGTGGCACTGATGGGTTTTCTGCAATGACCGAAGGAAGTGGTTTTTGGAAATGCTGAAGTGCAATGGTCACAGCACTATCTCCATCATAAGGAATATGACCTGTCAACATTTCGAAAAAGATAATTCCCATTGCATAAATATCACTCTGTATGGTCGCCTTAGAACCACGCGCCTGCTCAGGTGATAGATAGTGAACAGAACCCAACATGGAGTTGGTCTGTGTCAAACTGGTTTCTGCAAAGGCCACTGCAATCCCAAAGTCAGTAACTTTTGCGGTTCCATCAGGAGTCAAGAGTATATTTTGAGGTTTTAAATCACGGTGAATAATCCCCTTTGCATGCGCCAAACGCATAGCCAAGAGAATTTGCCCCATGATACGAACAGCTTCCTCGTTTGATAGAGGGTAGTGTTCTTTGATATAACGTTTGAGGTCAAGCCCAGCTACATATTCCATAGCTAGATATTGTTGACCGTCTTCTTCACCGATATCCGTAATTCGAACGATATGAGGATGATCTAGGTCCGCCATCGCACGTGCTTCACGCTGAAAACGTGCAACAGCGATTGGATCCGTTTGGTAGTTGGTCCTCAGGACCTTCACCGCTACCTCTTCCCCATCCAGAATCAAATCTTTGGCCAGGTAGACATCTGCCATCCCACCACGGCCAATTTGTTTGATAATCCGATATCGTCCGGCAAATATCTTGCCGATCTGGATCATTCTGATTCCTCCTCAATCGCAATCAAGGCAACAGTAATGTTGTCAAGCCCTCCGGCATTGTTTGCAAAACGTACTAAGGTTGCCGCCTTGTCTTCAAGTGAAATATCACTTGTCACGATGTCATAGATTTCACTTCCTGAAATCATATTCGTGAGACCATCACTGTTCATAACGATATAGTCACCAGGTTCCAAACTTACAATTCCTAAATCAGGTTGAATCTCATCTTTTTGTCCAATAGACTGGGTAATGATATTTTTTTGTGGATGCGCTTCAGCTTCTTCAGGTGTTAATTGACCTGCCTTGAGCAACTCATTGACTAATGAATGATCACTCGTTAATTGTTGGTACTCTTCTCCACGAACCAAGCCGATACGAGAATCACCAATATGAGCATAGATGGCTTGGTTATCAATGATTGCAAGGGCTTCTAGAGTTGTACCCATTCCTTTATATGCTTCATCACGCCCCAATTGATAAATCTTTTGATTTTCAATTTCTAGGTGTTCTGCAAACCATTCACGAACTTCATTCACGGTATCAATCTGAGTATCTACCCAGGCAACACCTAAGTCCGTAACTGCCATCTCACTGGCAATATTACCCGCTCGATGTCCTCCCATCCCGTCAGCCAAGATAATCATCGTACGACCGGCACGGTTGACAAAAAGATTGACATAGTCTTGATTATTTGTACGTTTCTGACCCACATCTGTTAATAATGAAATCTCCATTGTGTCAGTTCCTTCCTAATTGGATATCTTACGAAATTGGCTGATAAAGAATCCATCACTTCCGTACAATTCTGGAGTAATGAGGATGCAGCCATCTTTTAGGATATCCTTGCATTCGTGTTCTAGTTTAACCTGCTCGAACTCTGGATGACTTTCTAAAAATGCTTGAACCACTTGAAAGTTCTCCTCAGAGACAATAGTGCAGGTACTATAAGTTATTATACCACCTTTACGTAGCGTTTGACAAACACTACCTAATATTTCCAACTGAATTTCCTGTAATGACGCGAAATCAGCAGTGTCTTTGTTGTATTTGATATCTGGTTTCCGACGCAATAGACCAATCCCTGAGCAAGGGGCATCAACAAGAATCTTATCAAATTGATCCTTACCAAAAAACTCGTGAACCTTTCGGGCATCCAATTTTTGTGTTTGAACACGGTCTGCTACACCTAGGCGCTCTGCATTCTCTTGAATTAAAGTGAGTTTGTGGTCGTAGAGATCCAGAGCTGTTACCTGACCTGTCGTGAGATAAGAGGCCATATGGGCTGTTTTCCCACCTGGAGCTGCACAAGCATCCAAAACCTGCTCCTCTCCTTGTAGCTCTAGTGTTGGTGCAACCAGCTGACTAGACTCATCCTGGATAGTAATAGCCCCTTCAGCAAATAAGTCATGACCCGCAAAATGCCCCTGCTCCTTGACCAGACCAGAAGCTGATAAAGCAGAATCACTTGCATCAAGCATTTTTTTGATTTCCTCTTTTCGGCTCAAATCTGTTACCCGAATACTGGCTTTATTGCGTTGCAAAAGACTCTCAAAAATCGCTTGCGCTCGCTCTTCTCCATACTCTTCCTTGAGCTTAGAAACTAACCACACTGGCAAAGAGTAGGCGATAGAATCACGCTTGTTCTTACGCTTGATACTGGCAATATCTGGCAAGCCATCACGCAAGATACGACGAAGGACTGCATTGACCAGTTTTTCGCTACCCTTTTTACGAAGTTTTGCAATTTCTACCGCTTCATTGACCACTGCATGATCAGGAAGCTTATCCAAGTATTGGAGTTGGTAGACGCTCATGAGAAGCAAAACATAGAGCCAGCTGTCTAGCTTGTCTCTATCCTCAATAAAGTGAGACAAATACCATTCTAAAGTTAGTTTACGAGCTACGGTTCCATAAACAAGCTCTGTCACTAATCCCTTGTCTGCTGCTGACAGTTGACTTCCCTTGAGGTGTTTATTTAAGGCGATATTGGAGTAGGCTTGATTGACAAAGACATCCTCTAGCACCTTTAAGGCTAAGTATCTAGCCGTTTCTACTTTAGTCACCAAAGCGTTCTCCTACTGCCAAACTTCGTCCCACTCCGTTAAGGAAGGAAGCAATGTCCATTTTAGGTTTTCCTGCTGGTTGAACCTGCTTGAGAGACAGGGCTCCTTCTGCTGTTGCGACAATCAATTCTTTCTTACTGATGGAGAGTATCTCTCCAGGATTCCCCTGACCTTCAACCGGCAAAGCTTCATAGATTTTGAAACGTTCGCCCTTTAGGAAAGTGTGGGCAACTGGCCATGGATTCATCCCACGGATTTGGTTAAAAAGTTGACGGTTGGTCTTGTTCCAGTCCAATTTTTCTTCCTCAGGTTTGATATTTGGTGAGAAAGTTACTTTGCTTGGATCTTGCGGTTGAGGTTGAATTTCACCAGCTATATAAGCAGGAAGGGTCTCTAAAAGTAAATCACGCCCAACAATGGCTAATTTTTCAAATAAGGTACCGACATTATCCTCATCTGTAATTGGGATGCTACGACGGGAAATCATATCTCCTGCATCCATTTCCTTGACCATTTCCATAATAGTCACTCCTGCCTCCTCATCCCCTTGAATCAAGGCATAATGGATAGGAGCTCCACCACGGTGTTTGGGAAGGAGGGAGGCGTGAACATTGACTGCAAAATCCATGCTATCAAGGAGTTTACTTGGGAGAAATTGTCCAAAAGCTACAGTAACAATCCCGTCAGCTCCCAAATTCATGATAGCTTCCATTTCTGGACTACCTGATAATTTTTCTGGTTGGTAGATAGGTAGGCCTGCCTCTTTGGCAGCTTGTTTCACTGGGGTTTCTTGGATAACTTTTTTACGTCCAACCGCACGATCTGGCTGAGTTACAACCGCTACAATCTCGTAGCGGTCATCTGACAAAAGCCCCTTTAAAACAGTTGCTGAAAAATTGGGAGTTCCCATAAAGATTAGTTTTGTCATCTTTTCTCCTTCTATAAAAATTGTTGCGGTTCGTTGTCAATACTGAGACGAAGTTCGCTATTTTCACGTTCTTGAGTTAGGGCTAAGACCTGATTAAGGGTTGAAGCTAACTCATCTTCTAAACGGTATTTAATCAAAATTTGGTAATGATAGAGGTTATGAGTACGAGCGATAGGTTTTGGCGTTGGTCCAAGGATAATACTAGCATCCGACAAACCTGACCGCAAAATATCCATGACTTGATAAGCACGTCTAAGAACCTCTTCTTCTTTTTTATGAGATAAGGTGATTCCAATAGTGAAATAATAAGGTGGATAACCCAACTGACGTCTGATACCCATTTCATAGGCATAGAAACCTTCGTAGTCCTGATCCTTGGCAAATCGAATGGCATAGTGTTGTGGATTATAGGACTGAATCAAGACCTGACCTGCCTTTTCAGCACGACCGGCGCGACCTGCCACCTGGGTCAAGAGTTGGAAGGTTCTCTCAGAAGAACGAAAATCAGGCAGGTTCAAGGCTGTATCCGCATTGAGAACACCAACCAAGGTCACATTTGGAAAATCCAAGCCCTTTGCAATCATCTGGGTTCCTAGCAATATGTCCGCTTCACCATTGCCAAATTGTTCAAGTAAAGCTTGGTGACTACCCTTCTTACGAGTGGTATCCACATCCATGCGTAGAATGCGTGCCTCTGGAAAGAGTTCTGCTAGCTCATCATAGGCCTTCTGAGTTCCCGTTCCATAATATCGAATACTACGACTCTGACAATTTGGACAGACATGAGGAATTTCCTTCGTAAAACCACAATAATGACAATTCATAGTCTTAGTATCCATGTGCAGCGTCAAGGAAATATCGCAATTTGGACAGGTATCAACTGTCCCACATTCCCGGCACATGACAAAGCTAGAATAACCACGACGATTGAGCATGAGAACAACCTGCTCTTTTTTATCCAGTCGATCTTGAATTGCCTCAATCAGTGGTGGTGTAAAGTTTGATGTTTCATTCTGTCCGATATAATCACGGAAATCAATGAGTTGAACTTCAGGAATACTTGCTAAAGGATTGGCCCGTTGAGTCAGACGTAGATGTTGATAAACACCCTTACCAGCACGCGCACGACTCTCTAAACTCGGTGTCGCAGAACCAAGGACTAGGGCAGCTTGATTGTACTGAGCTCGTAAAAGAGCCACATCTCTAGCATGGTAGCGAGGATTGCTGTCTTGCTTATAGCTAGCCTCGTGCTCTTCATCGATAATGATAACACCTAGATTTTTCAAAGGTGCAAAAATAGCAGACCTGGCCCCAACAACTACCTGAGCATCTCCACGCTCCACCTTGCGCCATTCATCGTACTTTTCACCATTTGACAAGCCAGAGTGGAGAATGGCGACTTGCTCACCAAACCGAGCAATAAAGCGCTCGGTCATTTGAGGCGTCAGAGAGATTTCCGGAACTAGAACAATCGCTGTTTTCCCCATATCCAGGGCACCTTGGATAATCTGCAGGTAAACCTCGGTTTTACCACTTCCTGTAATTCCTTGTAGAAGAAAGGAAGGATGTTTCTTTCCAATCGCTCCAACAACCGCCTTACAGGCTTGTTTTTGCTCTGGGTTTAACTCTAAGGCTTGATTTGACTCGATTCCTTCAAAGTAGGCAGCTGAACGTTGAACTTCCTTTTGAAGAATCGTCAAAGCACCCTGTTCCACAAAGAAGTTAACTTGTTCCCGTGAGTAATGTTCTAACAAAGTAGCCAAAGGAGTACTTTCTGGATGTGCTAATAAATAATCTCGCAGTTCCAATTTCTTCTTGGCACGGTTGGAGATTTCTAGCTTTTCTAATGTCTCAAGATTCACTTGGACCCAAGACTGTGTTTTGACTTTCTTCTGATCCACAGCCTGATACTCTAACTTCAAAAGTCCTTTGCGAGTCAATCGCATCATCTCGGCCTGCTTTTCTAAGTCTAGAGATGAAAAGGCTAGAGATTCTTGCGAACCGAATAAGCGCTCCTTTTCCTCCTGACTCAAGCCTTCCAGAGGATAGAGGATTTTATCATAGCTAGAATTCAAAAAGCCCGGAAGCATAGCTTTTAGAATAGAAATCTTGTATGAAAAAACTGACTTACGTAGTTCTTCAGCTAACCAGAGTTGTTCCTCCGTTAAGACAGGAGAAAAGTCCAGCACCTCAGCAATTTCTTTCAAGTCCTCATCTGCCACATCTAAATCAGATTCTTGTTCCATTCCAAGAACAATTCCCTGAATCAAGCGATTGGCCTTCCCAAAAGGCACATGAACCCGCATACCAACTTCCAGCATGTCTACAAATTCCTCAGGAACCTTGTAACTGTATGGTTGGTCCGTCTGCATCAAGGGAACATCCACAATGATTTTTGCAATAGCCATATCCTCACCTCCTTCTTTACTTAAATCGTTTCAATTGATTGAGTATTCTTGCAATAGAAAAAATAAGATTGAGTCCCCCCAACCTTAAATTTTTTCACCTTCTTCTTTTTCTTTCGCGATTTGCTCTTTGATTTTCTTTTCTTCTTCTTCTCTCAATCGTCTTTCTTCTTCGATACGACGACGAACAGCTTCGCGTTTCCCTTCTGGATCTGGGTGGATGGTTACATTCCCTGATTCAATTTCTTCCAAGGCACGAAGTGTAGATTTTTCAGATTTGAATTCTTGTGTTGGAGTTGCTCCAGCTTCTAATTCGTGAGCACGTTTTGCTTCCAAGATGACGAGTGAATATTTTGATGGTACCTTGTCAAGCAAGGTATCAATAGAGGGCTTAAGCATCATTTGTTTGTACCTGTTTTCTATAGTTTATCGAATAGTTGGAGACTTTGGTAGCATATCCTGGTAGTGACCGATGACACGATCGACGCGGAAATGTTCTGCTTCAATCACACGTTTGACACGTTCTGCGGCAAGAGGAACATGATCATTAACAATAGCATAGTCGTACTCACGCATCAAAGCAATTTCTTCTTTGGCTTTTTCGATACGTTGGGCAATCACTTCTGCACTATCGGTACCACGGCCTACGAGACGATCTTGCAATTCTTCCAAATCTGGTGGTGTCAAAAAGATAAAGACTGCATCTGGAACTTTTTTCTTGACCTGAAGAGCTCCCTGCACTTCAATTTCAAGGAAGACGTCAATCCCCTTATCAAGGGTTTCATTGACATAGGTCAGAGGAGTTCCGTAGTAGTTGCCTACATACTCTGCATACTCTAACATCTGTCCTTGACGGATCAATTCTTCAAATTCTTCACGCGTACGGAAGAAATAGTCAACTCCGTCTACTTCACCTGGACGTTGAGCCCGTGTTGTCATAGATACAGAATATTGGAATTGGTTTTCAGAACTCTCAAAAATTTCTCGTCTAACCGTTCCTTTTCCAACTCCTGAAGGACCTGAAAAAACGATTAGTAAGCCACGGTCTGCCATGATGTCTCCTTTGGATAGTTTGTGAAATGCCTTGGAAATTCATTCAAAATTCTCTTTGTGAAGGCATTTCTGCTTACTACAATCTTTCTATCTAGTGTAACAAAAAAGCAGTAATTTTTCAACTGCTCTTTCTTATTTATTTTGCATAATCAACTGCACGAAGTTCACGAATCACGGTTACCTTGATATTTCCTGGGTAATCGAGGTTGCTTTCGATTTTCTCACGAACTTTGTGAGCCAAGATTGTGACCTTGTCGTCCTTGATTTGACCTGGATTTACCATGATACGGATTTCACGTCCCGCTTGAAGGGCAAAGCTATTTTGAACTCCTTCAAAGCTATTCGCGATTTCCTCTAAATCATGGAGACGTTTGATGTAGCTTTCAAGCGATTCGCTTCGAGCTCCTGGACGGGCTGCACTTAAGGCGTCCGCTGCAGCAACGAGAACTGCGATTACACTTTCAGGCTCTACATCACCGTGGTGACTAGCAATTGTGTTAATCACGACTGGATGCTCTTTGTACTTGCGAGCCAATTCAGTACCAATCTCAACGTGACTACCTTCTACTTCTCGGTCAATGGCTTTACCAATATCGTGAAGGAATCCTGCACGGCGGGCAAGAGCTGCATTTTCACCAAGTTCGCTAGCCATGATACCAGCTAACTTAGCCACTTCGATTGAGTGTCGCAAGACATTTTGTCCGTATGAAGTACGGAACTGTAAGCGACCCATGATCTTCATCAAGTCTGGGTGAAGGTTTGGTGCACCGATTTCATAGGCAGCAGCTTCACCATATTCACGAATTCTGTTATCAATTTCTTGACGGTTTTTCTCAACCAACTCTTCGATACGAGCTGGGTGAATTCGTCCATCCTTAAGCAAGGTTTCCATCGTCATACGGGCAATCTCACGTCGGATAGGATCGAAACCTGACAAGGTTACCACTTCTGGCGTATCATCAATGATGACATCAACCCCTGTCAAACTTTCAAAGGTACGGATATTTCGCCCTTCACGACCAATGATACGACCTTTCATCGTATCATCAGGCAGATGAACTGTCGAGTTGGTAGACTCAGCTACATACTCACCAGCAATTCTCTGCATCGCTTGGGACAGGATATCCTTAGCAAGCTTATCTGAACGTTCCTTGACTTCTTGCTCCGCCTCACGAATGCGGCTAGCAATTTCCTTGGTCAAGTCTTCTTCTGTTTGAGCTAAGATAATATCTTTTGCCTCTGACTGAGTCAGACTTCCGACACGCTCAAGTTCAGCTTGCTTTTGCTTTTCAATTTCCTCTAGTTGCTCTTCACGTGCATCAAGGTTTTTTGCTCTATCAGAAATACTTTGTTCTTTTTGTTCAAGTGTTTTTTCTTTGTTCGTCAAATTATCGTCTTTACGGTCAAGGCTCGTAGCTCTCTCCGTCAAACGACTTTCGATTTGCTTGAGTTCTTGACGCTCCGACTTAAATTCAGCGTCCACTTCTTCGCGGTATTTTCTGGCTTCCTCTTTAGCCTCCAATAGTGCTTCTTTTTTAAGGGATTTGCTTTCACTTTTAGCTTCATTAAGTAATAAATCCGCTTCGCGCTCAGCTTGTCCTCGTAAATTAGTTGCTTCTTGTTCAGCATTTAAAAGCATCAACTCTGCAGCCTCTTGTGATGATTTCATCTTGACTGAGATGCTGACATATCCAATGACTAAACCAATGATGACGGCAAAAACAACTATAACAATTGTCATAATTTCCATGTTTTTACCTCAATTTATTTGTTTATCTGAATGACATGCATTCTTATACATTTTACCACAAAAAAATATTTTTAACAAACCTTAAATGGAAGTTGTTATAGTTATTTTTAGGAGCAATATCTTCATTTTCCTTAGTAAAATAAGCTTCTTAAACCTAACTATTTTTTAAAAGAATTTTTTTGCAAAAAACTAAAAAAAGCCCACCTCTCAGTAGACTTAGTAATGATCTTTAAAAGATAAGAAAGCGACGCTATCACCATCCATCATATAGATGATGCGATTTTCTGCATTAATTCGCCGTGACCAAGCTCCTTGATAGTCATACTTGAGTGGTTCTGGTTTCCCCATTCCTACAAAAAGATCGCGTTGAATATCCTTGATTAGTTTGTTGATTCTCTTTAATGTCTTCTTATCTTGGTTTTGCCAATAGCAATAATCCGCCCAGGCATCTTCTGTAAACTTGAGTAGCATCCATTACTCCTCAATATTATGAACTTTGGCCTGCCCTGCTCGAACTTGAGCCATCCCTCGCAAAACCTTGTCAGAAAGCTCCTTGTTTTGAGCAACCCTCAGCGTTTCTTGAATACTATCCCACTCACTCCTTGAAAGAACTACAATGTCCTCGTCAGGATTTTTATTGACCACCGTCAAAGGTTCAAACTCATCGTTTACCTTCTTCATATAGTCCTTTAAATGATTTCGGAATGTTGAGTAAAGAACTGCTTCCATAACCATACCTCGTTTTACCTCTTTTCCACTATTATACACGAAAAGAAAAAAGTTGTCAGGAACTTGTACAAGTTTTTCCATTTCTATCTAGTTATTCGAAAAAACTAAAAAAAGCCTACCTTTCAGTAGACTTAGTTTGTTTCGATTCTGATTGGCACTCGACCAAAATTTTGTTCTGCGATACTTGGGTGTCCCAGTTGATAAATTTGGTCTGCCTTTTGAGTTATAGCATCCCAAGGCTCTTTGCCGATTCGGCTAACTAGCTGGACTTGGACTTTCAAGGATTTAAGATGTTGTCTGCCTTTTTCAGTGAAGCCAAGGACATGGATGGCTTCTGGCAAGTCACTTTCTCTGGCTTGCACCAAAATATAGGTCAAGAGGCGTCTGACACGCGCTTTGGTGTAGCGTTTGGTAGCAACTACCTCGACCAATTCGTCAACAGACCAAGCTGTCTTGATGGCATCCTTGATGCGTACAGCCATTTCTTGATTGACCTGATAGATGGTGGTTAGGTCGGGATTGGACAAGATTTGATAGCGAAGCAAAGGAAAATAATCTTCCCAATTTACCTTACTAGCATTTTCAAAAAGGGCAACAGATGGCATAAAGCGTTCTAAGAAATCTTGGTCTGATTGATGCTGGCGGATAGCTGTTGCCGAGGCAAAGTCCACATCCTTATCCACAGAATGATAGCCAGCTCCCTGACGCTGAATCGGATGCAGTTTGATGTTGAGTCCTGGAACCGCCTTGGCATAGGCCAAAGCAAGAACATGATTGGGTGTATGGCCTGAAAAATCAAGACCAGCAAATTCCTTCCACATGGCCTGGGTTTTCTGAGGGTAGGAGAGTGAATCAGGTAGATTGTCCACAAAATTCTCCATCTCAGCACCTTGCTCCGTGTATAGGTCAGCAATTTTCTGATAATCCAGAACTTCCTCTGTTCCAAAAGCTAGGGTATCAATGCCCAAGCGAGCCAAGATATCCACAGCTCCTTGACCAAAGAAATCTGCCGCCTGAACACTGACTAAAAAGGGCAATTCCACTACCAGATCAGCGCCATTTTCAAGCGCCATCTGGGCTCGTGTCCACTTATCCACGATAGCAGGCTCTCCACGCTGCATGAAATTCCCAGACATGGCAACAATTTTCAGCCCCTCTGCTTGATCCAGTAGGTATTTATGCCCGTTATGAAAAGGATTGAACTCTGCGATAATACCTGTAATGGTCATAGAAATCTCCTACTTCTGAGCGACGAAAAACCAACGGGTGCTAGTTTCTGTTGGTTCCTTGTCTTCAAAGTCCGCTAAGAGCTTGAAGGATTTGAATCCAGCCTGTTCCAGTAAAATATCATAAGTCAAGACCTCATAAGTCCGTTCCTCATGGACTTCATCATGACGACTAAAGGAACCGTCTGCTTCCTTAACAAAGAAAGTCAACTCATGCACGATAGAATGTGGTGCTGCATCCTCATAGGTATCCCAGAGCATGGCAAAATCTTCCGCATTTTCATGATAGGAATAGCCTGGGAAGACCTCATCAGTCTGGTAAGTCGAATGTACATCAAAGATAAAGACCCCATCCTCATTGAGAGCATTATAGACTTCTTTAAAGACATCCCCTACTTCCACTTCATCCTGCATGTAGCAGATAGAATCGGAATAGCAGGTCACAAAGTCGTATTTACCAGCCTTGGATAAATCCAGCATATTGCCTTCAATAAAATCAATCTTTTGCTTGGCTGATGCCGCTCTCTTTTCGGCAATCTTCAGCATATCCGCACTCAAGTCAAGTCCAGTCACATCAAAACCAGCTTGAGAAAAGCGCACAGACTGAATCCCTGTCCCACAAGCCAATTCCAAGAGTTTCTTTCTCTCCTTAGTCTTAGGTAGATGACGGAGGGAAAAGTTCGTCCATTTGTCATATAAACTATCATCCATAACTGCATCATAGACCGCCGCAAAGGTTTCATAAGTAGCCATAATCATGATACCAAGAGCGTCCATGGCAAACACCACTCGCCCTTTACCTTTCAATCAATTTTTCTAAAATAAGCAAATAAAACCCAGTTGACTGCAACTGAGTTCAATTGTAACGCTATAGTCTTTTCGTTTGCTTTTAGTACTAGGCAACGAATTGCAGGCATAACTAGAGTTAGGCAAAATGAGTTAACGCCGTAATAAAAGATAAAGGAAAAGACTATAAAGTTTCTGAGAGATCTACAGAATTAGCCTCATGCCATAACTTTTCTAGGTTATAGTGGGCACGCATTTCTTCTGAAAAGATATGCACAACGACACTGCCGAGGTCTAGCAAAACCCAGCCTCCAGCTGCATCACCTTCGATATGACTTCCTTTAAAGCCTGCTTCAGCTACTTTTTCACGGATGTTATCAGCGATAGCGTCCAACTGACGACTATTCATCGAGCTAGTGATAACAAAGTAGTCCGTCACGCTAGTCAAATCTTGTACATCAAGTGCGAGGATATCCTCCGCACGTTTCTCATCAGCCGCTTTCACGACTAGTTCTAGTAATTCTTTTTCGTTCATTTAGTCCTCTTTCTAGAAAATATGTTTGTAATCTAGGACATCTGCAAAGCGCCCCTCCCAAATGCCCTCATAAAATTCATTTATCGTTTCTGCTGGAATGCCATTCCCATCAAAGGTTGTGACAGCACCTTCTGGAATAATCAGCTCATAGCCATATTCAAAGGCAACCTTGACAGAGGTATCCACACAATATTCTGTCTGCATACCACATAAAACTAATTTTTCAATCCCCTGTTTATCCAAGTATTCTTTTAAACCAGTTTCTTTGAAAATACTGTTATACTTCTTCTGAAAGACCTTTTCATTAGGTTTTCGACTTAAAAGCTCAGATAACTGCCAATCTTCTGATGTTTGAGCTTCAGCGTTCTCAATATGTTGAACATAAATAATTTCGATATTCTTGCTTCTAGCCTGGTTTTGTAAATAAGAAATTTTGTCCAATAGACTATTTGTCTGAAAACCGGTTTCCACTAAAATATTCTGAACATCAATGATTATAAAAGCCGATTTCATTTAGTCCTCTTTCAAATAGTGCACAAAGGCGTTATAGGTTTCAAGGGTTTGGGGATAGATGGGGAATCTCTGATGAGCTAGATGCTCCACAGTACGAGCTGTTTCGTAGGCCACTGCCTTATTGAGCGATAGCTCAGCAATTTCACGCGCCTCATCTACACCTGGAAAGGCACGATTGTGTTCGATATAGTCTGCGACATAGATAACCTTATCAAGATCAGTCATCTGACCAGCCCCGACTGTATGGATTTCAATGGCTCGCATGATTTCTGAATCATGCAAATCCAAATCTTCCTGAATCTTGTAAATTCCAACCATGCCATGCCAGACATTATTACCCCAGTTTTTGAGGTCAGGGTCTAGCTGGTAACGGTCAATCAAGTCTAAAAATTCCTGATCTGACAGCTTTTTAGCATAGTCATGAAGAAGGCCTGCTAGACCAGCTTTCTCAGCATCAACTCCGAATCTTTCTGCTAGCTCTATGGCTGCACGCTCCACACCTAAGCAGTGGGTTAACCGTTTTTCAGGTAGAAGCTCTGCCATTTTTTCCAACAATTCTTCACGCGAACAGTTGATATAGTCTTGGTATGCCATCAGTAAAGCCCTTCTTTCTCAATATAGTCTAGCACTGGTTTTGGCAAGAGAAAGTTAGGTGTGCGACCTTGGGCGATGAAATCACGTACCATACTGGATGAAATATCCATGAGGGGCACATCCACCCAGATGACTGGATAAGAAGTCCCAGCCTTGTATCGTGGTCGCTGAACCCCTACAAACTGAACGAGGTCGACCAATTCATCAATTCTGTACCACTTAGGCAGATAGTCCACCATGTCGGCTCCGATAATGAAATAATAATCCGTATCTGGATGTTGCTCTGTCAAAATCTTCATGGTGTCGTAGGTGTAGGAAATGCCCTTGCGCTCTAGCTCAATGGTTTCAATAGCTAGATCGTCGACTCCATCAATCGCCAATTCAAGCATCTTGAGGCGATGGTGCTCAGGGATGGTTTCCTTTTTGTCTACATGTGGTGGTTGATATTCAGGCATGAGCAGAACTTGATCCAATCCTAACTGTTGGCGCACTTGATCTGCCACGATAAGGTGGGCGTTGTGAACAGGGTTAAAATTCCCCCCTAAAATTCCAACTTGCTTGCGTTTTTTATCCTTGATTTCTGGCTCTAACTCCACTTTGGTAAAGGGAGTTAATAGTTCGATTGCCATAGGCTAATCTCCTTTAGTCTTCTGTAAAAACAGTTTTTGGAGCGTCATGCTTAGATTTCTTTAACTTTTTTAGAAATCTTGCGATTTTCTTTCTTGCTTGATTGTTTATACAAAATCAAGATGCGTCCGATTTTTTGAACTGTATCCACACCGATTTCTTCTTCCAAGATTTCAGCTACTTCGTGGATGTTTTCATCTGTGTTTTGCAAGAGAGTAACCTTGATCAATTCACGGGCATCAAGTGCTTGACGAACGCTGGTTTTAATTTGGTCGTTGAGACCATTTTTCCCTATTTGGATGATGGGTTTGAGGGTGTGTGCCTGGCTGTTGAGGAAGGCACGTTGTTTTGATGTTAATGACATATTCTTTCTTCCTTTTTTGATAGTTATTTTAGGTGGTGAGGGACGGTCGGAACTAATTTTCCAAAGAATTCATCTTTGAAAAATGGATTTCCTGACCTCACAATTGAGCCTAGGTCTCAATTGTGCCTCTTGCCAATCTATAGATTGGCAATCACACCACGGCAATAACTATCTCTACATGAGCTCACTTTGTTCGCTCAGTGATTTTATTTTAAATAATTGCTTTTCGTGTGACGACTGCGACGCCTTCTGGTGCCCAGACGGCTACTTTGGCAGTTCCTGTTACACGGATCCAGCCTAGTCCTGAGATAACGAGATCAGTCTTATCCTTGATAGTAAAGACATGTTGGACCAGTTTTGGAAAGTCTTCTTTTTCCTTGCTATTCGGTGGTGTAAGGAGGGTTCCAAGGTGCTTATCGTAAAAGTCACTCGCTCCTTCAAGCTTGGTACGATGAAGTTTGAGTTCATTGTCAAAGAAAGCTGTAAATCCTTGCTTTTCTCCTGCTATGAAATCAAAGCGTCCCAAACCACCTAAAAATAGGGTTTGCTCAGGATTGAGCTGGTAGGTTTTAGGTTTGATTTCCTTTTTAGGACTGACATACTTGAGATTTTTAGCCGTCAAGTAGTGGGCCATCTGATGACGATGGATAATTCCTGGTGTATCATAGATATAAGAACCATCATCAAGTGGGATCTCAATCTTATCTAAGGTTGTCCCTGGGAAACGTGAAGTTGTGATAACGTTCTGGTCACCCGTAATTTCCTGGATAATAGCATTGATAAGAGTTGATTTCCCAACATTGGTAACCCCAACTACATAGACGTCACGACCCTTACGGAAGTGCTCAATCTTGTCAATGACTTCCTTGATAGCATGCTTGTTTTGTGCTGAAGTTAGGACGACATCAACAGGACGTAAACCTTCTTCGTGGGCACGTTCCATGAGCCATTGACTAATCTTGCCAGGCTTAACAGACTTAGGAAGGATGTCTTTTTTATTTCCAACCAAGAGAACATCGTTGCCTGATACAAAGCGAGGCAATCCTGGGATAACAGAGCCATTAAAGTCAAAGATATCGATGACGTTCACTACTAAGGCATCACTGTCTCCTACCTCGTGCAAGAGTTTGAGGAAATCATCATCCGTCAACTGCACATCTGTGATTTCATTGTAATGACGAAGACGAAAACAACGTTGGCAATAAACTTCACCAGTCTCCAAACCTTTTTCAAGTGCTGACTGAGGCGTAAACCCTAGACCAGTCTTATCTGTCGTCTGAATGGTTGCTCCACAGCCAATACAGAGAATTTCTTCCATAGTTAGATTCCTTTTTTATATGTGATAGGCCCGTACTTTTCAGTGATTTGTTTCATGACACGGCGCTCACGAGCGCGGTTAAACTTCGTTTTGATAGAGTCGTGCTGAACCAAGGGTTTGACCAAAATCGAACGAATCCCTGCTCGGTGAGCCGCTCGAATATCCGTCATGAGTTGATCCCCAACCATGACCACTTCGTTTTTCTCATAGTGGAATTCCTTCATGGCACGATCAATCCCGAAAGTAAAGGGCTTCAAAGCCCAATAAACATAGTCAATCCCAAATTTTTCAACCGCACGTTGAACTCGTTTTTTAGAGTTGTTAGACACTACGATAATGCGAACACCAGCATCACGAAGGTCATGTAACCACTGCTTCATTTCTGGAGTCCCATCAGGGTTATTCCAAGCAATCAGAGTGTTGTCCAAATCCACCAAAACAGCTTTGATCCCTTGGTTTTTCAGGCTTTGGACTGTCAAATCATAAACTGCTTCTACAGCAAAGTCTGGCATGTAATTTTCAATCACCATTTTGGCTCCTTCTCTTTTATTTTCTAGTAATTTTCTTCAGCCATTGAGATAAGGCCACCCATAAAATCAAGCTAGTCATTAAGATATAAATCCAAGCATTTGGCTCTTCTGTAAATGGTAGAGGAACATTCATTCCGAAGAAACCTGTAATAACCGCAAGTACTGCTAGTAAGACGGAGACAATAGTCAAAATTGTCAAACTATCATTCAAGTTATTGTTTAGGATGTTGTTGTAAGAAGCTGAGAGTTGTTGCAAGACTTGAGAAATCAAGTCTGTCATAGACACCAACTGATGGGCTTCAATCATGGCATCATCAAACTGCTCTCGTTCGACATCATTAAATCTCCGATAAAGAGCATGGCCCTGGATATGTTCCAAGAGGAGTCGATTTTGTTTTGCCGCTGCTGTCAAGTAAACCATACCAGTTTCCAAGTCAGAGAGGGCAAAGAGATTTTTTTTAGTGGTTGTTTGACGCAACAAGGCACTGATTTCATCCTTACTTTTATCCATCTGTTCAATGACAGGATAATAAGCGTTACTGATAATCTCTAAACCAGCAAAGAGAAACTTGTAAATAGAAAGCGACTCATGGCTATCCAGATAAGCTAACATCTGATCAATGACATAAGCATTCTTATGGTTGCTGATGGTAATCATTCGTTGTTTTTCAACGATAAAGGTCATAGGAATGGCTTCATAGTATTCCTTGTCCTTCTCTAAGTCAAGAACGTTATAGATAAAGGTTACTGTCCCGTTTTCACGGTTATAATCCATGTGGGCTCGTTCGTTTCTATCCAGCGCATACTCGATGGTTTCTTTATCCAATCCGTAGATTTCAGATAAATCTTCAAGATTTTTAATTTTTTCTACATCTAGATTGATCCAAACACAACCATTTCCTAATTGCTCATCTAAAAACATCGTTTCTCCTTTACCAAACTCTTTCTATTGTACCACAAATCAAGTAAAATTTCAGTTCAACTCGTCTCTTGAAAAATTGCTAACCACAGTAATATTACGGTTGGGAACAAAGTGGAGAGCCTGGTCTTCACCTCTTAGTTGAGTGGTTCGAATTCCGACACTAACTACTTTTCCCGATACAGTAATGGGACCATTTGTCAAAACAACTTCATCCCCTACATCCAACTGGCGTTCAAAGAGAATAAAGAAGCCATTGATAACATCTGATAAGAAGCCCTGCGCCCCCATACCAATTGCAACCCCAGCAATCCCAGCACCAGCTAGTAAACTAGATACAGGTAATCCTAGGATAGACAAAATGCAGTAAACTAAAAAGAAATAAAGGGTGTAATTAAAAATATTTTCTAATAAACGCGAGATTGTCTTTTGTCGACCTGCATCACGATTTGAATACTTAAGTGAAGGCTTCACAATTCTCTTGACAGCTGCATGGAGAAGCTGTTTAGCTATGTAAAATAGCACAAATAAAATTAAAAGAGAAATCACTTTCGTTAAAAGATTCTCAAATACCGTTGTTAAATCTAGCTTATTAAAATAACTTTTAAAAAATTCTTGCATGTAAAACTCCTTTCTAATTATTATACCACAAAACGAAGTTGTGTCTGGCTTCATAAGTATTCATTCCAGGCCTATCAAACATACATAGACTTGATTTCAAAGCATATTTATACTATAATCAAACCACTACAAAAAGAAGCAATTAGTTACTCAATGAGTCTATTGAAATAACTCATTGTCTCCTACCTACCACTGAAACTTTCAATCACTTATCCCAAGGAAGTATTCTATGTCTATCACCCAACGTACTTTAAAACTAGTCCTGGCAACCTGTTTTGCTTGTTTACTAGCCTACTTTTTTGATTTGTCATCAGCTGTTTCAGCTGGTATCATTGCTATCTTGAGTCTCTCTGATACACGAAGAAGCACCATCAAACTAGCTCGCAATAGACTTTTTTCAACCTTGCTAGCGTTAATGATCGGTGTTATTGCCTTTCAACTAACTGGTTATCATATCTGGAGCTTTGGACTCTACTTAGCATTCTATGTTCCCCTTGCCTATAAACTGGGTTGGGAAATTGGAATCACTCCTAGTAGCGTTCTGGTTAGCCATCTCTTAATCCAACAATCAACAGCACCAGCACTTTTACTGAATGAGCTCTTACTCTTCCTAATCGGTACTGGCTTTGCGCTTCTGGTCAATCTCTACATGCCTTCACGTGAAAAAGAAATTCAACATTATCATACTCTTGTTGAAGAAAAACTCAGAGATGTTCTTCTACGGCTTTCTTACTATCTAAAAAGAGGAGATGGCCGTAATCAGGCTCAACTTGTAAATGAACTTGATCAACTACTTGATGATGCTCTTAAGCTAGTTTACCTCGATCATTCTGACCATCTCTTTCACCAGACAGATTATCATATTCACTACTTTGAGATGCGACAAAGACAAACGCGTATCTTAAGAAATATGGCTCAACAGATTAACACATGCCAACTAGCCGCTAGTGAGAGTTTGATTGTCGCTCAGCTCTTTTCAAAAACAGCTAGCCAACTGAGCCAAACCAATCCAGCCTATAACTTATTGAATGATATTGAGAGCTACCTAGAGGTGTTTCGCAATCGATCTCTCCCTAAAACTAGAGAAGAGTTTGAGACACGGGCTACGCTTCTACAACTCTTTCGTGAATTAGAACATTTTATCCAGATAAAAGTAGATTTCTACAACCGTTATTCTGACAAAAACAGTAACAAATAAAAACTTCTATCGGCAACTCAGTTGCCGATAGAAGTTTTTTGTTATGAATAGATTTAATTTTCGCGCTTCTTTCGAATCGACATGAGACTGATATCTCTCAAACTAAAGTAAGTAAGAGCCAGCATTCCCAATGTAATAAAGATTTCTGCTGGAAGTTGGAAAATCTGCAGGGCAGACAAGAGCAACAAGATTACGAGGGCAACAAGTCCAAAGACTAATATTACAACATTGACCGTCCCCTTGATACTTTGAGGTGTCGCAAATACATAGAGTAATAATAAGAGTATCCCTATGATTAAATAGACCATCTTTATCTCTTTCTAGCTCTTATTCAGCTGATTTTTTCTTTTTGTTTGCTTTCTCACGCTCTGCCTTGTTGAGGATTTGCTTACGCAAACGGATAGATTCAGGCGTTACTTCCATGTATTCATCATCGTTCAAGAACTCAAGTGATTCTTCAAGTGTCAAGATACGAGGAGTTTTGATAACCGCTGTTTGGTCCTTAGTAGCAGAACGAACGTTAGTCATTTGTTTTGCCTTCGTGATATTAACAGTCAAGTCATTTTCACGAGAGTTTTCACCGATAATCATTCCTTCGTAAACCTCAGTACCTGGGTTGACAAAGATAGTACCACGTTCTTCGATAGACATGATAGAGTAGGTTGTAGCCTTACCAGCATCGATCGAAACAAGGGCACCACGGTGACGTCCGCCAATTTCCCCTGGAATCAATGGCAAGTATTGATCGAAGGTATGGTTCATAATCCCGTAACCACGAGTCATTGACAAGAACTCAGTTGAGTATCCAATCAAACCACGCGCAGGAACTAGGAAGACCAAACGAGTTTGACCATTACCAGTTGAAATCATATCCAACATTTCACCCTTACGTTCAGAAAGGCTTTGGATAACAGAACCTTGGTATTCTTCTGGTGTGTCGATTTGCACGCGCTCAAATGGCTCACACTTCACACCATCGATTTCTTTGACGATAACTTCTGGACGAGATACTTGAAGCTCGTAACCTTCACGACGCATAGTCTCGATGAGGATTGACAAGTGCAATTCCCCACGTCCTGAAACTGTCCATTTATCTGGTGAGTCTGTTGGATCTACACGAAGAGATACGTCTGTTTGCAATTCTGCTTGAAGACGCTCTTCAACCTTACGAGAAGTCACCCATTTTCCTTCACGACCAGCAAATGGTGAGTTGTTAACCAAGAAGGTCATTTGAAGAGTAGGTTCGTCGATGTGAAGAACTGGAAGAGCTTCGACTGCATCTGTTGGAGTGATTGTTTCCCCAACGAAGATGTCTTCCATACCTGATACGGCAATCAAGTCACCAGCCTTAGCTTCTTGGATTTCACGACGTTCCAAACCAAAGAAACCAAAGAGTTTTGTAACACGGAAGTTCTTGGTTGTACCATCAAGTTTAGAAAGAGTAACTTGGTCTCCGACCTTAACAGTACCACGGAAGACACGTCCGATACCGATACGACCAACGAAATCATTGTAGTCCAAGAGTGACACTTGGAATTGAAGGGGCTCATCTGAGTTATCGATTGGAGCTGGAATATGGTCAATAATGGTATCAAAGATTGGCGCCATAGTCTTTTCTTGATCTGCTGGATCATCTGACAAGGATGATGTTCCGTTGATCGCTGATGCATAAACAACTGGGAAGTCAAGCTGATCATCATCTGCACCAAGCTCGATGAAGAGTTCCAAAACTTCATCCACTACTTCTGCTGGACGAGCTGATGGTTTGTCAATTTTATTGATAACAACGATTGGGACAAGGTCTTGTTCCAATGCTTTTTTCAATACGAAACGAGTTTGAGGCATAGTACCTTCGTAAGAATCCACTACCAAGACTACACCGTCAACCATTTTCATGATACGTTCAACTTCTCCACCGAAGTCCGCGTGTCCTGGTGTGTCCATGATATTGATACGAGTTCCGTTGTAGGCAACTGCTGTATTCTTCGCAAGGATGGTAATTCCACGCTCTTTTTCAATATCGTTTGAGTCCATTGCACGTTCAGCTAATTCTGTGCGCGCATCGAGAGTTTCAGATTGTTTTAATAATTCGTCAACGAGGGTCGTTTTACCATGGTCGACGTGGGCGATAATCGCGATGTTACGGATATCTTCTCTTAATTTTGTCATGATTTCCTCTGTTATATTCAAAATTTTATTTTCTAACTGAGCAATTATACCACAATTTTAAGCAAATGACTTAACTCAAGTAAGTGTAAATGTTTTCAAAAGAAAATTCATGACTTATCTTTTCTTTTCAAAAATCCCGACTTGTGATAAGATAGGCTGGTATGCGTTTAGATAATTTATTAGCCCAGGAAAAAATCAGTCGAAAAGCCATGAAACAGGCTCTCCTAAAAAAAGAAATCTTAGTAGATGGAGTCCCTGCTACTTCCCTTGCACAGAATGTTGATACGGGATTACAAGAGTTGATTTTTCAGGGTAGAAAAATCCAAGGATATGAGCAAACCTATCTCATGCTTCACAAACCAAATGGTGTCGTGACAGCAAGCAAGGACAAGAAGCTCCCAACGGTTATGGACATACTACCTCAACACCTCCAATCAGACCAACTCTATGCTATCGGTCGGCTAGATCGAGATACGACAGGGCTCCTCCTCTTAACGGACAATGGCCCTCTAGGTTTTCAACTTCTCCACCCTCAATATCATGTCGATAAAACTTATCTAGTTGAGGTGAACGGCTTGCTCACACCAGATCACATCCAGCAGTTCAAAAATGGGATTGTCTTTCTTGATGGAACTATTTGTAAATCTGCTCAGCTTGAGATTCTATCTTCAAGCCCTAGTCTCAGCCGAGCCACCATCACCATCTCTGAAGGGAAATTCCATCAGGTCAAGAAAATGTTCCTCTCAGTTGGTGTCAAGGTGACTGCCCTCAAACGAGTTCAGTTCGGAGATTTTCTATTAGATTCTGATCTAGCAGAAGGTCAATACCGACCCTTGAATCAAGGGGAATTGAAAATCATTAAAAACCACTTAACGAAAAGTGGATAAAACAAAAAAAGCTTTAAAAATAAAGCTTTTTTATTTTTGATTAACCAAAAATCATTACGAGGGCTGCAATCCAGTTAAGTACAGAAATTACAATCCCTACGATATTGAGGATTTTTTCTGTTTTATAATTTAGTCCAGATTGATTTTGGTGTGAATTACCCAATACTAATCCAATGATACCCAAAATCAGACCTACGATTGGAGATAGCAAACCAAGGACGATAGATAGGATACCTAAAACAAGTGATGCTTTTTTCTTTTCTTGCATAATAAAAACTCCTTAAAATTTATATAAACTATTATACCATAAAAAATCGGTTTTCTCTATTAAACATATGTGACAGATTTATTTCACATTGTTAGCTAGTCTTAACCTTGCCTGTCCAAGAATCCAACCCGTAAGAAAGGATATAAATCTCTGAAAAACCTTGTTTTTTTAAGAAAAGTGCTGCATTAGTTACACGTTGCGCACGTTGGTTTTCATATAGAAGGACAGGTTTATCCTTGCGAAGAGCTGCAAGACTTGTCTTCAATTGATTTGAAGGAATATTACGAGCTCCAAGGATATGTTTTCTGTGGAAGTCAGCTGGCTCACGCAAGTCAATTAGCTGACCTGTACGAATCAACGATTCAAACTCTGCATTATCTACAATTTTTGCTGCACGGCGAATACGAAGATAGTTGTATCCCATCCATGCCAACATCGCCACTACAAGTCCCCATAATACCCAAGTTACCATAATACCTAATCTCCATTTTTTTCTAAATAGTCTAATTCTATCTTGTGCTCTCTGCGAAGAACAGCCTCCGCTTCTAGATAATCCAGCTTATCCATTAAACCAGCATCATAGATTCGAGATAGTTCAATCATCATTAATTCAATGTCATAAAGACGTTTGCCCATATAGACAAGAATACCGAACTGTTTGAGAAATTGTTGCACATCGTAGAGTGTTTTCATAGCTTTCATTTTAGCAAAAAATCAGAGTTTTTTCAATAGTTCCCTTGGAGGATTGCTCTTTTTACTATTATCTAGCTTTCTTCACACTATGACAAAGAAGAAAGCCTACTGTCATACCAACGATATTTTGCACAAGATTTGGGATGATTTCTGGTATGGCTGCTCCCCAACCATTCATCCAAGCCGATGCAAAAGCGTAACCTGCCACCATGATGATGGTTGCCAAGACTAATCCTAGCCACTGCCATTTCCCTTTAACACCTGCCAAATATCCCTGCGAACCATGGAAAATCAAGCTGAAGAACATCCACTGAGGGTAACCTGAAATCAGGTCAATTAGAAATCCCGCTAATCCTCCGACAACAGCTCCTTCGCGACTCCCAAAGTAAAAGGCCGTAAAGAATATTCCAGCATCCAAAAGTGTTAGAAATCCTGTTGGTGTTGGGATTTTTACGAAATAGCCCAAAACTACGGATAGAGCTGCTAGGATGGATACTATGGCGATTTTACTTGTTTTTGTTTGCTTCATATTGTCTTACTCCATACTGATCTGCTTGTGCAATGGCACGGTAAACAAAGGCTTTGGAACTCTCAACCGCAGGTAAGAGCTCCTCTCCCTTGACTAACTGGCTAGCAATGCTCGATGCAAAGGTACATCCTGCACCAGCATTTTGTCCTTCTAAGACTGGATTCTCAAAAATGGTAAAATTCACTCCATCATAAAAGACATCCACAGCCTTATCCTGACTAAGGCGATTCCCACCTTTAATAATGACTGCTGGTGCACCCAAGTCATGTAACTTCTGAGCTGCAGCCTTCATATCGTCCAAGGTTTCAATCTTTTGGCCTGCTAGCAATTCTGCCTCAGGTAGATTGGGTGTAATGACAGTCACATAAGGGAAAAAGCGAATCAACTCTTGACAAAGCTCGCTGACAGCAACATCATGCGTTTCCTTACAAACGAGAACTGGATCCAATACCACTGGAACTCCTGTGCGTTCCTTGATAAAGTTAAGAGCTTTCTCAGCAACACCAACAGTCGGTAAGAGACCAATCTTAAGCCCTCCAAAGTCTACACTCTTGAGACTATCCAACTGTTGTTGGAAAATAGTCTCATCTGTCGGAAAGACCTCAAATCCATTTTCTGTCAAAGCAGTTAAACAAGTCATAGCTACAAAACCATGCAAACCATTTAAAGTATAGGTCGCAAGGTCAGCAGCTAGTCCACCACCACTAAAAATATCATTTCCTGAAAGTGCTAAAATACGATTATTCTTCATAACGAATCTCCTTCAAATACAAACCATTAGGTGCTGCAGTTGGACCTGCCAACTGTCTGTCTTTTTTCTCCAAAATTAGGTCAATCTGCTCAATGGGCATACGATTGTTACCAATTTTTAGCAAGGTCCCGACCATATTTCGAATCTGCTTATAGAGGAAACCATTGCCAGAGAAAGTAAAGGTCAAAAATTGACCTGTTTCGTCAACTCTTAGGCTAGCTTCTGTGATCGTTCTTACCTTGTCCTCCACACTGGTTCCGGCAGCAGTAAAACCGGTAAAATCATGGGTTCCTTCTAATTTCTTCACAGCCTTTTGCATGCGTTCCACATCAAGTGGATAGGGATAGTGGGTGGCATAATGACGTCTCATAGGATTTTTAGGACGACCCCTATCCACGATAAACTCGTAGGTCTTGCTGTGCTTGGCATAACGGCAATGAAAATCATCAGCCACAATTTCAATCGAAATGACATCTATATCTTCAGGACTTTGAGTATCGAGAGCGAAGCGAAGCTTTTCCTCATCCATCTGATAGGGAAGATCAAAGTGGATAACCTGCCCTAGCGCATGAACACCACTATCCGTTCGCCCTGCACCATGGATGGTAATGGCCTGCCCTTTATTTAATTTGGTTAAAGTTTTTTCAATTTCCTCTTGGACACTACGCGCGTGTGGTTGCCGTTGAAAGCCAGCAAAGGCGTAGCCATCATAGGAAATGATTGCTTTATATCTAGTCATGTATCTATTTTATCAAGAAAATTTCTCTGCAACAAGTTTGAAAACCAAAAATTGTACGGGGACAAATATTGACATAATCTAATTCTTATCTAGATTTTATCATCATATATTTTCGTACAGGTACTTCAACCATTTGAACGATTTCAAATCCTTCTTTTTGGTAAAGATTGTAAGCTGTTTGATTTGCCTCGTAGACATTTAGAGAAATAGTATCTATGTCTTCATTTTCAAAGGCCAAACTAACAAATTTCCTTAAAGCCTGGCTACCTAAGCCTTGTCCCTGTTTCTGAGGGTTGATAAAAAATCTTCCAATATGAAGATTTTTATCCTCTAATTTGATTTTCTGGATAATCCCTACAAACTCTTGTCCATCAAAAATAGAAAAAATCCCTTCCTGCTTTTGTAAGGATTGGACAATCAAGGGATAAGAAATTTTGGGTCCCATCCATTGCTTCTGAAAAATTTCTCCCAAAGCATTAGACCAGCTACAAATGAGTTGGGCATTTTCTATCTGAAGTCCTTCTTCAAAGTGAATTTTCATATTTGCTCCTAAAATTTATCCTTTATCCAACTATTATACTCTTTCTCTTATTTTTTCCGAATTAATAAGTATGATTCACCTTTACTTTTTTCTTGTTGGAGCTATTCTTGCTTCCTTTCTAGGCTTAGTCATTGACCGCTTTCCTGAGCAGTCTATTATCTTTCCTGCTAGTCACTGCGATTCCTGTCAGACTCGTTTGAGACCACTGGATTTGATTCCATTTCTCTCACAGGTATTCAATCGCTTTCGCTGTCGCTATTGCAAGTCAAGTTATCCTGTCTGGTATGCTTTCTTTGAGTTGTCCTTGGGACTGCTCTTTCTAGCTGAGTCTGTGGGATTTCTAACTTTGAGTCAAATCATACTGGTTACTGCCGGCTTGACTTTGGGTATCTACGACTTTCGTCATCAGGAATATCCCTTGATCGTCTGGCTAATTTTTCACTTATTCCTCATGGTTTGCTCTAGTTGGAATCTAACCATGGCTTTCTTTTTGATTCTTGGAATCATTGCTCATTTCATCGATATCCGCATAGGTGCAGGGGATTTTCTCTTTCTAGCCTCTTGTGCGCTTGTTTTTAGCCTAACCGAGATGCTGATTTTAATTCAATTTTCTTCAACAACTGGCATTCTAACCTTTCTCCTACTAAAGAAAAAGGAAAGACTACCTTTTGTTCCTTTCCTCTTGCTGGCTGCTTGTATGATTATTTTTGGTAAGCTACTGCTTCTCGAATAAAGTCAGCGATTCCTGCTACTTGTCCTTCATGTAGAGCCTTAACAATCTTGGATCCGACGATAACGCCGTCTGATACAGCATTGAAGCGTTCGACATCAGCCTGTGTGGATACACCAAATCCTGTCAAGACTGGAATATCTGCTACTTGATGAAGTTGAGCCAAGTGCTTGTCCAAATCATCTCGGTAGTTTCCTGATTTCCCTGTGACCCCATTGATAGCAACGGCATAGACAAAACCTTCAGCTCCCTCAATGAGTTCCTTTTGACGCTCAATTCCTGTCGTCAAGCTGACAAGTGGAATCAGAGCAATGTCTGTACCTGCCAAGAAGGGCTCTACAAAATTAGCATGTTCATGAGGTAGGTCTGGAATAATCAAACCTTTAACCGCTGTATCAGCAAGATCTCTGACAAATTTCTCCACACCGTACTGAAAGAGAGGGTTAAAGTAGGTCATGATAACAAGTGGAACTTCTGTTTCAATAGTCTTCAAAGTTTCAACTAGAGCCTGTGTAGAAGTACCACTAGCTAGACTGCGCAGGCCTGCTTCTTCGATAACTGGACCATCTGCAACTGGGTCTGAGAAAGGAACTCCCACTTCAATAGCAGACACTCCCAAATCTTCTAAAAAGTGGATTGTTTCAGCAAGTCCATCCAAACCTTTTTCATGGTCTCCAGCCATGATATAGGGAACAAAAATTCCCTTTTTTGCTGCTTTAAGAGTTGTCAATTTTTCGGTCAAGGTCTTAGGCATGAGCTTCTCCCTTCTTCGCTGCTTCTGCTTCCAAGCGGTCTTTAACTTGAACCACATCCTTGTCTCCACGACCTGATAGACATACAATCATAGACTTATCTGGTCCAAGTTCTTTGGCTAATTTCACAGCAAAGGCGATGGCATGGCTAGATTCCAAAGCTGGGATAATTCCTTCTACACGAGACAAGAGTTGGAATCCTTCCAATGCTTCCTCATCTGTCACTGGCACATAAGTCGCGCGTTTGATATCGTGGTAATGAGAATGTTCTGGACCGATACCAGGATAGTCCAAACCTGCTGAGATTGAGAAGGCTTCTAAGATTTGACCATGAGCATCTTGGAGCACATCCATAAGCGAGCCGTGGAGAACACCTGGACGACCCTTGGTCAAGGTAGCTGCGTGGTGCTCCGTATCAACACCTAGTCCTGCTGCTTCAGCTCCATACATAGCCACTGACTCATCTTCCACAAATGGATGGAAAAGTCCGATGGCATTAGAGCCACCACCAACACAGGCTACTAGGGCATCTGGTAAATTTTCACCTGTCAATTCACGGTACTGTTGTTTGGCTTCTCGTCCGATAACACTCTGGAAATCACGAACAATTTCTGGGAAAGGATGAGGCCCCAAGGCAGAACCAAGGATATAGTGGGTATCATCGATATTTGCAACCCAAGAACGAAGGGCTGCATTAACCGCATCTTTGAGCACGCGAGAACCATCTATCACAGCCTCTACCTTAGCTCCTAAAAGCTCCATGCGGAAAACGTTGAGGGCTTGACGTTTGACATCTTCCTCGCCCATGTAGATGGTACATTCCATGTTGAAGAGGGCTGCAGCTGTTGCAGTTGCCACACCGTGCTGACCGGCTCCTGTTTCAGCGATAATTCTCTTCTTGCCCATGCGTTTAGCCAGTAAAACTTGTCCTAAGGCATTGTTAATTTTGTGGGCGCCTGTATGGTTGAGGTCTTCACGTTTAAGATAAATCTTGGCTCCGCCGATATGCTGGGTCAAGTTTTTTGCGTAGTAAAGAGGAGTTTCGCGACCTACATACTGGCGCAAAAGTTGGTTTAATTCCTCTTGGAAACTTAGATCTGCCTGACTTTCACGATAAGCCTCCTCCAATTCCAATACTGCTGTCATCAATGTTTCTGGGACAAAACGTCCACCGAATTTTCCGTAAAATCCATCTTTATTTGGTTCTTGATATGCCATTCTTTACCCTCTCTATAAATCTTCTAATCTTTTCATGATCTTTTTGTCCGTCTGTTTCTACTCCGCTTGATACATCTACTGCAAAGGGAGAGAAATGCTGAATTGCTCTTGCTACATTGTCCTCATTTAGCCCACCTGCGATGAAGAAAGGCTGGGTTAGTTCTGTCGTATCCAGTTGCCCCCAGTCAAAGGTTTGTCCACTTCCTGCGACAGGTGCATCAAAGAGTAGATAATCTGCCTGAGAATTGGGTACATGCCCATTCCCATCAACTTGTACAGCTTGAATACTGGCACAAGGTAGATTTTCAAATAGTTTATCTACTACCTGACCGTGAACTTGTACAAAGTCCAAACCAACTTTGTCTACCGCTTCTAACAGTTCTGCCCGACTGGGTGAAACAAATACTCCAACTTTTTGAATATGGCTAGGAATAAACTTAGCCAGCTCTATAGCTTGTTCTACGGTCACCTGTCTTTTGCTGGGAGCAAAGACAAAACCGATGTAGTCTGCTCCAGCCGACACAGCTGTTTTTACGGCTTCTTTGGTCGATAGTCCACAAATCTTAACCTTTGTCAATCTGCAACTCCTTGATTCTCTGGGCTACATCTTCTGCCTGCATGAGGGCTGTTCCTACTAAAATTCCGTTAAAGTATGGTGCTACTCGTTTTGCATCCTCCTCTGTAAAAATAGCAGATTCGGAAATGTAGAAGCAATCATCCTTAAAGTGTTTGGCCAAGTCTACGCTTGTCTGCAAGTCGACTTCAAAGGTTGTTAAATTGCGATTGTTGACACCAATAATTTGAGCTCCAAGTCTATGAGCCACTTCCAGTTCAACAAGATTATGAGTTTCCACCAAAACTTCTAGACCAAGATCTGTCGCGTAGTCGTAAAGCTCCTTGAGTCGTTTTTCAGATAAAGCCGCTACGATGAGCAAGATGACGGTCGCACCTGCATTGCGAGCACGGATGATTTGCTTTTCATCGATGATAAAATCCTTATTCAGTGTCGGGATCTGTACCTGACTGGAAATCTCTCGCAAATAATCCAAATGCCCTTTAAAGAAAACCTCATCTGTCAGAACAGAAATCATAACCGCGCCGTTAGCCTCGTAAGTCTGGGCCTGTTGTACGATATCCACATCAAGATTGATATCACCTAGACTTGGGCTTGCCTTTTTGACCTCAGCAATGATTTGCAAGCGGTCTTGGTGATTCTTCAAAAATTCTGCCAAACGATAGGTCTGGCGCAAGGGCTGAACTTCCTCTCGCTCCATCTTTTCAACTTCACGCGCCTTTTGCTCTAGGATACGTGACAAAAATTTCTGACTCATCTTTGGTACTCCTGTAATAGTCTGAGTTTTTCAAGGGCCTTACCACTGGCAATCACTTGACGTGCCAATTCAACTCCGTCCTTGATACTGTCTGCTTTACCATTGGCGTAGAATCCGAGACCTGCATTTAAGACTGTTGTTTCCAAGAATGGACTTGGTTCGTTATTAAGAACACTGACAAGGATGGCTGCATTTTCATGAGCATTTCCTCCACGAATGTCTTCAATAGCAATGCGTTCCATACCCAAATCTTCTGGAGTAAAGGTTGATAAAGTAATTTCACCATTTTCAAGAAGGGCAATGCTGGTAGTTCCATTCAAACCAGCTTCATCCAACCCTTCTGGACCAGCTACTACAATGGCACGTTTGCGACCCATGTTTTTCAAAACCTGAGCAGTACTTTCCAGAAGTTCAGGACGACTGATTCCTAGAAGCTGTGTTTCCAAAACCATTGGGTGAATGAGTGGACCTGTCAAATTCATGATAGTTGGAATTCCCAACTCCAAACGAGCTGGCATAATGTATTTCATAGCTGGGTGCATGTTTTTGGCAAAGAGAAAGACGATTCCTGTTTGGTCAAATACCTTACCCAATTGTGATGGTTTGAGATCAATATTGATTCCCAAAGCTTGCAAGACATCTGCTGACCCAGATTTAGAGGAAATTGAACGATTACCATGTTTGGCCATGTGGATTCCTCCACCTGCTAAGACAAAGGCTGCAGTTGTAGAAATGTTGAAGCTAAATGACTTGTCTCCACCTGTACCGCAGTTATCCATAGCATCTTGAATGTTTGTTGGAATGTGTTGAGCATGTCCTCTCATAACTTGAGCGAGGGCTGTTCTTTCTTCAGGTGTTTCTCCCTTCATTTTAAGAGCTAAAAGTAGTGAAACGATTTGTGCTTCTGTCACTCGCCCTGTCACGATGCGTTCGATCACATCTGTCATTTCAACACTTGATAAATCTTCAAAGTTGGCTAATTTTTCAATAATTTCTTTCATTTTGTGTCCCTCACTTTACAACTTTCTCGATAAAATTCTGAATAGAAGATAGGCCATCTGGCGTTCCAATACTTTCTGGATGATACTGCAAGCCATAAATCGGCAAGGTTTTGTGTTGAATACCCATAATAGCTTGGTCATCTGTCGAGCGAGCTGTCACTTCAAACTCTTCTGGCATCTCTTCAATTAAAATACTGTGGTAACGCATGACTAGACGATTGTCCTCAATCCCTTGATAGAGAACTGATGGAGTCTCAAATCGGATTTGACTTTGTTTCCCGTGCATAACTTTAGGAGCCAAGCCCAACTTACCACCAAAGACTTCTGCAATGGCTTGGTGCCCCAAACAAATCCCAAGAATAGGCTTCTTACCTGCAAAATCACGAATCATTTCTTCCATTTTCCCAGCATCAGCTGGCCAACCTGGACCAGGAGAGAAAACTAATCCATCTGCCTTTTCAGCATGTTCATAAAGATGTGGGTCATCATTTCTCAAAACCTGAACTTCTGCGAAATTCCCGATATATTGAGCCAGGTTATAGGTAAATGAATCATAATTATCAATCAATAAGATCATGGTCTTAGTTCTCCCATTCTAGTCATAGATTTAGCTTTGTTAATGGTTTCTTGGTATTCGTTCTGAGCGATGGAATCATAAACAATTCCTGCACCAGCCTGTACGTAGGCTGTTTTATTTTTAAGAATCATTGTTCGAATAGCAATGGCGAAATCCATATCTCCAGTTGCTGATAGGTAACCGATAGCTCCTGCATATACGCCTCGCTTCTCTGTTTCTAGTTCATAGATGCGTTTCATGGCCCGAATCTTTGGTGCCCCCGATACTGTTCCTGCCGGAAGAGTCGCCTTCAAGGCATCCATAGCAGTTAATTCTGCTAACAAACGTCCTTTAACCACGCTGGTCAAATGCATGACATAACGGAAAAGTTCGACTTCCATATACTTGGTTACTTGGACACTTGCTGTTTCAGCAATTCTACCGATATCATTTCGTCCCAAATCCACCAACATTCGGTGTTCTGCCGTTTCCTTTTCATCAGAAAGTAGATCACTTGCAAGTGCTGCATCTTCCTCGTCATTGGTACCTCTAGGACGCGTACCTGCAATTGGATTGGTTGTCACGATACCATTCTTGACGGAAACCAAGCTCTCAGGACTGGCACCGATGATTTGATAATCTCCAAAGTCGTAAAAGTAGAGATAATTTGATGGATTTGTCACTCGGAGATTTCTGTAGAAGTCAAAAGGATTTCCAGTTACCTCTGCGGAGAAGCGCTGGCTGAGCACACATTGGAACATATCTCCGTTGCGAATCAAGTCGCGAGCTGTTTCTACCATTTCTTCAAATTTCTGAGGTGCAATATGTGGTCTAAACTGAAGTGGAGAAACGTCCAAATCTTCAAATTCATTTGGAGCAGGAATTTTCAACTCTTCTAAAACCTGCTCTAAAGCCACTTCTAGTTCTTCATTACTACGTTCACTGTAGAGAGCATCCTCTATGATATGAATTTTTTCTTTCTTATGGTCAAAAACTATATAACTCTCATAGACGAAGAAATGCATATCTGGCGTCCCAATCGTATCCTCAGGGAGCTGGCCAATCTCTTCATAGAGAGAAATCATATCGTAGCCAACAAAACCAATGGCTCCACCACCAAAGGGTAGTTCTGAATGGTGCTGACTCTTATAAGTTACTTCATAAAGGAAATCCAAGGGGTCACGATCAATCACTTGACCATTTTGATAAAGGACTCCATTTTCGAACTTAATCTCAAAAACTGGATTATAGGCTAAGATAGAAAATCGAGCATTTTCTTTTTCTCTTGGGATACTTTCAAGTATGACCTTGTGATTTCCGTTCAAACGCATATAAGCCAATATTGGTGATAAAACATCTCCATGAATGATTCGTTCCATTGTAATTTCCCTTTCGATTCGTATCTTTATAGAATTTTAGTTTTAATTTATCTTTTTTCTATTTCCCTTAAATAGTGCGGACGGGAGGTAAAATTATCCAGTGGATGATTTTAGAAAACCATGAAATGAAAGACCTAATTTTTGAGCTCCTCGCTCATTCATTTCTAGGCTCAGGCTAAAATGGTTCCCCGAACTATTTTACTCTCAAAAATTCCGTCCTAGAGAAGCATCTTTGCTTCTCTAGGATACCACCATGGCGGGAAATAGCGGTTCGATGCTCACTTCGTTCGCAAATATTTTATAGAAATCTATCTATTGATGAAGCATAATTTAAAACTGAATAGCCACACCTATAATACATATATAAAAATCCCCACGCAAAATAACTTGCGTGAGGACGAAATTCGCGGTGCCACCTCAATTATAGGATTTCTCCTATCTCTCATTCCTGTCTCAGATAGCTCCTGTAACAGGTTGTGCGATAAAGGGCACTCCCTTGAGAATTATGTTTTCTTCTCTCATTTCAGATGGACCCAACCTTACAGCTTTCTCTGCTTGTTTTCAGCAACCACAAGCTCTCTGTGAGAGAAATCCCTGTATCTTTTCCATCTTTTATTTTTTAGCTTCAAGGTAGTCTGCAATGGCAGCTACGTCCTTGTCTCCACGACCAGAGACATTAATGACGATAATCTCATTTTTACTTAGTTTTGGTGCTCGTTTGACTGCTTCTGCGATAGCATGTGAGCTTTCAATAGCTGGGATAATTCCTTCAGTCTTACTAAGTAGAAGCAAGGCTTGGACAGCTTCTTCGTCTGTCGCTGCAACATACTCTACACGACCAGAGTCTTTAAAGAATGCATGTTCTGGTCCAACCCCTGGATAGTCCAAACCTGCTGAGATAGAGTAAACTGGCGCGAGCTCTCCATCTTCCTTAAAAACTGCATAGGTCTTCATTCCATCGACAATTCCGACACTACCCTTGGTCATAGTTGCTGCGTGTTTGTCAGTATCTAAACCATGACCAGCAGCTTCTACCCCAACCAATTTTACTTCTTCATCAGCTACATACTGTGAAAAGGCACCGATGGCATTGGAACCACCGCCCACACAGGCAATGACGTAGTCTGGCAGTCGTCCTTCTTTTTCCAAGATTTGACGACGAGATTCTTCACTAATCACTTTTTGGAATTCATGAACAATGGTTGGATAAGGGTGTGGTCCAACAGCAGAACCTAAAACGTAGAAGGCTTCAAGGTCATTCATCCATGCTCCAAAGGCTGCATCAACCGCATCTTTGAGGGTACGAGTACCAGTTTCAACTGCGTGAACAGTTGCTCCCATCATCTCCATGCGGAAGACATTGAGACGTTGACGCTCCACATCTTCTGCCCCCATGTAGACATCACATGCCATACCAAATTTGGCTGCAGCTGCCGCAGTCGCAACACCGTGCTGGCCAGCTCCTGTCTCAGCAATGACACGCTTTTTACCCATTCGTTTTGCTAGAAGGATTTGACCCAAAACATTATTAAGTTTGTGAGAACCAAGGTGGTTAAGGTCTTCACGCTTGAGATAAATCTTAGCTCCACCTAAGTGCTCTGTCAAGCTTTCAGCAAAATAGAGTGGTGTTTCGCGACCTGAATAATCCTTCAAGTAATGGCGAAACTCAGCTAAAAACTCTGGATCATCCTTGTATTTTTCAAAAGTAACTTCCAATTCATCTAGCAAAACCTGAATTGGTTCTGGTACAAAACTACCACCAAATTGTCCGAAATATCCTTTAGTTGTCATAAATTTTTCCTCCTTCTGTATGAATCCGGCTTTTTGTTTGCTTTTAGTAGTGGGCAAGGAGCTGCAGATAGAACTCAAGTTCATCAAAGCGACTTAACACCCTATTAAAAGATAAACAAAATGACGGATAGAAAAAGCCCACACACGGAATATATTTCCATGTGAGGGCGTTCGTAACGCGGTACCACCTCAATTGTAAAGAGAATATCCCCTTTACATCTCTGCCTTGTCTAACAACAAGTTGCACTATAAGGTGTGCCTACCGAATTTTCATTGTTTCAAATTCATTTTTTCAAATCAGCCCAATTTCACTACTTTCAACCACCTGTTCACAGTAACCACAGGCTCCCTGAAGATCAAAAATAACTACTTTTCTGATTTATTGAGTTAATTATATGTTATTGTTTTTTCTTTGTCAACCGTTTTCATTCATTTTTTACTAATTTTTTTAATTAGTTTTTTGAAGAAGCAAGAATTTCTTCAGAAACTCTAACAAAAGTCTCAATGATATAATCTACTTCTTCATCCGTTAATTTCGTGTGAAGCGGTAATGTAATTTCATTTTCAAAGAAGGCATAAGCCTTTGGATAATCTGCCATGTCAAAGCCAAGATTCTTATAGGCTGTCAAAAGCGGAAGTGGTTTGTAGTGGACGTTACTTGCGATTCCTGCCTTGGCCAATTCTTGAATAATTTGGTTGCGTTGTTCGAGATTTGCTCCTTCTACATGGGTGATGTAGAGGTGACGACAAGATTCAACTGCATCTGTCTCATGAGCCAATGGGTGAATACGAGTTCCTGCAAATCCACGGTCATAGCGATCCACGATATCCTTACGACGTTGTAGTAAGCCAGGATAACGATCTAGCTGAACTAGACCAAGTGAAGCCATGATATCCGTCATGTTGCACTTGTAGGCTGGTGTTACGATATCGTATTCCCATGAACCCAGTTGCATCTTAGCAAGAGCATCTTTTGTTTGACCATGAAGAGATAGGATTTGGAATTCCTTATACATTTCTTCATCATCAATCGCTGGATTTGCTTTCCAAGTCGCACTTCCTCCCTCAGCAGTTGTAAAATTCTTAACTGCGTGGAAAGAGAATGATGTAAAGTCAGCGATTGAACCAGCTGGTTGCTCCTTATAGGTTGAACCTAAAGCATGGGCACTATCAGAGACAATCACAATACGGTTAAAGGCCTTTTGCCACTTGCTAGCAGCTGTAAAGAGGTCGCGTTTCTTTTCTACAACTTGGAACAAACGGTCATAGTCACAGATAATCCCTGCAAGTTCAACTGGGATGATAACTTTAGTCTTCTCAGTAATAGCTTGCTCAAGCTTGTCATAGTCCATTTCAAAGGTATCATCTTGGATATCAACCATCACTGGTGTCGCACCTACGTGAGTGATGACACTACATGAAGCTGTATAGGTCATAGCTGGAACGATGACTTCGTCACCAGGTCCTACTTCAAGCACGCGCAAGATTAATTCAAGAGCTGCTGTTGCAGAGTTGAGGCAGACTGTCTTGGGCGTTTGAGTATAGACGGACAGACGACGTTCTAGTTCTTTTGTCTTTGGACCTGTTGTAATCCATCCTGAACGGAGGGTATCAGCTACTTCAGCAATTTCAGCTTCGGTAATATCGGGTGGTGAAAATGGAATATTATACTTTGTCATTGATTTACTCCTTTTACTGTATTCACTCTTGTGACTACTTTATTTTAAAACTTCAACTACAGTCTGGAACATGATTTTGATATCTCCGAAGAAATTAAAATCACGTAGGTAGGCTAGGTTAAAGTGCATTTTCTCTGGAAGGACTCTTTCCACATAAGCCTGGTCAACTGTCATACCTTTTGCAGTCATTTGACTGATGATGGCATCCTCATCCTTATAGTTAATGCTGGCAAGCGATGTAATCCCCGCAGGTAAGAGCAAGGTAGCCATCATTTCAGGGCTATACTGCTCTGTGTAGCGTGGTACTTCTGGGCGTGTTCCTACAAAAGACATCTCTCCTTTGAGGACATTGACCAATTGCGGCAATTCATCCAAACGAACACGTCGAATGAAATTTCCAACTTTAGTGATGCGACTGTCATTTGCAGAAGTTACTAGACTTCCTTTTTTATCAGCATCCGTTACCATGGTCCGGAATTTCCAAATCTTGAAATGACGGTTGTACTGGGTTACCCGCACTTGCTTGTAAATAACTGGACCCTTGCTATCTAGCTTGATCCAGATGCTTAGAATCAGAAATAAGGGGGAGGTCAAAATTAACAAGACTACGGCTAGAAACAAATCTAGACAACGCTTGAAAATCAGTGAGCCTTTTCTTCTAGACACAAGCTGGTAGTATGGTTTTACCTCGCTCAATTGCATTTCTTGAGGTATCTCATCCCATTTCAGCATGCACATTCTCCTCTGTTTTTTATATATAATCTTTATTAACATTCTACATTATACCACAAAATGAAAGAGGCAGTGCAAGAAATCTATGTTTTAAAGGAATTCTTCCTTAGGAAAGAGCCCCTGCCTGCAAACTATACATCTTGTGATAGGTTCCACCCAATGCTAGGAGTTCCTCGTGGGTTCCACTCTCGATGATTCGTCCCTTATCAAGAACATAGATACAATTAGCATCTTGAATGGTAGAAAGGCGATGGGCGATGGCAATGGTTGTCCGACCTTGCCTCATCTTAGCTAGGGAATTTTGGACAAGAGCTTCTGTTTCAGAGTCGATATTGGCTGTTGCTTCATCTAAAATCAGGATTTTAGGTTGACTGGCAACAGTTCTAGCAAAGGCAAGAAGCTGACGTTGACCAGTTGAAAAACTCGAACCACGCTCAGATACGGGAGCATCATAGCCCAGAGGAAGGTCCTGAATGAAAGAATTTGCATCGACAAATTCTGCTGCCGCCTTGACCTGGTCATCACTTATATCTTGGTACATGGCGATATTGGACTTTATGGTCCCATGATAGAGGAAGGGTTCCTGTAGAACCAAACCGATGTTTTTTCTCAACTCCTCTTGACTATACTCTCGAATATCCACACCATCTAGGAGAACCCGACCTGACTGGAATTCATAAAAGCGCATCAGAACATTGATGATAGAAGATTTTCCCGATCCCGTATGACCGACAAAGGCAATGGTTTCACCTTTATTGACGGTAAAGGAAATATCATCGAGAATTTGGTGTTTTCCATCATAGGAGAAGGACACATGTTCAAAGCGGATATTTCCTTCTTGAATCTTGGATTGGCCATTTTCTTGGACTGGTTCATAGTTGGTCTCATCGATAAGTGCAAAAACACGACCTGCTGACACCATGGATGTCTGAAGAGTAGAAAAGTTTTGCGTCACCTCGATAAGCGGATCAAAGAGACGGTTGATGTACTGGATAAAGGCATACATAGTTCCTGCCGTTATTCCTAGATAAAGACCGCGATAGCCAAAGTAAGCCATCAAAACTGCATATCCCAACAGCTTCAACAAACTCATAGCTGGACGTAAAAAGAGAGAATCCAAGGCTACTGAACGATTAGCGTAGACTAGGTGTTCCTGGTTTATCTCATCAAACTCATCTTGCAGGCGTTTTTCTTGGTTAAAGGCTTGAATAATACGAATTCCTTCGATATTTTCTGCCAGCTTACTGTTAATATCTGACAGTAGACTTCTGGTTTTTTCAATGACCTTGACCGATTTTTTACGGTAGAGATTGACCAAAAGGAAAATCAAAGGCAGAAAGAGCAAGACTAAAGCAGTCAGACGATAGTCCAGAACTAACATGGTATAAAGGGTCGTCACGAATATAAAGACTGCCGAGATAAAGCTAGATAAGATTCCCGAAAACATATCACTGATAGTCTCGGTGTCATTTGTCAAACGAGAGACAATAGAGCCTGCAGGCGTTTTATCAAAGTAAGACATGCCTAGCTTCTCCATATTGGCAAAGGCATCACGTCGGATATCTCTAACGATGCTGTAGGATACACGCGCAAAGAGGAGATTCCCTACATATTGAACAATGGTTTGAAGGATATAGAGACCATAGTAAACTAGCAAAACTGTAACAGCAAGCTGATTGAGATTGTTTAGATACTGGTCGATAAAGTGAGAAGCTACCAGGGGGATAATACTCTTAATAACAGTTGTCGCAAGGAGAAAAGCAAGTGCTAAAAAGGTGAGGTGCCCATAAGGCTTAATATAAGACAACAAACGCTTCAATACAGACCATTGTTCTTGTTTATTCCGCATCTTCTTCTCCTTTCATTTCTAACTGTTGAGACTGGTAGGTTTGGGCATACCAACCATCCAAGGCTAGTAAGTCTTCATGCCTACCTCGTTCAATGATGCGACCATCCTGCATGACCAAAATCAAATCTGCATGAACAACTGCACTGAGACGATGGGCAGTGATGATAGTCGTTTTATCTTTGCGAGTTTCCTTGAGATTATCGATGATCGCGAACTCTGTCTTAGCATCCACTGCTGACAAAGAATCATCTAAAATCAAGATATCAGGATTTAGAATCATAGCCCGACTCATAGCCAGACGTTGCTTTTGTCCACCAGATAGACTAACACCTTTTTCCCCGATAACTGTATCAAATCCCTCAGGCATGGCTTGAATGTCTTGATAGACTTGAGCCAACTGAGTCGCTTCTTCTACTGCAGAGAAAGGTAGGTCGGGATTTCCAAAACAAATATTCTCTAAGATAGAGCTAGCAAAGAGAAATTGGTCCTGTGGGACGTATCCCATCAAACTTCGTAAATCAGCTAGTCGATAGTCACGAATGTCATGACCATTTAGATAAATAGCTCCTTGGTCAACGTCATACTCACGTAGGAGCAATTTAATCAAAGCAGTTTTTCCTGAACCAGTTTGCCCAACCAAGCCCAAGGTTTGCCCTTTTTAGAGACTAAAATGGATATCTCTTAGCGTCTCTTCGTCTTCAAAAGCAAAACGATCAATGGCATAGTCTAAGCGCCCATTTTCAATCCCTTCAAGTGGAGATTCTGGATCTTTGACAGATGACTCTTGGGACAAAAGACTCTCAATTCGTTGATAAGAAACCTTCCCTCTTTGAGTAATATTAAAGAGGAAACCAATCGCCATCAAGGGCCAGACCAACATATCCAAGTAAGAGATAAAGGTGACAAGATTCCCAACGGTTACTTGTCCTGCTTGCACCATAAAGGCACCCACTAAGAGAGTTAAGGCATAGGAAGAACCAACAAAGAGTAGAACCATGGGGTCAAAGAGACTATCATATTTCATGGTTTGCAGATTCTTTTGGAAGGTCAAATCATTAACTTCCTGGAAAGATGCCAATTCATTAGACTGATATCCAAAGGACTTGGTTACCTTGATACCTGATACAGATTCTTGAACCTTATTGTTGAGTTCAGAAAAGGCTGCTTGTGATTCTCCGAAAGCCTTATGGGTCTTTCTCCCCAGACGACTAGTCGCATAGGCCATAAATGGCAAGGGAAGAATGGCAACCAAGGTCATCTGCCAAGAAATACTAAAGAGCATGGTTAGTAAAGTCACCAAGGCTGTGATAGAAGCATCCACCGCCGACATGACACCACCACCGGCTAGACGAGTCAGAGCATTGATATCATTGGTTGCATGAGCCATCAAATCCCCTGTTCGATAATTCTGATAAAAAGCAGGCGACATTTTTGTAAAGTGTTCAAATAGTCTTGAACGCATGATTTGCCCAAGTCGATAGGAGGTTCCTAGGATATACATACGCCAAACATAACGCAGATAGTACATCCCAAAAGCAGCAAGCAGGAGATAAAAGAGATGAAGCAGGAGCTCATCCTGTGTTAATCGTCCCGAAGTGATGGCATCGATCACGCGCCCCATGACCATAGGTGGGATAAGGTTTAGCACAGAGACTAAAACCAAAGCTACGATTCCAACTAGGTAACGGCGTTTTTCTAATTTAAAAAACCACCAGAGTTTTTGGATGATGGACATAAAATTCCTTTCTAATGACAAATGGAAACCTGAGGCGACTGCCTCAGGTTTTTCCTATTCATAGGTGATGACACTAACTTAAACTTTGTCATATTAAGCGATAAAGATACTCAAAGGAGTAACATTTCATTTATTTTCAATCTTTTACATAAATCATTCTTTATTATATAGGAATGACCTTGTTTTTTCAAACTATACGCTGGGGAAATACTTCTTTTTCTGGTATAATATTGTCTATAATCTGAATGAAAAGGTAAACATTATGAAATTGATCTCATGGAACATTGATTCCCTCAATGCAGCGTTGACGAGTGATTCTGCGCGTGCGAAATTATCACAAGACGTCCTCCAAACATTGGTTGCTGAAGACGCTGATATCATCGCCATCCAAGAAACCAAGCTTTCAGCTACAGGGCCTACTAAAAAACATCTCGAGGTGTTAGAAGAACTCTTCCCTGGATATGAAAATACTTGGCGTTCCTCTCAAGAACCTGCTCGTAAAGGCTATGCTGGGACTATGTTCCTCTATAAGAAAGAACTGACTCCAACTATCAGCTTCCCGGAAATCGGTGCCCCTTCTACTATGGATTCTGAAGGACGCATCATTACCCTAGAATTTGATACATTTTTCGTCACTCAGGTTTACACACCAAACGCTGGCGATGGCCTCAAACGCTTGGAAGAACGTCAAGTCTGGGATGTCAAATATGCAGAGTACTTGGCTCAACTAGACAAGCAAAAACCTGTCCTAGCAACCGGAGACTACAACGTTGCCCACAAGGAAATTGACCTTGCCAACCCAGCCAGCAACCGCCGTTCACCAGGATTTACAGACGAAGAACGTGAAGGATTTACAAACCTTTTAGCCAAAGGATTTACAGATACCTTCCGCCATATCCATGGCGATGTGCCAGAACGCTATACTTGGTGGGCACAACGTAGCAAAACTTCAAAAATCAACAACACAGGCTGGAGAATCGACTACTGGCTCACAAGTAACCGTGTAGCAGACAAGGTTACCAAGTCAGACATGATTGACTCAGGCGCACGCCAAGACCATACACCAATTGTCTTGGAGATTGAGCTCTAAGGAGAAAGCTAATGGACTATCAAGCTGTCATTCCTGAATTTGTAGTATCTGACCTCGAAAAGTCACGCCACTTCTACTGCGACTTATTGGGATTCTCTGTCGAATACGAGCGTCCAGAGGAGAAATTTCTCTTCCTTTCGCTTGAAGACTGCCAACTTATGCTAGAAGAAGGCAACGCAGAAGAATTATCCCAACTGACTTATCCTTTCGGGCGTGGTGTCAATATTTCCTTTGGTATCAAGGATGTCCCTAGGCTCCATCAGAAATTGTTAGAATCCAACTATCCTATTCATCGTCCTTTGACTAAAAGAGAATTTCGTGTTGGTGAACAATATATCTACCCTCATGAATTTGCAGTTTTAGACCCAGATGGCTATTTTTTAAGATTTAGTGAATAGAATAATAAAGCATTAGAGTGGAAAAGTAATAAAAAAAGAGGTGTTTGCCTCTTTTTCTTATTTCTTTTGTCACTTACCTAATTTTAAAGTTCAACAAGTCTATTGTCGAAACAATTCAGATAAAAATCCTTCTCTCAACATTTCTAAGTTAAACACATTAGTAATATGACTAAATGCTTCTGCTAATGGTAAGTGTGCAGTTTTCCATCCTTGACCATCCGTAACCCATACAAATTCAACAGCATCATCTGATGTGACCACGAATTGACTAAGTTCAGTAAATTCACCAGCTACTGCTTTTAATTTACTTCCTCCTCCACCATAGTAATTTGTTTCAATCAGCCAAACCTTATGTTTTTCTCGGGAATAAACTGCAACATCAAATCTTCTCTCAGATTTATCAACAGGTACTTTAATTCCCCACTTATCCTTAATAAATTGGGCTGTAGCTTGAGATTTCCATTCCAATTTTTGTTCCTGAGAAATTTTTGCTACATGTCTCTCTAAAATCCCCTCCATGGTTGTTCCACTTCGGTTTTTTCGTGCATTGCTATCTAATCCAGTCTCTACTCCATAAATATAATCAACTAATGAACGATTAGCATGTTGTTGTAAAAAATTTAATAAACCAGATTGCTCGATAAATTTCAAGTAATCATCTATTCTACTAGTGTCTATCGTTTTGAAATCCAATTGCTCAAAAGACATATTATCATCATTGTCTATTGTAAGAATATCTAAAACTCTATCACGACTTGCAATTAGGCTAGGAATTGCTTTTAACAAATTAGGTTGTTTAGTGAATAAACGTAAAGCTTCTGAATAAATATCATCTTTACCAATTAAGTAGTTCAAAGTATTCAATTCTAATTCATACTTCTTTGTCTCACGGTCAACTTTCTTCCAATTCACATAATACTCTGGAGTTCTATTGGTAATTGATAATGATTCTAAGAAAATCGTTAACCTTTCTTGTGGGGATTTTATTAAATAATTTTTAAAATTCATAATTAATTTTCCTCTTGTTTAGGTAATGGTAAGCCAATCGCATCTAATGGAATATAATTAAAATAATATTTACATCCAACACTAATAATATAATCTAAAGTATCTTTATAACGAGGATTTTTAAACCAATCTTTATCCAATAAATAAGAATAGCAAACTTCTTTATTTAACGGAGAAAAGAGTTTTTTATATTGTTTTAATTTAAAATCACATGTTTGCAACTTTTCATCTACACTTCCTCCACCACTCTGTGTTTTTTTCTCTATGATATATACAGTATTCTTACTAATAACAAAGATTGCTTCATCAGGCAATAATTTGGCGGATATGATTTTAGTATAATCAAAATCATCAATCTCATCAAAATAGCGATATAGGCCGTCTTTTTGGAAAATCTGTCCAACTTCTTCTCCTAAAAAATCGATTCTCCATCTCATTGGTTTTGAACGTTTTTTCGTTCCTTTGATAATTTTTGCCTTTTCACCCTTCCCCTGTCTCTTTGTATCAAGGTCAATATTTTTAATACTATAACCTGGTTGTTTGGATAAAAATGTAGGGAAATCCGTTTGTATTTCAAAAGCTAAACCTGTTTTAGTGTTTGCTCCTCCAATGCCACCCTTTTTCATTGTGTATATTCCAACCTCTTCTTTGCAATTTTCAAATATTCTTTTTCAGCATCAATGCCTATAAATCTTCTACCTAAGCGTTTAGCAACTACTCCAGTTGTTCCACTTCCTACAAACGGGTCTAAAATATAGTCACCTTCTTTAGTAGAAGCCAAAATTATACGTTCCAATAAATATTCTGGTTTTTGTGTTGGATGCTTGCCAGCCCATTTCTCAGCTTTTTTCGTCAATGAACCTGTCCAAACATCTTTCATTTGCTTACCATCATTTAGCTCTTTCATCAAATCGTAATTGTAATAATGACGAGCTTTTTTATCATTTTTTCTTGCCCATAAAATAGTTTCAGTAGAATGAGTAAAATAACGACAGGATAAATTGGGTGCAGGGTTTGTTTTCTGCCAAGTAATATTATTTAGAATTTTAAAACCTTCTTGCTCTAATGACATTCCAACTGAGTAAATATTATGCAAACTCCCTGAAATCCATATAGTCCCATTAGGCTTCAAAACTTCTTTTGCTAAACGAATCCATCTGCGGTTGAACTCATGCTTTTCCTCAAATGAAGAAATCTTGTCCCAATCTCCTTTATCAACGGAAACAACTTGTCCCCCCGAATTAGATATCCCACCATTACTTAAAAAATATGGCGGGTCCGCAAAGATCATATCCATACTCTCTGGTTTCATTTTTGATAATAATTTAAACGTATCTGCATGAACAAGAATCATTTTGTCTTTATTATAGTATGGTTTTGTCATTAAAACACCCCCATACTTATATTCGTTAATTTTCATAATTTGTGACTATAATTTCAGAAATTTTTCCTCGACTGGAAGATTTAGCTCCATTTGTTCGTGTAGCCTCTACATAATGGATATTAAAATCTCGATATAATTCCTCTACTAAATGACTCGATGAATTTGACAACATTACATAAGCGCCTGCATCACTTAGTCTCCTAAATGTATCTCTTAATCTAACTTGGTCCTCATAAGAAAAACCTTCATGAGTATACGATGTAAAAGCGCTTGTCTCAGATAATGGAATATAAGGAGGATCGAAATAGATAAAATCACCTTCTTTAACATCTAAGAGTGCATCCTCAAAATCGCCTGTTCTAATCTCTATTTGATTTTTATTTAGAAAATTTGAAATAACAGATATCAACTCTTCATCAACAATTTTAGGATTTTTATAGCTACCGTATGGTACATTAAATTGATTTTTAGAATTCACTCGATATAAGCCATTAAAATCGACTCTTAGCATATATAGAATTCGAGCAGCTCTTTGGACATCGGACATATTGTTTATTCTATCATCACGATCAGCTGAGCGTAATTGTAAGTAATAATCTTTTGAATTATTTTCTTGATGATACTTCAATAAGTCAATTAACTCCTGAGGATTATCCTTAATTTGTTGATAACAGTTGATTAACTCGGCATTATAATCATTAATAACAGCCCTTTCAGGAGCTAAATCAAAAAATAAGGCCCCCCCTCCGATAAAAGGTTCATAATAATCATTATACGTTTCAGGCATAAGTTCTTTTATGATAGGTAATAATTGTCGTTTACCGCCTGTCCATTTAGTGAATGGTTGTAGAATAACTTTTTTCGTTTGTTCAATATTCATACTTATTATTATACCACATATAAGTAATCATTAGCTTAGTATTTCACTGCTCTTATATATTTCTCTGGAACTTCTTTAACAAATTAAAATGAGTAGGATAGTTTTCCTACTCATTCTTTCTTTTATATCCTCACCTGTCTATCTTCAGATCGTTGTCCTGTGACAAACATGGTGAAGGTTGCCTTGCAGACATTTCGGCCATCTTGGTTGATGATGTCAACATCGACGACACAAGTGGTACGTCCTTGATGGACACATTCTCCTTTGATAGTGAGAACATCCCCTAGATTTCCGGCTTTCAGATAGTTGATGGAAGACTGGAGTGTCACCCCGTCTAATCCTAGCGAAATCACCACAAGACCACTAATTTGATCACATAGGGTAAATAGATAGCCTCCATGGGCATTTCCATAGTAGTTGAGTGAAGAGTCCACTACTTTTGTTGTCACCACCACGTGACCGTCTCTCATTTTTTCAATTTCGTAATTTTCAAAGGCAGATATAGCGTCAAAGTGAAAATCTTTCATACGTTCCTCCTGATATTTCAAACGACACTATGATACTACTTTTCAAGACTCTACGCAAGAGAGAAGCACTTATTCGGGCAAAATACCAACCTGCTCCACAAAGCGCATAAAGGCAGCTTGTCCTTCTTCTGTTTGCTTGTAAACACCTGCATCTTCCAAAACTCGAGCAAAGATTTTTCCAACAGATTCTTGGACGATATTAAGAGCTTGGTCTTTGTCAGTCAATCCAGGATTTGATTCTTTCAACTCATCCGCCCATTCTTGGTGATAATCTGCTACTGAAACATCCTTTCCGACTAGATAAGCTGCTACTTGCTCCACTTCTTCCTTCAAGCGTGGTGGCAAAATTGCCAAGCCCATGACCTCTATCAAGCCGATATTTTCCTTCTTGATATGTTGGACATCCTTGTGGGGATGATAGATACCATCTGGATGCTCGGGAGATGTTTGATTGTCCCGCAAGACCAAATCCAACTCGAACTGCCCATCTCTTTTACGCGCAATCGGTGTGATAGTGTGATGTGGTGTTCCAGCGCTTTCTGCCAAGACTTGGACACTTGGATCTGAGTATTGACGCCAAGCCAGTAAGATTTTATCCGCTAGTTCTGTCAAATCCTCTTTAGAATCTGAAGTTAGTCGAATGACGGACATAGGCCATTGAACAATCCCTGCTTTAACAGTTTTAAAACCTGCAAAGGTAAAGCTTTTCTGAATAGGAGCCACTTCCATTGGGAAAACATGACGACCACCTTGGTAATGATCATGGGTCAGGATGGAGCCACCCACGATTGGCAAATCAGCATTTGAACCAGCAAAGTAGCCTGGAAACTGCTCCACAATCGCTAACAAACGTTCAAAACTTTGGCGACTAATGGCCATAGGACGATGCTTGCTATCTAGGAAAATACAGTGCTCATTAAAGTAAGCGTAAGGCGAATACTGGAAACCCCACTCCTGACCAGAAATATCAAAACGGATAATACGATGATTGCTTCTAGCTGGATGGTTGACACGACCATGATAACCTTCATTCTCCATACAGAGCTGACATTGAGGATAGTTACTCGACTTAACCAACTTAGCTGCCGCTATCTCTTTTGGATCCTTTTCAGGCTTAGAGAGATTGATGGTAATCTCCAGTTCACCGTAGTCAGATGGTACACGATAAGCAATATTCTTTGCGATAGCCTTTAGTTTGATGTAGTCATTTCTCTGACTGAGTTGGTAGAAATCCGCAATTGCCTGCTCTGGTGACTGGGCATAGGTATTCCAAAAATCACGATTAACCTGACTTGGACAAGGCGTTACCAAGTCCATGAGGTCAGCACCGAGAATCTCACGCGCAGCCTGACTATCTTCAATCGTTCCCAATCGAACGGCTTCCTCGACAAGCTGATCTTTTAGTTCAATCAAATCATCTTGGTCAGTCTCAACTTCAAGAACTCCATCTCCCACCAGCGCTAAAACACGATTGGTTAGATAGATTCGATCCAACTCTTCAAAGCTACTTTCTGCAATGACTTTGGTCACAAATTTTTCTACTAAGGTCACTAGACAACCTCCTTCTGACTATTCAAGGATGCGAGTTCCACCTGCCACTTCAGCGATATAGAAACTTGGAGCGTAACCAACGATTTCTTCATAGTGCTTGCCTACAGTTTCTTTAAAGGACTCAACAGCATCCTTTTGAACCAAGGCGATCGCACAACCACCAAAGCCAGCTCCAGTCATACGAGCACCAAGAACACCTTCTTGAGCCCAAGCTATATGAACAAGGGTATCTAATTCCAAGCCAGTTACTTCGTAATCGTGCTCAAGTGAAACATGAGAAGCATTCATCAAACGACCAAACTTGTCTAAGTCTCCTGCTTGAAGAGCTGCTTGTGCTTTAAGCGTACGTTGGTTTTCAAGAACTGCGTGACGAGCACGTTTCAAGCGATTTTCGTCTTTGATCAGGTAGCTATATTCATCAAAAGCCCATTCATCCAATTCACCCAAGGTTTGAATATTCAAGGCCACTTGGAGTTCTTCTACTGCTTCTTCACATTCAGCACGACGTTCATTGTATTTAGAATCCGCAAGTTCACGGCGTTTGTTAGTGTTCATGATAACAACAACATTGTCCTTCAAATCAAGGGGAACCAAGTCGTATTCTAAAGTATTGGTATCAAGGTAAATAGCACGTTGATCTGCCCCCATACCGATAGCAAATTGGTCCATGATACCAGAATTAACCCCAATAAAGTTGTTCTCTGTCAATTTCCCGATTTTTACTAAATCTAAACGGTCCAATTTTAGGTCAAAGAGGTATTCTGCCACGACACCTGTCAATAGCTCCAAAGATGCAGATGAAGACAAACCAGCACCATTTGGGATATTTCCAAATACATAGAAATCAAAACCTTTATCAATCACATGCCCAGCTTCTTGCAAGAAATGAAGGACACCTTTTGGATAGTTGGTCCAGTTGTGCTCTTTCTCAAACTTAAGGTCAGCCAGAGGAACTTCGATAATGCCTTTGTCCTCAAAGTTTGCGGAGTAGAAACGCAAAACTTGATCATCACGCTTGCGTGCAGCTCCATAAGTTCCTAGTGAAATAGCAGCTGGGAAAACATGCCCACCGTTGTAGTCAGTATGCTCCCCAATCAAGTTGATACGGCCTGGTGAGAAGAAAGTTTGATCTGCTTCTTGACCAAAAACCGCAAGAAAGTCCTTGCGAAGTGCATCAGCAGTAAGATGTTGTGTCATATGAATTCTCCTTTGACAATTTGTTAGGTAAAAAAGTTTACCTTGTAATCGTTTTCTTCTATTGTACCCAAGGGTTTTGCTTTGGTCAACATTTTTACCGATATTTTACTAAACTATGAGTAAAAAGATAGAAAAATATGATATAATAACCTAAAAAGGAGGGGAATTATGGCTACACTCAAAGATATTGCTCAGTTAGCCTCTGTCTCAATCGCAACTGTATCCCGTGTCCTCAATCGCGATCAGAGTCTATCTGTCACAGAAGAAACCCGACATCGTATTTTAACTGTCGCCGAAGAACTAGGTTATACCAAACATCTTAAAACAGGCGAAAGTCACAAACTTAAACAAAAGATTGCTATTATCCAGTGGGTCAGCGAACAAGGTGAGTTGGAAGACCTCTACTACTACCAGATTCGACTAGGGATTGAAAATAGAGCTCAAGAATTAGATTATGATATTCTGCGCTATTTTAATGACCAGCCTTTCACGCTCAGTGAAGAAGTTATTGGAATTCTTTGTATTGGAAAATTTAGCCAAGCACAGATTGCCTCATTTGAAGAATATCAAAAACCTCTAGTTTTTCTAGATAGTGATACCATAGCCTTGGGCCACACCTGTGTCATTACAGATTTTAATAATGCTGTTAGACAGGTAGTCGATTACTTTACATACCACGGGATTAAGAAGATTGGTATTTTATCCGGTCTTGAAACTACTACTGACCAAGAAGAAGTCATCGCAGACAAACGCTTAGCTTACTTTAAATCCTATACACAAGAAAAGGGAATTTATAACGAGAAATTCATTTTCCAAGGACTATTTACTGCCCAATCTGGATACGACTTGATGAAAGAGGCTATCGAAAAATTAGGAGATAAACTTCCACAAGCCTTTTTTGCAGCTAGTGATAGTTTGGCAATCGGTGCCCTTCGCGCCCTTCAAGAAGCCAGCATCAGCATACCAGAGCGCGTCAGCATTATTTCCTTTAATGATACTATTCTAACCAAGCAAGTGTTCCCACCCCTTTCCAGTATCTCAGTCTACACCGAAGAAATGGGACGCACAGGAATGGATATTTTGAATAGAGAAGTCCTTCATGGTCGTAAAATTCCAAGCCTCACCATGCTTGGAACCAAATTGACGTTAAGAGAAAGCACCTTACATTAAGTACAACACTTGAACATAAAAAAACCTAATAGAGATTCTCAAATCCTATTAGGTTTTTCTTTTTATACTCAATGAAAATCAAAGAGCAAACTAGGAAGCTAGCCGCAGGTTGCTCAAAGCACTGCTTTGAGGTTGTAGATAAAACTGACGAAGTCAGTCACATATATAATCCAAGGTGAAGCTGAAGTGGTTTGAAGAGATTTTCGAAGAGTATTAATCCATCACAATCATAGACTTGATAGTCTTGCGTTCATCCATAGCCTTGTAAGCTTGGTCGATATCTTTCAGTTTATAGCTTGAAGTAAAGACACGACCTGGATTGATATCACCATCAAGAACAGCTTTGAGCAAGAATTGCTTATCGTACGTTGTTGCAGAAGCTGCTCCACCTGCCACTGAGATATTTTGGGCAAAGGTTGAACCAAGGGCACGGTTATTGTAGTGAGGCACACCGACAAATCCCATGCGCCCTCCATTGTGAAGGACACCGAGCGCTTGCTCTACAGCAGCCTCAGTACCAACACACTCAAGAGCTGCATCTGCTCCTCCGCCAAGGATTTCACGGACCTTGGCAATCCCTTCTTCACCACGCTCAGCTACAACAGCTGTCGCACCTGACTCCAAGGCCATCTGTTGACGGTCTTGGTGGCGACTCATGAGGACGATTTGCGATGCACCACGCATTTTGGCTGCGATAACCGCACATTGACCCACAGCACCATCCCCGATAACGACCACCTTGTCACCTTTTTGCACATTAGCCACACGCGCTGCATGGTAACCGGTCGGCATGACATCAGCAAGTGTTAAAAGTGACTTGAGCATGCCTTCGCTATAATCTGAAGGTTGACCTGGAATTTTCACAAGTGCCCAATTGGCAAAATGGAAACGGATATACTCAGCCTGGACACCACCTGACCAGTTGGTGCCAATATGGCGGTCACAAGTCCCATCATAACCAGCACGACAGGCATCACACTCTCCACAACCATGAGTGAAAGGCGCGATGACAAAGTCACCTGGTTTTACAGTAGTGACAGCCTCACCAACTTCTTCAACGATTCCAATTGCTTCGTGTCCACTATTTTTGTGACCCGCTTTAATATCTGGATTTCGGTAACTCCATAGGTCTGAACCACATACGCAAGCACGAACCACACGGATAATAACATCATCCGTCTCTTGAATACTTGGACGCTTGATTTCCTCAATACCTACCTGACCTGCCTTGGTATAAACTGCTGATCTCATAAACATTTACCTCTCTGTATCTAACTTATTTCAAGTATACACTATTTATGAAGCTTTCGCTCACTTATACTACATCTCATTAATAATGATGTTCATGTTCATATCTTTGGACTGCCTCTATATCCTCCATATTCCGCTTATGGGCTTGATGAGTTTCTAAGTCTGCATCAACTTCAATGGTGATATTTTGAAAACCATAATTTTTGAGTAAAGTTCGAATGGATTCTTTACAAACTTCCATCTGTTCAATTTCTTTTAGACAAACATGGACGATGGCATTTTTTTCCAAGCCATCCATAGTCCAAAGGTTAAGCTGATTGATACTAGCGACATGATCCAATTGCTCCAAGTCGCTCTTTACTTGCTTGATATCTACTCCTTCTGGTACAGCATCTAAGAAAATCTTAAGTGTAGACCAAAAACGTGGAATAGCTTTTGAGAGAATAAAGATCGAAATGACCAGAGATAAGAGCGGATCCAGAATATACCAGTCGGTAAATCGCAGAACAATGGCCATCAGGATAACAGCCACCCAACCCAGAGTATCTTCCAGAAAATGCAGGCTCAAAATAGACTCATTCTTTGTTTTTCCCTTACGAACTACTAGACTTGCCAACACATTGATACTAACCGCTATGATTCCTAGCCAGAGGATTCCCTCATCATTGACCGGTTGTGGATGAAAGAGTTTCGTTATATTTTCTAAGATAACCAGAACAGAGCCTGTCATGAGAATCACAGCCGTTACCAAGGCACCTAGAAGGCTAAACCGTTTGTAACCCAAGGTATAGTGGCTGTCCTCTTCACGATTGGAGATAGTTTCAAGAAAAGCTGATACCCCAATTGCGATTGCATCTCCAAGATCATGGACAGAGTCCGCAAGAACCGCACTAGAGCCAAATACTCCACCTGCGATAAACTCAACAATGGCATAACTTAAATTCAAGAAAAAAGCTAACCAAACTGCATGTTTTGTCTTCATAATCCTATTTCCTCTGATATAATAGATTCATGAACATCTTGTTCATTATCATTATCTAACATTCATTACAGAAAGGATAGGAGCAAACTGTTTACTTTGTAAGATACTGAACAGTTTGTTCAAAATGTCCATATGACTAGTCAAGATCGTCGCATTACCAAGACACGAAAAGCTATCTATACTGCTTTTTTACAATTACTAAATCAAAAAAGCTTTGAAACGATTACCGTTCAGGAGATAATAGACCTAGCAGATGTCGGTCGTTCCACCTTTTATAGCCATTATGAAAGTAAAGAAATACTCCTAGACGAGCTCTGCCGTTATCTCTTTCATCATCTTTTTGAACGCGAGAAAAATATATCTACAGAAGCTTATTTGTCCCATATCTTTTCACATTTTAAGAAAAACCAGGACCACGTCACCAGCCTCCTTTTCTCAAAAAATGACTACTTCCTCCGTCAATTACAGAAAGAGCTAGAACATCATGTTTACCCCATGGTAGCAGAGGACTTACAAGTTGCCTATCCTAATATTCCTGCTTCCTACCTCAAGCACTTTGTTGTAACTAACTTTATCGAAACACTAACCTGGTGGCTCAAAAAAGGGAAATCTTATAAGGAAGACCAAGTAGTGAGATTTTACTTAGACGTCATGGAAATGAACTCTAAAAAACTATAGATTCAAATACTAAATGAAAGGAAGAATCCTATGTAGACCTTTATCTTTCTTGCACTCATCATTCTTATACTAACTCTGCCCTTCTCCCTCTATCACCTGATAGTGGCAGGTTTAGCTATTGCTCAAAAAAACTTTAACAGAGGGATCAAATGTATGTTCATGGGTAGTATTCTCACGATGCTTTCTCTTTTTCTTCATTTCTATATGCCTATTATGTTTGAGATTTTTATACCCATCATTTCTCTATTACTTTGGATAATCGGAGTTATCCTCATCTGTTACGGAGCCTATTGGAATGACAAACAGAAAGGCAGTTTTAAAAAGTCACACCATATCATCAGAATTACATTTGCTATCTTATTAACACTTATACTACTTTTAATCTAATAGAAAAACCCTATCTTGTCTTAAACAAGATGGGGTTTTTGTTAGTATAAAGTCTTTTCTACGTTTATTTTTGAAGAATTCCTTCTTGAAGGAGAAAGTCCCGTGCTACTTCTTCAGCAGACTTGCCTTCTACTCCGACTTGATAGTTCATCTGACTCATCTGGCTCTCGGTGATTTTACCAGCTAGTTTATTGAGGACTGCTTCCAACTCAGGATGTTTTTCGAGTAATTCAGCTTTCATCAGCGGAGCGCCTTGGTATGGAGGGAAGAGTTGTTTATCGTCCTCCAAAACCACTAAATCATAGCGAGCAATTTCAGCATCTGTTGAGTAAGCATCTGTAATTTGAATGTCACCTGACTGGATGGCTTGGTAGCGAAGAGCTGGTTCCATAGTGGCTACATTGAGATTTAATCCATAAACAGACTTCAAGCCCTTGTTTCCATCCTCACGGTCATTAAACTCCAGAGTGAATCCCGCCTTGAGCTGTCCTTCTACTTTTTTCAAGTCTGAAATCGTCTTAAGCCCATATTCTTGCGCAATTTTTTTAGGAACTGCTATAGCATAAGTATTTTGATAAGCCATGGGTTTAAGGAAGGCTAGTTGATCCTGTTTGGCAATACCATCACGAGCCACCTCGTAAACCTTTTCTGGGTCATGCCCAATTTGTGGAGATGATTGGAGGAGACTCTCTGTCACTGTTCCAGAAAATTCTGGATAGATATCAATGTCCCCTTTTTTCAGCGCTTGGTAAAGAAAGTCTGTCTTCCCAAAGTTAGGCTTGACCGTCACCGTCATATCCGTATTTTCCTCGATGAGAAGTTTATACATATTCATGAGAATCTCAGGTTCAGGTCCTAACTTCCCAGCTATAACCAGATTTTCTTTCTCTTTATTTGGAATCATGCTTGGAACATAACTAACTCCCAAACCAAGGACCATGACAGCAAAGGTCGAAACAATCGTACGCAACTTTGCCTTTTCCAACCATTTGAGAATGACATTAAAGAGAATGGCCAAGATGGCTGATGAGATTGCTCCGATTAAAATGAGACTAGCATTCCGACGATCAATTCCCAAAAGGATAAAGGAGCCCAATCCACCAGCTCCCACAAGAGCTGCTAGAGTCGCTGTCCCAATAATCATAACGGTTGCTGTACGAACCCCCGATACAATGACAGGCATAGCAAGGGGAATTTCAAACTTCTTGAGTCGCTCCCACTTGGTCATCCCAAAAGCAATTCCTGCCTCCTCAAGACTAGGATCAATGCCATTCAGGGCTGTGATTGTATTTTCTAAAATCGGGAAAATAGCGTAAATGACAAGGGCTGTGAGTGCTGGTAAGGTTCCAATCCCCATGAAAGGAATAAAGAGCCCCAACAAGGCCATTGAAGGAATGGTCTGGAAGATACCTGCAACTTGTAGCACCCAGGTCGCTGCTTTTTTGTGATCATTTAGATAAACCGCAAGTGGGATGGTCAGAAAAATAGCGACCAATAAGGTCAAAAGAGATAATTGTAAGTGTTGTCCCAGAGCTGTTACCCATTCACTAAATCGCTCCTGAAAGGTTGAAATGAAATTAGACATGAAGGCCACCTCCAAACAAGTTCGCTACAAAGTCTGTCGCAGGTGCTTGTAAAATTGTTTCAGGGTCAGCGACCTGGCAAATCTCCCCATCCTGTAAAACAGCAATTCGATCGCCTAATTTTAAGGCCTCGTCCGTGTCATGAGTCACGAAGATAGTGGTCATACCAAACTCTTTGTGCAATTTTTTAGTCAGAGCCTGCAACTGCTTACGAGAAATGGCATCTAGAGCAGAGAAAGGCTCATCCATCAGTAAGATTTTTGGCTCCGCAATGATGGCCCGCACAATCCCAATCCGTTGTTGCTCCCCACCCGATAACTCGCTAGGCTTGCGCTCTGCATACTCTGCAGCAGGCAGCCCCACCTTGTCCAAGAGTTCTTCTGTTTTAGAGGCTATTTGTTCCTTACTCCAGCCCTTCATCTCAGGAATCAGTGCAATATTTTCAGCAACCGTTAGATTTGGAAAGAGAGCAATGGCCTGCAAAACATAACCAGTAGAAAGACGTAACTCCCGTTCATCATAGTCCTTGATCCGTTTTCCATCCATGTATATATTGCCATCAGTCGGCTCCAAAAGACGGTTAATCATCTTGATCATGGTGGTCTTTCCAGATCCTGAAGGACCCACTAGCACCATGAATTCTCCATTTTCAATGCGGAGATTGACATCTTTTAAAATGTCCTTATCCGTGTAGCGCAGGACTACATTTTTATATTCAATCATATTCTTCCTCACCATCTCCTTAAAAGCTAAGATCCTTATCTCACTTTTTATAAGAGTGTAATCGTTATTATAACATTGTAATACTAGATATTACATCTGTCAACGATTTTGATTTGAAATCATATATAAGAAAAAGAGTTTGGCTAAGGCCAAACTCTCCATTATGATTGATTACTCTTCTTCCACCAAACGTTTAAACTCTGCTTGGATCTCTGTATTTTCTGTCGGTTTTAAGTACATGATTCCACCATTTGTCGTTGGTGAATGAAAAACAATCGCTTCTCCTGTTTTAGTTATCGCAAAGAAGTAACTATGAACATCCGGGTATTTATCCCAATTACTATAACGCTCTACTATTCGGTACTGGGCATTTCCTAGACCTGTATCCGTATACTCAGCATTCATTTTCTCACTTGGTCCATCATCCCTAAGTGTATAGAGGTGGTCAGCCCCCACATCTCCTCCTGCGATCCCCTTTTGGTAATTGGGCTGTCCTAGTCTTTCTCCCCAGCCCTTTATAAAAGCTTCTAGTTTGGCAGATTTGTTGGCATTCCAAGGAGCTTTTTGCTTTTCTCCCGAAATGGTCGTACTAGTAGAGCTTTCAAATTTCTGCCAATCTAGTTGCTTGAAGTTCATTAATTCTACTTCTGTCTTACCAAAGTCAGAGTGCAAACTTTTATTCCCAGGAACTCGAATATCCTGTTCTTGTAGTTTACTTGCAACTTGCTGGTTTAAATTCAGATGATAGAGTACTCCTCTACCTTCTCCTGTTCCAGAAGACCAACTTAATTCCAGGATATCGCCACCCTTATAGATATTCATAGAATTTCTGGAACCACCATGGCCGGCTACAAAACCTTCTGCTAAAAGAACCGGTTTCTCATTTACAAGATAATAAAGACCCGAAATAAAATAATCACCATTAGATTGCTCAACGCCTACTAATAATTCCTCTACACCATCTTGATTAAGATCCGCATAGGTATAACGCATCTTATCTGATTGAAAAACTGCATTTTCAACAGACCAACTATTGATAGGGCGTTCAGTGCCTTGTAAACTCTTATAGAGACCAGAGATTGCATTTACATCCTTCGGTGTAGAAAGTATTTTTTGGTAATTATCAAAAACTGGCTTGTAAAATTCTTTAAAATTTTTCTTAGACTCTACGGAAGTTTGTTCATTAGTATTTGATTGACTAACAGTAGTTGATAAACTAAGATCCTGACTGGAATTTTCGGAACTATGATTACTACAGCCAAACATAAAAAGACTCATGAATAGAACTAGCAAGACTCCTAAAATACCCTTTTCTTCCATAACAAACTCCTTTATAATTATCTAATTATTGTAGTGATTGCACTTACATTATATCAAATGTTTAAGAGTTATAAAAATAATAATATAAGACTAAGATAATAAAAAAAGAGCTATAAAGCTCTTTAATTACGGAGAATAAGGGATTCGAACCCTTGCGCCGGTTACCCGACCTAACGATTTAGCAAACCGTCCTCTTCAGCCTCTTGAGTAATTCTCCTATTAATGGGCACGAGTGGACTCGAACCACCGACCTCACGCTTATCAGGCGTGCGCTCTAACCACCTGAGCTACGCGCCCAAGTAAAAACTTGGTACTTGAACAAAGTTCAAAGCGGGTGACGAGAATCGAACTCGCGACAACAGCTTGGAAGGCTGTAGTTTTACCACTAAACTACACCCGCATAGTATCATATTAAAAAAATGGCGCGAGACGGAATCGAACCGCCGACACATGGAGCTTCAATCCATTGCTCTACCAACTGAGCTACCGAGCCAAATATTGCGGGAGCAGGATTTGAACCTACGACCTTCGGGTTATGAGCCCGACGAGCTACCGAGCTGCTCCATCCCGCGTTAATAATAAATAAAGGAGGATGTGGGATTCGAACCCACGCACGCTTTTACACGCCTGACGGTTTTCAAGACCGTTCCCTTCAGCCGGACTTGGGTAATCCTCCATCATTCCAATGGACCTTGTAGGACTTGAACCTACGACCACTCGGTTATGAGCCGAGAGCTCTAACCAGCTGAGCTAAAGGTCCAACAAGATCATTATAGCGGCGAAGGGGATCGAACCCCCGACCTCCCGGGTATGAACCGGACGCTCTAGCCAGCTGAGCTACACCGCCATCAATCGGGAAGACAGGATTCGAACCTGCGACACCTTGGTCCCAAACCAAGTACTCTACCAAGCTGAGCTACTTCCCGAATTAAATTGTTAATGCACCCTAGAGGAGTCGAACCTCTAACCGCCTGATTCGTAGTCAGGTACTCTATCCAGTTGAGCTAAGGGTGCTCTTCAATATATGCCGAGGACCGGAATCGAACCGGTACGATCGTTACCAATCGCAGGATTTTAAGTCCTGTGCGTCTGCCAGTTCCGCCACCCCGGCCTCTATAAGCGAACGACGGGATTCGAACCCGCGACCCCCACCTTGGCAAGGTGGTGTTCTACCACTGAACTACGTTCGCATCGACTCTGGTTTATATTAAAAAAAATGCCGGCTACATGACTTGAACACGCGACCCTCTGATTACAAATCAGATGCTCTACCAACTGAGCTAAGCCGGCTGATTTCTATTATGCGGGTTAAGGGACTTGAACCCCCACGCCGTTAAGCGCCAGATCCTAAATCTGGTGCGTCTGCCAATTCCGCCAAACCCGCAAATATGACCCGTACTGGGCTCGAACCAGTGACCCATTGATTAAAAGTCAATTGCTCTACCAACTGAGCTAACGAGTCAAATAACTTTCGTTATTACGGTCCCGACGGGAATCGAACCCGCGATCTTCGCCGTGACAGGGCGACGTGATAACCGCTACACTACGGGACCTATGGGAGTTAACGGGATCGAACCGCTGACCCTCTGCTTGTAAGGCAGATGCTCTCCCAGCTGAGCTAAACTCCCTC
>NZ_CAXTDJ010000005.1:0-145609 GCF_964243025.1 Streptococcus infantis
GCAAAATGGTAATGGGTAAATGGGTAGATGGTGGTCGTTATTATGTAGGATACGATGGTGTGTGGCAACCAAAACCAACAGACGGGAATCCATACTCAGCAGCTTTAGAGGAAGCACAAGGTTATAACAGCATTCATTTGTCAAAAAAAAGAATTTATGAGATGTTAATTTTTAAAGGTTTTAATAGTGACACTGCACAATATGCTATCAATCATTTGCAAGCAGACTATAAGGCGAATGCCTTAGCTAAAGCAAGACAATACCGAAAATATAGTAATGTCTCAAAAACGAAAATTTATGACTGGTTAACTAATCCTTGGAATGGAAAATTTACAAAAGAAGAAGCAAACTATGCAATTCAACATTTAGGTGACTAATTTTTACAAATAGTGAAGTAAATGAGATGTTTTAATATTAGCTTGTAGCCTGCAAACCTTTGCACAAAAGATACGATTTTGTTATACTATGTCTGTAAGCATTTCCATTAAAAAATATAAAGGAGAATAATATGAGTCAAAAGATTATTGGGATTGACCTTGGTGGAACTTCTGTCAAGTTTGCAATTTTAACTCAAGAAGGAGAAATCCAAGAAAAATGGTCTATTAAGACTAACATTTTGGATGAAGGAAGCCATATCGTAGACGATATGATTGAATCAATTCAACATCGTTTGAACTTGCTTGGATTGTCAGCTACGGATTTCCAAGGTATTGGTATGGGTTCACCTGGTGTAGTTGACCGTGAAAATGGAACTGTTATTGGTGCCTACAACCTCAACTGGAAAACTCTTCAACCGATCAAAGAGAAAATGGAAAAAGCCTTGGGTATTCCATTCTTCATCGATAATGATGCCAATGTGGCGGCTCTTGGTGAGCGCTGGATGGGTGCTGGTGAAAACCAACCAGACGTTGTCTTTATGACACTTGGTACAGGTGTTGGTGGCGGTATCGTGGCAGAAGGCAAATTGCTCCACGGTGTTGCTGGTGCTGCAGGTGAACTTGGACATATCACAGTTGACTTTGACCAACCAATCGCATGTACGTGTGGTAAAAAAGGCTGTCTTGAGACAGTAGCTTCAGCAACAGGTATTGTCAACTTGACTCGCCGTTACGCGGATGAATATGAAGGCGATGCAGAGTTGAAACGCTTGATTGACGACGGTGAAGAAGTAACTGCTAAAACCGTCTTTGATTTGGCAAAAGAAGGAGACGACCTTGCCTTGATCGTTTACCGTAACTTCTCACGTTACTTGGGTATTGCATGTGCCAACATCGGTTCTATCCTAAATCCATCAACGATTGTTATCGGTGGTGGGGTATCAGCTGCGGGAGAATTCCTCCTCCAAGGCGTGCAAAAAGTTTATGATGAAAATACCTTCCCGCAAGTTCGTACAACAACTAGGCTGGCTCTTGCGACTCTAGGAAATGACGCTGGAGTGATTGGAGCAGCATCACTTGTCTTGCAATAAGAAGCAAAAGAAGGAGAAAATCACTATCTTGAAGCGAGTGATTTTCCTCCTTTCTTTTTTTATGCTATACTAGTTAAGAATAAACGTTGAGGAGAGAGTAAATGACAAAAGCAGATAAGATTTTTAAAGAAAATATTGAGCGAATTCTCAATGAAGGAGTCTTTTCAGAACAAGCTCGTCCCAAGTATAAGGATGGAACAGTGGCTAACTCCAAGTACATCACAGGTGCTTTTGCGGAGTATGATTTGTCCAAGGGTGAATTTCCCATCACAACCCTACGTCCAATTGCTATCAAATCAGCTATTAAAGAAGTGCTCTGGATCTACCAAGACCAGTCCAATAGCCTAGAAGTTCTAAATGATAAGTACAATGTTCACTACTGGAATGACTGGGAAGTTGGAGATACAGGGACAATCGGTGAGCGTTACGGGGCTGTTGTTAAAAAGCACGACATCATCAACAAAATCCTCAAACAGTTGGAAGCTAATCCTTGGAACCGTCGCAATATCATCTCTCTCTGGGATTACCAAGCCTTCGAAGAAACAGACGGCCTTCTACCATGCGCCTTTCAGACCATGTTTGATGTTCGTCGAGTAGATGGGGACATCTATCTAGATGCGACCTTGACCCAGCGTTCTAACGATATGCTGGTGGCCCACCATATCAATGCCATGCAGTATGTAGCTCTTCAAATGATGATTGCCAAACACTTTGGTTGGAAAGTTGGGAAATTCTTCTATTTTATCAATAACCTTCATATCTATGATAATCAATTTGAACAGGCTCAGGAATTGCTCCGTCGTGAACCTTCAAATTGCCAACCACGTTTGGTCTTGAATGTACCAGACAAGACCAATTTCTTTGATATTAAAGCAGAAGATTTTGAGTTGGTTGACTATGATCCAGTGAAACCGCAGTTGAAGTTTGACCTAGCTATTTAATACTCTTCGAAAATCTCTTCAAACCACGTCAGCGTCGCCTTACCGTAGATATATGTAACTGACTTCGTCAGTCATATCTACAATCTCAAAGCAGTGCTTTGAGCAACCTGCGGCTAGCTTCCTAGTTTGCTCTTTGATTTTCATTGAGTATAAAAGAACAGAAAAAAAGAAGTTGGAAAATCCAACTTCTTTTTATTAATTAGCGTGATACGCGACGGCGAGCTGCTTTTTTACGATTTTCTTCGATGAAAGCTGCTTTTTGTTCTTCTGGTTCAATCACTTTCTTTTTGAATGCGTATACTGCACCTGCAACAGCAGCAACAGTTCCTGCAACACCTGTTACGAGACCTTTAGCAAATCCTTTAGCCATGAGTCTTCCTCCTTTTATTTATAAATCAGACGGAAATAGCTTAAGATATAGCATTTTTCTGCCTGTCTATTTTGTGATATAATAATAGTAACGAAAAAATGGGAATTTTTCAAGGAAAAACGATGAAAAGCAAAATAATTGTGATTGTTGGTCCAACAGCTGTTGGAAAGACAGCCCTAGCCATTGAAGTTGCTCAGCGATTCAATGGTGAAGTAATCAGTGGGGATAGCCAACAAGTATACCGAGGACTGGATATTGGAACAGCCAAGGCTAGTCCGGAGGAGCAGGCAACTGTCCCTCATCATTTGATTGATGTGAGAGATGTAACCGAGTCTTACTCGGCTTTTGATTTTGTTTCAGAAGCAAAGGCAGCCATCGAGGATATTCAAAATCGCGGGAAACTTGCTATAATAGCTGGTGGGACAGGACTTTATATTCAGAGTCTACTAGAGGGATATCATCTAGGTGGAGAGACACCGCACGAGGATATTTTAGGTTACCGAGCTAGTTTAGAACCTTTTTCTGATGAGGAGTTAGTTCATCTGGTAGAGCAAGCAGGTCTTGAAATTCCCCAATTTAATCGTCGTCGTGCTATGCGTGCCTTGGAGATTGCTCATTTTGGTCAAGATTTGGAAAATCAAGAAAGTTTATATGATCCGCTGATTATTTGCTTGGATGATGAGCGTAGTCAGCTTTATGGGCGTATCAATCACAGAGTGGACCTGATGTTTGAAGCTGGACTTCTAGACGAAGCCAAGTGGTTGTTTGACCATTATCCAGATGTGCAGGCTGCTAAAGGGATTGGCTACAAGGAACTCTTTCCCTATTTTCGAGGAGAGCAGAGTTTGGAGGAGGCTAGCGATAGTCTCAAACAAGCGACTCGGCGATTTGCCAAGCGCCAGCTAACCTGGTTCCGTAATCGTATGCAGGTGACCTTTTATCAGATAGGAGAATCTGGTGTGAAAGAGCTTATTTTAAGCCAGATTGAGGAGTTTTTAAATGATTGAAACGGAGAAAAAAGAGGAGCGAGTCCTGCTCATTGGTGTTGAACTTCAGGGCATGGATAATTTTGACCTCTCCATGGAAGAGCTGGCTAGTCTGGCTAAGACGGCTGGAGCTGTTGTAGTTGATAGCTACAGACAAAAACGAGAAAAATACGACTCTAAGACCTTTGTCGGTTCTGGTAAGTTGGAAGAAATAGCGAAAATGGTGGACGCAGAAGAAATCACGACTGTCATCGTCAATAACCGTCTGACACCTCGACAAAATGTCAATTTAGAGGAAGTCTTAGGTGTCAAGGTCATTGACCGTATGCAGTTGATTTTAGATATCTTTGCTATGAGAGCTCGAAGCCATGAAGGTAAGCTACAAGTTCATCTTGCACAACTCAAGTATCTCTTGCCTCGTTTGGTTGGTCAGGGGATTATGCTTAGCCGTCAGGCAGGGGGAATTGGCTCCCGTGGTCCAGGTGAAAGTCAGCTGGAGCTTAACCGTCGTAGTGTTCGCAACCAGATTACAGATATCGAACGTCAACTCAAGGTGGTTGAGAAAAACCGAGCGACAGTTCGAGAAAAACGTTTGGAGTCAAGTACCTTTAAGATTGGATTGATTGGCTATACCAATGCTGGGAAATCAACTATCATGAACACCTTGACTAGCAAGACCCAGTATGAGGCAGATGAGCTTTTTGCAACTCTAGATGCAACAACTAAAAGCATCCATCTGGGGGGCAATCTACAGGTAACCTTGACAGATACCGTTGGATTTATCCAAGACTTGCCGACAGAGTTGGTGTCTAGTTTCAAGTCGACCTTGGAAGAAAGCAAGCATGTAGATCTCCTGGTCCATGTCATCGATGCCAGCAATCCTTATCATGAGGAACATGAAAAAACGGTCCTCTCTATCATGAAAGACTTGGACATGGAGGATATTCCTCGCTTAACTCTTTATAATAAAGCAGATTTGGTGGAGAACTTTACGCCTACTCAAACGCCATATGCTCTGATTTCTGCTAAATCTAAGGATAGTCGCGAACAGTTGCAGGCTTTATTGCTGGATAAGATTAAGGAAATTTTTGAAGCATTTACATTGCGCGTGCCTTTTGCTAAGTCCTACAAGATTCATGATTTAGAAAGTGTTGCGATTCTTGAAGAACGTGACTACCAAGATGACTGTGAAGTCATCACAGGCTACATTGCAGAGAGAAACAAATGGAGATTAGAAGATTTTTATGACTGATATCAAAACTTTGGCACTCAAGTATGGTGGCTATACAAGTCTAGACAAGGTCTATCTGGACCAGCTTTTAGCCGGTAGGTCTGAAGAGGAGCAACTAGCCCTCATTACACCTCCACCCAGCGTAGTGAATGCCTACTTTGCCGAGCTCTACCAGAAAAAAAGCCCAGAGGCTGCGACCGATTATTTTGCGGAAGTCAGCCAAGAACTGAACCTCTACAATGCTGAACCAAGTTTCGCTTTGGAAAGCAAGCCCTTTATTCGCCTTAACCTATCTGGTAAATCCTTTGGATTTTGCTACGAGAAAGAAGGACTAGGTCGCATTTTCTCAGAACACGAGGAAGCAATTACAGATGAATTACTCTTTGAGATAGCGCAAATTTTTCCCCATCAGCTAGTTTTTGTGGAGTCTGGTAAGATTTACATGAAGGCGATTGGTGAAGAGGAAGTAGTCAGCCTGGAAAATCTCACAGCCTTGACAGATCTGGAAAATTTAGCAGATGGAAGAAAGCGACTTAAGGGATATAGCCAAGAGGATTTACTACAAGAAGCTAGAGCTTTTTCTGGCAAGCTTTATTATCGCTCGGAAAACCGCACCGCTATGTTATATATTGATTAATTAGAAAGTATCGAATGGATATTCAATTTTTAGGAACGGGGGCTGGTCAGCCCTCTAAAGCCCGCAACGTTTCAAGTCTCGCCCTGAAACTCTTGGACGAGATTAACGAAGTCTGGCTCTTTGACTGTGGAGAAGGAACGCAAAATCGCATTCTGGAAACTACGATTCGACCACGAAAGATCAGCAAAATCTTTATCACTCACTTACATGGAGACCATATCTTTGGATTGCCTGGTTTTCTCTCTAGTCGTGCCTTTCAAGCCAATGAAGAGCAAACAGATTTGGAAATCTATGGTCCCCAAGGCATCAAATCTTTTGTCTTGACTAGTCTACGAGTGTCAGGTTCACGCTTGCCCTATAAGATTCATTTCCATGAGTTTGACCAAAATTCTCTAGGGAAAATCCTTGAGACCGATAAATTCACTGTTTATGCAGAGGAGCTGGATCACACTATTTTCTGTGTGGGCTACCGTGTCATGCAAAAGGATCTTGAAGGAACCTTGGATGCTGAAAAACTTAAGGCTGCTGGTGTGCCGTTTGGCCCGCTTTTTGGGAAAATCAAAAACGGTCAGGATGTTGTTTTAGAAGATGGGACTGAAATCAAGGCGGCAGACTATATCTCAGCTCCCCGTCCTGGTAAGATTATCACTATTCTGGGTGACACCCGCAAAACCAATGCTAGTGTGCGTCTGGCTGTTAATGCCGATGTCCTTGTCCATGAGTCAACTTATGGCAAGGGTGATGAAAAAATTGCCCGCAATCATGGCCACTCAACCAATATGCAGGCTGCGCAGGTGGCAACAGAAGCGGGAGCCAAACGACTCTTGCTCAACCATATCAGCGCCCGTTTTCTTTCAAAAGATATCAGCCAGCTTAAGAAAGATGCTGCAACGATTTTTGAAAACGTCCATGTGGTCAAAGACTTGGAAGAAGTGGAAATCTAGAAGATTGAGAAAGGAAAAGTATGTCTACTATTCTCATTACAGGTGCTAGCGGGGGTCTAGCCCAAGAAATAGTCAAACTCTTACCTCAAGACCAACTCATTTTGCTAGGTAGAAATAAGGAAAAACTAGTTCAGCTATACGGAAATCATCCTCAGGCAGAATTGATTGAAATTGATATTACCGACGCTCAAGCCTTAGAAGAACTAGTTGCTGAACTCTATCAGCGTTATGGTAAGATTGATGTCTTGATTAACAACGCTGGATATGGGATTTTTGAAGATTTTGACAAGATTTCTAATCAAGATATTCATCAAATGTTTGAAGTCAATACTTTTGCTTTGATGAATCTGTCTCGTTTGGTTGCTTCTCGTATGAAGGAGACTCGAAAAGGTCATATCATCAATATCGTCAGCATGGCAGGATTGATTGCGACTGCTAAGTCAAGCCTTTACTCAGCGACTAAGTTTGCGGCTATCGGTTTTTCAAATGCTCTTCGCCTTGAGCTCATGCCCTATGGTGTCTATGTGACAACTGTTAATCCAGGACCTATCCGTACAGGATTTTTTGACCAGGCAGACCCAGATGGGACCTACCTCAAATCGGTCGACCGCTTCCTACTTGAGCCAGATGCTGTCGCACAAAAGATTGTTAAGACCATAGGAAAAAACAAACGCGAACTCAATCTCCCAGCCTTGCTAAATTTAGCTCATAAATTTTATACCCTCTTTCCCAAGTTAGCAGATAAGTTGGCTGGGGGAACCTTTAATTATAAGTAAAAATGCTGTTCCCTTGAGGAATGGCTTTTTGTTTTTTCTGTTGTCAAATTGTAGACAAATATCTCATGATAAACAGGCAGTTTATAACGATTAAGCCCATTTAAGGTATAAATAGAGATAAGAAAGCAGAAAAGAGAGGATAAACTTCGAGTCTAATATAACTAAAAGTATATCTATAGCGGAAGCTTATGAAGTCAAGATAAAATAGGATTAAAAGAACTTGCCCTTTGTCAGATTGATTAGACTGTAAATTGGAGTTAGGAATATTCTTAGAATAGATGAAGAAAATAAAAAAAGTAAAAATGTTAAAACATCTTGACATTTTATCGATTTAGAGTATAATAAGAAATGTAAAGAGCTCTTGACATTATTACAAAAATTTGGAGGAACAAAGCCATGAAAAAGATGGATGAAATGGACAGAGATATTCAGTTGCGTTCTGAGGAGTGGGGCTATAAAACAGCGCTTTTGGGTTTATGTGCATGGACAGGATTTAATATCTATCAAGCACTTATTGGTGGTGGCAAACTTGAAATGCTTCCTTGCTTAATTTTGATCTTATCTGTAAGTGTGCAAGGATTTGCTCAAACCGCAATGAAACGCAATATGATTGCTGGTGATGAAGAGTATAAAGAACCAAATAAACTTGTTCAAGGAGTCATTCTAGCAGTTGTCACTGTTATCGTAGTATTGGCTGTTGGCGTTTATTTTTTTCAGAAAGACTAATGCTGTATGAAAAATAACATCAAACAGTTAAGAAAGTCTGAGGGACTACGTCAGGAAGATATGGCAAGAATATTAGGCGTTAGTCGACAAACCATAATTGCTATAGAGAATGACAAGTACAATCCTACACTTGAACTAGCAATGAAAATTGCAAGGTTGCTACGACTACATGTTGAAGAAATTTTCATTTTAGAAGATTAAAGATATCAGATAGCTTTTATTTTAATCATCTGATTCGTAATGATGAGAGAGTTTTCTGGTTCATGGAAACTCTCTTTTTAAAGCTCAAAAAGAGTCTACTCAATTTTACCCTTGTCCATCTTATATATCTATCGTAAAACTGGTATAAAATTTGCAAATAAACAGCTAAAATAGTATACTAGTTCTGTTAATTATGAAAACGTTTGCGTTTTTGTTGATGATAGATTATTTAGGAGACAAATGATGGAATTAACAGCCATTTATCATAGACCAGAATCAGAATATGCTTATCTTTACAAAGAAGGTCAGTTACATATCCGAATTAGAACCAAGAAAAATGATGTCCAGAAGGTTATCTTACACTATGGAGATCCCTTTATTTTCATTGAGGATAAGTATGAAGCTAAGAAAGAAATGACCAAAGTAACCTCAGATGCCCTATTTGACTATTGGCAGGTTACGGTATCTGTTGATTTTGCACGGATTCAGTATCTCTTTGAGCTCCTTGATGAGGAAGGTCAGGGTATTTTTTACGGTGATAAGGGTTGTGTAGAACATACTCAAGAAAACTTGGATGCTGATGGAAACGGCTTTAAGCTTCCTTATATTCACGAAATCGACGGATGTCAGGTTCCTAGCTGGGTTTCAAATACCGTTTGGTATCAGATTTTCCCAGAACGATTTGCCAATGGAAACCCTAATCTGACTCCTGATGGAGCTCGAGAGTGGGATGCTGCCATTGCACCTAATATTGATGATTTTTTTGGTGGAGATTTACAAGGGATTATTGACCACTTAGACTATCTTAAAGATTTGGGAATCACAGGACTTTACCTATGTCCGATTTTTGAAGCAACAACCAATCACAAGTACGATACGACGGATTATTTTGAAATTGACCGTCACTTTGGGGATAAGGAAGTTTTTGCTAATCTAGTCGAGGAAGCCCACAAACGTGGCATCAAGATTATGCTAGATGCTGTTTTCAATCATATCGGCTACCAGTCTGCCCAATGGCAGGATGTTCTAAAGAACGGCGAAAAGTCACCTTATAAAGATTGGTTCCATATCCAAGAATTTCCAGTTACTGAGGATAAACTTCAGAATCCAAGAGAACTCCCTTATCATACCTTTGCCTTTGCTAGCTATATGCCTAAGTTGAATACAGCTAATCCGGAGGTAAGGGACTATCTTCTTAGTGTTGCAACTTACTGGATTGAAAATTTTGATATTGATGCTTGGCGCTTGGACGTTGCCAATGAAATTGACCATCAGTTCTGGAAAGATTTTAGAAAGGCAGTTCTCGCTAAAAAGCCTGATTTGTATATTTTAGGTGAAATTTGGCATACTTCTCAGCCTTGGCTACAAGGGGACGAGTTCCATGCTGTCATGAATTACCCGCTCTCTGAAAGTATCAAGGATTATTTCTTGCGTCAGCGTAAAAAGACAGAGCAGTTTATTTCAGAAATCAACAGCCAATCTATGTACTACAAGCAACAAATCTCAGAGGTGATGTTTAACCTTTTAGATTCTCATGATACAGAGCGTATCCTTACAACTGCCAAAGGAAATATCCAGCATGTCAAGGCTGCCCTAACTTTCCTCTATCTTCAAAAAGGGACCCCTTGTATCTATTATGGAACAGAGCTTGCATTAATAGGTGGACCAGACCCTGATTGCCGTCGTGTCATGCCTTGGGACCGTGTTTCTGAAGACAATGACATGCTGAATTTCATGAAGAAATTAATCAAGGTTCGTAAGGCAGTGGCAAGTATTATTCAGCATGGAAATTATTGCTTGGAAGAATTGAAACCAGATGTCCTATCCTTGAAATGGAACTACCAAGGAAAAGAAGTTCAAGCCATCTTCAATCAGTCTTCTGAGAAATATACTTTAGACAGAGATTCAGTTGACTTAGCGAGCCATTGCCAGTTTGAAGATGGTCAGCAAGTCATCTTGCCAGATGGATTTATCATTACTGTTTCGAAATAAAGTAATCAACTGCAACAAGTATCTAGTTACAAAGAATAAAGGGATTATGTGACTTTAGATACATAAAAAACAAGAAGCTGTCCTCTAGTAGGACAGTTTTTTGGTAAATTTCACTAAATGTACATTCAGATTTTTATAGTTTTCTACAAAATATAGAAAAAACAATCAAAAGTATGATTTTTACAGTCATAGTATTGAAGTTTCCTATATTATTTTATAAAATAGAAGTAATAATTACAAAAAAAGTATAGCGCTTTCAACAAAAATGGAAGCGGTTACTTAAGGAGGAGAACCCTATGGGAAAAGATTATTGGAATCGCAAAAGTATCTATAGCATCCGTAAATTTACGGTAGGAACGTGCTCGGTACTTATCGGGACTTGCTCTGTTTTATTTGGAGCAAATCTAGCTAGTGCAAGTACTGTATCTGCGGATGAAACTCCAGTCGCTGTTGCTACAGAAAAAGTGGAGAAAGAAACTCCAGTCGCTGTTGCTACTGAAAAAGTGGAGAAAGAAACTCCTAAAGAGGAAGCTGTAGATTCAAAAGCTTCTGAACAACCTGTAACAAAAGAAACTGTTAACAGTGAAGCAGTAGAAACTAATCATGAAGTAGAGAAAAAAGTGGAAGCCCCAACTACTGAGACTACTCCTGAGAAAAAAGAAACCTCTGATGTAGAAAAGCAAGCTCCAGCTGTGACTCAGGATCAATCTGCTAAAACAGAAAAACCAGAGCTCAAACCTGCAACTAATGATGAGGTAAAACAGTTGATTGAGGATAGAAAAGTAGAATTCAACCAAAACTGGCATTTCAAGCTCAATGCCAATGCTAAAGATGCAGTCAAGCCAGATGCCGATGTTTCTAGTTGGAAGAAATTAGACCTCCCTCATGACTGGAGTATCTACAATGACTTTGACCATAACTCACTTGCCCAAAACGAAGGTGGGCAACTCAATGGTGGTGATGCTTGGTATCGTAAGACCTTTAAACTCGATGAAGAAGACCTCAATAAGAATGTTCGTATCACATTTGATGGGGTTTACATGGATTCTCAGGTTTATGTAAATGGACAGCTAGTTGGTCACTATCCAAATGGTTACAACCAATTCTCATATGACATCACTGACTATCTCCATAAAGACGGTCGCGAGAATGTCGTAGCAGTGCATGCAATCAACAAACAACCAAGTAGCCGTTGGTACTCAGGAAGCGGGATTTACCGTGATGTTACCCTTCAAGTCACAGATAAGGTTCATACTGAGAAAAATGGAACAACTATCTTAACACCAGATCTTGAAAAACAGCAGAATGGCAAGGTAGATACCCATGTAACCAGTAAGATTGTCAATACTGATGATAAAGATCATGAAATTCTTGCTGAGTATCAAATCATTGAACGTAATGGTCAAGCTGTAACGGATCTAGTTCGTACAGCTAGTCAAGTGTTGAAAGCTCATCAATCAGCCAGCTTGAATGCTATTTTACAAGTTGATAAACCAAAACTTTGGACAGTTAATAGCGACAAGCCTGCCCTTTACGAATTGGTTACACGTGTTTATCGTGATGGTCAATTGGTCGATGCTAAGAAGGACTTGTTTGGTTACCGTTACTACAACTGGACACCAAATGAAGGCTTCTCTTTAAATGGTGAACGCATTAAATTCCATGGGGTTTCTCTTCACCATGACCACGGGGCTCTTGGAGCTGAAGAAAACTATAAGGCAGAATACCGCCGTCTGAAACAAATGAAGGATATGGGTGTGAACTCTATCCGTACAACCCACAACCCAGCTAGTGAGCAAACTTTACAGATCGCTGCCGAGCTTGGTTTGTTGGTCCAAGAAGAAGCCTTCGATACTTGGTATGGTGGTAAGAAACAGTATGACTATGGTCGCTTCTTTGATAAAGATGCTACTCATCCAGACGCTAAAAAAGGTGAAAAATGGTCTGATTTTGACCTTCGTACCATGGTTGAACGAGGAAAGAACAACCCTGCTATCGTTATGTGGTCTATCGGTAATGAAATCGGTGAAGCAGACGGAAAACCACGTTCTCTAGCAACTGTTAAACGTTTGGTTCAAGTTATTAAGGCTGTTGATAAGACACGCTATGTCACTATGGGAGCAGATAAGTTCCGTTTTGGTGATGGTAGTGGTGACCATGAAAAGATTGCCAATGAACTTGATGCCGTTGGTTTTAACTACTCAGAAGATAACTACAAGAAACTTCGTGCAAAACATCCAAATTGGTTGATTTACGGTTCTGAAACTTCCTCAGCTACTCGTACACGTGGAAGTTATTTCCGTCCAGAACGTGAATTGGTCCACAGCAATCAGGCTTACCGTCATTACGAGCAATCAGACTACGGTAATGACCGTGTTGGTTGGGGTAAAACAGCAACAGCATCTTGGACTTTTGACCGTGACAATGCAGGTTACGCAGGTCAGTTCATCTGGACTGGTACGGACTATATCGGTGAACCGACTCCATGGCACAACCAAAACCACACACCGGTTAAAAGCTCATACTTTGGTATCGTAGATACAGCTGGTATTCCAAAACATGACTACTTCTTGTATCAAAGCCAATGGGTTTCTGCTGAGAAGAAACCAATGGTTCACTTGCTTCCTCACTGGAACTGGGAAAATCCTACCCTAAAAGAGAATGTAGCGGATGCAGATGGTAATATTCCAGTCCGTGCCTATTCTAATGCGGCAAGTGTGGAACTGTTCTTGAATGGTAATACTCTAGGCAAGAAGACATTTACTAAAAAACAAACAAGTGATGGACGTACTTACCAAGAAGGTGCTAAACCGAATGAACTTTACCTTGAATGGAAGGTTGCTTTTGAAGCAGGTACTTTAGAAGCAGTAGCTCGTGACGAAGCTGGTAACATTGTTGCTCGTGATAAGATTGTGACCGCTGGAGAACCTGCAGGGGTTCGTTTGGTCAAAGAAGAACATGCTATCGCAGCTGACGGAAAAGACCTCACTTATATCTATTACGAAATTGTTGACAGTAAAGGTAACGTAGTTCCTACAGCCAATAATCTTGTTCGCTTCCAGTTGCATGGACAAGGTCAGATTGTCGGTGTGGATAACGGGGAACAAGCCAGCCGTGAACGTTACAAAGAACAAGCAGATGGTTCATGGATTCGCAAAGCCTTTAATGGTAAGGGTGTTGTGATTGTCAAATCAACTGAGCAAGCAGGTAAATTCACCTTGACTGCTCACTCTGATTTCTTGAAATCTGGTCAGACAACTATCTTCACAGGTAAGAAAGACCAAGAGGAAAAAACTGTTTTAGGTACAGAGGTTCCTAAAGTTCGTACAGTAATCGGTCAAGCAGCGAAAATGCCTTCAAAAGTAGGATTTATCTACAGTGATGGCAGTCGTGTAAAACTTCCAGTAGAATGGTCCGCAGTTGATGTCAACCAACCTGGTATTTTTACTGTTAAAGGTGTGGCTGACGGAAGAGATGTGGAAGCGCGTGTTGAAGTCTTGGCACTCCAAGCAGAATTACCTGTAGTTAAGAGAATTGCACCAACTACAGATCTGAGTACGGTTGATCCATCTGTTAGCTATGTATTGTCAGATGGTACTCTAGGAAGCTATGACGTTGATAGGTGGGAAGTTGCAGCTGAAGATCAAGCTAAATTAACTATCCCAGGCTCTCGTATCCAAGCTAAAGGAATTTCAGGTGATGATGAAATCGCTGCAACCTTTGTAGTTGCCGAAGGTCAAGTGGCTTCACCAGTAGTACCGACTGTAACTGTTGCAGACCAGCCTGTAGAAGGGCTCTCAACTGATCAACCGGTTCTATACCATAAACTTGCTTATGGAGCTGCTTTACCTGAGGTTAAAGCTTTAGCTGAAAACGCGCAAGTTACTGTTATTCAAGCTAACGAAGCAAATGGTATGCGAGCTAGTATTTATGTTCAACCAAATGATGGTGGAGCACTTCAGACTTATGCTATCCAATTCTTACAAGAAGCTCCTCAGATTGAACGTTTAAGCCTAGAAGTTGAAAATGCAGACGCACTGAAAGAAGACCAAACAGTTGGTATCAAAGTCTTGGCTCATTATCAAGATGGAACTCAGGCCGTATTAAAAGCTGACAAGGTAACCTTCTCAACATCAGGTGAAGGAGACGTAGCTGTTCGTAAAGGTATGCTTGAATTGCATAAACCTGGTCAAGTAACTTTGAAAGCTCAATTTGAAGGAGCTGAAGGTCAGATTGACTTGAACATTCAGGCAAATACTGAAAATAAAGTTGTCCAGGCCATTCGTCCAGTAAGTGTCGTGACAGGTTTGAACCAAGAACCAAGTCTACCTGATACAGTAACTGTAGAGTACGATAAAGGTTTTCCAAAAGTTCACAAGGTAACTTGGCAAGCAGTTGCTAAGGAAGATCTTGCTAAATACCACAGCTTTGATGTTCTAGGTAATGTAGAAGGAATTGAAAACGAAGCTCATGCTAAAGTTTCTGTAGAAGGTATCATTGCAGTCGAAGAAGTGACTACAACAACTCCAGTTTCAGAAGCTCCTCAATTACCAGAAAGTGTTCGTACTTACCACTCAAACGGCCAAGTATCTTCAGCTAAAGTGACTTGGGATGCTATTGACCCAAGCCAATATGCAACTGAAGGTAGCTTTACCGTTACAGGGCATGTCGAAGGGACTCAGTTACCAACGAAACTTCATGTGCGTGTATCTGCTCAAACTGAAACTGGTGCAAATATTTCTGATCAATGGACAGGTTCAGAGTTACCACTTGCCTTTGCATCAGACTCAAATCCAAGTGACTCAGTAGCCAATGTCAATGACAAACTAATCTCATTTAATGATCAACCGGCAAACCGCTGGACAAACTGGAAACGTACAAGTGAAGCATCGGTCGGAATCCTATTTGGTGATTCTGGTATCCTGTCTAAACGTTCGGTTGACAATCTCAATGTTGCCTTCCACGAAGACCACGGTGTTGGTGCACCTAAGTCTTATGTCATCGAATACTATGTAGGAAAAGATGTTCCAACAGTTCCTAAGAACCCAAGCTTTGTAGCTAGTGAAGACCACGTCTTTAACGATGACAATAACTGGAAGCAAGTGACAAATCTTAAAGCTCCAGATCAAGTGAGAGCTGGAGAAATGACTCACTTTAGCTTTGATAAAGTCAATACCTATGCGGTTCGTATCCGTATGGTTAGACCAGATGGTAAATGGGGTACTTCCATTACAGAAATTCAAATCTTCTCTAAACAAGTAGCTGCAGCTAAGAAAGCTCAAGCTCAAATCAAAGTAGATGGAAAAGATTTGCCAAACTTTAACCCTGGCTTGACTGACTATTATCTAGAAGCTAAAGAAGACCAAGCACCAACTGTAACAGCAAGTGTATCAGATAATGGTATTGCTACAGTGATTCCAAGCGTTCGTGAAGGGGATCCAGTTCGTGTTGTTGTTAAGGCTGAAAACGGAGATATTCTAGGTGAATACCGTCTCCACTTTACAAATGATAAAGACTTGCTAGCAAGTAAACCTGTTGTTGCTGTGAAATCGTCACGCTTGGTTGCTAAGGGGCATACTCTTGAGTTGCCTGCGAAAGTCGCTGTTTACTTCACAGGTAAAGATGGCTATGAAGTCAAAGACTTGGCAGTTGAATGGGATGAAGTTCCAGCTGAAAGTCTAGCGACTGCAGGTGAATTTACAGTTCGTGGTCGCGTTTTAGGTACTGATTTAACTGCTGAAGTGGCAGTACGTGTGACTGATAAACTCGGTGAAAACCTATCAGACAACCCAGACTTCGATGACGATAGCAACCGCTCATTTGCTTCTGCAACTAACGATATTGATCCAAATTCTCATGATCGTGTGGACTATGTTAACGATGGTTCAGATGATGAAACCCGTCGTTGGACCAACTGGTCTCCAACTCCATCTGATAATCCAGAAGTTTCAGTAGGGGTTATCTTTAGAGAAGCTGGTAAGATTGTTGAACGTACAGTCGCTGAAGGAAGTATTCGATTCTTCTCAGATGGTGGTACAGATGCACCTTCTAAACTAGTCTTAGAGCGCTATGTGGGACCAGAATTTGATTCACCAGAATACTACTCTAACTACCAACCATACGATCCAGAACATCCATTCAACACTCCTTCTAACTGGGAGAAAGTTGAATACCGTGCGGATCAAGAGATTCAAGCAGGTACTGATATCCATGTAACCTTTGCCCCAGTTAAAGCTAAGGCCATGAGATGGCGCATGGATAGAAAAGCTGATACTAAGGGTGTAGCTATTACAGAAATGGCCTTCATTGCTCCAAGTGAGGAACCTAAGGATAGTACAGCTGCAAAACTTCTTGTGGATGGTAAAGAGATTGCTGACTTCTCTGAAAATCGTGTGGATTACCAAGTAACCTACAGTGGAAATCGTCCTCAAGTAACAGTTGAAGCTGGCGAAAACGTAGCAGCAACTATTGTTGATAGTGGTGATGATAAACTTCCAGTCTTGATTCATCTTGTTTCAGAAAGTGGTAAACATATTAAGGAATACCGCATTCAATTGACTAAGGCAGATGCTGAAAGCGCTAAGACAGAACCGGCTGTACACGAAGTTCCAGAGTTCACAGGTGGTGTGAATGGAGAAGAACCGGCTGTACACGAAGTTCCAGAGTTCACAGGTGGTGTGAATGGAGAAGAACCAGCTATACATGAAGTTCCAGAGTTCACAGGCGGTGTGAATGGAGAAGAGGCAGCAATTCACGAAATTCCAGAATACACTGGAGGCGTGAATGGAGTTGAAGCAGCAGTTCACGAAGTACCAGAACATACTTTAGGAGCGAATCTAGTCGAACCAGCAGTTCACGAAGTTCCAGAATACACTGGTGGTGTGAATGCAGTCGAGGCAGCGGTTAACGATGTGCCAGAATACAAAGGTGGAGTCAATGCAGTCGAGGCAGCGGTGAACGAAGTACCAGAATATACTGGTGGCGTGAACGCAGCCGAAGCAGCGGTTAATGATGTGCCAGAGTATAAAGGTGGTGCCAATGCAGTCTTTGCAGCGGTGAACGAAGTTCCAGAATATACTGGTGGCGTGAACGCAGCCGAAGCAGCGGTCAATGAAGTACCGGAGTACAAAGATAATCAATCTCTTGTAGCCCTCGCTATGTCACAAGACAAGACTTACCAGGCGCCTGCAAGTCGTCAACATATTCTCCCTGAAACAGGTACTAAGGAAAATGCAACCCTTGCAACAGCAGGTGTTGTGGGAGCGCTTCTTGGACTCTTTGCAATGGGAAAGAAGAAAGACGAAGAATAAAATAATCTGACAGTATTTAGATTATAGAGATTGGACAAGAAAATAATCTCAACTATAAAAAGTGGACAAACTAGTTTCAAGAAACAGAACTAGATCTTGTCCGCTTTTTTATGTTTCTTGGTAGCAAAAAATCTTTAACAAAGATGCTAAACTTGATAATTGAGTTTCCAAATAACAAAAAACAAATAAGAAAGCCCTTTGTGGCTTTTTTATTTTCATAAAAATGGTAAAATAGTAAGAGTAGAAATGGAGTTCTAGATATGAAACGAATTGATCAATTTGAAAATAAGAAAGTATTAGTCCTAGGTTTAGCCAAATCAGGTGAGTCTGCAGCTCGTCTCTTGGACAAGTTGGGAGCCATTGTAACGGTTAATGATGGCAAGCCTTTTGAGGAAAATCCAGCTGCTCAAAGCCTTTTGGAAGATGGTATCAAGGTTGTAACTGGTGGTCATCCCTTGGAATTGTTGGATGAAGATTTTGCCCTCATGGTGAAAAACCCTGGTATTCCTTATAGCAACCCTATGATTGAAAAAGCTCTAGAAAAAGGCATTCCAGTTTTGACTGAGGTTGAGTTGGCCTACTTGATTTCTGATGCACCCATTGTTGGAATTACTGGTTCAAATGGTAAGACAACGACCACAACCATGATTGGTGAAGTTCTGACTGCTGCAGGACAAAATGGACTCTTATCAGGTAACATCGGTTATCCTGCTAGTCAGGTTGCTCAAACTGCGACAGATAAGGACACCCTTGTCATGGAACTTTCTTCTTTCCAATTAATGGGAATTCAGGAATTCCATCCTGAAATTGCTGTTATTACCAACCTGATGCCAACGCATATTGACTATCACGGTTCTTTTGATGCCTATGTCGAAGCCAAGTGGAATATCCAAAGCAATATGACAGCAGATGATTACTTAGTATTGAACTTCAACCAGGAATTAGCTAAAGAGCTTGCTACAAAGACAAACGCGATTGTAGTACCATTCTCAACACTTGAAAAGGTTGACGGAGCATATCTTGACGATGGTCTTCTCTACTTCCGTGGTGAAAAAGTCATGGCAGCTGATGAAATCGGTGTTCCAGGTAGCCACAATGTGGAAAATGCTCTTGCAACCATTGCCGTTGCTAAACTGCGTGGTGTGGACAATAAAACCATCAAGGAAACCTTGTCAGCCTTTGGTGGTGTGAAGCACCGTCTCCAGTTTGTAGACCAAATCAATGGTGTTAAATTCTACAATGATAGTAAGTCAACCAATATCTTAGCAACTCAAAAAGCCTTGTCAGGATTTGATAATAGCAAGGTTATCTTGATTGCTGGTGGTTTGGACCGTGGAAATGAATTTGATGAATTAGTGCCGGATATTAAAGGACTTAAGAAAATGGTCATCCTCGGTCAATCTGCAGAACGTGTCAAACGTGCAGCGGACAAGGCTGGTGTGGCTTATGTGGATGCAACAGATATTGCTGATGCAACTCGCAAGGCTTATGAACTTGCAGAAGCAGGAGATGTGGTTCTCCTCAGTCCTGCTAATGCTAGCTGGGATATGTATGCCAACTTTGAAGTACGTGGAGATCTTTTCATCGACACTGTAGCGGAGTTAAAGGGATAATATGAAAAAAATAGTATTTACTGGTGGGGGAACGGTTGGACACGTTACCCTCAACCTTTTGTTAATGCCTAAGTTCATCGAAGATGGCTGGGAAGTTCACTATATTGGTGATAAAAATGGGATTGAGCATCATGAAATTCTCAAGTCAGGTTTAGATATTACCTTCCATTCGATTGCAACAGGGAAATTACGTCGATATTTCTCATGGCAAAATATGGTTGACGTCTTTAAGGTTGCTTTTGGAATTCTTCAATCGCTCTTTATCATGCTTCGAGTTCGTCCACAAGCCCTCTTTTCTAAGGGTGGATTTGTATCTGTTCCGCCTGTTATCGCAGCGCGAGTATGCAGAGTACCAGTCTTTATCCATGAATCTGACCTCTCTATGGGATTGGCCAATAAAATTGCCTATAAGTTTGCGACTAAGATGTACTCTACTTTCGAGCAAGCATCTAGTCTCACTAAGGTAGAACATGTAGGAGCTGTGACCAAGGTTTCTGTTCCAGTTATGGAAGAACCTGAAGAAATGGTGGATATCCGAACTTCTTTCAACGACAAGTTACCTACTCTTCTCTTTGTTGGAGGTTCTGCTGGGGCGCGTGTCTTTAACCAACTAGTAACAGACCACAAGGAAGAGCTGACTAGTCGCTATAATATCATCAACCTGACAGGTGATGCTAGTTTAAATGAACTAAGTTCAAACCTCTACCGTGTTGACTATGCGACGGAACTCTATCAACCACTCATGAATCTGGCTGATGTGGTCATCACTCGTGGTGGTGCCAATACGATTTTTGAACTCCTTGCTATGGCTAAATTGCACGTCATTGTGCCACTGGGTCGTGAAGCCAGCCGTGGAGACCAGATTGAAAATGCAGCCTATTTTGTGAAGAAAGGCTATGCTGAGGAGTTGCAAGAGAGCGATTTGACTTTGTCAACTTTAGAAGAAAAAGTAAATCAACTCTTGGCCAACAAAGAGATTTACCAAAACAAGATGAAGAATTCTCAGGAATTAAAATCTGTGGCAGATTTTTATGAGCTACTCAAAAAAGATTTATCATAAGGAAAATTGATGTCAAAGGATAAAAAGAATCAGGACACTCAAGGCAAGGAATTGTCAGAGTGGCAAAAACGAAATCAAGAATATCTTCAAAAAAAGGCTGAAGAAGAGGCGAAACGTGCCGAAGAAGAAGCTCGTGAAAAAGAAGAACAAGTATCAGAGTCTTCTGAAAGCATTCAAGAAGTGTCAGAATGGCAAAAACAACACCAGGAGTATTTGAGCAAAAGAACGGAAGAAAACTCTACGAGTTCTGAAGAAGTGGACGAAGAATCCGAAAAATCTGAAGAGAAGGATTCGGATACTAGCGATGAGACTTCAAATGAAGAGAAAGATTCGGAGGAAACTCCTCAAGAAGACTCTAAGAGTCAGGATCAAGTAGAGAAAGAAAAAACTGACGAAAAGGTTAAGAAACAGAAAAAAGTAAAAACCAAGAGTAAACCTCCAAAACCAGCCATTCCTTCTATACATATCTGGCGAGCAGTTACAATCCTCGTCCCAAGTTTTATAATCTTATTCTTGTCTATTTATCTACTAAGTCCTCTAGCTACAATGAAACATATTGACGTTACAGGTACTGTTCAGACAAGTGCAGACCAAGTTAGAGAAGCGTCTGGCATTCGTGACAGTGACTATACAATCAGCTTGCTCTTAAATAAAGATAAGCATGCGGAAATGGTCAAATCAAATCACTGGATTGAATCTGCTAAGATAACTTATCAATTTCCAGTTCACTTCACCATTGAAGTTAAAGAATTTGAGATTGTAGCCTACTCTGTTTCTGGAGATAGCCATTATCCAATCTTATCTAGTGGAAGTATTGAATCAACAGCTGTTAATGCTGATAGTTTACCTGAGAAATATATATCTGTTTTATTTAACGATGAGGACCAGATTAAAACCCTAATTTCTCAGCTAAATGAAGTTAGTCCTGAAATTAAGCAAGAGATTGAGAAGATTGAACTTGCACCAAGTAAGGTAACAAGTGACCTTCTAAAGATTACCATGTATGACACAGACGAGATTTTGGTGCCATTATCAGAACTAGGGAAGAAATTACCTTACTATAGTAAGATAAAACCACAGTTAACAGTTCCTAGCGGTATTGACATGGAGGTCGGTATTTATAGCTATAGTCTAGTGGATAAGGCTCTGGATGACGAAAGAGTCAAAGCCAAAGAAGAGGAAAAGAAGAAGCAGGAAGAAGAGAAGAAAAAACAAGCTGAGCAAGGAAATCAAGATCAAACAACACAGACGACTCAAACAACACAGAGTCGCTAAGTTTCAGATGATTCGTTCAGTTACTTGTTTTTACTTGACAAGTACCGCTTTAAATAATAGAATAGTAAAAAACCTTTAAAGCAGTCCAGAGAGGCAGCTAAGGTTAGACGGTGAAAGGGTGGAGACTACCCATTTTTCGTGGAACCTTGTTGCAGGCAGGTTCCTTTTTTCATGCTCTCTAGCTTACAAAGGTAAAAGGAGAAAAGTATGCGCGAAGCTCGTCCAGTTATTGCTCTTGATTTTCCAAATTTTGAGGCAGTCAAGCAATTTTTAGCTCTTTTTCCAGCAGGAGAGAGCCTCTATCTAAAGGTAGGTATGGAACTCTATTATGCTACAGGACCTGAGATTGTTTCTTATCTGAAAGGTTTGGGACATAGTGTCTTTCTGGATCTCAAACTCCATGATATTCCAAATACAGTCAAATCAGCCATGAAGGTCTTGTCTCATCTGGGCGTTGATATGACCAATGTTCATGCAGCAGGTGGCGTTGAGATGATGAAAGCTGCGCGTGAAGGCCTTGGGAAAGAAGCCAAATTGATTGCTGTCACTCAGTTAACTTCAACCTCTGAGGAACAAATGAGAGACTTTCAAAATATTCAAACCAGTCTTCAAGAATCGGTTATTCACTATGCCAAGAAAACTGCGGAAGCGGGATTAGATGGTGTGGTTTGTTCAGCTCAGGAAGTGAAGCTCATCAAAGAAGCTACCAGTCCAGACTTTATTTGCCTGACACCCGGCATTCGTCCATCAGGCGCTGCAGTAGGAGATCAAAAACGAGTCATGACACCAGCAGATGCCTATCAAATTGGTAGTGACTATATCGTTGTCGGACGCCCAATCACTCAGGCCACTGATCCAGTAGTAGCTTATCACGCTATCAAGGATGAATGGACACAAGACTGGAAATAAGAATATAGTTTAAAATACAAAGGAGAATCCCATGACACTTGCGAAAGACATTGCTAGCCATCTATTGAAAATTCAAGCTGTTTACCTCAAACCAGAAGAGCCCTTCACTTGGGCATCAGGTATCAAGTCACCGATTTATACGGATAATCGTGTAACACTTGCCTACCCAGAGACACGTACCTTGATTGAGAATGGTTTTGTGGAAGCCATCAAGGCAGAATTCCCAGAGGTAGAAGTGATTGCAGGAACAGCGACTGCAGGTATCCCACACGGTGCCATCATCGCTGACAAGATGAATCTGCCATTTGCTTACATCCGTAGCAAACCAAAAGACCACGGAGCTGGAAACCAAATCGAAGGCCGTGTAGCTCAAGGCCAAAAGATGGTCGTTGTGGAAGACCTCATTTCAACTGGTGGTTCGGTTCTTGAAGCTGTAGCAGCTGCTAAACGTGAAGGGGCAGATGTGCTTGGTGTCGTGGCTATCTTCAGCTATCAATTACCAAAAGCAGATAAGAACTTTGCGGATGCTGGTGTCAAACTAGTGACTCTTTCAAACTACAGTGAGCTCATCCACCTAGCCCAAGAAGAAGGCTACATTACACCAGAAGGACTTGCTCTCCTCAAACGCTTTAAAGAAGACCAAGAAAATTGGCAAAATGTTTAGAGCATAGAAAAATCAGGTAGTCACAAGGATTACCTGATTTTTTTGAAAGGTCCAGGTAATCAGTTTGAAATTCCCAGACAAAATTTTTGAAAGGATTCTGAAAAAGAGGTAAGATGTATGTGTAAAGAAAAAAGAAAACGCTTACTCAAATAGGAGGAAATTTTATGTCATTTAAAACAAGCAATGCAGAAGGACCTGTAGATTTTATTAACACTTATGATTTGGAGCCAATGGCTCAACAAGTTATTCCTAAAGCTGCCTTTGGTTATATCGCTAGTGGAGCAGAGGATACTTTCACTTTACGCGAGAACATCCGTGCCTTTAACCACAAACTCATCGTTCCACATACGCTTTGTGATGTGGAAAATCCAAGTACAGAGATTGAATTTGCAGGTGAAAAATTGTCTTCGCCAATCATTATGGCGCCTGTTGCGGCTCATAAATTAGCAAATGAACATGGGGAAGTAGCTACTGCACGTGGTGTGCATGAGTTTGGTTCTCTCTATACAACTAGTTCTTACTCTACTGTAGATCTTCCAAAAATTACAGAAGCCCTTCAAGGGACACCTCACTGGTTCCAATTTTACTTTAGTAAGGATGACGGTATCAACCGCCACATCATGGACCGTGTGAAGGCTGAGGGCTACAAAGCAATTGTCTTGACAGCAGATGCTACTGTAGGGGGCAATCGTGAGGTCGACAAGCGCAATGGTTTTGTCTTCCCCGTTGGTATGCCAATTGTTGAGGAATACCTGCCAGAAGGTGCTGGTAAATCAATGGACTTTGTTTACAAGTCAGCCAAACAACGCTTGTCTCCACGTGATGTAGAATTTATCGCTACATACTCAGGACTTCCTGTTTATGTCAAGGGACCACAATGCCGTGAGGATGTTGAACGCTCACTCGCTGCTGGAGCTTCTGGTATCTGGGTAACCAACCACGGTGGCCGTCAAATCGACGGTGGACCAGCTGCCTTTGACTCACTTCAAGAAGTAGCAGAAGCAGTTGACAAACGTGTGCCAATTGTCTTTGACTCTGGTGTTCGTCGGGGTCAGCATGTCTTTAAAGCCTTGGCTTCAGGAGCAGACTTAGTAGCCATTGGACGACCTGTCATTTATGGCTTAGCTCTTGGTGGTAGTGTGGGTGTACGTCAAGTCTTTGAACACTTGAATGCGGAATTGAAGACAGTCATGCAGTTATCTGGAACTCAGACTATTGAAGATGTTAAACGCTTCAAACTGCGTCACAATCCATACAATCCATCCTTCCCAGTTGATTCACGTGATTTGAAGTTGTATTGATAAAGTAGGAAGTCTCCATTTGATGTGGAGGTTTTTCTCATCTTGAGGAAGATTGACATGTCATAACAAAGGATGATAAGAAACTATATAAATATATTTTCCAGTCAAATATCTTGCTAGGGCTTTCAATTTCTGTTATACTGATCCAGTAATAAAGACATTTGGGGTGCTTTAGGCTGAGATGATACCCATTGAACCTGATACAGTTAAGACTGGCGAAGGGAAATGTGAAAAGGTTTTTTTCGTATGTCGAAAAGAACTGTCTAATCTTGTAAGGTAAACTCTGATTCTTAATTGTAATTGGAGTTTTTTTGTTTATACAAACTGGATAGGCTTGTTTAGGTAGCTCTCTGCAAGTGCCCTCGATGTTCTTTAAAAGTATCAAGTGGAATTACGATTTTGCTTGGTATCTCTTGGTGTTTTATTGATTACTAAGGAGTAAAGAAAGGAAAAATAAATATGGAAACACAAGACTATGCATTTCAGCCAGGTTTGACCGTTGGAGAATTATTAAAAAGCAGTCAGGAGGATTGGCAGGCTGCAATCAATCATCGCTTTGTTAACGAACTTTTTGCGGGGATAATTGAGAATAAGGTCTTAAAAGACTACCTGATTCAAGATTATCATTTCTTTGATGCCTTCTTATCCATGCTGGGTGCCTGTGTAGCTCACGCAGACCAGCTTGAATCCAAACTTCGTTTTGCCAAGCAACTAGGCTTTCTTGAAGCAGATGAAGATGGTTATTTCCAAAAGGCTTTCAAAGAGTTAAAAGTAGTAGAGAATGACTATCTAGAAGTGACCTTGCACCCTGTAACAAAAGCGTTTCAGGAGCTAATGTATTCTGCTGTGGCTTCATCAGACTATGCTCATCTTTTGGTCATGCTGGTTATTGCAGAAGGTCTCTATTTAGACTGGGGTTCTAAAGATTTGGCTCTACCTGAAGCCTATATTCATTCGGAATGGATTAATCTCCATAGAGGTCCTTTCTTTACAGAGTGGGTTCAATTTCTGGTTGACGAACTCAATCGTGTCGGGAAAGGTAGAGAAGATTTTACAGAACTTCAGCAACGCTGGAATCAAGCAGTTGCTTTAGAATTAGCCTTTTTTGATATTGGTTATGAACTATAGGACAGATGCAATCCTTTGATGTAGATTAAAAGAATTAACAAACAAACTATATAAATATATTTTCCAGTCAAATATCTTGCTAGGGCTTTCAAATTCTGTTATACTGGTCCAGTAATAAAATAATAAAGACATTTGGGGTGCTTTAGGCTGAGATGATACCCATTGAACCTGATACAGTTAAGACTGCCGAAGGGAAATGTGAAAAGGTTTTTTTCGTATGTCGAAATGAACGGTCTAATCTGGTAAGGTAAACTCTAATTCTCGTTTGTAATTGGAGTTTTTTTGTTTATCAAAAGAGGATAGGCTTGCCGTCAAGTCTTTTGGTAGCTCTCCTTGAATGCCCCACTTTTCTTTAAAAAAGGAGTTTTTTATGTTAAAAAAATGGCAGTTAAAAGATGTTATCTTGCTTGCTTTCTTGTCTATCTTTTTTGGTGGCGTTTTTGTGGGTTCGGGCTATCTGTTTGATATCCTCACCCTGATCTTGGCCCCTCTTGGTTTGCAGGCCTTCGCCAATGAAATCCTCTTTGGTCTCTGGTGTATGGCTGCGCCCATTGCGGCCATCTTTGTTCCAAGAGTCGGAAGTGCAACGATTGGAGAAGTGCTCGCTGCGCTTGCTGAAGTCCTTTATGGTAGCCAATTCGGTCTAGGCGCTCTTTTGTCTGGCTTGGTTCAAGGTTTGGGAAGTGAATTTGGCTTTCTTGCGACCAAGAATCGCTATGATAGTTGGCTCTCTCTAATTGCTAATAGTATTGGGATTACCCTTTTTAGCTTTGTTTATGAATACTTTAAATTAGGCTACTATGCATTCTCCCTTCCTTTTGTCCTTTCCTTGCTGGTGGTGCGTTTTATTTCCGTCTTTTTCTTCTGTACCATCTTGGTTCGTGCCATTGTCAAACTCTATCATCAGTTTGCAGCTGGAGGAAAGGCATAGATGGGCCTGGAATTAAGAGGGATTCAATCCCCAATCTTTTCGGAACCGATTGATTTTACTTTTCATGAGCAAGCCTTTACCTTGTTAGTTGGGAGTAGTGGTTCAGGAAAATCCAGTCTCTTTCAGGTCATTGCTCAAGTCAGTTCTCTTCCCTATAGTGGTCAAGTTCTGATAGATGGGAGTGAGGTCAGTCAGCTTTCTATCGTCGAACGTGTCCAGACGGTTGGCATTCTCTTTCAAAATCCCAATCATCAATTTACCATGGAGAACTTGTTTGAGGAGCTGATTTTTTCCTTGGAGAATATCGGCCATCCTGTTCAAGAGATTGATTCTAAAATAGCTGAGGTTGTTCGGCAATGTCGTTGCGAGCCGATCTTGCACCGTCCCATTCATCACCTATCAGGTGGGGAAAAGCAAAAGGCTGCACTGGCTGTCCTTTTTGCTATGAATCCTAGGGTCTATCTCTTGGATGAACCCTTCGCTTCCATTGACCGCAAGAGCAGAATCGAGATATTGGAGATTCTAAAAGAGTTGGTCTCTAATGGGAAGACAGTCATTCTGTGTGACCATGATTTAACAGACTATGAAGCCTATATCGACCATATGGTGGAGCTAATAGACGGCCAGTTAAGGGAGGTGTTTCAAATCCCTTGCTCTGAAATGACACGGGTTGCTTCAAAGGAATTTGCTTCTAGTCCAGAACTATTCCATATGAATCGTGTGACTTGTGAGCTAGATCATCGCCCTCTCTTTTCGATTGCGGATTTCACTATCTACCAAGGAATTTCCTGTATCTTGGGTGATAATGGTGTCGGGAAATCAACCCTATTTCGGTCTATTCTTCAATTTCAAAAGTATAAGGGGTGCATTACTTGGAAGAGATCGATTCTCAAAAAGAAAAAGAGTTTGTATCGTGATCTGACGGGTGTTGTTCAGGAAGCTGAGAAGCAATTTATCCGAGTCAGTCTGAGAGAGGAACTGCAATTAGATAGTCCAGACTCGGAAAGAAATCAGCGGATTCTCCAAGCTTTACGATATTTTAGTTTGGAGCAGGCACTTGATAAGAGTCCCTATCAATTAAGTGGTGGCCAGCAAAAGATTCTTCAGCTATTGACTATCTTGACCAGCAAGGCGTCTGTGATTTTGCTAGATGAGCCATTTGCTGGTTTGGATGATAGAGCTTGCCATTATTTTTGTCAGTGGATGTTGGAGGATAGAAATCAGGGAAGAAGTTTTTTGATTATTAGCCATCGTTTAGATCCCTTAATCTCTGTGGTTGATTATTGGATTGAGATGACTAGTCAAGGTTTCAGTCATGTGAAAGAAGTGACAATTACCAAACCTTTCCCATCTCTAAACAATGATACTCTAGGGGAGGTGAGGTAGTATGGTCAAAGTAGCAACCAAAACACCAGTTATCAGTCTCTTCTTGCTAATTTTATCCTTGGAAACATCTTTCATTCCTTCGATTGCTCTTAATCTTTCTGTAGCCGCATTTTGCATCCTCTTCATGCTCTACCACCGTCGATTTAAAATGTTGGCTTGGATGATTGTGCTAGCAATTTTGCCATCTTTGGCCAACTATTGGGCAGTTCAGTTACATGGTGATGCTTCGCAGGCAGTCATGCTCGGAACGAGGGCTTTCGTTACAGTTTGTATCGGCCTTGTCTTTGTTTTCTCTATTTCCTTAAAAGAGCTTCTCTTGTACTTGGTTCAAAAGGGCCTGTCGCGTTCTTGGGCCTATGCCTTAATTGTAGTATTCAATGCCTTTCCCCTCATTCAGCAGGAAATCAAGTCTCTCAAGGAAGCTTGCTTACTGCGTGGTCAAAAACTGTATGTTTGGTCGCCCTTGATTTACAGCAAGGTTCTGATGACGGTCTTTAGATGGCGTCATCTCTACCTGAGAGCTCTGTCTGCGCACGGATATGACGAACATGCGCAGGTGGAGAATAGCTATCGGACTTTTTATATTCCTAAAAAAACAAAATTAATCTACCTGCTTTTCTTTTTATTGCTTCAAACCAGTCTATTTCTATAAAGGAGTTATTATGGAATTTACAGATATTGCGATGGAATTATCTAAGGAAGCTTGGCAGGCTTCCTTTCATCACCCATTTGTATTACAGTTACAAGAGGGAACGTTAGAACCTTCTATTTTCCGCTATTACCTGATTCAGGATGCCTACTATCTGAAGTCTTTTTCGGAAGCCTATCACCTCTTGGCTGATAAGACTTCAAATCAAGAGATGAAAAGACTCTTGAAACAAAATGCTCAGAGTCTAGTGGATGGTGAGTTGTTTATCCGTCAACAATTTTTCAAGGAATTAGGAATCAGTGACCAGGAAATGGATGAGCAACCGATTGCTCCAACCTGTTATCATTACATTACTCATATTTATCGACAGTTTGCAGAGCCAAACTTGGGCATTGCTTTTGCTAGTTTGCTCCCATGTCCTTGGTTATACCATGATTTGGGCAAGGCACTTAATCGCAAACCATCCCCGAATCCTCTTTATCAACAGTGGATTGAAACCTATATCACCGATGAATTAGAACAGCAGGTTAAAGAGGAAGAAGCGCTGGTCAATCAGCTCTATCGAGAAAGCGACGAGACAGACAAACAAAAAATGCTAGAGGCCTTCCACAGAAGTGTCCACATGGAAGCCAAGTTTTGGGAGATGGCTTACCAACACCAAACATGGACGAGTGATTTGCAGTCCTTAGAAAAAGAGAAGAAATAGAAAATGAGAAACCACCAACTTCAAGTTCACAAATTAACCGTTTTATCCATGATGATTGCCCTTGATGTTGTTCTTACACCCATCTTTCGAATTGAAGGGATGGCACCGATGTCTAGTGTGGTCAACATTCTTGCAGGGATCTTAATGGGACCTGTTTATGCTTTGGTCATGGCTACAGTCACAGCCTTTATCCGTATGTCTACTCAAGGCATTCCCCCTTTGGCCCTAACAGGAGCTACTTTTGGAGCCCTCCTTGCAGGTCTCTTTTATAAGTACGGTCGAAAATTTCACTATTCTGCCCTAGGAGAAATCTTGGGAACAGGGATTATCGGTTCCATTGTTTCCTATCCTGTCATGGTTCTCTTTACCGGATCTGCGGCCAAGCTCAGCTGGTTTATCTACACCCCTCGATTTTTCGGAGCAACCTTGATCGGTACAACCATAGCTTTCCTCGCCTTTCAATTTTTGATCAAGCAGGAATTCTTTAAAAAAGTGCAGGGATATTTCTTTGGTGAAAGGTTAGACTGATGCAGAAATTGACAAATCCTTTCCCTCTGGCAACTAGTTCCTTGATTCACTGTATTACCAATGAGATTTCTTGTGAGATGCTGGCTAATGGCATTTTGGCTCTGGGATGCAAACCAGTCATGGCAGATGATCCTCGTGAGGTTCTTGATTTTACTAAGCAAAGCCAGGCTCTCTTCATCAATTTGGGGCATTTGTCAGCTGAGAAGGAGAAAGCAATCCGTATGGCAGCTACTTATGCAAACCAAGCTTGTCTCCCAATGGTAGTAGATGCGGTTGGCGTAGCAGCATCCCTCATTCGTAAGGTTCTAGTCACAGATCTTTTAGAATACAAGCCCACGGTCCTTAAAGGAAATATGTCAGAAATCCGAAGTCTTGTTGGTTTAAAGCACCACGGAGTTGGAGTTGATGCTAGTGCTAAAGATCAAGAAACTAAGGATTTGCTTCAAGTTTTGAAAGACTGGTGTCAGACCTATCCTGGTATGTCGTTCCTAGTCACTGGACCCAAGGACCTCATCGTTTCGGAGAACCAGGTTGCAATATTGGGAAATGGCTGTGACGAATTAGACTGGGTAACAGGGACAGGAGACCTGGTGGGAGCCTTGACAACCGTTTTTCTTAGCCAAGGAAAGACGGCCTTTGAAGCTTCTTGCCTAGCGGTCTCTTATCTCAATATCGCTGCTGAGAGAATTCTTGTTCAAGGAATGGGATTGGAAGATTTTCGTTACCAAGTTCTCAATCAACTCTCTCTCCTAAAAAGAGATGAAAACTGGCTAAAAGCCATCAAAGGAGACTTTTATGAATAGAGAAGCACTCAGACTATATCTAGTAACCAATCGCTACCAAGATTCCTTGGAAAATTTTCTTGAAAAAGTTGAGACGGCCTGCCGTTCAGGTGTTACCATCATCCAACTACGAGAAAAAAATCTCACAACCAATCAATACTATCAACTGGCAAAACAAGTCAAAGAAATAACAGATGCCTACCAAGTACCCTTAATTATCGATGATCGGTTGGATGTTTGTCTTGCAGTCGATGCAGCAGGTCTGCATATCGGCGACGATGAACTACCAGTTTCGGTTGCCCGCAAAGTCTTGGGTCCTGAAAAAATCCTCGGTGTCACTGCTAAAACAGTTAAAAGAGCTCTCGAAGCAGAAACATCGGGTGCGGATTACTTGGGAACAGGAGCCATTTTCCCGACTATGACCAAAGAAAATGCACCCATTACCCTGATTTCAACCTTGAAAATAATTTGCCAAACGGTCGCCATTCCAGTAGTTGCTATCGGAGGCTTGACGTCAGAGAATATTGATCAACTTATCGGCACGGGTATAGCTGGAGTAGCTGTCGTACGTGATTTGATGCAGGCAGAAGATATTGAGGCAAAAACACAAGCCTTTTTAACAAAGCTAAATGACATTGTTTCCTAATCAAAAACTCTCTAATTCCTTATAGCGGGAACTAGAGAGTTTTTCTTAATCTTTAAAAGTTGTATGGTTGACTGGGCCAGAACCATGTCCGAGTTGAGGAGCGTCTTGGATGGCTTTTGTGATAAAGGCCTTGGCCTTATCAACTGCCTGATAAAGACTTCTGCCCTTGGCTAGTTCAGCCGTAATCACAGCAGCAAAGGTACATCCAGTACCATGGGTGTGACAAGTTTGAATTCTTGGACTTTCCCAGACAAATTGCTCCTCCTTGGTAAAAAGGAAATCCTTGGCACCACCTTCAAGATGGCCACCTTTGATAACAACGGACTGAGGACCAAATTCTTTTATAATCAGGCGACCGGCACGTTGCATGTCTTCTGGATCATGAATCGAAAAACCAACAATCTCTTCTGCTTCAGGAAGATTGGGAGTGATAATGCTTGCAAGGGGAAGCAGATTTGTTTTTAGGTAGTCTCTGGCACTGGAATCAATCAGGGTGTCCCCACTTGTAGCGACCATAACAGGGTCAAGCACATAGGGACAGTCTAGCTTTTTAAGGTAGGGTTGGATGATCTCCATGATCTCAGTAGTTGCCAACATCCCAGTTTTTACAGCCTGAGGCTTGATATCCGAAAAGACACTCTCCAATTGAGCTTCCAGCATTTGGTTGGAGACGTGCTCGATTAATTGAACGCCTCTGGTATTTTGAGCGACAAGGCTGGTGACAACGGCCATTCCATAGACATCTCTAGCTTGGAATGACTTTAAATCAGCCATAATGCCAGCACCGCCACTAGGGTCAGTCCCTGCAATGGTTAGAGCAACGGGTAAATAAGTCATCTAAAACCTCCCAACCAACTGAAGTTTGTATTCTTAAGAACAAGCTAGTCTGTTTGAGGAAAGCAATAGAAGACCAGCTAGTCCTCATTATCATTTCCACTTCCATCAGCTAGAATTACCTAGATTGAGTCAAAGGGATCTAACAGTCGTTAATCTCAGCTTCACGCACCCCTAGTGGTTGTTTTCTTTTTTTCTTCAGTATAGCATATTTTTATAGTTTATATAGTAAAATTTGACTGCAAATCTCTCGTTACAGGATTAGAATTCTATTTTCGAAAAAATAATAAAAATTGTAGTTGACAAATGTAGATTTTTGGAATATACTAATAACTGTAATCGACAAATGTAGATTTAGGAGGTGTGATTATGCAGATTTCAGATGCAGAATGGCAGGTCATGAAGATTATTTGGATGCAAGGAGAGCAGACCAGTACGGATTTGATCATGGTTTTGGCGGAGCGGTTCGACTGGTCCAAGTCGACCATTCAAACTCTTTTGGCTCGTTTGGTGGAGAAAGAATGTTTGACTCGGGAAAAGCAGGGGAAGTCATTTATCTATTCAGCCCTTTTAACTCTAGACGACAGTAGAGGTTTATTGGTTCAGGATATCAAAGACAAGCTTTGTTCTCGCAGGATGAAGCAGTTACTTGCCGATTTGATTGAAGAATGTGACTTTACCCTAGCTGACTTGAAAGGCTTGGAAGAAGTCATTTCTAAGAAAAAAGCAAGTGCTGTAACAGAAGTAAAATGTAATTGTATGTAAAGGAGACGCTATGTTAAATCTATTTGTATCTATTATTGTTCTAGGAATGATTGCTTTTATCCTCTTTTGGTTTTTCAAAAAACCGCAAGAAGATGCTAAGAGAGCTCAACAAAAGAATGGCTATCAAGAAATTCGAGTGGAAGTCATGGGGGGATACACTCCAGGAACTATTATCCTCAAAAAATCGCAACCTGCTCGTATTATTTTTGATCGAAAAGATCCTTCACCTTGCTTGGATCAAATCGTATTTCCAGACTTTGGTGTGCATGCAGACCTACCTATGGGAGACCAATATGTAGTTGAAATCACTCCTGAAGAAGCAGGTGAGTATGGTTTCTCTTGTGGCATGAATATGATGCACGGTAAGATGATTGTAGAATAGGAGAATGATATGACTGAAATTGTAAAAGCAAGCCTTGAAAATGGCGTTCAAAAAATCCGTATCACGGCAGACAAAGGCTACCATCCAGCCCACATTCAACTACAAAAAGGGATTCCTGCTGAGATTACCTTTCATCGTGTGACACCTTCAAACTGCTATAAGGAGATTCTCTTCGAAGAAGAAGGGATTCTAGAACCAATCGCTCAAGACGAGGAAAAAGTCATTCGCTTTACGCCTCAAGACTTGGGGGAGCATGAATTTTCATGCGGGATGAAGATGCAAAAGGGAACCTACACCGTTGTTGAAAAAACTAAAAAATCTCTCAGTCTTTTACAACGTTTTTGGATTACTAGTATCTTTACTGTGCCTCTTGTGATTCTCATGATTGGGATGTCTACAGGAGGAATTAGTCACCAAGTCATGCGTTGGGGCACCTTTTTAGCCACAACACCCATTATGCTGGTAGCTGGAGTTCCATATATCAGAAGCGCCTGGGCTAGTTTTAAAAAGCACAATTCCAACATGGATACCTTGGTTGCTCTGGGAACCCTAGTGGCCTATTTCTATAGCTTAGTTGCCCTCTTCACTGGTCTGCCCGTTTACTTTGAAAGTGCTGCATTTATCCTCTTCTTCATTCTTTTGGGAGCAGTTTTTGAGGAAAAAATGCGAAAAAATACTTCGCAGGCAGTCGAAAAATTATTAGACCTACAAGCAAAAACAGCAGAGGTTTTGCGTGATGATGTTTATGTTCAAATACCTCTAGAACAAGTCAAAGTTGGGGATCTCATTCGCGTTCGACCAGGTGAAAAAATTGCCGTTGATGGTATTGTCTTAGAAGGTGAAACGAGTATTGATGAGTCAATGGTAACTGGGGAAAGTATTCCAGTCGATAAATCAGTTGGAGATGCTGTCATTGGTTCAACTATCAATAATAGTGGTACGATCATCTTTAGAGCTGAAAAAGTGGGTTCTGAGACTATGTTGGCTCAGATTGTGGACTTTGTGAAAAAAGCGCAAACGAGTCGTGCTCCTATTCAAGATTTGACAGACAGGATTTCTGGGATTTTTGTACCAGCAGTTGTCATTTTAGGACTTCTTACTTTTTGGATCTGGTTTGTTTTCCTAGGGGAAAGCTTTGTGACTTCACTTCTCTACGGAGTTGCTGTTTTGATTATTGCCTGCCCTTGTGCACTAGGACTTGCGACACCGACAGCACTCATGGTTGGAACAGGACGAAGTGCCAAGATGGGGATTCTTCTCAAAAATGGTACAGTTTTACAGGAAATCCAAAAAGTCCAAACGGTTGTTTTTGATAAGACAGGAACCTTGACCGAAGGGAAGCCAGTAGTGACAGATGTTATTGGTGATGAAAGAGAAGTGCTAAGTTTGGCTGCTTCACTGGAAGATGTATCTCAACACCCGCTAGCTCAAGCTATTGTTAATCGTGCATCTGAACTAGGAATTAGCCTTTACCCAGTGGAAAACTTCCAAGCCTTGCATGGAAAAGGTGTGACTGGGATTATTAATGGTAAACAAGTTTTGCTGGGGAATGCCAAACTCTTAGATGATCTTGCTATTCCACATGATTATCAAAAACGATTTGAATTGCTTGAGAAAGAAGCAAAAACAGTTGTCTTCCTATCCGTGGATGGTCAGTTAAAAGGCTTAATTGCCTTGCAGGATGTCCCTAAGGAAAATGCCAAAGAAGCTATTGCTAAATTGAAAAAACGTGGTCTTAGAACGGTCATGCTTACCGGAGATAATGCTGGAGTAGCGCATGCGATTGCAGAGCAAATTGGAATCGAAGAAGTAATCGCAAATGTCTTGCCAGAGGAAAAGGCACATGAAATTCACAAGCTTCAAAAGAATGGCAAATTGGCCTTTGTTGGAGATGGTATCAATGATGCGCCGGCCCTCAGTGTAGCCGATGTCGGAATTGCCATGGGCTCTGGTACAGATATTGCTATCGAATCAGCAGATCTTGTCCTTACAACCAACAATTTACTAGGATTGGCACGTGCTTTTGATATGAGTAAGAAGACCTTTAATCGTATTCTACTCAATCTTTTCTGGGCTTCTATCTATAACCTCATTGGTATTCCGATTGCAGCAGGAGTGTTTTCTGGTCTTGGTTTGGTACTCAATCCAGAACTTGCAGGATTGGCCATGGCCTTTAGTTCAGTATCTGTTTTAATCAGCTCTCTCATGCTTAATTTTACTAAAGTCGATTAAAAAGGCGGTCTTAACCGCTTTTTTCTATTCTAAAACAGATTTTCAAAACGCTTCCAAACTGTACTGTAATAGAGAATGAAAGTTTCTGAGCATATACTTAGAAATCTAAAATCAAATGTGATAAATTAGGATTGTAAATTTACTGAATCGTTTTCAAATAACATATAAAAGCGTTTTTTGTAAATATATGAAATTATTTTGAAGGAGAGTTATCATTATGACTCAAGGGAAAATTACTGCATCTGCAGCAATGCTCAACGTATTGAAAACATGGGGCGTAGATACTATCTACGGTATCCCATCAGGAACACTCAGCTCATTGATGGACGCTTTGGCTGAAGACAAAGATATCCGTTTCTTGCAAGTTCGTCACGAAGAAACAGGTGCTCTTGCAGCGGTTATGCAAGCTAAATTTGGCGGATCTATCGGTGTTGCAGTTGGTTCAGGTGGACCTGGTGCAACTCACTTGATCAACGGTGTTTACGATGCAGCTATGGATAACACTCCATTCCTTGCTATCCTTGGATCACGTCCAGTTAACGAATTGAACATGGATGCCTTCCAAGAGCTTAACCAAAACCCAATGTACAATGGTATCGCTGTTTACAACAAACGTGTAGCTTACGCAGAGCAATTGCCAAAAGTGATTGACGAAGCTTGCCGTGCTGCCGTTTCTAAAAAAGGTCCAGCTGTCGTTGAAATTCCAGTAAACTTTGGTTTCCAAGAAATCGACGAAAACTCATACTACGGTTCAGGTTCATACGAGCGTTCATTCATCGCTCCTGCTTTGAACGAAGTTGAAATTGATAAAGCTGTTGAAATTTTGAACAACGCTGAACGCCCAGTGATCTACGCTGGTTACGGTGGTGTTAAAGCTGGTGAAGTGATCACTGAATTGTCACGTAAAATCAAAGCACCAATCATCACAACTGGTAAAAACTTTGAAGCTTTCGAATGGAACTACGAAGGTTTGACAGGTTCTGCTTACCGTGTTGGTTGGAAGCCAGCCAACGAAGTGGTCTTTGAAGCAGACACAGTTCTTTTCCTTGGTTCAAACTTCCCATTTGCTGAAGTTTACGAAGCATTCAAAAACACTGAAAAATTCATCCAAGTGGATATCGACCCTTACAAACTTGGTAAACGTCACGCTCTTGACGCTTCTATCCTTGGTGATGCAGGTCAAGCAGCTAAAGCTATCCTTGATAAAGTAAACCCAGTTGAGTCTACTCCATGGTGGCGTGCAAACGTGAAGAACAACCAAAACTGGCGTGATTACATGAACAAACTCGAAGGTAAAACTGAGGGTGAATTGCAATTGTATCAAGTTTACAATGCAATCAACAAACATGCTGATCAAGACGCTATCTACTCAATCGACGTAGGTGACACTACTCAAACATCTACTCGTCACCTTCACATGACACCTAAGAACATGTGGCGTACATCTCCACTCTTTGCGACAATGGGTATTGCCCTTCCTGGTGGTATCGCTGCTAAGAAAGACAATCCAGATCGCCAAGTATGGAACATCATGGGTGACGGTGCATTCAACATGTGCTACCCAGACGTTATCACAAACGTTCAATACGACCTTCCAGTTATCAACGTTGTCTTCTCAAATGGTAAATATGCCTTCATCAAGGACAAATACGAAGACACAAACAAACACTTGTTTGGTTGTGACTTCCCTAACGCTGATTATGCGAAAATCGCTGAAGCTCAAGGTGCTGTTGGATTTACAGTAGACCGTATCGAAGACATCGATGCAGTTGTTGCTGAAGCTGTTAAATTGAACAAAGAAGGTAAAACTGTTGTTATCGATGCTCACATCACTCCACATCGTCCACTTCCAGTAGAAGTACTTGAGTTGGATCCAAAACAACACTCAGAAGAAGCTATTAAAGCCTTCAAGGAAAAATACGAAGCAGAAGAACTCGTACCATTCCGCCTCTTCTTGGAAGAAGAAGGATTGCAATCACGCGCAATTAAATAATTCCTCTCGTCGAAAATCAAATGTAAATTTTGTAGATTTTATTCTTTGATTTTCATAGAGAGAAACTTGAAAAGATCGGAGCAATCCGGTCTTTTTCTTTTTATGTATTTTCTGTTAAAATAGATGCATCATGATATTTTAAGGAGAAAAAAGATGCCAACAACTTTCTTTCTATTATTTGGCTTAATGTCGTTAGGCTTTGCTGCCTTCACCTATTTCATGTTCGACATTTTTATCTTTAGTAATTACAGAAATGCCAAGAGATGTACCGAAAGAACGGAAGGAGTTATTATCCGATATTCCTATGCTCTTTATAATGGAATTAGCCTGCCAGTTGTCGAGTACACTGTTGATGGGAACCAATACAAGGTTTTAGGACCGAAATTTCTATATGCGATTTCAAATACAATCAGTACTCCCTTAGATTCAATCGTATCTGATGTCAAAATGGATAATTTTGAAGATGGGGAAATTCCTCAGGTTTTAAGATACAAGATTTATAGGAACAGTTTCATCTCTTTAACAAAATCACCTTTAATGGAACGATTTCCAATTGGAGGAAAGGTAACTGTTTATTATGATCCTAAGAAACCAAAACATTCCTATGTAGAAAGACCTTTAAAACCAGGTCGTTATGCATGGCTGACTAAATGTTTAGTTTATTTCCTTGTTTTTCTGATGGTTGCTCTAGCTTTCTTTATAGTGTTCATTCTTCCAAATCTTGTGAACTAATAGTTTCTGGTAGATTTTTCGAAAGTATGAAATCCATATCGTTACTATTTTTATAAAATCTTCTCCCTACTTTATAAGATATGAAAAAGAGTTCAACTGGAACTCTTTTTTTGCTATAATGAAGGGAGAAAAATCAGACAGGAGATCAAGATGTCAGAACCGTTATTTTTAAATTCTGTAATGCAAGAAAAAATCTGGGGTGGGACTAAACTACGTGATGAGTTTGGTTACGACATTCCTAGTGAAAAAATCGGAGAATATTGGGCAATCTCAGCTCATCCAAATGGAGTGTCTAAGGTAGCCAATGGGCGCTATGAAGGAACAGACCTCGCTACTTTGTATGCAGAACACCGTGAGTTGTTTGGCAACCGTCCTGAGCCTGTATTTCCGCTCTTGACCAAAATCCTTGATGCCAATGACTGGCTCAGTGTTCAAGTTCACCCAGATGATGCTTATGGACTAGAGCATGAAGGCGAACTTGGAAAGACAGAGTGCTGGTATATCATCGCTGCAGATGAAGGTTCAGAGATTATTTACGGTCACAATGCTAAGTCAAAAGAAGAACTCCGTCAGCAAATTGAAGATAAAAACTGGGATGCCTTGCTGACAAAGGTTCCTGTTAAGGCTGGAGATTTCTTCTATGTACCAAGTGGGACCATGCATGCTATCGGTGCAGGTATCTTAATCCTTGAAACGCAACAGTCTAGTGATACCACCTACCGGGTTTATGACTTTGACCGTAAGGATGATAATGGCAACTTGCGTGAACTTCACCTCGAAAAATCAATCGATGTTTTGAATATTGGTGAGCCTGCAAATAGTCGTCCTGTGACTGTCAAAGCAGATGATTTGCGTTCAACTATACTTGTCTCCAATGATTTCTTTGCTGTCTACAAGTGGGAAATCACAGGAAAAGTTGACTTTGAAAAGACAGCTGACTATAGCTTGTTGAGTGTCTTGGCAGGTCAAGGGAAACTGACTGTATACGGAAAAGATTATCCAATTCAAAAAGGTAGTCACTTTATCTTACCAAGTGATGTTGAAGCTTGGACCTTGGAAGGGCAAGGTCTAGAATTGATTGTTAGCCATCCATAAAAAGAAAAGACTTGAGAGATATTCTCAAGTCCTTTTTTTGTATTTACATAAATTGGGCGATAAAGACCACGATGATAATAATTGGAATGATGAAACGAAGAAGGAAAAGCCAGACTTGGAAAAGTCCTTTTTTCCATGGTGTTTCATCAAGATGAAGTTCCTCCATTGCCAGTGTTTTCTTGAAAATATAGCCTGTAAAAAGAGACAAGCAGAGAGCACCGAAAGGCATGAGGAGGTTGGAAACCAAGAAATCCATGGCGTCAAAGAAGGTCTTTCCAAAGATATGGACATCAGCCATCACACCATAGGATAGGGCCGAAGGGATACCAAAGACAAAAGTCAATACACCTAAAATCATGCTCCACTTAGCACGCTTACGATTGTCTTGGTTGGTGATGTTTCCAACGTTGATCTCAAGCATGACGACTGAAGAAGTTATCGTCGCAAAGAGGAAAAGCAAGAGAAAGAGAATATAGAAAATAGTACCAAAAGGCATATTGTCAAAGAGTTGCGGCAAAACAATAAAGAGGAGACTTGGTCCACCTTCAGATTGGATATTAAAGGCTGACATAGCAGGGAAAATCGCAAGTCCCGCCATGATAGAAACTGAGATGTTCAAGGCTACGATAGACATTCCTGATTGGATCAGATTGGTCTTCTTGTCTAGGTAGGAAGCGTAGGTCAGCATGGCTGTAACTCCAAGGGATAGGGCAAAGAAAGATTGACCCAGTGCATAGAGAAGTCCAGCACTTGTTAGTTTTGAAAAGTCAGGTTTGAGGAAGTATAGGACACCTTCCATAGCATTTGCCAAACTAAGAGAGCGCCCGATAATAACAATAAAGATGATAAAAAGTAGGGGCATCATAACCTTAGAAGCTCTTTCAATTCCTTTTTGAACGCCGTGTGAAACAATGAAAATGTTCAAGAAGATAAAAGCTGCTTGGGCTCCTAAAGCAATAACTGGATTAGAAATGATGGAAGAGAATTGCTGGGCATAATCTCCATTTCCGATTAGGTGAAACAATCTTCCAAATTCGATACCAAGGTAAACCAGAATCCAACCCCCAATGACACTATAAAATGAGAGAAGGATGAAAAGAGCAAAGGCACCAATCCAACCAATAAAGTTATATTTTTGATTGTTTCCAAGCTTACCAAAGGTTTTGATTGCTGATACACCAGCGCTTCGACCAAGGGCAAACTCAGCCAGTAGAAGAGGGAAACCAATTAAAATTGTCGAGATAAGAAAGACCAGTAAGAAACCTCCCCCACCATTAGAAGCAGTCATGTAAGGGAACTTCCAAACAGCTCCAAGGCCAATAGCAGAACCAGCAGATGCAAGGATGAAGCCCAGTTTTGAGCCCCATTGCGATTTTTCAGACATCGTTAAAACTCCAATCTATTTTTAAAATAAGAAAAGGCTACTTGAATTATCAAATAGCCTTCTCTCAATTGCTCTTTTGAGCTTTTTATTTGATTGATAGACTTGATTATCCTATCATGTTTTCTGAAGCCTGTCAAGAAAACCATTTTCGGTTTTTCATACCTTTTTCAAAAGTTAAAAAAATTTTCTAAATAAAGCTTGACTCTGACCTAAGGGAAGGGTGTATACTATCAATGTGAGGAGGAAATCATGTACCATATCAAAGAAGCTGCGCAACTTTCAGGTGTCTCCGTAAAGACCCTCTACCATTATGATAAGATAGGACTCTTAGTTCCGTTAAAGTCAGAAAATGGCTATCGAATTTACAGTCAAGAGGATTTAGAACGACTTCAGGTTATCCTCTATTACAAGTATCTAGGCTTTTCTTTAGAAAAAATAGCAGAGTTATTGAAGGAAGATACGACAGATATATTGTCACATTTAACTAGACAGTTGGATTATTTAACCCAGGAGAGGCAACATCTGGATACCTTAATTTCAACCTTACAAAAAACCATTCAAGAACAAAAAGGAGAAATAAAAATGAGCATTCAAGAAAAATTCACTGGATTTAGCTACCAAGACAATCAAAAATACCACCAAGAGGCGGTAGACAAGTATGGCCAAGAAGTCATGGATCAAGCCCTTGAACGTCAAAAAGGCAGAGAGGATGAGGTTACATCAGCCTTTAATCAAGTCTTTCAAGCCTTGGCTCAAAATCTCAAAGCTGGTCTACCGATAACAGAATCTGAAAATCAAGAGGAAGCAGCCAAGCTCTTACAAGCTATTCGTACTTATGGATTTGACTGCTCTATCGAGGTCTTCGGTTATATCGGCCAAGGCTATGTCTATAATCCAGAGTTCAAGGAAAACATTGATAAGTTTGGAAAGGGAACAGCTCAATACACTTCAGATGTTATTGCCCACTATGTAGGCACACAAACTCGATAAAACTCAAAGACCAAGCTAGAACTGAAAAAGCCAGTAACAGAATTTTAATTGGAGGACACAGACCTAGCTTGAAGACTAGACAAGCTAAAAATCGGCGGAGATACCTCTGCCGATTTACTGTTATTTGAGTTGGTAAGACCAGTCTTCCCCATCCTTATAGTAAAAGAACTCACTGAGATCTTCTTCAAGAAAAACACGAAGCATATCAGACATATCCTCAGTAGCCAGTTTAAGATGAGATAGATTTTCAAAAGCCTCCCACCAGACTTTTCCTTCGTCTGAAGATTGGAGCTCACCAGTAAAGTGTTCTGTTTTGTAAAAGAGGACAACATAACGAAAGTCCTCGTCATCATACCAATCTTTGATACCACAGAGTTGAGGCTTAGAAATGGTCAGACTAGTTTCTTCCTTCACTTCGCGAATGACAGCATCGACAAAGGATTCGCCACGTTCAACATGACCACCAGGAAAAGTAATGCCAGGCCAGTTAGGACTAACTCGGTCTTGAACTAGGACCTTGTCCCCATTTTTAATCAAGCACATATTGACAAATTCGACTGATTCTCTTCTGCTCATATTATTTTTCCTATTTTGTTAGTAATTTTTCTATCACGTTTAACTTTCGCATGGTCAGATCAACGCCGAACAGCTTTTCAAGATAGTTGGTATTAAGTTTTTTTCGTTTTGCAGTTCTGGGGAGATAGAGGTAAAGACAATGGTTGCCGATACAAATTTCTTCTTCACCATATTCACTATCCAATTTTTCTAATGGTAGACTTTGGATATCATTTTGAAAAAGGATCACATGTATTCGGTCAAAAAGATAGTGTTTTTCAAATGGGTTTTCTTGGACAATTTTTGCAAAATCATTTTTGTTCTTGATTACCATTTTTAAATCAGAACCAATTTTTTCCTTTATTAGAGTGTGAACCTGTTCTCGTATTTCTTCCAGAGATAAGTCACTTTCAAGAATGATATTCCCACTTTGAATATAGGTTCGAACGTGTTGAAAATCAGCCTCTATCAAGATATCTACTAGATAAGACATTTTAGGGATAGCATTTTTTCCATTAGGAGTAATTCCCCTTAGTAAGATAATATGTTCCAAAGTAGTTCCTTTCTTATCTAACATCCTTAGATACTAAATCATTTATAGATTAAGTTTGAGCCTGCCACCCAGCCAGTACAGAGGGCAGAAGTGATGTTAAATCCACCTGTGTGGGCATTGATATCTAGTACCTCGCCAGCAAAGTGAAGACCAGGTACTAGTTTACTTTCCAGCGTTTTAGGATTGATTTCCTTGAGACTAACGCCACCTTTGGTCACAAAGGATTTAGCCAAGGACATTTTTCCTGTCACAGGGATTTTGAGTGCCTTGATAGACTGGACAAGTTGGTCCCGTTCTTTTTCAGTTAGCTGTTTAACTTTTTCAGGGTATCCTTGGACAAAGAATTCTGCCAAGCGTTCTGGCAACAAAGATTTCAAGGTATTTTTTAAGGATTTTTCACGGTTTTCTTCTAGAAAATTTATTAAGTCGCCTTCAGAAAGTTGTGGCAAGACATATAAAGATAGGATTTCGCCACCCTTGACAAAGCTTGACATACGCAGAGCAGCGGGACCAGATAAACCAAAGTGGGTAAAAAGCAGATCATGGGTGATGACGTGCTTGCCATAGCTTAGAGTCACATTGTCTAGGGAAATTCCCTGCAAGGCCTTATGAGGAAAATCTGTCAATAAGGGACTTTCAGCAGCCTCAAGCTCGGTAATGGTGTGTTTGAAATGACGGGCAATCTCGTGGCCAAAACCAGTTGAACCAGTAGAAGGATAGGATTTGCCACCAGTTGTGACGATGAGTTTATCACAAGTAAAGGTCTGGTCTGCGGACTTAAGGACAAACTGGTCGTCTATCTTTTTAACAGAAACAATCTCTGTTTGAGTAGCAATTTGCCCGCCTAGTTCAATGATTTTCTTTTCCAAGGCTTCGATAATGGTTCGCGATTTATCGCTGGCTGGGAAGACACGTCCGTGGTCTTCTACCTTGAGTTTGACTCCATTTTCCGTGAAAAAGTTGATGATATCATGGTTATCAAACTGGGAGAAGACGCTATAAAGAAAGCGTCCATTTCCAGGGATGCCAGCGAGTAGATCGTCTAGAGTTCCGTTGTTGGTTACATTGCAACGACCACCGCCAGTTCCAGCTAATTTTTTTCCAAGTTTCCGATTTTTTTCAATGAGAAGGGTTTTCTGCCCGTAAAAGCTACTGGAAATCGTAGCCATCATACCAGCAGGGCCACCTCCGATAACAATAGTATCAAAATGTTTCATAAGAGTATTGTACCATAAAAAAACAAGAGATGATTAGACATCTCTTGTCAGATTTATTAGTTGATTTCGTATCCCATGAGGAGCCCGCCTTCTTCTGCATAAAAACTGCAAAGCCCAGAAGTTGGGATGATTCTAATGTCAGCTTGTGGGTATTTTTCTCGTAAGAGCTCTGAGAGCTGTTGACAGAATTTTTCATTGCTGCGGTGAGCCATGACGATACGCCCACCAGCGTAGCCAGCTTTGATTAACTCTTCATAAGCAGCCTGAAGAGACTTTTTAGCGCCACGAGCTTTTTGGAGGAGTTCTAAGGTTCCGGTTTCGCTTGCTTTCCCAACCATACGAATATTGAGGAGCCCGACAACTGTACCAATAAGCTTACTCAATCGACCGTTTTTAACCAAGTTATCCACTTTAGCAAGAACGAACAACAACTTCGTTTTTTCTTGGTAAGTAGTAATCACTTCAACGACTTCTTCAAAAGAAAGTCCTTGGTTGATCAAATCATTGATCTTTTCGACGATTAAGTCAACTTCCCCACCAGCTGATAAGCTATCGATGACATGAATCTGAGTATCAGGGTGTTCTTCGAGATAGATATTCTTAGCTAATTGAGCACTATTGTGGCTACCAGAGAGAGTTCCAGTGATAGTCACTACAAAAATATGTTTTGCACCTTCGAATGCTCGTAAGTAATCATCAGGACTAGGACAGGCTGATTTTGAAGCTTCAGAAGTCGCATACATAGTTTCCATCATCTTATCGATATCCAGATTGGCATCATCGACAAAGACTTGATCCGCTACCTGAATCTTTAAGGGAACACTGACAAATTCAGTATCAAAAGCAAGGTTTTCCAGCTGGCGATAATCACAACCAGAGTCAGCTACAATCTTCCAAGTCATAGAAATTCTCCATCTTTATCACTTATACATTGACAAAGGTTCTGTCTTTTTTTACAATTATATCATGAAAGCCCTTGAAACAAAAGTAGTACCTCTCTGTTGTCACAAGTAGAAAGAAATTGTTATGTCTGAACGTAAAATATCTGAAAAATCGCTTGAAAACCTTAGAAAATCAAATCAAGAATCTAATTTGCTAACCAGAGAAGCGATTGAAACAGCTCTTTTGCAACTCTTGGAGAAAAAGGAGTTGGCTAAGATTAGCATTTCTGAGTTGGTCAAGCGTGCTGGCGTTTCTCGTGCAGCCTTTTATCGAAATTATGAATCCAAAGAAGAAATTTTAGAAAGTGTCTTTAAACGTAGCGTCCATAATATCATGGAGCAACTAAGTCATTACGATGTTAAAACAGACCTCTATCTCGTATGGGTTCACCTCTTTAGAGAAGCCAAGAAAGAAGCTAAGGTTATTCAGCTTGCCCTAGACTATCACTTAGAAAAAATCTTTGTGCAAGCCATGCAAGAATTTCTAGAAAAATACTATGGAAAATCAAAAGGAGTCAGCTCTTACCTGCATTCATTTTGGAGTTCGGCCATCGTATCGGTCTTGCTTAAATGGATCAAGGATGGGATGAAGGTTCCTGCTGAAAAAATCGCAGATCTACGCCTGCCATTTTTCAAAAAATAAAACATGAGGAGAAATGCTATGACAGAAAAAAGACTAGCTTGGGATGAGTATTTTGCTGCTCAAGCCCTATTGATTGCCAATCGCTCAACCTGTAAACGTGCCAAGGTAGGGGCTGTTTTAGTCAAGGATAACAAGGTTATTTCAACAGGCTATAATGGTTCTGTATCAGGAACAGAGCATTGTATAGATCATGACTGTCTGGTGATTGAAGGCCACTGTGTCCGCACTCTTCATGCAGAAGTGAATGCTATCTTACAAGGGTCAGAGCGTGGCGTTCCAAAAGGTTTCACAGCCTATGTCACTCATTTTCCATGCCTTAACTGTACCAAACAGCTACTACAAGTAGGGTGTGAGCGTGTAGTTTATATCAATCAATACCGCATGGACGACTATGCCCAATACCTTTATCAAGAAAAAGGGACAGAATTAACACATTTGCCACTTGAGACAGTTCAAGCAGCTCTTCAAGCAGCAGATTTGATCTAGAGTTATAAAAAAATAAATGGTTTAGAAAGATTTTTAAACCATTTTTTGGTATAATAAGAAGAATAAATTGAAAGAAGGAATTCAGAAAATGGGAAAACTTGAAGTTATTAATCATCCACTGATTCAACACAAATTATCAATCTTGCGTCGCACTGACACTTCTACAAAAGCTTTTCGTGAACTAGTAGACGAGATTGCAATGTTGATGGGATATGAAGTGCTTCGTGATCTTCCACTTGAAGATGTAGAAATCGAAACACCGATCACAAAAACAGTTCAAAAACAGTTGGCTGGTAAAAAATTGGCGATTGTCCCAATCTTGCGTGCAGGTATTGGTATGGTTGATGGACTATTGAGTTTGGTTCCAGCAGCAAAAGTTGGTCACATTGGTATGTACCGTGACGAAGAAACCCTTCAACCAGTAGAATACTTGGTAAAATTACCTGAAGATATTGACCAACGTCAAATTTTTGTAGTTGATCCTATGCTTGCAACAGGTGGATCAGCGATTTTGGCTGTTGACTCCCTCAAAAAACGTGGAGCTTCAAACATCAAGTTTGTCTGCCTTGTATCAGCTCCAGAAGGTGTGAAGGCACTTCAAGCAGCACACCCTGATGTAGAAATCTTTACAGCAGCTTTGGATGAACGCTTGAACGAACATGGTTACATCGTTCCAGGTCTTGGAGATGCTGGAGACCGCTTGTTCGGAACAAAATAAGATTCTAAAGTGATATTGAGACTATAGCCTAGTCTTAGTTTTGAAAGGAGGTTGAATTTTTGTATCTGTCTTTAGAATAGAGCAAAAATTTGACCTTTTTTGACCAAGGATATATAATAATCCTAATAACAAAGAAATTAGAAATCAAAAGGAGAAATGAATGATTCCTGTAGTTATTGAACAAACAAGTCGTGGAGAACGCTCGTATGACATCTACTCACGTCTTCTTAAGGACCGCATTATCATGTTGACTGGACCAGTCGAAGACAATATGGCAAACTCAGTTATCGCCCAATTGCTTTTCTTGGATGCCCAAGATAGTACAAAAGATATTTACCTTTATGTAAACACTCCTGGAGGTTCTGTATCAGCTGGTTTGGCAATCGTTGATACTATGAACTTTATCAAGGCAGATGTCCAAACTATCGTTATGGGAATGGCAGCATCAATGGGAACTGTCATTGCATCTAGTGGTGCTAAAGGTAAACGTTTCATGCTTCCAAATGCAGAGTATATGATTCACCAGCCAATGGGTGGAACTGGTGGCGGAACTCAGCAGACTGATATGGCTATTGCAGCTGAACACTTGCTTAAAACCCGTAAGACTTTGGAGCAAATTCTTGCAGATAATTCTGGTAAATCTGTTGAACAAATTCATAGAGATGCTGAACGTGATTACTGGATGAGCGCTCAAGAAACTCTTGACTACGGTTTTATTGACGAAATTATGGCTAATAATTCTTTGAATTAAACTACTAAAGCAAGCTCGACTGAGCTTGTTTTTTTTGATATAATAGAAGGAAGATTGTTAGAAGGAAGTTGAATTATGTTTCAAAAAGAGAATCGGTCTGGTCTGATTATCTATTTATACTATAATCGCGATGCTAAAAAACTCGCAAATTATGGTGATATTTGTTACCACTCAAAAAAACATCGTTACCTACAACTTTATGTTCCAACAGAGGAAGTAGAGGAGCTGGTAAATCGTTTAGGAAAAGAGAAATTTATCAAGAAAGTGAGAGTTTGTCATATCCAAGAATTGGAAACTCCTTTCGTTGGGAACCTATATAAAACTAGCGAAAACGTTATCATTTAAAAAGTGAGAGAAACTTGTTGACAATTTTCTGATAATTCGGTATATTCTTAACATGTAATTTAAATTGAACCTTAAAAGGAGATAAACATGAAGAAAAAATTTGCATTGTCACTTGTAGCTCTTGCAAGTACAGCTCTTTTAGCAGCTTGTGGGGAAGTGAAGTCAGGAGCTTCAAACACAACAGGTAATCCAATTGATGAAAAAGTTGTAAAAATTGGTTTCAACTTCGAAGAAACTGGTGCTGCAGCATCTTACGGTACATCTGAGCAAAAGGGTGCTCAACTTGCAGTTGATCAAATCAATGCTGCAGGTGGTATCGATGGAAAACAAATCGAAGTAGTGGACAAAGATAACAAATCTGAAACTGCTGAAGCTGCTTCTATTTCAACAAACCTTGTTACTCAATCTAAAGTAGCTGCTATCGTAGGACCTGCGACTTCAGGTGCAACTGCAGCAGCAGTAGCAAATGCTACACAAGCTGGGGTTCCATTGATTTCTCCAAGTGCCACTCAAGATGGTTTGACTAAAGGTCAAGATTTCCTTTTCATCGGAACATTCCAAGATAGTTTCCAAGGAAAAATCATCTCAAACTACGTTTCAAACAAATTGAACGCTAAGAAAGTGGTCTTGTATACAGATAACTCAAGCGACTACGCTAAAGGTATTGCAAAATCATTCCGTGATTCATTCTCAGGCGAAATCGTAGCAGATGAAACGTTCGTAGCAGGTGATACAGACTTCCAAGCAGCTTTGACAAAAATCAAAGATAAAGACTTTGATGCAATCGTATTGCCAGGTTACTACACAGAAGCCGGTAAAATTGTAAACCAAGCTCGTGGTATGGGAATTGATAAACCAATCGTTGGTGCTGATGGGCTTAATGGTGCAGAGTTTGTTCAACAAGCAACTGCTGAAAGAGCAACAAACATCTACTTCATCTCAGGATTCTCAACTACTGTTGATGTTTCAGATAAAGCAAAAGCCTTCCTTGAAGCTTATCGTGCAAAATACAACGAAGATCCTTCAACATTTGCGGCTCTTGCTTATGATTCAGTTTACCTTGTAGCTAACGCAGCAAAAGGTGCAAAAACTTCAGTTGATATCAAGAACAATCTTGCTAAAACACAAAACTTCGAAGGTGTTACAGGTCAAACAAGCTTTGATGCAGATCACAACACTGTGAAAACAGCCTACATGATGACCATGAATAATGGTAAAGTAGAAGCGGCAGAAGTCGCTAAACCATAATTATAGATATTGGAAATGGGGAATGAGCTTTTACTCACTCCCTGTTTCGGTGTTTATAAAGGGATTATTTTTTTATAAAATCCTAAAAATAAAACTTAGAAAGAGTGAACCATATGCTTCAACAACTTGTCAATGGTTTAATCTTGGGTAGTGTCTATGCTTTGCTAGCCCTGGGTTATACTATGGTTTATGGAATTATCAAGCTTATTAACTTTGCCCATGGCGATATCTATATGATGGGTGCTTTCATGGGTTATTTCTTGATTAATGCCCTCCATTTAAATTTCTTTTTAGCCTTAATTTTGTCCATGATTGGTTCAGCTATTCTCGGTGTTATCATCGAGTTTCTAGCCTACCGTCCACTCCGACATTCAACTCGTATCTCTGTATTGATTACTGCTATCGGGGTATCCTTCTTGCTTGAGTATGGAATGGTCTATCTAGTAGGTGCCAATACACGTGCCTTCCCTCAAGCAATCCAAACAGTTCGTTATGACTTGGGTCCAATCAGTCTAACAAATATTCAATTATTGATTTTGACAGTTTCGATTGTTTTGATGATTCTTTTGCAACTCATTGTGCAAAAAACAAAAATGGGGAAAGCCATGCGTGCCGTATCTGTAGATAGTGATGCAGCTCAGTTAATGGGGATCAACGTAAACCGTACAATCAGTTTCACCTTTGCCTTAGGTTCAGCTCTGGCTGGTGCAGCAGGTGTCTTGATTGCCCTTTACTACAACTCTCTTGAACCATTGATGGGAATGACTCCGGGTATTAAATCATTCGTGGCTGCCGTTTTAGGTGGAATCGGTATTATTCCTGGTGCAGCTCTTGGAGGTTTTGTAATCGGACTATTGGAAACTTTTGCAACAGCCTTCGGAATGTCAGATTTCCGTGATGCTATCGTGTACGGAATCTTGCTCTTGATCTTGATTGTTCGTCCAGCTGGTATCCTTGGTAAGAATGTGAAAGAGAAGGTGTAAACAATGAAAGAAAATTTAAAAGTTAATATTCTCTGGTTGCTCCTTTTGTTGCTTGGATATGGTGTGATTAGCTTATTAGTTTCGTTTGGTATTTTAAACCTTTTCCATATTCAGATTCTAGAACAAATCGGTATCAATATTATTCTTGCAGTAGGACTTAACCTTATCGTTGGTTTTTCTGGTCAATTTTCTCTTGGACATGCTGGGTTCATGGCTATCGGTGCCTATGCAGCAGCTATTATTGGATCAAAATCTCCAACTTATGCTGCCTTTTTTGGAGCTATGTTGCTCGGTGCTATCATTGCTGGTTTGGTTGCCTTGGTCGTTGGAATTCCTACCCTTCGTTTGAAGGGGGACTACCTTGCAGTTGCGACACTTGGGGTTGCTGAAATTATCCGTATCCTAATCGTCAATGGTGGTGATTTAACAAACGGAGCTGCTGGTATCCTTGGTATTCCAAACTTTACTAATTGGCAAATGGTATACATTTTTGCCGTAATTACGACAATTGCAACGCTTAATTTCCTTCGTAGTCCAATCGGTCGTTTAACCTTGTCTGTTCGTGAAGATGAAATTGCAGCTGAATCTGTCGGGGTCAATACAACAAAAATCAAAATTATCGCATTTGTCTTTGGAGCTATGACTGCAAGTATTGCAGGTTCCCTTCAAGCAGGATTTATCGGTTCTGTTGTGCCTAAGGATTATAGCTTTATCAATTCTATCAACGTTTTAATTATCGTTGTATTTGGTGGCTTGGGATCAATTACAGGAGCAATTGTCGCTGCGATTGTTCTTGGTATTTTGAATATGTTCCTTCAAGACGTAGCTAGCGTTCGTATGATTATCTATGCTTTGGCCTTGGTACTTGTTATGATCTTCAGACCAGGAGGCCTTCTAGGAACATGGGAATTGAGCCTATCAAGACTCTTTAAAAAAGGTAAGAAGGAGGGACAAAACTAATGGCATTACTTGAAGTAAAACAGTTAACCAAGCATTTTGGTGGTCTGACTGCTGTTGGAGATGTAACTCTAGAATTGAACGAAGGTGAACTTGTTGGCTTGATTGGACCGAATGGTGCTGGGAAAACAACTCTTTTCAACTTGCTGACAGGAGTTTATGAACCAAGCGAAGGAACAGTAACCTTGGATGGTCACTTGTTAAATGGCAAGCAACCCTATAAAATTGCTGCTCTTGGTTTAGGGCGTACCTTCCAAAACATCCGCCTCTTTAAAGACTTGACAGTTTTGGATAACGTTCTTATTGCATTTAGTAACCATCATAAACAACATGTTTTTGCAAGTTTCTTGCGCTTACCAGCTTTTTATAAGAATGAAAAAGAATTAAAAGCCAAAGCCTTAGAATTACTAAAAATCTTTGATTTAGATGGTGATGCTGAAACCTTAGCTAAAAACTTAGCCTATGGCCAACAACGTCGTTTGGAAATTGTTCGTGCCCTTGCTACAGAACCTAAAATCCTCTTCTTGGATGAGCCTGCAGCAGGTATGAACCCACAAGAAACTGCAGAATTGACTGAGTTGATCCGTCGCATCAAGGATGAATTCAAGATTACCATCATGCTGATTGAACATGATATGAACTTGGTCATGGAAGTCACTGAACGTATCTACGTACTTGAGTACGGTCGTTTGATTGCTCATGGGACACCAGATGAAATCAAGAACAATAAACGTGTTATCGAAGCTTATCTTGGGGGTGAAGCCTAATGTCTATGTTAAAAGTTGAAAACCTCTCAGTTCACTACGGTATGATTCAAGCTGTACGTGATGTGAGCTTTGAAGTTAATGAAGGAGAAGTTGTTTCACTTATCGGTGCTAACGGTGCTGGTAAAACAACTATCCTTCGTACCCTATCAGGTCTTGTGCGCCCAAGTTCTGGTCGAATTGAATTTTTGGGACAAGAAATCCAAAAGATGCCTGCACAAAAAATTGTGGCATCAGGTCTTTCACAAGTTCCAGAAGGACGTCATGTTTTCTCTGGTTTGACTGTTATGGAAAACTTGGAGATGGGAGCCTTTCTTAAGAAAAATCGTGAAGAGAATCAAGCAAATTTGAAGAAAGTCTTCGCTCGTTTCCCTCGTTTGGAAGAACGTAAAAATCAAGATGCGGCTACTCTATCTGGTGGTGAACAGCAGATGCTTGCCATGGGACGTGCCCTCATGTCAACGCCTAAACTTCTTTTATTAGATGAACCATCAATGGGGCTTGCGCCAATCTTTATCCAAGAAATTTTTGATATCATCCAAGATATTCAAAAACAAGGAACAACCGTTCTCTTAATTGAGCAAAATGCCAATAAAGCACTTGCCATCGCTGACCGAGGATATGTTCTTGAAACAGGAAAGGTTGTCCTATCAGGAACAGGAAAAGAACTAGCAGCATCAGACGAAGTCAGAAAAGCATATCTAGGTGGCTAAAAAGGTCCGGGGGACCTTTTTAGTCGGCGGATAAAAATTGCGGCAGCAATTAACATCTAGTCTGGGGGATTGTTTTAATCTGCGGATAAAGATTGTAAAGCAATCATACAATCTACATAAGTATAAGATTAAGGGCTCTAAGTTGAGCTCTTTTTCGTAAAGTCCTTCAGATTTTTCTGAATCTTGAAAAAGAAATGAAAGCGTTTGATAGCTTTCCGTAAAAAGTGTATAATAAAACTATAAACATAAAGGAGATTTCCTATGGCAGTTAAAGATTTTATGACACGCAAGGTCGTTTATATCAGTCCTGATACAACTGTTGCACACGCAGCAGATTTGATGCGCGAACAAGGCTTGCACCGTCTCCCTGTTATTGAGAATGATAAATTAGTAGGCTTGGTAACAGAAGGAACAATCGCTGAAGCTAGTCCTTCAAAAGCGACTAGTCTTTCAATCTTCGAGATGAATTATCTGCTTAATAAGACAAAAGTAAAAGACGTCATGATTCGAGATGTTGTAACTGTCTCAGGCTATGCAAGTTTAGAAGATGCAACTTATCTCATGCTTAAAAATAAGATTGGTATTTTGCCAGTTGTTGACAATGGACAATTGTATGGAGTCATTACAGATCGTGATGTATTCAGTGCCTTTCTTGAAATCGCTGGTTATGGTGAAGAGGGTGTTCGTGTTCGTTTTATCACAGAAAATGAAGTTGGGGTCTTAGGTAAGATTATTTCTTTAATTGTTGAAGAAAATCTTAATATCTCTCACACTGTTAACATTCCACGTAAAGATGGTAAAATTGTTATTGAAGTTCAAATTGAGGGAAGCATTGATCTTTCATCATTGAAAAAGAAATTCGAGGATGAAAATATTCTCGTAGATGAAATTACAAAAACTTCTGCAAAAAAACTCTAAAAAGAAAAATATAACTTACTTTAAGCTTGCGAAAAAAACTTTTTTCTAGTATAATAGTTTATTGTGAGCAAACCTCACTTACCCCTTGCAAGGGCTTGGGGTCATTAGACCAAAAGGAGGAACATATCAATGGCTAAATACGAAATTCTTTATATCATTCGTCCAAACATTGAAGAAGAAGCGAAAAACGCTTTGGTAGCACGTTTTGACTCTATCTTGACTGACAACGGTGCAACTGTTGTTGAATCAAAAGATTGGGAAAAACGTCGTCTTGCATACGAAATCCAAGATTTCCGTGAAGGACTTTACCACATCGTTAACGTTGAAGCAAACGATGACGCAGCTCTTAAAGAGTTTGACCGTCTTTCAAAAATCAACGCTGACATTCTTCGTCACATGATCGTCAAACTTGACGCGTAAGAAGGTAGATTATGATTAACAATGTTGTACTTGTAGGGCGTATGACACGTGACGCTGAGTTACGTTATACCCCATCAAATGTAGCAGTTGCGACTTTTACTCTTGCAGTAAACCGTACATTCAAGAGTCAAAATGGCGAACGTGAGGCTGATTTTATCAATGTCGTTATGTGGCGCCAACAGGCTGAAAATCTTGCTAACTGGGCTAAAAAAGGCTCTCTTGTCGGGATTACAGGTCGTATTCAGACTCGTAGTTACGATAACCAGCAAGGACAACGTGTCTACGTGACAGAAGTCGTAGCTGAGAATTTCCAAATGTTGGAAAGCCGTAGTGCTCGTGAAGGACAAAGTGGTGGAGCTTATTCTGCACCAACTGCCAGTCATGCAGCACCTACAAATTCAGTACCTGACTTTTCACGTGATGAAAATCCATTTGGATCAACCAATCCTTTGGATATTTCAGATGATGATTTACCATTCTAATGGACAATTAATACTATAAAGGAGAAAAAACATGGCTCAACAACGTCGTGGCGGATTCAAACGCCGTAAAAAAGTTGATTACATCGCAGCAAACAAAATTGAATATGTTGATTACAAAGATACTGAGCTTCTTAGCCGTTTCGTTTCAGAACGTGGGAAAATCCTTCCACGTCGTGTAACTGGAACTTCAGCTAAAAACCAACGTAAAGTAACAACAGCTATCAAACGCGCTCGCGTAATGGCTTTGATGCCTTTCGTAAACGAAGATTAAAAAAGAGGTCCAGTGGACCTCTTTTTCATGAGCTTGAAAACAAGAGAGCGAGTAAGACCCTTACGGGTCTTTTTTTCATGAGCCTTGAAATGAGAGAGCGAGTTGGGGTCCGGGTGGACCTCTTTTTCATGAGCTTGAAAACTAGAAAGCGAATTAAGACCTGGGAGGGTCTTTTTTTCACGAGCATTGAAATGAGAGAGCGAGTTGGGGTCCGGGTGGGCCTCTTTTTCAGACTCTGTCGGTTCTTTTTTTACGAGATAGTTTTTTCTGACCTTGGCGTGCTATAATGGTAATAGAAAGAGTAAAGGTGGGTAAGTCAAAGATGAATTGTACGATTAGAAATATGATTAAGTCTGATATTGAATCCTTATCTCATGGATTTATGAATCAAGGTTGGCCTGGTAGAGAGGAAATTTTGGCTAGATATTTTCTGGAACAGGAAAGTGGGGAGAGAGAAGTCTTAGTTGCAGAGATTGATGGTGTTGTAGCGGGCTATGTTACCATTTTGCCCTCTGCTAAACATGGTCCTTTTGCAGAAGTCTATCCAGAATTATCAGATTTTAATGTGTTTGAGCCTTTTCGAAATCAAGGGATTGGGAATCAACTGCTAGAAGAAGCAGAAAAACGAGTCAGGTTTGTTTCGAGTAAGGTCACTCTTGGTGTAGGTTTGCACTTAGGCTATGGCCCTGCCCAGAGATTATATATCAGACGGGGCTACATTCCAGATGGGACAGGTGTCTGGTATCGAAATCAACCCTTGGAAATGAATGCAACTAGCCAAAATAATGATGATTTGGTTTTGTATCTAGTAAAGGAATTCGGATAAGAGACAAGGATTTTATTGGGGATGTGGGATTTCTCTACTTTATGGTATAATGGAAAGAGTGAATTGAAGGAGGTATTATAATGGATGCCAAGTTAAGATACAAGGCTAAGAAGATTAAGATTATCTTTTTTGATATAGATGATACTTTACGCAATTCAAAGACAGGTTTTGTTCCAAGTACTATTCCAACAGTCTTTAAACAATTACGCGAAAAAGGAATCTTGACAGGAATTGCGACTGGTCGAGGCATTTTTGGTGTAGTCCCAGAGATTAAAACCCTCAAACCTGATTTCTTTGTAACCTTGAATGGTGCTTATATTGAGGACAAAAAGGGCAATGTCATTTATAGTAACAAAATTGCTAAAGATAAGGTTGAAGAGTATATTACTTGGACCAAAGAAATTGGGATTGATTATGGTTTGGTGGGAAGTCATGCTGCTAAACTATCAAGACGAACAGAGATGATTAACCAGGCGATTGACCCGATTTATCCTGATTTAGAGGTGGACCCTGATTTTTACCAAAAAGAAGATATTTATCAGATGTGGACCTTTGAGGATCAGGGAGATGACTTGACCTTGCCTGAAAGTTTAGCATCGACTTTGCGTATGGTACGCTGGCATGAACATTCATCAGATGTTGTGCCGATTTCCGGTTCAAAAGCAGCTGGAGTTGCCAAAGTGGTAGACCAATTAGGTCTTAAACCTGAAAACGTTATGGTTTTTGGGGACGGTCTTAATGATTTAGAACTCTTTGATTTTGCAGGCATTAGTGTCGCTATGGGTGTTTCTCATGAAAAAATCAAAGAAAAAGCAGATTATATTACAAAAACATTAGAAGAAGATGGCATCTTTGATGCCTTAGAAGGATTTGGTATGGTAGAAAAAGAATTACATTTTCCACAAGTAAACATTGAAGCAGTAGAAGGTCCAATTGCGACTATTAAGACAAATCATGGGGATATGCGTATCAAACTTTTCCCTGATCACGCACCAAAAACAGTAGCCAACTTTATTGCTCTGTCAAAAGATGGATACTATGACGGTGTGATTTTCCACCGTATTATTAAAGATTTTATGATTCAAGGTGGAGACCCAACTGGAACCGGTATGGGTGGTGAATCTATCTATGGTGAGTCATTTGAGGATGAGTTTTCAGAAGAACTTTACAATGTCCGTGGAGCCCTTTCTATGGCTAATGCTGGGCCGAATACAAATGGTAGCCAGTTCTTTATCGTGCAGAATCAACACTTGCCATATTCTAAGAAAGAAATTGCTCGTGGTGGTTGGCCAGAACCAATTGCGGAGATTTATGCAGAACAAGGTGGAACTCCTCACCTAGACCGTCGTCATACTGTATTCGGTCAACTTGCGGATGAAGCTTCTTATGAAGTTCTGGATGCAATTGCAGGTGTCGAAACAGGTGCAATGGACAAGCCAGTTGAAGATGTCGTAATTGAAACTATTGAAATTGAGGACTAAAATGAAAATCGGTGATAAGCTAAATGGCCGTATTACTGGGATTCAGCCCTATGGAGCTTTTGTTGAGTTAGAAACAGGAGTGACAGGACTGATTCATATTTCGGAGATTCGGACAGGATTTATCGAAAATATTTACGAGGTTTTAAAAATCGGTGATGAAGTCCAGGTACAAGTAGTAGATTTTGACGAATATACAGGGAAGGCTAGTCTTTCCATTCGTACCTTGGAAGAAGAAAAACATCAACTTCCTAGACGGAGACGTTTTTCGAATGATCGTATCAAACATGGATTCGCGCCGCTTGGTCGCATGATGCCTGTTTGGACACGAGAAGCCTTGGAACATTTAAAGAAAAACAGTAATTGATATCCCCTCAAATCATTGTGATGTTATTATATTTTGCTATAATAGAAGTATGAACGAAGAACAATTATTAAAATCAGGAGAGCGCATTAATCAACTCTTCTCTACAGATATCAAGATTATTCAAAATAGTGAGGTTTTCAGCTATTCGGTGGATAGTGTTCTCCTGTCGCGTTTCCCTCGTTTCCCTAAAAATGGGTTAATTGTGGATTTTTGTGCGGGCAATGGAGCTGTTGGACTGTTTGCCAGTAGCCGGACCAAGGCTAAAATTCTATCTGTAGAAATTCAGGAACGTCTTGCTGATATGGCCGAACGCTCAGTACGTTTAAATGGGCTGGACGGACAGATGCAGGTTATCTGTGATGATTTGAAGAATATGCCTAGTCACATTCAGGGGAGCAAGGTTGATTTGATTTTATGCAATCCGCCTTATTTTAAAGTGGATCCAAATTCTAATCTGAACGAAAGTGAGCATTATCTTTTAGCTCGGCATGAAATTACAACCAATCTTAAGGAAATCTGTCGTAGTGCCCAGAGTATTCTCAAATCAAATGGGCGTTTGGCAATGGTTCATCGTCCTGATCGATTATTAGATATCTTAGCTACGCTCCAACAGCATAATCTGGCTCCAAAACGTCTGCAATTTGTTTATCCTAAACGGGAGAAGGAAGCTAATATGCTTTTGATTGAGGCTATTAAGGACGGCTCCACTAGTGGTTTTAAGGTTTTACCACCACTCATTGTTCATAATAGTGATGGTACTTATACACCAGAAATTCAAGAGATTTACTATGGATCATAAGGCTTATATGTATGTGGTTGAGTGTTGTGATGGTTCCTACTATACTGGTTACACGACAGATGTTAAGAAACGGATTACTGTTCACAATAGCGGTAAAGGAGCCAAATATACACGAGCTCGATTGCCAGTAAAACTCATCTTTGCAGAAGGTTTTGATAGTAAGGAAGAGGCCATGTCTGCTGAAGCTTTTTTCAAGCGCAAGACACGTATGCAAAAAGAACATTATCTCAAAGAGAATCAAAATAAGAATTTAGTCGATACTTTTGACATGTAATGAGGAGTCCTTTGGCTCCTCAACCTTTTGTCAAAAATTGAAAAAAATGCTACAATAAAGAGAATAAAGAAACGAGGTATTATCATGTCTAAGATTCTAGTATTTGGTCACCAAAATCCAGACTCAGACGCCATTGGTTCATCTGTTGCTTTTGCTTATCTTGCAAAAGAAGCATACGGTTTGGACACAGAAGCGGTGGCTCTTGGAACTCCAAATGAAGAAACGGCCTATGTATTGAACTATTTTGGTGTGGAAGCACCGCGCGTGATTACATCTGCTAAAGCAGAAGGTGCAGAGCAAGTCATTTTGACTGACCACAATGAATTCCAACAATCAGCGTCAGACATTGCTGAAGTTGAAGTTTATGGTGTGGTGGATCACCACCGTGTGGCTAACTTTGAAACTGCCAGCCCACTTTACATGCGTTTGGAACCAGTTGGATCAGCATCATCTATTGTTTACCGCATGTTCAAAGAGCATGGCGTAGCTGTTCCAAAAGAAATCGCAGGTTTGATGCTATCAGGTTTGATTTCAGATACTCTTCTTTTGAAATCTCCAACCACTCACCCATCAGATAAAGTCATTGCTCTTGAATTGGCTGAATTGGCTGGTGTGAACTTGGAAGAATACGGTCTTGCCATGCTCAAGGCTGGTACAAATTTAGCAAGCAAATCTGCTGAAGAATTGATTGATATTGATGCTAAGACATTTGAACTCAATGGAAACAATGTCCGTGTGGCTCAAGTGAATACAGTTGATATTGCTGAAGTATTGGAACGCCAAGCTGAAATCGAAGCAGCTATCCAAGCTACAAATGCAGCTAACGGCTACTCTGACTTTGTCTTGATGATTACAGACATCGTCAACTCAAACTCAGAAATTTTGGCTCTTGGTGCTAATATGGACAAGGTAGAAGCAGCTTTCAACTTCAAACTTGAAAACAACCATGCTTTCCTTCCAGGTGCTGTTTCACGTAAGAAACAAGTGGTACCACAATTGACTGAAAGCTTTAATGGGTAATATTTAAGGAATATTTAGAACTGTTAATTTGACTATTTATAGAAGGTGATAGCATGATGCGATTGATTGAAGGGCTACGCTTTTTGGTTGAGGTTGTGGCAATACTTGGTCTTTTCTCCGTGTCTGTAATACAAATTTCTTGGCTGGAAAAATTCCTATTTTTTCTTCTAGCAGTTCTATTAATCTTATTTTGGGCACGATATATGGCGCCAAAATCTCCACATGCTTTAAAAAAATGGCATCGCCTCGTTGCTGAGACGTCGATTTTTATTTTAGTTAGTTGTATTTTTTGGCATTTGTATGGATTGCAAATAGGAATCTTCTACTTAGCTCTGTCTTTTGGAAGTTTGGTGCTTCTTTATTATTTTCAGCTAGAGTGATTCTTGGAATATAGTTAATGAATTATTTAAATGGTAATTATTTGACTAGAGATTGACACGAGAAAACGATGTTTTCCATATAACTAAAGGAGTTTCGACTCCTTTTTTTCTAGGAGAGAAAGATGTTAGAAAATGGCGATTTGATTTTTGTGAGAGAAGATACAGAAATGGGGCAGGCTATCCAGGCTTCTACAGGTAACTACAGTCACGTGGCTATCTTTTTGGACGGACAGGTCTATCATGCCACGGTAGAAGGTGGTGTCCTTGCTCAGTCTCCTGAGGTCTTCTTTGAAGCTGGAAAAGTCTATGACCGTTATCACTATGAGCAGATTGATTGTGCAGAGGTCAAAAAGCGAGCAGAGAGTCTCTTAGGGGCTCCCTACAATGCGTCCTTTTATCCAGATGGAGATGGTTTCTATTGTTCCCAGTTTGTAGCAGAAATTCTCCCTATTTTTGAGACCATTCCCATGAAGTTTGGTGATGATACACAGGAAATCAGTGATTTCTGGAGAGAATATTATCGAGAGTTGGGGATTACTGTGCCTCTGAACCAGCCGGGGACCAATCCCAGTCAGTTGGCAGCCTCTCCACTTTTAGTATGTAAAGAAAGGAATCTTCATGATTCAGATTTTTAATCCATCACGTTTGACACGGCAGCCATTCTTTTGGGACTTGGTTGACTATCTTGATCGGCATGATGATGTGATCCTCCGTGAAATCAAGGCTCAGTTTCCAGAGGTCGCAGTTGACAAGCTCTTGGAGGAGTACATTAAAGCGGGATTGATTTTAAGAGAAAATAAACGCTACACTCTCAATCTCCCATTTCTAGAATCTACAGATTCTCTTGCACTTGACCAAGAAGTCTTTGTGAGGGATGATAGTCCTATCTATCAAGAAATCCTGGAGAAAGATTTTATGACAGAATTGCGCAATCAAACAAATGCAGCTATCCTAGAAGAACACACCGATTTTGCAAGGGAAAAGATGACCTTGTCTAATTACTTCTACAAGGTCAAGTTCCAGTATCCACTGACGGAAGAACAGCAGAGACTGTATGAAATTTTAGGGGATGTCAATCCTGAGTATGCTCTCAAGTATATGACAACCTTTTTGCTTAAATTTCTCAAAAAAGACCAGCTTATGCAGAAACGTCGAGATATCTTTGTTGATAGTTTAGTCTTATTAGGTTACATCGTTCAAAATGAAGATGGGAAATATGAGTTGGCTGTAGAATTTGATAAAGAACGATTCATCTTTATAAAAAAATAAGGCTAGGAAATTTCCTAGCCTTATTTAAATATACTATAGATAACGTTCTGCAACAGCAGCATCTCCAGGATAGTCTTCTTTCTTACCTTGGATGATTTGGTAGCAGTCAGCTCCTTTACCAGCGATAATGACAGCATCTAGTTCTTGACTTGTAACTGACATCGCAGTTTTGATGGCTTGTTCACGGTCAGCAATCTTTTCAACAGGACGATGGATGTAGCTACTAATTTCATCAGCAATGGCCATCGGATCTTCATAGTTTGGATCGTCAGCCGTAAGGAATACTTGAATTTCAGGATGTTGATCGAGGAGAAGTCCAAAGTCCTTACGACGGCTTTCTCCCTTGTTTCCAGTTGAACCAAGTACTAAAGCAATCTTTCCAGTCTGATGTGTTTCAACGACTGAAATCAATTTCTTCAAGCTATCACCATTATGGGCGTAGTCAATGAAAACTTTTGCGCCATTTTTCTGAGTGAGAACTTCCATACGGCCAGGGACGCGTGTTGTAGCAATCCCTTTTTTAATGTCATCCAGACTAGCACCTAAACGAAGGCAGGCAAGTCCAGCTGCGACTGCATTTTCTTGGTTAAAATGTCCAATCAACTGGATGTCATAATCACCAGCTAATTTACCAGTAGCTGAGAAGCTAAAGGCTTTGGAGTTTTCGATTTGGTTATCAGATTGGCTACCGTAGAAGTCATGCTCTTGGTTCTCAACTTGTTCTTTTAGAACAGAGAAGTGGTCCATATCGCTATTAATGACAACTGCTCGGCTATTTTTCATCAAGAGACGCTTGTGGTAGAAGTAGTCTTCAAAGGTTGGATGCTCAATAGGGCCAATGTGGTCAGGACTGATATTTAGGAACACTCCTACATCAAAAGTGAGGCCGTAGACTCGCTTCACCAAGTAGGCTTGACTAGAAACTTCCATAATAAGGTGGCTTCTTCCATTATCAACTGCCTGCGCCATCATATCAAAGAGGTCGATGCTTTCAGGTGTTGTCAGAGCAGACTTGAAGAAAGTTTTTCCGTCCAAAGTCGTATTCATAGTTGATAACATAGCAGGACGATGTTGCTGATTTAAGATATTGTAGGCGAAGTATGCCGCTGTTGTTTTTCCTTTGGTACCAGTGAAAGCGAGAAGTTTTAGTTTTTCCTGCGGATTGCCATAAAATTCCATGGCAATCAAACTCATAGCCTTCTTAATATCGCTAACAACGATGACAGGAATGCCTACTTCATAATCCTGCTCCGCTACATACCAACCGAGTCCTTGTGAGATTGCCGAAAGAAGAAATTCCTTCTTAAAAGCAGCTCCTTTTACAAAAAAGAGGCTATTATCATTGGCTTTTCGGCTATCGTAGCAAATGCTATCAAAAGTTACATCATTAAAATAATAGTGGTAATGTCCTTGGTCGATAATCTCACGGAAGAGATCGTCTTTTTTTAAAATATCTAATACGGTTTCAATCTTTATCATACTTTCTATTGTAAACTGAAAGTCTGAATTTTACAAGTAACAAGGAAAAGTTTATAATGGAAGATAAGGAACTTTTCCTAGTGATTAAAATTGAATGAGGAAGTTATGTCTAACGAAAATAATCATCAGCAGGCCCAGATGTTACGCGGGACTGCCTGGCTTACAGCTAGTAACTTTATCAGTCGCCTGCTCGGGGCTATTTACATCATCCCTTGGTATATTTGGATGGGAACATATGCTGCTAAGGCAAATGGACTTTTCACCATGGGTTATAATATCTATGCTTGGTTCTTGTTGATTTCGACAGCAGGTATCCCAGTGGCGGTCGCTAAGCAGGTCGCTAAATACAATACCATGCATGAGGAAGAGCATAGTTTTGCCCTGATTCGAAGCTTCTTAGGCTTTATGATTGTATTAGGACTTGCCTTTGCTTTGATCTTATATCTCTTTGCACCTTGGTTGGCCGATCTTTCGGGTGTCGGGAAGGATTTGATTCCCATTATGCAGAGTCTAGCTTGGGCTGTCTTGATTTTCCCGTCTATGAGTGTTATCCGTGGATTTTTCCAAGGGATGAATAATCTTAAACCTTATGCCATGAGCCAAATCGCTGAACAGGTCATTCGTGTTATCTGGATGCTCTTAGCAACCTTTATCATCATGAAGCTGGGTTCAAAAGATTATATATCAGCAGTTACCCAGTCTACCTTTGCGGCCTTTGTGGGAATGGTAGCTAGTTTTGCAGTCTTGATCTATTTCCTATACAAAGAAGGAATGCTTCAAAAAGTTTTTGAAACCCGAGATAAGATTGATAGTAAGAGTCTTTTGGTTGATACGATTAAGGAAGCTATTCCTTTTATCTTGACTGGTTCGGCTATTCAGCTTTTCCAAATCTTGGACCAAAATACCTTTATCAATAGTATGAAGTGGTTTACCAACTATAGTAATGAAGACTTAATTGTCATGTTTTCTTATTTCTCTGCCAATCCTAATAAAATTACTATGATTTTGATTTCGGTTGGAGTTTCGATTGGTAGTGTAGGTCTGCCTCTCTTGACGGAGAACTATGTCAAAGGGGATTTACCAGCAGCTTCTCGTCTAGTTCAAGATAGTATCACCATGCTCTTCCTATTCCTCTTACCTGCAACGGTTGGAGTAGTTATGGTAGGTGAACCACTCTATACAGTATTTTACGGTAAGCCAGATGGCTTGGCTATGGGCTTATTTATCTTTGCGGTCTTGCAATCAACAATTCTAGGCTTGTACATGGTCTTGTCACCAATGCTTCAGGCTATGTTCCGTAACCGTAAGGCGGTCTTGTATTTTGTTTATGGCTCAATTGCTAAGATTGTTCTACAATTACCATCGATAGCTATTTTCCATAGTTATGGTCCTCTCATTTCAACGACTATCGGTCTTATCATTCCGAACGTCTTGATGTATCGTGATATCTGTCAGGTTACAGGCGCGCGTCGAAAGATTATTCTGAAGAGAACAATCTTAGTCACTATTTTGACTCTAGTTATGTTTATTCTAGTAGGACTCTTGCAATGGATTATTGGATTTGTCTTCCAACCAACTGGACGTTTCTGGAGCTTCCTCTATGTCGCCTTAATTGGTACAATCGGTGGCGGGCTTTACGGAGTTATGTGTCTCTATACTCGTCTCTTGGATAAGGTTATTGGACAGGAAAAAGCAAATCAGTTACGAGCACGCTTGAAAATATCATAATAGTTAATAAATAAAACGAACAATTTTAACTTTTTGCGTAAAAGAGTCTAAATTGTTCTTTTTTTCTTAAAAAAATACAAAAAAATATAAAAAATGTAGAAAAATATAATTTTTTAGAGCATAATCACTTGACTAAAAAAAACAATAGCTGTATAATGATACAAATATTTAAATTTGGAGGTTCTGTTTATGAAAAAGTCTAAGGCCAAGTATGCAGCACTTACAGGTGTCGTGTTAAGTGCAGGTATTTTATTAAGCGCGTGTGGAAATTCAAGTACAGGGTCAAAAACATATAGCTATGTTTATACTAGTGATCCGTCTAGTTTGAACTATCTAGCAGAAAACCGTGCAACAACCAATGATATCGTGGTTAATCTGGTAGATGGGCTCATGGAAAATGACCAGTATGGGAACTATATCCCATCCTTGGCAGAGGATTGGAGTGTATCCAAGGATGGTTTGACCTATACCTACAAACTGCGTAAAGATGCTAAATGGTATACTGCGGATGGGGAAGAATACGCTCCTGTAACTGCCCAAGATTTTGTGACAGGTTTGAAATATGCGGCTGATAAAAAATCAGAAGCCTTGTACTTAGTTCAAGAATCCGTTGCTGGTTTAGATGACTATATCACTGGTAAAACAACAGACTTTTCAACTGTTGGAGTTAAGGCTCTTGACGACCAAACGGTTCAATATACCTTGACACGACCAGAATCTTATTGGAACTCAAAAACAACTTCAACCATTCTCTTCCCAGTTAATGCGGAGTTCTTGAAATCAAAAGGGGATGATTTTGGAACAGTTGATCCTTCAAGTATTTTGTACAATGGACCTTTCTTGATGAAATCCTTTGTTTCAAAATCTGTCATCGAATTCAAGAAAAATCCTAACTACTGGGATGCTAAAAATGTCTTTGTAGATGATGTGAAATTGGCCTATTATGATGGTAGTGACCAAGATGCACTGGCTCGTAACTTTGTAGAAGGTGCTTATAGCTACGCTCGTCTTTATCCAAATAGTTCAAGTTTTGAAGGAATTAAAGAAAAGAATAAGGATAATATCATTTATAGTTTACAAGATGCTACTTCTTACTTCTTAAACTTTAATCTAGATAGAAAATCTTATAAATTCACTTCCAAGACAAGTGATGCTGAGAAGAAATCGACTCAAGAAGCGGTTCTTAATAAAAACTTCCGTCAAGCCATCAACTTTGCCTATGACCGTACAGCTTACGGGGCTCAATCTCAGGGAGAAGATGGTGCAACTAAGATTTTGCGTAACTTGGTTGTTCCTCCAAACTTCGTAAGTATCAACGGAAAAGACTTTGGTGAAGTAGTAGCCTCTAAGATGGTGAATTATGGTAAGGAATGGCAAGGAATCAACTTTGCGGATGCTCAGGATCCATACTACAATGCTGAAAAAGCTAAAGCCAAATTTGCTGAAGCTAAGAAAGAACTCCAGGCCAAAGGAGTCCAATTCCCTATCCACTTGGACATGACAGTTGACCAAGCTGCTAAAAAGGGTGTCCAAGAGGCAAACTCTATGAAGCAATCTATTGAGGCGGCTTTAGGTGCAGAAAATGTTGTAATTGATATTCAACAACTCACTACGGAAGATTATGACAATTCAAGCTATTTAGCTCAGACAGCATCTCAGAAGGATTATGATCTTTACAACGGTGGTTGGGGACCTGATTACCAAGACCCTTCAACTTATCTTGATGTCTTAAACCTTAATTCTGGAGGTTTGTTGCAAAATCTAGGTTTAGAGCCAGGTGAAGCCAATGACAAGGCCAAGGCTGTTGGGCTAGATGTCTACACTCAAATGTTGGAAGAAGCCAATGCTGAACAAGATTTGAACAAACGTTATGATAAATACGCTGAAGCACAAGCTTGGTTGGTGGATAGCTCTCTAGCAATTCCAAACGTTTCTAAAGGTGGAACACCTACATTGAGAAAAACAGTTCCATTCTCTGCCGCCTTCTCTCAAGCTGGTAATAAGGGTGTTGAATCCTACAAATACGTGAAATTGCAAGATAAGATTGTCACAACAGCTGAGTATGAAGAAGCTAGACAAAAATGGCTGAAAGAAAAAGAAGAATCTAATAAAAAAGCCCAAGAAGATTTTGCTAAACACGTTAAGTAATCAGTCTATTCAACAGGAAAAACGATAGTTTCTCAGGAAGCTATCGTTTTTTATATAGTTTGAAACTATAACTAGCTCTTGAAAACAAGAAAACGAAGGATCCAAAATAAGTGGTACAATAGTTACTATAGATTTGGAGGTATTGTATGAGTAAATCATTTCACATCAACACAATTTTAGCACAAGCAGGTATTAAGTCTGATGAGGCAACAGGTGCTTTGGTTACACCTATTCACTTTTCAACGACCTATCAACATCCAGAATTTGGTCAATCAACTGGATTTGACTATACACGCACCAAAAACCCAACTCGTAGCAAGGCAGAGGAAGTTTTGGCAGCTATTGAATCCGCCAAGTATGCTTTGGCGACTAGTTCAGGTATGTCTGCTATTGTGTTAGCCTTTAGCGTTTTTCCAGTAGGAAGTAAGGTTTTGGCTGTCCGTGACCTTTACGGTGGCTCTTTCCGCTGGTTCAATCAAGTGGAGCAGGAAGGACGTTTCCACTTTACCTATGCCAACACAGAAGAAGAGCTAATTGCCGAGCTAGAAAAGGATGTGGATGTACTTTATATCGAAACACCAACCAACCCTTTGATGTTGGAATTTGATATTGAAAAATTGTCAAAATTAGCTCATGCTAAGGGTGCTAAAGTTGTCGTCGACAATACCTTCTATAGCCCGATTTATCAACGTCCAATTGAAGATGGAGCAGATATTGTCCTTCATTCAGCGACAAAATACCTTGCAGGCCATAATGATGTTCTAGCTGGTGTAGTTGTGACAGACAGTACTGATTTATACGAAAAACTCTTTTATAATCTCAATACGACAGGGGCTGTTTTGTCACCATTTGATAGTTATCAATTGATTCGTGGTCTTAAAACATTGTCACTTCGTATGGAGCGCTCAACAGAGAATGCTCAAGAAATCGTAGCATTTTTGGAACAATCACCTGCAGTCAAAGAAGTCTTGTATACAGGTCGTGGAGGGATGATTTCCTTTAAAGTGGCAGATGAAAAACGTATCCCTCATATCTTGAATACCTTAAAAGTATTCTCTTTTGCTGAAAGTTTGGGTGGTGTAGAAAGTCTGATTACCTACCCAACCACTCAAACCCATGCAGACATTCCTGCAGAGGTTCGTCATTCTTATGGACTGACCGATGACCTTTTACGCTTGTCTATTGGTATTGAGGATGCTAGAGACTTGATTGAAGATTTGCGTCAAGCTTTGGAAGGATAAGACTATGGGGAAATATGATTTTACGACTTTGCCCAATCGTTTTGGACATCATACCTACAAATGGAAAGAAGCAGAGACTGACCGTCAAGTATTGCCGGCCTGGATTGCTGATATGGACTTTGAAGTCTTACCTGAGATTCGTCAGACTGTCCATGACTATGCTGAGCAATTAGTCTATGGCTATACCTATGCTAGTGATGGATTGATTGAAGCCGTTCAAAAATGGGAGGAAAAACACCATAGTTATCGCTTTGAAAAGGATGCTCTAGTCTTTATCGAAGGGGTAGTGCCAGCTATTTCAACAGCTATTCAAGCCTTTACCAAAGAAGGTGAAGCAGTTCTGATTAACACACCGGTTTATCCTCCTTTTGCTCGAAGCATTAAGCTCAATAATCGTAGACTAATCACCAACTCTCTAGTAGAAAAAGACGGGCTTTTTGAGATTGACTTTGATCGATTGGAGAAAGACTTTGTCGAAGAAGATGTGAAACTCTACGTCCTTTGTAATCCTCATAATCCTGGTGGACGCGTTTGGGAAAAGGAAGTCTTAGAGAAGATTGGACAGCTGTGTCAAAAACATGGAGTCTTGCTAGTATCTGATGAGATTCACCAAGATTTAGCCTTGTTTGGAAACAAGCACCAGTCATTCAACACGGTAAATGAAGATTTTAAAGAATTTTCATTGATTTTAAGCAGTGCTACCAAGACCTTTAACATTGCTGGGACGAAGAATTCCTACGCTATTATCGAAAATCCTAAGTTGAGACTTGCTTTCCAAAAGCGCCAGCTGGCTAATAATCAACATGAAATCTCAGGTTTGGGTTATTTGGCAACAGAAACTGCCTATCGATATGGTGAAGATTGGTTGACAGAACTCAAAGAACTGATTGAGAAACACATCGATTATGTAGTGGATGTATTTGGCAAAGAAACTAAAATCAAGGTCATGAAACCTCAAGGGACCTATCTCATTTGGCTTGATTTTTCAGCCTATGATATTAGCGATGAAGAGTTAAGAAAGCTTTTACGAAACGAAGCCAAAGTTATCCTGAATAGAGGCTTGGACTTTGGTGAAGAAGGAGCCCTCCACGCTCGTCTCAATGTAGCCATGCCGACATCTATTTTGGAAGAAGTCTGCCAACGAATCATTGCCACTTTTTCAAATCTTTAAAAACTAGCCTTTTAGGAGAAAAGTCTTCCTAGAAGGCTATTTTCATAGGCGAAAATATGGTATAATTAAGAGATAAAGTAAAGGGGAAATTATGGCTAAATTGATTCCAGGAAAGCTTCGAATGGAGGGAGTGGAACTCTATGAAACTGGTCAGATTGAAATCATTAAAGAACAAGACCATCGTATCTATGCGCGTGTAGCGGAAGAAGAAATTCGTTATAGTTTAGACGATGACTTGATTTTTTGTGCATGTGATTTTTTCAAAAAAAGAGGTTACTGTGTTCATTTAGCAGCTCTAGAATATTACTTGAAAAATGACCAGCTAGGACAGCAAATCTTACTCAATCTGGAGGCTAATCAGGAAGAGAAGGAAACTGTTGAGACACAGGTGACTTTCGGAGGAGAATTCTTGAAGTCTATCCAAGTTCCGCGTCAATCTAACATCTATCGGCTTTCTGCTCAAGGGCAGGTGGAAGCAGGAACCAATCGCATTATCTGGACTTTAAGAATTGGTCTTTCTCAGCAAGACAAGTTTTATGTGATTAGGGATATCCCTCTTTTCTTAAAAATCATAGAGTTTGCCAAACCCTACATGATAGGAAAGCATTATGAGACTTCATTAAGACTTGAACAATTTGATAAAGCCAGTCAAGAAGTTTTGAATTTTTTACTTGGATTAGTTGAGGAGAAAACAGACAATTCTATTTTTTTCCCAAATCAAGGACGACATCTCTATTTCCCTAAAACCTTTTTTGAGCAGGGGGCTAGTCTACTGATGGGATTAGAAGCCTTTCAGTTTGACCACCAACTTTCGAGTTATCATCGTCTTCTCTTCCAAGACTTTGATGGCCAAGCAAGTTTGTTTTCATTTAGAATTGAAGAAAAATCCAACTATTTTGAAATGGAGATTTTCGAACAGACAGGGCTTAATTTCTTTTACAGGGGACAAGTATTATTCTACAAGGGGAATTTTTTCCTGATGACGAAAAAACAGGCTAGTTTATTAGATGCGCTTAGAAAAGTTCCTTTAGACAATGGTGGCAAAAAAATCTTACAGTTTGATACTCGTGATCGAGATCTTTTAGCTTCGACCTTGTCACAGTTTAAATGCATAGGAAAAGTAGAGGCTCCTGATTCACTACAAATCCAATCCTTCCGTCCGTCTTTTTACATGGATCGTGAAGAGGATGGTTCTATTCGATTAGATATGCAATTTCAATATGAAACTTGCCTAGTAACCAATCGTAATGAACTAGAGAAACTTCCTTTTGCTAGTGACATTCAATTGGAAAAACAGATTTTTCAGTTGGCCTTATCTGCTGGGTTTGAAGCGGATTTTCGTTCGTGGCGTCAAAGTTTGAAAGCTGAAGCAGTCCATGTTTTCTTTCAGGAAGTTTTACCAGCATTTGCAGCGCTTGGAGAATTAAAGATTTCAGAGAGCATGCAAGATCTTTATCAGATTCAAAAACCTCAAGTTCAGATATCATCTAAGGGAAGTCTTTTAGAAATTCAATTTGATTTTCAGGATATAGACCAAGAAGAAATCAATCGAGCAATGAAAGCTCTCGTTGCCAAGCAGGACTATTATATTAGCTCGTCTGATCAGGTCTATTATTTTGATGAACAGACAAAACGTATTCGACAAGATTTAGAGGAATTAGGAATTGATGAGATAGAGAGTACTGCTTTCCAGGCTCGCAAGTCTTTGGCTTATACCTTATCTCATCTGTTTAAGGACCAGGATCAAGTTACGTTTACTGATGAATTTCGTCATTTGGCGCATCATTTAACGCATCCAGAGGATTTTCCGATGAAGTCCCTAGATATTCGAGCCCAACTCAGGGATTATCAGAAAAAAGGGATTCAATGGCTTCAGATGTTAGACCATTATGGATTTGGTGGAATTTTAGCTGATGATATGGGACTTGGAAAAACCTTACAAGCCATCGCCTTTTTAAGTAGCCAACTTCAGGAAAATAGCCGTGTCTTGATTCTTGCTCCATCTGGTCTCATCTACAATTGGGCTGATGAATTTAAAAAATTTGCACCGAATTTGGATGTGGCTGTCGTACATGGATTGAAACCTTATCGCGAGACTATTTTAGCAGAAAAACATCAGGTCTATGTGACCAGTTATGCCACTTTCCGTCAGGATAGTGAAATCTATCGAAATTTATCTTTTGATTTTCTATTTCTAGATGAAGCCCAGGTGATGAAAAATGCCCAAACCAAAATTGCTAAGATTTTGAGAAAGTTTGTGGTTCCATCAGTTTTTGCTCTTTCCGGAACACCAATTGAAAATAATCTAGGGGAATTATGGTCTATCTTTCAGATTGTATTGCCAGGACTTTTGCCGGCAAAAAAAGACTTTATGAAATTGCCTGCTGAGAGAGTGGCACAGTTTATCAAACCATTTGTCATGCGTCGAAAAAAAGAGGATGTTCTTACAGAGTTACCTGATTTGATAGAAGTCGTTTATAAAAATGAACTGGAAGATCAGCAAAAGGCCATCTATCTAGCCCAACTTCAACAGATGCAAGAGCGTTTGGGACAAGTGACCGATGCAGAATTTCAACGAAATCGAGTTGAAATTTTAACAGGACTCATGCGTCTTCGCCAGATTTGTGATACTCCAGCTCTATTTATGGAGGATTATAAGGGAGATAGTGGGAAGCTTGATAGTTTACGAGATCTGCTAAGTCAAATTGCTGAGGGAAATCATCGTGTACTCATCTTCTCTCAATTTAGGGGAATGCTTGATCGCATCGAAAAGGAGTTGCCTCAGCTTGGCTTAACTTCCTTTAAGATTACTGGCTCTACACCATCACAGGAGCGTCAAGAAATGACCAAGGCTTTTAACCAAGGTGAGCGCGATGTGTTTTTGATTTCTCTAAAAGCTGGTGGAGTTGGTCTCAACCTTACTGGTGCGGATACAGTTATTCTGGTAGATTTATGGTGGAATCCAGCTGTTGAATCGCAGGCTATTGGCCGGGCCCACCGTATGGGACAAGACCAAGCTGTTGAGGTTTATCGTCTGGTAACTAGAGGCACAATTGAGGAGAAGATTCAAGAGTTGCAGGAAGAGAAAAAGAATCTGGTCTCAGAAGTATTGGATGGAACAGAGTCTCGTGGAAGTCTCACACTTACTGAAATTCAAGAAATATTAGGAATTTCTGAAGCCAAGACTTGAAAAATCAAGACTTTACGTTATAATGGAGTATTGAAAGGGAATAAAAATGAAACAAGTACGATTTCCAATAGTGTCAGATGATGAGATCATGCTGACAGAGATGCCATTTATGGATTTATATGATGAGTCGGATCTCATTAGTAATATCAAGGGAGATTACCAGGACAAAAACTACTTGGAATGGTCACCAATTACTACCGAAAAAAAGCCACTGGTTCAAGCATCAGATAAGCTACCTGAAAAGAAGGAAAAATCCTATGCTGAACTTGCCCGTGAAGAAGCAAGAGCTGATCTAAAACGGAAACGTTCAGCAAAATATTTGACTCAAGATGTTAGTTTTACGAAACGTTATAAACCTTCAAGTAATGTAGTAAGACAGGCAAATCAGCCAACAGCTCCATTCCAAAAGGAAAATCCTGGGGAGCTAGCAAAATTTAGTGACAAACTAACTCAGAACCATTATATTTTGGCTGAAATGGCTCCACAGATGCAACAGACAACCAAAGAAGAGCATCTTGGACCAAAGAAAAATAATTATGATTTTTTAAAGAAAAGCCAAATTTATAACAAAAAAGAAAATCAATCAGAAAAAGAACGTAAAATTGCTCAAGAGTTGAACTTGACAAATATGACAGAGTAAAGGGGAAAAAGATGGCAAAAACCTATCATTTTATCGGAATTAAAGGATCAGGGATGAGTGCCTTGGCTTTGATGTTGCACCAAATGGGGCATAAGGTCCAAGGTTCTGATGTAGAGAAATACTACTTTACACAAAGAGGCTTAGAGCAAGCGGGTATCAAAATTTTGCCTTTTGATGAGAAGAATCTTCAAGGGGATTTAGAAATCATCGCTGGGAATGCCTTTCGTCCAGACAACAACGTTGAAATTGCCTATGCAGACAAGAATGGGCTAAGCTATAAACGTTATCATGAGTTTCTTGGTAGCTTTATGCGTGACTTTATCAGCATGGGAGTTGCTGGAGCACACGGTAAGACTTCAACAACAGGTATGCTTTCTCATGTTTTGTCACACATCACTGATACAAGCTATCTAATTGGAGATGGTACAGGTCGTGGTTCTGAAAATGCCAAGTATTTTGTCTTCGAATCAGACGAGTACGAACGTCATTTCATGCCATATCACCCAGAATACTCTATTATTACTAATATCGACTTTGACCATCCTGACTATTTCACAAGCTTAGAGGATGTCTTCAACGCCTTCAATGATTATGCGAAACAAATCACCAAAGGTTTGTTTGTCTACGGTGAAGATGCTGAGTTGCGTAAGATTACGGCAAATGCCCCAATCTATTATTACGGTTTTGAAGCAGACAACAATGACTTTGTAGCTAGTGATTTGCTTCGTTCTACTACAGGTTCAACTTTTACAGTTCACTTCCGTGGACAAGAGTTAGGTCAATTCCACATCCCAACTTTTGGTCGCCACAACATCATGAATGCAACAGCAGTAATTGGTTTGCTTTATACTGCTGGATTTGACTTGGATTTGGTACGTGAACACTTGAATACTTTTGGAGGCGTTAAGCGTCGCTTTACCGAAAAGATTGTTAACGATACAGTCATTATCGATGATTTTGCGCATCACCCAACTGAAATTATCGCAACTCTAGATGCTGCACGTCAAAAATACCCAAGCAAGGAAATCGTTGCTATTTTCCAACCTCATACTTTTACTCGTACAATTGCTTTGTTGGATGATTTTGCACAAGCTTTGAATCAGGCTGACGCAGTTTACCTAGCACAAATCTATGGATCTGCTCGTGAAGTTGACCATGGTGATGTTAAGGTTGAGGATTTAGCAGCTAAAATTGATAAAAAACATCAAGTTATCACTGTTGAAAATGTGTCTCCGCTCTTAGACCATGACAATGCTGTATACGTCTTTATGGGAGCAGGTGACATTCAATCATATGAATACTCATTCGAACGTCTCTTGTCAAATTTGACAAGTAATGTTCAGTAAGGAAAACCATGGAATTTCCAATTAAAATAAGGGAAGTTCAGCAATCTGATATCGAGCAGGTTTGCTTGATACAGGAGAGTACTCAAAACTTCCAAGAAATAGTTAAGAGAGAAATAATAGAAGAACGTATCCGTAATTTTGCGGATACGTTTCTCTTAGCTAGTTTAGATGATCAGGTGATTGCTTATATTTTAGCGACAGATTTTGCTACATCCTCAGTAAGTAGATGGATAGTAGAGATGGCAGATGGAGAAGCTATTAGTAATAGAAATCTTGTTATTGATGCTTTATCTGTTCATCCAAATTATCAAGGGCAAGGATTTGGAACCTTGTTGCTCGCAGCCATGAAACAAGTCGCTCTTCAGAAAAATAGCCCCAGTATTTATCTGGTCTGTAAAGATGAATTCCTGTCTTATTTTGAGATGAATGAATTTATAGAGCAAGGAATAGTAGATCTGGGAGTCGGAAATGAAGTTAATTTTCTCATGTGTTGGAAGAATCCCTTTTATCAGGAGGAGCTATGATTATTCGACAAGCTAGACTGAGTGATTTAGACCGTATTTTAGAGATTGAATTAGAGAATTTCTCAATTGAAGAAGCCATACCTCGATCTGTCTTTGAAGCACATTTAAAGGAAATAAAAACGAGCTTTCTAGTGGCTGAAAAAGAGGGAGAGATACTTGGTTATATCGAAGGACCAGTAGTCCCTCATCGTTATTTACAAGACCAGTCTTTCACTGAAGAAATAAAAGACCACAGTCATAAGGAAGGTGGTTATATTTCTGTGACTTGTCTTTCGATAGCAAAAAAAGCTCAATCTCTAGGGCTAGGGAAAAAACTCCTGACCGCTCTTAAAGAAGTGGCTCTTAAGCATGAACGAGAGGGGATCAATCTGACCTGTCATGACTACCTTATTGAATACTATGAGAAGCATGGTTTTGTCAATGAAGGAAAGTCTAAGTCCCAATTTGCGGGAGAAGAATGGTATGATATGGTCTGGGAAAACAAGAATTAGTGAGTAGAAAGGCTTCTAAGGTTGCTTTTCTTTAGTTTTTAAGATATAATATTAAGGATTATCAACAAGGAGGTAAATACTTTTGAGCGAAAATTCAAATGAAGAAAAGTTGAGTTTTAAAGAGCAAATTTTGCGAGATTTAGAACGACTAAAAAAAGAGGCAAATGAAGTTGAACAAACGGATGATCTTTTTTCAACTTTAGCAAAACCTTCTGAAGCAACTTCAGAAAAAAAGAAACCAAGTATTTCGGAAGAGGAGTTGATTGCAAAATCAGTTGCAGCTGTTGATCAATTGATTGATAATGCCCCAACTGTTCCTGAGCGTCCTGTTCTTGTAGAAGAAGTTCCAGAAGAAGCTGCAGAGGAAGTACAAGAAGAAATTCCAGAAGCAGTACGAGAAGAAGTAGTTGAGTCATCTCAATCAATTCCGGAAAAAGAAGAGAACAATTCAATTCCAACTAGAGTTTCAGTTTCTTATCGTGCATTTGATACTGTTCCAGAAAAAGAAACAGTAAACCTTGCGTCACACAAGGAAGAATTGACAAGTCAAGAAGCTACTGAAGAAGCAGACCTTCCTAGAAGAAGTCGGAGAGAGACTGTGAAACCAGCCAAGAAAAAGAAGAAATCCCGCTTAAAAGGATTTTTAGTAACAGTTTTGGTATTATTGATTCTAATTGGTGCTGGTGGATTCTTTGGCCTACGCTATGCTGAATCAGCTCTACAACCAGTAGATCCAAGTTCTAAACAATATATGTCAGTTCAGATTCCAGATGGTGCTAATACTCAAGAAATTGGCTCAGTTTTGGAAAAATCTGGTGTTATTAAGAACGGTTTGGTCTTTACGCTTTATGCCAAGTATAAAAACTACACTGGATTGAAGTCTGGTTATTATAACTTGCAAAAGAGTATGAGTGTTGAAGATGTCATTAAAGAGTTGCAAAAGGGTGGTACACCTGAACCTCAGGAAGTTGCTCTTGCAGACTTGACTATTCCTGAAGGCTATACTTTGGAACAAATTGCTCAAACTGTTGGCCAACTTCAAGGTGACTTTAAGGAACCTTTGACAGCGGAAGCATTCTTGGCTAAGGTCCAAGATGAGACCTTTATTGCTCAAGAGGTTGCCAAATATCCAAACTTACTTGAAAGCTTGCCAGCAAAAGATAGTGGTGTTCGTTACCGTTTAGAAGGTTATCTTTTCCCTGCGACTTATACGATCAAAGAAAGTACAACTGTTGAAAGCTTAATTGATTCAATGCTTGCAGCTATGGATAAGAACCTTTCTTCACACTATGCTGCTATCAAAGAAAAGAACTTGACCGTAAATGAGCTCTTAACAATTGCATCACTTGTTGAGAAAGAAGGTGCAAAAACAGAAGATCGTAAGCTGATTGCAGGAATCTTCTATAACCGCTTAAACCTCGGTATGCCACTTCAAAGTAATATTGCTATCCTTTACGCAGAAGGCAAACTTGGTCAAAACATCAGTCTCTCTGATGATGCAGCCATTGATACATCTATTAATTCACCATACAATGTCTATACAAAAGTAGGCCTAATGCCTGGACCAGTTGATAGCCCAAGCTTGGATGCTATCGAATCAAGTATCAATCAGACAAAGAGTGAATATCTCTATTTTGTAGCCAATGTTCAAGATGGTAAAGTTTACTATGCAACAACACTAGAAGAACATGATCGTAACGTTCAAGAACATATCAATAGTAAATTACCTCAATCAAATAGCACAAACTAAAATTATGTGGTTTTCCACATAATTTTGCTTTAAAGCATATATTTATTAATTCAATCAAAAGAAAGTTGAGAAAAATGGTAGAAAAAACATATCCAATGACCTTGGAAGAAAAGGAAAAACTCGAAAAAGAATTAGAAGAATTGAAACTAGTACGTCGTCCAGAAGTTGTAGAACGTATCAAGATTGCTCGTTCATATGGTGATTTGTCAGAGAACAGTGAGTATGAAGCAGCGAAAGACGAGCAAGCTTTCGTTGAGGGACAAATCTCAAGTCTAGAAACTAAGATTCGTTACGCAGAAATCGTTAACAGCGATGCCGTTGCAAAAAATGAAGTTGCTATCGGAAAAACTGTAACAATCCAAGAAGTTGGAGAAGACGAAAAAGAAGTATACATTATCGTTGGTTCAGCTGGAGCAGATGCTTTTGCAGGAAAAGTGTCAAATGAAAGCCCAATTGGTCAAGCATTGATTGGTAAGAAAAAAGGTGATGTTGTTACAATCGAAACACCTGCTGGAAGCTATGATGTTAAGATCTTGAAGGTTGAAAAAACCGCTTAATAGGATAAAAAGAAGGAGTGGGATTTAGGGAAAGCGTTTTCTATCACTCCTTTTCTTAATTCTAAAAACTTAAGGAGACTAGATGAATTCAGAAAATAAACATAAAAAGAAAAGTAAAATGGAGCGTGGCTTAACAAACCGCCACGTTCAGGTTATGGCCATTGCGGGAACAATCGGAACTGGTCTATTTTTAGGTGCTGGTCGCTCTATCAGTTTAACGGGACCTTCGATTGTCCTTGTCTATATGATTACGGGTGGTTTTATGTATCTCATGATGCGTGCAGTCGGTGAGATGCTTTATCAGGATCCCGAACAACATACCTTTATCAATTTCATTACTCGTTATCTCGGTAAAGGTTGGGGATATTTCTCTGTTTGGTCCTATTGGTTATCAGTAGTCTTTATCGGTATGGCTGAGATCACAGCTATCGCTCATTATGTTCAGTTTTGGTTTCCATCCTGGCCATCTTGGTTGATTCAGGTTGTCTTTTTAACAATTTTAGGATTGGTTAATCTGATTGCAGTTAAAATATTTGGTGAAGTGGAATTTTGGTTTGCCATGATTAAAATCGTTGCTATTCTTGCCATGATTGCAACAGGGGTCTTTCTAGTCTTGACTGGTTTTGAAACGCCATATGGTTCAGCAAGCCTTGTCAATATCAGTGAGCAATTCTCCCTTTTCCCAAATGGAGGAATGAACTTTGTCATGGCCTTTCAAATGGTTTTCTTTGCTTACTTGATGATTGAATTTATCGGAGTTACAACATCTGAAACTAAGGATCCTCGGAAAGTATTGCCTAAGGCGGTTAAGGAAATTCCTTTGCGAATTATCTTCTTCTACGGTGGGGCTCTCTTAGCCATCATGTCTATTATTCCTTGGCGTGAGCTTTCTGCGACGGATTCACCATTTGTAACGGTATTTGAACTTGTTGGTCTTAAGTGGGCAGCAGCCTTGATTAACTTTGTTGTCTTGACTTCCGCGGCGTCAGCCTTGAATTCAACCCTTTACTCAACAGGTCGTCACTTGTACCAAATTGCCCATGATTCACCAAATCGTTTTTTGAAAGCTATTAAGGCAGATACACTTTCACGCCACAACGTTCCTCAGAATGCTATCATTGCTTCTGCGGTATTGATTGGTTTTGCTGCCTTCATCAATGTACTTCCTGGCGTATCAGATGCCTTTGCTTTGATTACGGCTTCTTCATCAGGTGTTTATATCGCCATCTACATCTTAATCATGGTGGCCCATCTTAAGTATCGCAAGTCAAAAGACTTTATGGCAGATGGCTATCTCATGCCCCAATATCGCTTGCTAAATCCTCTGACTATGCTCTTCTTCATCTTTGTATTCGGAACTCTCTTTTTACAAGAATCAACTGTAATGGGAGCCAGAGGTTCAGCTATCTGGATTGTTGCTTTTGGTATTTATAGCCAATGGAAATTTAGAAAATAAGTCAGAAGCTCATCAACATCAGTTAGTGGGTTTTCTAGTTTGACAGCTCTTGGTAATAAGACTATAATCAAGCTATAAGTATCTTCGAGGAGGTTTGGATGCAGATAAGATTGGAAAATACAGAGTCTCAGAAATCGCAAATTATAGGAGACTTGATTCGCTCCTATAATCGATCCAAAAGAGAAGTTGCTGAAAGTGAACCACTAAACCTTTATGTCGAAGATGAACATGGTAAAATCATGGCTGGCTTAGTAGCAGAGACTTTCGGGAATTGGTTAGAAATTGAGTATTTGTTTGTGAAGGAGGACTTGCGAGGACAAGGAATCGGATCCCAACTATTGCACCAAGCAGAAAGTGAAGCTAAAAAGAGAAACTGTCGCTTTGCTTTTGTGAATACCTATCAGTTTCAAGCACCAGGCTTTTATCAAAAGCAGGGCTACAATGAAGTCTTTACCTTAAAAGATTATCCCTACATTGGACAAAGGCACTATTATCAAAAAGATTTGTAAACATAGAACTCTCTATCATGTAAGTGGTAGAGTTTTTTGTTTATAAAAAATTAAATACAGAATAGGATAGTACAATGTTCCTCTTTTCTCAATGTTCCTAAAATGTGTTATAATAGTACTAATTTATGAGAAAAGAAGAAACATTTTCATCTTTTTACAAATAGGGAAGAAGGACAGTATATGTACCCAGATGACAGTTTAACATTGCACACAGATTTGTATCAGATTAACATGATGCAGGTTTACTTCGACCAAGGAATTCATAACAAGAAAGCAGTTTTTGAAGTTTATTTCCGCCAACAACCGTTTAAAAATGGTTATGCTGTTTTTGCAGGTTTGGAACGAATTGTGAACTACCTAGAAAACCTGCGCTTTTCTGATAGTGATATTGCTTATTTAGAATCACTGGGTTATCATGGTGCCTTCCTGGAATATCTCCGTAATCTCAAGTTAGAGTTGACGGTACGTTCTGCTCAAGAAGGGGACTTAGTATTTGCTAATGAACCAATCGTTCAAGTGGAGGGCCCTTTGGCGCAGTGTCAATTGGTTGAAACAGCCCTCTTGAATATTGTCAACTTTCAAACCTTGATTGCGACCAAGGCTGCTCGTATTCGCTCGGTCATTGAAGATGAGCCTTTGATGGAGTTCGGAACACGTCGTGCGCAAGAGATGGATGCAGCTATCTGGGGAACACGTGCGGCTGTCATTGGTGGTGCTAATGGAACCAGTAATGTCCGTGCTGGTAAGCTCTTTGGAATTCCAGTTTTAGGGACTCACGCCCATGCTTTGGTTCAAGTCTATGGGAATGACTATCAGGCTTTCAAGGCTTATGCCTCAACTCACAAAAACTGTGTCTTCCTAGTGGATACCTACGATACTCTTCGCATCGGTGTTCCAGCAGCAATTCAGGTTGCGCGTGAACTTGGTGACAAGATTAATTTCCTTGGTGTTCGTATTGACTCTGGAGATATCGCCTATATTTCTAAAAAAGTTCGTCAACAACTGGACGAGGCAGGGTTTACTGATGCTAAGATTTATGCATCAAATGACCTTGATGAAAATACCATCCTTAACCTCAAAATGCAAAAAGCTAAGATTGATGTCTGGGGTGTCGGGACTAAGCTCATTACAGCCTATGACCAACCAGCTCTAGGAGCAGTTTATAAGGTTGTTGCCATTGAAGATGAAAATGGTCAGATGCGCAATACCATCAAACTTTCAAATAATGCAGAGAAGGTTTCAACACCAGGTAAGAAACAGGTTTGGCGCATCACTAGTCGTGAAAAAGGCAAGTCAGAAGGTGATTACATTACCTATGACGGTGTCGATGTTGCTAGCATGACTGAAATTAAGATGTTCCATCCAACCTATACTTACATCAAGAAGACTGTCCGTAATTTTGATGCCGTTCCTCTCTTGGTAAACATCTTCAAGGACGGTAAGCTAGTCTATGATTTACCAAGTCTTCCTGAAATTCAAGCTTATGCTCGTAAGGAATTTGATAAGCTTTGGGACGAATACAAACGCGTACTTAATCCACAACATTATCCTGTTGACTTGGCTCGTGATGTATGGCAAGATAAGATGGACTTGATTGATAAGATGCGTAAGGAAGCTCTAGGTGAAGGAGAAGAAGAATGAGTTTGCAAGAGACCATTATCCAAGAACTGGGGGTTAAACCAGTCATTGATGCTCAAGAAGAAATCCGTCGTTCGATTGACTTCTTGAAAAGATACTTGAAAAAACATCCTTTTTTAAAGACATTTGTCTTAGGAATTTCTGGAGGACAGGACTCGACCTTGGCAGGACGCTTGGCTCAACTAGCTATGGAAGAAATGCGAGCAGAAACTGGAGATGACAGCTACAAATTTATCGCTGTACGCCTGCCTTATGGAGTGCAAGCTGATGAAGCAGATGCCCAAAAAGCCCTAGCTTTTATCCGACCAGATGTGAGCTTGGTCGTTAATATCAAGGAATCTGCTGATGCTATGACAACAGCAGTGGAAGCAACAGGCAGTCCTGTTTCCGATTTTAACAAGGGAAATATCAAGGCTCGCAGTCGTATGATTGCCCAATATGCCCTTGCGGGTACCCATAGCGGAGCTGTTATCGGGACAGACCATGCTGCGGAAAATATCACAGGTTTCTTTACCAAATTTGGTGACGGTGGTGCAGATATTCTCCCACTTTATCGCCTCAATAAACGCCAAGGAAAACAACTTTTGAAGGAACTTGGAGCTGATCCAGCCCTCTATGAAAAAATCCCAACAGCAGATTTGGAAGAAGAAAAACCAGGTATTGCAGACGAAGTAGCTTTAGGAGTTACTTACAATGAAATTGATGATTACCTCGAAGGTAAGCAAGTCAGCCCAGAAGCCCAAGCCACCATTGAAAAATGGTGGTACAAAGGCCAACACAAACGCCATCTACCAATCACAGTGTTTGATACGTTTTGGGAGTAAAAAGGTCCGGGGGACCTTTTTACCCTGAGTCTAGAAACAGGAGAACGAGGAAGGTCCGGGGGACCTTTTTAGCCCGAGCCTGAAAATACAAAAGCGAGGAGAGTTCGGGGGATCTTGAACCCCGAGTCTTGAAATGGGAAAACGAGGCAGGTCGGTAACTCGAAGAGTTCGATTTCCTTGTCTCACCACCGCAAGGCTTACTAGGCTTGAAAAAACTTGCTAAAGGGCATTTCAAGCCAGACAGCTACTGCGTCATGAAATTAGAGGAAACTGTTGTTTTCTCAATGTTTATGAGTAAAGTGTTTTTACCCTGATCCTAGAAATAGGAAAGCTAAGAAGGTCCAGTGGAACTTTTTAGCTTGAACATTCAAATAGAAAGCGAGTAACGATTATGAAAGCACTAGGTACACAAACTATTGAGACAGAACGTTTGATACTGAGGAGATTTGTGGAAGATGATGCTCAAGCTATGTTTGAGAATTGGGCTTCTCGTCTAGATAATCTAACCTATGTTACTTGGGATCCTCATCCAAATGTTGATTTCACAAAGAGCTCAATTAGAACTTGGGTAGCATCTTATGACAATCCTAACTATTACAAATGGGCCATTTGTCTCAAAGAAAATCCAAATCACGTTATCGGAGATATTAGTCTGGTCAGTATGGATGAAGAGAACTCTAGCTGTGAAGTCGGATATATCTTAGGCTTGAACTACTGGGGACGAGGAATCATGACAGAAGCATTGAAAGATGTTTTATCATTCTGTCTAGATGAGATTGGTTTTGACCAGGTAGATGCTTGCTATGCAAGTTTAAATCCTGCCTCTGGTTGTGTCATGGAAAAGGCTGGAATGACTTTTTGGAAGACAATTCCAAATGCAGTTGAACGAAAAGGCTACATAGCAGATAAAATCTATTATCAAATCAAAAAATAAGATGGAAAAGTTATTCTTTTCCATCTTATTTTTTATAATATACTTTTTAATCAAAATAAAGCAAGTCTTTGCTGGTACTTGTAAAGAGGTCGAAGCCATCCTTCGTAACAACACCGCAGTCCTCGATACGAACACCGACTTTACCAGGGATGTAGATACCAGGCTCAACTGAGAAGCACATGCCTTCTTCGATAACCATGTCGTTTCCTTCCATGATTGAAGGGAATTCGTGGACATCCATACCGATACCGTGACCGAGACGGTGGTTGAAGTACTCACCGTAGCCAGCTTTTTCAATCACTTCACGAGCTGCGCGGTCTACTTCATGAGCTGTCACACCAGGTTTGATAAAGTCAAGGGCAGCTTGTTGAGCTTCAAGAGTCAAGTTGTAAATATCTTTCTTGAATTGGTCTGGTTTACCAACAGCGACTGTACGAGTCATATCTGATGCATAACCATTGACCATCACACCGAGGTCAAAGAGGAGAAGGGCATTGTTTTCAACCTTGTTAGCTCCCGGGATACCATGAGGATTTGCAGCGTTATCTCCTGTCAAGACCATAGTATCAAAGCTCATTTCATAGCCTTCACGTTTCATAGCAAAGTCGATTTGCGCAATGATATCAGTTTCTGTATTATCAAGAGAGATATTGTCAAAACCAACTTTAACAGACTTGTCGGCGTAAACACCTGCAACCATCATCTTTTGCACTTCGTCTGCTGATTTTATCAAGCGCATACGTTGGATCAATGGAGTCAAGTTCTCAAACTCAGCACTTTCAAAGACAGTTTTCAAACCGTGGTATTTAGTCAAGATGAGATTGTCAAACTCAACTGCTACACGTTTGAAATCAAGCTGTGGAAGAGCATTTTGAATTTTCTTCCAAGGGTTTTCAGAGTCCACGTAGCCAACTACTGGGAAAGAGACAGTGCTAGTCGCACGTTCAACCTCAAGGGCTGGCACAAAGAGAAGTGGTTCTTGGTTTCCAAGGACAAAAAGGAACATTTGACGTTCGTGTGGATCACTGTAAAAGCCAGTGAGGTAATTAATTGTGACGGGGTCAGATACGACAGCGACGTCTAGCTTTTCTGATTCAAGATAAGTTAAGATTTGTTGTAATTTAGACATATGCTACCTTCTTTCTACCCCTCTATTTTTGCAAAAATTAGGAGAAAATGCAAGGAAGAAGGAGAAAAGAACCTAAAAAAATTCCAACAGCTAATAGCATGTTGGAATCTAAATATTAATTGAAGTCTGCCTTGCTTTTAACATCGCTGTATTCTTCAGCAACTTCTTGGCTGAGAATATCCTCGTAAGTTGGTAGAACGATGTCCTGACCGTATTTTTTCTTGAGGGCAGTAGTGACCAAGCGATAGGCTAGATTGGCGTTACGAGAAAGGATTGGTCCGTGGAAATATGAACCAAAAACGTTTTTATAGTGAACACCTTCTCCGATTTTCTCTTCATTATTTCCATTTCCATAGACAACCTGCCCCAATGGTTTTTGGTCATCTGAGAGGAAGGTACGACCTTGGTGGTTTTCAAATCCATAGTAGGTTTCATCAAACTCTTCATTGTGAATCTTAATATCACCGATGAAGCGGTTATTGGTTTGGTTGAGTGTGTAGTGTCCCATAACACCCAAACCTTCGATACGCTTACCAGAAGCTTCAATATAGTATTGGCCTAATAGTTGGAAGCCACCACAGATAGCAAGGACGACACCATCATTTTGGATAAAGTTGTCAATACTATCTTTTTTAGCAGGTAAATCACCAGCAATGATACTTTGTTCAAAGTCTTGACCACCACCGAAAAAGGCGATATCGTAGTGATTTTCATCGAAATTATCATGAAGCGAAACGATATCAACTGTTACATGAGCCCCGAGTTTTTCAGCTACGTACTTGAGCATAAGGATATTTCCATTATCTCCGTAGGTGTTCATGAGATTCCCATAGAGGTGGGCGATATTTAGTTGGTAAGGATAATTGCCGTCTTTTGAGGAAAGTGAAGTATAAACCATTAGTTCATCTCCTTTCTAACAAGCTGACGATTGGCTAGTAATTCTCGGAATTCCAGCATAGCAGTGTATGTCGCCAGGATATAGGCATGCTTGCAGTCTTGAGATTCGATTGTTTTGAGAACTTGTTCCAGGCTACTTGTTTCAGTGATCTTGTCAGCTGGATAGCCAGTAACACGTAGACGACGAGCAATTTCAGAATGACGAACTCCACCCGCATTGATTTCAGGAATGTCCATATCAGTAATTTGCTCAAAGTCAGCATCCCAAATCCAGCTGGTATCAATCCCGTCCGCATAGTTAGCATTGAGGAGAACAGATAAACTAAATGGGTAAGGAGCTAGTTTGATCATTTCGATGGCCTGGGTAGCACCAACAGGATTTTTAATAAGAACCAGTGTGCATTCCTTGTCACCGATATGGAAGGTTTCTTGTCGTCCAAAGACAGCACGACTCTTGTCAAATCCTTGTTTAATCAGTTGAGAATCAGCGCCTAGGTAACGAGCAATAGCGACTGCAGCCAGAGCATTGTAGATGTTGTAGAGACCACCTATTTGAATACCATATTCCTGACCGTCAATAACAAAACGAGAACGATTGTTAGTCAACTCAACCAATTCTGTCAAACGGTAGTCCAAGTCAGGACGTTTACATCCACAATTCTCACAGATATAAGCTCCCAAGTTGGCATATGTATTTAGCTCATATTTTAAAATACTTTGACATTCAGGGCAGAGAATACCTTCAGTATTGTAGTGAGCAAGTTGCGCTGGACCTTTTTCTAGATCAAAACCAAAATACTGAACAGGATTTGAAATTGCAGGCTTGTAAAAAAGCGGACTATCACCGTTCAGCAGGACAGTAGCAGTAGGAACTTTTCGAATAGCGTCCAAAATCATGTTGTAGGTCGTATAGATCTCACCGTATCGGTCCATCTGATCGCGGAAGATATTAGTGATAACGAAAAGACTAGGCTGGATATAGTCACAGATATGTGAGAGACTAGCTTCGTCGATTTCAAGTACTGCTATATTTTTTCCAGTTTTTGAAGATTTTGCAGTCAAGAAAGTAGTCGTAATCCCTGTGATCATGTTGGCACCACTAGGATTAGTTAAAACTTGACCATAAATTTCCTTTAGGATACCGACAGTGAGAGCGGTCGTCAAGGTTTTTCCATTGGTACCAGTTACCACAACAATCTCGTAGTTCTTCGCTAAATTTTGTAGAATATCTTTATCAAATTGAAGGGCGAGTTTTCCAGGCAGCGTACTTCCACGTCCAAGACGACTCAAAATAAAATGAGAAGAACGCCCAGCAAGAAGGCCCAAAGTAGTTTTTAATTTCATGTTTCTATTATATCATAAATGCTGGAAAAGACAGATTTGAGATTTTAGAAAAAGAAAAACAGCCCGCTATCGGACTGCTTTCTATAATTAAATCGCAAACAAGTCATTCAAGTTTTCAGCCAAGGTTGGGTGAGTGAAGATTTGTTTTGTGAAGTAAGTGTATGGAATCTTGTTGTCCATTGCAACAGTGATGATGTTGATGATTTCTTGTGATCCTTCTGAAAAGATAGTTGCACCTAGAATTTCTTTGGTTTCAGTGTTGACAACAGCTTTGAAGGCTCCACGAAGGTCACCATTTACATGACCACGAGGCATAGCAGCAACAGGAATTTCCTTAACAGCGTATGGAAGTTTCAAATCAGCTGCTTGGCTTTCAGTCAAACCAACTTGTGAAAGGGCAGGTGTGATAAACATAGTGTTTGGCACATTGAGACGGTCTTCAAGTGTGTAGCTGCCATCACCAGCAAGGTAGCTGTAAACAACACGGAAGTCATCTAGTGAAATGTAGGTAAATTGAAGTCCACCGTTGACATCTCCAACTGCAAAGACACCAGGAACGTTTGTTTGACAATGTTTGTCCACCTTGATAGCACCACGTTCAGTTAGTTGAATATCCGTATTTTCAAGATGAAGTGGCTCTACATTTGGTTTACGTCCTGTTGCGTAGAGAAGGGCATCGAAACGGTAGGTTTCATTCTCTGTCACGACAAGAACTTGGTCACCATCGTTTTTGATTTCAGTAGTATGGATATTTTGAAGGAGTTCAATGCCGTCTTCTTCCATGTATTGTTTAGCAAGAGCAGCAATGGAAGGTTCTGCGCGAGGTAGGAAAGTATCTAGAGCATCTAGGACTGTTACCTTGCTTCCAAGTTTATTGTAGAGACCAGCAAACTCAAGACCGATATTTCCACCACCAAGAATTCCAAGTTTCTCTGGTAATTGTTCCAAGTTTTGGATACCAGTTGAATCAAAGACATTCTTGCTAGTAGCTAGACCTGGAATTGGTAAAACGTTTGAAACAGCACCAGTGTTGATGACGATTGTTTCAGCAGTTAGTTCTTGTTTTTCATCACCGGCTTGAATTTCGATGACCTTGTTTGAAACAAAGTGGGCTTCGGCATCAATGATATCAACTCCAGTACCAGCGATAGTAGCATAGTTTTTACCATTGAGGCGGCTCGTAATTGTATTTTTTGTTGCCATAACCTCGTCAAATGACAAGTCCTTCTCTGCGGCAACTAACAAGGTTTTAGTTGGAATACAACCGATGTTGATACAAGTTCCACCGTACATTGCTTTGTTGCGTTCGATAAGGGCAACTTTTTTACCAGCTGAAGCTAGTTTGGCAGCAAGGGTCTTACCTGCCTTACCAAATCCAATGACAATTAAATCGTATGTTAACATTTTTAAATCCTCCTGTTTGATTTCATTCTAGCATAAGAAAAAAATTTTTTCACAATTCTGCTACGGGAAAAAATATTGGACTAATTTAGTCTCACGAAAGCTTTTGAGAATCAAGTTCAAAAATAGAAAAATCGTTTACATGATTTAATCAAGTGGTTAGACTATCTTTTGGCCCTGGTCTATGGTATACTAGATAGGTTGCAAAGAAAGCAGTACTTTTCTTTAGTGGAAAAGAAGCAACACGGTCTTTCATAAAAACTGAAAGTACGTCATGACAAGAAAAGTATAAACTAAGCGCTATAGGATGGCTTCGCACCATCTTTAGAAAGAAGAATAACGTGAAATTTAATGAATTTAATCTTTCTGCTGATTTGTTAGCAGAAATTGAAAAAGCAGGATTTGTAGAAGCAAGTCCTATCCAAGAGCAAACCATTCCTTTGGCTCTTGAGGGAAAAGATGTTATCGGTCAAGCACAGACTGGTACAGGGAAAACTGCAGCCTTTGGATTGCCAACCCTTGAAAAAATTCGTACAGAAGAAGCAACTATCCAAGCTTTGGTGATTGCCCCAACTCGTGAACTGGCTGTTCAAAGTCAGGAAGAACTCTTCCGCTTTGGTAGAAGCAAGGGTGTGAAAGTCCGTTCAGTATACGGTGGTTCAAGTATTGAAAAACAAATCAAGGCTCTTAAATCAGGTGCTCACATCGTTGTAGGAACACCAGGACGACTTCTTGACCTCATTAAACGCAAGGCTTTGAAATTACATGATATTGAAACCTTGATTTTAGATGAAGCAGATGAAATGCTGAACATGGGATTCCTTGAAGATATTGAAGATATCATCTCTCGTGTACCGGAAAATCGTCAAACCTTGCTCTTTTCAGCGACTATGCCAGATGCCATCAAACGTATTGGTGTTCAATTCATGAAAGAACCTGAGCATGTGAAGATTGCTGCTAAGGAATTGACAACAGAGCTGGTTGACCAATACTATATCCGAGTTAAAGAACAAGAAAAATTTGACACCATGACACGTCTTATGGATGTTGATCAACCTGAGTTGTCAATCGTTTTTGGTCGTACCAAACGTCGTGTGGATGAGTTGACTCGTGGGCTTAAGATCCGTGGTTTCCGTGCAGAAGGGATTCATGGAGATTTGGACCAAAACAAACGCCTTCGTGTCCTTCGTGATTTTAAAAATGGCAACCTCGATGTCCTCGTTGCAACAGACGTTGCTGCCCGTGGTCTAGATATCTCAGGTGTGACTCATGTCTACAACTATGATATTCCTCAAGACCCTGAGAGTTATGTTCACCGTATTGGTCGTACAGGGCGTGCAGGGAAGTCAGGTCAGTCCATTACCTTCGTTTCACCAAATGAAATGGGTTATCTCCAAATTATCGAAAACTTGACTAAGAAACGCATGAAAGGTCTCAAACCTGCAAGTGCAGAAGAAGCCTTCCAAGCTAAGAAGCAAGTAGCTCTTAAGAAAATTGAACGTGATTTTGCTAATGAGGAGATTCGTAGCAACTTTGAGAAGTTTGGTAAGGATGCTCGTCAATTGGCTTCAGAATTCAGTCCAGAAGAATTGGCAATGTACATCCTTAGCTTGACGGTTCAGGATCCAGACAGTCTTCCAGAAGTTGAAATTGCGCGTGAAAAACCACTACCGTTTAAACCTTCAGGTAATGGCTTCGGTGGGAAAGGTAAGGGAGGTCGTCGTGGAGATGACCGCCGTGATCGTGACCGCCGTCGCGACAATCGTCGTGGTGAACGTCGAGATGATTTCAAAAAAGGCAGTCGCAAAAACGACCGCTTTGACAAGGAAAAACGTTACCGTAAAGACAACAAAAAACCTCGCACAACATCTAGCGAAAAGCAAACAGGCTTTGTTATTCGAAACAAAGGAGATAAATAACAAAAAAAGCGGTTCACTGAGGTGGATCGCTTTTATATATAAGGAGACCGAGAGTCATATGAAAAGTAATACGAGAAGTTTGTATTTATAAATTTGTTATCTTGTAATATTATCTTATCAAAAAAATAAAATACTGTCAATAAGAAAATAATAAAAAAATAGGAAAAATTTTCGAATACACTTGAATTGCAATTCAATAAACAATTTTCAGATAATTGTTGAAGTAGTCAGAATTTTATGATATAATGAAAGCGATTATATGCGAGGTAAAAAATGGCACATTTATTAGAAAAAACAAGAAAAATCACATCAATTTTAAAGCGTTCGGAGGAGCAATTACAAGATGAGCTTCCTTATAATGCCATTACACGTCAATTAGCAGATATTATTGACTGTAACGCTTGTATTGTGAATAGCAAGGGTCGTTTGTTGGGCTACTTTATGCGCTACAAAACTAATAATGACCGAGTAGAGCAATTCTTCCAATCAAAGACTTTTCCAGAAGATTATGTGCAAGGTGCAAACATGATCTACGATACGGAGGCCAATCTTCCAGTAGAGCATGATTTGACAATTTTCCCAACTGAGAGTCGTTCTGATTTTCCAGATGGTTTGACAACGATTGCTCCAATTCATGTCTCAGGGATTCGCTTGGGTTCTTTGATTATTTGGCGTAATGATAAAAAGTTTGAAGAAGATGATTTGATTCTGGTTGAAATTGCCAGCACAGTAGTAGGAATTCAACTCTTAAACTTCCAACGTGAAGAAGATGAGAAAAATATTCGTCGTCGTACGGCTGTAACTATGGCGGTTAATACCCTTTCTTACTCTGAACTTAGAGCAGTATCGGCTATTCTATCTGAATTAAATGGTAATGAAGGTCAATTAACAGCTTCAGTCATTGCAGACCGTATCGGTATCACTCGTTCTGTAATTGTTAATGCCCTTCGTAAACTTGAATCGGCAGGGATTATTGAGAGTCGTTCTCTTGGTATGAAAGGAACTTATCTCAAAGTTCTCATTCCAGATATTTTTGAAGAAGTGAAAAAGAGGGACTATTAATGGCTAAGGCTTTAATTTCTATTGACTATACAGAAGATTTTGTAGCGGACCATGGGAAACTGACTGCGGGAGCTCCAGCTCAAGCAATATCTGATGATATATATGGGGTGACCCAAAAGGCTTTTGAACGTGGAGATTATATCTTTTTTACCATCGATGCTCATGAAGAAAATGATGTTTTTCATCCTGAAAGCAAACTATTCCCACCACATAATATTATTGGGACTAGTGGACGAAACTTGTATGGCAAACTAGCCGAGTTCTATCAGGAATACGCCGATGATAGTCGTGTTTTCTGGATGGACAAACGTCACTATTCGGCCTTTTCTGGAACAGATTTGGATATCCGTCTCAGAGAGCGTAGGGTAGATACAGTCATTTTGACAGGAGTTCTTACTGACATTTGTGTCTTGCATACGGCCATTGATGCTTATAATCTTGGTTATCAAATAGAAGTGGTCAAACCAGCAGTTGCATCCATTTGGCCTGAAAATCATGCCTTTGCACTTGGACATTTCAAGAATACACTTGGTGCGAAATTGGTTGATGAAAATTTGCTTGAAATTACAGAATAATACATTTCAAGATGAAAAAATCTGAAAAAAGTCTTGACAATTTTTTTCAAAGTTGATATACTAGTAAAGTAATCGACGCGGGGATGGCGGAATTGGCAGACGCGCAGGACTAAGGATCCTGTGACCGCTTTAGGTCGTGAGGGTTCAAGTCCCTCTCTCCGCATAGGAAAAGAGTTAGCTTTGGCTAGCTTTTTATTTTTCATCAAAAAGAGCAAAAATATTTTTGCTCTTTTTTTGGTATTTCATAAACATTTCATATTTGAATATTATAATGGTTTTACAAATATGGAGGTGCTATATGAATCCCACTCAAAGAGCTTGGGCTTACGTCAGCAGAAAACGACTGAGAAGTCTCATATTATTCTTGATTTTATTTGTATTATTGGCTGGAATATCGGCTTGTTTGACGCTCATGAAGTCTAACAAAACAGTAGAAAATAATCTCTATCGCTCATTGAATACATCTTTTTCTATTAAAAGAATAGAAGCAGATCAGACTTTTCAACTGTCTCAACTAGATGACCTTAAAAAGATAAAGGGGCTTGAGAAGATTTCACCTGAGCTAGAAACAATAGCCAAGTTAACTGACAAAGAAGTTGTTACTGGAGAACAAAGTATCCAAAGGGATGATTTGACAGAGGCTGAAAAAAATCTTATCAGTTTAATTGCTTTAGAAGATTCTTCCAAGGATGTTTCTTTTACAAGTTCCGCCTTTAGTCTTAAAGAAGGAAGACATCTCGAAAAAGGGGATCGTAAAAAAATCTTAATCCATGAAGATTTAGCTAAGAAAAACAATCTAAAGCTAGGAGATAAGATTAGTTTAAATCCTGGTCAAGTTGAAGGAAATAGTGGACAAAGGCTAGACTATGAAATCGTAGGTATTTTCTCAGGTAAGAAGCAAGAGAAATTTACCGGTCTCTCATCAGACTTTAGTGAAAACACGGTCTATACAGACTACGAAAGTAGCCAAACTCTTCTTGGAAATAAGGAAGCTCAAGTTAGCGCCGCTCGTTTTTATCTAGAAAATCCAAAAGATATGGACAGCATCATTCAAGAGGTTGAAAAGTTATCCCTAGAAACTAAAGGTTACCAAGTCGAAAAGGAAAATAAGGCTTTTGAACAAATCAAGGATTCAGTTTCGACCTTCCAAACCTTCTTACAAATTTTCCTCTATGGCATTATGATTGCTGGTGTAGGAGCGCTGATCTTGGTCTTGTCACTTTGGTTACGAGAGCGAGTCTACGAGGTTGGTGTTTTATTGGCACTAGGTAAAGGGAAAATAGCAATCTTTAGCCAATTCTGCCTGGAAGTCATCCTAGTTTCATTGGCATCTATTTTGCCTGCATTTGTAGCTGGGAATGCCATTACTTCCTATCTCTTGAAGACTGTACTAGCAAGCGGTGACCAAGCTGCACTACAAGATACGCTAGCAAAAGCAACGAATCTTTCAACAAGTCTTTTATCATTTGGAGAATCTTATATCTTCCTACTTATCATTAGTTGCTTGTCAGTTGCACTTTGTTTCCTATTTTTATTTAGAAAATCACCTAAGGAAATTTTATCATCTATTAGTTAATACTCTTCGAAAATCAAATTCAAACCACGTCAGCTTCGCCTTGCCGTACTCAAGTACAGCCTGCAGCTAGCTTCCTAGTTTGTTCTTTGATTTTCATTGAGTAGAAGAAGGAGAAATCATGACTTTACTACAATTACAAGATCTTACTTATCGTTACAAAAACACTGCAGAAGCAGTATTATATAAAATCAATTACGATTTTGAACCTGGCAAGTTTTATAGTATTATCGGAGAATCAGGAGCTGGGAAGTCAACACTCTTATCTCTATTAGCAGGACTTGATAGCCCAGTCGAAGGAGCTATCTTATTCGAAGGCAAGGATATTCGTGAACAAGGTTATTCTTATCATCGCATGCACCACATCTCGCTAGTTTTCCAAAACTATAACTTGATTGATTATCTTTCTCCATTGGAAAATATCCGCTTGGTTAATAAAAAAGCTAGCAAGGATACCCTTCTTGAACTTGGTTTAGATGAAAGTCAAATCAAGAGGAATGTTCTCCAATTATCAGGAGGGCAGCAACAACGTGTTGCCATTGCTCGTAGCCTTGTATCGGAAGCACCAGTGATTTTAGCAGATGAACCAACAGGAAACTTGGATCCTAAGACTGCTGGGGATATCATCGATTTGCTCAAATCTCTCGCTGAGAAAACAGGCAAGTGTGTGATCGTTGTGACCCACAGCAAGGAAGTAGCACAGGCGTCAGATATTACACTTGAATTGAAGGATAAGAAATTGACTGAAAAATAGAGTCTACTTCTTAAACTTTTGGAATTGCTTTAGTAAACTATTAAGTAATTATAAACGAAGTGATTCTTAAACAGTTATTTCCCGCTATAGTGGTATCCTAGATAATAACTTTGTTATTATCTAGGACGGGATTTTTGAGACAGATGGCTCAAAAATTAGGGATGAAATTCTAAAATGAAGTTGCTCCCGTCCGCACTATTTAAGGGAAATAAAGAAATATAAAAACATATAAGCGAAGTAAATCTAGAAAGGAATCTTATGTTACACAACGCATTTGCCTATGTCACAAGAAAATTTTTTAAGTCGCTTGTGATCTTTCTTATCATTCTCTTGATGGCTAGTTTGAGTTTGGTCGGCTTGTCTATCAAGGGAGCGACAGCCAAGGCTTCTCAAGAAATCTTTAAAAATATTACCAATAGTTTCTCCATGCAAATCAATCGTAGGGTCAATCAAGGAACTCCACGTGGTGCGGGGAATATCAAGGGTGAAGATATCAAAAAAATTACCGAGAATAAGGCTATTGAATCCTACATCAAACGGATTAATGCTATCGGTGATTTGACAGGCTATGAACTGATTGAAACGCCTGAAACCAAGAAAAATCTAACTGGAGATCGAGCTCAACGTTTTGGAAGTAGCTTGATGATAACAGGTGTCAATGACTCTTCTAAAGAAGACAAGTTTGTGTCAGGCTCTTACAAACTGGTCGAAGGAGAACATTTAACAAACGATGACAAATACCAAATTCTCATGCACAAAGACTTGGCTGCTAAACATGGCTGGAAGGTAGGGGACAAGGTCAAACTAGACTCAAATATCTACGATGCAGATAATGAAAAAGGTGCCAAGGAAACAGTAGAAGTAACGATCAAAGGACTCTTTGATGGACATAACAAATCTGCTGTGACCTATTCACAAGAACTTTATGAGAATACAGCTATCACAGATATTCACACAGCTGCCCAACTCTATGGTTATACAGAAGATACAGCTATTTATGGAGATGCTACCTTCTTTGTTGCTGGAGATAAGAACCTAGATAGTGTTATGCAAGAATTAGGGTCGATCAACGGTATCAACTGGAAGATGTATAGCTTGATTAAGAGTTCATCTAACTATCCTGCCCTCGAACAATCTATCTCAGGTATGTACAAGATGGCTAATCTTCTCTTCTGGGGTAGCTTGAGCTTCTCAGCTCTTCTACTGGCTCTCTTACTGACACTATGGATTAACGCCCGTCGTAAAGAGGTTGGAATTCTCCTTTCCATTGGTCTAAAACAAGCAAGTATTCTAGGTCAATTTATCACAGAAGCAGTTATGATTGCAATTCCAGCACTAATTTCAGCTTACTTCTTAGCTAACTATACTGCTCGTACTATTGGAAATACAGTTCTTGCAAATGTCACATCAGATGTGGCTAAGCAGGCTAGTAAGGCAGCCCAAGCCTCTAATCTTGGTGGTGGTGCAGAAGTTGACGGCTTTAGTAAGACACTTTCAAGTCTGGATATTTCCATTCAACCTTCTGACTTTGCTATCATCTTTGTACTTGGCTTAGTTCTTGTAGTATTAGTTATGGCACTTGCTTCAAGCAATCTCCTCTTTAAACAACCAAAAGAACTCTTGTTGGATAGTGAATAAAAAACATGCTACCTATTCTCATTCAAATGAGATATAATATAGGTAGCATTTTTGATAGAAAAGGATTTATATGAAAATTCTAATTGTAGAAGATGAAGACATGATCCGCGAGGGAATTAGTGACTATTTGACGGATTGTGGCTATGAAACCATTCAGGCAGCAGATGGCCTTGAGGCCTTAGAACAATTTTCCAATCACCAAGTTGCCTTGGTTCTCTTAGATATTCAAATGCCGAAACTCAATGGTTTAGAGGTTTTGTCAGAAATTCGAAAAAGTAGCCAAGTTCCGGTCTTGATGTTGACAGCCTTTCAGGATGAGGAGTATAAGATGAGTGCCTTTGCTGCATTAGCAGATGGTTATTTGGAAAAGCCTTTTTCTCTATCTTTGTTAAAAGTACGAGTGGATGCTATTTTCAAACGTTATTATGATACTGGTCGTATATTTACCTATGGGGATACTCAGGTAGACTTTGACAGTTATAGCGCTAAAGTAGCTGGTCAAGAAGTTGCAGTGAATGCAAAAGAACTGGAAATTTTAGACTATCTGGTTAAAAATGAAGGTCGAGCCTTAACACGGTCGCAGATTATCGATGCTGTATGGAAGATGACTGATGAGGTTCCTTTTGACAGAGTGATCGATGTCTATATCAAGGAACTACGGAAAAAATTGGATTTAGACTGTATTCTTACCGTGCGCAATGTTGGTTATAAATTGGAGAGAAAATGAGACGTTCAGGTTTATTTAAAAAAATTTTTATCTATACCTTCTCGGTATTTTCTACCTTGGTCATTTGTTTGCATTTGGCCATCTACTTCCTCTTTCCTCCGACCTATCTCAGTCATCGTCAGGAGAGTATCGGGCAAAAGGCTACAGAAATTGCCCAGTCTCTCCAAGGCAAAGATGGTCAAGCTATTCAGGAAGTCCTTGAACTTTATTCTAAAAGCAGTGATATTAAGGGAGCTGTTAAGGGAGAGATGACTCAGGATAAGTTGGAAGTCAATGATAATCTTCCCATTGATAAACAACGACAAACGGCCTCCTTGGTTATTGAGGAAAGAGAAGTTCAAACTAAGGATGGTCAGACCATGACCTTACAGTTTTTAGCTTCTATGGATTTGCAGAAAGAAGCAGAAGACATCAGTCTTCAATTTCTGCCTTATACTTTATTAGCGTCTTTCATCATTTCGCTCCTCATCGCCTTTATCTATGCTAGAACCATTGTTGCTCCTATTTTGGAAATCAAACGAGTGACTCGACGGATGATGGATTTGGATGCAGAGGTGAGGTTGCGCGTGGATTCTAAGGATGAAATTGGCGATCTTAAAGAACAAATCAACAGCCTTTATCAGCATCTCTTGACGGTCATTGCAGACTTGCATGAAAAGAACGAGGCCATCCTTCAGCTGGAAAAGATGAAGGTTGAGTTTTTGCGAGGTGCTTCCCACGAACTGAAAACACCCCTAGCTAGTCTAAAGATTCTTCTGGAGAATATGAAAGCCAATATTGGACGCTATAAAGATCGGGACCATTATCTGGGAGTTTCTTTGGGGATCGTGGATGATCTGACTCACCACGTTCAGCAAATCTTATCCCTTTCTTCAGTGCAAGAATTGCGAGATAAGAAAGAACAAATCAACCTTCTTGAAATGACAGATTTACTCTTAAAGGATTATGATTTATTAGCCAAAGAGAGGGAAATCTCAGTCGTGAATCAACTGACTGACCAACAAACTTATCTAAATCCTTCGGTACTCAAGTTGATTCTTTCCAATCTTATCAGTAATGCTGTGAAACACTCTGTTCAAGGTGGTTATTTAAAAATTGGGACAGAAGATGGCTGGGTCTTCATTGAGAACGCCTGTACACCTGAGGAGCAAGATAAGTTTGAACAATCCTTTACGGTTTCTAGTCGACAAAGTAAGGGAGCTGGCTTGGGACTATTCGTAGTTAAAAGTTTATTTGAAAACGAAGAAATTGACTATCGATTTGAACGCTATGAAGACCACTTAGCCTTTTATATGAACCTACCTAAAGACCTGTAAAATTAGGACTTTGAGGAGAGTTACATATTTTAAGATAGAAGAAATTCAATTCAAACTACAGGAAAAACTAGATTTTTTTGTCAAAAAGTGATAAAATGAACAATGTAAATGGGATATCCCATAAAAATATACAGGAGGCCTGATAAAATGGCAATCGTTTCAGCAGAAAAATTTGTCCAAGCAGCTCGTGACAACGGTTATGCAGTTGGTGGATTTAACACAAACAACCTTGAGTGGACTCAAGCTATCTTGCGTGCAGCAGAAGCTAAAAAAGCTCCAGTTTTGATCCAAACTTCAATGGGTGCTGCTAAATACATGGGTGGTTACAAAGTTGCTCGTAACTTGATCGCTAACCTTGTAGAATCAATGGGTATCACTGTACCAGTAGCTATCCACCTTGACCACGGTCACTACGAAGATGCACTTGAATGTATCGAAGTTGGTTACACTTCAATCATGTTTGACGGTTCACACCTTCCAGTTGAAGAAAACCTTAAATTGGCTAAAGACGTAGTTGAAAAAGCACACGCTAAAGGTATCTCAGTAGAAGCTGAAGTTGGTACTATCGGTGGTGAAGAAGACGGTATCATCGGTAAAGGTGAATTGGCTCCAATCGAAGACGCTAAAGCAATGGTTGCAACTGGTATTGACTTCTTGGCAGCTGGTATTGGTAACATCCACGGTCCTTACCCTGCAAACTGGGAAGGTCTTGACCTTGACCACTTGCAAAAATTGACAGAAGCTCTTCCAGGCTTCCCAATCGTATTGCACGGTGGATCAGGTATTCCTGATGAGCAAATCCAAGCAGCTATCAAACTCGGTGTTGCTAAAGTTAACGTTAACACTGAATGCCAAATCGCATTCGCTAACGCAACTCGTAAATTTGCTCGTGACTACGAAGCAAACGAAGCAGAATACGACAAGAAGAAACTCTTCGACCCACGTAAATTCTTGGCTGACGGTGTAAAAGCTATCCAAGCATCAGTTGAAGAACGTATCGACGTATTCGGTTCAGAAGGTAAAGCTTAATCTAGCTGAACAATACAAAATGAAACCCGCCTGTGAAGGTGGGTTTTTTGTTTCTGGATATAGACAGATTATACTGGAAATTTCTTAAACTTAAGTTGCTAAAAGAGTCTAATTTTTGTACAATAATGCTATGAAAATACTGAAAAAATCAGCCCTTGTCCTTGTTAGTTTCCTTATCTTGTTTTTAGTAGGGACATTTATCTTTCATCGTATCAGCTTAGAAAAGGAACAAGCCTCTCTAACTCCTATGGGTAAAACTGATCTCGTTAATGGGCACAAAATCAATGTTTACGTTGATGGTGATGGTCCAGAGACTATAGTAGTTCTCTCAGGTGCTGGAATTGCTTCCCCAATCTTGGACTTTAAAAATGTTTCGGATTCCTTATCAAAAAAATATAAGGTAGTCATCGTAGAGCGGGCTGGCTATGGTTATAGCGAGGATAGTAATCAATCAAGAGATGTGATGGAAGTTTTGTCTGAGACACGTCAAGCTCTATCACAAGCAAATATATCAGGACCTTTTATCATTCTGTCTCATTCAATGGCTAGTCTTGAAAGTCTGGATTGGCAGGAGAAGTATCCTGATGAAGTGAAAGCCTTGGTTGGTCTGGATTGGGCATTACCAGCAAGTTATGAGGATTTAAAGGATAATCAGGCCTTGCTTACTGTGGCTTATTGGAGCAGTAAGATTGGCTTATTACGCTATTTCCCTGAGTCCTTTTATATAAAAAATCCAACTCTGACTGAAGCTGAACGACAACAATATAAATTACTAGCATATAAGCAGTTGATGTCACAAGCCATGCTTCATGAATCCCGTTTGGTAAAGGAAAATGCCAAGAAAGTTCCATCTAGCATTAATCCGAAAATTCCCACCTTATTACTGGTTTCTAACGGTGAAGGCACGACCTTTAGCCAATCAGAGTGGCAGCATTATGCAGAGAGATTTGCTAGTGGACAGTCCAATGTGAAAGTCGTCTATATGGATGCGCCTCACGAACTTTATCATTATCAAAGTCATGAAATAGTTTCTCGAATTGAAGAATTTTTAGAGAATAATTGAGGGCTTAAAAATCCATTGAGACTGATGATAATAATTGAAAGGAATGACTTATGAATAATTCTTATATTTTACTTAGACATGCTCATTCAAGATTTTCAAGTGATGATTTTAATAGAACTTTGTCAGAAAAAGGATTTTCATCTCTTGACCAGTTAGAGTTTTTGAATTCTTTTAATATTGATTATTATTTTTCTAGTCCTTATAAACGAGCATTTGAAACAATTAATAGCTCGCCAATTCAATTTGATAAAATAGTTCTTGATAATCGGTTACGAGAGCGAAAATTATCTTCAACCTTTATAAAAGATTCTGAGTTTGAAGACAGTATTAAATATTTATGGCAAAATCCCAGTGAATCTCTTTCAGAAGGGGAATCAAATCAAGATGCACTAGCTAGAGTACTAAATTTTTTAATGGAATTGGAAGAGAGATACTCAGAAAAAACGATTTTACTTAGTTCACACGGGAATTTGATAGGAATACTACTACATCATTTTGATTCCAGTTTTGATTATGAAAAATGGGAGCAGATGACCTTTCCAGATTGTTTTCTAATTGATAGAAATGGGATTGTGAAAAGAATTATGAAAGATTAGTTCTTTGATTAAATAGTGATTCTTATTGATCAAAATAGTTTGCCTTTTTACAATTCGTAGCCTGCCCCTAATGGCAGGTTTTTTGGTGTCTTAAGGAAACTATTTAACATAATTTTTGATTAAAAGCATCATTTTAAGAGAGAAATCTCTAATTTCATAATCTATAAGCAAACGCTTGCATTCCTTTATTTATTGGATTATAATAGGTTGGTATAAATCCTTCTGTAATAATATTGAGAAGGTGTAGAAAGTAAGGATTTAGAATATTTGTAGTCAAAAATACAATGTTGTTTCTTACGATAAGGAGATAGATATGGCAATGATAGAAGTGCAACATCTTCAGAAAAATTTTGTGAAGACTGTTAAGGAACCGGGCTTGAAGGGAGCTTTGCGCTCCTTTATTCATCCTGAAAAGCAGACCTTTGAAGCGGTCAAGGATTTGACTTTTGAAGTACCCAAGGGGCAGATTCTAGGCTTTATCGGAGCTAATGGTGCTGGGAAGTCGACCACCATCAAAATGCTAACAGGGATTTTGAAACCGACATCTGGTTTTTGTCGGATTAACGGCAAGATTCCCCAGGATAATCGCCAAGATTATGTCAAGGATATTGGAGTCGTTTTCGGACAACGTACCCAGCTATGGTGGGATTTGGCCCTGCAAGAGACCTACACGGTTTTGAAGGAGATTTACGATGTGCCAGACTCGCTTTTCCATAAGCGTATGGACTTTTTGAATGAAGTTTTGGATTTGAAGGAATTTATCAAGGATCCTGTGCGGACTCTTTCATTGGGTCAACGGATGCGGGCGGATATTGCGGCTTCCTTGCTTCACAATCCCAAAGTTCTCTTTTTAGATGAGCCGACTATTGGTTTGGATGTGTCGGTCAAGGATAACATCCGACGTGCTATCACCCAGATCAATCAAGAGGAAGAAACTACTATTCTCCTGACTACTCATGATTTGAGTGACATTGAGCAACTCTGTGATCGGATTTTTATGATTGATAAGGGGCAAGAGATTTTTGATGGGACGGTGAGCCAGCTCAAGGAGACCTTTGGCAAGATGAAGACTCTTTCCTTTGAACTGCTACCAGGTCAAAGTCATCTCCTTTCTCACTATGAAGGCCTGCCAGATATGTCCATTGATAGACAAGGAAATAGCCTTAATATTGAATTCAATAGTTCCCGCTACCAGTCAGCTGATATTATCAAGCAAACCTTATCTGATTTTGAAGTCCGTGATTTGAAGATGGTAGATACGGACATTGAAGATATTATCCGTCGCTTCTATCGAAAGGAGCTCTAAGATGGTCAAATTGTGGAGACGTTATAAACCCTTTATCAATGCAGGTGTTCAGGAGTTGATTACCTATCGAGTCAACTTTATTCTTTATCGGATCGGTGATGTCATGGGTGCTTTTGTGGCCTTTTATCTCTGGAAGGCAGTCTTTGACTCCTCCCAGGAGTCTTTGATTCAGGGCTTCAGTATGGCAGATATCACCCTCTACATCATTATGAGTTTTGTGACCAATCTTTTGACCAGGTCTGATAGCTCCTTTATGATTGGGGAGGAGGTCAAGGATGGCTCTATTATCATGCGCTTGCTGAGACCAGTGCATTTTGCGGCCTCTTACCTTTTCACCGAACTTGGCTCCAAGTGGTTGATTTTTATCTCTGTTGGACTGCCATTTTTAAGTGTCATTGTTTTGATGAAAATCTTATCTGGGCAAGGTATTTTAGAAGTGTTGGGATTAACTGTCCTTTACCTCTTTAGCTTAACCCTAGCCTATCTGATTAATTTTTTCTTTAATATCTGCTTTGGATTTTCAGCCTTTGTGTTTAAAAATCTATGGGGTTCCAATCTACTCAAGACTTCAATAGTGGCCTTTATGTCTGGCAGTTTAATTCCCTTGACTTTCTTTCCGAAAATTGTTTCAGATATTCTGTCCTTCTTGCCTTTCTCATCCTTAATTTACACTCCGGTCATGATTATTGTTGGGAAATACGATGCCAGTCAGATTCTTCAAGCACTTTTGCTTCAGCTTTTCTGGCTTATAGTGATGGTGGGCTTGTCTCAGTTGATTTGGAAACGAGTCCAGTCATTTATCACCATTCAGGGAGGTTAGGATGAAAAAATATCAACGCATGCATCTGATTTTTATCAGACAATACATCAAGCAAATCATGGAATACAAAGTTGATTTTGTGGTTGGTGTCTTGGGAGTCTTTCTGACTCAAGGCCTGAATCTCTTGTTTCTTAATGTACTCTTTCAACACATCCCCTCGCTAGAAGGTTGGACCTTTCAAGAGATTGCCTTTATCTATGGATTTTCCTTAATTCCAAAGGGATTAGATCATCTCTTTTTTGACAATCTCTGGGCTTTAGGTCAACGACTAGTTCGAAAAGGGGAGTTTGACAAGTATCTGACTCGTCCTATCAATCCTCTCTTTCACATCCTCGTTGAGACCTTTCAGATTGATGCCTTGGGTGAACTTTTGGTCGGTGGAATCTTACTAGCGACAACGGCGACTAGCATTGCTTGGACTCTTCCCAAATTCCTGATTTTTCTAGTCTGTATTCCTTTTGCGACCTTGATTTATACTTCCTTGAAAATTGCGACAGCTAGCATCGCTTTTTGGACCAAGCAGTCAGGTGCCATGATTTACATTTTCTATATGTTTAATGATTTTGCCAAGTACCCGATTTCCATTTACAATTCGCTCCTTCGTTGGTTGATTAGCTTTATCGTTCCTTTCGCCTTTACGGCCTACTATCCTGCCAGTTATTTCTTGCAGGACAAGGATGGATTCTTTAATATCGGTGGTTTGATTCTGATTTCCCTTGTTTTCTTTATCATTTCCCTCAAACTTTGGGACAGGGGATTGGATGCCTACGAAAGTGCGGGATCGTAAGAGATAATATAGGATGAGATTTAAAAATTAAGTATGTTACAAACAACCGTTGAAAATTATTGCGGTTGTTTTTGCATGTTTATGAAGACATAAATTCTATCCATACCACTTTTTGCGATTTTGGTAGTTATTCCAGTTGATTGATAATATTTTTGATGGTAGGAATGAGTCTATATTGTACCCAGTTAACTATAATATTTATCGATTAGATCATTTGTTAACATGGATTAAAAAAAAAATTAACCCGCGTTAATTTCTCTTGACTTAAATTTTTTTAATTGATATACTATTTTTCAGAGAGCTAACAATTATATATAAATGTACTACTCTATTTCCTAGATAATACTTAGTAAAACTTTTTATAACAAAGGCTAGCAAAGTTAAAGTTTTCTATCTATTGGAAGTTAAATAAATATGTAAGGAATTAAAATGAAAAAAAGTACAGTATTGTCACTAACTGCAGCTGCAGTTATTTTAGCAGCATATGTCCCTAATGAGGTAGTCTTAGCAGATACATCTAACTCTGAAGATGCTTTAAATATCTCTGATAAAGAAAAAGTAGTAGTAGAGAAGGAAACAGAAAATAAAGAAAAACATGAAAATATTCCTAATGCTATAGAAACTTCAAAGGATACTGAAGAGAAGAAAACAACAATTATTGAGGAAAAAGAAGTTGTTAGTAAAAATCCTGAGATAGATAATAAAACTAGCAATGAAGAAGCAACAATCAAAGAAGATTCCAATCAATCTCAAGGAGATAAAGCGGACTCGTCTGCAAGTAAAGACCCAGAAAGTCCCAAAAAAGAGGATAAACTTGTCTATATTGCTGAATTTAAAGATAAAGCATCTGGAGAAAAAGCAATCAAGGAATTATCCAATCTTAAGGATACAAAAGTTTTATATACTTATGATAGGATTTTTAACGGTAGTGCTATTGAAACAACCCCAGATAATCTGGACAAAATTAAACTAATAGAAGGTATCTCATCGGTTGAACGATCACAAAAAGTCCAGCCAATGATGAATCATGCTAGAAAGGAAATTGGAGTTGAAGAGGCAATTGATTACCTAAAGTCTATCAATGCTCCATTTGGTAAAAATTTTGATGGTAGAGGTATGGTCATTTCAAATATCGATACCGGGACAGATTATAGGCATAAGGCCATGAGAATTGATGATGATGCTAAAGGCTCAATGAGATTCAAAAAAGAAGACTTAAAAGGTACTGATAAAAATTTCTGGTTGAGTGATAAAATCCCTCATGCTTTCAATTATTATAATGGTGGTAAAATCACTGTAGAAAAAGCTGATGATGGAAGCGATTATTTTGATCCACATGGGATGCATATTGCAGGGATTCTTGCGGGAAATGATACTGAAAAAGATATTAAAAACTTTAACGGAATAGATGGAATTGCTCCTAATGCACAGATCTTCTCTTATAAAATGTACTCTGACGCAGGATCTGGGTTCGCAGGGGATGAAACAATGTTTCATGCTATTGAAGATTCAATCAAACACAATGTCGATGTTGTTTCAGTATCATCTGGCTTTACAGGAACGGGCCTTGTAGGTGAGAAATATTGGCAAGCTATTAGGGCGTTAAGAAAAGCAGGCATTCCAATGGTTGTAGCTACGGGTAACTATGCAACTTCTGCTTCAAGTTCTTCATGGGATTTGGTGGCAAATAATAATCTGAAAATGACCGACACTGGAAATGTAACACGAACTGCAGCACATGAAGATGCGATAGCGGTCGCTTCTGCTAAAAATCAGACAGTTGAGTTTGATAAAGTCAACATAGGTGGAGAAAATTTTAAATACAGAAATATAGGGGCCTTTTTCGATAAGAATAAAATCACAACAAATGAAGACGGTTCAAAAGCTCCTAGTAAATTGAAATTTGTATATATAGGTAAAGGTCAAGACCAAGATTTGATAGGATTGGATCTTAAGGGCAAAATTGCAGTAATGGATCGAATTTATACCAAGGATTTAAAAGATGCTTTTAAAAGAGCAACGGATAAGGGCGCACGCGCCATTATGGTTGTAAATACTGTCAATTACTACAATAGAGATAATTGGACAGAGCTTCCAGCCATGGGATATGAAGCGGATGAAGGGACTAAAAGTCAAGTATTTTCAATTTCAGGAGATGATGGTGTAAAGCTATGGAACATGATTAATCCTGATAAAAAAACTGAGGTTAAACGAAATAGTAAGGAAGATTTCAAAGATAAATTGGATCAATACTATCCAATTGATATGGCCAGCTATAATTCTAATAAACCGAATGTAGGTGACGAAAAAGAAATTGACTTTAAGTTTGCACCTGACACAGACAAAGAATTGTATAAAGAAGATGTTATAGTTCCAGCAGGATCCACATCTTGGGGACCGAGAACAGATTTGCTTTTAAAACCTGATGTCTCAGCACCAGGTAAAAATATTAAATCCACTCTCAATGTCATTAATGGGAAATCAACTTATGGTTATATGTCAGGGACTAGTATGGCAACTCCAATCGTGGCAGCTTCTACTGTTTTGATTAGACCAAAGTTAAAGGAAATGCTTGAAAGACCTGTATTGAAAAATCTTAAGGGAGATGACAAAATAGACCTTACAAGTCTTACAAAAATAGCCCTACAAAATACTGCACGGCCTATGATGGATGCGACTTCTTGGAAAGAAAAAAGTCAATACTTTGCATCACCTAGACAACAGGGAGCAGGTCTAATTAATGTTGCCAATGCTTTGAGAAATGAGGTTGTAGCGACTTTCAAAAACACGGATTCTAAAGGTTTGGTAAACTCTTATGGTTCTATTTCTCTTAAAGAAATAAAAGGAGATAAAAAATACTTTACAATTAAGCTTCACAATACATCAAACAGACCTTTGACCTTTAAAGTTTCAGCATCTGCTATAACTACAGATGCTCTAACTGACAGACTAAAACTCGATGAAACATATAAAGACGAAAAATCTCCAGATGGGAAGCAAATTGTTCCAGAAATCCATCCAGAAAAAATCAAAGGAGCAAATATTACATTTGAGCATGACACTATTACCATAGGAGCAAATTCTAGCTTTGATTTAAATGCGGTTATAAATGTTGGAGAGGCTAAAAACAAAAATAAATTTGTAGAATCATTTATTCATTTTGAGTCAGTGGAAGAAATAGAAGCTCTAAACTCCAACGGGAAGAAAACAAATTTCCAACCTTCTTTATCGATGCCTCTAATGGGATTTGCTGGGAATTGGAACCACGAACCAATCCTTGATAAATGGGCTTGGGAAGAAGGATCAAAATCAAAAACAATGGAAGGTTATGATGATGATGGTAAACCAAAAATTCCAGGAACCTTAAATAAGGGAATTGGTGGAGAACATGGTATAGATAAATTTAATCCAGCAGGAGTTATACAAAATAGAAAAGATAAAAATACAACATCCCTAGATCAAAATCCAGAATTATTTGCTTTCAATAACGAAGGGATCAACGCACCATCATCAAGTGGTTCTAATATTGCTAAAATTTATCCTTTAGATTCAAATGGAAATCCTCAAGATGCTCAACTTGAGAGAGGATTAACACCTTCTCCACTTGTATTAAGAAGTGCAGAAGAAGGATTGATTTCAATAGTAAATACAAATAAAGAGGGAGAAAATCAAATCGACTTAAAAGTCATTTCGAGAGAACACTTTATTAAAGGAATTTTAAACTCTAAGAGAAATGATGCAAAGGGAATCAAATCTTCTAAGCTAAAAGTTTGGGGTGACTTGAAGTGGGATGGACTCATTTATAACCCTAGAGGTAGAGAAGAAAATGCACCTGAAAGTAAGGATAACCAAGATCCTGCTACTAGGATAAGAGGTCAATTTGAACCGATTGCGGAAGGTCAATATTTCTATAAATTTAAATATAGATTAACTAAAGATTATCCATGGCAGGTTTCCTATATTCCTGTAAAAATTGATAACACAGCTCCTAAGATTGTTTCAATTGATTTTTCAAATCCTGAAAAAATTAAGCTGATTACAAAGGATACTTATCACAAGGTAAAAGATCAGTATAAGAATGAAACGCTATTTGCGAGAGATCAAAAAGAACATCCTGAAAAATTTGACGAGATTGCAAACGAAGTTTGGTATGCTGGCGCCGCTCTGGTTAATGAAGACGGAGAGGTTGAGAAAAATCTTGAAGTAACTTATGCAGGTGAGGGTCAAGGAAGAAACAGAAAACTTGACAAAGATGGAAATACCATTTATGAAATTAATGGTGCGGGAGATTTAAGAGGAAAAATCATTGAAGTCATTGCACTAGATGGCTCTAGCAATTTCACAAAGATTCATAGAATTAAATTTGCTGATCATGCTGATGAAAAGGGGATGATTTCCTATTATCTAGTAGATCCTGATCAGGATTCATCTAAATACCAAAAGCTTGGCGAGATTGCCGAATCTAAATTTAAAAATTTAGAAAATAGAAAAGAGGATAGTCTTAAAAAAGATACAACTGAGGAAGAAAATCATCAAGACAATGAAGAGTCTATCGAAGAAAAATCTAGCTTGACTATTCATAAAACGATTTCAACAATTAGAGAGTTTGAAAGTAAAGACTTAAAGAAACTCATTAAAAAGAAATTTAGAGAAGTTGATGACTTTACAAGTGAAACTGGTAAGAGAACAGAGGAATACGATTATAAATACGATGATAAGGGAAATATCATTGCTTATGACGATGGTAGTGCCTTAGAATATGAAACTGAAAAACTTGACGAAATAAAATCAAAAATTTATGGTGTTCTAAGCCCGTCTAAAGATGGACACTTTGAAATTCTTGGAAAGATCAGTAATGTTTCTAAAAATGCCAAGGTATATTATGGAAATAATTATAAATCTATAGAAATCAAAACGACCAAGTATGATTCCCACTCAAAAACGATGACATTTGATTTATACGCTAATATTAATGATATTGTGGATGGATTAGCTTTTGCAGGAGATATGAGATTCTTTGTTAAAGATGATGATCAGATAAAAGCTGAAACTAAAATTAGAATGCCTGAAAAAAATAAGGAAACTAAAACAGAATATCCCTATGCATCAAGTTATGGGAATGTAATAGAATTAGGAGAAGGAGATCTTTCAAAAAACAAACCAAACAATTTAACTGAAATGGAATCTGGTAAAATCTATTCTGATTCAGAAAAACAACAATATCTGTTAAAGGATAACATCATTCTAAGAAAAGGCTATGCACTAAAAGTGACTACCTATAATCCTGGAAAAACGGATATGTTAGAAGGAAATGGAGTCTATAGCCAGGAAGATATAGCAAAAATACAAAAGGCCAATCCTAATCTAAGAGTCCTTTCAGAAAAAATAATTTATGCTGATAGTAGAAATGTTGAAGATGGAAGAAGTACTCAATCCGTATTAATGTCGGCTTTGGACGGCTTTAACATTGTAAAATATCAAGTGTTTACCTTTAAAATGAACGATAAAGGGGAGGCAATCGATAAAGATGGAAATCTTGTAACAGATTCTTCTAAACTTGTATTATTTGGTAAGGATGGTAAAGAGTACACTGGGGAGGATAAATCCAATGTAGAAGCTATAAAAGAAGATGGTTCTACGTTATTTATTGATGCAAAACCAGTAAATCTTTCAATGGACAAGAACTACTTTAATCCATCTAAATCTAATAAAATTTATGTACGAAATCCAGAATTTTATTTAAGAGGTAAGATTTCTGATAAGGGTGGTTTTAACTGGGAGTTGCGAGTGAATGAATCGGTTGTAGATAATTATTTAATCTACGGAGATTTACACATTGATAACACTAGAGATTTTAACATTAAGCTTAATGTTAAAGACGGTGACATCATGGACTGGGGAATGAAAGACTATAAAGCAAACGGATTTCCAGATAAGGTAACAGATATGGATGGAAATGTTTATCTTAAAACTGGCTATAGCGATTTGAATGCGAAAGCGGTTGGAGTACACTATCAATTTTTATATGATAATGTTAAACCAGAAGTAAACATTGATCCTAAGGGAAATACTAGTATTGAATATGCTGACGGAAAATCTGTTGTCTTTAACATCAATGATAAAAGAAATAATGGATTCGATGGTGAGATTCAAGACAAACATATTTATGTAAATGGAAAAGAATATAAATCATTTGATGATATTAAACAACTAACAGATAAGACACTAAACATTAAGATTGTTGTAAAAGATTTCGCAAGAAATACGACCGTAAAAGAATTCATTTTAAACAAGGATACGGGAGAGGTAAGCGAATTAAAACCTCATACGGTGACTGTGACCATTCAAAATGGAAAAGAAATGAGTTCTAAGATAGTGTCGGAAGAAGATTTCATTTTACCTGTCTATGAGGGTGAATTAGAAAAAGGATATCAATTTGATGGCTGGGAAATTTCTGGTTTCGAAGGTAAAAAAGATGCTGGTTATGTTATTAATGTGTCAAAAGATACCCTTATAAAACCTGTATTCAAGAAAATAGAGGAGAAAAAGGAGGAGGAAAATAAACCTACTTTTGATGTATCGAAAAAGAAAGAAAAAACACAACCTGATTCAACTAATGATGTCAACAGTATTGTTTCTGGTAAAAATGATAAAAACTTTGAAAATAAGAAGGAAGTTTATCTTAATGAACAAGAGAGCATAGCTAATAAACATACCGATATCGATAGTAAATCAACTACTAACAATTCTGATAGGTTGCCAAAAACTGGAACAGTTAGAGCAGTTCTTACACCATTCATTGCTGGAATATTGTTTATAGTAGGATCACTCCTTGGATTGAAGAAAAAAGATCAAGATTAGGACAAAAGCTATAGATAAAAAATTGGTTTATGTACTGAGATTAGCTAGTGTGATAATGAAACAGTTTTGTGAAAATAGTCATTTTTAACTCAATTAGTTAGTTTGCTTTGATATTGATACCCTTTTTGGATTTATGAATGGACTTAGTTTAGGTAAGTAATGAATTGATTGAAAGGGTTAGTCTTGACAATATTGGTCATATTGATTAGAAAATAGAGTCTATCAAAATTTAAAGGTTAATAGAGGTGATGAGACAATTTCAAGGAATTAAGTAGCGTTTGGTTACTTAATTCCTTTTTCTTTTATAAAATTCTGACCACATAGTCTATCATGACTACCAGATAGGCAAAACCTATTGTTTGCTTTTTTTATTTCTGTTATAGTAGTAATTGTCAAGGGGGGATTAAACTTCCTAACAAAATAGAAAATGAGGTTATATCATGAAAAAAGTAGTAGGTATCGGATTTTTAGTCGTTGCAGCAGCAGTTTTGTATTTTGGTTTAGTTGGATGGCCAAGTTTGGATGTTAACATCTGGGCACTCTTTCCAGTAGGTCTATTTCTATTCTTTACTCTTGAGAATCTAGTGAAAAAAGATTATAAAGCTAGTCTCATGTGCTTGATTATTGCTTTTATTATTGCAAATGCTATTCTTGATATTTTGCCACTTTCAAGTGGGTTGGTAATCGGTGCTGGTGTTCTGGCTTGTGTGGGGATTGGATTTCTATTTCCTGACGCTAATAAGAAAGAAGCATAATACAAAAAAGCCTCGAGATTCCTCGAGGCTTTTTCTTTATTTGCCTGCGTAATATTTTTGAATACCTTTGACAATACCTGCCACCAATCTATTTTGGTAAGCATCACTACGAATTTGTTGGTTTTCGTTGAAATTGTCCATATAACCAAGCTCTAGGAGAACTGCTGGTTTATCTGTTTCTCGAAGAACAGCAAAGCTACTTTGGAGGAGGCCAGCATCCTTAGCACCTGTTTCAGCTAGGAGTGAAGAGTGGATATCAGCAGCAAGGCGATTACTTTCACTGATGCGATCAGGATGGTTATGCCAGTAAGGATTAATCTTAGCGCGATAGCCCGGAGCGTCTTCGTAAGAATAGGTCTGAATTCCAGAACGATTAGAAGCAGGGTTGCCACTAGCATTAAAGTGGATACTAATGAAAATATCTGAGTTTGTACTATTCACCATTTTTGAACGTTCAGTGATAAAGTCGACATAGACATCACTATCTCTCGAAGAAAGAACGGTATAACCAAGCCCCTCGAGTTCCTTGCGAAGTTTCTTGTAAACTTGCATAGTGAGGTCTTTTTCATTCGTGTTATAGTAAACAGCACCAGGGTCTCTACCACCGTGTCCTGGATCTAAGAAAACAGTCTTCGTGTATTTTCCCTTTTCAAATCCACGACTTACAGGAATTTCGCCAATCCATTTTCCATTACTTTGGAACTGATGTGCTTTTCCATCAATTTTACGAGTTCCTGTGACATAAATACCACTTTCTTCTAGGTAATACCAAGCATTATAGTAGTTATCAAAGATCCATTCATTCTTAGCCATGTAACCACCTGACTTAAGGTAGTATGAGCCAATCCATTCACGTGCAGCGTATGCACCACCTGATTTTAAATAGAACCAACTATTGTAGTTATTATCGAAAATCCATTCTCTTTCAGCCATGGCACCGCTAGCTTTTAGGTAGTAGCTACCTTGCCATTGGTTACTTGCCATAGTGGCATCTTCATTAAAGTAGTACCAAGTACCACCAATTTTATCCCACTTATTTTTACTTAATCTGCCAGAAGTTTGGGCATAGTACCATTTACCATCTTGTTTGACCCAAGCGCTCTCAGCCATAGCCCCACTATTGGTAAAGATATAACCATCAAAAATGGTGTTACTGAGCATGATTCCGTCTTTGTCAAAGTAGTACCATACACCACCAACTTTTTCCCATTTTTGCTGAGAGATTTTACCAGATGGCTTTGCATAATACCATTTATCTTTGATTTTACCCCAGCCGCTATCAACCATAGCACCGCTACTAGTCAGGATGTACCCATCATAGATTGTATCGCTGAGCATGATTCCATTTTTATCGAAATAGTACCATTTGCCGTGAATTTTTTTCCAATTTAGAGCAGGTTTGTTTGCTTCATAGAAGCGCCAGATATTTTCTTCAAATACCCAACCATTCTTTTTGACTTCTGGAGCTTTTGTCTCTTCTTTCTTGTCTGAACTTGTACTTGTAGTTGTAGTAGATGTTGTAGGGAGGCTTGAACTTGTTTCAGTAGAAGGAGCAGTTTCCTTGGTTGAAGGGGTGTTCTTTTCGACTTTTTCAGTAACTGTATTCTCTTGTGTCGTTTCTGCTGTAGTAGTTTGCAGGTTATTCTCTTCAGCAAAAGCTGAGTTTGTTGCGAATCCTAGAAAAGTAAGCGTGATGGCACTTGCCAAGAGCGTTTTTTTCACTTGTTTGATCTCCTATTTTTTTAATAATCTCTTTTTAAAATGTCATTAGAAAAGCACCTCATGTGGAAGAACTAGTCGCCAACTGTTGAGGTGCTGGCATGATTTATTTTTATTTCATCATGAAGATTTGAACAATCATAACGATGTAGATGAGCAATGTGAGTAGAAATCCAGCTCTCCAAAAGAATTTAAGGAATTTTGGATAATAAAAGCTGCGTTTTTTGCTCAGGAAGTAAAAAGCTAGAATAATGGCTAGCAAAGATAGGGCTGCCCCCAAAATGGGAAGTTGATTATGGGTAAAAACCTTTGCACTGATTAAATAGTATTCAAAAATCAGAAAAGGAAAAGCCAAATCTGCAAAGTTAATTCCCTTTTTCTTTAACTTAAAAAATCTACTAAAGATAATAGCCAAAGCCAAGGTTAGTACCAAAAGCAAGACGGAAGCGAGTTTCATTAAAATCATAACAATATTGTATCATAAAATTTGAATAAAAGAAAAGCATATTCCTTGATTTAACAGTGTTTTTCTAAAAATACTTGTTTAGAAATTGATTTTTTATACTATATCAAACATCAATGTGATTTACTTTGTAAAGTTGGAGTAGTTTGAACCTTCATTATAAATCTTTTTTATGGTGACAATAAAAAATATATATTAGTCAGGGGAGAAGAATAGTAGTAGAATGGGTAGCAAATAAAACAAAGGAGTTTCTTATGAAATTAGTTACGTTATGGTCAAAACTCTCACTAGGAATTCAATTATTGGTGGCTTTGGTCTTGGGTGTTATCGCTGCCCTTATCTGGCCACAATTTGCAGGCTTTTATCAATTTTTAGGTCAAGCCTTTATTAAATTGATCAATATGGTTATCATTCCGCTAATCTTCCCAACCATCGTTGTTGCAGTAGCTGGAGTTATTGGAAAAAAATCTTTCGGAAAAATCTTGACCAAGAGTTTGGTTTACTTTTTTGCCGTGACAACTGCCATTACTCTTTTGTTTGTATTTGCTAGTTACTATTTAGGATTTGGTCAAGGAGTGAATATCGGTCAAACTGGTGGAAACCTTGATGGGATTGCTAACAATGTCAAGTTCAGCGAATTTTTGCTTGGTTTCATTCCATCAAATATCGTTAAATCTCTTTCAGATGGCGCTCTATTGCCAATTATCGTTTTTGCAATCTTTCTTGGTTACGGAATTGGGAATCTTAAGTCTGATAAATCTCAGAAGATTATCGAAGGTTTCCAAATCTGGATTGAAGCCATTTACAAGATTGTTGCAGTAATTATCAAACTATCACCGATTGGTATTTTTGGATTTATCGCTAAAGATGTTGCAACTACGGGTGTCGACAAGTTGATTGGGCTTGGTCAGTTTGTAATTGGAACTTATCTGGCTTATGCTGTTTTGGTTCTCCTTATTTTCCCTTTGATTGCCGTCTTCTTTAAAGTACCGTATTTATCAGCCTTTCGTGAAAATTGGAGTCTCTTGACTCTGGCTTTTGTTACTGGAAGTTCTAGTGTGGTCTTGCCATCACTTCTTAAAGATTTGAAAAAACAGGGGCATGACGAGCATACAATTGATTTAGTTGTTCCTTTAGGATATACTTTTAACTTAGAAGGAGCAGCAGTTTATTTCTCAGTAGCGACAATTTTTATCGCCCACGCCTATGGTATTCAATTTTCTTTATCAAGTCTCTTGTTTACTGTTTTGTTGTTGACCCTGATTGGAAAAACTGCAGCAACTGTGCCATCAGGAGCTATCGTAGTTCTATTAGCTGCAGCACCTCAATTGGGCTTGCCAGTTGAAGGAGTGGCCTTGATTTTTGCAGTTGATTTCTTTGTCAATGCAGGCCGTACGATGATCAATGTTTTGGGTCAAATCTTAACAGTTAGCGTTATCGAAAAAACAGAAGGATATATTTTAGAAGAAGAAAAGAAAAGCCAATTATCAGTCAGCTTTTCTTAAGGAGTTTATAAGTAATGAGTGAAGCAAAAGTTTATGTGATTCATGAGAATTTAGAATGGACTCAACATTTAGTGAAATGGTTGGAAGAATTAGAAGTCCCTTATGAACTATGGGATTTGTCTAGTGGGATTTTAGATTTGCAAAGCCCACCGCCGCAAGGTATCTTTTACAATCGTATGTCTGCCTCTTCTCACACAAGAGGACATCGTTATGCGCCAGAATTTACAGAGCAAGTGATTACTTGGTTAGAAGCACACGGACGCAAAGTTGTGAATGGTACCGGTGCTATCAACCTTGAAATTAGTAAAGTCAAACAATATTTGAAGTTAAACGAATCTGGTATCGAGACTCCTGCAACAGTTGCAGTTTTGGGTCAAGAAAACATCATTGAAGCAGCAAGAAAATTGAATATCTATCCTTTGATTACCAAGCACAATCGAGCAGGTAAGGGATTAGGCGTTCAACTCTTCCAAAATGAAGAGGAACTTGAAGCTTATGTCAATAGTCCCCTCTTTGAACCATCAGTGGACGGGATTACCTTGTTACAAGCTTACATCAAGCCAAGTGATGGACGTATCCGTCGTTCAGAGTTTATCAATCAGAAGTTTCTCTATACTGTTTCGATCGATTCTTCAGATGGATTCCAACTGTGTCCAGCAGATGGTTGCCAAATCGGCAAGAGACCAGAGCAACTAGAAACGTCTGAAAAATTCCAGATTACAGCACCTCTACCAGATGACCGGAGAGAAGCTTATGAGAATTTCTTGAAAAATGCTCAGATTGAAGTTGCGGCGATTGAATGGGTTCAATCAGAGAGTGGAGACATTTATGTCTATGATGTAAATACCAACACCAACTACAATCCTACCGCAGAAAAAAATGCCAATATTTTTGCTCACCAACATTTAGCTCAGTACCTAAAAACAGAATTGCAAGCCCTGACTAGTGGACAATAAAGTAGGAAATTCAAAAATCCCCCAGTATCAAATGACTGGGGGATTAATTGGTTTACTATGTAAAACTTATGGCTTTGCTTTAAAGTCTGGATCCTTCAAACTTTGAACGCTAGCATTGAGGACAGCACCGATAATTAATATCTTGGCAATGATAATGAACCAAAACATCATCACAACAACGACGATAGAACTGAAAAATCTGACGTCAACGAGATAATTGACATAATTGTTGAAATAAGCTGCAAAGATGTTTAATAAAGCAATAGTGGTAACTAGTACAAAGAGACTTCCAGGTATGACGTATCGAATCCGACTTACTTTAACATTTGGTAGGAAATAATAGAGCATAATCACGGTAGCAAAAAGAAAGGCATAGATCAGAGGACCTGTAAAATCCTGTAGATAAGAAAATAGAGCACTCTCGGATTTCCAGTAGTTTTTAAGCAAGTCCAATAACATATGGCCGAACATACTGAGGAATAAGGCAAGGGCAAAGAGAATTTGAAGGCCAAAGCTAACCAAGAGACTCATCAGCTGGTGTGAGATAATTCCTCTATTTTTTGCAACTCCATAGGCTTTATTAAAGGCCTTCTGAAGAAAATCCATGGATTTGGAGAAAGTCCAAAGAGCTGATAAGATAGCAAAACTTAGTAAACCTGTTGATGGTTGAGTCAGAACTTCTCGGACAATTTTTGCAACAACTTCATAGATTGTATCTGGTAAAAATTCCTTGATTGTTAATAGAAAGTTTGAGATGGGAATTTGAAAGTAGGGTAAGATATTGACCACTATCATGAGTAAAGGGAAGATTGAAATCAACCAATAGTAGGCAACAGCAACGCTAGTTAACTCACTATCGGAGGCTTGATAGTAGTGCAAAAAAGCTTTTAATAAGGGTCTATCAGTCAGCTGTTTCCACAACTTTTTCATGTTACAATCCTCCAGTTTTTCTCTTGTTTTCTATAGATTTTAATTTCTTCGAACTAATTCCATCATATCATAAGGTAAGGTATTAGCAGATTCTTTTAAGGAATAAGTTTCTAAATTATTGACATTTTGGCGTAGCTTTTTGGCATATTGAGCTGAGATGAGTTTTTGAGCTTCGTATTCAAAGATACACTTACGTTCAAGGTAGTATCCTCTAAGCATTTCATCAATGTTATTGGGTTTGATACGATTGATAACCCGTTCCACAAAGGCACCACTCGTAATATGACTGGTTTCGCGAAGACGAGATTCCTGCATGAAGCTAATCAAGGAACTCTTATAAATCCCTTTGAGGTTTTCCAAACTCTCGATGATAATTTCTGTATTAGCTAGGTAGAGTTCTGCAATCTGGTCATAATCAATGGCAAGAAGTCGCTGTTTTTCCTTGTCTTTCCATGAACGGAATGTTTTCCCAAATGTGAGCAATTCATGAAGTAGAAAACGAAGAATGCGTATGGAGACAAGGAAGTAGTAGGTTAGTCGAGAAGCAAAGTTTCGCTTAATATTTTTCTCCATGCTTTTCAAGTAGCGTTGGTAGACACGATAAGCACGATCTCCAATCTTTCCTTCTTCATAGGCTTGTTCCAAACCATCGCTTTCAACACTGAGAATCAAGAGTTTAAGAGCTTCCCAGTCCTCCTGAATTTCTTTGTTTTCTTGACTAAGAATAAGGTTTTCAATACGTCCATGATAATTGTCAATAGCTGCATAGAGTGGAACCTTGTTTTTTGTGTTCTCTAAATCCTTCTCTAATTCCATGGCAACATCGTTTAAGATAGCGATGTGCATGAGCTGATCCTTAGATGGTTCTTTTTCTTCAGAAAGGTGTGGGAGTACTAGTAATCCCGTCAGGAAACTTACTAGGGTTACACCAGCTACGAGGAAGAGAAGAAGAGGGTGTTCTTGTTCCAGATTAGACGGTATCAAAAGGATAGTGGCAATGGATACAGTTCCCTTCACACCAGAAAAGGTAAGGAGGAGCATGTCTTTGACATATTTGTCTAAACTTTTATGAAGCTTCTTAATCCGAAATGCGTAAAATCCATAGATCATGACAAAGCGGATAGCAAAAAGCAGGAAGGTCAAGAGGAAAACGCTGAGTAAGAGAAGAACTTTGTTGTAAAATGCACTCTTAAGAATTGGTTCCGCGATCATTTCCAGTTCCATTCCAAGAATGACAAAGACTGAACCATTGAGCATAAAGGTTACAGTCTGCCAAACAGTCTCAGTAACTGTATCAACTTGCGCTTCAAGGAGATTTATTTTCTTGAAACGACTGGCTTTCAGAATCCCCGCGACAACAACGGCGATGATGCCTGAAACATGAATTTCTTCGGCTATGAAAAAAGTCAAGAGAGGTAAACTAAGTTCCAATAAGAGCTCACTTGCGATATCTGTTGCACGGACACTGAGTAGAAAGGTATGAAGAAAGCGATTGATTAGGGCTGTTATAAAGCCGACTGCAAATCCTCCAACGATGGAAATGGCTAATGAAGTTCCGGCTTGGGTCAGGGAGAATGTTCCTGTTGTCCAAGCGATGAGAGCCATTCGAAAGGCTACTAGTCCAGAAGCATCATTCAGAAGACCTTCTCCTTTTAGGATATTAGAGACCCGTTTTGGGAAGGAAAAGCGTTGAGAAAGGGATGCGAAGGCGACTAGGTCAGTAGGACCTAAGGCGGCACCAACTGCTACGCAGGCGGCTAATGGAAGGCTAGCCCAAAGGACATGAGCGAGTCCCCCCATGCTCAGAGCTGAGATAAAGATAACTGGAAAAATCAAGTAGAGGACAATCCGCCAGTGTTTTAGGATAGAAGTAATGTCTGCTTCTTGAGCCTCGCGAAAGAGTAGTGGGCCAATGACTAAAGCTAGGAATAACTCAGTATCTAAATGATATTGGTTGTTGGGTAAACAAAGTCCAATTCCAATCCCTAACAAAATTTGAATCAGAGGCATGGGTAAAAAGGGCAGAAGCTTATTGGTCGTACTAGAAACAATGAGAACAAGTAAAAATATCAAGAGATAAAAAAGTAAATCCATCTTCTACCTCCTTATTTTTGTTTTCGACAAGCTTCAAAAAGTTCCTTTTGTTCTTGGATTTTTTGATCAATCTTTGAGCAGTCCTTATGTTCTATTTTTTTCTGACAACGCTCCATTTCAAGTGAAATCATTTTCTTTTTGATTTTCAGCATTTTTTTACTCATATGTGCTTCATCCAAAATACCAACTGCACGTTCATGTTGGGTTGACTCGACAAAGTTGTGACGAAGAGCTTCGATTTTATCTTTTAGGTATTGTTTATCCATGTCGATACCTTTCTAATTTTTCAATCATAACTAAAAATGGTGGATTGTTGATTTGATTGAGGGTGCGATAGATAGTAGTAGTATATTCTTGTTGAGGTAACTGACTAACATAATCCATAACTGCATCCCGTTCTATATCTCCGCCTTCATGCCCGTAATAAATCATGATGGCAATTCGTCCCCCTTTAACGAGCATCTGACAGAGTTTTTCAAGTGCCTCAATGGTTGTGTGAGGTTTAGTAATGATAGACTTATCGGCAGTAGGAAGATAACCTAGATTAAAGATGGCTGCTTTCACCTCTGTTACAAACTGATCTACGGTTTCATGACCTTGTAGGAGTAACTCGACATTGGTCAAACCGGATTCTTGTAGACGTTGACTAGTTTTTTCAAGAGCTTGTTCTTGTATATCAAAAGCGTAGACCTGTTTAGCTAATTTGGCAAGGAAAAGTGTATCATGTCCATTTCCCATTGTTGCATCTACAACAACATCATCTTTTGTGATGACTTGGGCAAGAAAATCATGCGCCATTTCAAGTGGTTTTTTCATTCATAAACTCCTGTTTTACAGCCTTGCATCCTTGGACACTACCTCGACGTCTCATTTCAGCTTCTATGCTATTTAGAACTTCCCATTTATTGAGACTCCACATAGGACCTATTAGCATATCTCTAGGCGCATCACCCGTAATCCTATGGATGACTATATGTTTGGGAATAATTTCTAGTTGGTCACAGATAACTTTCACATAGTCATCTTGACTCATAAGCTGCAGTCTACCCTCGTGATAATCACGTTGCATCCGAGTATTTGTCATAAGGTGAAGTAGGTGAAGTTTAATCCCTTGAATATCATTATCAGTCACACAGCGACGAACATTTTCCACCATCATGTCATGAGTTTCACCTGGCAAACCATTAATTAAATGGGCTACAATCTCAATCTTTGGATATTTTCTCAAGCGCTTAACCGTTTCCACGTAGAGTTCATAGGAGTGGGCACGGTTAATCAATTCAGAAGTTTCCTCATAGGTTGTTTGTAAACCTAACTCTACAGTAACATGCATTCGCTCTGATAGTTCTGCCAAGTATTCGATAGTCTCATCAGGCAGGCAATCTGGTCGTGTACCAATATTGATTCCAACCACACCAGGTTCATTAATAGCTTGCTCATAGCGTTCGCGAATGACTTCGAGCTTTTCATGAGTATTAGTAAAGTTTTGGAAATAGACTAGATATTTTTTTACATCTGGCCATTTACGGTGCATAAAGTCAATTTCTTTATAAAATTGCTCACGAATAGGAGCGTCAGGTGCAACGATAGCATCTCCAGATCCAGAAACCGTACAGAAAGTACAACCTCCATGAGCTACTGTACCATCACGATTGGGACAATCAAATCCGGCATCGATAGGAACTTTGAAAGTTTTTTCTCCGAATAAATTTCGATAATAATCATTCAAGGTATTATAGGATTTCATAGCTATTATTATATCAGAAAACCCCAGTAAACTCAAAGTTAGTAAACAATTGAAGAGAAGTAAAAAATTATTAAAATAAAAAATCTTATATAAATCCTTTACAAAAAAAATTAAAGTGGTATAATAGAGGTGTGATTGGTGCAAACGTTTTCGTAAATCGTTTGCATTAAAATAAAAATAAGGAGATTTGAATGATGAAAGATACATTCAAAAATGTTTTGTCTTTCGAGTTTTGGCAAAAATTCGGTAAGGCTCTAATGGTGGTTATCGCTGTTATGCCGGCTGCTGGTTTGATGATTTCAATCGGTAAGACGCTTGCAATGATTAATCCTAACTTTGTGCCACTTGTTGTTACAGGTGGAATCCTTGAGCAAATCGGTTGGGGAGTTATCGTTAACCTTCACATTTTATTTGCTCTAGCTATCGGAGGAAGCTGGGCTAAAGAACGTGCAGGTGGTGCTTTTGCAGCAGGACTTGCCTTTATCTTGATCAACCGTATCACTGGTGCTATCTTTAGTGTTAGTGGTGATATGTTGAAAGATCCTAATGCAATGGTTTCAACAATCTTTGGTAACTCTATCAAAGTTTCTGATTACTTCATCAGTGTGTTTGAAGCTCCAGCGCTTAACATGGGTGTCTTCGTAGGGATTATTTCTGGTTTTATTGGGGCGACTGCCTTTAACAAATACTACAATTTCCGTAAGCTTCCTGATGCACTTTCATTCTTTAACGGAAAACGTTTTGTACCGTTTGTAGTTATTCTTCGTTCAGTAATTGCGGCAATCTTGCTTTCAATTTTCTGGCCACTTGTTCAAACAGGTATTAATAGCTTTGGTATCTGGATCGCTAACTCTCAAGAAACAGCTCCAGTTCTAGCACCATTCTTGTATGGTACTTTGGAACGCTTACTCTTGCCATTTGGACTTCACCACATGTTGACTATCCCAATGAACTATACAGCTCTTGGTGGTACTTATGATGTCATGACTGGTGCGGCAAAAGGTACTCAAGTATTTGGTCAAGATCCACTTTGGCTTGCATGGGTAACTGACCTTGTAAACCTTAAAGGTACTGACGCAGCTCAATACCAACACTTGTTAGATACAGTACATCCAGCTCGTTTCAAAGTTGGACAAATGATTGGTTCGTTTGGTATCTTGATGGGTGTAATTGTGGCTATCTACCGTAACGTTGATCCAGATAAGAAACACCAATACAAAGGTATGATGATCGCAACTGCTCTTGCAACATTCTTGACAGGGGTAACTGAACCAATTGAGTACATGTTCATGTTCATCGCAACACCTCTTTACCTTGTTTATGCTCTTGTTCAAGGTGCTGCCTTTGCAATGGCTGATATTGTGAACCTTCGTGTGCACTCATTCGGTTCAATCGAATTCTTGACTCGTACTCCGCTAGCTATCAACGCTGGTATTGGTATGGATATTGTTAACTTTATCTGGGTAACTGTCCTCTTTGCAGTTATCATGTACTTTATCGCTAATTTCATGATTAAGAAATTCAACTATGCAACTCCAGGACGTAACGGTAACTACGAAAATGCAGATGGATCTTCTGAATCTTCAGTTGCCGGCGAAACTAAAGTTGCAGAAGCTTCTCAAGCAGTTAACATCATCAACCTTCTTGGTGGACGTGCTAACATCGTTGATGTCGACGCATGTATGACTCGTCTTCGCGTTACTGTAAAAGATGCAGAAAAAGTTGGAACAGAAGAACAATGGAAAGCTGAAGGAGCTATGGGACTTGTCATGAAAGGACAAGGTGTCCAAGCTATCTACGGACCTAAAGCTGACGTATTGAAATCAGATATCCAAGATATTCTTGATTCTGGAGAAGTGATTCCTGAAACTCTTCCAAGTCAAATGGCAGCAGCTCAAAAAGATACTGTTGTCTACAAAGGTGTAACTGAAGAAGTTTATTCAGTTGCTGACGGTCAAGTCATTGAATTGGAACAAGTTAAGGATCCAGTCTTTTCACAAAAAATGATGGGTGATGGATTTGCAGTAGAACCAGCAAATGGAAACATTGTATCTCCAGTTTCTGGTACTGTATCAAGCGTCTTCCCAACTAAACATGCTCTTGGTCTTGTAACTGAAGCAGGTCTTGAAGTTCTTGTTCATATTGGTCTTGATACTGTAAGTCTTGAAGGAAAACCATTTGAAGTGGTTGTTTCAGAAGGTCAAACAGTAGCTGCTGGTGATCTCTTGGTCAAAGCTGACCTCGGAGCTATTCAGGCTGCTGAGCGTGAAACTACAACTGTAGTAGTCTTTACAAATGGAGATGCCATCAAGTCAGTTAAATTAGAACAAACCGGTTCTCTTGCAGCCAAAACAGCAGTTGCAAAAGTAGAATTGTAATACACTAAGGGGTTGGAAGCTGTTTTCCAACCTCTTGTTTATAGGAGAAAAACATGAAGTTTTTAACACTCAATACTCATAGTTGGATGGAAAAAAATCCTGAAGAAAAATTTCAGCTCTTGTTTCAAGATATACTTGAAAACAGTTATGATTTGATTTGTTTTCAAGAAATCAACCAAGAAATTACATCACCTCAAGTAGAGTCTGGACCACTTTACAATCCGTTACCTTCAGCAGAACCCATTCACCAAGACCACTATGTTCGTCTTTTAGTAGAGAAGTTGTCTGAAAAAGGACTGGACTATTATTGGACATGGGCTTATAATCATATCGGATATGACCGTTATCATGAGGGAGTTTCAATTCTATCTAAAACACCGATTGAGGCGCGTGAGATTTTGGTTTCAGATGTAGATGATCCAACTGATTATCACACTCGTCGAGTTGCACTAGTAGAAACAGTAGTAGAAGGTAAAGAGCTTGCAGTTGCGAGTGTGCATCTCTCTTGGTGGGATAAAGGATTCCAAGAGGAATGGGCAAGATTTGAAGCAGTTTTAAAAGAGTTGAATAAACCTCTATTACTAGCAGGAGATTTTAACAACCCTGCAGGTCAGGAAGGATATCAAGCTATCCTAACTAGTCCGCTAGGCTTACAGGATGCCTATGAAGTTGCAAAAGAGAGAAGTGGAAGCTACACTGTTCCTCCAGAAATCGATGGTTGGAAAGGGAATTCAGAACCTCTTCGAATTGATTACGTCTTTACGACAAAAGATCTTCAGGTAGAAAAGTTACAGGTAGTTTTTGATGGCCAAGCAAGTCCGCAGGTCAGTGATCACTATGGTCTTCAAGCAGAACTTTCTTGGAAGAATTGATATAACTAGTTTACTAAATACAATAGGCTCCCTTCTAATTTAGAAGGGAGTTTCATGTGCTAAAAAGGTTAATATAGTTAAAGTTTTTAGTTGAATAACTTGTAAAATGAAATAAAATCCTTTAAAATAAAAAGTGTTGGAGGAATTTATGAATGTAAATCAAATTGTGCGTATGATCCCGACGCTAAAGATAAATAATAGAAGATTAAATGAATTGTTTTATATCCAAACCTTGGGTATGAAACCCTTGCTTGAAGAGTCAGCTTTCTTATCGCTAGGAGACCAGTCAGGCATTGAAAAATTGGTTTTAGAAGAATCACCAAGTATGAGAAGCCGTAAGGTTGAAGGGATCAAAAAATTAGCTAGATTGATTGTAAAAGTAGCGAATCCATCCGAGGTTGAAGCACTACTAGGTAGAATGGAAAAACTTCCTCAACTCTATAAAGGAAACAAGGGATATGCTTTTGAAATCCTTTCACCAGAAGGGGATCTTGTCCTAATCCATTCAGAAGATGACATCAAAGATTTGAGAAAGTTTGATGAAACTGTTACTTTCACAAAAGATGAGGAACTGCAATATTTAACAGCATTTGATATTTCAGTAGAAATTAACTTGCCTGCTGAAACGACGAGCCTGCTTGGAAAAGAGGAAAACGAAACTAGCATAACTTTCAAGCAAGCCCAAGGTAGTGATTTGCTTGTTGAAAATAATGTAACTTGGGATTTGTCTATGTTGAAATTCCAAGTAAAAGAACTTGAATTGCCTAGTCTCCGTCAACGTTTTGAAACTGCAGGTTACTTTATTCCTAAGTCTGAGAAGTTTTTCCTAACCAAGGATGCCAACAATATCGAATTGTGGTTTGAAGAAGTATGAAACAAAAAATCATTCAAAAAATAGAGCAACAAATTGAGGCAGGGATTTATCCTGGTGCCTCTTTTGCATATTATCGGGATGGTGAATGGTCTGATTGCTACCTCGGAGAAGCAAATCCAGAAATTGGAGAGCAGACTTGTCAAGGTTTAGTCTATGATTTGGCAAGTGTGAGCAAAGTCGTCGGAGTTGGAACTGTCTTAACTTTTTTGTGGCATCAAGGGGAATTAGATTTAGAAAAGTCAGTGACAGAATTTTTACCTGACTCTGATTATCCAGATATCACCATTCGTCAACTCCTCACACATTCTACGGACTTGGACCCGTTTATTATCAATAGAGACCAGTTGAATACAGAAGAATTGAAAGAAGCCATGTTTCATTTGAATCGACGAGAGAAGAGAGCTTTTCTATACTCGGATGTGCACTTTCTCTTGCTAGGTTTTCTCCTAGAGAATTACTTTGAGAAAGACTTAGACCAGATTTTACAAGAGCAAATTTTCGATCCATGGAAGATGAAGGAAACTCAGTTTGGACCAGTTAGCAGTGCTGTTCCTACTGTTCGGGGACAGAAAGCAGGAGTAGTGCACGATCCAAAGGCACGTTTACTAGGCAGACATGCTGGGAGTGCAGGCTTGTTTTCAACCGTAAAAGATTTAGAAATCTTCCTAGAGCATTATTTACAGGATGATTTTGCTGCAGATTTGAGCCAGAATTTCTCAGATTTAGATGATAAAGAGCGTTCGCTAGCTTGGAACCTAGAAGGTGAGTGGCTAGACCATACAGGCTATACTGGTACCTTTATCATGTGGAATCGTAAGAAGCAGGAAGCTGCTATTTTCTTGTCTAATAGAACCTACGAAAAGGATGAGCGTAGCCAGTGGATACTAGACCGTAATCAGGTCATGGATCTAATTCGTGAAGCAGACTAGGGAGGAAGCATGTCAAAAGCTTTTAAAGGAACTCTTTTTACAGTCATTGCGGGTATTGCATGGGGCTTGTCTGGAACCAGTGGTCAGTACCTGATGGCTCATGGGATTTCAGCTCTAGTCCTAACCAATATCCGTTTGATTGTTGCAGGTTTGCTCTTAGTTCTCTTGTCCTATATAAAGTCTAAGGAACAATTTCTAGCTTTTTTAAAAGATAAATCAAGTCTGTTTTCTCTCTTCCTATTTTCTTTATTTGGCCTCTTTCTGAATCAATTGGCTTATTTATCGGCTATTCAGGAGACAAATGCAGGTACAGCGACGGTGCTTCAGTATGTCTGTCCAGTTGGAATTCTTGCTTACACAAGTATAAAGGATAAGGTAGCACCTACTATAGCCGAAATCCTTTCTATGATTTTAGCAATAGGTGGAACCTTTTTAATTGCGACTCATGGTCAGTTGGATCAGCTCTCTATGACACCAGCAGGTCTCTTTTGGGGCTTGTTCTCTGCTTTAACCTATGCTCTTTATATCATTTTACCCATTAAACTCATTCAAAAATGGGGGAGCATTCTGGTTATTGGTGTCGGTATGACCATTTCTGGGTTTGTAGCAGTGCCATTTACTGGTATTATCGGTGCTAGTCTACCTATGTCATTTGATATTTTCTTAGCATTTGCTGGAATTATTCTCATCGGGACTGTTTTTGCCTACACGGCCTTTCTTAAGGGGGCAAGTCTGGTTGGGCCAGTCAAATCTAGTCTCTTGGCCTCTATTGAACCAATATCTGCTGTATTCTTTGCTTTCATGATTATGGGAGATATCTTTTATCCTATAGATTTTCTTGGTATGGCAATGATTTTATTGGCTGTGACTATTATTTCTTTAAAGGATTTAATGCTAGAAAAGAAACACAAGTCCATTTAAGAACAGAACAACCTTATAAAGAGGTTGTTTTTTATGCTCTAGTATCAATTTAATTAATTTTAAGATTGAAAGTTTATAATGAAGTTACAAAAATAAGCTAAACGGAGGAAATATGAATTTTATACAAAGTATTCATCCAGCTAAACCTTTAAGATACTTAAAATGGTTCGACATCTTAATCATCACTGTTTTAATGTTTGGAGAGTTTATCATCCGTTCTACTCAACAATTTATGGATAGTCTATCACCTTCAACTCTTGCTAGTGTTGCGGAAACTACAACAAATGTAGCAAGTGATGGGGCAGCTTATTCTAGTAATTTTACTTTTCAATTGATGATGTTAGGGATTACTTTCCTTTATCTCTTGATTCGAAATTATGATTTTAAACAACTTCCTATACGCTTTTCCTGGTCTGTTTTCATCTGGGTTCCCCTTATCTTTGCTATTGTTGGTATTTTTGGTGATATTGTAACAACCCTTAGTGGTGAGTACAATTATTTTAATCCTCAGTTGATTCCTTTTATAGACCCAATGGAAATCATTAGAAAATTCATGGCCTTAACGCCAATGGCTATTGGCTATGCGCTTTTAAATGGTTTTTACGAAGAATTTTTCTTCTTGGGATTGCTGACTTCAGTAAAAGAAAAACATCAGTGGCTGGTTCTATTATACTCAGTAATCATACGGATTTCTTTCCATACCTACCAAGGATTACTCTGGGCCTTGGTTATTGGTCTTGTTTACGGACTATTCTATTATTTCTTGTACAAGTATGTAGTCAAGAATTTACTGCCATTCTTTCTCATGCACGCTCTTGCAGATATGTTTGGTTCAAGTCTCTTGTACCTCTTGATTACTTGGAGAACATAAGCAAAAAATCCACTCATTCGAGTGGATTTTTTTATGAATGCTTTTAGTCTTTATTTTCGTATGGCAAGATCAAGTTCAAAAGGATACCTGTCATTGCTGATAGGGCAGTACCTGAAAGGGTAACTGGACCAAGTTTAAGGATTGCTCCACCAAGTCCAAGCACGAGCATTGCACTTGCTATGATAAGATTACGCATTTGACCAAAGTCTACACGTTCCTTGATCAAAACTTTCAAACCGTTGCTGGCGATAACCCCATAAAGAAGGATTGACATACCACCAAGTACGGCGCTAGGGATTGTAGAAATCAAAGCAGTGAATTTACCAAGGAAGCTAAGGGCAATTGCGATAAAGGCTGCATTACGGATAACTGAGACAGAAGCGATACGAGTCATACCGATCACCCCTGTATTTTCACCGTAGGTAGTATTAGCAGGACCACCAAGGAAGGCAGATACAGATGTTGCGATACCGTCACCAAGAAGGGTACGGTGAAGACCTGGTTCTTTCAAAAATTGACGGCCACAGATTTGGCTCAAGACCGTGTGGTCTCCAATGTGTTCTGAGATTGTTACGATCGCGATTGGTAAGATTGCAATCGTCTCTGGACCGAAGTAAAGGTTGTATTCTTTGAAGGCACCACCTGTGCTAAATGGTAGGTAGAAGCCTGGAATTTCGAACCAGTTAGCTTGAAGAACAGGTGTGAAGTCTACTAGACCAAGAAAGACTGCAAAGATATATCCACCGATAATGGCAAACAAGAAAGGAATGATACGAAGGAATCCTTTTCCTTTTGTATTGATAAAGGCAGCGATGAGGAAGGTAACCACAGCTACAAGAGCATTTTTCCAGTTGCCATCAGCAACAAGACCAGCATTTGTTACAGCTGAACCTGCAAGACCAAGACCAATTACGATAATCATAGGTCCGATAACGATTGGTGGTAAAAGTTTATCAATCCATTTTGTACCAGCAAAGCGGATGCTAGTTGAAACAAGAACGTAGATTAAACCAGTTAAGATAACCCCTGTTTGAGCGGCAGAAACATCGCCACCCATTTCCTTCATAGCAAGAGACATTGCAGTGATGAAGGCAAAAGAAGAACCGAGATAGACCGGAACTTTAAAGCCAGTACATACCATGTAAATCAGTGTTCCGACACCTGATGCAAACAGGGCAACAGATACAGGCATTCCCAAAATCAGTGGCACCAAGATGGTAGCACCAAACATGGCAAACACGTGCTGGAAGCTGAGTAGAATTCCCTTACCAAAAGAAGGACGTTGGTCAACGTCGAGTAACAAATCAACAGTTGATTCTTGTTTCATAAATACCTCACTTTTTGGGCATCAAAAAAGAGCCCATTATTTTACAGCAATAGGCTCTCAGAGTAAGACATCTTTAAAACATGGTTATCCCAATATTTAAAGAATTTCATATATATCTGCGTCTTCGTCACCTCACGGGATGACATTAAAAACCTTTGCTTGTGATAGTATAGCAGAAAAAAATGATTTTGTAAATCATTTTTTCCCGAGCCAAGAAACAAAAAAGCGAGGTATAATCTTGTGAATATTTATTTAAAATATCCTAAAGTGGTCGTTTATTGGGCATACCGGCCTTACGTGGATATTTGTTTGGAGTTTCTTTTTTCTTTTCTACAATGGTGATGTAGCGAGGGTCTCCATTAGGAAGTGTGTAGCTGATATTATCTTCAACCTTACTAAAGAGAAGGTTGAGAGCATTTTTGGCTTCTGTCAATTCCTCAGGAGCATTACTGGCCTTAAGAGCTAAAAGTTTTCCACCAACTTTAAGGTAGGGAATGGTTAACTCTGAGAGAACTTGCATGCGAGCAACTGCACGAGCTGTCACAATGTCGAATTGGGCACGGAAGTTCTTGTCTTGGGCAAAGTCTTCGGCGCGTCCATGGTAGAAATGAACCCCTTCTAAATCAAGCTCCTCAGCCAGAAGCTGAAGGAAGTTAATGCGCTTGTTCAGAGAATCAATGATGGTCACATCTAGCTGAGGGTAGAGAATCTTCATAGGGAGACTTGGGAATCCTGCACCAGCGCCAATATCCATTAACTTAATTTCTTGGTTTTCTATCAACCCTTGTAGGATAGGAGCGATGGAATCATAAAAGTGTTTAAGGTAAACCTCTTCCTTTTCAGTAATGGCAGTCAGGTTGATTTTTTGGTTCCACTCGACTAAGAGTTCGAAATAGCGCTCAAATTGAAATTTTTGCTGATCAGTAAGATTAATATTCTGTTTGTCAAGTAATGAGTAAAAAGTTTCTGGTTTCATAGTAGTTTCCTTCTTTAATATCATCTTATTTTACCACAAAAAGATGGAAATTTGATATACTGGTACTAATCTAAAAGCAGAAAGGAATAAGATTATGACTTGGATTATTCTTGGAGTTTTGGCTCTGATTGTTATTTTTGTGATTGTTAGCTATAACGGTTTGGTGAAAAATCGTATGCAGACCAAGGAGGCTTGGAGCCAGATTGATGTTCAGTTGAAGCGTCGAAATGATCTCTTACCAAACTTAATTGAAACAGTAAAAGGTTATGCTAAATACGAAAGTTCTACTCTTGAAAAGGTGACTGAACTCCGTAGACAAGTAGCTGCAGCAACTACACCTGCAGAAGCCATGAAAGCTAGTGATGCACTTTCACGCCAAGTATCAGGAATTTTTGCTGTTGCAGAAAATTATCCAGACCTAAAAGCGAGTGGCAACTTTGCACAATTGCAAGAAGAGCTGACCAATACTGAAAATAAAATTTCTTACTCTCGCCAACTCTATAATAGTGTTGTTAGCAACTATAATGTTAAATTAGAAACCTTCCCAAGTAATTTGGTTGCTCTGATTTTTGGGTTTAAAGCTTCTGACTTTCTTCAAACACCTGAAGAAGAAAAATCGGTCCCTAAGGTTGATTTTAGTAGTCTAGGTGAGTAATATGCTGTATCAACAAATTGCAAGTAATAAGCGTAAAACAGTGGTTCTACTAACTGTTTTCTTCCTTCTATTGGCTTTATTAGGTTATGCAGTAGGCTATCTATTTATGAACTCCGGTTTTATGGGAATAATTTTAGCTATTCTTATCGGTCTCGTCTATGCAGTATCTATGATTTTCCAATCAACAGAGATTGTCATGAGCATGAATGGTGCGCGTGAAGTTGACAGGAATGAAGAACCAGTTCTCTATCATGTTGTTGAGGATATGGCTATGGTAGCCCAAATTCCTATGCCACGTGTTTATGTCATTGATGATGCTGGCTTAAATGCTTTTGCTACGGGTTCGAATCCTCAAAATGCTGCTGTAGCAGCAACTTCAGGACTTTTAGATATCATGAATCGTGAGGAGTTAGAAGCTGTAATCGGTCATGAAGTTAGTCACATACGTAATTACGATATTCGTATTTCAACCATTGCTGTTGCTCTGGCTAGTGCAATTACGCTATTATCAAGTATGGCTGGTCGTATGATGTGGTGGGGAGGTGCTGGTCGTAGTCGTAGAAGTAATGATCGAGATAGTGGGGGACTTGAAGTGATTCTGTTAGTTATTTCTCTTCTAGCCATTGTTCTGGCACCTCTTGCAGCAACTTTAGTACAATTAGCTATTTCTCGCCAACGAGAATTTTTGGCGGATGCTTCAAGCGTAGAACTAACTCGTAATCCTCAAGGAATGATCAATGCTTTACAAAAATTAGACAATAGTCAACCCATGAGTCATCATGTGGATGATGCTAGTAGTGCGCTTTATATCAATGATCCTCAAAAACCAGGTTTCTTGAAAAAACTATTTTATACGCATCCACCTATTTCAGAACGGATTGAGCGTTTGAAACATATGTAAAAAACATCCAGAGGTTTTCTCTGGATGTTTTATTTCCAAAAGTTAAAGATCTTGTAAATCAATTACTTCTAAACTATGCTCTGTCAGACTATAGATACTCGTACAGACTTCTTTTAAGAAACGTCGATCATGTGAAACAGTGACCAGACCACCAGAATAATTGGCAAAGAGTTTTCTGATTTCTGGTTGAGAAGTGGGAGAAAAATTTCGTGTGGGTTCATCCAGAAGGAGAAAGTTTGGTTTTCGCAGAACTAAATTCAAAAGAAGGAGTTTACCCTGTTGACCTCCAGATAAGGAGTGGATTTGGTGGTGCATCTCAGGATAGCTGAAATTAAGACTGGCTAAGTGAGATTGGATTTTCTGTATTTCCTCCTTGTGTCCAGTTTGGCTGAGAAATTCTACTGGGGATAGATCCAATTGCAGAGTTTCTTGGTAATCTTGTGGCATAAAACCAAGCGAAATCTCTCTTTTGCCACTTAGTAGTTGATGTAACTTTGCTAAAAGAGTGGATTTGCCAACGCCATTGGGACCTATAATGCCGATTTTTTCTTGACCTCGGATAGTTAATTGTAGCCCTTGAGACAGAATTCGTTGGCCAATGGATAAAGTCTCATTTTCTAGTCGAACTAAGACTTTTGAAGCCGCTAATGGCTCTATATCTGAAAAGAAAAGTTGGATTTGTTCCTCTTCAAGTGGCTTTTGGGTCATGGACTGAGCTGCTTTTTCGTAGCGTTTTTCTTGAGAAAGAACATTTTTCATCTTTTTAGCTAATAGGCGACCAGCAGTACTGTCTTTGGTAGCTCGAAGTGCAGTTTCTACATTTTGCTTAACTCGGCGATGTTTTTCCATGGTTTTGTCATAGACTCGTTGGTCATTGGCAGCTTGCTGGCTTTGTCTGGTAAAATTAGCCTTTCTCTGGTCACTATAGCTATCGTAGTCTAAATGCTCTACTAGCGTTTCCGCTTCTTTCCGGTGTTTGATCAGTCGCAAGTGGATAATGGTGTCTGCTGTTTGAGAGAGAAAGTCTTCATCATGAGAAATGAAAATAACGGTTTGCCTCATCTTTTGAATCTGATTTTTTAGCCAATCAACCATCTCTATATCCAGGTCATTTGAAGGTTCATCTAAAAATAAAATCTCAAAGGGTTTGGCAAATTCATGGATGAGCTGAATTTTCAAAGCTTCACCACCTGAGAGACTACCAATTTCTTGATTACTTGTAAAACGACTGCTGTCAAAATGTAATTCATCAGACAAGCGATAGAGAATGCTGTAGTCCAAATCTGTAGAGTCTAAAAAGAAGTAGTCATGTAGAGTTTTCTTTTTCAGGTCCTCAGGTAGTTTTTGAGGAATGTAAGCCAGTGATTGAGGGTCAGATTGGATTTCTCCCCTGATAGAGAAATCAGCTAATTTTTCTCCCATTAAAGTTCGAAGTAAGGTTGATTTTCCATTTCCTTCTTCGCCTATAATAGCGACCTTTTCTCCGTCTTGGATATTAATGTTTAAATCGGAAACAAGGTCTCTTAAATCTTTGTTTTGTGTAATGGTCAGATGATTGATTTTTATCATATTATTGCCCTTTCTAGAATGTTCATATTGCATAACAAAAAGCTCTACTTTACCTAGTAGAGCTAATCGTCTATGTCAAAAAAACTCTTTTAAAAGGGCTGAAAATTCAGCAGAAAAAAGAGCACACAAAAAGAGACAGAAACAAGATCTACTAAATAAAGGTTCTTTATTTGATAGACTTAGTTGTTCATGTCTCCCTTACCTCCGAGTATTGTTGCAATCATCATACTCTTTTTGAGAAAATTTGTCAAGATTAAGCCAGAAAATCCTCTATTTTTAAAACCCAAAAACAGGTCCATAGAGTGTCAACGTATGTTTAACGTGATCGTAGTGAAACTTGTCATAGTTTCTCCAAGCAGTGCGGGCTTGGTCATTTAATTTCAGTGAACCAAGTCCAATCAAAAGACTAGTCCGTTGGTAAAAACTTTCCAGTTCAATTAAGATGGCGTTGTCTAGTTTGTCAGCATTTTTAAGTGCTCTGAGAATTTCGTCTATATTTTGTTGTAAGCGTAGGTCATCTGGCAATCCCTGTTTACAACTTTGTATTGTTTGGTTTAATTCTGAAACGAGCTGATAGGCTTCTGTTAAAAGAGCTTTGTCTTCCATATGAGCGTCCTCCTTTGCTCATGTATTGATGCCTATAGTATAGCACAAAAAATAAATTTGTCATAATAAATATATAAAAAAATGATAATTCTCTAGATAGCAGAATTAAAGTCTAGAAATATTTTGAAGCAGAGGGAAAAAATTCTTAAAAATATTTGACATTTATCCGTTGACAGAGGATAATGAGTTGAAAAAATATTGTTATTTCTTATGATTCAACTAATTATTAGCGCCTTTTTATGGAGAAATTTTTGTTAGCCTTCTATATAGTAGTATATAATGATAGGATGTTTACGATTAAGTTTACGAAAGTGAGTAAAGATGATTAGGATATCAATTAGTTTGTTGCTAGACGCAATTGAAGATAATGTCGATTATGAAATCATTCAATCTATTGAACTTGAAACTGATATTAGAAAAATCACTAGACAATTTCAAGGAGAAAACGGGGAATTCTTAGTTAAAGAGGAAGTATTTGAAGAGTTACCTTTTGATATCAATACAAGGAATGAAATTATTAAACAAATAAAACAAAACAGTCAGAACGTGGATAGAGATGACTTTGATACATTGTTACAGTTATATTATTGAGAACCTAGGGCAATGTAATTACTTTTTGAGGTCGTAACACTATAAAGCTTTCGCGTTCTATGGTACAATATATCTATACTACATGGTATAATCAAGTGAGTAAATCTTTATGGAGGAAGTATGAAATTAAATATTCAAGAAGTTCGTAAGCAGCCTGAGGGTTTGTATTTCGAGCAAACTCTAGACTTGTCAGCTGACTTACGTGAGCGTAACCAAGAAATTTTAGACGTAAAAGATATTGTAGCAGTTGGGAAGGTTCAGTATGAAGACCGTATGTTTTTCCTAGATTACCAACTGTCTTATACCATCGTACTTGCTTCTAGTCGTAGTATGGAACCTGTTGAGTTAGCAGAGTCTTATCCAGTGACAGAAGTCTTCATGGAGGGAGCAACCAATCAACTAGACCAAGAAGTTCTAGATGATGACCTGGTCTTGCCTATCGAAAATGGTGAAATAGACCTGGCTGAAAGTGTTTCGGACAATATCTTGCTAAACATTCCAATCAAGGTCTTAACAGCAGAAGAAGAAGCTGGTCAGGGATTTGTTTCTGGAAATGACTGGCAAATCATGACTGAGGAAGAATATCAAGCTCAACAAGCAGTCAAAAAAGAAGAAAGTAGTCCTTTTGCAGGTTTACAAGGGCTATTTGATGGAGACGAATAAATGGTTTTATCCAAGAAACGTGCCCGTTATGTCATTGAGGAAATCATAGCTCTTTTTCCAGATGCAAAACCTAGTCTAGATTTTCGCAATCATTTTGAACTCTTAGTTGCAGTTATGTTGTCTGCTCAGACGACAGATGCGGCAGTAAACAAAGCGACTCCAGCTCTTTTTGAAGCCTTCCCTACACCACAAGCCATGGCGGACGCAAGTGAGAGTGACATTGCTAAACATATTTCTCGTTTAGGTCTGTATCGAAATAAGGCTAAATTCCTTAAAAAATGTGCGCAACAGTTATTAGAAGATTTTGATGGTCAAGTTCCTCAGACTAGAGAAGAATTAGAAAGTTTGGCGGGAGTTGGGCGTAAAACAGCTAATGTAGTCATGAGTGTGGGCTTTGGAATTCCAGCTTTTGCGGTTGATACCCATGTGGAGCGCATTTGCAAACACCATGATATTGTTAAAAAATCAGCAACTCCACTTGAAGTTGAAAAACGTGTCATGGATGTCTTACCACCAGAAAAGTGGTTGGCAGCGCATCAAGCCATGATTTACTTTGGTCGTGCTATCTGTCATCCGAAAAATCCAGAATGCGAACACTATCCACAATTGTATGATTTTAGTTCACTATAAGGTCAAACATTGAATGTTTTTACTTGCTTTGAACTGGGCTTTGTGATATAGTAAGAACAATAAAATATTCCTTTAAACCTGTCCCGTGAGGCAGGCAAGGAGCTCGATAAAGTAGAAGGGTAAGTCTATGCTGTTTCCAGTATGGCTCGCTTAATGATACATTCTCAAGTCTCCTTGTCTAAGGAGACTTTTCTTTTTGGAGGTTTGTCATGAAGACAAAAGAAGTTGTAGACGAATTAACCGTCAAGCGAGCAATTACGCGTATCACTTATGAAATTATCGAACGCAACAAAGATTTGAACAAAATCATTTTAGCGGGAATTAAAACACGTGGTGTCTTTATCGCCCACCGCATCCAAGAGCGCTTGGAACAATTGGAAAATATCTCTGTTCCCGTTGTAGAATTAGATACCAAACCTTACCGTGACGATGTCAAAAGTGGTGAAGATACATCCTTGATTTCTGTGGATGTGACAGACCGCGAAGTTATCTTGGTGGATGATGTTCTTTACACAGGACGTACAATTCGTGCCGCTATCGATAACATTGTCGGACATGGTCGCCCTGCCCGTGTGAGTCTTGCAGTACTAGTGGACCGTGGACACAGAGAATTGCCAATTCGTCCAGATTACGTTGGGAAAAATATTCCAACTAGTCGTTCTGAAGAAATCATCGTTGAGATGACAGAACTTGATGGCCAAGATAGAGTTTTGATTACTGAAGAAGCTTAAAATGCTAAAGGAGTAGCCATGTCAGAAAATCAACAAGCACTCAAACATGTGGTGTCCATGGAAGATCTCACTGTAGATCAGGTTATAAAATTGATTAAACGAGGGGTCGAGTTTAAAAATGGAGCCCAGTTGCCCTACGAAGACCATCCCATTGTTTCCAACCTTTTCTTTGAAAATTCGACAAGAACGCATAAATCCTTCGAAGTTGCTGAGATTAAACTGGGACTGGAACGACTTGACTTTGATGTGAATACAAGCTCGGTAAACAAGGGTGAGACACTCTATGATACAATCCTGACCTTGTCTGCGCTTGGTGTAGATATCTGTGTTATTCGGCACCCAGAGGTTGATTACTACAGGGAATTGATTGCGAGCCCAACCATTACGACATCGATTATCAATGGTGGTGATGGCTCAGGGCAACATCCTAGTCAGAGTCTGCTTGATTTGATGACAATTTACGAGGAATTTGGCCGTTTTGAAGGGCTCAAGGTTGCCATTGCTGGTGACTTGGACCATTCACGTGTTGCCAAGTCCAATATGCAGATTTTGAAACGTTTAGGTGCTGAACTTTACTTTGCAGGACCTGAGGAATGGAGAAGTCAAGAGTTTGCAGATTATGGTCAGTTTGTAACTATTGACGAGATTGTTGACCAGGTGGATGTTCTGATGTTGCTTCGAGTTCAACATGAACGCCACGAAAGTGGAGCAGTCTTCTCAAAAGAAGAGTATCATTCTCAACACGGCTTGAACCAAGAACGCTATAATCGCTTAAAAGAAGAAGCAATCATTATGCATCCGGCTCCTGTGAATCGGGATGTGGAAATTGCCGATCATCTTGTTGAAACACCAAAATCACGTATTGTCCAACAAATGACCAATGGAGTATTTGTTCGAATGGCAATCTTAGAATCCGTATTGGCAAGTAGAAAAGCCAAATAAGACACAAAACGTTAAAAGACGCCAGTGAGCGTCCACGAGAGGTGAAAATATGACAAAACGACTTCTAGTTTTAGAAGATGGCACAGTTTTTGAAGGTAAGGCCTTCGGTGCAGATATTGATGTAACAGGGGAAATAGTCTTTAACACTGGAATGACAGGATATCAAGAATCCATTACAGACCAATCTTATAATGGACAAATCTTGACTTTCACATATCCACTAGTAGGGAATTATGGAGTTAACCGTGACGACTACGAGTCTATCAGTCCTACTTGTAAAGGAGTTGTAGTTTTCGAAGAGGCTCGTAGAGCTAGCAACTGGCGTAACCAAATGACCTTGGATGAATTCCTGAAAGCTAAGAAGATTCCTGGAATTTCAGGCATTGATACTCGAGCTCTTACAAAGATTATTCGTAAACATGGTACCATGAGAGCGACTCTAACACACGCTGGCGATAGTATGGATCACATTGCAGATCAACTTCAAGCAACTGTATTACCGACTGATAATATCAGACAAGTTTCTACAAAGACTGCTTATCCAGCTCCAGGAGTTGGCTTGAGCGTTGTTTTAGTAGACTTCGGCCTTAAACACTCTATTTTACGAGAGCTATCTAAGCGTGATTGCAATGTGACTGTAGTTCCATACACAACTACGGCTGAGGAAATCTTGCATTTAAACCCTGACGGAGTTATGTTGTCAAATGGTCCTGGGAATCCAGAAGATGTACCAGAAGCTCTTGAGATGATCCGTGGTATTCTAGGGAAAATTCCAATCTTTGGTATCTGTATGGGTCACCAGCTCTTTGCCATGGCAAATGGTGCTAAGACCTATAAAATGAAGTTTGGTCACCGTGGCTTCAACCACGCAGTACGTGAAATTGCAACTGGGCGCGTGGACTTCACTAGTCAAAATCATGGTTACGCAGTTAGCCGTGAGGATTTACCAGAGCACTTAATCATCACCCACGAAGAAATCAATGACAAGTCAGTTGAAGGCGTACGTCACAGATATCTACCAGGTTTCTCTGTGCAATTCCACCCAGACGCAGCTCCTGGGCCACATGATGCAAGTTATCTATTTGATGAATTCATCGAGATGATGGAAGCTTTCAAAGGGAAGAAATGAGGGAGCGAGTAATGAGTAATTTATTTGTCAAATTTCAAAATATTTTCGAAGGGAAATCTGAGCAATTTAAAGGATACTCAAAATATAAAGGAAAAGTTGCTAATGAATTATTAAAAGATGAAGTAAGTAATGTTTTGAAGAAAAATTCTCTACCCTTAAAAGTTTCTGAGATTAATGCTTTTGTGATAGGTAGTAAATTTGAGTATGATTTGTTAATTGTAAACGATGATGCTAACCCTGATAATTTTGCTTATAAATATGAGGATGTTAAAGCTATAATAGAATGTAAAGTTAATGGTTTATATGATCCTGAAAAAAATACTGACAGTATAGCAAAAGCTATTAATGAGGTTAGAGGATTAAACAATGATGTTGCTTTTGGTTATGTTACATTCAGTGAGGTAGTACCAAAGAACAAGACTTCTGTTCATTATTGGGATTTGACGGAGAAGTTTTTAAATCAAAAAGTGACAGATTCTCATTTATTTGCCGTTACTTTAAGAACAGGTAACAAAGTCATTAATCCCACAACGCCCGAAGATTTTGAAAAGTTTATCCTTAAATTATGTAGCTTCTAAAATTTCTAACTAAGTTTATTTATAAAAAAATCGTCGGAGAATTTATTTAATGTCGCTCAGTGAGGCGACGAATAGAAAGGAGAAGGGTAGTTCGTATTTGCTTAACTGAATACGGGCTACGGACGGTGCTAAAAAGATAGTTATTCCTAGAACTAACAGTTCTTCGTCATAACTCCTATTTTAGCTTTGTCCGCTTGACGCCCTTAATATCTTATAAATGCCTAAACGTACTGATATTCAAAAAATTATGGTGATTGGTTCTGGTCCGATTATTATTGGTCAGGCTGCTGAGTTTGACTATGCTGGAACCCAGGCCTGCTTGTCTTTGAAAGAGGAAGGCTATGAGGTTGTTTTGGTTAACTCAAACCCTGCAACCATCATGACGGACAAGGAGATTGCGGACAAGGTCTACATCGAACCGATTACACTCGAGTTTGTGACGCGTATTCTCCGTAAGGAACGTCCAGATGCCTTGCTCCCAACTCTCGGTGGTCAGACAGGTCTCAATATGGCCATGGAATTATCTAAAAACGGTATCCTAGATGAGATCGGAGTAGAGCTTCTGGGTACTAAACTGTCTGCTATTGACCAAGCTGAGGACCGTGATCTCTTTAAACAATTGATGGAAGAGCTTGAGCAACCCATCCCTGAATCTGAAATTGTCAATACAGTAGAAGAAGCAGTTGCCTTTGCAGCGACAATTGGCTACCCAGTCATCGTTCGTCCAGCCTTTACCCTAGGTGGTACTGGTGGTGGTATGTGTGCCAACGAGGAAGAATTGCGAGAAATTGCTGAGAATGGTTTGAAGTTGTCACCTGTTACCCAGTGTTTGATTGAACGTTCTATTGCCGGTTTCAAGGAAATTGAGTATGAAGTTATGCGTGACTCAGCTGATAATGCCCTTGTTGTTTGTAACATGGAAAACTTTGACCCTGTCGGAATTCACACAGGGGACTCTATCGTATTTGCCCCTGCGCAAACCATGTCCGACTATGAAAACCAAATGCTTCGTGATGCTAGCTTAAGCATTATCCGCGCTCTCAAGATTGAAGGCGGATGTAACGTTCAGCTTGCGCTTGATCCACACAGCTTTAAGTACTATGTCATCGAAGTAAATCCTCGTGTATCTCGTTCTTCAGCTCTTGCCTCTAAGGCAACAGGTTACCCAATTGCTAAATTGGCTGCTAAGATTGCGGTAGGGTTGACCTTGGATGAAGTTATTAACCCAGTTACAGGTTCAACCTATGCTATGTTTGAACCAGCCCTTGACTATGTGGTGGCTAAGATTCCACGTTTCCCATTTGATAAGTTTGAAAAAGGGGAACGTCGTCTTGGTACCCAGATGAAGGCAACTGGAGAAGTTATGGCCATCGGTCGGAACATCGAGGAATCTCTCCTTAAAGCTTGTCGATCTCTAGAAATTGCTGTCCATCATAATGAAATGCCTGAGCTTGCAGATGTTTCAGATGACGCCTTGATTGAAAAAGTTGTCAAGGCTCAAGATGACCGTCTCTTCTACGTATCAGAAGCTATTCGTCGTGGTTATACACCAGAAGAAATTGCAGACTTGACTAAGATTGATATTTTCTACCTTGATAAACTCTTGCATATCTTTGAGATTGAACAAGAATTGGGCGCACATCCTCAGGATGTCGATGTCTTGAAAACAGCAAAACTCAATGGTTTTTCAGATCGTAAAATCGCAGAACTTTGGGGAACTACAGCTGATCAAGTTCGCCAACTTCGTTTAGAAAACAAGATTGTCCCAGTTTACAAGATGGTAGATACTTGTGCGGCAGAATTTGAATCAGAAACTCCGTACTTCTACTCAACATATGGATGGGAAAATGAGTCTATCAAGTCAGATAAGGAATCTGTACTTGTCCTAGGTTCTGGTCCAATCCGTATCGGTCAAGGGGTTGAGTTTGACTATGCGACAGTTCACTCTGTTAAGGCAATCCAAGCTGCTGGCTACGAGGCCATCATTATGAACTCAAACCCAGAGACAGTTTCAACAGACTTCTCTGTCTCAGACAAACTTTACTTTGAACCATTGACTTTCGAAGATGTGATGAATGTCATCGATTTGGAGCAACCAAAAGGCGTTATTGTTCAGTTCGGTGGTCAAACAGCTATCAACCTAGCTGAGCCATTAGCAAAAGCTGGTGTGACTATCCTTGGTACTCAAGTTGCTGACTTGGACCGTGCAGAAGACCGTGACCTCTTCGAACAAGCCCTCAAAGACTTGGATATTCCGCAACCTCCTGGACAAACAGCAACTAATGAAGAAGAAGCTGTGCTTGCAGCTCGCAAAATTGGTTTCCCAGTTCTCGTTCGTCCTTCTTATGTCTTGGGTGGACGCGCTATGGAAATCGTGGAAAATGAGGAAGACCTCCGTTCTTACATGCGTACTGCGGTTAAGGCAAGTCCAGACCATCCAGTTCTTGTCGACTCTTATATCGTTGGGCAAGAGTGCGAAGTTGATGCTATTTCAGACGGAGAAAATGTCCTCATCCCTGGTATCATGGAGCATATCGAACGCGCTGGTGTCCATTCAGGTGACTCCATGGCGGTTTATCCTCCTCAAACCTTGTCGCAAAAGGTTCAAGAAACCATTGCAGACTATACCAAACGCCTAGCAATCGGTCTTAACTGTCTCGGAATGATGAACATTCAGTTTGTCATCAAGGTTGAAAAAGTCTACGTTATTGAGGTCAATCCACGTGCCAGCCGTACTGTTCCATTCCTTTCAAAAGTAACCAATATCCCTATGGCACAGGTAGCGACTAAGTTGATTCTTGGTCAAAGTCTTGAAGAGCTTGGTTACCAAGATGGATTTTACCCAGAAAGTAGTCGCGTTCATATCAAGGCACCAGTATTCTCCTTTACCAAGCTAGCTAAGGTAGACAGCCTGCTTGGACCTGAAATGAAGTCAACAGGGGAAGTCATGGGTTCTGATACCACTCTTGAAAAAGCTCTCTACAAGGCCTTTGAAGCTTCTTATCTTCACTTACCAACCTTTGGTAATGTTGTCTTTACTATCGCAGATGATGCAAAAGAAGAAGCACTAGATTTGGCTTGTCGTTTCCAAAATATTGGCTACGGAATCCTTGCTACTGAAGGAACTGCAGAGTTCTTTGCAAGTCATGGATTGCAGGCTCAAGTCGTTGGAAAGATTGGTGATGATGAACACGATATTCCAAGCTACGTCCGCAAAGGAAAAATTCAAGCAATCATCAATACAGTTGGTACCAAACGGACAGCTGATGAAGATGGTGAGCAAATCAGACGTTCAGCAATTGAACATGGAGTTCCTCTCTTTACAGCTCTAGACACAGCAGATGCCATGTTAAAAGTATTAGAAAGCAGAAGTTTTGTTACAGAAGCCATCTAAATAAAAAAATGATTCTCGTAAGGGAATCTTTTTTTATTTTATGAAAATGATAATGTTTTCACAATCATTAAAATGTAATCAAAATGAAATGATAAGTAATAAAATTATAATAAATAATGATATAGTTAAATAAAAAACCATAAATAAGGGGAACTAAATCTCCATACATATAAATATATACAATGAATCTTCTTGTCTTATAAAAACCCTAAAAATCAACAAAGAAAACGTTTTCTTGAGCACATAATTCTTTGAACTATTTAAATTCTTATGATAAGATGAAGATGCTAGATAGGTTGGATAAAACGTGTATTTAATAATCAAAAATATTAAAATATCAAATTGTTTCTGACTAATAGTAAAAAATATAAAGGAGAACTTATCATATGATAAGAAAAGAACAACAACGCTTCTCTTTGCGGAAATATAAGGTAGGTGTTGCATCCGTATTTTTGGGAACAACCCTTAGCTTTATGTTGGCAAATGGTGGTGCGGTAAAAGCTTCTGAACTTCCTACGCAACCGATTTCTGAAGAAAAAACAGAGTTGGTGAAAAAGGATAGTAGTAGCGAGGATTCCTCTAAGAAGGAAGAGACTGTTGTAGAAAATGTTGCAACAACTGAACTTGCTGAGACAAACAAGGTTGAAGAAGGAAAAGCAGCTTCTGAGGCTAAAACAGAAGAAGCTAAATCTGAACTAGTGTCTTCAGAAAAAGCAGAAGAAGTAAAACCAGCTTCAACTGAGACTGAGGGTGCTAATAAGGAAACTGCTAAGCCAGTTGAAAAAGCTGAAGAAACTAAGCCAGCTGTTTCAGAAGGTGATAAACCTAAAGTTCGTAATCGTCGTGCTGCTACAGAAGAAGTTGTATCTGGAGACCATAACTCTAAACCAATTGCTGTAACTACTTACCTAAAGGATGGTGAAGTTGCTACACCTAATATGACAGATTCAAATGGTGCAAGTGTTCGTTCTCAAACGGTACCAGCTGGTTACTCAGCTAAAGAAGGAGATTGGTACACATACGCTATCTGGGATTTAACTAGATTCAATGAACGTTATGGTACAAAATACTATGCTCGTGCCTATAAGAGATTTGATGAATCTACAGATACAACTGTTGATTTAATCGATAAAACGACTGGTACTGTAGTTGAAACAAGAACAATTACTGCCTCTAGTGGTGTTCAAAAATTCACTACTACCACAGCTGCGTCTAATAGTCAATTAACCTTCCAAGTGGATTATAAAGCAGGTACTGCTGAAAAAGGTAAAACTACTCAACCATTTATTCAAAATGGTTATGAAGTTGGAAAGAGTATAACAGATTTAGTTGCTGCTGGACACAAACTTACGCCAGCAGAGCAAACACTTTATACTGCGGTTTATAATGCTCGTACTACAACAGATGTTATAAACGTTGTTGAACCAGCTTACAATGGCCGTACAATTACTGATTCAAACGCTAAAATACCAGAAACAATTAATAAAACAACTTACTATAAAGTAGTTGATAAAAATAACCCTACTTTCAACGCTAATAAAACGGATAAAACTGTTCAAGATTATAAAGAAAATGGTAATGAAGTAGATTTAGCTAGATATAATCTTAAAGCTGAAGAAGGACAAAGGTTCACAGCATCTGGTGAGCGTCAATTTGATGGATATAAATTGTATCAAACAGCTAATGCAAATGATCAATCAGGCTTTGTAAATCGTCCTTATACTATCGGTACTAAATTCATGGATGCGGACCGATACGGTATCAAACGTATCAAAGAAGTTGTTGGAGAAGACGGTTCAGTAGTTATTCGTGTTTACTTATTAGATCCAAGACAACAAAGCAAGCGTTCTGATGGTTCATTAAGTACTGATGGCTATATGTTGCTTGCAGAAACGAAACCTATTAAACCAGGTGAACATAATACACAAGAATTAGTTGTTAAGAAATCACCTCTTAACACTATTGCACATACAGTAACTGATCCAAGAACTGGAGCCAAAACAAACTATCCTAACGGTAGAGAAGTTACATTCGATTTCCAAAAAGCTTCAGGATATACGCCATATAAAACAGTATTCGTACCATTCTTAGGAGACGGGATTGGACACAGTTCAGCTAACGCACAATTAGAACGTGGAGTTGGTGGTATCGGTACAAACGTTGACTTGCTTAACACTTTGACACCGTATAAACAGCCTATTTACTACTATGTAAAACAAGAGCCAGCTGAAGTAATTCCTGAAGTTGAAAAACAACTGGAAGGACGTGCACTTGTTGATGGTGAATTTACTTTCAAATTAACAGAAGATAAGAGTAGTCCTGATAAGCTCGAAGAGACTGTTACCAACAAGGATGGAAAAGCTACATTCAGCAAACTTACCTTTAACAAAGCTGGTACTTATAAATACAAGATCACTGAACAAAAGGGTTTTGATACAGACGTTGACTACGATGCAATGACTGTTACCATGACAGTTACTGTAACTGAAAATTCTAAAGGTAACTTAGAAGCAACTGTTAAATACAGTGCTGAAGGTGGATTCAAATCAAGTGATGATGATAAGATCTTCAACAACTATGTGGTAGCACCAGTAAAAGTTAAGTTTGACTTCACGAAGAAATTAGCTGGACGTGAACTTAAAGACGGAGAATTCAACTTTGTTCTTAAAGATTCAAGAGGTCAAGAAGTTGAAACTGTAGCTAACAAAAAAGATGGTACAGTGACATTTACTGAATTGTCATTTGACAATACAAAAATTGGCACACATACCTATACTGTAGAAGAAGTTATTCCAGCAACGAAAGAAGTTGGTATGACTTACGATACAATGAAGGCAACTATTACAGTCAAGGTTGCTAAGAACGGTCATACACTTACTACAGTAACAAGCGTAGCATCAACTGGCGGTGTGGACGATAATGGAACATCAACTGATGGTAGTGAAGATAAAGTATTCAACAACAAGATTACTCCTCCAGAAACACCTGAATTCCAACCAGAAAAATTCGTACTTAACAAAGAAAAATTTGACATCATTGGTACAAAACTCGTTGACGACGATCATGAGTTGACAAATGAGTACACAGATACAAATGCTGATCCTTACGCAGATAAGACTGACAACAACGAAGCAGAAAATATTAATACTAAGACAGTTGAACGTGGGGATAAATTAGTTTATCAAGTATGGTTAGATACTAGAAACTTCTCAGAGAAGAATAATATCCAATCTGTTGGTATCTCTGATACTTATGACGCTGAAAAAGTAACAGTTAATGCTGCTGATATTAAGGCATACGATAGTGTAACTGGCCAAGATGTAACTGCTAAGTTTGACATTAAAGTTGAAAATGGCGTAATCACAGCAACTTCTAAAGCTTCTATGAACAAGTCTTTAGGTGATGCGGATAATACTCAAGTTATCGACACAACTAAATTTGAATTTGGTCGCTACTATAAATTTGATATCCCAGCCACTGTCAAAGCAGATGTTAAGGCAGGGGCTGATATTGAAAATAAGGCCAACCAAATCGTTCATGTCTACAACCCAGTAAGCAAATCTGTAGAAACACCTGAAAAACCAACTCAGAAACGTGTCAACTCTGTACCAGTTACAGTTGATCTCAAGTTCACTAAGAAGTTGGAAGGCCGTGCCCTAGCAGCTGGTGAATTTAGCTTTGTTCTTAAGAAAGACAATGTTGCAGTTGAAACTGTTAAGAATGATAAAGATGGTAAGATTACCTTTAAGACACTTAAGTTTGGTAAAGATGATCTTGGCAAGACCTACACTTATACTGTTTCAGAGATTGCAGGTACTGATACAACAGTAACTTACGACGATATGGTTGCAACAGTTACAGTGAAGGTAGCCCATGATGGTACTGCTAAGGCAATTGTAGCAACTGTTACTGACGCTCCAGATAAAGAGTTCAATAACACTGTGACTCCTCCGGAAGAACCTAAGTTCCAACCAGAGAAGTATGTATTGGATACAGCTAAGTTCTCAATTACTGATAACAAGCTTCTTGATGATGATTCTGAGTTGACAGACAAGTACGGAGATACCAATAAAGATCCATACGCAGATAAGACTGACAACAACGAAGCAGAAAACTTGAATACCAAGACTGTTAAGCGTGGAGCTAAGCTCTACTACCAAGTATGGCTTGATACTACTAAGTTCGACGCTAACAACAAGGATAATATCCAGTCAGTAAGTATTTCTGATGACTTCGATGAAACGAAGGTTGATGTAGACGCTTCAGCTATCAAGGCTTACGATTCAGTAACTGGTGACGATGTAACAAACAAATTCGACATCAAGGTTGAAAATGGTGTTATGACCGCAACTCTTAAAGCTGGCTTCACTAAGTCACTTGGAGACGCAGACAATACACAAATCATCGACACAATTAAATTCGCCTTTGGTCGCTACTATAAATTCGATATCCCAGCCACTGTTAAAACAGACGTTAAAGGTGGAGTAGACATCGAAAATACAGCAGCGCAAATTGTAAACTACTACAACCCATCT
>NZ_CAXTDJ010000006.1:0-132167 GCF_964243025.1 Streptococcus infantis
GTGTCTTAACCCCTTGACCAACGGACCCTGAGCTTTTTCAACTCTTTCTATTATACCCACTTTTTCTGCCTTGTCAAGAACTTGAGATTATTTTTTTATCTTTTTGGAGAAAAATCTCTTAGTACATGCTTTAGTTCTTTCAACATTGCTTTTCTTCCTTTGAATCGCTCATCAGCTAACAATCGTTCAAATAACTCCAATTTTTCTTTTCCTAATCCTGCTCGATACTTTTTAAGCACTTCTTGTAATGCGTAAGACTCATCTATCAATAGCCCCCCTTCGCCTAATCGATGACTAATCTCGCTTACTTCTTCATAAGCTTGTCGATCCAATCTTCTTTTGTAACTTTCTTGTTTCCTAACTGCATCCAAAATTCGATTTCGAAACTTTGTTTTGAAGTAGGTATAAAATTCCTTATTTTTATTTTCCTTAAAATCAGGGTGATTTTCTAATAATTCATGTAGGCAGATCATTCCCTCTTGATCCCAATCTTCTTTTTCCCATAAATGAAGGTAGTATTCTTTTCTACACTTATGTACAATAGCTTTTACTTCGTGGTAATTCATGTCTAACATAGTTGTTCTCCTTTTCTGCCATTAGTATAGCAGAGGTAGAGACGAATTATGACATTTCTTCTATTTTGTTATTTATCTTGCCTGATTTTATTTTTTTGAATGTTTGATATTTCGTTGGGATATCTTTTTAGACTTTTTAGGATATAAAAAGAGACAAGAGTTATGCTCTTGTCTTTTAAAAAATTTATTGGAACAAATCTACAATTGTATCCCAGACGGTTTTTGCCTTTTCTTTAATTTTTGCATCTGAAATAGCTTTTTCTGCTTCATCAATAAGGTTCTGTGCTCGACTTTGAATGTCACTTATAGAGTCATTCGGCTGCCCTCCACCATTGTCAGCAGGCTGATTCGGAACATTTTTAGGAGCAATTCCATTTATTTTATAGGCGTTTTCAACTGTAAATGTGCTTCCTGGTGTATAAGGAAGAATTGTTTCTGCCATACTTCTAAAAATATGAGCGGCGCCATTTGATGTCGAACCTGCTAGGTAATGATTTTCATCAGTAGTCGGGAAACCAAGCCAGTGACTAATGACTAAATCAGGCGTATAACCAACAACCCATTGATCACTCGTATATTCTGGGTTAAAAGCAGTTTCTGTCGTTCCAGTTTTTCCAGCCATGACATAACCATCAGGCGATGAACTTATTCCTGTACCATTTGTGAAAGTCCCTAGCATCATGCTAGTCATTTTATCGGCTACTGACTTATCGATTACACGTTTTTGAGAATTTTTATGAGTAGCAATGACTTGTCCACTCGCATTCTCAATTCGTGTAATAAAATGCGCTTCAGGCATCAAACCTTCATTTGCAAATGCTGCATAAGCCTGGGCCATTTGTAGTGGGTTAGTTTCCACGCCACCACCTAAAGCCACTCCAAGCACACGATCTACATCGCTCATGTTGAGACCAAACTTTTCACCCGCTTCAAAGGCTTTATCGATTCCAAGCTCTTTAACAGCAGCTACTGCAGGTAAATTTAGAGATTTAGCCAAAGCTTGATACATGGGTACTTCTCGTGATGTCTTGATTCCTGCGTAGTTGTCTACTTTATAATCACCATATTGCATGGTATGATTATCCAACTCCTTATTAAGAGACCAGCCTGCCTCAACCGCTGGTGTGTACACTATCAAGGGTTTAATAGTAGACCCTGGACTTCTTTTGGATTGGGTTGCATAGTTAAAATTTCTGAAACCTGTTTTATCATCCCCGGCCACTCGACCAACAACTCCTCGAACTCCACCTGTTTTTGGTTCTAATGCGACACTACCAGACTCTGCATGTGTTCCATCTTCAGCTGTCGGAAAGAGAGAAGTATTTTGGTAGATAACCTGCATATTTGCTTGGTAATTTTGATCTAGCTCCGTATAAATTCGATAACCGTTATTAACGATTTCTTCCTCTGTTAGATTATACTTTTCAATAGCTTCATTGACAACTGCATCAAAATAGGAAGGATAACGGTAGTCTGATATTTTCCCTTCATAACTATCTTTCAACTGAGAAGCCATATTAACACTTGATGCTTCTGCTTCCTTATTTTTATCAAGATAGCCGGCAACCACCATATTTTGCAAGACAGTATCTCTTCGATTAGTTGAATGCTCAATAGAATTCAGAGGATTGTACAATTCTGGGCCTTTAAGCATACCTGCTAAAGTGGCGGCTTCATCAAGAGTTAATTCCGATGCCGAAACACCAAAGTACTTTTTACTAGCATCTTCAACACCCCAAACTCCATTACCGAAGTAGGCATTGTTCAAGTACATGGTTAGAATTTCTTTTTTACTGTATTTTTTGGTTAATTCTAAAGCAAGGAAGAATTCTTTAGCCTTTCTCTGCACAGTTTGGTCTTGTGAAAGATAAGCATTTTTCGCCAACTGTTGGGTAATTGTAGAACCACCGCCCGAGCGACCAGCTGTTAGGATAGCCAGGAAAAAGCGCCCATAGTTAATCCCACTATTTTTGTAGAAGCTTCTATCTTCTGTCGCAATAACAGCATTTTGCAAATCTTCACTAATATCCGAAAGTTCGACATAGGTCCCTTTTTGACCTGACAGAGCCCCTGCTTCTTTCTCTTCTCGGTCAAAAATCAGAGTACGTGTTTTTAAAGAATTTTGTAAGTCTGTAACATTTGTCGATTTTGCTAGCGCAAATAGATAGACCCCAACAAAAAGGCTGGCACTTAATCCTATAATCAGAAAGATCTTTGTCAGATGATAACGGCGCCAGAATTTTCGGATAGGACCAACTGACCCAGCTTTCTTTCGTCCTGTTCTTGAACGTCGTAAATTACTAGACCCGTTATTTTCATGCTCAACTTCATTAGTCTCTGTTTCTTCAATTTCATTTTCTTCTTTCTTAAATAAGGAAAGAAATTTTTCAAATAATGTATCTAATTTCATGCGTTTATTTTATCATCTTCCCTATAGGAAGACAAGAATTTAGCTAGTTCCCCTGTCCAAATAGACTAATTTTTGTTACAATATCTGTATGAAATTTACCTTTACGATCCCCAACTCTCTACCCGAAATGACTGTCAAACATTTTCTAGAAGAACAGCTGTTAATACCTCGAAAAATAAGGCATTTTTTGAGAATCAAGAAACACATCCTCATTAATCAAGAAGAGGTTCATTGGCATCAAACGGTCAAGGCTGGGGATGAATGTCAGTTGATCTTCGATGAGGAGGATTATCCTACAAAAAAAATTCTCTGGGGAAATCCCAAACTTGTCGAAGAAGTCTATCAAGACCAACATTTAATTATCGTCAATAAACCTGAGGGTATGAAGACACATGGAAATCAGCCAGATGAGATAGCTCTTCTCAATCATGTCAGCGCCTATGTCGGCCGAACCTGCTATGTTGTTCATCGCTTGGATATGGAAACAAGTGGTCTCGTACTGTTTGCTAAGAATCCATTTATATTGCCTATCTTAAATCGATTATTAGAGAAAAAAGAGATTTCGCGAGAATACTGGGCCTTAGTGGAAGGAAAAACAGAAGCCAAAGAACTGATCTTTCGAGATAAAATTGGGCGTAATCGACATGATCGTAGAAAACGGGTCGTCGATCAAAAAAATGGTCAATACGCTGAAACCCATGTAAGTCGATTAAAGAATTTTCAAAACAAAACTAGTCTCGTTCGTTGTAGATTAAAAACAGGGCGAACTCATCAGATCCGAGTCCACCTATCTCACCACGGACATCCAATCCTCGGAGACCCTCTCTACAACCCACACTCAAAAAACAAGAGACTGATGCTTCACGCATTTAAACTATCCTTTATCCACCCTCTGACTTTAAAACAATTATGCTTTACCACACTCTCAGATACATTTGAAAGAGAATTAAAACAAAATGGATGATAAAATCATCCATTTTTCTTCACTAATACTAAAAAAGCAAGACCAATAGGTCTTGCTTTTTCGACTCAGAAATTATTTAGCAATTTTTGCGAAGTATTCAAGAGTACGTACAAGTTGTGCAGTGTATGACATTTCGTTGTCGTACCATGATACAACTTTAACCAATTGTTTACCGTCAACGTCAAGAACTTTAGTTTGAGTTGCGTCGAACAATGAACCGTAAGCCATACCTACAATATCTGAAGATACGATTGGATCTTCTGTGTAACCGTATGATTCGTTAGCTGCTGCTTTCATAGCTGCGTTCACTTCATCAACAGTAACGTTCTTTTCAAGAACAGCTACCAATTCAGTAACTGATCCAGTTGGAGTTGGAACGCGTTGTGCAGATCCGTCAAGTTTACCGTTCAATTCTGGGATTACAAGACCGATAGCTTTAGCAGCACCAGTTGAGTTAGGAACGATGTTTGCAGCACCAGCGCGAGCACGACGAAGGTCACCACCACGGTGTGGTCCGTCAAGGATCATTTGGTCACCAGTGTAAGCATGGATAGTAGTCATCAATCCTTCTACAACACCGAAGTTATCTTGAAGAGCTTTAGCCATTGGAGCCAAGCAGTTTGTAGTACATGAAGCACCTGAAATAACTGTTTCAGTTCCATCAAGAACATCGTGGTTAGTGTTAAATACAACTGTTTTAACGTCGTTTCCACCAGGAGCAGTGATAACAACTTTCTTAGCTCCACCTTTAAGGTGTTTTTCAGCTGCATCTTTCTTAGCAAAGAAACCAGTTGCTTCAAGAACGATTTCTACACCGTCAGTAGCCCAGTCGATTTGTTCTGGATCACGTTCAGCAGAAACTTTAACGAATTTACCGTTAACTTCGAATCCACCTTCTTTAACTTCTACAGTACCGTCGAAACGACCTTGAGTTGTGTCGTATTTCAACAAGTGTGCAAGCATAACTGGATCTGTAAGGTCGTTGATGCGAGTAACTTCAACACCTTCTACGTTTTGGATACGGCGGAAAGCAAGACGACCGATACGTCCGAAACCGTTAATACCAACTTTAACTACCATTAGTGATTTCCTCCTTATGAAAATCATGAAATTTTTATTGTGAAAAGAGTAACTTGAATCACTACAAATCACCTTTCAACGAACCTATTATATAACTATTTGAGCTTAATTGCAAGTGCTGACCTTGATTTTCTATGTCAATTTCTTTTTGATAGGAAGCAACTGTATTTTATTTCCCTACTCGTAGCGTAAGGATTCCACTGGATCCATTTTGCTAATTTTACGAGCTGGGAAGTAGGCTGAAATATACCCAAGTAGTAAAGCAAAAATTAGAGTTCCAAAAATTGAGAGAAGATTCAATTCAAAAACTTTAGAGATAGACGGATAAAAATGATGAACAGTAACATTCGCTAGACTGCCTATCCCTTGAGCAATGATGAAAGCTATAAGCAAGGCAATTCCTACAATCCAAAGAGCTTCGTAGATAAAAATTCCTTTCACATCCCTATTTTGATAGCCAACGGCCTTCATGACACCGATTTCCTTAGAACGTTGCATGATATTGATATAAATGATGATGCCTATCATAACTGCTGCCACCACAATCGCTTGGGATGAAAGAACAATCAATAGTCCCTGGATGACGCGAATAAAGGTAATCACAATATCAAGAACGGCCTGTTGAGAAAGAACGGCATATTTCTTATTTTTTTGTAATTCTTCTATTACTGCTTTTGTCTGAGATGGATCTTTGAGTTCCAAAATAAAATAAGATACAGTCTTTGTAAATCCAGCTTCTTTCAAAATCGTTTCCATTTGATGGGCTGGCATAAAACTGTTACTGTCCTCCATGTCATCTTCATCATTGATCACACGTACAATATGAGTTTGAAATTGAGAAGTCTTGCTACCTTCAGCGCCATTTTCTACAATGCTTGCTAATACTTTTTTGCCTATAACATCACTAGCTGTAAGATTGTTCCCTGTTTGTTCATTCCAATTTTTCAGTAGACTCATCGGAATCGTCAATCCCTGCTCTTTTGCATCAGTGTATATAGACCCTGCTAGCACTTTTTCTTTCTCATTACTGCTAACGGAGATACTTGTATCCTCATATAAACTCACAACTTGAGCATAAGAAGGCATAGTTTGATTTAAGTCCACTTCTTGTCCGTCTATACTGATTTTTGACATAGTCATGCCAAAAGGACTCTCTAGATATTTAATATTTTCTTTCCCAATCGTATCCGTGATATAGTTCTTATCTTCTTGGTTTAGAAAACCTCTTCCAGCAACGCTTGAATTCAGTGCAATCTGGACTTGAGAAGGGAGCTTGCCCCCGTTTGTATTTTCATCAATCATTGAAATCAAGGCATTCCCTAGTCCAAAAGAAATCAATACTCCGACAAAACCAATCGAGGTTGCTACTGCAATCAACAAGTTTCGCCACTTTCTTTCCATAAAGTTACTCAAAGAAAGTTTGAATTTATTTTTAAAGGATAATCCTTTATTTTTTGACTTCTTCAACGACTTCACCATCCTTCATTTTGATAATTACATCTGCATATTCAGCTACTTCTGGGTTATGAGTCACAATCAGTACTGTTTTCCCAGATTTGGCCAAACTTTTAAATACTTCTAATACCATTTCTTGAGATTGAGAATCCAGCGATCCTGTTGGTTCATCAGCTACAATCATATCCGGTTGATTGACCAGAGCACGCGCAATCGCTACACGTTGCTTTTGACCTCCAGAAAGTTGCTTGACATTTTTAGCCATAAAAGGTTCCATGCCTAGACTAAGAAGTTGCTCCTGAGCAATCCTTGTCATTTCTTTATCCGATAAATCTTTGACATAGAGAGGCAACTTGACATTATCCAGAACAGACTGGTGAGGAATGAGATTGAAGTTTTGAAAGACAAATCCAATATTATCTTTACGGAATTGAGTTAATTCAATCTCCGATAAATCCCTGAGAGGTTCTCCTTTAAAAGCTAAAATTCCCTCATACTCTCTATCTAGGCCACTGATGATATTCAGTAGACTAGTTTTTCCACAGCCTGACGGACCATAAATCGCAGTGATTTTCCCTTCTGCAATCTGCAAGTTAATATTCCTTAAAGCTTGTTCTCTATTTTTACCGTCCAAAGCGTAAAATTTTGAAATATTTTTAATGGATAAAATAGACATGGACATCTCCTTTAAATCACTTGTGATATCGTGTATCGATACAAACTATATTTATCAATCAGATTCAAAAGGAATCAAAGAATTCCTCTCTCTTTTTTACGAATTCATTGTAACAAAAAAGCGACATTTCCCCAATGACAGAAATGTCACTCCTATAAGCCATTTAACGATATCTTTCTAGGTCCTCGGCCCATTCATTATCTAAACTAACGATTAACTTCTCATTGCCAAACATTCTCGCCATCATTTTTGCTTCTTCATACTTTTGTTTGGCTGTATCATAATCCGTCTGAATATAATATTTCCACTCCACCATCAAGACAATCGGTTGTTTTTGAAAATCTCGTGTTTTCTGTCCTATTTTATATAACGTTTCAACTGCCCTCTTAAAATAATGAAACAGTCCCATAATTTCTATACAAGCTAAAGAAGCTAACAAGGAATCTCTAAGCAAGTCCAAACAATCGAACTCTATCTTATCAACCTGAGAACTTAGTTTGTCATGAAAACAAAGAATGGTTTCATGCTCAGATTCTTTTATCTCACCCACATTTAAACCATCCATTAACTGACAGTTGAAATACAGTCTCAATTTCAAAAGGTCCTCAACTTTATATACATCTCTGGATAGTAAGTCTTGAAGACCGCCCTCAATCACACTGCTTCCGTATAAGGAATTACTAGTCGCTCTCACTTCATCTATAGCTTGAAGACAATCCACTAGTACTTTCTCATCACTTGGCAAATCATCATAAAAACATTCAAAAATCTCATCAAATTATTCTTCCTTCTGTTCCAGTAACTCTTTGTCTCCATAGTCAGGATGATGAAGAAGAAAGTATTTTAATTCTTGGTAACGCTTGGGTAATTCCTTATAGTCTGGCATCAAGACATACGATGGAATACCTAGCCTATCCGCAATATATTCAAGTGTTTTTATCGTAGGACGAAATTCTCCTTTTTCGATGCGGACCAACTGACGAACGGACAACTCTGACTCATCCCCACAAAAAACTGGACGACTAAGACCTTTCTCCTCTCTAAGAAGTCTTACCTTTTCCCCTAGATCATTCATCTCTTACATTTCTCCCTCGCACGATTATCAAAGCTTTGATTTTCAAACAAATAGATGCGATTATTATACCATTTCCAAAAAAGAAATACAAAAAAGAGACAGGATTACTCCTGCCTCTGACTGATAATCAATTATTTAAGACGTCCTGGTCTTTCTTTGTAACCATAGTAAGCATCTTCGATGATTTCTTGCATATGATCAACCATTGGAAGACGTGGGTTTGCAGGTGAACATTGATCTTCATAAGCAAGGAAAGCCAATTCACGTGAATGTTCTTTCCATTCTTTCTCGTCAATACCTTGTGCTTTGAAGTTCATTTCGATACCTACGCGCTCACCGAGTTCGTAAACAGCTTTAGCATAAGATGCAACCCCTTCTTCTGGTGTAGAAGCTGGAAGTCCAAGCATACGAGCGATATCTTGATATTTCTCATCTGCACGGTAGTAGTTGTACTTAGGCCATGTAGCTGTTTTAGCAGGGCGTGTACCGTTGTAACGGATAACGTATGGAAGCAAGATTGCATTTGTACGTCCGTGAACTGTGTGGAATTGTGCACCAATCTTGTGAGCCATTGAGTGAGAAATACCTAGGAAGGCATTCGCAAAGGCCATACCAGCAATTGTTGAAGCGTTATGCATTTTCTCACGTGAGTGGAAGTCTGCATTCTTAACTGAGCTTTCCAAGTTTTCGAATACAAGTTTGATAGCTTGAAGAGCAAGACCATCAGTGTAGTCGCTAGCCATTTGTGATACGTAAGCTTCAGTCGCGTGAGTCAATACGTCCATACCAGTATCAGCAGCAACAAATCCAGGAACTGTCAACACCAAAGCAGGGTCTACGATTGCCACAGTCGGTGTCAATGAGTAGTCAGCGATTGGGTATTTACGATTGTTTGCTTTATCAGAGATAACGGCAAATGGAGTTACTTCAGATCCTGTACCAGATGTAGTTGGGATAGCGATGAATTTAGTCTTCTTACCAAGCAATGGGAATTTGAAGGCACGTTTACGGATATCCATGAATTTTTGTACAAGGTCACGGAAGTCCACTTCTGGTTGCTCGTAGAAGAGCCACATTACTTTAGCAGCGTCCATTGGTGATCCACCACCAAGAGCAATGATTGTATCTGGTTTGAAGGAACGCATAATCTCAGTACCACGTTCAACTGTAGTGATATCTGGATCTGGTTCTACATCTGCAAAGATTTGGTAAACAACCTTATTGCGACGAAGGTCAAGTTGTTCGATGATACGATCAAGGAAGCCAAGCTCTACCATAGCGTGGTCAGTAACGATCATGACACGCTCAACGTCACGACATTTTTGAAGGTATTGAATTGAATCACGTTCAAAGTATGTTTTTGAAGGAAGTTTCATCCATTGCATGTTATTTCTCCGTCTTCCGACTTTTTTGATATTCAAGAGGTTAATGGCGCTAACGTTATCCCCAACTGAGTTACGTCCGTAAGAACCACATCCGAGTGTCAATGATGGCAAGAAGGCATTATAAACATCCCCGATACCACCGAAAGTAGAAGGTGAGTTACAGATAACACGAATAGCTTTAACAGCTTTACCAAATTCTTTAGTCAATTCTTCATCAGCTGTATGGATAGCAGCTGAGTGCCCAAGACCGTTAAATTCAACCATTTGACGAGCTTTTGCAATACCATCTTCGCGGCTTTCAGATTTCAAAACTGCGATAACTGGTGATAATTTTTCACGAGTCAACGGCTCGTTTTCACCAACTTCTTTACATTCTGCAGCAAGAATGTTTGTTCCTTCTGGAACAGTAAATCCTGCTTGTTCTGCGATCCAAGTTGCTGGTTTACCAACGATGTCAGCGTTCAATTTTGCACCAGCACAGTTTTTGCTGTTTGCTTTCACGCCGAAGCAGAATTCTTCAAGAAGAGCTTTTTCTTTTTTGTTTACAAAGTAAGTGTGGTAAGATTTGAACTCTGCTACAAATTCATCATAAATTTCTTTATCAATAATAACCGCTTGTTCAGATGCACAGACCATACCATTATCAAATGATTTAGACATTACGATATCGTGAGCAGCTTGGCGAATGTTGGCTGATTTTTCAACATAAGCTGGAACGTTTCCGGCACCTACCCCAAGAGCTGGTTTACCACATGAGTATGCAGCTTTAACCATGGCATTCCCACCTGTTGCAAGGATTGTTGCAATACCTTCATGGTTCATCAATGCGCTAGTTGCTTCCATAGATGGTTCAGTAATCCACTGTACACAGTTTTCAGGAGCTCCTGCTTTAATCGCTGCATCACGCACGATTTGAGCAGCGTGAGCTGATGATTCTTGAGCTGATGGGTGGAATGCAAAGACAATAGGATTACGAGTCTTCAATGAAATCAAAGCTTTAAAGATTGCTGTTGAAGTCGGGTTAGTTGTTGGAGTGATACCACAAACAACACCAACTGGTTCAGCAATAAGAGTCAATCCTGTCACATCGTCTTCTTCAATAACACCAACTGTTTTAGTGTGGCGCATGTTGTTTACTACGTGCTCACAGGCAAACAAGTTCTTAGTCGCTTTATCTTCAAATACTCCACGTCCTGTTTCTTCAAAGGCATGTAAAGCCAATTCTCCGTGGGCATCAAGTGCTGCAACTGAAGCTTTTGCTACGATATAATCGACTTGATCTTGGTCAAGTTTACGCATTTCTTCAAGAGCAACCAAAGCTTTTTGCACCAAACCATCGACATGCTTTTCAGCAGCGAGTTTCTTTTCCTCTGGTGTTACAGTTTTTTTATCAGCCATATTTTCCTCCATAGCTTTCAAGGATTGTAAGTCCTTTGTTAATTTTTTCACAATCTTATTATAACTCTTTTTTCAAGATTTGTAAACAGTTTCATAGAAATTTCACAAACTTTTTTTATTCGCTTGTGAAAATAATTTTGCACATCCCTACCCATACGCTTTTTAGCTTATACTTTGTGAATAATCCCATAAAACTTTTATTTTTCACAAACTTCATTGTAAAAAGGTATTGAAAGGCGTCTCAATTTCCATGTAAGCGCTTTCTATAAGTGCGGTATATTACCCCCTCTAAGAGGAGGTTATTGTGCTTGTTGGAAGAGCCCTTGTTTAAAGTCACCTTCATAGACAACTTCTTGCTCTGTAGTCAGTTTTCCTTTTCCTTCAGCTTGGCCATTAACAAAGTCCCCTTCATAAACCCAGCCCTCTTTAGCTTGGTAGGTTCCTTTACCGTTAAATGCTCCATTTTTAAATTCACCAGTATAAGTGTCGCCATTTGAGAAGGTCATTGTGCCTTTGCCATTCATCTTTCCACGAACAATACTTCCATCATATACAAGTGAATCGCCATCCAGTTTTAAAACTCCTTGCTTAGGCATATTCCCTACAAATACAAATATAGCACAAAGAGCTATGACTACTACTGTTACAATTTCCAAACGAGGACGCGTTATATAGACACTGTACTTATCATAGAATTTCTTTAAATTATCCATTTTTTGCCTCATTTTCTAAACGTGTTAGCCAAGCTTGGCAACCAGTTAAAACTCGATCGTAAGTTTCATCAAAATCACCTGTATACCATGGATCAGGAACACCCTCAGAAGCAAATGCCTCTAGCTTGTGTTGTTGGTCTTGAGGACACATTCGAGTCAAATCTAGAAGATTGGACTCGTCCATCCCAATGACATAATCAAAATATTCAAAATCATCCTTAGAAATTTGCTGTGATGTTTTTGATGAATCGTAAGGAATCTCGTGAGCTTTAAAAATTTTCTGAGTTCCTTTGTGAATTGGATTGCCATGTTCCCAAGAAGAAGTTGCTCTACTTTCAATCTCATAATCATCGGTTAAAGATTTCATAACAAATTCTGCCATAGGACTACGGCAAATATTACCAAGACATACAAAAACAACTTTCTTCATTATTGTTCCCCATATTCATAGAAAAAGGGGTATGAGATCCACCCCGTTTTATTCTTCAATCGCGCTTTCACCATCGACAACTGTACCTTCTGATGTAACAGCCTCTTTAAGTGGCAAGACAGATTTGATAGCTCCAAGTTCAAAAGTCAAGTAAACTCCGTCTACATCAAGTACGATCGTTCTGTTTTCGGTATCAACTTCATCAACTGTACCGTATAAACCACCGATAGTAATGACTTCATAGCCTTTTTGAAGCTTGTTCAAGCTTTCCATACGCTTTTGCGCTTGTTTCTTTTGAGAACGTTGCATAAAGAACATCAAGGCGAACATACCTACAAGCATGATCACAAATGTTAAATTTGGACTAATATTTTCCATAGTATTTTCTCCTTTGTATTTTACATAGGACTACTATATCAAATTTCAGCTACTTTTACAAGGTTGTACCTTAGTTTTAGGTCAATAAAAAACCAGAGCAAAGCTCTGATTTTTCTTATTTCAAGTTGTTTACGATTTCCACTAAGTTATCAACTGTAAATCCATACTCTGCCAACACTTTTGGAGCTGGTGCAGATGCTCCAAAGGTATCAATACCGAGAACTGCTCCATCAAGACCAACGTATTTGTACCAGTTTTGAGTCGCTCCCATTTCAACCGCCACACGGCGACGAACTGCATTTGGTAAGATTTCTTCTTTGTAGGCTGCATCCTGTGCATCAAAGACATCCGTAGATGGCATGCTAACTACGCGAACTTTCCCACCTTGACTTGCCAATTCTTTAGCAGCTGAAACAGCTAGATTCACTTCTGAACCTGTTGCAATCAAGATCGTGTCAAAGTCTGTAGCATTTTCATAGACAACATAAGCACCTTTCGCAACCTTATTAAAGTCTGTTCCTTCTTCAACAGTCAAGTTTTGACGAGTCAAGACGAGGGCAGTTGGTGTTTTCTCGCTCTTCACTGCAAGGTACCAAGCTGCTTGAGTTTCACGCGCATCTGCTGGACGGAAAACATTAAGGTTTGGAATCGCACGAAGACCTGCCAAGTGCTCAATTGGTTCATGAGTTGGTCCATCTTCACCAACTGCGATTGAATCGTGAGTAAAGACATAGGTTACAGGAAGACCTTGTAGAGCTGACAAACGAACTGCTGCTTTAAGGTAGTCTGAGAATACGAAGAAAGTTCCACCGTAAACTCGAAGTCCACCGTGAAGAGCCATTCCGTTCAAAACTGTACCCATTGCAAATTCACGAACACCAAATTGGATATTACGGTTCAAGCGATTTGCATCGTCCTGAAGTCCGTCAGTTTTGATGTAAGTCATATTTGAATGAGCAAGGTCAGCTGATCCGCCAAGGAAGGTTGGCAATTTAGCAGCCACTACATTTAAAGCATCCTGACTTGAGTTACGAGTTGCTTGAGAGAAGCCATTTTCTAAAGCTGGGAAGTCTTCTGGAGTCAATTCAACTGGATCACGTCCTTCGATGATGGCTTCCACTTCTGCAGCAAGCTCTGGGTAAGCTTCTTTATAATCTGTAACTAGTTTTGTCCATGCTTCATATGCTGATACACCTCGGTCCGCAACATTTTCTTTGAAATCAGCATAAACTTCTGCTGGGATTTCAAATGGTTCGTAGTCCCAACCAAGGGCTTGACGAGTTGCAGCAGTTTCGTCTGCACCAAGAGGAGCACCATGTACGGCATTAGTTCCTTGTTTGTTTGGCGAACCATAACCAATAACAGTTTTTACTTCAATCAGAGATGGTTTCCCTGAAACCTTAGCTTCTTCAATAGCTGCTTGAATAGCTTCTAAGTCTGTCCCATCTTCAACCAAGGCTGTATGCCAACCGTAAGCATTGTAACGATCACGAACACTCTCTGTGAATGAATCTTTTGTCTCACCGTCCAAGTTGATATCATTTGAATCATAGAGAACAACCAATTTGTCAAGTTTCTGCAAACCTGCGTAAGAAGCAGCTTCACTTGAGACACCTTCCATCAAGTCACCATCTCCACAGATAACATATGTGTAGTGATCAAAGATGTTATAACCTTCGCGGTTATACTTGGCTGCAAGGAAACGTTCTGCTTGTGCAAAACCTGTCGCAGTTGCAATCCCTTGTCCTAGAGGACCTGTTGTTGCATCAACCCCTGCTGTATGACCAAATTCTGGGTGACCTGGAGTTTTAGAACCCCATTGACGGAAGCTCTTCACTTCATCCATGCTCACATCTTCAAATCCAGAAAGGTGAAGAAGGGCATAGAGAAGCATTGATCCGTGACCCGCTGAAAGAATAAAACGGTCGCGGTTGATCCAGTTTGGTTGAGCTGGATTGATACGAAGTTCTTTAGTGAAAAGGCTGTAAGCCATCGGTGCTGCACCCATTACCACCCCTGGGTGACCTGAGTTCGCTTTATTGATAGCGTCAATACCTAGAAAACGAATCGCATTAACAGATAGATTTGACATAGAATTTCCTTTCTCTTTGAGGTGATAAGTATACCACGCATTCTATTTTACTATTATATGAAAAAATACCTAGAATAGCAATAAAACAATTTACTATAAAATGACTCAGCCGATTATACTAATCTCTAGTCACTTGATAGTAAGGTGATAGTTTTTCAAAACCTCTATCAAGTTTATCTAGAACTTTATCTATAGTATCTTCATCAGCTACTGGAATATCAACTTTTACTAAAACCTTACGAATCTCCTGATTGAATAATTGTTGTCTTAAAAGTTGTCTATTCTCCTCAGTAGCTTGTACTCTATAGCTTTCATCGTTTTTCTGAACCCAATAATAGATTCTATCAACCACTGGGATATCCAATATTTTAGCCTGTTTTGACAAGGTAGTCTCATCTTTCTTTCTCTCTACAAAGCTGACTTCTATAGAGATTCCCCAATTATTCTGATTTCCATACAAACGAAGAGCCATCATTGGCTCTGTCACTTTCCCCTCACGCTGTAGATAAACCCAAAAATGTGGTCGCAAGCGCTGCGCTTGGTTCATCCACTGGCTAGTCTGTTGGAGTTGCCATTCTGGATGGCTTGCTTGAAAGGCTTTGGCTAGCTCTGTAAAAGCTTTTCTGGCCTCTTGACCTTTGTTGCGAAATGCCATCATTTTCTCTCGTTCTTCTCCCGCTTTATCAGGATTACGATACTGTAAACCAGCAAAGTCTAGATAGTCTCTTATCTTATTCAACATTAATTTAATCTCCTCCAGCTAGCAAAAAATCAGGATAACCCTGATTTTACTTATTCTGTATCTACGACAACATAACGATTTGGTTCGTCACCTTCAGAGTAGCTGGTTACACCTTCCATTCGTGAGATGATACGATGGATAATTTTACGCTCACTGCTTGACATTGGATCTGTCATCTGACTACGGCCTTCTTCCAAGACACGTGTAGCTAATTTTTGAGCATAACTCTGTAACACTTCTGCACGATGTTCTACATAATCATTCACGTTGATAGTAATGTAGAAAGTTTTTGAATAACGATTGTAGAGGTAATTTTGTGCCAAAAGTTGAAGAGATTTCAAAACCTTACCATGGTAACCAATGATACGACCTGGCTCATTTGTATCTATTTGCATGTTGATAGAGCGACGGTTAGAGGTGCTAGAAATAGTTCCCTCAACATCCATATCATCGATGATTGCTTGAACATAATTGGTTACTTCTTCAACAACCTTTTCGGTGTCGTATGTTAGCTCGACTTTCAAACCAAGATTTTCTAAGTCGCTGCCTTTTTCAGGCTCAACTTCATCTTGAGTTTCTTCAGGTTGCAATTCTTTTAAAACTGCAATATGGCCTGTTTCTTCTAAAATCGTGCTGGCTTCTTTATCATTCTTAAGAATTTCAGCCTTAACTTCTTCAGAAATTTCTTGCCCTTCTTCTTCAATTTTCTTGATAGCTGCAACTACATGTCCCAAATCAACGGTTGCTTCGCTGACTGTTTTAACTGGATCATTTTGATCATTAATTTCTTTCGGAACACCTTTGATCGCCTGCTGATTTGCTTTTACAACAGTTGTTTCACTGATTGCTTCGATATCAACTTGAGCTGGTTTTGTACCAAAAAGTCCAAAAAATCCTTTTTTCTCTCTCGAAATAACTTTGATATGAGCTTTCATTCTCGGAATATTTAATTCATTCAATCCCTTTTGGATTGCTTCTTCAACTGTTGAACCTGTAAATAATACCATTATCAGATTTCTCCTTACTTTTTCTTTTTCTGTGCTTTCTTAAGAGCTTTTCTTTTCTTAACTTCTAAATCCTTCTTAGCTTGCACATCAGCTTCACGCTCTGCAATGATTTTGAAGGGGTTGTTCAAAAGGTAAGTTTGCAATACTTGATAAGCATTTGAAACCGCCCAGTAAAGAGCGACACCACTTGGAGCAGATATTGCAAAAAAGAAGATTATAACAGGCATCCCATACATCATACCTGTCATTGCACCATTTTTCTCAGGCAAAGCTTTATTTGAAAGCCAGCTACTGAGGAAGGTGAATAGGGCAGCCAAAATAGGTAGTACGAAAGTGGTATCAGCTCCACCTAGATTGAACCATAAGAAGTGGCCTGTCTTCAAAAAATCTACGTTTGATAAAGCTTGGAAAAGAGCCAATAGAATTGGCATTTGAATCAAAAGTGGCCAGAAGGATGCCGATTGCTTAATGCCTAATTCTTTAAATAATTTACGTGTTTCCTGATCTAGCTTAGTACGACTTTCCATGTCGCGACCTGGATAACGTTCGCGCAATTCTTTGATAAGAGGTTGCGCCTCTTGCATTTTTCTGGAAGCCACCATTTGTGTTTGAAAGACTGGTAACAGTATTGTTCTAATCAATACTGTGAACAGAATAATCCCTAAACCAATGCTGACATCAAATGACAAAAATCGAATAGTTTCAGCAAAAAAATAAACAAGTTTACTCCAAAAGTCTGCCGAATCTGCAGACACTTCACTAGTTGCACAAGCAGTCATTACCAACAAGGACAAACCTAACAAACTAGTCAATTGTAATTTCTTCTTCACTCTTATTTCCTTCCTGGTAAATCTTTGCTAATCTCAAAACATGAAGTAAGTTTTTTTCAATTTCTGCATATTCTAATAGTTCAACGCCTTTTCGAGCAATCACAACAAAATCGACATTATCAACAAGTTGATTACTATTTTGAATGAGAACATGCCGGATTCTTCTCTTGATTTGGTTTCTTGTCACAGCATTTCCTAATTTTTTACTGACTGATAAACCTACTCGAAAATGTGTTTCATTGTTTTCTAATCGATAAATAACAAATTTTCGATTAGCTACACTTGTTCCCTTTTTAAATATGGCGTCGAAATCTTTCTCTTTTTTTACACGAAAGCTTTTTCTCAAAAATTCTACTCCATCTAATAAAACTACTACTATTATACCATAATTTTTCAAAAAAACCAATCATGGCAAGGTTTTAGGCTGGTTTGACTTCGAAAAAAGTAGCCATTCTTAAAAAATTTGACCAGAATCAATGAAATTTTACTAGTTTTTTAAAGAATATAAAACAAAAGCCACTCTTACGAGCGACTTTTGTAGGAGATTATTATGAAAAAGTTTAGGATTTCTATTAAATAAAGTTAGGAGGTCTTTATTTAATGATTAGAGTATACACACTTATCCTTAAATTGAACTTAAATCATTTTATTTTTTTATTAATTTTTAAAACTATGAATTGGAGCTGGAATCTGTCCTCCACGAGCAATGAAATCAGCCGAAGAAGTTCCATTGACTTTCATAACTGGGGCAGTTCCTAGCAAGCCACCAAACTCAATCATATCGCCTTCTTTACCCTTTGGAATGATACGAACAGCTGTTGTTTTCATATTAATAACACCAATTGCTGCCTCATCCGCAATCATAGCCGCAATCGTTTCTGCCGGGGTATCTTCTGGAATGGCAATCATATCCAATCCAACTGAACAGATAGCAGTCATCGCTTCTAATTTCTCAAGATTTAGGGAACCATTTTGCACTGCTGCTATCATACCCTCATCTTCTGAAACTGGGATGAAAGCACCTGACAGACCACCGACTTGGTTGCAAGCCATTACTCCGCCTTTTTTTACTTGGTCATTTAAAAGAGCTAAAGCGGCAGTCGTCCCATGAGTCCCAACTGTTTCCAGTCCCATTTCTTCCAGGACCCGAGCTACTGAATCCCCCACTGCAGGAGTAGGTGCTAAACTCAAATCAACAATCCCAAAATCAACACCTAGTCTTTCACTAGCCATCTGGCCAACTAATTGACCAATCCGAGTAATCTTGAAGGCTGTCTTTTTAACAGTTTCAGCAACTACATCAAAGCTTTGGCCGCGAACTTTTTCTAAAGCACGTTTGACAACACCAGGCCCTGAAACACCTACATTGATAATAACATCAGCTTCACCAACACCATGAAAGGCTCCGGCCATAAAAGGATTATCCTCAACTGCATTAGCAAAAACGACAAGTTTTGCAGCCCCCATATCTGAAAGCACAGCTGTCTCCTTGATAATTCGACCCATATCAGCTACAGCAGTCATGTTGATTCCTGACTTTGTTGAACCAATATTTACTGAAGAGCAAACTTTATCAGTTTCAGCTAAAGCACGTGGAATCGAATTAATGAGTATTTCATCTCCTTTTTGGTAGCCTTTTTGAACTAAGGCAGAAAAGCCACCAATAAAATCAACACCAATTTCTTTTGCTGCTCTATCTAAAGCTTTGGCTAATGGTACATAGTCCCTTGCATCTGTAGCAGCACCAATTAGAGAAATCGGTGTTACTGATACACGTTTATTGACAATAGGTATACCTAACTCAGCAGCAATTTCATCACCAACAGCGACTAAATTTGCCGCCTTAGTCGTAACTTTTTCATATATTTTATCTGCAGCCTTATCAATATCTGGATCAATACAATCAAGTAGAGAAATTCCCATGGTAATGGTACGAATATCAAAATTCTGCTCTTCAATCATTGCAATAGTTTCGGTAACTTGTCTAATATCCATAAGCACCTCCTAGATATTATACATAGCATCGAAAATAGTCGCGCTCTGAATATTGATTTTGACATTCAAGGTCTGGCCAAAGGCTTCAAACTCATTTCTTAGTTGAGTAAAATCATGTTTTTCATCACTGGATACTACAGCCATCATGGTGAAGAACTCATCCAAGACAGTTTGTGAAATATCATCAATATTTAATCCTAATTCAGCAATCTTAGTCGCAACACCTGCAACAATACCACCCTTATCTTTTCCAATAACAGTTATAATAGCTTTCATATTGGTCCTCCATCTTTAAAATCTAGAAAAATAACCATATCTAAATTTTTCTTTTTTCTCAGTATAGCACATTTACTTCAAAAAAACTAAAAAACGCCTGCTTACGAAATTGTTCTTAAAAGAAAAACAATTTCGTAAACAAGCGTCTACCCTATCATCTTATGATGAGTGTTCCCGCTAGGACAAAAGTCCTAGCGGTAGACCAGAGCTAGACTAAGAGCACAAGGCTCCATCATCATAACACTCAACAAAATTGATGATTTTATACTAATTCGATGATCGCCATTGGCGCTGCATCACCACGACGTGGTTCAGTTTTAAGGATACGAGTGTATCCACCGTTACGGTCTGCGTAACGAGGTGCGATTTCTGAGAACAATTTTTGAAGTGCTGTAGTAGAAGTGTACTTATCAGTTGCTTCATCATAGTTTTCAGATGCAATTTCATTACGTACGAAAGCAGCAGCTTGACGACGTGCATGCAAATCACCACGTTTACCTAGAGTAATCATTTTTTCAACAGTTTTACGGATTTCTTTAGCACGAGCTTCAGTTGTCACGATTGATTCGTTGATCAAAAGGTCAGTTGTCAAATCGCGAAGCATTGCTTTACGTTGTGAGCTAGTGCGTCCTAGTTTACGGTAAGCCATGTATTCCTCCTTTATTTATCTTTTAATCCAAGACCCAAATCAATGAGTTTGAGTTTCACTTCTTCCAAACTCTTGCGTCCAAGATTTCTTACTTTCATCATCTCTGCTTCAGATTTTTCTGTCAAATCATGCACAGTATTGATACCAGCACGTTTCAAACAGTTATATGAGCGTACAGACAAGTCAAGTTCCTCAATCGTACGTTCCAAAATACGGTCGTCCGATTCAGTATCAGCTTCTTTCATCACTTCTGCAGATTTAGCAATCTCTGTAAGATTTGTAAACAAATCAAGATGTTCTGTCAAAATACGTGCTGAAAGCCCTAAAGCATCTTCTGGAATAATAGTTCCATTTGTCAAGATTTCAAGGGTTAATTTGTCGAAACCATCATTGCTTCCTACACGAGCAGGTTCAACTTGATAGTTAACTTTTGTAACTGGTGTATAAATAGAATCTACAGCAAGTGTTCCAACTGGGGCATTATCTTTTTTATTTTCATCTGCAGGTACATAACCACGACCAGTGTTTACAGTCATAGTTGCTTTAAATGAAGCACCTTCTCCGATTGTGAAAAGATAATGATCTGGATTTACGATTTCAATATCACTATCAGTTAAAATATCTCCGGCTGTCACTTCAGCAGGACCTTCAACATCAAGTTCAATAGTCTTTTCGTCTTTTACATATGATTTAACTGCAATACCTTTAATGTTCAGAATGATTTGCATCACGTCTTCGCGAACACCAGGAATTGTATCAAATTCATGTAATACTCCATCGATATCGATAGATGTAACAGCCGCTCCTGGAAGAGAAGCAAGAAGTACACGACGAAGAGAGTTACCAAGTGTTGTACCGTATCCACGTTCTAGTGGTTCGATTACAAACTTGCCATAATCTTTATTTTCATCAATTTTTGTTATATTTGGTTTTTCAAACTCGATCATTTAGTTACTCCCTCTTAAACGAAAAGCAGTGTAAAGGTAATGATTATACACGGCGACGTTTTGGAGGACGAGCACCATTGTGTGGCACTGGAGTCACATCACGAATTGCTGTTACTTCAAGACCAGCGGCAGCAAGAGCACGAATAGCTGACTCACGACCAGAACCTGGACCTTTTACAGTAACTTCAACTGATTTAAGACCGTGTTCTTGTGCAGATTTAGCAGCAGCTTCTGAAGCCATTTGAGCAGCAAATGGTGTAGATTTACGAGAACCTTTGAAACCAAGAGCACCAGCTGATGACCAAGCGATTGCATTACCATGCACATCAGTAATCATAACAATAGTGTTATTAAATGTAGCGTGAATATGAGCAATACCAGATTCGATATTCTTTTTCACACGACGTTTACGTGTTGGTTTAGCCAAGACTTTTACCTCCTATATTATTTTTTCTTACCAGCAATCGCAACAGCTTTACCTTTACGAGTGCGAGCGTTGTTTTTAGTGTTTTGTCCACGGACAGGAAGTCCACGACGGTGACGGATACCACGGTATGAACCGATTTCCATCAAACGTTTGATGTTCAAGTTCACTTCACGACGAAGGTCACCTTCAACTTTAATTGCATCCACTTCACGACGTATAGCATCTTCTTGATCTGATGTAAGGTCTCGAACACGAATATCTTCTGAAACTCCAGCAGCTGCCAAAATCTTTTGAGATGTTGCAAGTCCGATACCATAGACATAAGTCAATGAGATAACTACGCGTTTGTCATTTGGAATATCAACTCCAGCAATACGAGCCATGTTTTCTCCTTTCTATCTTATCCTTGACGTTGTTTGTGTTTTGGATTTGCTGGGCAAATTACCATAACACGACCATTACGACGAATTACTTTACAGTATTCGCAAATTGGTTTGACCGATGGTCTTACTTTCATTTCTTATCCCTCCAAGTTTTTCGATTATTTAAAGCGGTAAGTGATACGTCCACGTGTCAAGTCATATGGACTCATTTCTACAGTAACACGATCTCCCGCTAAAATACGAATATAGTTTTTACGAATTTTACCAGAAACTGTTGCTAAAATCTGATGTCCATTTTCAAGTTCAACCGTAAACATTGCATTCGGCATCGTATCGACTACTTTGCCTTCAACTTCAATCACATCGTCTTTTGCCACGCAAAAGTACCTCCCTAAATTTCGATTTGATGCCTCTAGACACAGAGACAACAATTATAAGTCAGACTAACTCAGTATAACATTTGTCAAGACATTTTGCAAGTCTGAAAAACGCTTTTATTTCAAATTTGTCAATACCTTTTCGATATCTTTAAAGACATCATTGATATCTTGGTTGCCTTCGATATCATGTACTAGACCTTTAGCACGATAGTGAGCAATGATTGGTTCACCTTGAGCGATATTGACATCCAAACGACGTTTTACTGTCTCAGGTTTATCATCTTCACGTTGGTAGTAATCTTCCTCTTTGTAATCAACTGGTGGGTTGAATACTTTATGGAAAGTTTCGCCAGTTTCACGGTGAATGATACGACCACTCAAACGTTCAAGTAGGCAAGATGGATCTACTTCGATGTTGATAACACCTTCAAGTTTAATTCCAAGTTCAGCCAATGTTTCATCTAAGGCATGAGCTTGCTCAATTGTACGTGGGTATCCATCCAACAAGAAACCAGTTTCTTTAATATCATCTTGAGAAAGACGTTCTTTAACAATTCCATTTGTAACTTCATCTGGAACCAATTCGCCTTTATCGATATAAGACTTAGCTAATACACCCATTTCAGTTTGGTTAGCCATTGCTGCACGGAACATGTCACCTGTTGAGATGTGGGCAACGTGAAACTGTTCAACAATTTTCGCTGCTTGTGTCCCTTTACCTGCACCAGGTAAACCCATAATCAAAAGATTCATGATTCAAACTCCTTTTTTGTATTTAAATAGAAGCAAAAATTCATTTCAACTCCTATTTAAAAACAAAATAGAAGAGAGGAGATAAAAATCTGACAATGTCTTTGATTTTTACACTCCACTCTCTGAGCAATAGTGAATTTTATTTTCTATTACAATTATTCTGTTGTATCTAAGAAACCAACATACTTACGTTTCAATAGATAACCTTCCAATTGTTTAATTCCTTCGATACCTGTAGAGATAATGATTAGCAAGCTTGTTCCCCCAAAAGCGACAACTTCTGAAAGACCAAATAAATCTTTAGCTACAATAGGTAGAATAGAAATCACACCTAGGAAGATTGATCCGACTGTTGCGAGACGACGAAGAAGTTTTGACATATATTCTTCTGTCCCTTTACCAGGACGGACACCATGGATATAAGCTCCACTCTTTTGTAAATTTTCTGCTGCTTTCTCTGGATTGATCTGTACAAATGTATAGAAGAATGTAAAGAGAATAATCAACAGAGCATACAAAGCAACACCTGTTGGGGTTGAAGTAGATACCAACTCTTGAGCTGTTTTTACCCATTCCCAATTAAGGCCAGACGCACTTACGAATTGTAAAATTGCTGCCGGTGCTGCTGTAATAGAGCTAGCAAAGATAACTGGGATAACCCCAGCAGGGTTAATCTTCAATGGAAGATAGGAGCTTGACGGCGCACCTTGAGCTACCTTTGTATACTGAATTGGAATCTTGTATTTAGCTTGTTCAACGTAAGTTGTAAAGTATACAATTAACAAAACAGCAATGATTAAGATGGCAACGAAAATGAGAGACGATGTCAATCGACTATTTGGCACATTGACAAAGTAGTCCACGTAGATGCCCTTAACCATATCAGGAATTGAAGCAACAATCCCTGCAAAGATAATCATTGAAACACCATTACCATATCCCTTATCTGTGATTTGCTCTCCCAGCCAGGTTACAATCATGCTACCTGCTGTTAAGATTCCTCCAATCACAAGGAAAACTTGTGGTGTAAGTGGTACAGTCAAAAGTTTAGCTCCAGACAGAGCGTTAAAACCAGCAGTAATACCGACTGATTGAACAAATGCAAGCACTAGTGCAATGTATCGAGTCGCTTGGTTTAACTTTCTACGACCAACTTCCCCTTGTTTGCCCCACTCCACAAACTTTGGTAATAAATCCATTTGCAAGAGTTGGACGACGATTGAGGCTGTAATGTAAGGGCTAACTCCAAGAGCAAAAACTGAAAAGTTTTTCATGGCATTCCCTGACACCAAGCTCAACATATTTAAGAAGGATAGTCCACTCAAAGCGTTCAAGCTATTTGCATTTACCCACGGTACAGTGATACTAGTACCGATACGAAAAACAAATACGATAAAAATTGTGAATAAAATCTTTGATCGAACCTGCTTAACTTTGAGTGCTTCTCTCAATAATTTAAAAAACATAGGTCACCTCACTTAGATGACTTCAACTGAACCACCTTTAGCAGTGATAGCTTCTTCAGCTGATTTAGAGAATTTAGCAGCTTTAACAGTCAACTTCTTAGTCAACTCACCGTTACCAAGAATCTTGATACCTGATTTTTCAGCTTTAACAATTCCTGCTTCGATAAGAACAACTGGAGTTACTTCTGCACCATCTTCAAAGATGTTCAATTGGTCAAGGTTAACAATCGCATACTCTTTTGCGTTGATGTTAGTAAATCCACGTTTTGGAAGACGACGGAACAATGGAGTTTGTCCACCTTCAAAACCAAGGCGTACTCCGCCACCGCTACGAGCTTTTTGACCTTTTTGACCACGACCAGATGTTTTACCGTTACCTGATGAAGTACCACGACCAACACGGTTACGAGTTTTACGAGAACCTTCTGCAGATTTCAATTCATGAAGTTTCATTATATATTTTCTCCTCTTTTGTAAAATGCTAGCGCCGATAAGAGAGAAAAGGTTGTCTCTCCTATCAACTCGCCTATACTGAGTCATCTAAGATGACTATATCTAGTTTTAGGGGATTGTCTTATGCACATCCCCTAAAATTTTATTAGTTTACTTCTTCAACTGTTACCAAGTGAGATACTGCAGTGATCATACCACGGATAGCAGCGTTATCTTCTTTAATAACAGAGCTGTTCAATTTGCCAAGTCCAAGTGCTACAACAGTTTTACGTTGTGATGGAATGCGTCCGATTGGAGACTTAGTCAAAGTAATTTTAATTTGAGCCATTTTATCCCCTTTCTTATGCCAAATCAGAAACTGAAATACCACGAAGGGCAGCAACCTCTTCAGCGCGTTTCAATTGTTTCAAACCTTCAACAGTTGCACGAACAATGTTGATTGGAGTGTTAGAGCCAAGTGATTTAGATGTAATATCTGCCACACCTGCCAATTCCACAACGGCACGAACTGCACCACCTGCGGCAACTCCAGAACCTTCTACAGCTGGTTTCAACAATACTTTAGCTCCACCGAATTCTGAAAGAACTTCATGTGGGATTGTTGTTCCAACCATAGGAACTTCGATCAAGTTTTTCTTAGCATCTTCTACTGCTTTGCGGATTGCTTCTGGAACTTCTTGAGCTTTACCAGTACCAAATCCTACACGACCATTGCGGTCACCAACAACTACAAGAGCTGCGAAACGAAGACGACGTCCACCTTTAACAACTTTTGTAACACGGTTAACAGCAACTACGCGTTCTTCAAGTTCTACTGCATTGTCTTTAAATGCCATTTTCTAGTGTCCTCCTATTAGAATTTCAATCCGTTTTCACGAGCTGCATCAGCCAAAGCTTTCACACGTCCGTGATATAGATATCCACCGCGGTCGAACACCACTTCTGAAATACCTTTAGCACTTGCACGTTCTGCAACGAGTTTACCGACAGCAACGGCTTGTTCAGTTTTAGTTCCTTTTGAAACTTCTTTGTCAAGAGTTGAAGCACTTGCGAGCGTTACACCCGCTACGTCATCAATCACTTGAGCGTAGATGCCTGTATTAGAACGGAATACGTTCAAACGTGGGCGATCAGCAGTTCCAGAGAGTTTTCCGCGAACGCGACGGTGGCGTTTTTGGCGGAGTTTGTTTTTATCTGGTTTAGAAATCACAGTTTTCACCTCTTTAATTTTAAATCGTGTGCTATGCACAAAGTTGGTAATGAGGTTGGTGGTTGAAAATCAACCACTCAACATTATTTACCAGTTTTACCTTCTTTAAGACGAACATATTCGCCAACGTAACGGATACCTTTACCTTTGTATGGTTCTGGTGAACGAAGGCTACGTACGTAAGCAGCTGTTTGACCAACTACTTCTTTTGAAATTCCGCTGATAACGATAGTCGTTGGGTTTGGAAGTTCAAAAGTAATTCCTGCTGGAGCCTCAACTTCGTCTGGATGTGATTTACCAACAGCCAAAACAAGTTTGTTTCCTTGGAGTTGAGCACGGTAACCAACCCCACGCATTTCAAGTTCTTTCTTGAATCCTTCTGAAACACCAACAACCATGTTGTTCAAAAGGGCACGAGTAGTTCCGTGGATAGTTTTCATTTCTTTTGAATCGTTTGGACGGTGAAGAGTTACTTCAGTACCTTCCACACGGATTTCAATATCTTTTGAGAACTCACGAGTAAGTTCTCCTTTAGGTCCTTTTACAGTTACAACGTTGTCATTGTTAGTGAGTTCAACACCAGCAGGCAACACGATAACTTTATTACCAATACGTGACATGTTTTTATTCTCCTGTTAAATTGTCAGGCCATGACGGCCAGTTTTCACGGGGTTTAAATCTTTTTGATTTAAGAGTTAATGTTTAGGTCTCAATTTCTAAGTGAATCGAGGCATCGCCTCGCAGGCATAACTTTGGGTTAGGCAAGAGACGATAACGAAGAGTCACAACGAAATTGGGAGCTAAATATTACCAAACGTAAGCGATAACCTCTCCACCAACGTTCTTTTGGCGAGCTTCTTTATCAGTAAGCAAACCTTCTGAAGTTGAAAGGATAGCAATTCCAAGACCGTTAAGTACTTTTGGAAGATCTTCACGTTTTTTGTAGACACGAAGTCCTGGTTTAGAAACACGTTTCAAGTTAGTGATAACTCGTTCACCGTTTGCTCCGTATTTAAGGAATACACGGATGATGCCTTGTTTGTCATCTTCGATGATTTCTACATTCTTAACAAAACCTTCGCGTTTAAGGATTTCAGCAATCCCTTTTTTGATGTTTGATGCAGGTACTTCAAGTACTTCGTGTTTTGCTTGGTTAGCGTTACGAATACGAGTTAGGAAGTCTGCGATTGGGTCAGTCATAACCATTTATTTTTCTCCTCTTACTAGTAGTTTGCAAGTTGCACTTGCTAGTTAATGATTGAGCTGTGCTCAGATAGTATTGACACATTCAAACAAGATAATCTCATTTGAACACGAGCTACAACCTGGGCAAAAAAGATAGATTTGTCTTGGAACATTGCTCCTACACCAAATCTCCTATTTTTGCTGGGGTTATTACGCTCTTTGTATCATGTTATTACCAAGATGCTTTTGTTACACCAGGGATTTGACCTTTATATGCCAATTCACGGAAGCAAACACGGCAAAGTTTAAACTTGCGGTAAACTGAGTGTGGACGTCCACAACGTTCACAGCGAGTGTATGCTTGAGTAGAGAACTTCGCTGGGCGTTTGTTCTTAGCAATCATAGATTTTTTAGCCATTAGTTATACCTCCTATATTATTTTGCAAAAGGCATTCCAAGGCCTGTAAGCAATGCACGTGACTCTTCGTCAGTGTTAGCAGTAGTTACGATAACGATGTCAAGACCACGAGTTTTGTCAACGTCATCAAAGTTGATTTCTGGGAAGATCAATTGCTCTTTCACACCAAGTGTGTAGTTTCCGCGTCCGTCAAATGATTTTGTTGGAACACCGTGGAAGTCACGTACACGTGGAAGTGATACTGAAACCAATTTATCCAAGAATTCGTACATACGTTCACCACGAAGGGTAACTTTTGCACCGATCGCAACACCTTCACGAAGACGGAAGCCGGCGATAGATTTTTTAGCTTTAGTGATAAGTGGTTTTTGACCTGAGATAAGTGCTAATTCTTCAGCAGCTTTTTCAAGGCTTTTAGCGTTTGATACAGCTTCACCAACACCCATGTTCAAAACGATCTTATCCACTTTAGGAACAGCCATCACTGATGAGTAGTTGAATTGTTCTGTCAAAGCAGGAACTACTTCATTAAGATATTTTTCTTTTAAACGATTTGCCATTATACTTCTCCTTTCCTTCGTGATTAATCAAGCACTTCGCCTGATTTTTTGTTGTAGCGAACTTTTTTACCGTCTACAAATTTGTAACCAACACGACCAGCTACACCATTTTTATCCAAAACTTGAACGTTTGATACGTGGATAGCTGCTTCCTTCTCGATGATACCACCTTGAGGAAGTTCGTTAGTTGGACGTTGGTGTTTCTTAACGATGTTAACACCTTCAACGATAACTTTGTTTACTTTTGGAAGGGCAGTAAGGACAACAGCTTCTGTTCCCTTATCTTTACCAGCGATTACGCGAACTTTGTCGCCTTTTTTTACAAACATTTTTTTCTCCTTTTATTCTTACGCCCAATGGGCACCCTGGCTAGGCCAGGGGACTGTGTTTGTTTTTATTGATTAAAGTACTTCTGGAGCAAGTGACACGATCTTCATGAAGCCACCTTCACGCAATTCACGTGCAACTGGGCCAAAGATACGTGTTCCGCGAGGAGTTTTGTCGTCACGGATGATAACTGCTGCGTTTTCGTCAAATTTGATGTATGAACCATCAGCACGACGAGCACCTGATTTAGTACGAACGATAACTGCTTTAACAACGTCACCTTTTTTAACCGCACCACCAGGAGTAGCTTGTTTTACAGATGCCACAATAACATCACCGATGTTCGCAAATTTACGTTTAGAACCACCAAGAACTTTGATAGTCAAGATTTCGCGTGCACCGCTGTTGTCTGCGACTTTCAAACGAGTTTCTGTTTGAATCATTTCAGTTTTCTCCTTTCAGGGTTGATTAGATGATTACCGCTTCTTCAACAACTTCTACAAGACGGAAACGTTTTGTAGCTGAAAGCGGGCGAGTTTCCATGATACGTACGATATCGCCTTCTTTGGCAACATTGTTTTCATCATGTGCTTTGTATTTTTTAGAGTAGTTAATACGTTTACCATAGACTGGGTGGTTACGTTTTGTTTCAACTACAACTGTGATTGTCTTGTCCATTTTGTCAGATACAACACGTCCAACAAGAACTTTACGATTATTGCGTTCCATTGAAATTTCTCCTTCCCTAGTCTATTATTTCGCTTCAGATTGAACTGTTTTGATACGAGCGATTTGTTTTTTAACTTCTTTCAAGCGAGCTGTTTGTTCTAATTGACCAGTAGCAGCTTGGAAACGAAGTTCAAACAATTCTTTTTTCAATTCGTTTTCGCGCTTCGCGAGTTCTTCTTGAGAAAGACCACGAAGTTCTTTAACAAATTCTTTTACTTCATTAAGTTTCATGCCTTCTCCTTATTCTGCTTCACGTTTTACGAATTTACATTTAACTGGCAATTTGTGGCTTGCAAGACGAAGCGCTTCGCGAGCGATCTCTTCAGATACACCAGCAACTTCAAACATTACTTTACCACGTTTAACTGGTGCTACCCAGCCTTCAGGTGCCCCTTTACCAGATCCCATACGAACCCCGATAGCTTTAGCTGTGTATGATTTGTGTGGGAAGATTTTAATCCAAACTTTACCACCACGTTTCATGTAACGAGTCATGGCGATACGAGCAGCTTCGATTTGGCGGTTAGTGATCCAGTGGCTAGTTGTAGCTTGAAGACCGTATTCACCGAATGCTACTTCTTTCCCACCTTTAGCTTCACCGCGCATTTTACCACGGAATTCACGACGGTGTTTAACACGTTTAGGTACTAACATTGGTTATTTACCTCCTTTAGTGTTTTTACGAGCTGGAAGAACTTCACCACGGTAGATCCATACTTTAACACCAAGTTTACCGTATGTAGTGTCTGCTTCTTCCCAAGCGTAATCGATATCTGCACGAAGTGTGTGAAGTGGAACAGTCCCTTCAGAGTATCCTTCAGCACGGGCGATATCTGCACCGTTCAAACGACCTGATACTTGAGTTTTAATTCCTTTAGCTCCAGCACGCATTGCACGTTGGATTGCTTGTTTTTGTGCACGACGGAAAGCAACACGTTGCTCCAATTGACGAGCAATACCTTCACCAACAAGGTGAGCATCCAAATCAGGTTGTTTGATTTCGATGATGTTGATGTGTACTTGTTTACCAGTCAATTTGTTAAGTTTTGCACGGAGTGCATCAACGTTAGCACCACCTTTACCGATAACCATACCTGGTTTAGCAGTGTGAAGTGAAACGTTAACTTTGTTTACTGCGCGTTCGATTTCAATAGTTGAAACTGCTGCGTCAGCAAGTTCTTTTTGAACGAATTTACGGATTGCAAGATCTTCATGAAGGTAATCCGCGTATTCTTTTTCAGCATACCATTTGGCATCCCAATCACGGATGATGCCGACACGCATACCAATTGGATGTACTTTTTGACCCACGATTTTACCTCCTTATTTTTCTGCAACAGCTACAGTGATGTGAGCTGTACGTTTGTTGATTGGTGAAGCTGAACCTTTCGCACGTGGACGGAAACGTTTCATAGTTGGTCCTTCGTTTGCGAATGCTTCAGATACTACCAAGTTAGCTTTATCCAAACCAAAGTTGTTTTCAGCGTTAGCTACAGCTGAGTTCAAAACTTTCAAGATGATTTCAGCAGCTTTGTTTGGAGTGAATGTCAAAATTGCGATTGCATCGGCTACGCTTTTACCACGGATGTTGTCAAGAACAAGACGTGATTTACGAGGTGAAACACGTACTGTGCGAGCCATTGCTTTAGCTGAAGTAATTTCTGCCATTTATGTTCTCCTTATTTTCTACGTGTCTTCTTGTCGTCTGCGGCGTGACCTTTGTAAGTACGAGTTGGTGCAAATTCACCAAGCTTGTGACCTACCATGTCTTCTTGGATGTAAACAGGTACGTGTTTACGTCCATCATAAACTGCGATAGTGTAACCAATGAAACTTGGGAAGATCGTTGAACGACGTGACCAAGTTTTGATAACTTTTTTCTTTTCGTCGTTAGCTTGAGCTTCAACTTTTTTCATCAAATGCTCATCGACGAAAGGTCCTTTTTTAAGACTGCGTCCCATTTTTATATTTTCTCCTTTAAATATAGTACCACAGCGGCTTGCGCTCTCAACGAGCGCTACCGAGCTGGCGGATTATCTAGCGCTTAAGCGACTAATTTTAAATTATTTCTCGTTGCGACGACGAACGATAAGTTTGTCAGATTTCGCTTTCTTGTTACGAGTTTTAAGACCAAGAGCAGGTTTGCCCCATGGAGTTGATGGTGCTTTACGACCAACTGGTGCTTTACCTTCACCACCACCGTGTGGGTGATCGTTAGGGTTCATTACAGAACCACGAACTGTTGGGCGGATACCTTTCCAACGGCTACGTCCTGCTTTACCAAGGTTTACAAGTCCATGTTGTTCGTTTCCGACAACACCAACTGTAGCACGACAAGTTCCAAGAATCATACGAACTTCACCTGATTGAAGACGAACAAGAACGTATTTACCTTCTTGACCCAATACTTGAGCAGAAGCTCCAGCAGCACGTACCAATTCTCCACCACGACCTGGTTTCAATTCGATGTTGTGGATCAAAGTACCAACTGGGATGTTAGCAAGTGGAAGAGCGTTTCCGACTTTGATATCTGCTTCTGGACCTGAAACGATACGTTGACCTACTTCAAGACCTTTTGGAGCGATGATGTATGCTTTCACACCGTCAGTGTAGTGTACAAGAGCGATGTTAGCAGAACGGTTTGGATCGTACTCGATAGTTTTAACAACTGCTTCAACGTTGTCTTTGTTACGTTTAAAGTCAACCAAACGGTAGAAACGTTTGTGCCCACCACCTTGGTGACGAACTGTGATACGACCGTTGTTGTTACGACCAGCCTTGCTCTTCAATGCAACAAGCAATGATTTTTCAGGAATGCTTGTTGTGATTTCAGCGAAATCCAAAGAAGTCATATTACGGCGACCGTTTGTTGTTGGTTTATAAACACGAATTCCCACGATATTTCCTCCTTAGATTATTCAGCTTCAGCTGCAAACAACTCGATTGCTTTTGAATCAGCTGTAAGAGTGATGATAGCTTTTTTAGTTTTGTTAGTAAAACCAGTGTAACGTCCAACACGTTTAGCTTTAGGTTTTACGTTGATTGTGTTAACATTTGCAACTTTAACACCTTCGAAAGCAGCTTCAACAGCTTGCTTGATCAAAAGTTTGTGTGCACGAGTGTCAACTTCAAATACATATTTGCCTGCTTCAAGTTGAGCCATTGAGCTTTCAGTGATAACAGGTTTTTTGATAACATCATACAAATTCATTATGCAAGAACCTCCTCGATTTTAGAGATAGCTGCTTGAGTAACAAGAAGTTTGTCACTATTTGCGATGTCAAGAACACTTGCAGTTGTAGCAGTCGCAACTTTCACGTTTGGAAGGTTACGAGCTGAGAGAGCTGCGAATTCGTTTCCTTCTTCAAGAATAACAAGGACTTTAGAATCGATGCTCAAAGCTGCAAGAACTTTTGCAAATTCAGCAGTTTTTGGAGCTGTAAATTCAAGAGAATCAACGGCTACAAATTTGTTTTCAGCAACTTTTTCTGAGTAAACAGATTTAAGCGCAAGGCGACGAACTTTTTGAGGAAGTTTGTACGCATAGCTACGTGGAGTTGGTCCGAAGACGATTCCACCACCACGCCATTGTGGAGAGCGGATAGAACCTTGACGAGCACGTCCAGTTCCTTTTTGACGCCATGGTTTGCGTCCGCCACCTGAAACAGCTGAGCGGTTTTTAACTGCGTGAGTTCCTTGACGAAGGCTAGCACGTTGGCTGATGATCACATCAAACACAACAGATTGGTTTGGTTCGATACCAAAGATTGCATCGTTAAGAACAACTTCGCCCGCTTGTTTACCAGTTTGGTCGAATAATGTTACATTTGCCATTTTGACTGTATTCCCCTTTCCTTATTATTTACCAGCTTTAACTGCTGACTTGATAGTGATAAGAGATTTCTTAGCACCTGGTACGTTACCTTTGATAAGGATAACGTTCTTTTCTGGAACAACTTGTACAACTTCAAGGTTTTGAATTGTTACACGGTCGCCACCCATACGTCCTGCAAGGTTTTTACCTTTGAATACGCGGTTAGGTGCAACAGGTCCCATAGAACCTGGACGACGGTGGTAACGAGAACCGTGAGCCATAGGTCCACGTGATTGTCCGTGGCGTTTGATAACACCTTGGAAACCTTTACCTTTAGATGTACCAGTTACATCAACAATGTCTCCAGCTGCGAAAGTTTCAACTGTGATTTCAGCACCAACTTCCAAGCCTTCAACGTTTTTGAATTCACGAATGAAGCGCTTAGGAGCCGTGTTAGCTTTTGCTACATGTCCTTTAGCAGGTTTGTTGCTCAATACTTCGCGTTTGTCATCGAAACCAACTTGGATAGCGTTGTAACCATCTGTTTCAACAGTTTTAACTTGAAGAACAACGTTTGGAGTTGCTTCGATAACTGTTACAGGGATCAATTCGCCAGCTTCAGTGAAGATTTGAGTCATTCCCACTTTTTTCCCTAAGATTCCTTTTGTCATGAGAAAATAGTTCCTTTTCTATATTTTTTATTCAAAAAGTTTTTAACGAGCGTTTTTTATGCTCAAGGTTTCAAACTTTCGATTAAAGTTTGATTTCTACGTTTACACCACTTGGAAGATCCAATTTCATCAAAGCGTCAACTGTTTTTTGAGTTGGGTTGATGATATCGATCAAACGTTTGTGTGTACGCATTTCGAATTGTTCGCGAGAGTCTTTATATTTGTGAGTCGCACGAATAATTGTGTAGAGGCTACGTTCAGTTGGAAGTGGGATTGGACCTGCAACTTCTGCACCTGTGCGAGTAGCTGATTCTACGATTTTAGCAGCCGCTGTGTCAAGCGTACGGTGTTCGTAAGCTTTCAAACGGATACGGATTTTTTTGTTTGCCATCTTTTTCTCCTTTTCGTCTATTTAAGATAATAGGCTAGCTCCACAAGAAAACCGACGCGCGTTGCGTGGCAATGCAACCGAGCGTGTCGCAACCTCTTGCATCAAAGCTAAGGCTGTAATTTACAGCACCATAATAGAATAACACAAAGCCCCTGCGATTGCAAGGGATTTGACAGGATTTTTTTAATTTTTCGAATGAAACTGTTTTCTTATCGCTCCTTATCTCAAAAAAGCATAAATGAAGAGCTAATTTTTATTTTTTCTTCTATATAATAGATACAGTTTCTGCAATTGTTTTTTCATTCTCTCTTCACTTGCTCGTAACTTTCTTTCCCGTCATTCAATTTATCCCAGATGATGACTTTGCCTTCTTTTAGTGATTTTTGTACATCGATAATTCGTTGATTGGAAGAGCCACGGAATTGAAGCATGAGATTACGCTTGCTTTTATCATACCGTCCATCGACAAGAATATCAATCAGTGACAAGAGTTCTAGCTTATCTGGTGTCTCCAACATCATCTCTTCCCATGTATATCCCGTCCAAGACCAAATATCTTTTTCTGGCAATTCTTTCCGTATACGTTTCACGAGAGGCAAGAGGATTCCTGTATTTAGGAAGGGTTCTCCTCCTAATAAAGTCAAGCCTTGAACATAGGGTTGGGCTAGGTCTGCTATGATTTGCTCTTCCAACTCTGGGGTATAAGGTATGCCTGCATTAAAGGACCAGGTCGCTACGTTGTAACAGCCCTCACAGTGAAACATACAACCTGCTACGTAAAGGGAGTTGCGCACTCCCTCTCCATCGACAAAGTTAAAAGCCTTATAGTCAATGATGCGCCCCTGACTGAGTTCTTCACTTTTCCACTCGCCTGGTTTTGGTGTATTCCATGTCATGCTTTCTACTCCAAGTCTATCCAATAGCGCTCCGTTCCGTTTCGAACATCCTCATAAACACCACCGTTAGCTAAAATAACAGCTCGGCTTACTGGATTTTCTGTGCTACAAGTCAGCAGAGCTCGTTTAATATTCTTTCCCTTAGCAACTTGTAGACCTTGTCGGAGGGCCTCTTTGGCGTAGCCCTTGCCTCTTTCAGATGGACGAATGGAGTAGCCAATGTGGCCTCCTACCTCCAGCAAATAGTCACTAAGACGCAATCTCAGATTGAGGAACCCTACGGCTTGTCCATCTTTTGCAAAAGCGACTAATTGAATAGCAGGCACCCACCCTTCAGGCAGATCAATCCCCATTTCCTGATCCTGATTACTTTCTAACCACTCTTCATAAACAAAATTCTCAGCATCCCAGAATCCGCCATCGTGGGCTGATTGGCTCTTTTCAAACTCTGCCATCATCTCTAAAACTGTTTCTTTATCTGCCAATGTCGGTCTGCGTAGTTCCATATTCCCCTCCCCGCTAAGAGAAAAGCGAGAGGGAACTCTCACTTTTTCTTATTCTTATTTAAAAATTGTTCTCTAAGGCTAGCTACTCGGTCTTTTTTATTGACTCCACCCTTTGAATGTTTCTCGTGGAATCGTTGAACCTGGGCCTTGCCCTTATCGTCTAATTGGTATTTTCCCATGCTATCTCTTTCTAATTTCTTACTTCATGTCCTGCTGTTTTGATAGTAGAACCGTTCATATGTTTGACACGCGCAGCAATTTCCTTGTGGCGTCCATTAACCATCGGACGTGCTTGAGGATTCCCTAAATAACCACAAGTTCGTTTAACAACATCTACTGTTTTAGGATCATTATTTCCACAGTTAGGACAAGCAAATCCTCTCTCAGTAGGTTCAAAATCTCCTTCAAAATCACACTTGTAACAGCGGTCAATAGGAGTATTAGTTCCGAGATAACCTACACGGTCATATGCATAGTCCCACACAGCTTCCAAAGCCTTTGGATTTTGTTGGAGAACTGGGTACTCGCAGTAGTGGATAAAGCCACCAGATGCACCTGCTTCTGGATAAACCTTTTCAAAATCTAGTTTTTCAAAAGGAGTTGGATTTTTGCGGACATCATAATGGAAGGAATTTGTGTAGTATTCTTTATCTGTAATATCTGGAATAGAGCCGAATTTCTCCGTATCCAAACGACAGAAGCGGTCTGTCAAACTTTCAGACGGCGTTGAATAGATAGAGAAATGGTAACCATATTGGTCAGACCATTCTTCTACTCGACGTTTCATATCGCGAATAATATCAAGGGTGAACTCTTTGGCTTCTGGATTATTTTCCCAATGATTACCAAAGAAAACTGTCGCTACCTCGTACAAGCCAATATAGCCCAGAGAAATAGTTGCACGACGATTCTTAAAGAGTTGATCAACACTTTCTTCTTTTCCAAGACGACGTCCGAAGGCTCCATATTGATAAAGAATTGGTGCATTAGCTGGAGTGGCTTCCTTGGTTCTTTCCACACGGTAAACCAAGGCATCTTCCGCGATGTTCATGCGCTCGTTGAAGATTTCCCAAAACTTGTTCAGGTCGCCTTCAGACTCAAGAGCGATACGAGGAAGATTGACCGTCACAACTCCTAGGTTCATACGGCCCGAATTGACTTCTACTCCATTTTCATCCTTCCATCCTTGAAGGAATGAACGACATCCCATCGGAACTTTGAAAGAACCAGTCAACTCGACAATCTTATCATAAGACAAGACATCCGGGTACATGCGCTTAGTTGCACACTCAAGAGCCAACTGCTTGATGTCGTAGTTAGGAGAGCCTTCCTCTAAGTTAAGACCTCTTTTAAGAGTAAAGATGAGTTTAGGAAAGATGGCTGTACGGTGTTCTGAACCAAGCCCCTTGATACGAATGTTCAGGATTGCCTTTTGAATTTCACGTTCAAAACGACTGGTTCCTAGACCGAAACCAAGAGAGGTAAATGGCGTTTGTCCATTTGATGTAAAGAGGGTATTAATCTCGTACTCTAGAGATTGCATGGCATCGTAGATGTCTTTTTGGGTTTTCTTCCAGGCATATTCTTGGCGCTTGTCAGGCAGAACCCATTCCTCCGCATCCTTGAGATGCTTTTGGTAATTTTTCTCTGCATAAGGAGCCAAAACTTCATCAATACGGTCTGCTGAACAGCCTCCATACTGACTTGATGCAACGTTGGCGATGATTTGTGAAATCTGTGCTGTCGCAGTTTGGATAGACTTGGGACTCTCTACCTCAGCATTTCCAATCTTAAAACCATTTTCCAACATGCCCTTGAAATCAATCAAACAGCAGTTGGTCATAGGGGTATAGGGACTGTAGTCCAAATCATGATAGTGGATATCCCCTTTTTGATGGGCATTAGCCACATGTTTAGGAAGCATTTGAAGTCCGATGGATTTCCCAACAATCCCTGCCGTCAAATCACGCTGGGTATTAAAAACATCACTATCCTTATTGGCATTTTCATTGACAACCGCCTGATCTTTATTGAGAAGTTTATGAATACTAAAGTTGATATCTGTCGCTTTTGAGCGCTCAAAATCCCTTTGAGTCCGATAGGTGATATACTCCTCAGCCAAGGCGTATTCTTTTGCTTCCAACAATTCGTGTTCTACGATATTTTGGATTTCATAGATTTTTACACCTTGTGGGAAACGGCTATGAATCTCTTCGACGATACGTTCAACTAAGGTACTAAGTCGTTTTTCAACCAAAGGGGTTACATCCATAACCTTTTCAGCAGCCTTATGAAGCGCTTTGTCAATCTTGTCTACTTCAAAAATTACACGTCTGCCGTCACGCTTTTCGACGAATAAAGTCGGATCAGGGACAGCCTTCTCTTCCAATACAATCATATCCATACCCTTTTCTTAAATATAATATTGATTCTAAAAAGTATTATATCACTAAAAAAATAAAAATCAATATCTTGTGTCAAAAAATAAAATTTTTTTAAAATTACACAAGATATTGATAGTTTTTATTTTAATTTATAGAGTTTAAAATCTTTGAATTCACTTTGAACCGCTTGATAATTTTCAGCTAAGAGTTGCTCAACTTCTGTCCATAGACTTGTTTTTGTATTCACTACAATCATCTTTGGTTGATTATCTCTCAGATCATTAATAAGTCTGGTACGATTTTCACCAAGTCCTGTATGCAACCTAGGCGAAAGCAACTGACTCGCAGCTAAACGTTCACTAGCCTTATAACTACTTGTCAGATTGTCCCAAACATAGATACGATCTGTAGCTTGAGTTTCCCCTTTTACCTTAGTTTCGATGGCTGTACGTTCTTGATATTGTTCTGCATGAAGTAAATATCGTGATACTACAGGTGCTAAGAATAGGTAAGCAAGAGCTAAAATTGGTAGATAGACATTTCCTTTTACAAAAGCTCCCCATACCGAAGTTTCTTCTCTAGATCTTCTACGACGATTCGCTCCTTCTGGCTTCTCTGTAGGAATTCGTGTCAGCAAAAGAAGCGATAAGAAAGGAAGGAACTCAATCATACGACTACCATTGATAAGATCTGTAGAAAAAATCTCTAAAATCAATACCAAAATGACAGCCATTGAAGCAGAGATTGATAAGACTGACTGTTTCAATGGTTTAGATTGGAAGAGACCTGTAAATGCTAGCGTCAATGCTCCAAGAGCAATTGCTAACAATCCATAAAAGAGGATATTGTCGAGTAATCCCGAGTTAGACGTAAAGTTTAAACTATCTAATGGATAAAGGATTTGACTAATGGCATTTCCGAAACTGCCTTTATAAGCTGTGTAGTATCCAATTGGATAAAAGAAGATTGAAAAACCAAGGCCCGCTGCAAAAAATTGATAGAGGCCATGATTCAACTTATTGCGACCAACATTAAATACTGTTAGAGCAAAAAACAAAACAAATCCATACAAAGCTGTGACCAAGGGCGCAAAGAAAAATGCTAGAGCCAAGCTAGCTCCAATCCGGATAAATCCTTTGTCAAGGCTTGATTCTGCCAAATAAGCTGTTACTAAACTCAAGGCATAGAACAAGAATGGGAGGGCTAGAATAGTTGCATAGCCCCCACCAAAACTAAGAGCACTAGCCAGGACATAAAAGACCGTCAACACTTGTTGCGATTGCTTGTTTTGTTCCGTTAGATTGTAAGCCGAACGGAAAAGAAAGAATCCCGCACCTACTAAGGCCAACCAATTAAAGACGGCAAATAAAATACTGCCCTTGGTTAAATACTGTAAAAAGTAATAGAGGAGACCACTAGTTCCAAAATAATCTGTGTAGATAGCTCCGCTCTGATGCATAGCCCATCCAATATAAAAATCCTGAGACTGCTCCGGACTTATTAACCCTAAGAAGAAGGGTAAAATTACGGACACAAGCACCACTATAGTACTCAAAAAGAGGATATTCAAAAATGGTAAGCGGGCAGGCTGACGAGTTTCAACCTCGAGTTGCTCCTCATTTTCTACTGGAGCATCCTGACTTCCCATCCAAGTTGGAGTTGGTTCGTCTTCTAATCTGCCATATACGTTCATTCGCTCTCTCCTATATTTTAATTTGTTCTAGTATATCAAAAAGTCTAATTCTTGTCAGCCTTTGGCGGACGTTCGCTCCACTTTGCAGACAAGGTAACAAAGCGTTCAGTCTCATAAAAACGATGATATGAAACTCTTTTATAGCGGTCTAAAAAATTTTTTTCTTCTACTGTCAGCATAGTCATTTCTCCTTTTCTCTTAATTCGAAAAATGAAGAAAAAATTAAAAAAGCTGAATCCCTCAATAGAGAATTCAGCTTTTTATTTTTAGTCAGCTTTCTTTTCTAAGTTTTTAGAAATGCTTCGATTTTTACCTTCCAGATACACCATAAGAATGGAAATATCTGCTGGGTTTACACCTGAAATACGGCTAGCTTGGCCGATGGTTTCTGGATTGATGAGCTTAAACTTCTGGCGAGCTTCTGTCGCGATAGAGTCAATATCATCCCAGTCAATATTCGCTGGAATCCGTTTTTCTTCCATGCGTTTCATCTTGGCAACCTGATCCATGGCTTTTGAAATGTAGCCTTCGTACTTGATTTCTGTTTCAATCAATTCGATAATCTTGTCATCTAACTCTTCAGCAGCAGGTCCGATAAAGGCCACCACATCTTGGTAAGACACTTCTGGGCGGCGAAGGAATTCCTTGGCTGTCACCGCATCTGTCAATGGCTTGAACCCCATCTCCTCAACCTTAGCATTTGTTTCCTTGACTGGCTTGAGTTTGATGCTGTCTAAACGCTTCATTTCATTTTCAAATTGATTTTTCTTGATTTCAAAACGAGCCCAACGTTCATCGTCAACAAGCCCAATCTCGCGTCCCATCTCGGTCAAACGCATATCGGCATTGTCATGACGGAGAATGAGGCGGTATTCAGCACGACTGGTCAAGAGACGGTAAGGTTCAATGGTCCCCTTAGTCACCAAGTCATCAATCATAACCCCGATATAACCGTCGCTTCGCTTCAAAATCAACTCAGGCTTGTCTTGGATTTTCAGAGCCGCGTTGATACCCGCGATAATCCCTTGACCTGCTGCCTCTTCGTAACCAGATGTACCATTTGTTTGACCAGCTGTGAAAAGTCCTGAGATTTTCTTGGTTTCCAGAGTTGCACGCAACTGATGAGGCAAAACCATGTCATACTCAATAGCATAACCAGTTCGCATCATCTCTGCATTTTCCAAACCTTTGATAGAATGAACCAAGTCACGTTGGACATCCTCAGGAAGACTTGTTGAAAGCCCTTGGACATAAACTTCTTCTGTGTTTCGTCCTTCTGGCTCAAGGAAAAGCTGGTGACGTTCCTTGTCCGCAAAGCGAACAATCTTGTCCTCAATCGATGGGCAGTAGCGAGGTCCCACTCCCTTGACCACACCTGTAAACATAGGCGCGCGGTGGAGGTTATTCTGGATAATTTCATGACTGGTACCATTGGTATAGGTCAACCAGCACGGTACTTGGTCTTTGACATAATCTTCATCACGTGAGGTGTATGAGAAGTGATTTGGCGTTTCATCTCCTGGCTGAATCTCTGTCACATCATAGTTGATAGAAGAAGCCTTGACACGGGGAGGCGTTCCTGTCTTGAAACGACCGATTTCAAGTCCAAGTCCCTTGAGATTGTCAGCAAGGTTTATAGAAGCTAGACTGTGGTTTGGCCCTGATGAGTACTTGAGATCTCCGATGATGATCTCCCCACGGAGGGCTGTCCCTGTGGTCACGATAACAGCCTTGGCAGCATACTCTTGATGGGTCGCTGTACGAACACCGACAACCTTGCCATCTTCCACCAAAATCTCATCAATCATGGTTTGACGAAGGGTTAGATTTTCTTGATTTTCAACCGTCTTGCGCATTTCCTTAGAGTAAAGTTCCTTATCAGCCTGCGCACGAAGGGCACGGACAGCTGGTCCCTTCCCAGTGTTGAGCATCTTCATCTGGATATAACTCTTGTCAATGGTCTTAGCCATTTCGCCACCAAGGGCATCTACCTCACGCACGACAATCCCCTTGGCAGAACCACCAATAGACGGATTACATGGCATGAAAGCCAACATTTCAATGTTGATAGTCGCAAGCAAGACCTTGCAACCCATACGGCTCGCAGCTAGGGAAGCTTCAACCCCCGCATGTCCCGCACCGATTACAATAATATCGTATTCTTCTGTAAAATTATAAGTCATCTCTTAACCTTTCAAAAATTTCTCGTAAATAAGGAACTATCTTCTCCTCCTCTAGAGCTTGATCCATAGTAACCCATTTAAAGTGTGTATGCTCTTCAGGATCTAATCTGATAATTGGCTTCTCCCCAACCCACTCTGCTTTATAAACTAAGCGAGTAAAGACAATATTCTTAGAGGTATCCAGTTGACTATCTTCGTGAAGAAGTTTGAGCGATCCTCTATCTAGCCTAACTCCCGCTTCTTCAACACATTCTCTAAGAGCTCCATCTCGCGGAAGTTCACCCTTTTCAACCCCGCCACCAGGAATATCCCAGTAAGTTGGATAAACGTTGGGTTGTCCTCTTTTAATTTCCGAACGCTGAATAAGCAAAAAATCACCACCACTATGAACAAGCACATGGGCAATAAGCTTAACCATCATTTTCTCTCCTATTCTTCAAGGTGAATGTGTCTTAGTTGGCCGTCCCAAGCTGGCAAGGCTGTTTTTAAAAAGGCTGGAACTAGCTGGATATCCTCAAGCCTGTCCAAGTCAATCCACTCACAGGGTTGCCTTTTCTCATCTTCCTGCATGGTCAATGGGGCATCCTCAAGTAAGTCTACCAGATAATGAAACTCGATGTTGTGATAAGAAACACCGTCCTGTTCAAAACGATTTTCAACCACAAAAGCTAGCTCCCCAGCTTGAGCTTTGACACCCAGTTCTTCACCCACTTCGCGAACTACGGCTTCTTCCGTTTTTTCGTTCACTTGGATCGCACCGCCAATAGTGTAATACTTGTCCTTATCTTTGGTGACTAGGAGCTTGCGGTTTTGAAGAATCAAAGCTGTCGCCCGAACGCCAAAAACCGTATTTCCCACTTTTGTCCGAAAGTCTTGTTGAGTCATGTTGTCCCTTCCTTAAAACGACACAAAAACAGTCAAAACTCGTAAGAAGTGCAGGACAAAAAAGCCTGCAACATCCATGAGCTTTGACCATCATTTCTATTGCTTTTATTATTGTAGCAAATTGAGAACATTTGTCAATCTAAATGTACTGACAAACCTTGCCATCACGGTAGGCATTGTCAATCAAACCACCACCGAGACATTCTTCGCCGTCATAAAAAACAACTGCCTGTCCCGGTGTAATCGCACGTTGTGGTTCCGCAAAGATGACTTCTGCCTTGTCTCCTTTGACATGGACGGTCACCTTCGAGTCAGGCTGACGATAGCGGAATTTAGCCGTGCATTCGAGCGTAAATTCCTCTGGCATATCACGAGTAAAGTGGACCTGACTGGCTTCTAAGCTAGTTGACATAAGCGAGTCATGGTAGAATCCTTGGCCTACATAGAGAATATTCTGACTTAGGTCTTTTCCAACAACAAACCAAGGAGCATTGTCACCACCGTGTTGGCCACCGATACCAAGTCCGCCACGCTGACCGATCGTATAGTACATTAGACCAGCATGCTCGCCCATATCGCGACCATCCACAGTCATCATTCGACCAGGCTGAGCTGGTAAGTAGTTGCTGAGAAATTCTTTAAAGTTCTTTTCTCCGATAAAGCAAATCCCTGTTGAATCTTTCTTCTTAGCAGTCGCAAGGCCTGCTTCTTCTGCTAGTTTGCGAACTTCAGGCTTTTTCAAATGTCCCAGTGGGAACATGGTCTTTTGTAATTGTTCTTGCGAAAGTTGGCTGAGGAAATAGGTCTGGTCTTTGCCATTGTCCACGCCACGAAGCATGTGAACGATACCATCCTCATCACGCGCCACTCGGGCATAGTGCCCAGTCGCTACATAGTCTGCTCCCAAGGTCATGGCATAGTCCAAAAAGGCCTTAAACTTGATTTCCTTGTTACACATAACGTCTGGATTTGGCGTGCGTCCTGCACGGTATTCCGCTAGGAAGTACTCAAAAACGCGGTCCCAGTACTCTTTTTCAAAATTGACAGAGTAGTAAGGAATGCCAAGTTGGTCTGCCACTGCAGCCACATCCTTGTAATCTTCGGTCGCCGTACAGAAGCCGTTTTCATCTGTGTCATCCCAGTTCTTCATGAAGATACCGATCACATCGTAGCCCTGCTCCTTGAGAAGAAGAGCCGTCACCGACGAATCAACACCACCACTCATCCCCACGACAACACGTGTTTTAGAGTTATCACTCATGGTAGTTCTCCCATCTATTCGTTTATTCACGATTGAAGGTCGTTTGAGCAGTTTTCATTATAACATGCTTGGTTAGAGAAGACAAGGAAGATACTGACAAACTATCAACCTCTTCTGTCAATACATGAAGATAGGATACAAAAGAAATCAATTCATTCCTAAATCTCTATTCTCTTTAAAAACTTATTTTTAAAATCAACTAAAAATGATATACTTTAATAAGGAGGAATGCGCACATGATTCCATATATACACCATCATCCATGTGCGTAGGACTAATGTGAACAACTACAAAGATATTCTAAAATCAAAAAATACTATTTTTATTATTACACTTATTGCAGGTATTGGACTTTTGACAGGCTTAGTCCTCCATCAAGAAAAAATCCAAGCAGAGAGAGGGAACGTTGCTCTCATCAAACAACAAAAAAATCAACAAGATGTCGAACAAGTAAAAAACGCCATTAAAGACTTCAATATTGATTCTGAAACCATTATAGAAGATTGGAAAAAAATTCAAGAATTAAAACCAACTACTGATGAAGGCAAAAAGACATTAGCAGACTTTCTCGCTTCTACTGCCGATAAAGTTACAAATCATTATAGTGAAAAAGCTTTGAAATTAGATATAAAGGATTCTGATAGCCAGTTTCAAGATAAACAAACACTTGAGACAGCCATCACTTCCTTGCAAAAAATAATAGACATCATTAAAAATATTAATTCTGCCAGCGACCAAGTTGCTCTTGAAGAAAAGATAAAACCAATTCAAGAACTAATCTCTAAATTCCAAAAACAAGTTGAAGTCTTGACCAAAAAAGAAGAAGAAAAAACTACCCAAACGGAAACGACTACTAGAGATGCTGGAATAGAAGCCAGCCGTTCAGAAGATAGTAGCTATATTCAAAGCTATCCAGAAACAAATGGAAGCATATCTAATTCCCAAGCACCTGCAGCTGAGCAGTCTTCATCTGGTAGTACTAGTAGTGGAGGAGATAATAGCGCTAATACAGGAGGTCAAACTGCTGATTCTTCAGGTTCTCAATCAGAGTCTAATAGCGTTACAACCAGTTCGTCTAACTAATAATCTAGATGGCGAAATCCCATAAACTTGTAAGCCCTCAACACCAATGTTTATAATGATCTCTCATCAAATGCAAACACACAAAAAGAGCCGTTTAGGGCTCTTTTTTAGGGTTCTATGATATTGGTAGCAGGTTAATTCCCTATAGATATTATGGAGCCAATTATTGATAAAAACTTTAGTCATCTTCGTCTCTATAAAAATATTTTCTATACACTCTTGATAATACCAAAATTAATGCCCATATCGTACTCAGAGCTATAATAATAGAATTTATTGGATTTATTTCAGTATGTCCAATCACTAGTCCAATTATTGGACTAGTAGACATGCTTAGATATAATAAAAATGACAAAAATGATGTTGCTGCTGAATCTCTCAACTCTTTATCTTTACAATGGTGATAAGTTACTTTGCAAACAGCTTTGCTACACTCTCTTGGAGGAAGCAAAAATAAGCAGACAGTATGACACACTTACGTTTTCCTATATTCGTATAGGCATTTGTACTAATGATACTCAGTTGATACAAAATGGACTCTCCTTAGCTAAGCTAGTAAAAGATGAACACTTACTAACAGAACTAGAGCGAGAAGTTGATATCTTTGTAAACAAAAAAAGAAAGTCATTGAGACTTCCTTTTTTATATCTTCTTAGTACCAACCGTTGTTAAGCCAGAAGTTCTTAGCAGCTGTCCATGAACCGTAACGTCCTGCAACATAAGCGTCTGCTACACGTTCTTGGTTTTCAGCTGAGTAGTCGCCGTTCAAGTAAGAATCTGTCAATTGGTAACGTCCGATGTAACGTCCGTTTGTCGCAGTGTAGCTACCACCTGATTCTTTTTGAGCGATCCATTCTTTCGCTTCTGCTTCAGATCCGCTTACAGTTGCAGCTGGAGCTGAGTAGCTTTCTGCTGCTGCAGGTGCTGAAGCTGGAGCTGGAGCTTCGTAAGTTTCTTCGTATGTAGTTTCTTCTACAACAGTTTCAGCAACTGCTGGAGTTTCTTCAACTGCTGCTACAGGAGCTTCTGTTGTTGTAGTTTCAGCAACTGGAGCTTCTCCATCGATAACCAATACTTGGTCAATAAAGATAAGGTCAACATTTTTAATGTTGTTCAATTTAGCTAATTTTTCAACTGTTGTGTTGTAAGTCTCAGCAATTTCTGAAAGAGTATCTCCAGGTTTAACTGTATAAGTTTTTGTTTCTTGCGCAAAAGTAAATGATGGTGCAAGGAAAGCAAGTACAACTGCAAATCCTGCAAGTTTAGTCTTAATGTTTAATTTCATTTAAAAAAGTTCTCCTTCTTTCTTATACTACCATGATACCTTTCTAATGTTACTATTTGTTAACGAATTTGTGTAGAAATGTTACAAAACTGTGATTTATTTACTTAAAAAAGCCACTTTTTGTTACAAAACCCTTGTTATAAAAGCTTTTTAATCTTTTTATATATTTCAGAAAGTAATTAAGCACTTACATCTAATCTTTGCTATAATAGAAGTAAGAATCTTTTTAAGGGGAAACAGATGCAATCACTTCGTTTTCAATCTGTCTTTGATATCATTGGACCAGTCATGATTGGGCCATCTAGTAGTCACACGGCAGGAGCTGTTCGTATCGGTAAAATCGTTTCATCTATCTTTGATGATACTCCAACGGAGGTTGAATTCCAGCTTTTTAACTCTTTTGCAAAAACCTATCGTGGACACGGGACAGACCTTGCCCTTGTAGCTGGTATTTTGGGAATGGATACGGATGATCCTGAAATTCCAAATAGTTTAGAAATCGCCCATAAGCGTGGCATTAAAATCGTGTGGACCATCCAAAAGGATAGTAATGCTCCCCACCCAAATACTACGAAAATCACTGTTAAGAACGATCGTAAGACTATCAGCGTAACAGGGATTTCAATCGGCGGTGGAAATATCCAGGTAACAGAATTAAATGGTTTTGCCGTATCTCTCAACATGAACACCCCTACCATCATCATCGTCCACCAGGATGTTCCAGGTATGATTGCACATGTGACCGAGGCTCTTTCTCGCTTCGGCATCAACATCGCCCAAATGAATGTAACTCGAGAAAAAGCCGGCGAGAAAGCAATCATGATTATTGAAGTTGATAGTCGAAACTGTGAAGAATCTATCGAAGAGATTCGGAAAATTCCTCATTTGCACAATGTCAATTTCTTTCAATAGGAGAAAATATGTTTTACTCTATCAAAGAATTAGTCGAACAAGCCGAACTTGACTTCCAAGGAAATGTTGCTGAGCTCATGATTAGGACTGAGTATGAGCTAACTGGTCGTGAGCGTGAGGAAGTTCTCCTCCTCATGGAACGCAATCTTGAAGTCATGAAGGCCTCTGTTGAACTCGGTCTCAGCGAAAAAAAATCTCGTAGTGGTTTAACTGGTGGAGACGCAGCTAAGCTCGACCACTACATCAAAAAAGGAAAGACCTTATCAGACTTCACTGTCTTGTCTGCCGCCCGTAACGCCATTGCCGTTAATGAGCACAATGCCAAGATGGGCCTTGTGTGTGCGACACCGACTGCAGGTAGTGCAGGTTGTCTTCCCGCAGTTCTCACATCCGCTATTCAAAAGTTACATTTAAGTCATGAACAACAACTAGATTTTCTCTTTGCTGCTGGTGCTTTTGGGCTCGTCATTGCTAATAACGCTTCTATCTCGGGAGCTGAAGGAGGCTGTCAAGCCGAAGTTGGATCCGCCTCTGCCATGAGCGCTGCTGCCCTAACTCTAGCTGCAGGTGGAACTCCTTATCAAGCGAGTCAGGCTATCGCCTTCGTTATCAAAAACATGCTCGGTCTTATCTGCGATCCCGTTGCAGGTTTGGTTGAGGTTCCATGTGTTAAGCGTAATGCCATGGGAGCAAGCTTCGCCTTCATCGCAGCTGATATGGCTTTAGCCGGTATTGAATCAAAAATCCCAGTTGACGAAGTCATTGATGCCATGTACCAAGTAGGCTCTAGCCTCCCAACTGCCTTTCGTGAAACTGCCGAAGGTGGTCTCGCAGCCACACCAACAGGCCGTCGCCTTCAAAAAGAAATCTTCGGCGAATAATTTCAAGATTACTAGGAGAATCAATGTCATCCCTATCAGCCATCTTTTTCGACTTAGATGGAACCCTTGTGGACAGCTCTATCGGTATTCACAATGGCTTCACCTATACTTTTGAACAACTGGGAGTCCCTAGTCCAGATGCAAAAACCATCCGTGGTTTTATGGGACCACCTTTGGAAACTAGTTTCGCTAGTTGCTTACCAACTGAGCAGATTGAGCTAGCTATCCAGCTTTATCGTTCTTACTATAAGGAAAAAGGAGTTTACGAAGCCCAACTATTTCCACGAATCAAGGAACTACTCACTGAACTAGCCCAACAGTATCCTCTCTATATCACGACAACAAAAAATACTCCGACAGCAGTCCATATGACAGCTAATTTTGAAATCGATCACTTCTTTGACGGCATCTATGGTTCAAGTCCTCAAGCGGTGCATAAGGCAGATGTCATTCGTCAAGCTTTGGCAACTCATAAATTGGACCCAGAAAAAGTGGTCCTTATCGGAGATACTAAGTTTGATATGATTGGTGCCCAAGAAACTGGCATTAAAAAACTAGCGGTTACTTGGGGATTTGGTGACGAGAAGGACCTCATGACCTATCAACCTGACTGGGTCGCACATCAACCAGCAGACATTTTACGTCAACTATAATTGAAACCCTAAACAAAAAACACTCCAATTTAATTGGGGTGTTTTTTAATTTGTTCTTGCTTTGATCTGTCATTTATTAGCTAGTTACTTCCTTAGTTGGCATTGCAAGCAGGACTAAAAGAATAAATCCTCCCATTGGAGCGAAAGCGAGAAAAATGAAGGCCCAGTGAAAGCCTGCATCACGTAAACGTCGAACTCTTAGAGCGATACTCGGTATGAATATCACTAGATAAAAAATGATATAAAAACTCAGAATTCCCACACTTGCGATAGGGTCTGCTACTTCTTCTTCAGTGAAGACAGTCTGAAAATAGGTAATATAAAGAGGAATGGACAAAATAGTGTTCATTATCCAAACCCACCAAAAGTCTGGACGTGTTGAACGTCCTGAAAAGTCTGCAAACCCTCTAAAGAAATTTTTATAGGCTTCAATCATAAGATACTCCTAATTATATGTTAAACAGGCGTGAGAACTACCAGACAAGATTCAACTGTAAAACAAGAATCTCTTAGTTCTTATCTGATTCTTCGAACGGTGTATCTTCGATGGCTTCTTCATTTTTGACTACTTGAGATTCACTATAGTTTACCACTTCAGTTTCTTTTGTCGGCATAGCGAAAAGAATCAAAAGAGCTATCCCTCCCATTGGAGCAAAGCGAAGGAAAATAAAGGCCCAGTGGAATCCAGCATCACGCAAACGGCGAACTGATAAAGCTAAAGTCGGTACTAAGATTGCTAGGTAGAAAATTGCATAAATAATGGCAACTAAACCAAAAACCATGAAAGTAGCTTCGCTGGCTGAATCGCTCACTGAATCCATCACGGTACTAAGAAATACAGTGTAGAAATAGATAATCCAGAAAGGAATAGAAAGGATGAGGTTTCCTAACCAAACCCACCAGTAATCTGGACGCGTCGAACGCCCAGTGAACTCTGCAAAATTCTTAAAAAAATTCTTATACGCGTTAATCATATGATACTCCCAACTTTTATTTTATCAGTAGATACTATACTGTACAGTTATAGAACACTCCCAAATCTAGTAAAAGACCTGGGAGTGTTAGCAAATTATTCGACAAGACTGAAACTTCTTCGTCCTTGTAGCATTCTTCAGATAGTTAATCTTATAGTGTTTCCTTTGTCGGCATAGCTAGGAGTACCAAAAGAGCGATACTTCCAACAAATGGAACAAATCCAACGAAGATGAGCGCCCAATGAAAACCAGCGTCACGTAGACGACGAACTGTCAATGCTAGTCCAGGCAAGAAAACTGCTAGTCCAAAAATGAAATAGACAAATCCGATTAAGCCCAAAGTCATAATAGCAGCTTCACTATCTGGATTTGCCATTGCAGCACCGTATGCCATGTAGAGAGGAATAGAAAGGATAATGTTTGCCAACCAAATCCACCAGTAATCTGCGCGAGTTGAACATCCTGAAAAATCTACATAACCTTTAAAGAAATTTTTAATTGCGTTAATCATAATATACTCCTATTTTCTTTTATGACTATATTTTATCATAAGTGTTGAAACCTGACAAGCCAACGCATGAGTCAAAAGAGCTTGCTTTAAACGTATAAAAAAGATACTATCTGCTCCTTCTCATAAACAGAAGTTGCAGATAGTATCTTGTCTATTTTTAGTCAGCATGTGTTGTTTCATTAGCAAAAGCTATGATTGCTCTCTTCAATTCAGAACCTTGCAAGGTACGGAACTCTTCAATCTTCTGATTGATCATATCAAGAGGCATTACATTTACTTTACCAACAAAGATTTTGTCCATTACTTGATTATCAACTAGTTCAGTTGATACAAGCAACTCTTCGTATAGTTTTTCACCTGGGCGAATACCTACTTCTACGATTGGAATTTCATTTTCAGTATGGCCACTGAGTAGAACCATTTTCTTAGCCAAATCGTAAATGCGTACTGGTTTGCCCATATCAAGGATAAAGACTTCTCCATCCTTTGCATAAGCGCCCGCATGAATCACCAAGCGACTAGCTTCTGGAATGGTCATAAAGTAACGAGTCATTCGGAAGTCTGTCACCGTTACAGGCCCACCTTCAGCAATCTGACGTTCAAAGACAGGAATTACACTACCACGGCTACCGAGTACGTTACCAAAACGAACCGCACAGTAGGTAGATTGGCTACGTTGATTAAATCCTGTAACAATTAACTCAGCCACACGTTTAGTTGCTCCCATTACGTTTGGTGGATTAACGGCCTTATCTGTCGAAATCATGACCATTTTTGGAACTCGTGCGGTGTCAACTGCCTTAGCAACATTATAAGTTCCAAGGATATTATTCTTGAAGGCTTCTTTTGGATTACGCTCCATCATCGGAACATGTTTATGGGCTGCAGCATGGTAAACAATCGCTGGTTCGTACTGTTCAAAAACTTGAAGCAAACGATCGTAATCTTGAATATCAGCAATGACAGGAACAAAATCAATTTCCTGGAACTTGCGAATCAATTCATGGTAAATCAGATAAATAGAGTTTTCTCCATGACCGAGCAAAATGACACGTTCAGGATTGAATCGACTAACTTGACGGCAGATTTCTGAACCAATCGAACCTCCAGCTCCAGTCACCAAGATTGTTTTGCCAGTGATTTCAGAACCCAGACGTGATTCATCAAGCTGAATCTCTTTACGTCCCAACAGGTCCGTGATATCAATTTTCTGGAAACCGCCTGCTTGAGGCTGGATACCTTGCACAACTGACTCAATCATCGGCATTTTGAAGCATTTGACACCGATACCGTTACACATTTGCAGGATTCGTTCATATTCAGATGGATCTAGAGACGGAATCGCAACGATAACTTTTTCAACTCTGTAGCGTTTAGCCAATTCTGGTAGATCATCATAAGACCCCAAAACTGGGATTTTCCCAAGTTTTTGTCCTTTTTTCTTTTCATCATTATCCAAAATCCCAACTAGTTCAAGGTCACTAGTAGGATGTTGGTAGCTGTTCATAAAGAGAGCGCCACCATCACCAGCACCAATCAAGAAGGTACGACGGTGTTCTCCAGCTCCATTTCCCTTTTTACGTCTTGAGTAAATCAACTGCCAAGTGATACGAGGAAGTAGAATCAAGAATGTTGTTAATAGGATAAAGAGTACGATAAAGCGGATAGAAAAGAGCGGCAAGAAAGCATAGCAGATCACATAAGATAAGATACTACTGATAGTTACTCCGAAGAAAATCTTCATGAAATCTGTTATTTTGCTATATCGACTAATACTTGCATTAAGCCCCCAGAATCCAATCATCAGTTGGTAGAAAAGGAAGGTTAGACCTGTGTAAATGACATAGTCTACCGGGGCTGGATTAATCAAGCCATAAAATAGAATATAGGAAACAATAATTGATAAGACCATACTGGCAATATCAAAAAATCCCCAAAATATTTGTTTCTGTTGTTTATTTAATACTTCAACCAGATCAATTACGTAATCTGTTATTTTTTTATTCATGTGAATGGTATCCTCCTATACAGAGAAAATGTTTAATTGAGCATGAGATAAGGAGTCTTAATTTAAATACTGAATTTCAGATTTATAACTTTTTCTCCATTTAAAACCTTTAATCAACCCAACTATTGTACCTATGCCGTAGGCAAAATGGATTGAAAATAGCATAAATGGCATTAAGAGCAATGCTACATTCTTATGTTTCAATAAGGTAAGTATAGTCAATGAAATTACAAATAGGCTATAAACTACTACTAGAAACATTAAAAACAATGGAGAAAAAGGTATTAGCATAGTACTTACAAAAATGCTTAACACAAACGCAAAGGGAACATAATGAAAAATAGATAGACATCTTGGTTTAACATGAGTTGTCAATCCAATCCACAGACCGTTTGAATACTTTTGGTGGAGCATCTTTTTAAATGTTGGTCGAATATATTGATAAGATAAAACATTGGGACTAAATCTTATTTTATATCCGTGATTTCTGATACGATAATGAAGTTCATTGTCTTCTGTTCTTCCAAGTTGTTCATCGACTAAACCAGCTTTCTCAAAAACTTCTCGACGGTACATACCATGAAAAATTGAAGAAACATATCTGTCTTGAGAACTATTTCGATAATCTGCGATGCTACTTCCAAACATATTTTCTTCAACGATATGTAAAGCTTCTGACCACTTCCCTTCGCCTTCAACAATCGTCGGTCTAGGGCCACCACAGATATATTCTCCCTGATTGATTAGCTCAACATTATTCCTCACAAAATTCTCTGTGACTTTGGAGTGCGCATCAATCTTCAAAATAAGGTCTCCATTAGAATTCTTAATCCCTAAATTAAAGCCACTTGCTTGATTCTTTTTAGGGTTATCATACAATCTAATTGACCTAAATTCAGTATCCTCAGAGATAAATCGCTGAATAATATCGGTTGTCTTATCTGTGGACATTGCATTAATAAATAGAATTTCAATATCTTCTTTATTATATGTCTGTCTTTTTAAATCTTCAATTAAGCCCGGTAAATATTTTTCTTCATTATAAGCACTAATCACAATAGAGACGATTAAATTATCGATTTGTTGAATCACTTACAGTCTCCTAATTATTTTCTTTCACTATTTTATCACAATTTTTCAGACTTTCATATTTTTATTTGAATCCCAGAAAAAAACTAGTAAATATATTGTCCTTCTTTACTATGATTTCTATCGGCTACGTAGCGAATCACATCAGGTCAACTTGACATCTTTAGGAAAAAAAATTAAAATAAGCTGTTATCAAAATCAGCTTACTGAGGTTCACATGAAAAAACGAGCACTCTTTTTTATTCTAGGAATTATCTTAATTGGAGCGATCTTAAGAGCTCCTTTCACAGCTTTACCAACTATTTTGGGAGATATTGCCCAAGGTTTAGGCGTGGAAGTTAGTTCACTTGGTGTTTTGACCAGTCTCCCTCTCTTGATGTTTGCCCTCTTCTCCTCTTTTGCGACTCGTTTGGCTCAAAAAATTGGACTCGAGCACCTTTTCACCTATAGTCTTATCGTATTGACCATCGGTTCAGTGATTCGTATCTTTAATCTTCCTCTACTCTATCTAGGGACTTTACTCATCGGAGCAAGTATTGCAATCTTTAACGTGCTCCTTCCTAGCGCCATTCAGGCCAATCACCCACAAAAAATTGGCTTTCTGACAACCATCTATGTGACCTCTATGGGGATTACAACGGCTCTTGCTTCCTATCTCTCAGTCCCCATTACTCAGGCAACATCCTGGAAAGGCTTGATTCTCTGTTTATCCTTGGTCTGCTTACTAACTTTAGTTGTCTGGTTCCCCAATCATCGTCACAATCATTTTCTAAAAGGAAGTGAGAAAAAACAAAAAAAAGAGAATATCTTAAAAAACAAGGAAGTTTGGGCTATTATTGTATTCGGTGGACTTCAGTCCTTACTCTTCTATACCAGTATGACCTGGTTACCTACCATGGCAATCAGTGCTGGCTTATCTCACACAGATGCCGGTCTTTTAGCTTCGATCTTTTCTCTGACTAGTATCCCCTTCTCGATGACCATTCCAAGTTTAACGACGCGTTTGTCCAATCATCACCGTCAAATCATGCTGACAGTCATCTCTATCGCTGGATTGCTTGGAATTGCCATGCTCTTATACCCGAGCAAGAGTTTCCTCTACTGGTTAGTAGCGCATCTCTTGATTGGTACTGCCTGTAGCGCTCTTTTCCCTTATCTCATGGTTTGCTTCTCCATCAAAACTAGCTCCCCTGAAAAGACAGCCCAATTGTCTGGGCTTGCCCAGACCGGCGGCTACATTTTGGCAGCTGTCGGCCCAGCCCTCTTTGGTTACAGCTTTGACATGTTCCATTCCTGGGTCCCAGCTGTTATTACCCTCCTAGTCATTGATATCATCATGACGATCTCACTCTTTATGGTGGATAGATCGGATAAAATTCTCTAATCTTCTAGTTTTTGCTAGAAGATTTTTTATATATAAAAATTTTACACATATTACTTGACAGGGCTTACATTTAGATGTATGATGTATGTGTAGAATAATTATATATAAAATTTTTACATACTAAAAAAGGAGGTGCCCCATGTATTTTCCAACATCAGCGGCCTTGATTGAATTTCTCATCTTGGCCATCCTAGAACAAGGGGATTCCTATGGTTATGAAATTAGTCAAACTATTAAACTCATTGCCAAAATCAAGGAATCTACCCTCTACCCCATCTTGAAAAAACTGGATACCAACCGCTACCTGACTACATACTCTCGCGAATACCAAGGTCGGATGCGGAAATACTACTCCTTAACAGAGATTGGGGAGGAGCAACTATTTGTACTCAGAGAAGAGTGGACACTCTACACTGACACTATCAACGGCATCATAGAAGGGAGCGTTCGCCATGACAAGAACTGAATATTTGAATCAGCTTGAAGCCTATCTGATGAAGCTTCCTCAATCTGATCGTATCGAAGCCATGGACTACTTCAAAGAACTCTTTGATGATGCGGGTCCAGAAGGTGAGGAAGAACTCATAGCTAGCCTCGGTAGTCCAAAAGAGGCTGCCCATGACATCCTGACTACACTTCTTGATAAAAAAATCAACGGAGAAAATTCCAATAAGAACAACCGTCAGGTTTTACAAATCGCAATCCTTGCACTTCTGGCTGCACCTATTGGGATTCCAGTCGGGATTGGTCTTCTCATGGCTATCATCGGGATTTTTATCGCTGCGATTAGTGTACTTTTAGCCTTCTTTGCTGTATCAGCAGCTGGGCTAATCCTAGGAGGCGTTCTCCTATTTGAAAGCTTCTACGTTCTGGCTGAATCGACATCTGCTTTTATGCTGATTTTTGGTGGAGGTTTGCTAGCTATTGGAGCTTCATCTTTAGTTCTGCTGGCAACGTCCTATGTGACTCGTTTCTTTGGAATACTAATCCTTCGACTTATTCAGTGGATTCTTAATAGAGGAAAGAGAGGTGAAAGTCATGCGTAAATTAACAAAAGGATTTCTTATCTTTGGTGTTGTTACTAGTATCATCGGTTTTGCCATGATGATCATCGGCATCCAAACAGATGGTGTCAGAAGCCTCCTTGCAATGTCTCAAAATCCAGTATTTGAAAGTCGAATGGAAGAGCTCGTTTTTGACCAAGATATTGAAAATCTAAACATTTCACTAACAGAACATTCGCTCGTCATTACGGAGTCAAACGATGACAAGATTCACATCCAGTATCACCCAACCATCTCTGAAAAAGAAAATCTTCAACATTCTACCAAAGAAAAAACTCTTGAGATTTCTGACACCAAATCAACTACACGTCGCTCTATAGGCTCTAGTGTCGAAGGTATCCTCTTTATCGCAAGCGGAATTTCTAGCCGCAATGATGAAGTTGTTCTCTCATTACCAAGAGGAAAAGACTTAAAAAATCTAACTGCCCAGGTAAACCATCGTATCCTTTCAATTGCCAATGCAAAACTCAGCAATGCCAAGATTCTGTCAAATGGCTATCTTCTTCGTATCACTGATAGCGAGATCAAAAATAGCCAACTGATCACAACTGGAATTGTCAATGTATTTGAAACCAGTCTAACAGATAGTCGCATCCAAGCAGACCATGAACATATCTCTGCTGAGGATATTCAAGTACATGGTAAGGTGGAGCTAGAGTCAAAAAAAGATATGGTCATCAAGCTAGCTAAAAAAGAACTTGAGAGAATTAATGTAGAACTTTCTTCTGACCATGGTTCCATCTATCATCGTAGTCGGGAAGGATATAATCCAAACGAAGAAAACAAGGAAGATGAAGAGTTCTCTAATCCTTACAAATCAGAGAAAAAAGATACACAAGATTTACTTGTCGCAAAAGCTGGTCAAGACATCAATCTACCAAAAGAGGAGGTTCGCTCGCCTTCTTATAGACATCATGAATAAAAAGTTACAATCAAAAGGGAGGTCTCATCATGACTCAAGAATGGTTCGAAAGTGCTGATTTCGAGAAAACAGCCAACAATGATAAAAAAGATAGCCCATCCGACTCAGTTCTCCTTGAAGAAGATTCAGATACAAAGGAAGAATCACTAGTAGTTGAGGAAAATCCTCAAGCCAATCCAGAAGATAAGGAAACTGACCTAGAGAAAGTAGAGAGTGACGAACACGAAGAAATCGTGGAAAATACAGAAAAGATAGACAAGTCAGAAGAACCTGTAGAGACTGAAGAACAAGAAGAACTGGCAACAAAGACAGACCAAGCAGAAGAACCAGTTAAGGAAGCATCTCAGCCTAGCAAATCTTTGGAAAGTCCATTTGTCCCAGATCCTGTCCCTACAAAAACTGCAATCTTCAAAGAAGAATTTACTGATTTTTGGATTTGGCTACGAGGAGCTCTGAAAGAACCCACAACTAGTTTTGATACAGATAAGAAACATAGTTATAACGCCTTTGCGCTACTACCTATCTTTTCTGCTACAAGTTTTCTCTTTATAGTTTATCACGCCAAACAAGGCTACTATGGTCGTATGGCAAGCATCGATGCTCACTTCAGGGAACAATTCCCGTCTCTCAATCTCTTCTCGGTCTTCTCCATCCTAGTAGCGACAAGTCTCTTCTTCTTTTCAATCCTCATGTGTGGATTTGTAGTCAAACGCTTTGTCGACCAAGACCGTAACTGGACACTGGAAAAAGCCTTGCAAGAGTATAGCAGACTCTTCGCCCTTCCTATCCTGCTCACGGGTATTGCGAGTTTCTTTGCCTTCTTTAATAGTCTACGTTTTGCAGTATTGCTTTGCTTGATTAGCATTGGGCTGGTACTTCTTGCCAACCTCTATACTATCTCGAAGCCGAGTAAGGAAAGTCAAACAGACTCCTTCTATCGCCTTCTCTTGGCCTTTCTAGTTAACGGAAGCATCCTATTTCTCTTTTTCCTAGCAGAAATGGCACTGGTTTTCGATTATCTTCGAATCCTAGCCTTTATATAAGAAAAAATCCTGTCAAAATGACAGGATTTTTCTAATTTTGAAAATACTAGTTTCGCTACAAAAACTGAATGTTTTAAATTATCTACATGATTCGCTTTGGGAAATAGTAAGAAATGATTGTCTTTACACAAGCCTTTACACAATCCAGCACAGTTGCTTGTTTATAGTGACTAACCATTATTTTCTCCTTTTTCAACACTTATCTTACTATAGCCATCAACTTCAATGATGCTATTCGAAGTTTGATTTGTGGTAGGGACCCTTAAAATTTCTCCTGTATTGTTTATATGCAAAGTATAGATTCCATCAAAGTCTTCAGGAACTGTAATAGATACATCGCCAACGAGAGTATCTATAAATATTTTTTCGAAAGTAGTATTTTTTCCTAAGGAAATGGTTACATCTAACTTGTCTTTCCCTTGTGAACTCAGTGCCAAATTAAATCCATGTTGCGAAAACGGAATATATAGACTATCTGAACTTATCTTAACATTTTTAGATATGTTATTCACTGATTCTTCGGAAACTTTTCCTTCTATTTGAACAGTTGTTTCATCGGAGTCACTCTTAACAACTTTAAGATCAATTGCTTGCTTTGAACCATAAAACTCTAACGTTTTAATACTTTTAGAAGAAAGAGTCCATGATTGTTTTACACTGACTGTCGTCTCTCCTCGTTTTAAGGTTAACAAAATTCCAGCTACTACAATCAATAACAACAGCCCAATTACGATTCCTATTTTTTTCATCACTAGTCCTCCTACTTAAATTCTTTTTTACTAAATACAGCCAAGGCAAGGACAATTACTGCTAGACTTACCACTATAGGATAGCATACGTTTATAAGGGTAAAATAACTGATATCTGCTGATGCTTTCAAATTTAACGTCATGAACAAATAGTCCTTCACACTCTCACCGTAATTTGGAAGAACGTAAACCAATAGGTTATCAAACAGTAAAATGTAGAGTGTGTAAATCATACATGATTCATAAACCTTATCAAATATTTGAAAAATCAATAAGGAGATACTAATAATAACCAAATAGTAAGGTAGCTGATGTAAAAAGGTCGAAACAATCAACACCAAGTCTCCCTCCAAATAAACAAGAGCTGTTAAACTATAAAAAATAGTCACATATAGGAAAGACAAACAAAAGGTTCCCAAAGTTTTATATAAAAATAACTTCCATCGTTGTTTTTCTTTTGTGAGCAGAATATTGATCGTACGGAAACTATAATCTTCCCCCCAGAAAAATAAATTAGCTGAGATGAAAAGCAAAGGAATAAAACCACTCACATTTGAAATCAACACTCGAAATACTGGGTCATTTTCATTTGATGACTTAAAAAATAGGTAGAATAACAAAACTAATAACCCTATCAACAAACTAGGAAGCACTCCTCTTTTTTCCCAGTAAAATTTATACATATCTGCCTTAAGAGAATTCATGACTCTCCTCCTTTCTTAAATCATCAGATAATATTACGCAAATAGTAGTCCTCAAAGCGTTCCTTCTTAACATAAATATCCTGTATCACTAGATTTGAAGCAACACTATATTGCAAAATAGTCATTAATTTTTCCTTTTCTGGCACAACCAGATAGTCATCATGCTCAAAATGAGCAACGCCCTCTTTTTCTAAAAACATTTTTAGAATCTGATTATCACTTGTCTTTAGGAAAATTTTTTCAGATAAATCATTCGCTAGCTCTTTTGAACTCATCACATTTAGAATCTTTCCTTGTTTCATGATGATATATTTATCTGTTATAAACTCCAACTCTGATAAGATATGGCTTGAAATTAAAAAGGTAACTCCCAACTGATCCCTTAAATTCAGAATCATTTTTCTTAAATCTGAAATCCCTTGAGGATCTAAACCATTCACGGGTTCATCTAGGATAATGAGCTCTGGATTATCCAAAAGCGCAATCGCTATTGATAACCTCTGCTTCATACCAAGAGAATAGTTTTTGACTTTTCGATCCCATGATGGTTCAGACAAGTGAACCAATTCCAACATTTCTATGATATCTGTCTTTAAACCAAATCTTGTCTTGTAATATTGCAAGTGTTGGCGTCCGGTCAAGTTTGGATAAAGGGCAGGTGATTCGATAATACTGCCGATCTTATGCTGAGAAACACTTTTGATTTCTCCCTTATCAGCTCGAATGAGTCCTAGGAGAATTCTCATTAATGTTGTCTTGCCAGCACCATTTTCACCGATAAGGCCACATATTTCCCCTTGCTCAATATCAAAGGAAATATTATGGAGAACCTGTTCTTTTCCATATGTTTTATCGATATTTTTAAGACTTAAAATCACACGATTCATAGTTTCTCTCCCTTCATTATATCTTTTGGCTTCATGAATTATCCTCCACCTCTGAAATTCCAAAATTCTTTACATCTGTAACTTCCTCAGGCAGAATTAAAACTCGCTCTTCGCCAGCATCTAAAATAGCTAGGCGAAAGACTTTGTTATTTATCGCTATCTCTACCAACTTTTGCTCAGTCGTGTTATTTCGAAACACCAAACTGTGGCGAGTCTGTGTAAAAGTCTCTAGCGAGATACTAAGATTCTCCATCTCTTCCTCCTACTCTAAATAACTCAATTAACCCTTCATTACATCTCTAGTTTACCGCTTTCATAAACAAAAAAACATGACAAAAATGTCATGTTAGCTCTTCATTTTCTCAAAAGTTTTTAAATCTCTTTCTTTCTCTCCAGAGATGCGCGCTTCTAATACTTGGTCTCCAAATGCTTGAGCGCAGATAATGGCTCTGTCATATAATTGGATAGCTTTTTCCTTATCCCGTTTATGAAATAAGGTACACATAGCTTCTAGCATATCTACGATTGGTTTCTTTTGAAAGTCCTGGGATAAAATCATCAATCTATTCATTGCCTTAACATAAGGCTCAAAAGTAGAGTAGGACTTTTCCATCCATTGAACAGCTAAAGAATCAAGCACCGTTTTCTTTAACATATAAGCTGTCTCTAAATCGGATGAATTCGTTTCTCTCAGAAGTTTTTTAGAAAGTTCCCAAAATAGTTCATGATTATACTCAGTCGGTCTTGCTATACATGAAACAAAGTACAATTTTATGAGAAGCAAATCATTCACCGAATAGTTTTTCCTTATCCTTACTTGCTCAAAATGCTCATCAAGTAAAGTATCGCCAAACCCTGCATCTTCACTTACAAAGACATCAAAACTAGCTTGTAAGGCACTAACTGCAATCTGCTCATCCTCAGGTAGACTATCATAATAGTGTTCGTAAACTCTTTCAAACAACTCTTCCTTAACCTGGATTCTATCATCATCCCCATAAGTTTGGAACTTAATGAGTTTATCCTTTAATATCAAGTAATCTGAAGGTAAGATTATATGATCCATATCTACTATATGTGAAATTGGACAGCCTAGTTTGTAAGCTATATACTCTACCTTGGATAAACTTGGAGAAGACTGGCCTGATTCAATCCGTGCTAATTGACGTACTGTTATCTCTCTTTCATCATCACAAAGAATTTCACGAGTGATATGTTTCATCTCTCGCAACATTCGGATTCTTTTCCCTACTTCCTTCTTAATATCCATATGCTCAATCTCCTGATAGTCCTTTGACAAACAATAGTATCTCTATTTTGTTATATTATACTGTCTTTTGCTAAGATAAGCAATGTTTAGAATCTCCTATTACGAAATATCACTAAGCTACTCTATCAATAAAATAGGATTGCATTCTAAGATATACAGTGAAAACCTAGACTATGACTTTTTCCTATTTCTTCACATTTACTAATACTTCAAAATCTTCTCCTGAAACAGGGCCTACTTCTACTTGGTTAGCATCTAAGTCCTGATAAAGTTCTTTTGGCAAAGCTCCTAAAAAGGTTTGATAATCCAGTCTAGCTATCGCTTCATAATCTTCTGGTTTTGAGCCATCTCCAGAGATTTTTACCAAATCAATCTCCCAAACAAGTTCCTTGCCTACCAATTGCTCAACGTAAGGAGCTGGAATCACCGGTTCTTTTGGCAAAACGGTTTTTACACCCTGAGCTAGGTGGTAGACCCCATGAACCTTACCTTCACCATCTGGATAGAATTTAGCACTGGAAGGATAGGCATCAGACCCTTGAACTTTCTTGACCAACTCTTCAAAACGTGCCAAGCCATCTTCTTCTAAGAAACTTTCCAAATCCTTCTTATCAAAGTAAATAGTTGATAGAATACCCTGACAGAAACCTAAACGAGCAGCCTTATCAGCTAGATAGTTCTTAACGGTTTCTTGGAAATAGTTTTCCAAATCAAAATCTGCCAAGCCTTCAACTGCTTCACCAACCTTGCTAGACAAAGTCCGCAAGAGCTCTTCTACTATCTCCCAGTCAGCTCTTGTAATCAAGTCAGGAATAATTACTTGATAGCCGTTTTGAGAGTCAAGGTAGCGAACTTTAAAGAGAAACTGAGATTTTCCCACAACAGCACACTCGATATACTCAAGACGATTGAGAGGTTGACGGAGGTAAACAGCATCATAACTATGCGACTCTAGGCCTTCTACTAAGCCTAAAATTGATTTAGCTGTAAGAATCTCCTGTTGTCCTAAAATACTTTGTTTATTTGGAATAAAAAATGTCTTCACCATAATGGTCTCCTTTGAAATCGTTTACATATAGTATACACCATTTTCCTGAAAGATGCAGAAACAAATTTAAGATTTTTTGGTCAAAAGCATAGAAAAACAGCCCTTTAGGACTGTTAATGTTTATTATACAACTTCAGAATGGTCTAGGCTCTCACCAATTGCTGCTAAACGCTCGATGACTTGATCTTGTGTCAATTCATGTTCTAAAACATAGCGATTACGTGGATGAACACGACACTCGTGTGAGCAACCACGAAGATATTTGTCTTCGTTGTCTTCTGATGACAAGATACGGCGGTTACAGAATGGATTTCCACAGTTGACATAGCGTTCACATGGTGTTCCATCAAACCAGTCTTTCCCTACAATGGTTGGATTTACATGGTTGACATCGACTGCAATACGTTCGTCAAAGACATACATTTTCCCATCCCAAAGTTCCCCTTGAACTTCTGGATCTTTTCCGTAAGTGGCAATTCCTCCGTGTAATTGACCGACATCTTTGTAGCCTTCACGTACCATCCAACCTGAGAATTTCTCACAGCGGACTCCACCTGTACAGTAAACAACGACACGTTTATCCATGAATTTTTCCTTGTTATCACGAACCCATTGTGGTAATTCACGGAAGTTGCGGATGTCAGGACGGATAGCCCCACGGAAGTGTCCAAGGTCGTACTCATAGTCATTACGAGTATCAAGGATCACTGTATCTTCATCTAGGAGGGCTTCTTTAAATTCTTTTGGTGACAAGTAAGCACCTGTTGTTTCAAGAGGATTGATGTCGTTATCAAAGTTATCATCCTCTAAACCAAGGTGAACGATTTCCTTTTTGTAGCGAACAAACATCTTCTTGAAGGCTTGCTCACTTTCTTCGTCAATCTTGAACCAGAGGTCTTCCATACCTGGAAGGCTGTGAACGTAGTCCATGTATTTTTGCGTTGTTTCGTAGTCACCAGAAACGGTTCCGTTGATCCCTTCGTCAGCCACTAGGATACGGCCCTTGAGGCCAATAGACTTACAGAAAGCCAAGTGGTCTGCAGCAAATTGTTCCGCGTTTTCGATGGGAACATATTTATAGTAAAGTAAAACTCGAATATCTTTTGACATGTGCTTCTCTTTTCTAAGATTAAATTATCAGAATTTTTCATTCAACTATTCCAGTATACTCTCCCAAGAAAGCGAATGCAATTTATTTGACCGAAAAATAAAAAACAAGACCCATTTTCAGATCTTGTTTTAATTAAATATTCGATGTAGAAAAGTTAACAAAAAGATATCCATGGCGTGTCTTGACTAAAATACCTATCATGATCCAAAAAAGAATCACCACCCCGTCTGGAAAAATCCAGACAAGGCAGTGATCGCATCTTTTAGGAATGAATACACGAAATCAATTATTCTTATGATTTTTTGTTTTTCAAGAATTCGTCGTATTGTTTTTGCATTTCATCCAATACTTTTTGGTAAGCACCTTCAGATTTAAGTTTTTCCATCAATTCTGGAATAGCTTTTTCTGGGTCTACAGTACCAGTGTTGATAGCTGTATCGAATTGTTGCATAGTGTTAGTGATAGCTGAGATTTCAGATTTCACGTTGTCAGTGTTGAAGATGAATCCAAGCGCTGGAGATTCTTTTGCAGTTTCCAAGTCTTTCTTAGATTGTGCAATTTGTTCATCTGTAACGTTTTCGTTGATGTAAAGGATCCAGTTGTTACCAGTGTTCCATCCTGACATGTGAGTGTTTCCTTTGTATCCATCAAGGACTTTAACACGGTTTTCTTTACCTGCTACTTTTTCCCAGTTCTTGCCTTCTGGTCCATAAACAAGTCCGTTCAAGAGTTCTGGGTTAGTGTTCAAGAGGTTCAACACTTCCATTGCTTTTTCTTTGTTCTTAGAGTTGTTTGAGATTACAAAGTTTGCAACTTGAGTTGTTTGGTTTTTCTTGATGAAGTTAGTAAATGGTTTGATTTGGATGTCTCTGTTAGCAACACGAGAAAGCAAGCTGCTACCGTAGTCAGCTGGTCCTACTGTTTCTTCACGAACAAGCCAAGTATCTTGAGTAAGGTCATATGAAGTTTCACTTGTTGCTACGTCTTTTGGAATGTATCCTGCTTCATAGTATTTGTGAAGAGTCTTCAAGTGTTCTACGAAACGAGGAACTTCGTAACGGTTTACGATCTTAGTAGTATCACCTTCAAGGTCGATAACGAATGGAAGACCATTTGCAACTGGGTAGTCAAAGTTTTCTGATGGGATAAAGTTTTTACCAACAGCGAATGGCATTACGTCTGGAGCTTTTTCTTTGATTTGTTTCAATACTGGTTCAAGTGTTTCGTATGAAGTTACACCTGAGATATCGATTCCATATTTTTCAAGAAGTGGGCCGTTGAAAGCAAAGTTTTGTGAAGATGCAACGTTAGCTGCAACTGGAACAGAATAAATCTTACCGTTTACAGTGTTACCTTTGATGTAAGCTGGGTCAAGCGCTTTGTAAAGCTCAGCTCCTTCTTTCTTGTACAATTCTGTCAAGTCAGCATAAGCACCTTTTTGAGCGTTTACAACGTAGTTATCTGCAAATGCGATATCATAGTTTTCACCTGATGAAGTGATAACTGACATTTTCTTACCGTAGTCACCCCATCCAAGGTATTGGATGTCTAATTTAGCACCAACTTTTTCTCCGATGATTTTGTTTGCATTTTCTAGCAATTCATCCAAGTTATCTGGTTTGTCACCGATTTGGTACATTTTGATAACAGTTTTGTCACCTGAAGCTGAGTCAGCAGCTTTTTGGTTGTTACCTTTAAGGTTTCCACAAGCAGCGAGGCTAGCAGCTAAAGCTACAAGGCTAGCAGATGCAAAAGCATATTTTTTCCAGTTTTTCATGATAAAAACTCCTTTTTTTATTTTTAAATTTAAAACAATTTTAGTGATCTACTTTTCAACAAAGAAAAGTTAGATAGGGTAGAGAAAGCTTGTTTCTCAGTGTCTCTTATTCTTTAACACCACCGATAGTTAAACCTTTTACAAAGTAGCGTTGGAAGAATGGATAGAGAATCGCAATCGGAACAGTCGCAACTACGACCATGGCCATACGACCTGTTTCTTTTGGTAGGGCAACTGCAAGTTGTCCTGACATCCCAACTGACTTAGCAATGTAATCCATGTTGTTTTGAATTTGCATGAGCAAATATTGCAATGGATACAAGTTGTCACTCTTGATGTAAAGAAGAGCATTGAACCAGTCGTTCCAGAATCCAAGTGCTGTCAAAAGTGTGATAGTCGCAATCCCTGGAAGAGAGAGTGGTAAACAGATTTGGAAGAAGATCCGCGCCTCGCTAGCACCATCGATACGAGCTGATTCTAAGATTGCTTCTGGAATGGTTTTCTTGAAGAAAGACCGCATCAACATGATGTTGAATGGTGATAGAAGCATCGGAACAATCAAGGCCCAAATAGTATCACCCAAGTGAAGTAACTGAGTTACCACAATATAGCCTGGTACCAAACCAGCATTGAACAACATACTAAGAAGAGCAAAGATTGTAAAGAATTTGCGATACTTAAATGTTGAACGTGAGATGGCATAAGCGTAAGTTGTAGTGATAAAGACGTTTGTCAATGTACCGACAACTGTCACAAAGGCTGAGATAAAGAGCGCTTGTAAAATTTTGTCTTTAAACTGAGCCAAGAATTGGAATCCATCTACACCAAACTTGGAAGGGAAGAAACTATATCCATATTGAACAATACTCTTCTCATCTGTAACTGAAATAATGATTACGAAGATGAAAGGCAAGATACAAGAGAAGGCCAGCAAACCAGATATGATACTAAAGAAGATATCTGCTCTTTTGCTGAAGGAGTGTATGCCAACATTATCAATTTTTTCTTTTTGAATTTTTTTTGCCATATGCTCCTCCTTTCTAGAATAGTGCTGAGTTAGGATCAACACGTCTTGCAAGTAAGTTTGATAGGATAACGAGAATCAAACCGACGACTGACTGGTAGAGACCGGCTGCTGAAGCCATCCCAATATCTGCTGTCTGAGTCAATCCGTTAAAGACATAGACGTCCAATACATTTGTTACACTATAGAGCTGACCTGCGTTGTGAGGGATTTGGTAGAAGAGACCGAAGTCTGCACGGAAGATATTTCCGACTGCAAGGATGGTCAATACTGTCACAAGTGGTGTCAACTGAGGGATGGTTACGTTACGGATACGTTGCCATTTGCTAGCACCGTCCACTGTCGCTGCTTCGTAGTAAGTTGGGTCAATACCCATGATAGTTGCGTAGTACATCACACTACTATATCCAAAGCCTTTCCAGATACCTAGGAAAAGGAGAAGGTAAGGCCAGATACTGACATCAGCGTAGAAGTTAATACCCTTCATTCCAAGGGCTTCTAAGGTGTGGTTGATAAGCCCTTTATCGATGTTTAGGAAAGCATCTGTAAAGAAACTGATGATAACCCAAGATAGGAAGTAAGGGAACAACATAGATGTTTGGTAGATTTTAACCATCTGCTTAGAGCGAAGTTCACTAAGGATAATGGCAATACCAACTGATACAATTAAACCAATAAAGATAAATCCAAGGTTGTAAAGGACAGTGTTTCGAGTGATGACAAAGGCATCCTTGGAACTAAACAAGAATTTAAAATTATCTAGTCCGACCCATCTACTATTTATAATACTGTGGACGAATCCTTCACCAGTCATATGGTAGTCTTTGAAGGCAACCACATTCCCAAAAACTGGAATGTAGAAGAATAAAATCAACCAAATTGTTCCTGGTAAAACCATTAAGAGAAAAATCCAATTATCTCTTAAAGTTTTTGAAAACTTATTCATAATTTCCTCCCTTTTTATTTTTCTAAAACTTCATAATCTCACATTTTTAGTCTTGATAACGTTTACAAAGATAGTATACTCTTATTTTTAGGACAGTTTAAACTACAAATTATAGAAAAAACTCCACAAATTATTTTATGTGGAGAACTTTTTTATATAAGAATAGGTTTCACGGGAAACTTTCTGCCTGCATAGAGTTTTTCTAGGTCGTATAAATAGTCGAAGCTGTCGCAATAGTATGCCACTGATTAGCCGTTGTAGCTGCGAAGTCCTTGTCTGCGTAAAAGTCAGTAAATGGAAGAATTTCGACTTCTAATTCTTCGATGCGGTCAATTTGACCAGCCAAATAAGCCTCGATACGGCTTTCTGCTCGCTTGATGCGTTGCAAGAGCCCACCCATACGGATATCTACTGTATCCAAGCCAAAGACCTTGTTTTCTTTCAACCATTGGTGGCTAAAGAGCTTGTGGAAGGTTTCAATCTGGCTTCTTAATTTTGGTAATTCTTCCCTAGCAATTTGTTGCAAGCTTTCTTTATCATCTGCTTGATAGGCTTGACGAATGCGTCGGCCTACATCAACCTTGCCACTTAAAATAGCATTCAACTGGGCTTGAGTTTCGAAAAGATAAGCGTAGACTCCAGCTTTTTCTTTAATAGCAGCAAGAGTCTCAGCTGCCTGGGCAAAGTGTGGTTTGTCCTGTTCAGGAGTCATGTGCTTATCAAGGATTGGACAGAGAACATCCTGATAAAAGACATAGCGGTTGGGATTAATCCCACTGAGATTGTCTGGTAGATCTGGCAAGAGGTTGGCCAAATCAAGCTGCATAAAGTCCTCAACGGATAGCCCTGTATTGGTCTTGAAATGAGCTGATAGACGTTCTAAATCATTGCGGTAGCTGAGTTCAGCCCAAATTTGCAAGCTTGGCAGAATCGAGAACTGGGCTGTTTCACCACCATTATCCCCCCAGCCAGTCACAATGACTTCTTTGATCTGATTAGCACGGCAAGCTTTGTTGGCTTCGACCGCAATGAGACGGCTGAAGTGGTTGTGAGGCGTAAAACCAATCCACTTCCAAGCACCACCAGCAAAGGCGATATCCTGGCTGATCTTGTGGTGATTATTAAAGTTACGGTTGTATTTTTCTTCGCTATCTTGGTAATAATCCCAGTAAACCAAGGTGACACGGTCTTTGAGACGGTCAAGGTAAACACGAGTTTCCTCTGGAATTTCCACGTCACGGTCATATTGGCCATCTGCTGACATGAGCTTGAAGAACATATCACTCCACATCTGGCAGTGGAAACCATACTTGTCTGCAATATCCAGCACGCGCTCCAAGTGTTGGCACATGAGGAGGCTACGATCCACCACACCGTTTAGGATGAGGTAGCGTCCCAAACCAACCAGGTGGGCTTCATCCATTCCGATATTGACCTTGCGAGTTTGTAGTTTAGACAACGTCGCAAACATACCATCAATCAGGTCGTAGACTTTTTCTTCACCGATGAGAAGAATGTCTTCTACATCGCGGAGTTCTTGCACTTCTTTGACGCCCCATTTGACAAAGGCTGACAAGTGGGCCAAGGTCTGGATGCATGGGACAAAGGTCATGTCAAACTGCTGGGCGTATGCTTCAATTTCCTGTAACTCTTCAGCTGAATACGCTCCACGGAAATAACCAAAGTAGGGTTGGCCTTCAATCTGATAGGTGTCTTCCATGTAGAGTTCAAAGGTTGAATAACCCATCAGAGCTAAGACTTCAATCATCTGCTTGGCAGATGCAACATTTAAAACTGCATTTCGCGAACAGTCAGCCATGTAGGCTAAATCTTCATAAGCCGCTTGTTCTTCAATCTCTACCTTATCACCTTCTACCAAAGCTGTTGCGAGAACAGACAAGGCGCGATAGAGTTGGTGAGGTTTGCGATAAGTCAATTGATATTCTCCGCCCTTACCCTTGATAGAAGCTTGGTCAGACTGAGCGACTGCCACTTCTACATCTGGTAGTGAAATGTGATTTTGAAGTAAGTCTATAGCTTGCTGTTGTTTACTGCTAATTCCGGTAAAATTTACCATTGATTTTCCTCCTGTAACCAGTTGACAAGAGCGCCGTAGAGATTGGCATCTGCCTGATAGGTGCAGGCTTGGATCACTGGCGCAATTGTATATTCTTCATATCTTTCCACAAAGACGTCTACTGCTTTTTGCACACCTTTGATAAAATCTGGGTTTTGACTGATAGAGCCACCTAGGCTAATGACATCTGGGTCGATTAGATACTGGATATTGAGTAATCCTTGAGCAAGATTACGATTCATCCGCTCAATGGCTTCTTGGCAAAGGGCATTGCCTGCTGAAGCCTCTTGATAAACCTTACGGCCATCCCAGTCTGACTGACCTGATTTTTCAATCACATAACGAACCATGTTTCCTGTAGAAGCTAGTTGTGACCAGTTATTGAGTTTTTCTGCTGGTTCGATAGTTGTCATGTAACCAAACTCTCCACCCAAGCCATGGCGACCACGGTGAATTTTGCCATTGATAATCATGGCCCCACCGATCCCTGTACCAATAACGACACAGGCTGCATTTTCAATCTCAGGATGAGCTAGCAGTTCACTAAGTCCAACACAGTTGGCATCATTTTCTAGATGGACAGGTAGCTGGTGATGAGCTAGCACCTCATACCAAGAAAAACCATGGATGTAAGGAATGGCACTAATTCCCTCGATCACTCCTGTTTCTTGATTGACCGCTCCTGGAACACTCATAGCAATCCCACGATAGTCCTGTTCTGACAAGCGTTGGTCCAACCAAGCAAATAAATCTTCTAGAGTTTCTGGAGTTGGGGTGCTGGTCTTATCTAAAATCTTTCCATCAGGAGTTAGACTAGCAAACTTAATGCCAGTCCCTCCGATATCAATCGTTGCAATGGTCATTGCTTTCACCTGCAAAAGGAGCGAATCAGCAGTTGGTTCTTACTTTTTCGCTCCTCCTTTCTGTTTATGTTTACTTTTTGAAATTAAATTTCTTCTTTTTGAATCAATTCTGTACGAATTTCCTGTGGTGCCAATAGTCCTGAATGGACTGGATATGGGCGTTCCAACAAGTCAAGAATAGTTTGTTGTTTTTCAGACACACGGATATTTTCTTGACTCATGTTATAGTAACGAAGGACATAACCTTCTTCATTCTCAGCCACCTTAAAGGCTGTTGGGCAGACTTGTGGCAAACTGAGTGCCGGATGGTTAAAGAGGCTACCCGTTGCTGCAACGCTACCCTCTTGTTTTGCAACTTGAAGAGCTGTAAATGGCACCTGGAAGGCTTTGGCACGACGGAAAGCTGAGAAGCGTTCCCCTGCTTGGTGACATTCTACTGCAAATTCAACTTCGATAGCTCGCAAGCACTGAGCTTCCGGCGTTGGGAAGTAACCCCAGTCACCGAGTTCGCCTGAAGAACGAAGAAGGGTTACAGCCATGGTGTCATCTCCAAGGATTTCATACTCGTGCAATCCTTTATTGGATACTGTCACTCCTTTTACATCATCATACAGGCTGACAAAGGCTTGTTGATGTTGTGGATTTTCAGGATTTTCCCAAGAAGCTGCTGGTTTATTTGGTCGCGTTACAACTTCATAGATGCTTTCAGAAGCATTACTTGGGCGTGTATTATGAGTTTTCACCAAGAGGCGGATGCGGTGATCCTTGGCTGTGTTGGTAAAGCGAGTTTTAAAGCGAATCTGTGGATTGTCCACAAAGACGGTCATCTCCGTTTCAAGAGGGATGGTTGTCAACTCTTCTGAACGACCTGCATCTCGTTTCATGAACTCGATGATACCTCTTTGTTCTGCATCCAATTTTTCATCTGCACTGACTGGAATAGTCAACTCATGTTTGAGCAATACCTTAGCATAGCGAGCATTGTTTTCTAAGACTTCATAACCTTTCAGTTGAGCATAAATTGGCTCAGTTCCTTTCGGCTGGAAGTAAATGTACTCGTTACCAATATCTCCACGGTCCTCGAATTGGATGAAATCTTCGTAGGCTTCGTTTGTAGTCTTGTCATAGACTGTGATTCCTTCATCTACACTCACTGTTACGAATGGTGTATCAATGACTCCATTTTGGTAAATACCATCACGGTGATCTACTTGACCTTCGACCAATTGGAAGCTTGCCCAAGAAAGCGGTGCAAGGTGGACTGGGATTGTCACGCGCACTTGGCGTGCAATATACGGTTGGCGGAATTTATCCTTAGGCAAAGTATAGCCAAAACTTGCTCCCAAGTCTTCAATCTTGGCTTCAAGGACATGGCCATCCAAATCTTCAACATGGTAATCTGGCAAGATCACGGCTGCCATCTTCTTGTAACCTTCAGTCGGATGCAATTCTTTGAAATCACAAGTCACAACATCCACTACAACACTGACTGTATCAACCTTGTCATGTAAGGCTGTGTTGACAACGGTAAAGAGGTGGTCGCTTTGCGCATTTTGAGTAGCTAATTTACCCTTCCATTCGTTAAGAAGATTAGTCTTAACAAAATTCCCGACTTGATTAACCTTGGCAAAACGAGTTTCCATTTCACGGTGAACTTCGTCAATACTACAACCACAGATACTATCGTGAGGTGCATTTTGTAAGAGCGTCTTCCAGGCATAGGTCAATTGATCCTTGTGGTTATGTCCACCAGTGATGATGGTCAAAGGTTCCACCACTTGCTCTAACAAGTTGCTATTTTCTTGGAAGGCTTGTTTGAGGTAAACGCGTGAAGAAGAGGTATTGGCAAGGGTGTACCAGCCATCCGTTTCCTGGCTTGTCAACTCACCTGTGACCGTTGATAGGTGTTCAGGAAGTGCACTTTCCACTGCTTGGACATATTCATCAAAAGAACTGTGAATAAAGGTTACGTCTGGGAAAAGTTCGTTGGCCACACGAATCGCTTCACTAATATTTCTCTGTACAGGCTGGTGGTCACAACCGTTCATCATCAACCATTGATTGGTCGAAGCGTAGTCACGCACATCTGCCAATTTTTGCTTCCAGAAAGCCAAAGCCTCGTCTTTATCCACTGGAATTTCATTCCCGTTACTGTACCAGTTAGCAAAGAGAATGCCGAGTACACGGCTACCATCAGCCCCTTGCCAGTACATCTCAGAAAATTGAGAGGTAAACTGTTCATCTTCAAGGACTTGGTTGTCAAATCCGATTGGCTTGACACCGCGACCAAAGGCTGCGACGTGAATACCTGATTTTTGAAGGATTTGAGGAGCCTGCCCCATATTTCCAAAGGTATCTGGGAAATAACCGATTTGAGTAGATTTGCCCCATTTAGCACATTCCGCTTGTCCAATCAAAGTATTGCGGACGTTAGCTTCACTGGAAATCAAGTAATCATCCTGCAAGATGTAGAAAGGACCAATCTTCAATTTGCCTTCGTCGATATAACGTTGCACCTTGTCACGGTTTTCAGGGCGAATTTCTAAATAGTCATCAAGGACAATGGTTTGTCCATCTAGGTGGAAGCTCTTGAACTCAGGATCATTTTCAAAAAGATCAAACAGATTGTCAAAAAGTTCCACCAATTGCATACGGTGACTTTCAAAAGGTAGATACCACTCACGATCCCAGTGACTGTGAGAGATGATATGTACAACAACATTTTCCATGAGTAAAACCTCATTCTAACTTAAATTTAAAAATATATTTGTGATTCTTTCCTAGAATCAGTTGAGCGAAAACGTGCTCCTTATACTCAATGAAAATCAAAGAGCAAACTAGGAAGCTAGCCGCAGGCTGTACTTGAGTACGGCAAGGTGAAGCTGACGTGGTTTGAATTTGATTTTCGAAGAGTATTAGCGAATATCTAGGTAATCCAAGACCAATTCGCAGAACATCATGTTGGCCCATGAGAACCATTCACGAGAGTAGAGAGTCGGATCATCTACGTGGAAGCTTTCATGCATCACACCTGTTCCGCCATCACAGGCAACTAGTTGGTCTAGTAAGTATTTTTTCTCAGCTTTATCTGTAGCTGTCAAGCCTTGGATTGATAGGGCAATCGGCCAGATATAACGATAGAAGGTATGAGAGCTTCCGAGACCGCTAGCGTATTCTCCTTGGTAGAAGTAGGGATTTTCAGGGCTGAGAATGGTGCGACGAGTTGCTTGATACACTTCGTCATTGACATCACAGTAACCAAGATATGGAGCGGCTAACAAACTTGGTACGTTAGGGTCGTCCATGATGCTAGCATTTCCTAAACCGTCTACTTCAAAGGCATAGATTTTCTCGCCCTTGCTGTTAGTCGTGTAGGCGTAATTTTCGATCCCTTCTTGGATTTCAGCTTGGAGACGTTTGGCATCAGCAATGATGCTTTCACTATCAGCTAGATTCAATTCTGCAAAGATTTCTTGGACATAACCCAATACTACCACTGCAAACATATTTGAAGGAATCAAATAGCTATACTGACAGCAGTCATCGCTTGGACGGAAAGCTGACCAGGTCATCCCTGTCACAGCGAAATCTGGCCCAAAACCGTCATTTACCAGCGTGTCTTCCTTACGGTCGGTATCACGGACGAAACGGTATGGTGAGTTCTTGTGGTCTTGTTCCACCGTCCAGAGATGAAGGATCTCCTTGGTCGCCGTAACAAAAGTCTCATCAAACTGGCTAGTCTCACCAGTTTCCTTCCAAAGAAGGTAAGCCAATTGCAAGGGATAGCAAAGCGAATCTACTTCATACTTACGTTCCCAAATCCAGCCATTGAGGTCTGTATGGTCTGTCTCGTGATGACCCTTCCAGTTCTCCTCAATATTGAAAGAGTTGGCATAGGGGTCCTTGAGAATCAAAGTCATCTGGCGTTTAACCAAACCAGAAATAGTCTGGCGCAAACGAGGATCTCTTTTTGCCACATGAAGGTATGGTCTAAGCTGAGCAGTTGAATCACGAAGCCACATAGCTGGGATATCCCCAGTTAGTACAAAAGTTGAGCCGTCTTCTAAAATTTCAACTGTATTGTCTAAAGTGTCTGTGTAGCAACGCTCAAAGACATCCACCCATTCAGGATGTTCCTTGGCTCTCTCCGCTACCTCATCTAGCCACTCTCTGACGATTTCTTTAGAATAAACCATAAACTATTTTGCCTCTTTCAAACAAATTTTCATTTTCAGTATATAGCTTTTAGTCCAGAAAATATATACACAAATGTTAGTCATTATTCTACAAAATTGTTATATTTTGAAGTCATTTTCTAAAAGTATCCTTTTTCTGATATAATGTAGAAAACTACAGAAGGAAATCGCTATGAAGCCTATACTTGAAACCATAGATACGCGTTTTGGAACAGCCAGTAAACATGCATTTTCACGAGGCAATACACTACCATACACTGGAGTGCCTTTTGGGATGAATTACTTTGTTTCACAAACTAGTGACCAGGAAGGGTCTTGGTTTTTTGATCCCCATCTTCCCATATTTCAGGGTATTCGACTAACCCACCAGCCTAGCCCTTGGATTGGCGATTATTCTTGGTTGCTACTGACTCCTGTTACAGGAGAAATCAGTGGCGACACCCTCTTCCATCGTCAGTCTTCTTATAACCTTGATCGTGCTATTTTCAATCCTCATTTTCTAAAGATTTTTTCTGAACGTTACCAGATTGAAACTCAACTCACACCTACTTGCTATGGGGCTTCTATTCAACTAAGACAGATACAAGGCAAGAAGATCTCACTCTATCTGCATGCAGCTGATGATTTATCATTAGAGCAAGTAGATGAGCGTACTGTTAGCCTTGGTCAAAGCGGATTAACCGAAACCAACAAAAGTCCCCTCGTCATGTTTACTGCTCTCGCATTCTCTACGGATATTCTATCTATCAATCAAGTGGGGCAAGACTGGCGTATCGACTTGGCTGGAGCAGAAGCTCTAGTTCAACTAGCCACTTCATTTATTTCCAAAGAACAAGCTTTCTTTAATCTGCCTAGAAAAGACTTTGAAGAAACGAAATCAGGGGCTAAAGCAAGTTGGGAAGACCTTCTAGGCCGTTTTGATGTCGTGGAAACTGGCTCTGTAGACCGAACATTTTTTGATCATTGTCTATACAGACTCTTTCTTTTCCCACAAACCTTCTATGAGGTAAATGAGCAAGGCGAGACTATTCATATAGACCTTGCTTCAGGAACGATCAAGCCTGGTCTACTCTATACCAACAATGGTTTTTGGGATACCTTCCGCACCTCCTTTCCTCTCTTTGCCTTGATCATTCCTGAGCGCTATCGTCAATTTCTCGAGGGCTTCCTCAATAGCTACCGCGACACTGGATACCTGCCTAAGTGGCTGGCTCCTGACGAAAGAGGAATGATGCCTGGGACTTTGATTGATGGCCTTCTTGCAGATAGTGCTTGCAAGGATATGGCACCTGAACTTGAAGAAGAATTTCTCAAAGCCATGATTGAAACTGCGACCAAGGCAGATCCAAAAGCTATCAACGGGCGACACGGCCTAAGCCAATACCAAGAACTGGGCTATTTATCCACAGACTACCACGAAAGTGTCAGTCATACGCTAGATTATGCCTACAGCGATTTTTGTATCTCTACTTGTGCAACAAAATTAGGTCAAGAAGAGCTAGCTCGAACCTATGCTCAATATTCTAAAAACTATCAAAACCTCTTTGACCCTGAGACAGGCTATATGAGGGCGCGTGATGTAGATGGCAACTTCCGTCCTGACTTTTCTCCCTATAGTTGGGGCCGTGACTACGCTGAGTGTTCAGCTATTCAAGCCAGTCTCGGTGTCTTACACGATATTTCTGGACTTAGCCAACTAATGGGTGGAAAAGAAGCCTTTAGCAACTATCTTTTGAAAGCTTGTCAAAGTCTCCCACTTTTTGAAACGACGGGCTATGGATATGAAATTCATGAGATGAGCGAGATGGCAACAGCTCCATTTGGTCAACTAGCCATTTCCAACCAACCAAGCTTCCACATCCCTTATCTGTTCCGCTACAGTAATTATCCCCAATATACCAGTCTCTTAATCAAGACCCTCCGTCAAAAAGCCTTCCGAGCTAGCTGGGATGCTTATCCAGGAGATGAGGATAATGGTAGTCTATCGGCTTGGTATGTCTGGTCTGCTCTCGGACTTTACCCAACCTGCCCAGGAAAAGCAAGTTATGACCTTGGAATTCCACTCTTTGACCACCTTCGTGTCTATCTGGCAGAAACAAATCAGTGGTTGGATGTTCGTACTCAACAAAATTATGAACACTTCCACTTTGTCCAAGACTGTCAACTGGACGGAAAAGAAAAACAAAGTATCAGCCATCAGGAACTGCTCAATGCTAAGACTCTTGACTTTACCCTCAGCTGGTTGCCAAAGCATTAATAACCTAACCCCTTTGTCAGACGCAAAGGGGTCTTCTTATCCATATAAAGTTATCCACAAACTGTGAATAACCTTCAATCTTTCATCGGAAAATATTTTCAAGTTTTTCCAAAATATCTTTCCAATCCAAGTTCATAGGATGTACAAGAGAATAAAGCCTATAAACCTTGTCCTAACAAGGTTTATAAAAGATTGATTTGTTTCCTATTCTATAAATTTCGCCTCTCTTTTTCCTATTAAAGTTATAAAGAGGCAGTTGTTGTTGATACCTTGAGTTATCCACAGGTTGTGGGTAAACTTTTTCTAAACCAACAAGCCCTCTTCCCTATCTGTTAGCTGGTTTTTACAATTTTTATAGTAAATTTCAAATTTTGTTAGGCGCTTTCAAAAAAACATGATATACTAAAATTATCAGAAAAGGAGACATTATGAAAAAAGATCAACACCAACTTAATTGGCTGATGGTTTCTCTGATTGCTTTCAACATGGTTTGGGGGCTAGGAAACGTCGTCAACAACTATTCTCAACAGGGTATTTCAGTAGTCGTATCTTGGGTTTTAATCCTCGCACTCTACTTTATCCCATATTCACTCATCGTCGGACAACTAGGTTCTACCTTCAAGGAAAGCGGAAGCGGTGTTAGTGAATGGGTTGAAAAAACATCAACCAAACGTCTAGCCTACTTCGCTGCTTGGACCTACTGGGTTGTTCACATTCCTTACCTCGCACAAAAGCCTCAAGGAATCCTTATTCCGCTTGGATGGGCCTTGCAGGGTAATGGACAATTTCTAAAACAAATTGACTTCCACTGGATTGTTATTCTCTGTTTGCTAATCTTTGGACTTTTCCTCTACCTTTCTACAAAAGGATTGACAACTCTAAAAGTCATCGGTAGCTTGGCAGGAAGTGCCATGTTGATTATGTCTTTACTCTTTGTGCTTTTGGCTGTTGGCCTGCCTTTCATCAAGCCAGATATTCAGTTTGCGACACCACACATGGATCAACTGAGCACCTACATTCCAAACTTTGATTTTTCTTATTTCACAACGATCTCATTACTGGTCTTTGCCGTTGGTGGTTGTGAAAAAATTTCCCCTTATGTGAATCAAACTCGCAATCCTGCAAAAGAATTTCCAAAAGGTATGATTGTCATGGCCATCATGGTAGGACTCTCTGCTATCCTTGGTTCAGTTGCCATGGGAATGCTATTTGATGGTAATAACATCCCTGAAGACCTCATGCGTAATGGTGCTTATCAAGCCTTCCAAATGTTAGGAAATTCTTGGGGAGTTGGAAATCTTTTCGTTGTGATTTACGCTCTTACAAATATGGTCGGACAAATCGCGGCGCTTGCCTTCTCTATTGACGCACCATTACAAATCCTACTCAATAACGCTGATGAAAACTACATCCCAAGCTGGCTTCGTAAACGTACTGAAAAAGGTGTCCTCATTAACGGCTACCTCCTTACAGGCGTCCTTGTTAGCCTTATCATCATCCTTCCAATTTTTGGTATCCAAGAAATTGACGGACTTGTAAAATGGATGACCAACCTCAATTCTATCGTAATGCCAATGCGTTATCTCTGGGTATTCCTTGCCTATATGATGCTCAATCGCGCTTGGAAAACATACAAAAATGCCGAATACAAGTTTGTTAACAATCCTAAGCTTGGCTTTGTGATCGGTACTTGGTGCTTCCTCTTCACTGCCTTTGCTTGTATCCTAGGTATGGTTCCAAAAATTAGCTATGCTGAGAATCCAACTGCTTGGCAATTCTCTCTTCTTACAAACATCTTGACCCCAATTATTCTGATTGGTTTAGGTGTTATTCTACCAATCCTTGCAAAAAAAGAACAAAAGAAACAAATCAAATAAATCCTACTATTAGCTAGATAGTTTCACTTTTGTCTTTTCCTGTAAGAAAAATCCCTTTGAACCATAATGTTCAAGGGGATTCTTTTTGTCTAATAGTCTATTTTTTATTTGGCCTCATACCAAGTCACGCCTTCATTTTCATCAGCAATCAGTGGTACACTGAGTTGAATGGCTTCTTCCATGGTTTGTTTGACGAGTTTTTTAATAGCTACCAATTCTGACTTAGGCACTTCAAGAACAATTTCATCGTGTACTTGTAACAGCATCTTCGTTTGATAACCACCTGCTACCAAGGCTTTATCTAGCTGAATCATGGCGATTTTGAGAATATCTGCAGCCGATCCTTGAATAGGTGAGTTGATAGCTGTACGCTCTGCAAAACCACGAATGTTAAAGTTACGCGAATTGATATCTGGCAACTCACGACGACGTTTAAAGAGAGTCTCTACATAACCCTTATCACGCGCCTCACGAACGACTTCATCCATGTAATTTTTGATACCAGGGAAGCGTTCAAAGTAAGTGTCGATGTATGCTTTAGCCTCTTTACGGCTGATACCTAGGTTATTGGATAAACCAAAGTCTGAAATTCCGTAAACCACTCCAAAGTTGACAGCCTTGGCATTGCGACGGTCGTTTGGAGTCACATCCTCAGGACGTTCAATTCCAAAGACACGCATGGCTGTCGAGGTATGGATATCAGCTCCCTCTTGGAAGGCCTTGATTAAGTGCTCATCTTTAGAGATATGTGCCAAAACGCGCAACTCAATCTGTGAATAGTCAGAGCTGAGAAGGACACTATCCTCCCACTCGGGCACGAAAGCCTTACGAATGAGGCGGCCTTGTTCCAATCGAACAGGAATATTTTGCAAGTTTGGATCCACACTAGACAGACGCCCTGTCTGAGTCAAATCCTGCACATAGCGTGTGTGAATCTTGCCATCCGCTAAAATCCAATCCTGCAAACCAATCACATAAGTGGATTGAATTTTAGCAATCTGACGGTAATCTAAAATTTTCTTGACGATTGGGGCAATAGGAGCTAGGCGCTCTAACACATCCACTGCTGTTGAATAACCTGTCTTGGTTTTTTTGGTGTATTCTATAGGGAGACCTAGCTTTTCAAAAAGTAGTTCGCCCAACTGTTTAGGTGAGTTGATATTAAACTCCTCACCAGCCAATTCATAAATCTCTTGAGTCAGCTTTTCAATGACAAGCTCATTTTCAGCTTGCATCTCGAGTAGAGTTTCTTTTTTAACCTTAATCCCAGCGATTTCCATCTTAGCAAGAACAAAGGCCAGAGGTTGCTCCATATCATAGAGAAGGTTTAATTGTCCGTTTTCACTTAACTTTTCAAGCAATACAGGCTCTGTCTCAACCAGCACAGCAACCTTGCGAGACAAGTGCTCCAAGAAGGTTTCTTTCTCAGGGATAGCTTTCTTGACACCCTTACCATAGAAGGTTTCATCATCGACTAGGTAAGTTTGGCCATAGAGACTAGCAATGGTTGAAATTTCATTATTCTCTACAGTAGAGAGAAGGTATTTGGCCAAGCGACTGTCAAAAGCAGGAGCCTCCAAGTACAAGCCAAAGCGATTTAAGAGAACTTTAGCTTTCTTAAAGTCATATACTTTCAGAGGTGTTTTTTCTAGAAAATCCTTAAGAATCGGATCCTTCAGAAGTTCCAGCTTATCTGTAGCATAGAGCTTGTCTCCGCAAGACCAGGCAAAACCAACCAAATCATCTGTATGGTAATTTTCACCAAAAAGTTCAAAGTGAAAGATAGAGTCGGCACTCAGCATATCTTCACTCACTTTGTCCACCATGGTGAAATTCAAAGTCTCAGATTGATTCGCCTGAGAAGCATTCAAGGCTTGTTTGAGCTGTTTAAAGCCCATCTCATCGTAGAATTTTCCGAGGTTTTCAATATCTGGACCACCATAAACCAAATCATCTAGACCTATCTCGATTGGCGCTTTCGTGTCGATGGTAGCTAGTGTTTTAGACAGAAAGGCTTGTTCCTTGTCATTGACAAGATTTTCCTTCATCTTTGAAGCCTTCATGCTGTCAATATTTTCATAAATACCTTCCAGCGAGCCATGTTCTAACAAGAGCTTAATACCAGTCTTTTCACCAATCTTGGTCACCCCAGGGATATTATCAGATTTATCCCCCATAAGGGCCTTAAGATCAATAAACTGAGCTGGTGTGATTCCCATCTTTTCCATGAGATATTCTGGTGTAAAGGCCTCAAACTCAGCCACACCTTTCTTGGAAATCTCGACCACTGTATGCTCATCCGTCAACTGAATCAAGTCCTTGTCTCCGCTGACAATGGTCACATCAAAAGATTCTTTTTCAGCCAAGCGACCAAGAGTTCCAATGATATCATCCGCCTCATACTGGGCTAATTCATAGTGGCGAATCCCAAGATGGTCTAGCAACTCACGAATGAAGGGAAATTGCTCACGAAACTCATCTGGAGTCTTAGCACGACCACCCTTATAATCAGCATACATCTCTGTACGGAAAGTCGTTTTTCCCGCATCAAAAGCAACCAAAATATGACTCGGTTGGACACGCTCCAGTAGGTGATTTAGCATCAGATGAAATCCGTAGATTGCATTGGTATGTAGTCCATTGTCATTTTTAAAACGATCCAGTTGCTGGTAAAGTGCAAAAAATGCTCGGAAAGCAACTGAAGATCCATCAATCAATAATAATTTTTTCTTGTCCATACACCCATTATAAAGGAAAGCAGGGAAAAATACCATTGCTAAGAGTTAGATTATCGGTCAAGGCTTATTGGGGTGATTCTTCCACTCGCGCACCATTGCTGTCAACTTGGAACCCATCGATAGTCGTATCTACTGCCAATTCTCCAGATGCATTCACGTAATAATATTTCCCTGAGACCTGGAACCACTGACTAGCCTTCATAGCACCCGAGCTTTCGAGATAATACCAGATGCCCTTATCCTTCAACCATCCTGTCTGCATTTCTCCAGATGATTTCAAGTAGTACCACTTGGAACCGTCTTTTAGCCAACCTGTTCTCATGGCACCATTAGTTTGGAAATAGTACCAACTGCCGTTTATCTTTTTCCAACCAAGAGCGACTTTCCCATTTTCATAGTAGTACCATGTTATCCCCTGTTTTTCCCATCCATTCTTAGCAGTTGCTGTTTTAGCTAGCTGGACATATCTGCGATATCCAGTTCGGGATAGATAACTAATCCATTTATAACCATCTTTTTCAAGAGTCTGATCGTAATGAACACTTTCTCCAGGATAGTAATAGTCAATAATCGCAGCCGCTTGTGATGGCTGGTTCATAATAGCAGCTTTTTCTGTAAAAACATGGGTTCCACTAGATACTAAGGTTGACTGATGATTTCCTGTGCTAGCCTGTCCGACATCTTTAAAATGAATGAAACCAGACATAGAGCTTGCCTTCACAAGTCTACGATTGTACTTCTCTCTAATACCATAATTGTACTCCTCAATTTCAATCATATCACCAAAAACATTAGAAACCCATGCAACGTGGCCATATTCTCCGCTTCCGTCCCAAGCAATCGAACCAATTGTTGGAGTCTTGTCCACACGATAACCTTCTCGTTTAGCACGATAACCCCAATCCTTAGCATTCCCGTACGCAGCAGGCAACTCAAAACCATTGACACTACTTAAACGAAAGGCAGCGAAAGATGTACACTGTCTGGAGTATAGACGCCATTTATCAATTTCTTGACTTCCATTTTTATAATAATAGGGATAATCATCTCCTCGTGCCAGTGAGCCATTGTTTGCCTGATTGGCATGAACAGCTCCTCCACCAAACAAAAAAGCACCTGCTAACAGTAGGGATGCTGTTCCCACTGTCGTTCTCTTAAGAAAAGTTCCCTTTTTACTATATGTCATTCATTCTCCTTCGAATAGATAAATTTTTGAGGTTGACCTCATTTATATCATTCGAAAGAAAAAGAAAAAAGTGAGAAAACTCCCACTTTCAACCTTAATCCAAATAGTGAATCAAATTCTTTTCCGTTAAAATATCAGAATACGTGAAGGATTCAACGTAGACGTTGGCCTGTTTGTCCCCTTCAACATCCCCAAATTCAACGATAAAGAGTGATGGATAGACTTCAATAAGTCTTCCTAAGCGATTCTTTTGGCGTTTACGACCATTTTCCAAGGTCATTTCCACGACTTGTCCTTCATGCGCCTTGATTTCTTCTTTGATTTTTTTCATCTTGGCTACATCTGTAAATGCATCTGTCATCTTTGTTCCTCTCTCTTCGAAATACTTGAAAACTTGTTATACTCTTTTTGAAAAATCAATTCTACCGTTCCACGTGCCCCGCTACGGTTCTTCTCAATAATAACTTCTACCTTGTTATTTGGAAGACCTTCCTCTTCTTCGCCACCACGTTCATAATAGTCATCTCGATAGAGAAAGGCTACGATATCCGCATCCTGCTCGATAGATCCAGACTCACGAATATCTGATAGCACCGGTCTTTTATCTTGACGTTGTTCAACACTACGTGACAGCTGACTTAGCGCGATAACAGGCACCTTCAGTTCCTTGGCTAGAATTTTCAACTGACGTGAAATCTCTGACACCTCTTGCTGACGGTTCTCACGACCAGTCCCTGTAATTAACTGCAGGTAGTCAATCAAGATCAATCCAAGATTGCCTGTTTCCTGAGACAATTTTCTCGCACGAGAACGAATCTCTGTGATTCGAATCCCTGGTGTATCATCGATATAGATACTTGCTTTTGCAAGATTACCTTGAGCAATCGTATATTTGCGCCACTCTTCCTCAGTCAATTGCCCTGTACGGATAGAGTGAGACTCTACTAATCCTTCGGCAGCTAACATACGATCGACCAGACTCTCAGCACCCATCTCAAGTGAGAAAATTGCAACGGTCTTGTCTAGCTTGGTTCCGATATTTTGAGCAATATTCAAGGCAAAAGCAGTCTTACCGACCGCAGGACGAGCAGCAAGAATGATTAACTCCTCCTCGTGCAAACCAGTTGTCATATGATCCAGGTCCTGATAACCAGTTGCAATCCCTGTAATATCAGAAGTTTGTTGTGAACGCGCTTCTAAATTTCCAAAGTTAAGATTTAGGATGTCTCGAATATTTCTAAAACCACTACGGTTCGCATTCTCACTGACATCAATCAAACCTTTTTCTGCTCGTGCAATGATTTCATCTACAGGACTAGAAGCCTCATATGCTTGGTTTACAGACTCTGTCAACTTAGCAATCAAACGACGAAGCGTGGCTTTCTCTGCTACAATTTTTGCATAGTATTCAGCATTTGCAGAGGTTGGTACAGAGTTGATAATCTCAACAAGATAGGACAAGCCACCAATATTTTGCAAATCACCTTGATCATCTAATATCGTACGAACAGTCGTTGCATCAATGGCTTCGCCTCGATCTGACAAATCAACCATGGCCTGAAAAATCAAACGGTGAGCATACTTAAAGAAGTCTCGAGAGTCAATATATTCTCGAACAAACACGAGTTTACTCTCATCGATAAATATAGCTCCCAATACAGATTGTTCTGCCAAGATATCCTGGGGCTGAACTCGTAGTTCCTCTACTTCTGCCATCAGACTTTCCTTCCTTTTACAAAATCATTACTCAAATCTAGCTTATCCTTCTTTTACACGAAGATTGATGACGCTAGTTACATCCTGATAAATTTTTACCGGAACATCAATCAAGCCAACTGCTCGAATTGGAGATTGAACTTGAATATGACGTTTATCAATTTTAATTCCAAATTGTTTTTGGAGTTCTTCCGCAATTTTCTTGCTAGTAATTGAACCAAAAGTTCTTCCATCTGGACCAACTTTTTCAACAAACTCGACGATTGTTTCTTCTGCTTCAAGTTTCGCCTTAATTTCTTGTGCTTCTGCAAGAAGTTGAGCATGTGCTTTTTCTTCAGATTTTTGCTTCCCGCGCAACTCACCAATTGCTTGTGAAGTCGCTTCTTTAGCAAGGTTTTTCTTAATCAAAAAGTTTTGCGCATAACCTGTTGGCACTTCCTTGATTTCGCCTTTTTTTCCTTTGCCTTTTACATCTGCTAAAAAGATTACTTTCATTCTTCTGTCTCCTTTTCTCTAATTTCATTAGAAATAATGGTTTTTAGTTTATCACCTGCTTCTTGCAGAGTCATATCTGTCAGTCGGGCAGCTGCCAAGTTGAAGTGGCCTCCACCTCCCAATTCTTCCATAATCCGTTGCACATTGATCTTACTTCGACTTCGTGCAGAAATGGAAATATCCCCTTGGCTGTTTTTAGCAATGACAAAGCTAGCTTCAATACCTGACATAGCTAACATAGTATCAGCTGCTTTACTAATCACTACAATATCATACTCCTTATCATCCTTGGCCTGAGCTACAAGAATAGAAGGTTGTACGGCCTGTCCTTGCAAGATTAGCTCATTAACCAATCGATACTCTTCAAAGTCAGTCGCCGCAAGTTCTTGAATTACAATACTATCACTACCACGTGTTCTTAGATAACTTGCCACGTCAAAGGTTCGGCTAGTTACACGAGAGGTGAAATTCTTAGTATCCAACATCATACCGCCCATAAGAACACTAGCTTGGATACGACTTAAGCGTGCTTTCTTAGAGTTTTGGAATTGAATTAACTCAGTCACTAATTCACTTGCACTACTAGCTCCACTCTCGATATAGGTGATAACAGCATTTTCCGGAAAATCCTGATCTCGTCTATGGTGGTCAATAATGATGGTTTGTGTAAACAAATAATAAAACTCTTTTGACAAGGTTAAAGCTGTCTTAGAGTGGTCCACCATCACGAGTAATGAACGATTAGTGACCATTCCCATAGCTTGAGTTAGAGGGATGAGTTTTGTTACTCCCTCATTCTCTAAGAATTGAATGGCACGATGAATGTCCGGAGACATTTGTTCTGCATCATAGACCACATAACTTTCATTCAAGACGTTACTCGAGAACAATTGCATACCAACAGCAGAGCCTAAAGCATCCATGTCTAAGTTTTTATGACCAACTACGAAAACATGGTCAACACTTCTCAACTTTTCAGAGATTGCCGTCATCATTGCTCTTGTACGTGTTCTTGTTCGCTTAATAGAAGCTGCAGAACCACCACCAAAATAAATTGGATTTTTCGTCTCATCATTTTCTTTTACAACGACCTGGTCTCCACCTCGAACTTCTGCAAGGTTGAGATTTGATAAAGCAACTTTACCAATACCCTCATGATCGCCATCACCGTATGACAAGCCCATACTCATGGTTAAGGCTAAATCTCTATGCTTAGCTTCTTCACGGAAGGTATCAATTACAGAAAATTTATCTTGCATCAATTGCTCTAATACCGTATAGTCGGTAAATAAGTAAAAACGATCCATGGTCACTCTACGAGAAAACATCTGATATTTTCCAGTAAATTCTGATACAAAATTTGCGACAAAACTATTAATATGACTGATGTCTGATTCAGATGTTTCGTTCTCTAAATCATCGTAATTATCTACCGAAATAATACCAATAACAGGGCGACTTGTAACCAATTCTACTGTGGCTTCGTACTCTCCAGAAACGTCAAAAAAGTAGAGCACACCAGAATTTCTATCTAGATGTACCGCATAACGTTTTTCTCCCACATTTGCATAAATCCCAGGAGAAGATATGGATGTTTTTATAATTTCTTGAACTTGAGGAAGGTCAATTTCTCCATCTTCCGTTGTCAGCATTAACTCTGCGTAGGGATTGAACCACTCAATCTCACTGCTTTCCATGTTTAGCTTGACAACTCCAACAGGCATCTGTTCTAAGAGTGAACTTAAACTATCTTCCGCCTGATGGTTTACGTATTGGATTTGTTCAATTTCTGTTTTTTGATAAGATTTCTTCTGAAAATAAAATAGCAAAAGAAATGCCACCATCAAGAAAAATAAGCATGCTATTGTGACTAGGTTATTTTGAAGAAAAATAACCAATACAGTCATGATTATAAAGGCAATCCCTACAAATAAGTATATAAAAAAGGGATTCATTTCATTTTTTTTCATTACAAACCTCTTGCGCAATATTATACCATATTTGCACTGAAAAAGCGACCTTTAAAGAAGGAATAGCACTTGTGCTCAAATGTAGTATTCATGAACACAAAAGGTGGTTTACACTAGTGTAAACCACCTTTTTAATCTAAGCATATTAAGTATTATGATTCTTTCACTTCAAGAAGACCAATATCTCCATCTTCGCGTCGATAAATGACATTTGTTGTTTCATCTTCAACATCGATATAAATGAAGAAATCATGGCCCAATAAGTCCATCTGAAGAAGTGCTTCTTCAAGGTCCATTGGTTTTAAATCAATTTGTTTTGAACGAACAACTTTAGGTTGAGCAGCATCTGTCTCTTCTACCAAGGTATCTGTAAATAGTTGCCTAGTAGAAACTTTATTTCTGTTCTTACGTTCAATTTTAGTTTTATTTTTACGGATTTGACGTTCAATTTTATCTGTCACCAAATCAATAGATCCATACATATCTTGAGAAACGTCTTCTGCACGAAGAGTAATAGATCCAAGTGGAATTGTTACTTCTACCTTAGCAGTCTTTTCACGATACACTTTCAAATTGACACGCGCATCTAGTTCTTGATCTGCTTGGAAGTATTTTTCGATCTTTTCGAGTTTAGAAACTACATAATCACGAATTGCTTCAGTTACTTCTAGGTTTTCACCACGGATACTATATTTAATCATATAAGTACCTTCTTTCTAAACATATTTGTTTTTCTATATTTATTATAACGCTTTCATAATCTTTTTGCAATCTTTTTCCTCATCTTACGAGGGAAAATGTTTTGACTTCTTCTGCGCCCGCATCCTCAAGTAGTTTTTTCACACGGTTAACAGTCGCTCCTGTCGTATAAATATCATCAATCAATAGAATCTTCTTTGGAATCCTACTGCCTTCTTTAATAAAAAACGGAAGTTCCGTGGCCAAACGCTCCGAACGATTTTTAGAAGAACTTGCTTTTTCTTCTCTTTTCCCTAATATATCCAGATGGGAAAGTCCTGCCGCTTCTATTAGGCCCGCAACCTGATTAAAACCTCTTTTTGCATACCTCTCAGGGCTTAACGGTATTAAAATAAAATGATAATCCTTATATTTTTTTAAATTCTTATTTAAAATCATTGCAAAAACTTTTCGGAGAATATAATCGCCATCAAATTTGTAACGATTAAAGAAGGCTTTCATGGCTTGATTATAACTAAAAATCGCTTCATGGCTTACTTCAACCCCTTCTTTACACCAAAGTTGACAATCTTGACACGAACTTGACACTCCTTTTTTATGACAATTTGGGCAATGTTCTTCCCCAATCATTTCAAAACTTGAGTAACAAGCTAAACAAAGTGAGCCCTCCTCCTTTTTCAAAAAAAGAAGCTCTCCAAAGGTTAGATTTTTCTTCAAATGTTGAGCACATAGTAAACAAATCATAGGCCTGCCTCCTTGTTCATCAGTTTAATTTCTTTTATAGCATTCTTAATCGAACGATTTAATCCATTATGAAAGAAAATTAGATCTCCTGTAGATCTATCCATGCTACGACCTACACGTCCTCCAATTTGAATGAGACTTGATTTTGTAAAAAGACGATGGTTTGCTTCTACGACACAGACATCAACACAAGGGAAGGTAACTCCGCGCTCCAATATTGTTGTGCTTATCAATATGGTCAATTCCCTATCCCTAAAAGCTTGAACTTGCTCTAATCTATCTTCAGTAACTGAGGATACGAAACCAATTTTCTCATTTGGGAATTTCTCTTGTAAGATTTCCTTCAACTTCTCTCCCTTTGTAATTTCTGATGCAAATATTAGTAAGGGGTAGCCAGTTCTTCTCTGGTTTTCCACATATCTTTTTAGCTTTGGTGGTAGGCGAAACTTATCCAAACATTTATCCAGATCAGATAGCCAAACGGGTTTTGGAATAATTAAAGGATTTCCATGGAACCGCCTTGGCAGGCTTAGTCGTTTTAGCTCCCCTAAGCGAACCTTCTTATCCAACTCATCTGTAGAAGTTGCAGTGAGAAAAATTCTGAGTCCATTTTCCTTTACACTATTCTTTACAGCTTTGTAAAGCATCTTGTTGTCAACATAAGGAAAAGCATCTACTTCATCTACTATTAGTAAATCAAAAGCGTGGTAAAACTTTAATAATTGATGAGTTGTTGCAACAACTAGTGGTGTCCGAAAGTATGGTTCAGACTCGCCATGCAGTAAAGCTATTTCGCAAGCAAAGTCATTCTGCAATCGCTTATACAATTCCAAACAAACATCTATTCGTGGACTGGCTAGACAAACTGCACCACCATCATTAATAACTTTCGCAACAACTTTATAAATCATCTCTGTCTTTCCAGCGCCAGTCACTGCATGAACTAAAGTCGGTTGCTGATTTTCTACTGCTTGAAGTAAGCCTTCTGATACTTTCTCTTGAAATGGAGTCAATTGTCCCTTCCATTTAAGAACATCTTGTTTAGGAAAATCTTCTTGAGGGAAATAATATAAGGCCTGATCACTCCTAACTCGCTTCATCAACAAACATTCTCGGCAGTAATGAGCATTAATAGGTAGAGACCATTCATCTTGAATCATACTATCACATCGTTGACAGAAGAGTTTCCCCTTCTCTTTTCTCATGCTTGGCAACTTCTCCGCCAGTTGTCGTTCTTCAGGACTTAATTCTTGTTCTGTAAAAAGTCGACCAAGATAATTTGGATTTATTTTCATACTTCTTTATTCGTAAAATCTAGAACTTTAGACTATTTTTTAGTACAATAAAAATATGGAATTTAGAACGATAAAAGAGGACGGACAAGTCCAAGAAGAAATCAAAAAATCACGATTTATTTGTCATGCAAAACGTGTCTATAGTGAAGAAGAAGCTCGTGCCTTTATCACTGCTATCAAAAAAGAACACTATAAGGCTACCCACAACTGCTCTGCTTTTATTATCGGCGAGCGCAGTGAAATCAAGCGAACCAGTGATGATGGGGAGCCAAGTGGAACTGCTGGTGTACCTATGCTAGGAGTTCTAGAAAATCACAATTTGACCAATGTTTGTGTAGTTGTTACCAGATATTTTGGTGGTATCAAACTGGGAGCAGGAGGTCTTATTCGCGCTTATGCAGGTAGTGTTGCCTTAGCTGTCAAAAAAATTGGAATTGTTGAAATTAAAGAACAAGCAGGGATTCAAATTCAAATGAGCTATGCTCAATATCAAGAGTATGGGAATTTTCTTAAAGAATACAATCTTATGGAACTCGAAACCAACTTTACAGATCAAGTTGACACAATTATCTTTGTCGATAAAGAAGATAAAGAGGATACCAAAGCTGCTCTCATAGAATTTTTTAATGGGAAAGTTATTCTAACAGATCAAGGTTTACGAGAAGTTGAAGTCCCTGTAAACCTTGTGTAAAGCACTTTTAAATATCTTCCCTCAATTTTTAGATTTACACTGACTATTTTTCTGATTGTTATAAAAAAATCCTATCGCTTCGATAGGATTTCTATATTTTACAAAAGTTTAAGATAGCGTTATACTAGAAGCATCTTATATAAAGAGGTGCTAACATGGCTATTTATAACAATATCACAGAACTTATCGGAAAAACACCGATTGTTAAATTGAATAACATTGTACCAGAAGGTGCAGCAGACGTTTACGTAAAACTAGAAGCTTTTAACCCAGGTTCATCCGTTAAGGACCGTATTGCTCTCAGCATGATTGAAAAAGCAGAGCAAGAGGGTAAACTGAAACCAGGATCTACTATTGTAGAAGCAACAAGCGGGAACACTGGTATCGGTCTTTCATGGGTTGGTGCTGCTAAAGGTTATAAAGTTGTCATCGTTATGCCTGAAACAATGAGTGTTGAACGCCGCAAGATCATCCAAGCTTATGGTGCTGAACTAGTCCTCACTCCCGGTAGTGAAGGAATGAAGGGTGCGATTGCAAAAGCGCAGGAAATTGCTGCTGAGCGTGATGGTTTCCTACCCTTACAGTTTAATAACCAAGCTAACCCAGAAGTTCACGAAAGAACAACAGGAGCTGAAATTCTAGCTGATTTCGGAGCTGATGGTTTAGATGCCTTTGTTGCTGGAGTTGGTACTGGTGGAACTATTTCTGGTGTCTCTCACGCTCTTAAATTGGCTAATTCAAATATTCAAGTTTTTGCAGTTGAGGCAGACGAGTCAGCAATCTTATCAGGTGAAAAACCAGGACCTCACAAAATTCAAGGTATCTCTGCAGGATTCATCCCAGAAACACTTGATACAGAAGCTTATGATGGTATCGTTCGCGTGACATCAGACAATGCTCTTGCACTTGGCCGTGAAATCGGTGGAAAAGAAGGTTTCTTGGTAGGTATTTCTTCTGCTGCAGCTATCTATGCAGCAATCGAAGTTGCTAAAAAACTTGGGGCAGGTAAAAAAGTCCTTGCGCTTGCACCAGATAACGGAGAACGTTACCTATCTACAGCACTCTATGAATTTGAAGTGTAGTCTCCTAAATACACAAAGCTCTTGTTAAAGGGCTTTTTAATTTTTTCTAAAAGAAAAAGGAAGCAAATCTGCTTCCTCTTTTTATTATTAGTTATTCAAAGCTGCTGCCATTGTAGCTGCAACTTCAGCTTCAAAGTCATTTGCAGCTTTCTCGATACCTTCACCAACTTCAAAGCGAGCGAACTCAACTACTGAAGCGTTAACTGATTCAAGGTATGCTTCAACTGTCTTGCTGTCATCCATGATGTAGACTTGTGCAAGAAGTGTGTATGCTTGGTCAACTTTAGTGTTGTCAAGCAAGAAACGATCCATTTTACCTGGGATGATTTTATCCCAGATTTTTTCTGGTTTGCCTTCTGCAGCCAACTCAGCTTTAATATCAGCCTCAGCTTGAGCAATCACTTCATCAGTCAATTGAGCTTTTGATCCATATTTCAAGTGTGGAAGAGATGGTTTACCAACCATAGCACGGCTTTCATTATCTTGGTCGATAACGTGGTTCAATTGTGCCAACTCATCTTTAACAAATTGCTCATCCAATTCTTTGTATGAAAGAACTGTTGGTTTCATCGCAGCAATATGCATTGAGATTTGTTTAGCAAGTGCTTCATCTCCACCCTCGATTACAGAGATAACACCGATACGTCCACCGTTGTGTTGGTAAGCTCCAAAGTGTTGTGCATCTGTTTTTTCAATCAAAGCAAAGCGACGGAATGAGATTTTTTCTCCGATTGTTGCTGTTGCAGATACATAAGCTGCTTCAAGAGTTTCACCTGAAGGCATTGTCAAAGCAAGCGCTTCTTCGTTGTTAGCTGGTTTACCTTCAGCGATTACTTTAGCTGTAGCATTTACCAATTCAACGAATTGAGCGTTTTTCGCAACGAAGTCAGTTTCAGCATTTACTTCAACTACTGCTGCAACGTTACCGTTAACAAATACACCAGTCAAACCTTCAGCTGCAACACGGTCAGCTTTCTTAGCTGCCTTAGCCATACCTTTTTCGCGAAGCAATTCGATTGCTTTTTCGATATCACCTTCAACTTCAACCAATGCTTTCTTAGCGTCCATAACACCAGCACCAGATTTTTCACGCAACTCTTTAACAAGTTTAGCTGTAATTTCTGCCATTTTGATTCTCCTATATTTTTTAAAAATAGGAGAGCCGGGCTAAGCCCCGCCCTCCTAGGTAATTACTATTTATACGAATTAAGCGTTGTCGCCTTCAACAACTTCAACGATTTCTTCGATTGAGTCTGCTTGAGCTTCTGAAGCTGCAAATTCTGCTTCAACTGCTGCTACAGCATCTTCACCTTGGCGACCTTCGATGATAGCGTCTGCCAATTTAGCTGTGATCAACTTAACTGCGCGGATAGCGTCATCGTTAGCTGGGATGATTACATCGATATCATCTGGATCAGTGTTTGTGTCAACCATCGCTACAACTGGGATTCCCAATTTTTTAGCTTCTTTAACAGCGATTTGCTCTTTATGTGGGTCAACTACGTACATTACATCTGGGATGCGAGGCATGTCTTCGATACCACCCAAGAATTTTTCAAGACGAGCACGTTGTTTGTTAAGAAGTGCAACTTCTTTCTTAGGAAGAACATCGAAGATTCCTTCTTCTTCCATGCGTTTGATTTCTTTCAAACGAGCGATACGTTTTTGGATTGTTCCCCAGTTAGTAAGGGTACCACCCAACCAACGGTGGTTGATGAAGTATTGACCTGAACGTTCTGCTTCTTCTTTAACAGCGTCAGCAGCTTGTTTCTTAGTACCAACAAACAATACAACTGCATCGTTAGCTGCTGCATCACGCATAAAGTCGTATGCTTGGTCAGCGTATTTTACAGTTTGTTGCAAGTCGATAACGTGGATTCCGTTACGTTCAGTGAAGATGTACTTAGCCATCTTAGGGTTCCAGCGACGAGTTTGGTGACCAAAGTGTACACCAGCCTCAAGAAGTTGTTTCATTGAAATTACTGCCATGAGTATTTCTCCTTTTTTGTTTTTTCCTCTTCTCGATTTCAGCTTGCAAAACAACCCAAAGGCAACAGTTTCACAATTCATCAAGAATGAGTATTATCGTTCACACGACAAGTTTGATTCTACCATAATTTCTCAATATTATCAAGCTATTTTGATAGTTTTTTAGCAGAACTTCGCAATTTAAAGACAAGAAAAGAGACTCGGAAAGAGTCCCAATTTTTTCATTAGTTTGGATAGATGTAAGTAACATAACCTTCAGAAGTTGTAGTTGGGTTGAACCATCCACGTTTGTTACCGATCGTACGGTTTCCACCGTAGTTAGATTCTGATACTTGGATACTTGTTGTAGATGAAACAGCTGTAACAACTGCTACGTGTCCATAGCCACCATCATTCCAACATGCAATCGCACCAACTTGTGGTTGAGAACCAGTACGGAAACCTGCTGCAGCTGCACTTGTTGCCCACTGCGCTCCGTTACCCCAGTAATCTCCGGCCCAAGGTGCCAATGTTTTAGCTCCCCATGTACATTCACCTGTTGGATAACTTGAAGCGTTTGTACTATATGTAGGACGTTGGCTTACAGGAGTTGGTGCAGGTGTGTAACTCGAGTCATCATCTGATGAAGATGAAGAACTTGAAGCTGCTTGTACTTGTGCTGCAAATGTTGTGTTTGCTGAAGCTGCAACTGTTTGTTGTTGACTTGTTTGTTGAGCTTTGTAAGCCGCTTCTGCTTCTGCCGCTGCTTTCGCTTCTGCCTCAGCTGTCGCCTTTTGCTCTAGCAAGGTAGCTTTTTCACCTTCTGCAGTAGCTTTTTCTGCTGCAAGATTCAACTCAGCCACTTTCAATTCAGCTTGTTTTGTTGTCAAAGCTTGGGCGTCATCTGCAAGTGTTTGTTGGTTAGCAATAACTGTGTTGATTGCTTCATTGTTAGCAACTTGTTTCTCAGCAATAGCTTTTTTATCTTCTTTTTGTTGTTGCAACATTTTGTTGTTAGCTGATACAATTTCACTCATAGCTGCTACACGAGAAATAGCTTCTGTGATTGAGTTAGAGTTAATAATTGTATTAATGTAGCTTGTAGCAGTTCCGTTAGTTTGTGCACTACGAGCTTGGTTTTCAAGCGATTCATTACGAGCTACGATATTTTTTGAAAGCTCTGTGATTTCACCTTCAAGTTTTTTAGATTCTTCTTGAAGATTTTCATTCTCAGTTTGCAACTTTTCTTGTTCTGTTTGAATAGCTGTAACTTGAGTTTGAATCTCATCAACTTGTTTTTGAGCTTCCTTTTGTTGCGTTGTCAACTCACTAATTTTGCTATCTTGAGCTGCAATTTTTTCATCTGTTGTGTTAGCTTTAACACTTGAAAGAACAGCTCCTTGTGAAACCAATACTGTACTTAACAAAAGTGATGCTAGAATTTTTTTCTTCATATGTATAAATACTCCTTCTTAAAAAAGACAATACTAGTATATCAAAAAAAGGCCTAATAAATATTACGCCTTTATTACAGTTTTGTTTCTTTCTTATAGATATATTTTTTCAAAAATATATTGGAAAACTATCATCCATATAAAATTCAATATCATAGTAGGACCCAGACTATAAACTATAAAAACAGATAGATTTTCTGCAGTCAATCCTACCACGTGTGCTAGGATAAAGCTACCAAATTCAAATGTAAAAGTCATCATTAAAATAGCTAATAATCTTGTCCATCTATTTAACAAAATAATAGAGTTGCTTTTATATACGATTGCTCCATTAATCACAAAAAGAATACTGGCTATCCCTATCAGATGGAAGAAGTAGATATCATATATAAGTCCTAGAACCAAGCAATAGGCCAAAAATAGATATTCTGATACTTCTATTGTTTCGAATAATAAGAAGATGAAAATAAAGTGGCTTACAATTTGAAGATGTGGAAAAAAGCTATTTACAAATTGTCCTAAGTGGCTATCTATTAAAATGATTACGGGCAAGAGCAAAAACATCCCTATTTGCTTAAAAAGTCTCATGATGGATTCCCCACTAACTCTACGACTTTAAGATTCATTGGATCAGCATGCATTTTAACCATAACTTCTCTTGTCAGATAATCATTGGTAGGGGTCACAGATACGACTTCTCCTACAGGAATGTCTGTGACATTGAAGTTCCCCAAACCTCCAGTTACCACTTTATCACCTTGACTAATATCTCCACTATTATTTAGCTGACTAATTTTCAGTAGTTCTTTTTCCTTGTCATAGCCAACGATAATACCATAAATACTACTAGATCCATGCTGAATTTTAACAGAAATTTTCTCTGTATTTTCAGCATTTGTTAATAAATTGACCCCAGTTGAGTTGTCTTCTACGTTTTCAACGCTTCCAACCAATCCTCCACCAGAAACAACAAGCATACTAGTTGTTACACCTTGTTGCGAACCAACATTAACTGTTAATTCTTGTTTCCAAGTCGCCGGAGTTCTCATGATAACATCCGCAGCAATTAGCTTAGTCGCATTCAATTTTGACTTCATATCTAGTAATTGACGCAGTTGTTCATTTTCTTCTTTTAAGCGATCTGCTTCATTCTTTTCCTTTTTCATTTGATAGAATTCTTTTTTGAGAGTTTCATTCTCATTGTAAGCCCTCGTCAAATTTCCTAAATCTGACTTTGTAGATTCTAACCATTGAAATGGTTTTTGCACAATTCTATCTATCAGAGAAATGCCATCTCCAGCTTTTGTCACAACTGTACTTGATTTCGTCATTACTAAAAGAACAGAAACTACTAGTATAACGACAAATAGAACAATGATATATTTTGATTTTTTAAAACGGTTCATACCTCTACCCTATCTCATTCTATACTTCACTTTAGGATTTCAACAAAAATAGAATCAAACCCAACACACATACCAGGAGTAAGGCCACACTATCTTTATTCATCCAATTCAACTGTCGGTACTGACTACGTCCGTTCCCACCTTGATATCCTCTAGCCTCCATGGCTGTAGCAAGAGAATCCGCTCGTTTCAAACTCGTAGCGAATAAAGGAATCAAAATAGGAATCATAGCCTTAACTTTTTGAATTATATTTCCTTCTCCAAAATCAACACCACGCGCCTTTTGAGCGTTCATAATTCGAATCGTATCATCCATTAAGGTTGGTACAAAACGTAAACTCATAGACAACATGAGCCCAATTTCATGAACAGGAACCTTAAATCTTTTCAAGGGTCCAAGCAAGGACTCAACTGCTGTAGCCAAGCTTAATGGCATGGTTGTCAAGGTAAGCAAAGTTGAGAAAAAGATAATCAACACAAAGCGGCAAAAAATAATTCCCGCCTGTTCAATGCCATGACTCGTGATTTTAAAAAACCCCATCTCGAACAAGACATCTCCACCAGATATAAAGAAAAGTTGAAAAAGGGTTGTAAAAGCAATCAGAAAAAACATGGACCGCAAACCTTTTATAAAAAAGGATAAAGGAACCTCAGATAAGGCTACAAATATACCTGTTACAACGAAAAGGATCACATTAGTTATTGGATTATTGGCCCAAAAAACGATCATAATCAATAAAATCATTGCCACTAACTTACTACGAGGATCCAAACGATGAACAATCGAATTTCCTGGTATGTAACGACCTAAAATCATATTATCCATTGATGAACTCCTTAAACTCCTCTATCGTTATCGGCAATTGTTTAAAAGAAACTCCTCGTTCAGCTACCCTTTGAGCAAATCTTGTGATTTTTGGAACACCTAATTGGATTTTTTCCATGAATTCGACATTTTGAAAAACAAGACTTGGCTTCCCACTCTTGACCAACTTCCCTTTTTCCATCACATAAACTTGATCAGCAAATTCGGCCACATCATCCATCAGATGGGTCACTAAAACAATCGTGATACCATCCTGATGAAGTTTTTTAAACAAGGCCATTAACTCTTTTCGACCAATTGGATCCAAACCAGCTGTTGGCTCATCTAAGACCAAAATGCTAGGCTCCATCGCCAAAATACCAGCAATCGCAACCCTTCTCATTTGTCCGCCTGAAAGCTCAAAGGGACTACGTCCAAAGAGTGACTCATCAATTCCTACTAAAGCTAGTTTTTCACGCGCAATAGCTTCTGCCTCTTCTACAGAAACTCCAAAATTTTGAGGTCCAAAAGCCACATCTTTTAAGACAGTCTCCTCAAAGATTTGATTTTCTGCAAACTGAAAGACTAAGCCCACTTGTTTGCGAATTTGACGAATTTGCTTATTGACGGATGTTGATGTAATTAATGTATCAAAGACACGAACACTTCCCTTTGTGGGAACCAACAAACCATTCAAAAGTTGAAGAATTGTAGATTTCCCGCTTCCTGTATGCCCAATAATTGCTGTATAAGATCCATCCTCTATTGACAAATTAACATCGGACAAGGCAGCTGAGGCAAAGGGGGTACCTTCCTGATACGTATAACTCACATTGTCTAGAATAATTCCCATAAAGCCTCCTCGAGCTCCTCTTCGGTTAGGTAGTGCTCTGGTAATTTCAAGCCACTAGTACGTAGCGATTCTTTTAATTGGTTGACAAAGGGTTGATCTAAACCAATTTGATCTAAATCTGACCTAGAAAATAATTCTCTAGGAGTACTAGTTGATTCGATTTCTCCTTTTTTCATCACCAAAATACGGTCACTCATGGCAACCTCATCTAAGTCATGCGTAATGGAGATCACTGTCATTTGGTGATCTTGGCGAATCTTTTGAACTATCTTAATCAACTCTAGACGCCCCTCTGGATCCAACATACTTGTAGCTTCATCCAGAATTAAAATATCTGGTCGCAAGGCGACAACGCCTGCAATAGCCACTCTCTGTTTTTGTCCACCTGACAAGCGAGCTGGTTCCTTTTTAGAAAATTCAGCCATTCCAACTAATGACAGAGCTTCAGAAACTCGCTTCTTCATCTCTTCAAGTGGAATCCCTTGGTTTTCTAGTCCAAAAGCAACGTCATCTTCTACGGTTGCACCCACGAATTGGTTATCAGGATTTTGAAATACCATACCAATCTTACGTCTTTTTTCCCAGACATTTTCCGGAGTTAGGCAATCACCGTCTATCCAAATTTCTCCAGATTCCGCTTCTAGCAAACCGTCAATCAAGCGAACAGTTGTTGATTTTCCACTACCATTATGACCAACGATAGACAACCATTCTCCACGTTTCACGTGAAACGAAATGTTATGAACATCATAGTGTTCTTGATCTGCCTGGTATCGAAATGACAGATTCTTAATTTCAATAATCGATTCCATATCTAGCGAAAGGTTCCTTTAAACAAATACGCGCTTCCCTTGAAGTAATCATAACCAGAATAAACTGTAAAGAACAAAGCGATATAAAGAGTTATCTGACCAAGTAAATTCCAATGAAATAACAAGAAGATAATCGCAAACATCTGACTAAATGTTTTGATTTTTCCTGGCATTGCTGCAGCTAAAACAGTTCCACCAGTTTCAACTAAGAGTAGGCGCAACCCAGTAACTGCAAGCTCTCGGCAAATGATAATAGCAACTACCCAAGCAGGAGCCATATTTAGACCTACTAGCATGATAAAGGCCGACATAACTAACAACTTATCTGCCATTGGATCTGCGAATTTTCCAAAATTGCTAACTACTTGCCATTTTCTAGCTAAATAGCCATCTAGATAGTCAGTGATACTGGCAATGGCAAAAATAATTGCTGCTATTTTATGTAACACAGGAGACTGTCCAAATGATAGAAGGAGAACAAAAATCGGAATAAATAAAATTCTACCAAGCGTAAGTATGTTAGGAATATTCTCTTTTTTCATGTTATCCTTCCTTAATTTGAGCTTAATTTCAATGTAATCCAGCCAGTTTGACCAGTTAATTTCGAAGTATCAATTTCCTGATTATCGATCTTGATTTTCACGCCTTTGATAACGCCTAATGTGATAGTTACTGGAGAGCCTTTAGAAACTGTTGTTTTGGCCATCTTATTATTAGGCTCAAGAGTTGTTCCTCCAGCCAATTCAGTATCTGAAACACTAATCCAGCTTGTTGCATCCGTCACAGATAGTTGAAGTTCGGCAGTATCTTTAGCAGTTTTATATTCTACCGAGATAACATCTCCCTGGCCTGAAACAGTCACAGTTGATGCGTCACTCGAACTTGATGGACTAGTGGTTTGATTGCTAGTTGTTGTTTCACTACTTGTAGCACTTGTTGTTGTAGTCACAACATTATAGTTGGCTGAAGTTGTTGCTGTCGGTTGTGTTTGAATGTAATTCCAAACATAATAAGAAACAAAAATTATAATAGACAAGGAGAAGAGAATAAAGTAAAACAGAGGGAGCAAGGAACGTTTCTTACGATTAGAACGTCTACGACCTGATAGTTCTATCTCATCAACATCAACTTCCTCATAGGTAATCATGCTCCCTGAATCATATGCGTCTAAAACAAGGTTTTCATCCAACTCAACTGCCCAAGCATACTTCCTCAAAAAAGAACGTGTATAAAAAGGGCTTGGCAATTGGTCGAAATCATCTGATTCTAAAGCCTCAAGCAGATTCAGTTGAATGTCTGTCTTGCGCTGCAATTCCTCTAAACTCAAACCTTGATTAATTCTTGCTAAACGTAACACTTCACCAATTGTTTTTTTTCTCATACTTACCATGCCTTCTTTCTAGTTCATTTTATATTTCGATGGCTATAGTGGAAAAATTGTAAATTCAACTATTTCACTATTGTCGATAAAATGATGTCCTACCTCAAGAACATCATCCAAGGTCATTTCCTGTATAATCTTTGGTAAATCAAACAGGGTTGTTTCGTCAGAATGTGACTGATATTGGGTCGCAATAAATTCTAAAGAGTTCATACTATGGATAAATTCTCCATAAATTTCACTTTTGATCAAATCAAGATGTTCCTCTGATACATCCGAATTTGTAGCAAAATTCTGAATTGCCTTTCGGAATTGATGCGAAATAGCAACAGGTTCCTTTGTGTCCATTGTCAGCATCAAAAAGTTAAAACGTCGATTGATCTCAACTTCTAAAGATAATGAAGAATCTAATTTCCCAGTTTCATACAAACTCTGAAATCTTTTAGAAGTCCAACCAAACATCATCGTAAATAACGCTCTTAATAGAACGCTATATCGATAGCAGTCCTGATGCCCCATATCAGAATTCGTTCGAACTCCTATTGCTAATTTAGGTGATGCAACATCCATACGAATGCTCTCAACCTTCTTTACAGGGTGTAAAGCGATGGGTTCTTTTTGATTTTGAACTATACAACCTCCAACATCCATTTGCGAGAAATAATTCTGTATCAACTCTAAATCAAAATTTCCAACGAGGAAAATTTGGCTATTGACAGGAGTGTAAAATTCATCAAAATTGTCCCGTAGATCCTCTAAAGTAACATATTCTATCGAATCTTCAGTCCCAACAATGTCTGAAGCTAGTGGAGTTTCCGGATATAGATTTGCAAGTGTTTTAAAGAACAAGCAAGAATCAGGATCATCCTGATACATTTCGCGTTCTTGCTGAATAATATCCTTTTCTCGTTCAACAGATTCTTCAGTAATGTTAAAGCTAGTAACAAGCTCGTCAAGCAAGTCCAAACAATCAGCGACATTGTCAGAGGTTGAAAAAAGATAACTTGTATTTGTAAAGCTTGTAAAGGCGTTACTATCTGCACCTAATTTGGTAAATGCAGCCATGATATCTTCAGAATTTTCTCTTTCAAAAAGTTTATGTTCTAAAAAATGAGCAATCCCCTTAGGATATGTTTTCTTTTTACTATCTCTAGCTGTAAACTCAATGTCAACCGAACCAACATAGACAGTTACTACACCATAAACTTCGTTAAAATCATTTTTAGGAAGTAAAGAAACTGTCAATCCGTTTTCTAATTTTGCTTGATAAAGAGTTTCTTTTACAGCAGGATAATATTTCTCTTGAAAAGTAACTCTAGTCATTCTGCTCCTTCCATAAAATAGATAGCCTGCAATTTCAAACTAGATGCCGCCCTGCAGATTTCATCCTTGTCAACTTGCTCTAGTCTCTCTATCAAAGTATCCAGTTCTAAAGCCGATTTACCAAAAAAGAGGCTTAAGTATTCTCTATCTATAATCGAATCTTGATTATCCTGACTCAACAACATCGTCCTACGAATCATTTCCTTAGTTTGATTAACTTCAGCATCTGTAAATCTACCATTTTTGATAGCTAACAATTGATCATTCATCAATTTTCTTACCTTGTTTCGATTTTGACGATTTATCCCAGCAAACAATCTTAAAAATCCACTAAAGAGATCTAAGTGACTAGAAACAGTGTAGGCCAACCCTTCCTTTTCCCTAACTTGGGTAAACAATTTAGAGTGCGGGAAAGCTCCAAGCAAACCATTCACGAGAAGCAAGGCCATCTTTTGATCATCTCCATAACCAATTGTGTTATGATAACCCATTTCTAGAATAGACTGACCTAGGTTTTTCCTAGCAATTCCTTCTCTAAGAACATTTGAATAACCTTGCTGATATTGAATGTTTACAGTTTCTTTACGACCTGTCAAGTTAAATTTCTTCAAGTTTTCTAAGACTTCAATTTCATTAAAATCACCTAAAAAGAATAAATCAATTCTATCTTCCTTCAGCATTTTTTGAAAACTTGAATAGCAAGATTTAGAAGTCTCTTCGGAAATTCTGGCAATTAAATCTCTAGGAACTAACTGCATTGATTCCTCTTGGAAAAACAACTGATCCAATTCTTTATGGGCAAAGAAGAAAGGATCCTCTAATTCTGATTCTAATCTCGCCAACAATTGTTTTTTTTCAATTTCAAAGGCATTGTTCTCAAATTCATCTTCATTTGACAATGGATTAAATATGACTTGATACAATAATTCTAAAATCTGAGCAGTTAAGACGTTTTTCTTACTTAAAAATTCATCTCGAACATAAGTCAAACTCACGTCTACTAAGTGACTTTGCCCCCTTCTATACGCATGAGTTGACAAATCTGCTCCATACAATGCTGCCAGATGTTTTCTAAGAACCTGAGCAGTTGGATAGCCTTTATTAGCAGTTTCAAGCATACTGGCACTTAGCATGCGACCAGAAATTAAATCCAGAGATAATGGAGCTGTGAAACGCATGGTTATTTTATTTGTCTTAAACTTTTTAGATTGGATAAAATGCACTGCAATTCCAGGGAATAACTCCATCTTTTACCTCCTTTTACATAGAGTTCTATTATACCATGAAAACGAAAATTTTTCCTGTTCTCTTTGACTCTTTTGAAATTAAAATCGTTTTCATATCAGTAGTTTCTTCTCAACTATTTTGAGTAAAATATGGTATAATACCAAAGATTGAGGTGAACTATGGAATACAAATTATTTGAAGAATTTATTACTCTCCAAGCTCTTTTGAAAGATCTTGGGATCATCCAAAGTGGCGGTGCTATTAAATCTTTTTTGTCTGACCATCTTGTATATTTTAATGGAGAATTAGAAAATCGTCGAGGCAAGAAAATTAGAGTCGGAGATTCTATTGAAATCCCTGATTTAAAAACTCAAATTATTCTAGTTAAACCAACATCAGAAGAACTAGAGGAGTTTCGTCTAGAAAAACTTGAGAAAGAACGTGTAGCTAAGCTTGTCAAGGAAATGAATAAAAAAGTTCAAAAAAAGCCAACAAAAAAAGCTCAAGCAACAAAAACAAAACCTACACCACGTTTCCCAGGTAGATAAATATGTGGCTGAAAAATCTATCCATTAAACAATTTCGTAACTATCGAGATGTCGAAGTTAATTTTAATCCAAAATTAAATGTATTTGTTGGCCGAAACGCTCAAGGAAAAACCAATCTTCTTGAAAGTATTTACTTTTTAGCCTTAACGAGAAGTCATCGAACTAAGACTGATAAAAATTTAATTCAATTTGAAGAAGAACAACTGCAAGTTTCTGGAATCTTGCAAAAGAAAACAGCAAGCATTCCACTTGAAATTGACCTAACACAAAAAGGGCGAATTACTAAAGTGAATTACTTAAAACAAGCTCGCCTATCAGACTATATTGGTCATATGAATGTTGTCTTATTCGCTCCAGAAGATTTACAACTTGTCAAAGGCGCTCCGGCCATTCGTCGTAAATTCATTGACATAGAATTAGGGCAAATCAAACCGATTTACTTGTCAGACCTGTCAAGTTATAACCACGTCCTTAAACAGAGAAATACCTATCTCAAATCTACACAAAACATAGATGAGACTTTCCTATCTGTTCTTGATGACCAACTGGTAGAGTATGGCTGTCGTGTAATGAATCATCGAGCTGACTTTATCCAGAAAATGGAACTCTTTGGCAAGAAAAAACATTTTGACATCTCAGATCAGTTAGAAGAGTTGTCAATCCGTTATCAACCTTCTGTAAACTTTGTTGACAAGGAAAATTTGGCTGAATCTTTCCATATAGCACTTCAAAAAAGTAGATCCAGAGATTTATTTAAGAAGAATACTGGAGTTGGTCCTCATCGAGATGATATGATTTTCATGATTAATGGAATGGAAGCAAGTTTCGGAAGTCAAGGGCAACATCGTAGCTTGGTGCTTTCTATAAAACTTGCTGAAATCGAATTGATGGAGAGCATTACCAAAGAATCTCCCATTCTTTTACTTGACGATGTCATGAGTGAACTTGACAATACTCGTCAACTTAAATTATTGGAAACTATTTCTCATAACATTCAAACTTTTATTACAACTACTAGTTTAGACCATCTTCAAAACTTACCTGATAACTTGAGCGTCTTTACAGTAGATAATGGTCAATTGACTGTAAATTAAACTTTACATCTTTGTAAAATAAAAAAATCTCCCGTTTAACAGGAGATTTTTTTATTACATTGAATAGTTAGGTGCTTCATTAGTGATTTGCACATCGTGTGGATGGCTTTCTTTTAGACCCGCACCTGACATTTCGATAAACTGAGCATTGTCATGTAATTCTTTTAAGTTAGCAGCACCACAGTAACCCATACCAGAACGAATACCACCAATCATTTGGAAAACAATATCAGCTGCTGCACCTTTATAAGCAACACGACCTTCGATTCCTTCTGGAACCAGTTTGTTTGCTTCATTGACAGAACCTTGGAAGTAACGGTCGCTTGAACCCTTCTTCATGGCAGCGATTGAACCCATACCGCGGTATGTCTTGAACTTACGCCCTTGGAAGATTTCAGTTTCCCCTGGAGCTTCATCTGTTCCTGCAAACATTGATCCGAGCATCACTGCGTTTCCTCCAGCAGCAAGGGCTTTTACAATATCTCCAGAATATTTGATTCCACCATCAGCGATGATGGTTTTTCCATATTCACGAGCAACTGCTGCTGCATCGTAAATTGCTGTTACCTGGGGAACTCCCACACCAGCAATAACACGAGTTGTACAGATTGACCCTGGGCCAATACCGACTTTAACAACGTCAACACCCGCATCATAAAGAGCACGCGCACCTTCAGCAGTAGCGATGTTCCCCGCAATCAGTGTACGGTCTGGGAAATGACCACGAATTTCAGCGATTTTACGAAGTACACCCGCTGAGTGACCATGGGCAGTATCGATAACGATAGCATCAGCTCCTGCTTCAAAGAGGGCTTCTGCACGTTCAAATGTGTCAGAAGTAACTCCTACCGCACCAGCAACTAGAAGACGACCGAATTCATCTTTTGCAGCATTTGGGAACTCAATCACTTTTTCAATATCTTTAATGGTGATTAAACCAGAAAGACGACCCTCTTCGTCAACTAGAGGTAGTTTTTCAATACGGTGTTCTTGAAGAATACTCTCAGCAGTTTTTAAATCTGTACCAACCGGAGCAGTAACTAGGTTTTCACTAGTCATGTGTTTTGAAATTGGTTGGTTGTAGTCAGAAATGAAACGCAGATCTCGGTTGGTCAAAATACCAACTAACTTACGGTTTTCTAGAGTTTCAACCACTGGGATACCACTGATACGATAACGGCCCATGAGTTTATCTGCTTCAGCGATTGTATGTTCAGGAGTCAAGAAGAATGGATCAATGATAACACCATTTTCAGAACGTTTTACCTTTCGAACTTCGTCAGCTTGTTGCTCAATAGACATATTTTTATGGATAACTCCAAGTCCACCTGCACGCGCGATTGCAATGGCCATTTGGCTTTCTGTTACAGTGTCCATTGCAGCTGTAATAATTGGGATATTTAAAGTCAAATTATCTGCTAATTTTGTTGTTAAATCCGCATCATTAGGCAACACATGACTCTCTGCTGGAATTAGCAATACATCATCAAAGGTAAAACCTTTTTTCAAAAATTTAGTGCCCCAATTAGACATTGAAGTTTCCTCTTTTCTTCCTTTATTGAGCTAAACGCTTTTTGTATTGTATCTATCATACCATTCTATGAAAATTTGTCAATTAAATTTATAAGAGAATAAATAAAAAACTATCCCTCTTATTTTAAAGAAGAAATAGTTTTATAGTTCATATTTTATCCATTAGTGAAAGTAATTTAGACCCATTGCAGCTTTTACTTCTGATAGTGTTTGCCCAGCAACTTCTCGAGCTTTTTCACTACCTTTTTGGAGCATATTATAAACCTCACCCATATCTTTAGCATATTCTAGGCGACGTTCACGGATTGGACCAAGTTCACGTTCTAGGATTTCAAGTAGGTAACGTTTGGTCTTAACATCACCAAGGCCTCCACGTTGATAATGTTCCTTCATTTCAGCAATTTCTTGAGCATCCTCAGGTCGACCGAATACGTCCAAGTAATGGAAAACCATATTTCCTTCAATCTTACCTGGATCCTCAACACGAATATGGTCTGGATCTGTATACATACTCATTACTTTTTTACGCAAAGTATCTGCATCATCAGCTAGGTAAATTCCATTATTAAGTGATTTCGACATTTTGGCATTACCATCAAGACCTGGTAAACGTCCCGCACCTTCGTGCTCAGGGTAAATTCCTTCTGGTTCTACTAAAACATCACAGTTATAGGTATGGTTGAAAGAACGCACAATTTCACGTGTTTGTTCAATCATCGGCTTTTGATCATTCCCTACTGGAACCAAGTTAGCCTTAAATGCTGTAATATCTGCTGCTTGCGCAACAGGATAAACTAAAAATCCAGTTGGAATACTTTCACCAAAGCCTTTTTGAGCAATTTCAGTCTTTACGGTTGGATTTCGTTCCAAGCGAGCTAATGAAACTAGGTTCATATAATACATAGAGAGCTCTGCCAATTCTGGAATCTGGCTTTGAATGAAAATCGTTGCTTTATTAGGATCTAATCCCACTGCAAGATAGTCCAAGGCAACATTCCCAATAGACTCTACAATAGTTTGTGGATCTTTTGCATGGTCTGTTAGTGCTTGCTGGTCAGCTAAAAAAACAAACATGTCATATTTATTTTCTTCTTGTAGTAAGACACGATTTTTCAAACTACCAACGTAGTGCCCAATATGTAATTTCCCCGTTGGACGATCTCCTGTTAAAATAATGGGTTTACTCATCTTATTCTCCTTTGATATGGTCCTTTCAATTATAGCATTTTTTTAATAAAAAGACAGATAATTTTTTTATTGAAACAATAGAGATGTTACCCCTTTCAATCGTAAAGGGGTTGTCAACTTTGTTTACAAAAAATTGACAAATAAAAATTTGAATAATTGGTGATTTTCTAGTAGAATTAGAGTATTACATATAATAGGAGAAAAACTTTGCTAACAGTATCTGATGTTTCACTACGTTTTAGTGATCGTAAACTTTTTGATGATGTAAACATCAAATTTACAGAAGGAAATACCTATGGTTTGATTGGTGCCAACGGTGCTGGAAAATCAACCTTTTTAAAAATCTTAGCTGGAGATATTGAACCGACAACTGGGCATATCTCTCTTGGACCAGACGAACGTCTTTCAGTACTTCGTCAAAATCACTTTGACTACGAAGATGAGCGTGCTATTGATGTTGTTATCATGGGTAATGAAAAACTATACAACATCATGAAAGAAAAAGACGCCATTTATATGAAAGAAGATTTTTCAGATGAAGATGGTGTTCGCGCAGCTGAACTTGAAGGAGAATTCGCTGAACTAGGTGGTTGGGAAGCTGAGAGTGAGGCTTCACAACTCTTACAAAATTTGAATATTCCAGAAGAACTTCATTACCAAAATATGAGTGAACTAGCAAATGGCGACAAAGTAAAGGTTCTCCTTGCTAAAGCCCTCTTCGGTAAACCAGATGTCCTTCTTTTGGACGAGCCAACCAATGGTCTGGATATTCAATCCATCACTTGGCTAGAGGATTTCCTAATCGACTTTGATAATACTGTCATTGTCGTGTCCCACGACCGTCACTTCTTGAATAAAGTATGTACTCACATGGCTGACCTTGACTTTGGAAAAATCAAACTCTATGTCGGAAACTACGACTTCTGGAAGGAGTCTTCTGAGCTTGCTGCTAAATTGCTAGCAGACCGTAATGCTAAAGCAGAAGAAAAAATCAAACAACTTCAAGAATTCGTTGCTCGTTTCTCTGCCAATGCTTCTAAATCAAGACAAGCAACTTCACGTAAAAAAATGCTTGACAAGATTGAGCTAGAGGAAATTGTTCCTTCTAGTCGTAAATACCCATTCATCAGCTTTAAAGCTGAACGTGAAATTGGGAACGACCTCTTGACAGTAGAAAATCTATCTGTAAAGATTGACGGTGAAACTATTCTTGACAACATCAGCTTCATCTTGCGTCCAGGTGACAAGACAGCTCTTATCGGACAAAATGACATCCAAACAACTGCCTTGATTCGTGCCATTATGGGTGAAATTGATTATGAAGGGACTGTCAAGTGGGGGGTTACAACTAGTCGCTCTTACTTGCCAAAAGACAATTCAGCTGATTTTGCTGGCAGTGAATCTATCCTTGACTGGCTCCGTCAATTCGCAAGTAAAGAAGAAGATGACAATACCTTCCTACGTGGATTCTTAGGTCGTATGCTCTTCTCTGGAGACGAGGTTAACAAACCTGTCAACGTCTTGTCAGGGGGAGAAAAAGTGCGCGTGATGCTCTCAAAACTCATGCTTTTAAAATCAAACGTTCTTGTACTTGACGATCCTACAAATCACTTAGACTTGGAATCTATCTCAAGCTTGAACGATGGATTGAAAAACTTTAAAGAGTCTATCATCTTTGCCAGTCACGACCATGAGTTTATTCAAACTTTGGCTAACCACATTATTGTCTTATCTAAAAATGGCGTCATCGATCGTATTGATGAAACCTATGATGAATTCTTAGAAAATGCTGAAGTTCAAGCAAAAGTAAAAGAACTTTGGAAAGACTAAAAAAATAAAACTCAGTTGGGTTCCCAATTGAGTTTTTAGTTGATAGTTCTGTCAATCTGATTCTATTCAACATATTCATTGTTTCACGTGAAACATACTATTATTAGATTTATAAATTCTTGACAAGATTCATGCACATAAAAAATCGACCAAATTAGTCGATTTTTTTTAATCTTCTTCCATTTTTTTACGTTGATAAGCAAGCATACCTAATCCTATAAATAGAACTAAAGTTACGAGAAGGAAAATTACCTGATAATGAACATTCCCTGTCATAGAAATCGTTTGTCTCAATCCTGAAACTGAATAACTCATTGGTAACCAAGGATTAACAGCCTTAAAGAAATCATTAGTCAAAGCAAGTGGATAAGTTCCTGCACTTGATGCTAATTGTAATAATAGTAAAATAAGAGAGAAGAAAGCACCTAAGCGACTATTCCATGTCGTTAACGCGGTTACCATAGACATAAAGGTCAAACTTGCGATGATGATTAAGAACAAGGTTCTCATTTCATGATTTGCCGTTAGACCGATAAGATGAACTCCTCCATAGACTAAGACAGCTGCTAAAACAGCTATAACTCCATTTATTTCGAAACGAGATTTAGCCCAAGCCCAACGACTTTCAGGATGACGACCTGAAGGTAACTTATCAAAAATCATATTTGTTGATAACGCAGCAACAAAGAGAGCAACAGATATCATATAAGGAGCCATAGCAATCCCATTTACAGGAACCTGATCATTGTCTGTTTTTGAAAGACTCAAGGGCTCAGATAATACTTCTGCATTATTAGACTCTGTTGATGCTGTTTTTAGTTGATTGCTAGCAGTGTTCAATCCATGTTCTAGTCCAGTAGCTCCTACTTGTAAACTTTCAATACCAGCAGTTAAAGTTGTTCCACCATCTGCTAGTTTTCCAGCGCCATCAGCAATTTTCACTGCTCCACTTTCTAACTGAGAGCTAGCTGAAAGCAATTGACTTGATTTATCTGTTAATTGACTAGAACCTAGCTGTATTTTATCCAGTCCTACAATTAAGTCTGAACTCTTACTATTTAATTGGCTAGAACCAGATGAGAGTTTTTCGATACCTGTTACTAGTTCTGGAGTTTTCCTAGCTAGCGAATCCAAACCAGTTGTCAAGGTTGAAGAGTTTTCTGTCAACTTACTTGATCCAGAAACCAATTGATCCAAACTTGTTGTTAAAGTTGTATTCTTTTCATTTAGTTGGTTTACACCTAAAGAAATGGTATCCAGCCCTTTAGTATAATCATTAACTCCATTTTCAATCGATTGACTTCCAGGAACTAACTTATTATCTACAGCATTTTGCAACTGTGTAAATCCACTTGACATAGATGTCAAGGAACTAGACGCCACAGGTAATACTTGATTTGCTTTAGTCTGTAAAGTAGATAGATTAGAGACTGGTTGGTTTACACTTCCCAAATTTTCTTTTAAATCTCCTACCGTCGTTAAAATTGCTTTTGCTGACTCTATCGTAGAATTAGAATTATTTGAAACAGCTGCAGTCAGTTCTTGTTTCTGAGTATCAGTAAGAGATTGATAAGTTGCTGTTGCTTGAAGATTGGTAAGAGTTTTCTCTTGCTCTGTTTGACTATTAGTCACAATAGTTTGAGCAAGAGTAGATATATTCGCTAAATCATTAGATATTGTACTTTTAAGTTCAGTATTATCTGAAATAGTTACAGCTTGAAGTGCTTTATTCAATTCATCTAAACTAGTTGCTAATTGAGTGATTTCCTCTTTTTGTTGAGATGAAGTATTCAATTGAGTAGAAATTTCTTTAATCCCTTTATTTAATTGGGTAATACCTTCTCTCAATGTATCTGATTGACTAGATAATTGATTTGCCCCAATAGATAGCTTGTCAACACCGCTTGTGTAAGCATTGACACCAACTGAAAATTGATTGAGACCTGTATTCAGTTGCGAAACTCCCCCTGCATATGACTTCATTCCAGTATTTAGCTGATTGACACCTGCTACTAATTCCGGAGTCTTGGAAGATAATTGATTAAGTGCAGTGTCAACCTGTGAAACTGCACTTGTATAGTTCTGTAAACCATCATTAAATGTACCTAAGCCACTATTCAGTTGCTTTACTCCTGTTACATACGTTGTCAAGCCTTTTGTGAATTGATTTGTGCCATCAGAAAAAGTTAAACTTGAACTAGCTAAAGTATCAAGATTAGAAGACAATGTCTGACTTCCTACAGCTAACTGACTAGCCCCATTGGCCAATTGTTCACTTCCATCAGCTGCCTTCGTTAAACCAGATTTTAAATCTCCCATCTTTTGAAATAAAGCTTTTGTATAGGTTTCGGTTACATTAGCAGAAACATTTTGTTTTAACTGTGTCATGGCAGAATCACTCATCTTACTTGCAATGAAACTATGCCCGCTAGAAGTTTGATAGTTAATATTCATTTGTTCTGGGTGATCTGATAGAATAGAAGCAGCCTTTTCAGATAAGTCACTTGGTAAAGTTACTACCATATAGTAATCACCGTCTTCTAGACCCTTCTTACCTTCTTCTTCACTGACAAAATGAAAATCTAATGATTTATTTTTCTCTAAATTGGACACCATGTCTTTTCCAATAGTCATTGTGTTTCCATTGTAAGATGCTTCTTTATCATTATTAACGACCGCTACAGGCAACTCAGATAATTTGCCATATGGATCCCACATAGATGATAAAAATATGATGTTGTATAAAGCAGGAATAAGAGAAATCCCTATCATTACAATGATAAAGGTTGGTTTTTTAAAAATTGCTTTCCATTCTTTAAACATATTGTCTCCTTTTTTACACATATTGTCTAAAATTTTGATATAATAGATTATACATTAAAAATTCTTATTTACAATTCAAAATCATAATTTTTAGACACTACGTCTATTTTTGTTCACAAGGAGGAACTATGAAAGAGAGCAACAAACGCTTAAAAACCAAACGTACTATTGAGAACGCCATGGTTCAATTATTAACGGAACAACCATTTGATCAAATTAGCACTATTAAACTGGCAGAAAAAGCCGGGATTAGTCGTTCTAGTTTTTATACTCATTACAAAGATAAGTATGATATGATTGAACATTACCAAAGTAAGCTCTTTCATACCTTTGAGTATATTTTCCAAAAACACGCAAATCATAAAAGAGATGCTATTCTAGAAGTGTTTGAATACTTAGAGTCTGAACCTTTACTAGCTGCTCTTCTATCTGAAAATGGTACAAAAGAGATACAAAACTTCCTTAGAAATAAACTTCACATTATGCTTAGCACTGACCTCCAAAAACGCTTTATGCAATTAAATTTAAACAATATTGAGTTAGAGTATAGCAGTATTTATCTAACAAACGCACTATTTGGTGTATGCCAAACCTGGATTGCTCATGGAAAAAAAGAAAGTCCACAAGAAATGACAAACTTTCTTATGAAAATGTTGGGAGATGCAAATTAGAGACAAAAAAAGAACACCAATGGTGTTCTTTTTGTTTAACTCCGCCAGTAGGACTCGAACCTACGACATCATGATTAACAGTCATGCGCTACTACCAACTGAGCTATGGCGGATAATATAGTCCGTACGGGATTCGAACCCGTGTTACCGCCGTGAAAAGGCGGTGTCTTAACCCCTTGACCAACGGACCATCTATCTGTAGCAGATATAACCATTATATCAATTTCTTACTAATTGTCAATCACTTTTTAGATTTTTTCTCCAGAATATCTCTTAATCTCCGTACCTTTAGACGGGTAATTGGACAACGATGATCCTCATAAAAAACCACCTCTAAATTTTTTCGATCAATTTCCCTAATATTTCCTACATTGACAAGAAATGATTTATGAGCAGAATAAAATCTTTGAGTATCTTTATCTTTTTCTTGAATATCCGCCATAGTACCATAAAATTCTTTGGCAAAATTCTTACCAATAATCCTTAACTTATGAGATACTCCTGTTGTTTCAATATATAAAATATCATGGTAGGGAATTTTCAAATCATTTCCCTTGTAATTATAGTCAAAATAATCCACAACATCTTTATTTTCAAGCAGCATACTTTTGGTATATAAGATACTCTGTTCGATACGTTTTTTAAATAATTCATCATTGATATCTTTATCAACAAAATCCAAGGCTGATACTTGATATTTGTAAGTTAAGGTAGCAAATTCTGATCTACTAGTGATAAATACGATAATTGCATAGGGGTTGTGGCGACGAATAAACTGTGCTACCTCAAATCCTTTTTTCTCAACGCCATGAATATCAATATCTAGAAAATAAAGCTGGTTTACTTCATCATTTTCGATATATTCCTTAAATTCTCGTTCTTTACCTGTTGTTTTATAAGAAATAGGAATATTCAATTCCTTTGAAATTTCATCCAAGGTTCTTTCTAATCTGACTTGATGCTGAATAACATCTTCTAAAATTAATACTTTCATTCAAACTCTCTCTTAAATCTAATAATCTGTCTAAACTTACTATCTTCCATCTCTGTCTCTAAAATGATATTTTCATACTTATCCAAAATCTCTTTGACATTATTAAGGCCAATTCCTCTATTTCTACCTTTAGTAGAAAAACCTAGTTCAAACAAGTCTTCTGAAGGCGTCATAATAATTTTACATGAATTTTGAATCACGATAACTGTTTCTAAATCCATCTTAATCACTGCAACCTCCATTTGTTTCGAGTAACTTTCTGCAGCACCTTCGACAGCATTATTCAATAAAACGCTCATAATACGCACAAGATCAAGTAAATCAATTGACAACCTTGTGATAATATCCTTTACTTCTAGTGTAAACTCTACGTCCTTATTTCTTGCATATACAATGGATTGTGCAATTAAACTTCGTAAAGCTGTATCTTCTATATTGTTTAAATCGAAGTATGTATACTTATCTGAACGTAATTTTTGATTAGCTTTGACTAGAACTTGATTGTAAATTCTGTCAATTTCCTGTAAATCTTTACTGTCAATCGCCATTTGCATACTGACAAGCATACCTGCATAATCATGACGAAAACCACGAATTTCATTATACAAAGCCACAATTTCATCTGTGTAAGTCTGTAAATGTTCTTGTTCAAATTTTTTCTGTTTTAGGGCTATTTCTTTTTCAACTCGCACCTTATAAGAATTCATAGCGAAGAAGATTAGTAGTAAACAAATAAATACAATTGTTGCTAAAATACTACCAAAGCTATTAAAATGTGCATGAGTACTTACCATATCTGAAATGAATAATAGAACTTGTAAAGTAAAGAAAATTAAAATGACCTTTTTGAAAAATGGATAGAGGTAATCTTTATCAAAATAAGTAAGTTCAAGATGAAAATAAGTAATAATTTTTTTTAGTGATAAAATACGTCAGCATTAAAACCACTACAAAAAATAAATCTTCATATTTTATTAAGAAAGAATCACCTGTTATAGAGGATATAATTACTGCTATAAAAGTATGAGTACTATGATATAGTAAAGACAATAGTAGACTGATAAAAATAGCCTTGTACTTATTATACTTTTTTACCCCTATTAGATAAACATATATAATAAAGGGAAACATGAATTTTTCTAAACCTAACCCATGTAAAAAAACAAAATAAAAGAAAATTTCAACTACGGACTGCAATATAAAAATCCAACATATGAATAGAAATCTTTCTTTTTTTGTTGCTCTACAAATTAGTTTATAGCTATTTATTAGAATAAAAATATGAAGAATAACTATGAATATTTTTAATAAATCCATCATGTCTCCCTATAATGTTTTCTATTTTTTCCTTTTAGGAAAAAGATTAGTAATAAAGTAAGTTAATCTTTTATCCCCACCTTGGATTTCCTGTAATTCTTTTTCTGTAAGTTTTTTGAACTGCTCTAATTTAACTGTTTTTTCCATATTAAACTCTCCTTTATTATTTTTTTCTTGTAAATTAACTTACAAGCTTATTATACAAAACGGAGTCTGTTTTAAAACATTTCATTCTCAACTGCACATTTTTGTACCTGAACTGTCAATTTTTACAAAAAACGCTGGGTTTCCCCAGCGTTAAATCTAGTATATGATCCCAGCAGGATTCGAACCTGCGACCGTTCGCTTAGAAGGCGAATGCTCTATCCAGCTGAGCTATGAGACCTAACTAGTTTATCTTATCAAAATAATCGAGAATAGTCAATCCTATTTATGATAAGGAGAACCTTGTTGGATAGTAAATGCTCGGTATATCTGTTCTACAAGAACTAGACGCATTAATTGATGTGGAAGAGTTAAACGGCCAAAACTTACTGATAAGTTAGCTCGTTTTTTCACTTCATTGGATAATCCTAAACTTCCACCGATAACAAAGGTTAAGGTTGAATAACCATTTATAGAAGCTTGTTCTAATTGGCTACTAAATTCTTCAGAAGATAATGTCTTCCCTTCAATAGCCAAAACAACAACAAATTCTCTATCCCCAATTTTGGAAAGGATTCGATTTCCTTCTAAATTCAAGATTTTTTCATTTTCTGAATCGCTGGCACGATCTGGTGTCTTTTCATCAGCTAATTCAATCATTTCTACGGCAGCAAATCGTGATATTCTTTTAGAATATTCTGCAATTCCATCTTTGAGATACTTTTCTTTTAGTTTTCCAACTGTTACAAGTTTAATTTTCATGCTTCTATTTTATCATAATCGCATTCTATTCACATCTTATTCACAAATGAAAAAGGGGAAAAACACAATAAATTCACAAATTTTCAACAATTATCCACAGATTGTTGAAAACTTAAGTTTTTTAAGTTAGAATTAAGTTAATAATCTTATACTTTCACTAATTAATCAAATATGGAGGATTCTATGAAAAACTTAAACAAGTTTTCAAAAACGATTGGACAACTTTTACTAGTTATACTTATTAGTTTTTTTAGTGGTCTATTAGGAAGTTTGACTGTTCTTCAGTTCAACCAAAAACAAGGAAACAGAGAACAAAATAGTGCAGCCATCACTCAGACAGCTTCGAAAAATGAAAATTCTACTACACAGGCTGTAGATAAAGTTAAAGATGCAGTTGTATCGATTATCACTTATTCAGGAAATTCTCAAAGTGGTTTTGTTGGAACTGATGATACTGATACAGATTCAAACACTGAACAAATCAACAGTGAAGGTTCTGGTGTCATCTATAAAAAAGATGGGGATGATGCTTATCTTGTAACCAACACTCACGTTATTAGTGGAGCTAAAAAAGTTGATATTCGTCTAGCAGATGGAACAAAAGTACCAGGTGAGATTGTTGGTTCTGATACCTATTCTGATATTGCAGTAGTAAAAATATCTTCAGAAAAGGTATCTACAGTAGCTGAGTTTGGTGACTCAAGTCAATTATCTGTTGGGGAAACAGCTATCGCAATCGGTAGTCCTTTGGGGTCAGAATATGCAAATACAGTTACACAAGGGATTGTATCAAGCTTGAACAGACACGTTTCTTTGAAATCTGAAGATGGTCAAGCTATTTCAACAAATGCCATCCAAACAGACACAGCTATTAACCCTGGTAACTCTGGAGGACCTTTGATTAACATCCAGGGAGAAGTTATCGGTATTACATCAAGTAAAATCGCCTCTAATGGTGGAACATCCGTAGAAGGTCTTGGTTTTGCTATTCCTGCAAACGATGTTAAGAATATTATCAAACAATTGGAAAAAGATGGAAAAGTAACTCGACCAGCTCTTGGTATCCAAATGGTTAATTTGACAAACCTTAGCACTGCTGATTTACAAAAATTAAAACTTCCTGATAACGTTACTTCTGGTGTAGCTGTTCGTTCTGTTCAAAAAAATATGCCTGCAAATGGACATTTACAACAATATGATGTTATCACAAAAATAGATGATACTAAGATTTCTTCTACTACTGAATTGCAAAATGCACTTTACAGTCACTCTATTGGTGATGAAATGACTGTAACTTATTACCGTAATGGTAAAGAAGAAAAAACTACAATCAAACTAAATAAGAGTACAAGTGATTTAAACTAATAGTTTACATATTTGTAAACCTACTTTACAGAATATTAAAGATATGATACTGTAGAGATATGGAAGAACTCAAACTAATTCGTATCAGTGATATTCAAAAAAATCCCTATCAACCTCGTAAAGAATTCTCAAAAGAAAAAATTCAAGAACTTGCCCAATCTATTAAAGAAAATGGTTTAATTCAACCCATTATTGTCCGTCAATCTCCAGTTATCGGATATGAAATCCTAGCTGGAGAAAGACGGTATCGGGCATCGATAGAAGCTGGGCTATCAGAAGTTCCTGTAATCATCAAAAAATTATCTGATCAGGAAATGATGGTTCACTCAATCATTGAAAATTTACAACGAGAAGACTTAAATCCGATTGAAGAAGCAAAAGCTTATCAATCTTTAATTGATAAAGGATATACTCATGCAGACATTGCTGAAAAAATGGGGAAATCACGCCCTTATATCACTAATCTTGTTCGATTGCTAACGCTCCCTGATTTTATTTTAAAAGAAGTAGAAACTGGAAAATTGTCTCAAGCACATGCTAGACTTCTAATCCAACTACCTTTGAAAGAACAAAAAAATTTACTCAATCGCATTCAGAAAGAGGATTTATCAGTTCGGCAGGTGGAACATCTACTTAAAGAAGAAAAAAATAAGAAGAAAAGCAAAGAAAAAGATCACTTTATCAAAGAAGAAGAAGAAAATTTGAAAAAATTGTTGGGATTAGATGTCCAAATCGTCCTTCAAAAAAAAGAGGCAGGAAAAATAACTATCTCTTTTCATAATCAAGAAGAATACCGACGTTTTATTAACAGCCTGAAATAAGGCTGTTATTTTATTTTTCTAAACTCACATACTTATCCACTGGATTAGTATAGAAAAAGTCTATTAAATCAAAATCTATACCTTTTATCCACAAGTTGTGGATAAATCTTTTAAACATTGTGGATTGTTTTTCACAAGTTGTGGAAAAATTGCTTGCTATGTGATAAAATAGTGTTTAAGATTACACCATTTAGAAAAGGAGGAGTTTGTTGTTGAAAGAAAAACAATTTTGGAATCAGATTTTAGAATTAGCTAAAGAGAGATTGACACGATCAATGTTTGATTTCTACGCAACACCTGCTGAATTAATAAAGGTTGAGGGAAATGTAGCTACCATATTTTTGCCAAGATCTGAAATGGAAATGGTTTGGAGTACAAAACTCAATGATATTATTGTAGCTGTCGGTTTTCAAATCTATGACACTGAAATAAAAGCTCAATATGTATTGACTAAAGAAGATTCTAATACCTCCGATATAACAAACAATGTTGAAAACAGTAATCATCAACAGGAAGAAATTAAAAAATCTATACCCTATTCAGAAACAGGATTAAGAGACATCTATACTTTTGATAATTTTATCCAAGGTGATGGAAATATTTGGGCTAAGTCTGCTGCTTTAGCTGTCTCGGAAGATCCTGGACTAACTTATAATCCTCTGTTTATATATGGAGGACCTGGTCTAGGGAAAACTCACTTGCTCAATGCTCTGGGTAATGAAATTCTCAAAAAAAATCCTAATGCGCGTGTAAAATATATTCCTGCTGAAAGTTTTATTAATGAATTTTTAGATCATTTAAGACTCAATGATATGGATAATTTTAAAAAAACCTATCGAAGTCTAGATCTCCTTCTTATTGATGACATTCAATCTCTTAGTGGAAATAAAGTACAAACTCAGGATGAATTTTTCAATACATTTAACAAACTTCACAGTAATAATAAACAGATCGTTTTAACGAGTGACCGTAGGCCAGAACAACTAGAAAACCTACCTGAACGACTTGTCACGCGCTTCTCATGGGGATTAACAACGGATATTACTCCACCTGATTTTGAAACTCGTATCGCTATCCTAAATAGTAAAACAGAGGATTTAGATTATCATTTTCAACCTGACACAATCGAATATTTGGCTGGCCAGTTTGATTCAAATGTACGTGAATTAGAAGGTGCGCTCAAAGATATTAGTCTCATGGCTAAAGTCAAACAAATCAACACTATAACTGTGGATATTGCATCTGAGGCTATACGTGCTAGAAAACAAAGCGTCAGCACCATGATTGTCATTCCGATTGAAAAAATCCAAGAGGAAGTCGGAAAATTTTATGATGTGAGCGTTAAGGAGATGAAGGGAACTAGACGTGTTCAAAATATTGTTCTAGCTCGCCAAGTTGCTATGTACCTAGCTAGAGAATTAACTGATAACAGTCTTCCAAAAATCGGGAAAGAATTTGGTGGTAAAGATCATACAACCGTCATTCATGCTCATGCAAAAATCAAATCTATGATTGAAACTGATGATAAATTACGTATAGAAATCGAAACCATCAAAAAGAAAATCAAATAACTTGTGGATAAGTGTTTAAAATTTTACTGATTTATACACAAATTTTAAACAAGTATAACTTCTTGATTTTTCTAAACTAAACTTATTTTTCCACAGATTTCACACAACCTACTATTACTATTAACCTTCTAATAATAAAAATAAATAAAGGAGATTCCATGATTCATTTTTCTATTAATAAAAATTTATTCCTGCAATCATTAAATATTACTAAACGTGCTATTAGTTCAAAAAATGCTATTCCTGTTTTATCAACTATTAAAATTGATGTGACTAACGAAGGAATTACATTAATTGGATCAAATGGTCAAATTTCAATTGAGAATTTCATTTCTCAAAAAGATGAAAATGCAGGTCTTCTGATTAACTCTTTAGGTTCTATCCTTCTAGAAGCTTCATTCTTTATCAATGTTGTTTCTAGTCTTCCAGATGTGACTCTTGATTTTAAAGAAATTGAACAACACCAAATTGTATTAACAAGTGGGAAATCAGAGATTACTCTTAAAGGAAAAGACAGTGAGCAGTATCCACGTATCCAAGAAATTGCAGCAAGTAATCCTCTAGTTCTTGAAACAAAACTTCTTAAGAAAATTATCAATGAAACTGCCTTTGCTGCTAGTGTACAAGAAAGCCGTCCTATTTTGACTGGTGTACACTTCGTTTTGAGTAACCATAAAGAATTGAAAACAGTTGCTACAGATTCTCACCGTCTCAGTCAGAAGAAATTGACACTTGAAAAAAATAGTGATAATTTCGACGTTGTCATCCCTAGTCGCTCACTACGCGAATTTTCAGCTGTTTTTACAGATGATATCGAAACAGTAGAGATTTTCTTCGCAAACAACCAAATTCTCTTTAGAAGCGAAAATATTAGCTTCTACACACGTCTCTTAGAAGGTAATTATCCTGATACAGATCGCTTAATTCCTACAGATTTTAATACGACAGTAACGTTTGATGTTGTGAATCTACGTCAATCTATGGAACGTGCACGTCTCTTATCAAGTGCTACTCAAAATGGTACTGTAAAATTAGAAATCAAACAAGGAGTGGTTACAGCCCATGTAAATTCTCCAGAAGTTGGTAAAGTAGACGAAGAAATTGATACAATTGCTGTATCCGGCGAAGACTTGACTATTAGCTTTAACCCAACTTACTTGATTGAAGCACTAAAAGCCTTGAATAGTGAAAAGGTAACAATCAGCTTCATTTCAGCAGTTCGTCCATTTACCTTGGTACCAGCTGATACAGATGAAGATTTCATGCAGCTGATTACACCAGTTCGTACAAATTAAGTTAAAGAGGTTGAGCCTAGCTCACCTCTTTTATGATATAATCAGAAATATGAAAAGGAGAGTAGTATGTATCAAGTTGGAAATTTTGTTGAAATGAAAAAACCACATGCTTGTACAATCAAATCTACAGGCAAAAAAGCAAATCGTTGGGAAATTACTCGTTTAGGTGCAGATATTAAAATTAAATGCAGTAATTGTGATCATGTAGTCATGATGAGTCGCTATGATTTTGAAAGAAAAATGAACAAAATTATCGACTAAATGCAAGGAGTTAGAGGGTTAGCAAGTTTTCCCTTTTTGTGTTATAATATTGAAGATTGAAATGTGAACGGAGAATGAGAAACTATGGCTTTAACAGCAGGTATCGTGGGTTTGCCAAACGTTGGTAAATCAACCCTATTTAACGCAATTACAAAAGCAGGAGCAGAGGCTGCAAACTATCCATTTGCAACCATTGATCCAAACGTTGGGATGGTAGAAGTTCCAGATGAACGCCTCCAAAAATTAACTGAAATGATCACTCCTAAGAAGACAGTCCCAACAACCTTTGAATTTACAGATATTGCAGGGATTGTAAAAGGTGCATCAAAAGGAGAAGGTCTCGGTAATAAATTCTTGGCCAATATCCGTGAAGTTGATGCCATTGTCCATGTAGTTCGTGCCTTTGATGATGAGAATGTCATGCGTGAGCAAGGTCGTGAAGATGCTTTTGTAGATCCATTAGCAGATATTGATACCATTAACCTAGAATTGATTCTTGCTGACTTAGAATCTGTTAATAAACGCTATGCGCGTGTGGAAAAGATGGCACGTACGCAAAAAGATAAGGAATCAGTTGCAGAATTTAACGTTCTCCAAAAGATTAAACCTGTCCTTGAAGACGGTAAATCAGCTCGTACTATTGAATTTACAGATGAAGAGCAAAAGGTTGTCAAAGGTCTTTTCCTCTTGACCACGAAACCAGTTCTTTATGTAGCTAACGTTGATGAGGATGTGGTTGGAGACCCAGAATCTATCGATTATGTGAAGAAAATTCGTGAATTCGCAGCAACAGAAAATGCAGAGGTAGTGGTCATTTCTGCGCGTGCTGAAGAAGAAATTTCTGAGTTAGACGATGAAGATAAAAAAGAGTTTCTTGAAGCCATTGGTTTGACAGAATCAGGTGTGGATAAGTTGACTCGTGCAGCTTACCATCTATTAGGACTTGGAACTTACTTCACAGCTGGTGAAAAAGAAGTTCGTGCTTGGACCTTTAAACGTGGCATGAAAGCTCCTCAAGCAGCTGGAATTATCCACTCTGACTTCGAAAAAGGCTTTATTCGTGCAGTGACTATGTCTTATGATGATTTGATTAAATACGGCTCTGAAAAGGCGGTAAAAGAAGCTGGACGCTTGCGTGAAGAAGGAAAAGAATATGTCGTTCAAGATGGCGATATTATGGAATTCCGCTTTAATGTATAATCAACATTTTTAATAGTGTCAATTAGGTTGGAAAAAAATTCCAGCCCTTTTGGCTTTTGAAAGGAAATTTAAATGACAAAATTACTTGTAGGATTGGGAAATCCAGGGGATAAATATTTTGAGACAAAGCATAATGTTGGTTTTATGTTGATTGATCAACTAGCAAAAAAACAGAATGTATCCTTTACACACGATAAAATATTCCAAGCTGAATTAGCTTCATTTTTCCTTAATGGTGAAAAAATTTATCTGGTAAAACCCACTACTTTTATGAATGAAAGTGGGAAAGCAGTTCATGCTTTATTAACTTACTATGGTTTAGATATCGAAGATTTACTGATTATTTACGATGATCTTGACATGGAAGTAGGAAAAATTCGACTTCGCGCTAAAGGATCAGCTGGCGGTCATAATGGTATCAAGTCAATTATTCAACATATTGGTACACAGGTTTTCAATCGTATAAAAATTGGTATAGGTAGACCTAAAAAAGGGATGTCAGTAGTTCACCACGTTTTGAGTAAATTTGACAAGGATGACTATATAGGTATTTTCCAGTCTATTGACAAGGTTGACGATGCTGTAAATTATTATTTACAAGAGAAAAACTTTGAAAAAACAATGCAGAAATACAATGGGTAAGGAAATGTCATTAATCGAATTCTTTTTAGAGAACAAGCAGATACAATTATGGAGTGAACATTTATCTCTCAAGCAGAGGGAATTACTACTAGGTCTCTCTGGTTCAGCAAAGTCTTTAGCTATTGCAAGTAGTGTTAAAAATCAGAACAAGATTTTAGTAATGACATCTACTTATGGAGAAGCTGATCGTCTAGTAAATGATTTAATTTCTATCCTGGGTACTGATATGGTTTATCCATTTTTAGTAGATGATTCACCAATGGTAGAATTTTTAGTATCGTCTCAAGAAAAGATTTTTTCAAGAGTTGAAGCCTTGCGTTTTCTAAGAGATAAATCTCAAAAAGGAATACTAGTTTGTAACATGGCAGCTAGCCGTTTATTCTTACCAGATCCTCAAGTCTTTGATAACAGTGTGTTAAAACTTGAAGTTGGCGAAGAGTGTGAACAAAGAGAATTAAAAAATCAATTGATTTCACTTGGTTATAAAAAAGTTACTCAAGTTCAAAGTCAAGGTGAATTTAGTCTTCGAGGGGATATTTTAGATATCTTTGAAACTTCACAACTATCTCCTTACCGAATAGAATTTTTTGGTGATGAAATAGATGGGATTAGAGAATTCGACGCAGATACACAATTATCAAAAGATAGTCAATCTCAAGTCTTAATCTATCCAGCTAGTGACATTTTATTAACTGTTGAGGATTACAATCGTGGTCAACAATTCTTAGAACATGAGATTGATAAAACTATTTCACCTACATTAAAGTCGTACCTAGAAGAAGTTTTTAGTTGTGCGAAAGAGCAAGTTCTTCATGCTGATATTCGTAAATTTTTGTCTGTTTTTTATAAAAAACAGTGGACCTTGATTGACTACTTGAACCAAGCACCTATTATCTTTGATGATTTTCAAAAAATCATGAATCAGTATGATATTTTTGATAAGGAAACAGCCGGCTACTTTACAGAGGATTTACAAAATAGTAAAGCTGTATCAAGTTTACAATATTTTGCTGATGTAGAAAGTCAGTTTAAAAAATATTTACCAGCTAGCTTCTTTTCTAATTTTCAAAAGGGACTTGGAAATCTAAAATTTGATCATCTTTATCAATTTAATCAATATCCTATGCAAGAATTCTTTAATCAGTTTTCTTTTCTGAAAGAAGAAATTGAACGCTATAAAAAATTAAAATATACGATTGTTCTTCAATCAAGCAGCCAAACAGAACTAAAAAAACTGTCAACGATTCTTGATGAATATAGCATTAAAGTTGACAATAGTAATCAAAGTGAAATCTGTAAAGGAACTGTCAATCTTGTTGAAGGAAACCTTCGTCATGGTTTTCATTTTGTGGATGAGAATCTTGTATTCATCACTGAATATGAAATATTCAAAAAGAAGATTAAACGTAAATATAGAAGACAAAATATCAGTAATGCTGAGAGATTAAAGGACTATAATGAGCTCCAAAAAGGAGATTATGTTGTTCATCAAATTCATGGGATTGGTCAATATTTAGGAATCGAAACGATTGAACTCAAAGGGATTCACCGAGATTATGTAAGTATCCAATATCAAAATGGAGATCGAATTTCTATCCCTGTAGAACAAATCCAAACCTTATCTAAGTATGTTTCAAGTGACGGTAAGGCTCCAAAGTTAAACAAATTAAACGATGGACGTTTTAAAAAAGCTAAGCAAAAAGTTAAAAATCAAGTTGAAGACATTGCAGATGACTTAATTAAGTTATATGCAGAGAGGAGTCAACTTGAAGGTTTTGCATTTTCAAAAGATGATGAAGATCAGGTTGCTTTTGATGAGGCTTTCCCTTATGTTGAAACTGAGGACCAACTTCGAAGTATAGATGAAATCAAAAAGGATATGCAGGCTTCTCAACCAATGGATAGGCTTTTGGTTGGAGATGTTGGTTTTGGTAAGACTGAGGTGGCCATGCGAGCTGCTTTTAAGGCTGTCAATAATCATAAACAGGTTGTTGTTTTAGTACCAACCACAGTTCTTGCTCAGCAACATTATAGTAATTTCAAGGAAAGATTTGAGCAGTTTGCTGTCAATATAGATGTTTTAAGTCGTTTTAGAAGTAAAAAAGAGCAGACTGAAACACTTGAAAAATTGAAAAAAGGCCAAGTTGATATCCTGATAGGAACCCATCGAGTTTTATCTAAAGATGTTGAATTTGCTGATTTAGGATTAATCATCATCGATGAGGAACAACGTTTTGGTGTCAAACATAAGGAAGCTTTGAAGGAATTAAAAAAGAAGGTTGATGTCTTAACTTTAACAGCTACACCAATTCCTCGAACTCTACATATGTCTATGCTAGGTATTCGAGATTTATCTGTCATCGAAACTCCCCCAACAAATCGATATCCTGTACAAACCTATGTCCTTGAACAGAATGATCGTGTCATTCGAGATGCTGTATTGAGAGAAATTGATCGTGGTGGTCAGGTTTACTATCTTTACAATAAAGTTGACACGATTGAAAAGAAGGTTTCAGAGTTACAAGAGTTAATTCCTGAAGCTTCTATTGGTTTTGTTCATGGTCAAATGAGTGAAATTCGTTTGGAGAATACACTACTTGACTTTATTGAAGGTGAATATGATATTTTAGTAACAACAACAATCATTGAAACAGGGGTAGACATTCCAAATGCCAATACCTTGTTTATAGAAAATGCAGACCACATGGGATTGTCAACCTTGTATCAATTAAGAGGTCGGGTTGGTCGTAGTAATCGTATTGCTTATGCCTATCTTATGTATCGACCAGATAAATCATTGACAGAAGTTTCTGAGAAGAGATTGGAGGCAATTAAAGGTTTCACTGAATTGGGTTCTGGTTTCAAAATCGCTATGCGCGATTTATCCATTCGTGGAGCAGGTAATCTTTTAGGAAGTTCGCAGTCCGGTTTTATTGATTCAGTTGGTTTTGAACTCTATTCTCAATTACTGGAAGAAGCAATTGCTAAGAAAAATGGAACTGATAAGAAACGTGAAAAAGGAAATGCTGAGTTAATTCTGCAAATTGATGCTTATCTTCCGGATGAGTACATTTCGGATGAACGACATAAAATTGAGATTTACAAGAGAATTCGTCAAATTGACAACCGTGTCAACTATGAAGAATTACAAGATGAGTTAATTGACCGTTTTGGTGAGTATCCAGATGTAGTTGCCTATCTCTTAGAAATTGGATTAGCTAAAGCTTATCTTGATAAAGTTTTTGTCAATCGTGTTGAAAGAAGAAATAATAAGCTTGTCATTCAATTTGAAAAGATATCCCAACAACTATTTTTAACACAAGATTATTTCCAGGCTCTTTCTCAGACAAATTTGAAGGCTAATATTTCTGAAAATCAAGGTTTAATCGAAGTTGTTTTTGATATTCGAAATAAAAAAGACTATGAGATTTTAGAAGGACTCTTAACCTTTGGAGAATCGTTAGCGAAAATAAAAGACTTAAAAGAGTCACATTAGGGTTTACCTTTTTTCTTCTATAAAAGGGATAAAAATGGTACAATAATAATTTGAGGTATTATAAGATGAGATTAGATAAATATTTAAAAGTATCACGAATTATTAAACGTCGTACGGTAGCTAAGGAAGTTGCAGATAAAGGGCGAATCAAGGTAAACGGTATCCTTGCTAAAAGTTCAACTGATTTAAAAATCAATGATCAGGTTGAAATTCGTTTTGGAAATAAATTGTTGCTCGTAAAGGTGCTCGAAATGAAAGATAGCACAAAAAAAGAAGATGCAGCTGGAATGTATGAAATTATCAGTGAAACAAGGGTAGAAGACGATGTATAAAAAAATAGTCCAAATGAATAATTCATTTATTCAAAATGAACACCAACGACGTAAATACATGATGGAAGAACGTCAAAAACGTAATCGTTTTATGGGTTGGGTTTTGATTTTGATTATGTTGCTATTCATCTTACCAACTTACAATTTAGCACAAAGTTACCAACAATTACTCACACGTCGCCAGCAACTAGCTGATTTGAAAAAACAATATCAGGACTTGAGCGATGAAAAGGATAAAGAAGCTAGTTTAGCAACTAAGCTAAAAGATGAATCCTATGCGGCCAAATATTCCCGTGCAAAATATTATTATTCAAAAACATGGGAGGAAGTTTATACAATTCCGGACTTACTTCCTAGGTAATGCGAAATGGAAAATTTATTAGATATTATCGAAAAATTTTTAAGTCAGTCAGATGAAAAATTAGATGAGTTAGCTCAAAAGAATCATCTGTTACGACTACAAGAAGAAGAGGGGAAAAAGAATGCGTAAATTTTTAGTGATATTACTACTTCCTATTTTCCTAAAAAGCGTTCAAGTAGTAAGCACTGAGAATCCAGTTATTATTCCAAAACAAGAAGTTTATTCTTTAACTCATACTCCATATCATTTTTATTATCAAGATACTATAGAATCTCCAAAATTTTATGGTGAGACGCCAGTTTATTCTACAGAAGACCTGATTAAAGAATCGGGTAAAGTAAATGCAGAAACAAAATTATCTGTTTTAGAATGGCGATTAAATAAACAAGGACAGCCTGTCTTTAAATTGTCAAATAATCAATTTGTAATGGCTGATAAACGACTTTTATACGATAGTTCCATCGTAAACGATTTTTCTAAACGAGTATGGCTAGAACCAGGATTTGTCGTTTATAATAGTCCTTATGATCAACAAGAATTAAAGTCTACTTTAGCGCCTTATAAAGAAGTTGAAGCAGATATGTCTATTTTTGCTGAAGGTCGTGAATTCTTACATATCAAGCAAACGGGCTGGATTTCGACGGATTATATTTCCGATGATGATAATCGTATTCAGAAAGTACAAGAGTTGCTATCTGCGAATTATCAAAATGAACAGTTCTCTATTTATATTAAACAATTGAGTACAGGTAAGGAAGCTGGCATTAATGAAAATAAAAAAATGTACGCTGCTAGTGTTATGAAATTACCTTATCTTTATTCTGTTCAGGAAAAAATCAATCAAGGTGATTACCAACTTGACACGAAATTGAAGTATGTTTCCGAAGTTAATGATTTCCCTGGTTCTTATAAACCGGAAGGAAGCGGAAGTCTCCCTAAAACAGCGGACAATAAAGAATACACAATCAAAGATTTAATCACAAAAACTGCAAAAGAATCTGACAATGTAGCTCATAATATTCTTGCTTATTATATTACGAATAAATCAGATGAAGCCTTTAAAAAAGAAATGGCTACTATCGCAGGTGAAGAGTGGAATGTGACAGATAAGATGGCTTCAGCTAAAATGGCTGGTCAAGTTATGGAATCTATTTATAATCAAAATGGTTTTGTTTTAGAATCTCTTTCACAAACATCATTTGATAATCAGCGGATTGCTAAGAATATTTCTGCTAAGGTAGCTCATAAAATTGGGGATGCAGATGAATTTAAACACGATGTGGGAATAGTCTATACAGACTCTCCTTTCGTTATTTCAATTTTTACCAAAAATTCTGATTACGATACCATTTCTAAAATTGCTAAGGATGTCTACGAGGTCCTAAAATGAGAGACCGAGATTTTTTAAATCATTTTCTAGAAAAAGGTTACTTTGAAGGACATTCAAGAGTTGTGCTAGCCTTGTCTGGTGGATTGGATTCGATGTTTCTCTTTCATCTCCTTTCAACCTATCAAGAAGAACTTGGGATTGAATTGTTTTTAGCTCATGTAAATCATAAACAAAGACCAGAGTCAGATAAGGAAGAAAATGAATTAAGAAAAATAGCTGAACAAGCTGGAGTTCCAATTTATGTAGCTTGTTTTACTGGAGATTTTTCAGAAGCGAATGCTCGTCAATTTCGCTATGAATTTTTTAGAGAAGTGATGGAGAAAACTTCATCTACAGCTCTTGTAACAGCTCATCATGCAGATGATCAAGTTGAGACAATCTTTATGCGATTGATTAGAGGTGTTAGACTACAACATTTATCAGCTATTAAAGAAAGACAAATATTTGCTAAGGGAGAGTTGATTCGTCCTTTGTTGTCTTTTTATAAGAAGGATTTTCCTAAAATTGATCATTTTGAAGATTCAACGAATAAAGAAAATCACTATCTTCGCAATCGTATTCGCAACCTCTATCTGCCACAGTTAGAAAAAGAAAATGTTCAGGTAAAAAAAGCAATTTTAGAGTTTGGAAAAGAAGTTTCTGACTATCAAATTGCTCTGGCTGAATTATCTCAAGCAGTTGATGTAGAAGATTTAACTCAGTTTTTATCTTTTAGTGAAGCAACGCAAGGAGTTTTACTACAACAATACCTTAGTCGTTTTGCTGATTTAAATGTAACAAGAGAACAATTTCAAGAAATTCATCATATTTTAAAAACTAAGAGTCAATATCGCCACAATATAAAAAATGGTTATGAACTTATAAAAGAATACCAGCACTTTCAAATTAGTAAAATCAGACCAAAGTCTGATGAAAAAAGTAGTGAGTGTGTGTTAAACTATCAAAATCAAGTTTATTATGAAGGTTTTCTATTTTCATTTGGAATTCCTCTAAAAGGTGAAAATGTTCAACAAATAAATGTTTCCCGTGAAACATCATTGATTTTGCGGCATCGACAGCCAGGTGATTATTTGATAATAAATGGTCATCGAAAAAAAGTAAGGCGACTTTTTATTGATTTAAAAATACCTGCAGAAAAACGAAAAAATGCGATTATTGTTGAGCAATTCGGAAAGATTTGTTCAATTTTAGGAATTGAACTCAGTGATTTGAGTATAAAAATGAAAAATGATATAATGAACACTGTACTTTATATAGAAAAAATAGATAGGTAAAATCATGTTAGAACAAGATATCAAGAAGATTTTGATTTCACAAGATGAAATTACAGAAGCAGCTAAGAAGTTAGGTGCTCAATTGACAAAAGATTACGAAGGTAAGAATCCGATTTTAGTTGGAATTTTAAAAGGATCTATTCCTTTTATGGCAGAATTAGTCAAATATATTGACACTCATCTTGAAATGGATTTTATGATGGTTTCTAGTTATCATGGTGGAACTGTAAGTAGTGGTGTCATTAATATCAAACAAGATGTCACTCAAGATGTTAAAGGTAGACACATTGTCTTTGTAGAAGATATTATTGATACTGGACAAACATTAAAAAGCTTGAGAGATATGTTTACTGCTAGAGAAGCAGCGTCTGTTAAGATTGTTACTATGCTGGATAAACCAGAAGGACGTACTGTAGAAATTGAAGCAGATTATACATGTTTTACAATTCCAAATGAATTCGTTGTAGGCTATGGTTTAGACTATAATGAAAATTATCGTAATCTTCCTTATGTAGGCGTATTGAAAGAGGAAGTTTACTCAAAATAGAAGGGTAAGTTGTTGAATGCAAAAACAAAATAATGGTTTTATAAAAAATCCATTTCTTTATTTGTTGATGATTTTCTTGCTAGTAACGGGATTCCAGTACTTTTTCGCTGGGAGAGCTGCTGGGCACAGTCAACAAATTAAATACTCAGAATTGGTGCAGGAAATCACTAATGACAATGTAAAAGAAATAACCTATCAACCAAGTGGTAGTGTTATTGAAGTATCTGGTGTCTATAAAACTGCTAAAACAGAAAAACCGAAAACAGGTATTCAGTTTTTCACACCTTCTGCAACAAAAGTAGAAAAATTTACAAGTATTATTCTTCCATCGGATACTACTGTAGCAGATTTGCAAAAACTAGCTGGTGAACACCAAACACAAGTTGAAGTCAAGCACGAAAGCTCAAGTGGTATGTGGATTAACATCCTAGTTTCGGTAGTGCCATTTGCCATTCTATTCTTCTTCCTATTTTCTATGATGGGAAATATGGGAGGAAATAGCGGACGCAATCCGATGAGCTTTGGACGCAGTAAAGCTAAGGCTGCTAATAAGGAAGATATCAAAGTACGCTTTTCAGATGTAGCAGGAGCTGAAGAAGAAAAACAAGAACTTGTTGAAGTTGTTGAGTTCTTGAAAGATCCAAAACGCTTTACAAAATTAGGTGCTCGTATCCCAGCTGGTGTTCTCTTAGAAGGACCTCCGGGAACTGGTAAAACATTACTTGCTAAAGCAGTAGCAGGAGAAGCTGGAGTACCGTTCTTTAGTATTTCAGGTTCTGACTTCGTAGAAATGTTCGTCGGTGTCGGTGCCAGCCGTGTACGTTCACTCTTTGAGGACGCTAAAAAAGCAGCACCAGCTATTATCTTCATCGATGAAATTGATGCCGTCGGTCGTCAACGCGGTGTCGGTCTTGGTGGAGGTAATGATGAACGTGAACAAACCTTGAACCAACTCTTGATTGAAATGGATGGTTTTGAAGGAAATGAAGGAATCATTGTCATTGCGGCAACGAACCGTTCAGATGTTTTAGATCCAGCCCTTCTTCGTCCAGGTCGTTTTGACAGAAAAGTATTGGTTGGTCGTCCAGATGTTAAAGGGCGCGAAGCAATTCTGAAAGTCCATGCTAGAAATAAACCTCTAGCAGAAGATGTGGATTTGAAGTTAGTAGCACAACAAACTCCAGGTTTTGTTGGTGCTGATTTAGAAAATGTATTGAACGAAGCGGCATTAGTTGCTGCCCGTCGTAACAAATCAGTCATTGATGCTTCTGATATTGATGAGGCAGAAGACCGCGTTATTGCAGGGCCTTCTAAGAAAGATAAAACTGTTTCCCAAAAAGAACGTGAAATGGTTGCTTATCACGAAGCCGGGCACACTATCGTGGGGTTAGTCTTATCAAATGCACGTGTTGTTCATAAGGTAACAATTGTTCCACGTGGTCGAGCTGGTGGGTACATGATTGCTCTTCCAAAAGAAGATCAAATGCTGCTATCTAAAGAAGACATGAAAGAACAATTAGCAGGATTAATGGGTGGACGTGTTGCTGAAGAGATTATCTTCAATGTCCAAACAACAGGTGCATCAAACGACTTTGAGCAAGCTACACAAATGGCGCGTGCAATGGTTACAGAGTATGGTATGAGTGAAAAACTCGGACCTGTTCAATACGAAGGAAATCATGCAATGTTTGGTGCTCAAACTCCACAAAAATCTATTTCAGAGCGTACAGCTTATGAAATTGACGAAGAAGTTCGAGCATTGTTGAATGAAGCACGTAATAAAGCAGCTGAAATTATTCAATCAAATCGTGAAACGCATAAATTAATTGCAGAAGCCTTATTGAAATATGAAACATTGGATAGTACACAAATCAAATCTCTTTACGAAACAGGGAAAATGCCTGAATCAGTAGAAGAGGAATCACGTGCCCTATCATATGATGAAGTCAAATCAAAAATGGCTGAAGAAAACTAAAATATTAGTAGACGAGATACAAGAGAGGGTATTATTATATCCTCTCTTTCTTATTATAGAAACTAATCTATGAAAAACCAGTAAAAAAATTTCAGAAAAAACAAATCAAACTAGTTGACAAGATTCTAAAAGTGGGTATAATAGAAAGAGTTGAAAAAGCTCAAGGTCCGTTGGTCAAGGGGTTAAGACACCGCCTTTTCACGGCGGTAACACGGGTTCGAATCCCGTACGGACTATGGGT
>NZ_CAXTDJ010000007.1:0-53422 GCF_964243025.1 Streptococcus infantis
AATGTTACTGTTCCGTCTGGTGCTACTGTGTAAGTACCAACACCTTCAACTGTCTTAGTTGTTGAACCATCGTCAAATGTCGCTGGAACAGCATCATTCATTGGCACACGGCTGTCACCTGCAGTGAATTCAGGTTTACCTGTTTGAGTCGCACCTTGAATGTCTGTTGTTTCTACTGGTGTTGCTGTTGGTTTAACAGGTGTTACTGTTGGTGTGTATGTTGCAGAAGCTTTTGTTCCGTTCTTATCTTCACGCACAACTGTAACTGATGGAGCTTTACCAACAAATGATTTTTCTGGTACGAATGTTACTGTTCCGTCTGGTGCTACTGTGTAAGTACCAACACCTTCAACTGTCTTAGTTGTTGAACCATCGTCAAATGTTGCTGGAACATCTTCGTTGATTGGAACAGTTTTTTCTACTCCATCAACTGTAACAGTTCCACCCTTGAATTCAGGCTTACCTTTTTGAGTTGCACCTTGGATGTCTGTTGTTTCAGCTGGTGTTGCAGTTGGTGTCACCGGAACAATCTCAGGTGTGTAAGTTGTATCAACTTTAATACCATTTGAGCTTTCAGCTTGAACCTTAACAGGAGTTACTTTACCTGTGTAAGACTTATCAGTTGGTGTGAATGTTACAGTACCAGTTGCTGGGTTGATTGTGAATGTACCGATTGGTGTTGTTCCATCTTCAGCATAAGCTGTTGTAGTTGTAACTTCATTACCATCTTTATCCAAAAGTGTGTAGCTGTTATCTTTAATAGTGATTTCTTTGTCTTCACCGTTAACAGAAACAGTTGAACCTGCAAATTTTGGTGTACCTGTTTGAGTCGCACCTTGGATATCTTTAGATGTAGCTGGTTTAGCTGTTGGAGCAGCTGATTTTACAGTTGGCGTGTAGCTTGCTTCAGCAGTGATTGTTGAAGTTTCACCTTTGCCGTTTGTAATAGTTGCAGTTGCTTGAACCTTAACGCCTTTAGCTGGTCCGACAAAGTCTTTTTCAGGAGTAAATGTAACAGCTCCTGTAGAAGGATCGATTGTGTATGTTCCTTCGCCAGACACGGTGACAGTTTTTTCATCAGTAGGTTGACCTGTTGCTGGGTCTACCAATTTCTTACTTGTGATTTTCGCAGTCTTGTCGTTACTCAACTCAAATGTAGGTGTTTGAGTTTGTGGAACGTTTTGGATGTCCTCAGACACTTTATCTGATGGTGTAATTGTAATTGGAGTTACAGTTGGAGTGTACTTAGCTGTAGCAGTCTTAATGTACTCTTCTTGAATCTTACCATCTTTATTGCGTCCAACTGGCGCTGACAATATAACTTCCACACCTTTGGCTGTTCCGACAAAGTCTGGTTCTGGAGTGAAGGTTACTTCACCAGTTGTAGGATTAATAGTGTAAGCCCCTTCTCCTGCTACTGTTACAGATGTCGCATCAGTAGGTTGACCTGTTGCTGGATCTATCAACTTAGCAGGATATTCTGCGCTTGGAGCAATAGCAATCTTATCACCAGCTGAGTTAGAAGCTGTTGTATTAAAGGTAGGTGTTTCTTTTTGAGTTGCACCTTGAATATCTTTAGAAGTCTTGTCAACCCCTTCAATGTCAATCGGTGTTACAGTAGGAACATATTGACCATCCATAGTATTTAATTGGCCATTCACATTAGGCTCGCTGTCTGGGAATTTTGTTGACCAACCAGTATCATAGCCATTATTATCTGAACGACGGATAGAGATACCATCAGCTGTTCCTAGGAAGTTGTCCTCAGGAATAAACTCAACATTTACATCTTTACCTTTAGCAGTAATCTTGTACTTACCTTGTCCTTGAACGACGTAGTAACCGTCTGCGTCAAGGGTTGCTCGGTTGCCATCTTTGTCAACAATGTATGGTTCTACAGTTTCGTCGATGACAGCCTTAGAATCGCGTTCATACTTGTGTTCTCCACGTGCTGTAAAGGCAACAGTTGCTGATTGTTTCGTACCTTGAGGGCCAGTTGTTTCCTTGAATTCTCCTTTTGGTGGGTGGGTGATTTGAGTCTTGAAGTCTTCTACTTCACCTGAGAAGGCCATGCCAGTTGGGCTTTCGATCTCGTTCGCTTTCTTAGCGATACGAACACGAGCACCTAACTCTTTAACGCTTGGGTCGACGTAAGTCTTGCTGTTTGCAAAGGTCAACTCAACAGTGCCATCTTGTGTGATTGTAGCGAGATTTGAGCGTTCATCCTCATCAAATTTACCATTTTGGTTAAAGTCTACCCAACCATAGATATGTGCTTCTGAAGCTCCATCCGTATGAGCTTGAACTGACATCTTGTAGTTGCCTGGGCGTGTACGGTCCATCTTAATCATCTCATTGGTTGTACCTTTGAGTTCATCTGGAAGCAATTGGTCAACTCCTTCATCAGCCGTAGTTGACTTATCATCACCGAACCAGTCTTGAGTAGTGTTCTCATCCATATCTGGGCTAACGCTACCGATATAAGGTTGATTTACTTTAGCTCCAGTAACACCATCTACAGTTGCAATGGTATGAACTGCCTTACCATACGACTCAGGAGCATCCCCTTCATCAAGTGGGAAGAATCCTAGCATGGCAGACTGTTTACCACCAGAAGCTATATAGAGTCCAACTTCAGACGCCCCACGGGTCATCACGATTGGAACTGTACTAGTCCCTGCTGAAATGTTTGGTCCAAAGATACCAGTTCCTAGACCACCTGTAACTTTGTCAGGATTTCCAAAGTACTTCCAGGCCACTGGTTTCTTTTCTGGCCCAACTTGAGCAGATCTACGAAGTTGGTCCATGTTGACACTTGGGTATGAAAATCCATTAATTTTAGTTACAGGTGTTGCCCCGAAAAGATTATCCGTATCTTGTGGTGTAAAAGTTACAGAAGTAGTTGGTTTGGTAGACTTTTTCCATTCTCCAATATGCTGCCAACCTTGTCCGTTGGTAGTGAACATAACAAATTCACCAGGGTTAGCAGACTCACCATCAGCCATGACAACAGCTGGCTTAACTGTCTTGCCACGGAAGGTTGCAGAGATTTCAAACTGAACTCCAATATTTCCACCATTCATAGCTGAACCCATGGTAGTCTTTTTGGCTTTGGTATCAACGTTTTCATGTTTAATTTCAGTCCAATTATTTTGAGCATCAGCGACAACGTCGGCTTCCTGCCCATCATTAAAAGCTTTTTGAGCCCCTTTTGAAGTAACACCCTTTACATATCCATTTTTTGCATTTGGATCATAGGTTGCTTTTTCAGCTTCTGTAGCTCCTTGCTCTTCCATCCGTTTCTTATAGATTTCAGTCGCTTGGAAAGGTTTCAAGGATTTAACTTTTACAGTGACTACATAGCCAGGCATGATTTCTTTGGTATAAGTAGCCCCAACTTGAAGAGCTAGTTTTTCTTCTAAATTTTGATCAGGAAATTGGTCATTTTTAGGAACCATGACTTTTTTTGCCCCTGTCCAGTTGGCTACATCTCCAAAGTCCAACCAAGAAATTTGGCTAGTCAAAGATTTGGCATCAATATCTGTTGTAAAGCCTGGTTTTTCTACCTTTGGAGTTGAAGTTGCGTCTTCAACATCATCCGCGATCAAGCTTTCATCATTAGGATTCCCGATCGCACGACGAGAACGGCGTTTAGGAGCGTTTTCAGACGCTGGAGCTTCTTGACCTGCTGCAATCTTTTCTTCTGCAGCTGCAGGCTTAGTAGGTACTTCTTTTTCCTTAAGTTTATCATTTACAATCGTTGCAAGTGATTGGTAAGCTGCGTCAAGTTCAGCTTGGCTTGTAGCAGAAGTAAGTGCATTTTTAGCATTGGCAAGACCTACCTTAAGAATTTCAACGCTCTCGTCTGTCTTGTTGCTGTATTTACCATTTGCCACGTTTGCTTCAATTTCAGCAACGTAAGCTGCCAATTTGTCGCTATTTAGCTCAGGTTTTACTTCAGTAGAAACTGCAGGGGCTGCTTCTGCTTTATAAGTTACTTCTTTAGCAGGTGCTGCTTCTGTAGTTACAGGAGCTTCAGCTTTGTCTACTTCTGTTGTAGCTGCAACTCCGTCAACTTTTTTGTCCTCTACAGCTTCATCCGCACTAACGTTTGCAGCTGTTCCGAGCATTACCAACGTTCCGAGTAAGACCGAGCAAACTCCTACATGAAGCTTACGGATCGAGAATCGACTAATTCGGTCGTTAAACAGATCATTTTTCATGATTTACCTCCATTACCCTTTCGGGAGTGTATATATTGTTATATTTTTATGCGTTGTTTTTAACAATTCTCTAAACAAGTAACGTCTTATTTTAGCACTATTATACTTATTTTTAAAGCTTTTTGCTCACTATTTTGAAAATTAAAAGTAATGTTTTTTTTATTTCAATTTACTATCATTTTTCTAGAAAACATGCATAGAATTTTCAGTATTTATACGTACAAAAAGAGGGATGACCCTCTTTTTGTGCAGACTTATGTACTTATTCTCCAACTTCAACCGTTTCCGTAGAAGTATCTACTGGAGCTTCTTCTTGTGAATCTGCTAGGAGTGACTCTTCGTTGATTGCTTGTGGCTCAAGGTTACGGTAGCGAGCCATACCAGTACCAGCTGGGATGATCTTACCGATGATAACATTTTCCTTGAGACCAAGGAGATGGTCTTTCTTACCACGGATAGCCGCATCTGTAAGGACACGCGTTGTTTCCTGGAAGGAAGCAGCTGACAAGAAACTATTTGTTTCAAGTGAGGCTTTGGTAATTCCCATAAGAACTGGACGACCAGTCGCTGGAACACCGCCTGCGATAAGAACATCTTTGTTGGCATCTGTAAAGTCGTTGATATCCATGAGAGTACCCATGAGAAGGTCTGTATCTCCTGGATCCATGACGCGGACTTTACGGATCATTTGACGAACCATTACCTCGATGTGTTTGTCTCCAATTTCCACCCCTTGGCTACGGTAAACTTTTTGTACTTCACCAAGTAGGTAGGTTTCAACTGACAAGACATCACGAACAGCAAGGAGACGTTTTGGTTGGATAGAACCTTCTGTCAATGCTGCACCACGAGATACTTGATCGCCGACTTCAACACGCATACGGGCTGTGAATGGTACCACGTATTCGCCTTCGCCAGTTTCACCTTTAACGAAGACTTTCTTAGTACGAGTTGAAGCATCTTCTTCGATTGCTGTAACTTCCCCTTTGACTTCTGTGATGACCGCTTCCCCTTTAGGATTGCGGGCTTCAAAGATTTCTTGGACACGAGGAAGACCCTGAGTGATATCGGTATTTGAGGCAACCCCACCCGTGTGGAAGGTACGCATTGTAAGCTGTGTACCAGGTTCCCCGATAGATTGGGCAGCGATTGTACCAACTGCTTCACCAACTTCAACCGCATCACCAGTTGCCAAGTTGATACCGTAACAGTGACGGCAGACACCATGACGAGTGTTACATGTAAATACTGAGCGGATGGTTACTTCTTCGACACCGGCATTGACGATTTCACGAGCCTTGTCTTCTGTAATCAATTCATTTGGACCGATGATAACCGCACCAGTTTCTGGGTGTTTAACAGTTTTCTTAGTGTAACGACCATTGAGACGCTCTTCGAGAGACTCAATCATCTCTTTACCTTCAGTAATAGAACGGATCAAGAGACCACGGTCAGTTCCACAGTCGTCCTCACGGATGATAACGTCTTGGGCAACGTCAACCAAACGACGAGTCAAGTAACCTGAGTCGGCTGTCTTGAGGGCCGTATCGGTCATACCTTTACGAGCACCGTGAGTTGAGAAGAACATTTCAAGTACTGACAAACCTTCACGGAAGTTTGAGAGGATTGGCAATTCCATGATACGTCCGTTCGGAGCAGCCATTAGACCACGCATACCGGCAAGCTGTGAGAAGTTTGAGATGTTACCACGGGCTCCAGAATCCATCATCATAACGATTGGGTTCTTAGGATCTTGGTTGGCAACCAAACGTTTCTCCAATTTTTCACGGGCAGCACGCCATTCAGCTGTAACAGCATTGTAGCGTTCGTCATCTGTGATCATACCACGACGGAATTGTTTTGTGATTTGTTCTACACGTTTGTGTGATTCTTCGATGATTTCAGCCTTGTCTTCAACGACTGGAATATCAGCAATACCCACTGTCAAACCTGCAAGAGTTGAATGGTGGTAACCGAGGTTCTTCATACGGTCAAGTAGGGCAGATGTTTCTGTCGTACGGAAGCGTTTGAAGATTTCAGCGATGATATTTCCAAGGTTTTTTTTCTTGAATGGTGGGTTGAGTTCAAGGCCATCGATAGCTTCTTTGATATTTCCACCTAGTGGCAAGAAGTATTTATCCGGAACACCTTCTGTCAAGTTGGCGTTAGTTGGCTCTTGCAAGTAAGGTAGCCCTTCTGGCATGATATCGTTGAAGAGGATCTTACCTACAGTTGTAAGCAAGATTTTGTGTTTTTGCTCTTCTGTCCAAGGTTTATTTAGGCTATCTGTTGCAATACCGACACGTGAGTGAAGGTGAACATAACCATTGCGGTAAGCCATGACAGCTTCGTCACGGTCTTTGAAGACCATTCCTTCACCTTCACGACCAGCTTCTTCCATGGTCAAGTAGTAGTTCCCCAAAACCATGTCCTGAGATGGTGTAACAACTGGTTTACCATCTTTCGGATTCAAGATGTGCTCAGCCGCAAGCATGAGGATACGAGCTTCTGCTTGAGCTTCTTCAGAAAGCGGTACGTGGATGGCCATTTGGTCACCGTCAAAGTCGGCATTGTAGGCTTCACAGACAAGTGGGTGCAAGCGAAGGGCTTTACCGTCAATCAAGACAGGTTCAAAGGCTTGGATACCCAAACGGTGAAGGGTAGGCGCGCGGTTCAAAAGCACTGGGTGTTCTTTGATCACTTCTTCTAAGATATCCCAGATACGTTCATCTCCACGTTCTACCAAGCGTTTAGCCGCTTTAACGTTTTGAACGATATCGCGCGCAACGATTTCACGCATGACGAATGGTTTAAAGAGCTCGATTGCCATTTCACGTGGCACACCACATTGGTACATCTTAAGAGTTGGACCAACGGCGATAACGGAACGTCCTGAGAAGTCAACACGTTTACCGAGCAAGTTTTGACGGAAGCGTCCTTGTTTCCCTTTGAGCATGTGGCTCAATGATTTAAGTGGACGGCTACCTGGCCCTGTAATTGGACGACCACGACGACCATTGTCAATCAAAGCGTCAACCGCTTCTTGAAGCATACGCTTCTCATTTTGAACGATGATACCTGGCGCGTTCAACTCAAGCAAACGAGCCAAACGGTTGTTACGGTTGATAACACGACGGTATAGGTCGTTCAAGTCAGATGAGGCAAAACGGCCACCATCCAACTGCAACATTGGACGAAGGTCTGGTGGAATAACTGGAAGGATGTTAAGAACCATCCATTCAGGCTTGTTTCCAGACTTGTGGAAAGCATCCAAAACATCCAAACGACGGATAGCTTTGACACGTTTCTGTCCAGTAGCTGTCTTCAACTCTTCTTTGAGTTCAGCAATTTCTTTTTCAAGATCTACTTGCTTCAAGAGGTCTTGGATAGCTTCGGCACCCATCTTGGCAACGAATGATCCATAACCATACTCACGCAAGCGCTCACGGTATTCGCGCTCTGTCATGATAGACTTGTGCTCAAGTGGAGTATCCTTCGGATCAATCACCACATATGCCGCAAAGTAGATAACTTCCTCGAGGGCACGAGGACTCATGTCAAGGGTCAAGCCCATACGGCTTGGAATCCCCTTGAAATACCAGATATGAGATACAGGAGCTTTTAACTCGATGTGTCCCATACGTTCACGACGAACTTTTGTACGCGTTACTTCAACACCACAACGGTCACAAACAATCCCTCTGTAACGAATGCGTTTGTACTTACCACAAGCACATTCCCAGTCTTTTGTAGGACCAAAGATCACTTCGTCAAAGAGTCCTTCACGTTCTGGTTTCAACGTACGGTAATTGATTGTTTCAGGTTTTTTGACTTCTCCATAAGACCATGAACGGACTTTACTTGGAGAAGCTAGTGTGATTTGCATACTTTTAAAACGATTTACATCAACCACTATTTCTTCCCTTTCTATTATAAGTGAACTGCTTATTCTTGTTCAGCAGCTTCTTCTGTTGTTTCCGCTTTTGCATTTTCTTCTGCTTCAAAGGCTGCTTTAGCCTCTTGAGCCGCTCTTTCGCGGGCTTTTTCAAGGTCATCTACGTGGATGACATCTTCGTCCATTCCTTCATCAAGGTCACGAAGTTCCACTTCTTGATCGTCTTCGTCAAGGACACGCATGTCAAGACCAAGAGATTGCAATTCTTTTACAAGAACTCGGAATGATTCTGGAACACCTGGTTTTGGAATTGGTTTTCCTTTTGTAATAGCTTCATAAGCTTTCAAACGTCCGTTGATATCGTCAGACTTATAAGTCAAGATTTCTTGAAGGACATTTGACGCACCATAGGCTTCAAGCGCCCAAACCTCCATCTCACCGAAACGTTGTCCACCAAACTGAGCTTTACCTCCGAGTGGTTGTTGTGTAACGGTTGAGTATGGTCCGACTGAACGAGCGTGCAATTTATCATCAACCATGTGGTGAAGTTTGATCATGTACATGACCCCAACTGACACACGGTTATCAAATGGTTCACCAGTACGTCCATCGTATAGGATAGTCTTAGCGTCGCTATCCATGCCTGCTTCTTTGACAGTGTCCCAAAGATCTTCAGAACTTGCTCCGTCAAAGACTGGCGTTGCGATGTGGATACCAAGAGTACGAGCTGCCATACCAAGGTGAAGTTCCATAACCTGACCGATATTCATACGTGATGGTACCCCAAGTGGGTTCAACATGATATCGACTGGAGTTCCATCCGGAAGGTAAGGCATGTCTTCTACAGGAACGATACGAGAGACAACCCCTTTGTTCCCGTGACGTCCGGCCATCTTATCTCCGACCTTAATCTTACGTTTTTGAGCGATGTATACGCGAACCAGCATATTCACGCCGGATTGCAATTCATCACCGTTTGCACGTGTAAAGATTTTAACATCACGAACGACACCATCAGCACCGTGCGGTACACGAAGAGAAGTATCACGAACTTCACGAGATTTGTCTCCGAAGATAGCGTGCAAGAGACGTTCTTCAGCTGAAAGATCTTTTTCACCCTTAGGTGTTACTTTACCTACAAGGATATCGCCTTCTTTGACCTCAGCACCGATACGGATAATACCCATCTCGTCAAGGTCTTTAAGGGCATCTTCACCAACGTTTGGAATTTCACGAGTGATTTCTTCAGGCCCAAGCTTTGTATCGCGTGTTTCTGATTCGTATTCTTCGAGGTGAACAGATGTATAAACATCGTCTTTCACCAAGCGTTCGCTCATGATAACGGCATCCTCGAAGTTGTAACCTTCCCATGTCATGTAGGCAACGATTGGGTTTTGTCCAAGCGCCATTTCACCTTTTTCCATAGAAGGTCCATCAGCGATAAAGTCACCTTTTTCGATGACATCACCAACTCGAACAAGAGTACGTTGGTTATAAGCAGTACCTGAGTTTGAACGACGGAATTTTTGGATGTGGTAAACATCCAGAGAACCATCTTCACGGCGAACTTCTACCTTGTCAGCATCCGCATAAGTAACCTTACCGCCATGTTGCGCAATAACCGCAGCTCCAGAGTCGTGGGCTGCTTGGTATTCCATACCAGTACCAACGAAAGGCGCTTTAGGATCGATCAACGGAACAGCCTGACGTTGCATGTTGGCACCCATGAGGGCACGGTTGGAGTCATCGTTTTCCAAGAAAGGAATACATGCTGTCGCAACGGCAACTACCTGTTTAGGAGAAACGTCCATATAGTCAACGCTTGATGCTGGATATTCTTGGTTAACCCCTTGGTGACGTCCCATGACAACTTTTTCAGCAAAAGTTCCATCTGCGTTTAATTTAGAGTTAGCCTGAGCTACTGTGTATTCATCTTCTTCATCAGCAGTCAACCAAACAATTTCGTTGGTAACTTTACCAGTTGCACGGTCAACTTTACGGTATGGTGTTTGAATGAAACCATACTTGTTGAGGTGCCCGTATGAAGACAAGTTGTTGATCAAACCGATGTTTGGTCCTTCAGGTGTTTCGATTGGACACATACGACCATAGTGAGTGTAGTGCACGTCACGCACTTCATATCCAGCGCGGTCACGTGTCAAACCACCAGGCCCTAAGGCAGACAAACGACGTTTGTGAGACAACTCAGAAAGCGGGTTGTGTTGGTCCATGAACTGTGACAATTGTGAAGAACCAAAGAATTCTTTGATCGCTGCAGTCACTGGACGGATGTTAATGATTTGTTGAGGTGTCAATACTTCGTTATCTTGAACAGACATACGTTCACGAACATTACGTTCCATACGTGAAAGTCCAAGACGTACTTGGTTGGCAAGCAATTCACCAACGGCACGAATACGACGGTTTCCGAGGTGGTCGATATCATCGATACGACCGATGCCTTCAGCCAAGTTAAGGAAGTAGCTCATTTCAGCAAGGATATCTGCCGGAGTGATAGTGCGAACTTTATCATCTGGATTTGCATTTCCGATGATTGTTACAACACGGTCTGGATCAGTTGGTGCCACAACCTTGAATTTTTGAAGAACAACTGGTTCTGTCAAAACAGCTGAGTCATTTGGAGTGTAGACAATCTTGTTCAAATCGCCATCCAAGTGACTTTCGATACTTTCGATGACATCACGAGTCATAACAGTATCCTTTTCAACCAAGATTTCACCAGTTTCTGGGTCTACCAATGGTTCAGCAATTGTTTGGTTGAGCAAACGAGTTTTAATATTTAACTTCTTGTTAATCTTGTAGCGTCCAACAGCTGCCAAGTCATAACGACGTGGGTCGAAGAAACGAGCCACAAGCAAGGTACGTGAACTCTCAGCAGTTTTTGGTTCACCTGGACGAAGACGCTCATAAATTTCTTTCAAAGCTTCGTCTGTACGAGAGTCCATTGGGTTTTTATGGATATCTTTTTCAACAGTGTTGCGAACCAACTCGCTGTCCCCAAAGATATCAAAGATTTCATCATCGCCTGAGAAACCAAGTGCACGAACCAAAGTCGTAAATGGAATTTTACGTGTACGGTCGATACGAGTGTAGGCGATGTCTTTTGAGTCACTTTCAAGTTCCAACCAAGCTCCACGGTTAGGGATAACAGTTGAACCGTAGCCCACTTTACCGTTTTTGTCTACTTTATCATTAAAGTAAACACCTGGAGAACGCACCAACTGTGATACGATAATACGTTCACCACCGTTGATGATGAAAGTACCCATCTCAGTCATGATTGGGAAATCTCCAAAGAAGACTTCTTGAGTTTTGATTTCGCCAGTTTCTTTGTTAATCAAGCGGAAAGTTACAAAGATTGGTGCTGAATAACTTGCATCATGGATGCGAGCTTCTTCAAGCGTATATTTAGGTTCTTTGATTTCGTAGCCAACAAATTCCAACTCCATTGTTTCTGTGAAGTTTGAAATTGGCAATACATCTTCAAACACTTCCTTTAGACCATGGTCTAGGAAATCTTTAAATGAATCAGTTTGAATTTCAATCAAATTTGGTAAGTCAAGAACTTCTTTGATTCTTGAAAAACTACGACGGGTACGATGTTTCCCGTATTGAACGTCATGTCCTGCCAAGATGATTCTCCTTTGTAAATAAAGTTCCAAGCTTAGTCGCCTAAGCTAATAATTATCGTTTAATGGTTCTAAAACCCCTATCAACTTATCCCCCTTGACTAATTTTTCAGAATCTTTAAATCTCTGTTACAGATGCAAAAAATACCGAAAAAAAGCACAAAAAGAGCAGTTAAATCCGACTTTTTTCAGGAGATTTAACTGCTGTGAGCCTTGTCCGGACAATATTTCAGACAAAACCTACGACAAATGATTACTCATATTATACCCGATTTTCTCTAATTTTTCAAGTCCTTTGAAGGATTTTTCTTGCTTTAGTATAGATGGTCTTCGTTTTCTGAAAAGAATGTTTTCAGAGGTTCGTTCTTGAATAATTAGAATCACTTGTATGATATATCTTGCCAACCAACTGAAAAAACGCTTCTCCCTTGTTTGTAGGGTATCATCTAACATACTGGAAAAGCACAAAATTTTTCTAAGTAAGAAAGAATGCTGATCAATTCAACTTGCTTGACAAAAGCACTTCTTAGTTGTTTAATATACCCTATAGAGGTATATTTGGAGGTGCCTATGTTTTACTTATTTACAAAAATTGATAGTATTTCTACCAGCGAATTAGAAGCTAAACTCAAGGAACCGATTCAGCTATTGGACGTTCGGACGCCTACGGAATTCCGTAGAGGTCATATCAAAAATGCAAAGAATATTCCTCTAACCGAAATCGGATCTTACACACCTGCGACAAAAGAAACTCTCTATGTCATCTGTCATTCTGGTGTCCGAAGTAAGATGGCTGCTAAAAAGCTCAAGAAAAAAGGCTATGATGTTATCAACGTCCGAGGCGGTATGATCGCTTGGACAGGCGAAACTATATAGAACTAAAAGGAAGAAACTCAATGAAGATTATCGTTGTTGCATGAGTTGCAGGTGGTATGTCAGTGGCGACTCGTCTCAGACGCCTCATGGAAGATACTATCATCTCACTAGCTTCTCCTGTAAACTGTCAAGGACGTCAAGTGGCAGACATAATTGCTGGAATGGAGCGCAAAAACAAGGGTAGTATCGGTACTGCTATCGTTCGTGCTTTTGGTATTCCGCTGCTTCGACAGGTCTTAGCGAGCGCACTCTTCGTGACAATCAACTCCCATACAAGGCAATTCATGTCAGCGGGAAAGACCACGCTGGTTATTATCCAGGTGCTACTGATATGACCTTAAAGCTCCTCTTTGACCCAACCAGTGGCAAAATTTATGGCACCCAAGGAGTCGGAGCTAAAGGAGTCGACAAGCGAATTGACATCCTCGCAACAGCTATAAAGGCAAATCTCGCTGTCTTTGATTTACCAGAATTAGAGTTTACTTATGCACCGCCATTTGGATCTGCCAAAGATCCAGTAAATATGCTGGGATACGCAGCCTTGAACCTTATCGAAGGTCTGAGCGACAATATACAGTGGTACCAGCTAGAAGATGAAATAGCTACTGGCAAGAAATTCCTGGATGTACGGACCAGTAGCGAATTCCAAAGTGGTCGACTTAAGGTTGACACCATCCACATCCCCTAAACGAACTACGGGAACGCTTGGATGAACTAGACAAGAACCAAGCCTACATCGTTAGCTGCCACAGTGGTTTGCGCAGCTATATCGTAGAGCGTATCCTCAAGCAAGCAGGATTTACCGTCCAAAATCTTGACGGCGCTTATTCACTATACAAAATGGCTAATCCAGAAGGAGTAGAATATGCTAACTAATATCAGCATGGCTGACTTTTATGAAAAATATCAAAATGAAAATCTAGATCTTATCGATGTCCGTGAAGTACATGAATTCCAAGCAGGACATGCACCAGGTGCCAAAAATCTTCCGTTAAGTACCTTGGAGCAAGGCTACAAAGAACTCAAACCTGACCATGAATACCATGTCATCTGTCAAGGAGGAGTACGTTCTGCCTCTGCCTGTCAATTTCTCAGCGCCCAAGGCCTCACCGTTACCAATGTAGAAGGTGGCATGAATGCCTGGCCCGGTGATGTAGAATAAATCAAATACAAAAAGAGCAGTTGGTTTTCTTTAGAGTAAACCAACTGCTCTTTTACTGTTATATCAACTTTTCAAGTAAGCCTTTATTCTGTTACTTCCGTTTAATCAAGTATTTAACCGCCTTTTCCAATCTTTCCTTCTGTGCTTGAGGATCCTCTAAAGGGTCATTAATACAAGCTGTTAAATTCTCGGTTATCATCAACTCAATAATACGATCAACGCTTGAACGAACTGCTGTTAATTGGGTGATGATATCGACACAATCCCGCTCTTCCTCCATCATTTTTTGGATACCCCGCAATTGACCTTCTGAGCGTTTGAGGCGTGTAATGTACTTTGATTTTGTCATGTCTTTATCCTTAAACGATTTTTCTACATTATATCTCTAATAAAGACCTTTGTCAAAAGTATCACTTATCTTAAAGATAAAACCTCCTAGTTCTCCACTCTGACTCTCGTAACAATATCGTCTTTATCAACCAATGTCAATCCAGATGCTCAACGCCGATAAAACAAGAAAAATCCTCCCCATGTAGGAAGGATTGTTTGGATTTAATGAGCTAACATTTCTTGAGCAATCTCTTGACCTGATAAGCCATCTGGATAGTAGGTTGGCCAGTTGTCCATCTCTTCAAAGAGGGCTTCTTGGCTAGTGCCTCCAAAGAAGATATGGAAATGTTCTGCCTTGACCGGAGCGATATTGTGGTCGCTAAACTGAACATACTTGAATTGCCCAGCGTCTGCATCAATCGCTTCAAAGAGGAAGCGTACTCCACGATTCCCTTTCTTATAAGTCAAGATTTTCTTGCCGACATACTTGTAAGTATATTTCTTACTTTGACCACCTTGGATGAATTCCATAGTATTATCCGTGATGTTAATCTTGGTCACATCTGTTTGGTAGCCCTTTTGATAGTAAGCCTTATACTCATCCTTGGTCATCTTACCAGTCAATTTAGCCTTGTAGTCAAATACTTGGTCAAGAGTCCCATCCTCAAGGAAAGGATAGACAGACTGCCAGTTGCCAGCATAATCACTTAGGGTACGGTCCTTAACATCTGCATCCTCAAAGTAGCCATTTTGAACGGTTTTAGTTTCCTCTGCCTTTTCTGGTTCAATCTCTGCTCCTGCCTGATCAGTTGTCTGCTTGAGTGCCTTGAGGTTTTTCTCCATGACAGAGACATAGTTTTCTCCAGCCTTCATGTCCTCTTCGGTCAAGCTTTCAAGAGGATTCATAACATCTAACTTCACTCCTGTTTCTTTTGAGAGGGTATTCGCTAGGGCTTGAGAAGCATTTTCTTCAAAGTAGATATAAGAGATTTTGTTTTTCTTGATGTACTCGGTCAATTCTGCCAAACGGCTTGCTGAAGGCTCCGCATCTGGTGAAAGACCTGAGATAGAGACTTGATTGAGTCCGTAGTCCAAGGCTAGATAACGGAAGGCTGCGTGTTGAGTCACAAAACTCTTTTGTTTTGCACTAGAAAGTCCTTCAGTATAGGCCTTGTCCAAGGCTTGCAGTTTTTCGATATAGGCTGCTGCATTTTGTTCAAAAGTCGCCTTCTTATCCGGATAGTCAGCTGAAAGACTATCACGGATATGTTCTACAAGTTTGATTGCACGCGCAGGAGACAACCATACATGAGGGTCATACTCGTGATGATGACCTTCTTCACCATGGTCATGGTCTTCCTCTTCTTCACTTCCTGGAAGGAGCAGCATATCTCCAGTCGCCTTGATTGTTTTTACTTTTTTCGCATCTAGGGATTCTAATAACTTAGGAACCCAAGTTTCCATGTTCTCATTCTCATAAACGAAAGCATCAGCATCTTGGATTTTAGCGACTGCCTTAGGCGATGGTTCATAGTCATGTGGTTCTGTTCCAGCCCCGATTAAAAGTTCGACATTGGCTGTGTCCCCTGCTACTTGCTTGGTAAATTCGTAGACAGGATAGAAAGTTGTGACGATATTTAATTTCCCATCTGCTTGTTTTTGATTAGAACAAGCGACTAAGAACAAGGTCACAAGACTTGCCAAAAGTAGGCCTAGTTTTTTCATTTACTTCTCCTATTTGATAAAACGTTTGAGTAAGCTGACTAACAAAAAGACAACTACAAAGATAATGGTAATACTTGCACTTGGTGGTGTCTCTGCATAATAGGAAATATAAAGCCCTGCCACCATGCCTAGAAAACCAATGGCACTTGCAAGAATCATCACCGAACTAAAGTTCTTCCCTAAACGCAAAGCGATACTAGCTGGCAAGACCATGATAGTTGATACCAAAAGTGCTCCTGCAGCTGGAATCATAAGAGCAATAGCCACACCCGTTACCATGTTAAAGAGGATAGACATGGTACGTACTGGAAGACCATCGACAAAAGCTGTATCCTCGTCAAAAGTTAGAATATACATGGGTCTTAAAAAGAGGAAGGTCAGGATTAAAACAACCGCTGCAATAACAAAGAGACCAATGACCTGCTCTTGACTAATGGTCACGATAGAACCAAAAAGGTACTGATCCAGACTCATAGAACTAGAGCTCTTACCCTTACTCATGACAATAAGTGAAACTGCAAGTCCTGTAGACATGAGAATGGCTGTCCCAATCTCCATAAAGCTTTTATAAACCGTACGTAGGTATTCAAGGAAGACCGCTGCAATCAAGACAATCACAATGGTTGAAATGGTCGGGGAAATTCCTAAAACCAAGCCAAAGGCAACCCCCGAAAGCGAGACGTGACTTAGAGTATCACTCATAAGACTCTGACGACGCAGAATTAGGAAGGTCCCAAGAACTGGTGAGAAGAGACTCATGGCAATAACAGCCAAAAAGGCTCGCTGCATAAAATCATAAGACAATAGATTAAGCATGCTCCACCTCCTGGTCACTTTCATGGACATTGAAGCAACGCCACGGGGAATCTTGGTCTCGGACCAGGTGAATATTGCGATCTGCATAGTCCTTAACTTCTTCAGGATCGTGAGTAATCATCAAAACAGCCTTGCCATGATGATGGGCACTGTGGTGCATGAGTTCGTAAAACTCATCCTTGGTTCCCGCATCCATCCCTGTCGTCGGCTCATCCAAGATAAAGATATCTGGATCTGAAGCAAACATACGTGCGATAACAGCCCTCTGCTTTTGCCCGCCAGAAAGGGAACCAATCCTTTTGTCTCGATGTTCCCACATTCCAACAGAGTTTAAACTAGCCTTGATATGTTCCTCATCGTGAGCATTTAGACGACGGAACCAACCTTTTCTTGGATAACGACCTGATTTGACAAATTCATAAACGGTACTCGGAAAGCCTGCATTGAAACTTGCAATCTGTTGGGGAAGGTAGGCGATTCTTAGTTTTGTCCCACGAGTGTTGGTCTTTGAAATGGTAACTTTGCCAAATCTTGGTTGTAGAATACCAAGACTGGCCTTGATAAGAGTCGTCTTGGCAGCTCCATTTTCTCCAGTAAGGGTGACAAATTCCCCACTATCAACACTGTAATTGATATGCTCAAGCACAGGTTCCTTGTCATAATAGAAGGACAAATCCTCTACTGTGATGTATCTCATTACTTGATTTCTCCTACTAAAGCAGTTAAAAACCGCTGAATAATTTGTTGCTCTTCATCTGAGAATTGACTGGCAACTTGTTCATAAGTCGAGAGGGTGTGCTCATGATGATGGTGATGCTCCTCAGCAATAGGTCGAGCTAGATCTGTCAATTGATAGAAAATCACTCGAGCATCCTTTGGATCCTTAGAAGCTTCCAGCATCCCTTCTTTAATCAAGGACTTAATGGCCTTGGTGACGGCTGCTTGACTGACATTGAGACGGCGAGCCAACTCAGAATTCGTTAAGGACTCCTCTGATAAGAGCATAAGAATATGCTCCTGGGTATTGGTCAAAGCCACATTACTGGTACAATGGCCAATCAAAATTTCATGCTGATTTTCAGCTTTCAGGATCACTTCATTTAAAAAATGATCAATTTCTGTTGCTAATTGTCTCATGAACTTCTCCTTTCCTAGCTATCTTTTTCCTAAAACAATATAAATCATCACATATCCTTTACTGGTTAATTATATCATAAACCAAAAAAGAATCAAGAAAAAAGATGAAAACACCTGAGATGTTTTCATCCTTTAGAATTATTTTTCTTGTTTACGGCTAGTCCAGAGAGCTGTCGCTCCAAGAATCACACCAAGTAGCATCATGAAAATAGATTGCTCACTACCTGTATTTGGAAGTAGTTTCTCTGAGACTACTGTTTTCTTAGCAAACTTATCTGCAACCTTATAATCAACTTTTACAGTAGAAGGTTGAGTCGGTTTTGTTGCTTGGTCTTCTACTGGTTTAGCTGGATCTTGCTCTTTACCTTCTTCAGGAAGTTTAAATGTTTTTGAGTCCACAGAAATCGTGCGTGAATTTGGATTTACCTTTTCATACTGAGTCAAATCAGCTGTTTTGAGATAGTCTTCAAAGGCAGCATCCATTGAAGGACCTTCTTCTCTAGCACCACCAAGCATGGTATAACCGTCACCACCTGCTGCAAGGAAGTCATTGGTTGCTAGGTAGTAGATTTTCGCCAAATCTAGTTTTTCATAAAGACCAGTTGCACGATTCTTCACTTGAATAGCCAAGACGCGTTTACCTGCGACTAGGTTTGTATCGTAGTAGACCTTGGCTCCTGAAATCTGTAAGAATCCACCACTTGGTTCGAGCAATGGTTGACCATTTTCATCCAAGACAGTTTTTCCTGTCTTATCAACCTGCAAGATAGAGCCGAGTGATTTTTCAAACATATCCAGAACTTGCTGACCAGTTACTTGAATTTGTGAGATTGTGTTTCCAAATGGTAAGACTGCAATGACATTTCCTTTTGTAATTGGTTTATCTTTGGAAATCGTTTCACGCAAGCCACCACCATTTGTCACAGCGATATCTGTTGGATGACTAAATCCTGTTTGACCATACTGGTAGAGAGAATCTGCGACGAGATTTCCAAGGTTTGTCTCGCGGACACGGACATTTTCACGATCACCGTTTAGTTCAACAGGACTGTTAGACACAACCTCAACTGCATTTTCTGCATCATACTTTGCCTTAATATCTTTAACTAAACTAGCAACTTTTGGATTTGCTTCTAATTTTTTGGCTTCAGCAGCAGTAATCTGAGTTGGATTGCCCAAAAGCTGACGAGATTTATAAGTAATTTTACCAACATTATGGAGATAACTTCCAGTTTGGTTGTAAGTCACATTATCTCCGTAAGTAGTTGATTCTACTGTATGAGAGTGACCATCAATGACTGTTACACGTTTCCCTTTCAAAAGAGGGTTCTTAGACAGGGCTTCTGCTAGTGTTGAGCCACGCCAAGCTACTGGCGTTGTTGTATCAACACCCAAGTGGGCTAAGACTACATAATGCTTATAATCCTTACCTTCCGCCTTAGCCTTGGCTTGAACTTCTTCAACGACCTTATTAACCTCTTCGATTGGCTCAGTAAAGGTTACTCCTTTAACATTTTTAGGGTGAGTTTTCGTTGCTGTTTCCGGCGTTGTCACACCTATCACTACAAACTCATCGCCTTCAACATCCTTATTCTTGTCAACAATAGTAGAAGCTTGGAAGAGACGAGCTCCATCTACATAAGTATTTGAACTTAACAAGGGGAATTTCAAAATTTCTTTGTATTTTTTTGCTTCATCAAGTCCGAAATCAAACTCGTGATTTCCTACAGCCATGGCATCATAATCCATCTCGTTAAGAATCTTAGCACGTGCCTCACCTTTTGATGAGTTTGAGATAGGAAGACCCTGGAAAGCATCACCAGCATCCACTACCAAGGTGGTCTGGTTGGTTTTTGCACGCTCTTGTTCAATGACAGTCGCCAACTTAGCGTCTCCAATGACTCCTTTTTCCTCTACAATACGACCATGGACATCATTGGTGTGTAAGATAACCGTGTCCTTTTCTTCGCTTTTAGGAGATTCAGCAGGAGCTGACGGAGCTTCTGCAGGTGCAATCGCTTCTGAAGTTGTCGAAGTTTCCGGTACCGCAGGGCTCTCAACAGGAGCTGGAGTTGCTGCGACAGCTGAACTTTCTGCAGGAGTTGTTGCTTCTTCAGCGTATACTTGTCCAGCTAAGAAGGCTGGAGCTAATAAAGCTGTAGATAGGATGGGTAATAAGAACTGTTTCTTCATTTTGAAATCCCTTTCTTTTCTTTTTCTCTTTTATATTATACGCTATTTCTAAAAATTTTGAAACTTTTGACCTATTTGCATCTTAAATATTCGCCATTTAAACAAAAAAGCTAGGATTAAAATCCCAAACTTTTAGCTCATTTTATTGAAAATCTTTGATGTTACCATCGTAATCCGCCCAATCTTGGCTAAAGAAGCGGTCATTCATTTGGTAACTAGGTGCTGTTGTTGGATTACTTAAAAAAGGATTTACAACCTTGTCAAACGCCAACCAGCCTAACCAACCGATATGAATCGTATCCTTGACAAAGTATGGATCTCCTCCGTTTTTTGAAAAGTCAGCAATATTGGTAAAACCTTGACTCTCCAACTGGTAACGAATTTTTTCAACTGTGTGTTGATACATCTCCTCACTTAGCCCGGTATAATCCATCCATTTTTTATTGACAGGTTGAAAGACAAAGAGTACATTGACCTTAGATTTGGCAAATTGATCGAGCACTAACTGCAAATCATTGTACTCAGGTGATTTGAGAAAGTTAAAATTCTTTTGAGACCCTTCCCATTTTTTCCAATCTTTCTTTAACTTAGTATTGTAAAAATGATTATCTACTCCCAAATCATTATTGGTTGTATTTTCTTCACCCTCTTTTCGAGCGATATTTTCCAATTCTTCATAAGAAAATTGATCTGGGAGGCTACTCAAATATTTTTCAATATGATCTCTATACTTTAATCGACCCCGAATCGAGAATCTACCAAAAAGGGCAGCTTGTCTTTCATTGAACTCAGCAGAGAAATTAACCATCGTTTGATCAAAATTTGACAATTGTTCATTCTTAGCCAGTTTTTCAACAATCCCCTTCATCGGTACGCTTGGATTCTGCTTCAAGAGTCTATTAGCCGCATATTGAGTGGCCACATCTCCAGATTGATTTTCCAAGAAGGCAGTCAACTGGTCATTGTTAAAATAAGTTTGAAAAATAGTCGGGTCATGATCCTCTTTTGTAAACCACTGTAGAGAGATTACAAATACCGCTTGTTTATTTTCAAGTTCAGATGTGATTTGTTGCATCCCAAAATACTGACTAAGAGAAGCGGCTCCTGCCTGCCCCATAAAATAAGGACGGTAGGAGCGGTTATACTTTTCAGCCAACACTCCTGGATGCATACTATCAAAACGAATCCATTCACTCGACCCAAAGAAAGGGACAAAACGCATATTAGAATCCGTGAGAGCTCTCACTTTTTGGCTTCTCTCCTTAAAGCTCTCCGTACTAACAGAAGCCGCAGAGTATTTTTCCTCCATGAGATTATGGCTTGTTGTACCTGGATAAAAAAAGATGAGTAGAAGAACCAAAAATCCAGCAATGAAGATAGGCCCAAAGATCAGCCACAAGCGTTTAAGCATTCTTTAACTCCGTAATCCCTGCTACGATTTTATTAGCCGTATTCCAATCGTCACGACCAAATTCTGTAACCGGGACACGAATATCAAAGCGGTTTTCGATTTCCACAATCAATTCAACCGTTCCCATACTGTCTAAGACACCTGCATCGAAAAGATCTTCATCCATCATGTCAGAAACATCTTCCATAAATAATTCATCGATAATTTCAATAACTTCTGATTTGATATCCATTTTTAAATTTCCTTCTATTTTTTAATTCCATTTATTTTTTAAACCATAAATCATTCAAAAATCCCGAAAAGATTAAGAATGAAACCATTACGACATGGAAAGTTATAACCATGCCAAGCAACTGAATCCAACGGTTCTCAGGAAAAGGTGGTTGCCCTGCTTTTTTCCGTTCTTTATTGAGCATTTTTTTCTTTCTGACCCAGGCATCATTCATCACTAAGCCTATCCCATGAAAGAGTCCGTAAGCAATATAAAACCATGTTATCCCATGCCAGAACCCCATAAGGAGCATGTTCAGGACATAGGCAACACTTGAAGTCACATTTCGATTCTTAAAAAGCTTCTTTCTCGTTATCACCATGACCATGCGCATAAAGACAAAATCACGGAACCAGAAGGATAAACTCATGTGCCAACGATTCCAAAACTCTTTCAAATCTCTTGACAGGAAAGGTTTGTTGAAGTTAATCGGACTACGAATTCCCATCAGATTTGAAATAGCTATAGCAAACATAGAGTAACCTGCAAAATCAAAGAAGAGTTCCAAACCAAATGTGTACATGATGGCCACTACATAATAGTTAAAGACGCCACCTGTTTGTAAAGCTAAATTCTTTAGCGGTGGTAATAAAATCTCGCCTAAAATATGAGCTAGGATAAATTTATACAGAAATCCCCACATGATATATCGAACGGACTCGGCTAGCATATCTAGCAACTCATCGCGCTCTGGTATCGTCTGATAATTTTCATTAAAACGTTTGAAACGATCAATAGGACCACTTGAAAATGTCGGCATAAAGAGAAGAAAACGCAAATACTCCCATATTTTCAAATCCTTAATGACTCCATCTCTGAGTTCGATGATAATCCCCACCGAACGAAAGGTCAAATAAGAAATTCCCAAGAACCCAAGCAAAGACTGCGTTCCATTGATAGCTGGCTGCACCTTGACAAAGATAATCGGAAGGAGGGACAGAAAACTAACGAGGTAGAATACCCACTTGCCATCCTTACTTTTTCGATAGTGCCTGTAGAAAAGCAGGAGCAATATTTCCCAGCACAGATAAATACCCAAGGCAGCTAATTGATTGGTCTTGCCTCCCGTCAGCATAGTGACTATAAAGAACAGACTAACCAATATTTCATACCAGCCAAAACGTTTTTTGAAAAAAAGACCGATAAAGATTGGCAAAATAGCAGTAATCACATACAAAAAGTACTGCGGATTCCCATAAGGCTCAATATGAGGAAGCTGTTTAAGAAGCTCCATCATCTATTGTTTACCTCACTAATCAACCCTTTGATGTCGATTTTCCCATTTGGAGTTAGCGGCAAGCTGTCACGGTAGAGAAATTTCGAAGGCATCATATAAGACATCATAATATCTTCCAAGTCTTCCTTGATCGCTTTGGTAATATCAATCTCGCGCTCAAATTGTTCTTTGACCCCATCTTTTAAGATAACATAGGCCAAGAGATTTTGAACCTTGTGATCTTTATTATAGCGCGGTACCGCAACAGCCGAGTCAATGTACTGAGATTTGTTCAAGTTTTGAGAAACATCCTCTAGCTCAATACGGTAGCCGTTAAACTTGATTTGGAAATCCATCCGTCCACCGTAGAGAAGAAGGCCTTCATCCGTCATGGTTCCAACATCTCCTGTATGGTAGGCTGGCAGACCTTCAAATTCGAAGAAAGCTTCTGCTGTTTTCTCAGGATTATTCATATAACCTTTTGAAACAGCCGGTCCAGACACGATGATCTCACCTTGTTCACCATTTGGCAATTTATTTCCTACCTCATCAATGATGAAGGTTGGAGAATCTTCTTTGGTATAACCAATTGGCAAGCGTTTAAGTGTCGCTAACATCTCATCTGTAATAGCAACTGCCGACAAAGCAACTGTTGCTTCTGTTGGCCCATAGGCATTGATGATGCGCGCATTTGGGAAACGTTCGCGTAATTTCTGAGCAGTTTTAACAGTCAACTCTTCCCCATCAAAGTAGAAATGGGTAATGCCTGGCATCTTTTCAGCATTGAAATCTTCAGACAGCATGGCCATATCTGCAAAAGATGGTGTTGAAGTCCAGATAGCAATCGGGAGAGAAAAGATGGTCGCAAAGAGTTGTTTAAAGTCTTGAGTGATGGTTGATGGAAGGGCAAAAAGCGTTCCTCCAAGAGCCAAGGTTGGTGCCCAATACATGACAGACAAGTCAAAGGAATAGGGTGGTTGCGCCAACATTTGCGGACGCTCTGGCGTCGCAAATTCCTTGTCCGTAATCATCCAGTTGGTGAAGCTGAGCAAGTTATCATGCGAAATTTGTACCCCTTTTGGTTTCCCAGTTGTCCCCGAAGTAAAGATGATGTAGTAGTTATCATCCCCTTTGACCGGATGTTGCAAATCATAGGCTTGCTGAGCAGCATAAGCTTGACGCACTTGCTCCAAGGACATGATTGGAGCAGCTGGGTTTTCAATTGGAAACTCATTGATGGCGATGATTAAGCTTGGCTCTGCTACTTCAACAATCGCAGACACGCGCTCCAAGGCAGAATGGCTGTCAATTGGGATATAGGCATGGCCAGATTTAGTCAAGGCCACAAAGGTTGCTAACATTTCATATTCTTGACCACCAAACACCACAACAGGTGACTTTTCAGGAAGTCCCATTTGGTCAATATGGGCTGCTAAGCTATCTGAATCAGCCTTCAATTGGCCATAGGTATGCTCTTCTCCAAGGACATTGTAAACCGGAAAATTAGGCTGCTTTTGAGCATAATGCTCAATGGTTTCAATCATATCTACTATTGGTTTATTTGACACAATAGGGGTTCTCCTTTAAGTTAAAATTCATTATAGATAAAGCTACCTTGAGCCTGACCGAGATAACTAAAAAAGTAAAGTAGGCCCAAGAAAATGATAAAATACAAGGCTGTCCGACCAAGAAAGAGATAGAGTTCATTTCTCTGTTTCATCAAGAAAAACCTTTCATTCCTGTAATATTCAACTAAAATAAAATAATTTCTTACTAACTTATTTTTCTGCTATTATACCACTTTATAAACTATTTTTTCAATTGTTTTCCGTCCATTTCCACTACATTTCAACATCATTAAATTGTTCCATATGATACCTTCTACTGATAGCTTTAATGTTTTCCAGTATAGATTATATTGGGAGCTACAACAAGGTAGGCTCTATACTACCTATAGAGGACTTCCCCGCTATAAATATTATAGAGCCTTATCTTATGTCTCACTTTATCGGTAGAATTCCCTTTATCTAGAGATTTTTATAATATGTAATCTTAAAATTCACTATAGATGAAATCTTGAATGTTCGAAAAATCAGTCACAAAACAGTAGATTACGATGCTTAAAATAACTGTGTAGAAAAACAAGGTCCACAATAGTAAACGATGTGTGTCAGTTAGTTTCGTTTGCAAATTTGTAAAGTTCTTTTTCAACTTCCATCCATCCTTTCACCCCAACGTGCATCACGTCAAATAAAAAGTAATCTTCATACTCTTTATTTCCATAGTTTAACACCGTAGCACCGTGGTTTTTGGCAATATTTTCTATTTTTTTGTAAGTTTCTTCACGCATTTCTCGTGAAACACCTGTGTAATCATTCCATTTACCATTTACAGGAAAGATAATGACTTCAACTTCAATGCCCAATTCCTTAGCAACTGTCAAGAAGAGTTCCATATCTGAATACTCTGGTGACTCTATGTAGCTCAAGTCTTTGTTAGAATCTTTCAACGAAGCATAGCGGTCTCTCAAGTAGGTATTGTAGTAGTTATTATCCACAGCATAATCATTGTTATCTGTTTTCTTTTCAACTTCTTCTACAAATTTCTTGGTCATCTTCTCCCAATTATAGTCGGGCGTTTTATCTCCGAGTATAGGGTAGTCTGATTTCCCTTGTTTCTGATAGAATTTATTTTTTAGTTTAAAGGAATAAACGTCATTGTCAAGCTCCAACAGTTTTTTATCAATGATTGTTCCTTTTCCTTCTATGAAATAGCTTTTATACTTTTTATAGATATCATTTTGTTGTTTGTTTCCTTTGGTAATCTCAATAATGCGATTAATCAGTTTTTCTTTCGTTTCCTTACTGATTTTCTCGTTATCTAGCATGTGAAAAATATGTTCCTGAGAGGCCTTGTTTAAGAAGGCGTCTTGATGAGTCCCATCCTTTTCGAACCATTGAACAGACTCTACGATGGCTACTTTTCGCTTACTCATAGCCCCCTCAATCGAACTCAAGGTTGTAGCTTGAATGATATTTTGAGAGTAACTGGTTCCTATCTGCATAATGTTAAAATCATTGTAGTTAAAAATTTTATTGGGATGGTAATCTTCATTTATCGTCGCAACTAACTCTGAGGAACCCATTAGAACTAGTGTATTGGGAGTGATATTATTTGTTAGAATATCCCTACTTTTATACTTTTCATAAGAAGTGCTGTAGCGAATACTATTGTCCTTGACTTTATAATAGTCGTCAATCTTCTTGACATATGTCACATTTAAAAGAGCAAGAGTCGCAATTACGAGCAAAAGCGATAGTAAAAATGCTTTTAACTTAATCATCTTGTTTTGTCCAATCTCCTTGTTTTAGCAGATCTCTTTATCTACTTAGAATTGCCATAATTATCTTATAAGGTTCACCTGAAAAGATAAAGAAGCCAACCATAACTAAATTCATGGTCACAAACCAACTTATTAGCTTGTACCAAGTTTTATTTTTATGTTTCTTATAAAAAGTGCTTTTCTTTTGATAAATTTCAAATCCAGACATCAAGATTCCATGGTAAAAACCATAAGCAATGTAGCTGACACTAATTCCATGCCAAAATCCCATAACCAACATGTTGACCATATAGGCATAGGCTGCATTGTGTAATCTATTCTTAAACCATTTCTTTCTGATAACCTGCATCAAAACTCTTGAAAATACGAAATCTCTCAACCATGTTGACAAGGTGATGTGCCATCTGGTCCAGAAATCCTTGATATCAATACTCAAGAAAGGTTTATTGAAATTCATCGGTGTCTGAATACCCAAAACATTACTGCTTCCAACAGCCATCAAACTATACCCCGCAAAGTCAAAGAACAGATAGAGAGTATACAGGTACATATATTTGATTGAGTAGACAACTGAACCAGTATTGCTTAGAGCAAGTAGTATCTGGTAAACATAGGTTGATAAAACAACCTTGTAGAGAAGGCCTAAAACGATGCGATAAATACCATCACCTGCTAACTCTAGGTAGTCTTTTCTAGGCATGACTTCATTGATCTCTTTTAGAAATCTTCTGCTACGATCGATTGGCCCAGAACTAACTGTAGGGAAAAAGAGTAGAAACTGCAGATAATCTTTTACACTGATTTTTTCTTTGATTAAACCATCCGATATTTCTAGCATGATCTGAATGGTCTTAAAGGACATGTAGGAAATCCCAATAAAAGCCAACAAATGTAGCTGGGTTATTGCAAAGACTTTATTGACCACTAAAGGTAAAATAGATAACATAACTAGAGGTTTTAACCGTTTTGAATCCATTCTTTGTGCTATGAAAACTAGGACATATTGGTAGATGATGAAAGCCAATAGATAAACAACCATGGATTTACTCTTACCATAGATGGCTCCTGCAAATAAAATTGACAGACTTAAAATATAATAATCCTTACGCTTGCCAAAATAGTTTAAAACAAAGCCAATCAGTAAAACCACAAACAATAGAAGGAAAAACTCATTCCCCTCAAAATAATTCATACCAGATGGACTCCTTTTCTCTTTTTCTCATCTCCTGATTTGTCATTTTAGGATTAGTCCCTATCATATTATCAAGGATAATTAACTTTATTCATTATATCATAATTTAAAAACTATATACTTCTATTATCCAATTTCCTAAAATAAAAAAACAAATGACTCTTACTACTAAACCCCAATAACGAGACAAAATTATTTACACAACAAATATAATTCAAGACCTAAAAGATTGATGAATGAACTAGTGAAGTACTCTGTTTTTTAGCTGAAATAATAATTAACACCAGTATATAAACTTAAAAAAATCAAAACGACCAAAATGAAGTGAGGCAGCGCTCCTTATTTTGGTCATTTTTGGTAAGTTATGTTTATTGAGATATAAATATTTGGGTTTTATTATCTTAGAAAAGTGAAAATACGAGAACTGCTAGGGCTGCACCGATAACAGGTCCTACAACAGGAATCCAAGCATAAGACCAGCCCCCATCTCCCTTGTTTGGAATTGGAAGAAGGCTATGCATAATGCGAGGACCGAGGTCACGAGCTGGGTTCAAGGCATAACCAGTTGTCCCACCTAGTGAAAGACCGATACCGACAATCAAGGTTCCCACTGCAAAGGTTCCTAGCCCTGCTTGAAGGTCATAGAGACCCAAAGCAAAGATTGTCAATACCAAGACAAAAGTCCCAAGGATTTCACTAATCAAGTTTGACACAGTATCTTTGATAGCTGGTCCAGTGCTGAAAGTTGCTAGAATATTTCCTGCATTTTCTTCTGCTTCATAGTGCGGTTTGAATTGCAACCAAACTAAAATTTGAGCAAGCATAGCTCCAGCGAACTGAGCTAGGATATATGGGAATACTGAAGCCCAAGGCAAGTCACCTTTTAAGGCTACACCAAACGTCACAGCTGGGTTTAAGTGTGCAGGACTAAGTTTGCCAGATACAAAGACGGCAACCGCAACGGCGATCCCCCATCCCATCGTGATGACGATCCACCCTGAATTGTTACTCTTGGTTTTGGGAAGAACCACACCTGCTACAACACCATTTCCTAGGAGGATAAGGATTAAAGTCCCCAAAAATTCTCCAAATAATTCTTTCATCATATCGTTGTCTCCATTTTAAAGAAGGAGAGGGAAGGCAAGGAAGGCTTGTTCCCTCTCTTCTAGTTTTTCTTAATTTTTCAATGCCGCTAGATCGTTGTTAGCAAGGGCTGCTTCAACATCCGCACGGTAGGCTGCCTTTTCTTCTTCTGACCAATCATAGAATCGTCCCATTTCATCCAGAACTGGCTCCACAATGCTATCCAAACTATCACGCATAAAGAGCATGTGGTTGGTACGGCGAAGGAGGAAGTCAACTGGGCTCAGAGCCAACTCATTGCGCATTGCATAGTGAAGGGACAAGGTATCTGCCAAGCTGAGTCCTGGCGCTTGTTCCAAGCTGTGAGCAAGGGCAAAGACTTTCGGTGCATTTGAACCGTAGAGATTTGCTAGGTAATGAGCTTCCTTGCTATCCAAGCCACGTGACACTCCAAGTTGAGCAAAGGCTTCAATTTCTGAGTCCACATTTGCTGGGTTCAATTCTCCACCTGAAACAGGATAAGTCTTCGAGTTGATGAGTTTAAAGCTGCGGTCAAATTCTGCTTTGAGAATGTCAACCACGCGCTCCATAGCCCCTTCAGCCATCTTACGGTAGTCTGTGATTTTACCACCAGCAAGGGTCAACAGGCCATTGTCATCACGGTCCAAGCTCGAACCACGTGAAACTGCAGATGGGTCCAAATGTTTCTCAGATGTGCTACTTTCAAGCTTGCTGACAGCATACTCAACATCTTCACGCGATTTTTCTTTCGATAGATAAGCCTCGACAGTCGCAATCAAGCTATTGAAGCTTTCATCGCTAATGGTTCCGTTATTTCCACCATTGTAGTCAGAAGCGCTATTGCCTGCGATCAATGGACGAAGACCAGCCCAGCTGCTTTCAATATCAGCAACGGTAATGTTTGCTTCTGGGAAGCGGTTGTTGACAATGCCAAGTAGATAATCTACATCTTCCTGCGTCACTTTTGGATGTTCCAAATCACCTGTGTAGTCTGTATCGGTTGTACCAAAGTAAGTCTTGTTTTCACGTGGGAGAACAAAGACCATACGACCATCTCCCAAACCTGTGTCAAAGTAAACTGGCTGTGAAACCTTGATCTTGCTTGAGTCCACCACCAAGTGAACTCCCTTGGTTGGACGCATTTGTGAGAATTGCGTTCCCTTATTAGACAGATTGCGTACCTTGTCGCTCCAAGGACCTGTCGTGTTGATAACCAGACGAGCCTTGATCTCAAAGACTTGGTCTGTCAACAAATCACGAGCTACGACACCTGTAATCTTACCACTTTCGTCAAAGAGGAAGCCTTCTGCCTTCACGTGGTTGGCAATGAGGGCACCATCTTGGTTGGCACGTTTGATGTTTTCGATCACGAGACGGGCATCGTTGTTACGGAAGTCAAGATAAACTCCACCTCCTACCAAACCTTCTTTCTTCAAGTTTGGCTGGCGTTCCAAGACTTCTTCTTTGCTCAAAACCTTGTTTGCAGCAGGCGTATTGTTAACCCCTGCCAATAGGTCGTACAAGTCCATGGCTACTTTGAGACGGAAAAGGTTAAATGTTGCTCCATCCTCGTCGTAAACTGGCAAGAGCATTGGATCTGGTTTTGGAATATGTGGAGCGACTTGTTGAACCACCGCACGCTCAGAAACTGTATCTGATACCACTTCCACGTCGAATTGTTTGAGATAACGCAGACCTCCGTGGACCAATTTTGTTGAACGGCTAGATGTTCCTTCTGCGAAGTCCTGCATTTCAATCAAACCAGTGTCAAGACCACTGGCTGCTGCCTGCAAAGCTACACCAGCTCCTGTAATCCCTCCACCAATAATCAAGAGATCCAAGGTGCGTTCCTGCATTTTTTTAATTGACAATTCACGTGTTTTCTTTGAAAATTCCATATTTACACACTTTCTAACTGAGTTGTTTCATTCTTAAACTGATAATTGCATCAAGAAACAGTATTAGTCATCGATTTCCGCAAAGACTTGAGTTGCTTTCACAGCTTTCTTCCAGCCCTTATAGAGTTGTTCCTTATGAGATTCGTTCATCGATGGTTCGAAAAGTTCTCCTGTCTCGTTCAAGAGTTTCAACTCATCCAAGTCCTTCCAGTAGCCCACTGACAATCCTGCCAGGAAGGCTGCCCCTAGGGCAGTTGTTTCCAAGTTTTTAGCGCGTGCGATATCAATTCCCAAGATGTCAGCTTGGAACTGCATGAGGAAGTTGTTCATGGCTGCACCACCATCTACCTTCAAGACTTGGATAGCTGTCTGAGCATCCACTTGCATGGTGTCAATGATGTCACGTACTTGATAAGCGATAGATTGCAAAGTCGCCTTGATAAAGTCTTCTTTAGTTGTTCCACGAGTCAAGCCAAAGACAGATCCTCGAGCGTTTTGGTTCCAGTATGGTGCCCCTAGACCTGTAAAGGCAGGTACGACATAGACTTCGTCATTATTGTGAGAATTAAGAGCATATTTTTCAGACTCTGGTGAGTTTTCCACCATGCGAAGACCGTCACGAAGCCATTGAATGGCACTTCCTGCGATGAAGATAGAACCTTCCAAAGCATAGTAAACCTTGCCGTTAATACCATAACCAATCGTTGTCAAAAGGTTGTTTTCAGACAACTGCATTTCTTCACCAGTGTTCATGATGATGAAGGAACCAGTTCCGTAGGTATTTTTAACCATACCAGGATCAAAAGCCAACTGACCAAAGAGGGCTGCTTGTTGGTCACCCGCCATACCAGAGATTGGCACTTCTCCACCGTAGAAATGGAATGGAGCTGTCTTGCCATAGATTTCAGAGTTAGAACGAACTTCTGGAAGCATAGCCTTAGGAATATTGAGGATTTCCAAAATCTCATCATCCCACTTAAGATCCTTGATGTTATAGAGCATGGTACGAGCTGCGTTTGAGTAGTCGGTCACGTGAGTTGCTCCGTCAGTCAATTTCCAAACCAGCCAAGTATCAATGGTACCAAAGAGCAATTCACCCTTTTCAGCTCGCTCTTGAGCGCCTTCTACATGGTCCAAAATCCAACGAACCTTAGTCGCTGAGAAGTAAGCATCGATGATCAAACCAGTCTTTTCATGGAATTTTTCCACATAACCTTGGCTTTTCAGTTGTTCAGCCAGAGGAGCAGTCTGGCGTGATTGCCAAACGATAGCATTGTAGATAGGGAGCCCTGTTTTCTTATCCCAGACGACAGTTGTTTCACGTTGGTTGGTAATCCCGATTGCCTCGATTTGACTTGGTTTCACACCACTTTCGATGAAAGCACCCGCAATAACTGACTGAACAGAGTTCCAAATTTCATTGGCATTGTGCTCTACCCAACCTGCTTGAGGGAAAATCTGAGTGAACTCTTTTTGACTAGAGCTGACCTTTTCTCCTTTTTTGTTAAAAATGATGGCACGAGAACTAGTAGTTCCTTGGTCAATAGCCATGATGTATTTTTCTTGTGACATGTGCTGTCCTCCTGATAAAATCTTGAGGGGGTTCCTCTTTACAGTAACTAGTATACAAAATAAAGCGCTTTCTTGTTTATCAATTTTTTTAAAATTTTTAAAAAAAGTGAGGAGATTGTGCGAATTTCACAAAAAAGACCTGAAAAATCAGGTCTTTTAGGCAAATAGCATCTGACGGATCGTAGCTAAATCTTCCATGTCCAAATCATTTTTCAAATAGTAGATAGGTGTTTGTTCTTTCTTATGGATAGGGTTATTGGTAACCAGCAAATCATAATGACGAGTACGGTCATAGGCTTCGATAGTAATGAAGCGATTGTACTCCAAATATCGTTTTAAAAGGGCTGACATTCTCGAAAAAACAAGGAAGCCTGCTGTTAGATCTAGCCCTATTCTCAGATGTTTGCCTATATTTTCTGCCATATACTCCATCAACTGAAGCCATTCCCAAAGGATTTTTTTATCCAGATCCGTCCCCTGATGAAAGGCTGGCAAGGAGGCGAAAATTTTCTGAGCAATATCTCGAAAGTCATGCTCCATCAGCAAATAAGGGTGCCGATGCTCTATCTGATACTTGTATCGATCTTGCAAGATATAGCCCTTGTAGAGATAAACTTGGCTACAAAGTTGACTCAGTTCATAAGTGATATGGTCCTCTATATAGTCCCCTAATAGCTTCTCCTTCTTCATTTCCTGGATCATTTGTGTCAGTAAAGCCGCAAGTTCTCCCCCAAAACCAAGGATGTACTCCATGGTATGAAGGGGCAAGATACGATGGGAAAGAAGGAAAGAGAAGAAAATCATCATCTCCCCATCCTCAGTTCCTAGAGGAATGTGCTGGCCACCAAAAAAAGAAGGAGCCTTGCCAAGTAGACGAAGGTAGAAAATATTGTCAAAATACCCTCGCATTTTTTCTTCTATAACCTGAAATTGACAGGCGTTAACCCGAAGGCGCTGTTGACTGATATGAGTCCAGAGAACCAAGTCCAATTTCTGGCCCGAAGACAAGCTAGAACCGCAGATTTCTTCTAGGGTAGCAATATCCTGCTTTCTCTCCGCTTTCTGCATATGACTTTCCCACTCCTGACTGGACCAGACCTTGCGGAAAAGGCAGAAATAAAAGTAACGAATCTGATGCTCTGGACCTCGCCAACGACCATTTTGGATGGATAAGTCAAACTCTGACAAAATATGATTCAAGCTAGACAAATGGCGACCAAGCGTGGCCTCGCTAATCATTAATTCTTGAGCCAATTGATGGGCTAGGAACTGTTGGTGATAGAGAAGGTAAACCAAAATTTGGTATTTAATGGCATTGTCTAGAAATAAGCTCCGAATCTCTCTCCCCTTTGTGGCAGTACCGACAGACAGACGCAGGCTTTCATCATCCAAGTGGATGGTCAGCTCTAACCCTCTTTCTAAAGCATTTTCGTTAATTAGAGAGATATACTTGGTTAAGGTCGCCTTTGAAAAACCTGTTTCTTCCATGGCTTCCTTGACTGTTGTCTGCGAATCTTGTAATAAAAAGGAAAGGACTAAAAATTGACCAGATTCGGCTTTTTCCATCAAATCACCTAAATACATTTGTTACCCCTTTCATTTTCTCCTACAAGCATAGCATAAATCTTTCAAATGCTGAAATAATCTGTTTCTCATTTTATTTTAAAGCTGATTTCCTCGTCATTATTCCTCAGAAACAGCAAACACACGGCTCCCTCTTTGGGCATTTTTATGCTAAAATAGTAGCTATGGATAAAATTATTAAAACAATATCAGAAAGCGGAGCCTTTCGTGCTTTTGTCCTTGACAGCACGGAAACCGTCCGCACTGCTCAAGAAAAACATCAAACCCAAGCTAGTTCAACCGTAGCGCTTGGTCGTACCCTTATCGCCAGCCAAATTCTCGCTGCCAACGAAAAAGGAAATACCAAGCTAACCGTCAAGGTTCTTGGAACTAGCTCCCTCGGTGCCATTATCACAGTTGCAGATACCAAGGGTAACGTCAAAGGCTACGTTCAAAACCCTGGAGTTGACATTAAAAAGACTGCAACAGGAGAAGTCCTCGTTGGACCTTTTGTCGGAAACGGTCAATTTCTAGTGATTACAGACTATGGCACTGGAAATCCCTATAATTCCATGACGCCTCTTATCTCTGGAGAAATCGGTGAAGACCTAGCTTTCTATCTTACAGAAAGTCAACAAACGCCTTCAGCAGTTGGCCTCAATGTTCTTTTAGACAAAGACGACAAGGTCGAAGTTGCAGGTGGTTTCTTGCTCCAAGTATTGCCAAATGCCAAAGAGGAAGAAATCGCACGTTTTGAAAAACGAATCCAAGAAATGCCTGCTATCTCTACACTTCTGGAAAGCGATGACCATATTGAAGCCCTTCTCAAAGCAATCTATGGTGACGAGCCCTACAAACGTCTGTCCGAAGAAGAAATTCGTTTCCAATGTGACTGTAGCAAAGAACGCTTTATGGATGCTCTTGCCAGCCTTCCAAGTTCAGACCTTGGGGAAATGAAAGAGGAAGACCATGGGGCAGAAATCACTTGTCAATTCTGCCAAACAACTTATAACTTTGATGAAAACGACCTGGAGGAACTCATTCGTGACAAATCTTAATACACCTTTTATGATTGGGAACGTCGAGATCCCAAACCGGACGGTCCTCGCACCCATGGCTGGTGTGACCAACTCAGCCTTTCGTACTATCGCAAAAGAACTTGGTGCAGGCCTCGTTGTTATGGAAATGGTCTCTGATAAGGGTATCCAATACAACAACGAAAAAACCTTACACATGCTTCATATCGACGAGGGTGAAAACCCTGTTTCCATCCAACTTTTTGGTAGCGATGAAGATAGCTTAGCTCGCGCAGCAGAATTCATCCAAGAAAACACCAAGACCGATATCGTCGATATCAACATGGGCTGCCCAGTTAACAAAATCGTGAAAAATGAAGCTGGGGCTATGTGGCTCAAGAACCCAGATAAGATTTACTCTATCATCAACAAGGTCCAAGCTGTCCTTGATATCCCCCTCACTGTTAAAATGCGGACAGGTTGGTCGGACCCATCCCTAGCAGTTGAGAATGCCCTAGCCGCTGAAGCTGCTGGTGTTTCTGCCCTTGCTATGCACGGTCGTACACGTGAACAGATGTACACTGGCCATGCGGACCTTGAGACTCTTCATAAGGTTGCACAAGCTCTGACCAAGATTCCATTCATCGCTAACGGAGACATCCGTACGGTTCAAGAAGCTAAACAACGCATCGAGGAAGTCGGTGCCGACGCCGTTATGATTGGACGCGCAGCTATGGGAAATCCTTACCTCTTTAATCAAATCAATCATTACTTTGAAACTGGAGAAATCCTGCCTGATCTGACCTTCGAAGACAAGATGAAGATTGCTTATGAGCATCTGAAACGCTTGATTGACCTTAAAGGTGAGAATATCGCTGTCCGTGAATTCCGTGGGCTGGCTCCTCACTACCTTCGAGGCACATCTGGTGCTGCTAAACTCCGTGGAGCCATTTCACAAGCCAGCACTCTGGCTGAGATTGAAGCCCTCTTGCAGTTAGAGAAAGTATAAAAGACTACAAAAACCCGTAACTTCAACTGAGTTACGGGTTTGCATTTGTTTTGAGAAAAGTTTTACCGCCAGATTCTATGGTTGAATCAAGACAACACTAGAAACTGTACCATCTGCTCCTGTTGTAATTTGGATGATTTTTCCACCACCAATTTTGGCATTATATTTACCATCATCAAGAGTATAGGCATAGCCTTGGATAGAGTAGTTTGCTTTCTTACCATCAGCAGATTCTACTGTAAATTGACCTCCTGATGAGACAGTGATAGTCTCGCCATTGGCACCTTTCCAGCTTCCTGCTGCTGCTGAAAAATCACCATCGACCATGGTTAAAACGCCTTTATAACGTTTATTATGTTCCGCCTGCTGGTCTTGTAATTTGCGGTCAGTCGTTGGGTCATAAGTTGACTGGCTTGCTTGATTAGATTGACTTTGTGAAGCTTGCTGATTAGAAGATGGTTGAGATGGAGTTTCCTGTTGCTGAGGAGCTTGGGGAGTTGGTGCAGCTTGGTTTGATTCTTGACCCTGAGTTGTAGGACTTGAAGCTTGTTCAGAGGAAGCTTTAGCTTTTTCTGAAGTAGTGGTGCTTGTTGAAGCTTGAGTTTTACTTTCTTTGTTTGAAGAACTTGCCTTTGAACTTGACGTGGTTTGTGTTGTTTTATTTGCATTGTCGTTTTTAGCTTCTTCTTTTTTATTACCACATGCTCCTAAAAGCAAAGTTGAAGCCAATACTGCTACTGCTAGTAAACGAATTGAATGTTTTGTTTTCATGATGCGCCTCCTGTGTAATCTTTTTGAAATGTTATGAAATACTTCTGTAACATTATTGTAATGTTTGTTTTTGAATCTGTCAAATATTTATCTAAAATTTTTTAGAATTATTTTTTAGTACGTTTATTTTCTTACTCCTCCTATATCTTTTATTCGTAAAGAATTTAAAAAAACAGGAAAATTTTTCCTATGAGAATACTATATTTTATACGTGTAATCGTTTGCATTTTTTTCTTAAAGTGCTATAATAAAATTGAAATAGATATTGGAGGTGTAGACTTATGTTAAGCAAATATTACAAGTATCTTCCTTGGGTGATTTTAGCTGCTTTCGTTTCTTATGGGGCAGCTACTCATTACGCTCAAACAACATTTGATTTGTTCTACCTAACTGCCATTTTCATGATTGTCTACGTGGCTTTATTGTATTTACACGAAACCTATTTAAAATATAAATACAAGGATTTATTCATTCGAATCATGAGCAATTCAAAGAAAGATAAACATCCTTAGTAGTCAAAAAGAGGTCGGGAAAAATCCCGACCTCGCTTTTTTATGACTAATAAGTCTTTGACACGATGGCTGAATTGACTTTTGATACAAACTGTATTTTCTCTATTCTCAAGCCCAACCAGCCATCGGATTTGTTGAAACTTCTCAGGACTGAAACTAGGAAACCAAGACTTGGTCTATCGATTTCTGTCCCCAATCTTTTTATTTTAATCGATAGGTTTTTCTTGGTTTCTTTTTAGGAACTCGTTTGAGTCCGACTTCTTCTACATATTCTCCGTATTTTACGAGAAAGTTATTGCTGACGATTGGTCGTCCTGGGTTGATGAGATTGACCAGTTCGGTTCCTTCATAGACAGTGAACTCCTCCTCCAGCAAATAGAGGAAGGTCGGATTCCAGTCAAGACGCCCTTGGATTCGTTTAATAGACTCTTGGATAATGGCATAATGGTCAAAGGCGAAGGCGTGCTCCTCCAACTCTACCCCCTCTAGGAAGCACTTGCCTGTCTGAAAATCAACATCGACAAAAACCACATCCTTGGCATCATCACCAGCTTGAACGAGTTCAAGTACGCGGCTAGGTAGATACACCAAGTGGGCGATAGTAACCGTCCAGCCCCGCGGATCACGACCTGGAGTAGATACTGTCATCAACTGTTCGATTTTTTCCAAAGGAAGGTCAAGGTTAACCTCCTCTCTCACTTCACGCTGACAAGCATGGGCAGCATCTTCCCCTTTATCCATAAAACCACCGACCAAGGCCAAACAGTTCTGATAAGGATGGGCCTTACGGCGGATTAGTAAGAGTTTGATTTTCCCTTCCACAAAGCAATAAGCTACCATATCCACCGTCACGCTCGGTTTTTCATACTGAGGAAGTTCCTGTTTGCAGTACCAGTCTAAAAATTCCTTCTCAGTCGTATGAATCTCAAAATATTCTCTCTCTGTCATTCCATCCGGGATTACCGTTTCAGCCATCTTATCCCTCCTTGACAGCCTTAGTCCATTGGTACCAACCGACTAGACTATTGAGGGTGTAGACCCAGTACATCCCTTGGATATGGATGTTTTCACCCCACCAGAGGTAGATACTAAAGAGATTGGTTGCAATCCAGAAAATCCATTGCTCACGATAAAGACGTGTCATCAAGAGCTGACCAACACCATTGGTCGCATCGGTAACACTGTCACGGAAAGGACGAGCACTGCTGATACTTTGGTAGGCTAATCCCATGCCAATCCAGATGATAGCAGTCAAGGCCAAGTACTTGAGCCAATCAATCAGACCGAGTTTCTTAGCTTCAAAGTGAGATTCCTCTGGTCTTCCCTGCTCATTGATCCGATTAGACAACCAAGCATAGAGACCAATAGGTTGCATGACAAAGAAATAAACTGTTGTCAAAACTTCACCGTAGAAAGTCGCATTCATAGCTAGGACCAAATAGATTGCAGAGTTAATAGCTCCAAAAAGGTAGTTACTAGCTCGACCTTCAGCTACTAAGATAACGCAGACAATCCCTGTCCAAGAGGCCAAGAGACCGATCCAGTCATGACTTTCTGTGTTTTGTGTAAACTCCAGAATAAGAGGAACACTTGATAAAGCAATCAAATAGAGCCACTGGAAAAGACTACGGCCCACAAAGAGGTCTTTCCAAATCAAACGCATAACTCCTGCAAAACCAATTTTACGAGCTTCTGCGTGAACATTTTTAAAGTTTTCAATAAATCGTGTGATTTTTTCAGTTATTTTTTTCATTTTCTTCTCCTAATCTGCTTGGTAAATGGCATCAATAGCTACTTTTGCTGCTTCATAATTTTCTAGATAGTCATCAGCTAGATAAACATGAGGGATATTTCCTAGATATTGCTCCCTCATCATATCCAAATGCTGAGAAAAACTGTGACGGATATGGTCTTCTGCCATGGTCATGTCGCGAAAACCATCATTGACATAAGAGCCAATAGGTTGCACAAAGAGGATTAAATCCCACTTTTCCTTGGCTACGATGGAAACAAAGAGATTATCAAAGGTCTCTACGGACAAGTCCTCCTGCTCTTCGCTTTCCATGTAGTAATCGTAGTAGCCCTTGGTTACTAGTGAGTTGGTATCTGCAATGACTAGGCCTCGATTGGCATGGCTATCGATTAACTTGGAAGTTTGATCATATTGGCCCAAAAGAAGGTAATAATAATCTTTGGGGGTAAGCTCATCATCTCGGACATTATTTTTTATCTGATACTCACGAGCATACTCCAGACTGACCGGCGCATCATAAAAGCGAGCTAAATCCTTGGCTAGAGTTGTTTTCCCATTACTAGCACTTCCCATAATCAACACTTTTTTCGTAAACTGACGACGGAAAGGTTGAGCGATATATTTCCAATATTTGCTTGGATTTTCACGAATCATGCTAGCCGAAATTCCAAATTTTCTTTCCTGTAGAACAGTCTCGAAACCACGTTCTGACAATTCTTGTTGGTATTCGGACTCTCCTACAAAAAAGATTAGTTCCTCACCAGTCTGGTCATAGGAAATGGCCTGCAACATCTGATCCAACCACTCCTGCCAGCCCATTGGATAGCGAGGGATATTGGTTTCGTCAAGTTTACAAACAGAGGTCAACTCATCATCTCGAAATGCTTCACGAATATAGCGAAACCTCTTTTGTAGTGTAAGTCCAACCTGTTCACCACGATCTCCCTTATAACCTGAAACTACCACCCATACAGCATCGCATTGTCGTTTTGCTCTTTGGATTAAATCAATATGCCCCTGATGCAAGGGAGCAAAGGTTCCAAAAACCACTGCTATCCTTTTTTTCATGTCTTTTTAACCTTTTTATAACTTTTTATATTTTATATCATACTACTCCTTCTATTATTTGTCAACACTTTTTTATTAATTTTTATAAAAATATTTTCTACATGATCGGATTTTTTCTTGATATACAAAACATGATCAGTAGAAATTCGTTTTTGAATTCCTTAAACTAAATGCACAATTCAAATGCTTATTTGAGTAACAACTTCCCAAAAAAAGAGGCGGAAACAATCTGTTCCAACCTCACAATTTTAAACAATCTCAAATTTCAATTGACCAGCTTTGACGCCAATCTTAAGTGTCTTACCTTCTTTCAATTCACCTGTAAGAAGGAGTTCTGCTAGTTTGTCTTCTACTTCTGTTTGCAGAGTTCTGCGCAGTGGGCGAGCTCCCATTTCTGGATCATATCCCTTCTGAGCTAGAAGCTTAAGGGCAGATGCTTGGAGTTTCAAGTCAATGCATTTTTCTGCGAGACTTGCAATCAATGGTTTGACCATAATTTTAACCACTTCTTGCATATCTTGACTTGACAAGCTATGGAAGACCACCTTTTCGTCAATACGGTTGATGAACTCTGGACGATAAGCCTTTTTCAATTCTTCGAACATCCGTTTTTCCATATTTTCCTGATCAAAACGAATATCTTTAGCTCCAAAACCGACTGTCTTATCATCACGAAGAGCTGTCGCACCAAGGTTTGAAGTCATGATAATAATGGTATTAGAGAAATCAACCTTGCGACCCTTACTGTCTGTTAAGACACCATCATCCAAGACCTGCAAGAGCACATTAAAGATATCTGGGTGGGCCTTCTCTACCTCGTCAAAGAGCAAGACTGAGTACGGTTTGTTACGAACCTTCTCGGTCAACTCTCCGCCCTCTTCGTAGCCTACATAACCTGGAGGAGCTCCATTGAGACGACTAGCTGCGAATTTCTCCATATATTCACTCATGTCAAAACGAATGAGGGCTGACTCGTCATCAAAGAGAACTTCTGCCAAGGCTTTGGCCAATTCTGTCTTACCAACACCTGTTGGTCCTAGGAACATAAAGGAACCAATTGGACGTTTGTTATTACGAATACCAGATTGATTTCGGCGAATGGCATGACTGATACTAGACACTGCTTGTTCCTGACCGATAACACGTTTATGTAGTTCAGCTTCTAGATTGAGATATTTCTTGGCGTCCGTTTGTGTCAATTTTTGAACTGGAATACCTGACAAGCGACTCAAGGTGGTCAAAATATCAGACTCTTTTACTAGATCTTTATAGACTGGAACTTCCTGTTCTTTTGAAATGAGCTGAGCTGCTTGTTTCCATTTGCCATCCATCAAGGCCTTGTCCGCTGCTGTTAAACCTGACTCATCTTTTTTAGCGTGCTTCGATTTATTTTGGACAGTTGCTGCCGCTTCATCCAAAAGATCAATCGCTGAGTCTGGCAAGTGACGACTAGTCAAATAGCGATGTGCCATTTTGACAGCTGTTTCGACTGCATCATCTGTAATTTGGACATGGTGGTGTTTCTCATAAGTTGCCTTCAAGCCCTGTAAGATAGCCATACTATCAGCCACACTTGGTTCCTCAATCATCACTTTAGCAAAGCGGCGAGAAAGGGCTGCGTCTTTTTCGATGTGTTTTTGGTATTCTTCCTGAGTGGTTGCCCCAACAGTTCTCAGAGTTCCACGCGCTAGGGCAGGTTTCAGGATATTGGCCGCATCCAAGGTCGAGTCAATCCCACTTCCAGATCCCATAATAGTATGAAGCTCATCGATAAAGAGGATAACCTTACCGTCTTCCTCAATATCTTTGATGATATTGTTCATACGTTCTTCAAAGTCTCCACGGAAACGGGTTCCCGCAACCACATTCATCAAATCGAGTTCTAGTACTCGCATCTTAGCCATCTCATCAGGCACATTTCCGTTGGCAATTCGCTGTGCAAGGCCAAGTGCCAGAGCTGTTTTACCCACACCTGCATCTCCAACTAGAACTGGATTGTTTTTTGTTTTTCGACTCAAGATTTGGATCATACGAGAGATTTCTTGATCACGTCCAATAACTGGTTCCAATTTGCCTGAACGAGCTTGCTCTGTAAGATCGTGAGTGTAATCTTCCAAACCACCACTTGGAGTTTGAGGCATGCCCATCATATTGGCCATCGAATTTTGCTTATCTGCTACTGAGCGATGGCGCTGACGCAGAGCCTTCAAATCTTCCTTTGTCCAACCAGCACGCGCTTCAAGACTACGACGAAGTCCAGCAATCTTGACTTGATCTTTCTGGTCTTCATAAGAAAATCCTGCTTTTTCCAAAATGCGAGTAGCTAGGGCATTGCCATCATGCAAGATAGCGTAGAGAAGATGCTCTGTCCCCAATGCTTTGGCATGTACCACCGAAGCAACATGTTCCGCCTCCAACATCAAGACGTTCAAACGATAGGAAAATGGGAGTTTCTTGTAATCTTCCTTGTGGTTATAGTTGGCTTCTGTCAACTCTACAGCTACTTCCTCTAAACGATCAATCTCATACGGGAATTCATTTAAAGTTGCTCCAGCAACACTGTAGCTATGATTGCCCATGGCAATCAGTAGGTGCCATGATTCTAGGTAGTCTGCACCAAAGCGACTCGCTACCAGAAAGGCGCTATCGATGCATTCTCTCAATGCTTTTGAATATTTCATGTCGTTTTATTTTCCTTTTCTATCTACTTCATGCAACAACTGACGAAGCATATTGGCACGAATATAATTAGCTTCCTCACCTAGAATTCGGTCTGTCCCCATAGCTAATAATAGACTCATCTCTTGGCGGGTCATGAGTTCTTGTTCGACTAAGAGTCTTAAGACATCTTCAAAGATGACTTGGTTCACCTCATCACCCACTGAATACAACAAATCGCGGAGCATATCATGATGGTTAGAGAATTCGATTCGACCAATGCGAATATAGCCTCCACCACCACGTTTACTCTCAACTAGATATCCTCTACTCTCTGTAAAACGAGTCTTAATCACATAGTTGATCTGGCTAGGTACGACTTGAAAGGTATCCGCTAGCTGACTTCGTTGCAATTCTACGATACCAGATTGTTCTAAAATCGCCTTGATATAAGCTTCAATATGGTCCGATGTATTTTTAAATTTCATAGCTTGCTACCTCCTTCTTAAACTTTGACTATCTTTGACTATACTATCATTTAAGACTCTATAAGTCAAATTTTAAAGGCTAAGTCCTTGAAAATACTGAGTTTTAAAAATAGCCACCGTTAGCAAACTATGCTTTATTTTCTATTCTACATTTATGTTATAATAAAGAAGTTACAGCTAGCTTTCAAATCCTTTGAAAGTATGTTATTTATCATCAAGTCTAAGAAATATTTCGTAAAGTCTAGAAAAAAACTTCGGTATCATTAATAGTGTACAGAAGTTTTTTGTAGTTTAAGTTGTTTTCAGTTCTTTATCTATAGTTCCAAGCCCAATTCTTCTAAAATCTGGCGTTTATAGGCAATTTTTTGAACTTCCTTGTCTTCGCCTTCAGACCAGTCTAGTTTGATTTCAGAGACAATCTGCCCAGGACGATTTTTCAAGATATAGATGCGGTCGCTGAGATTGAGGGCTTCCTCAATACTATGCGTAATGATGAGTGTTGTCAGGCCTAGCTGTTTATGAATCTCCAAATACCAGGCATGAAGTTCCATCTTGGTCATCTCATCCAAGGCGCTGAAAGCCTCATCTAAGAGAAAGAGCTTGTGCCCGAAAAGGTAGGTACGCAGCAAGGCCACACGTTGCCGCATCCCTCCACTCAATTCATGAGGATACTTGTCCCTTACGGCTGTCAACTGGAAGGTCGCAAGGATTTCATCCGCTCGAGCAATGGCTTCTGTCTTGTCAACCTTTTGGATCAAAAGGGGCAAAATGATATTGCCAAGAACGGTCTTATGTTCTAGGAGTAAATCCTTTTGGAGCATATAACTCACGCGCCCCTTGGGATTTTCCTCGCCATCAAGCACAATTCTACCTGACTGGACTTCTAAAATCCCTGCAATCAGGTTAAAGAGAGTGGTCTTGCCTACACCACTGGGCCCTAGGATAGAGACCACTTCACCTGAAGTTACCTGTAGGTTAATATCCTCTAAAATCTTTTCATCATCGTAGGCATAACTTACGTGTTCTAGTCTAATTTCTGTCATTATTTTACAAATTCGTTGGTAAATCCTTTATCAGTCAAGTCTTCCTTGAGGATACCATTTTCTTTATCCCATTTGTAGAAGGCATTCCAGCGGTCAGCATCAAACTGTCCCCATTTTTCCTTGTCACTTGCATATTCTTTTGACAAGTATTTTTGAGATTCGATGACAAAATCACGTTTATCCTTTAACTCAGGTGCATTTTTGATGAGGATATCAGCCGCTTCTTCTGGGTGATCCATAGCGTATTGGTAACCTTTTTTAATAGCTTGGATGACTTTACGAGCTTCTTCTTTGTTGTCTTTTAGATAGTCGTTGTTTGCGATGATAACTGGTGAGTAGTAGTCAAATTCTTTAACGTAGTCTTTCAAATACATAAAGTTAGCATCTACACCTTGAGATTTAGCAAGAATACCGTCCCAACCATAGTAAATCCAGGCAGCATCAAAAACGCCATTGGCAATCGGTGTAATCGAGTTTGAGTCGTTATTTGGTACTTTTTCAACCTTGTCAAAGTCTCCACCTTGAGATTCTACTAAGGTTTTCAACATAGCAAGCTCAGTTGGGTCATTCCAAGTTCCGTATTTCTTACCTACCAAATCTTTAGGACTATTGATATTGTCAGACTTACGAGAGATGATCCCTGATGTATTGTGCTCAACGATCGCTGCAACGGCAGTAATACCTGCCCCTTTTTCCAATTTCTTAGCCATGTAATCTTGGAAATAAATAGCAAGCGGTGCTTTGCCATTGATTACCAAGTCAGATGAACTTTCTTCTGGTGGCAATTTCAAATCAACATCCACTCCAACTTCTTTGAAATAACCTTTTTCTTTGGCTACATAAAGCCCTGTATGGTTGGTATTGGGTGTCCAGTCTAGGATAAAGTCAATTTTTTTGAGTTCTGCTTCTTTGTTATCCTTAGAAGCTGTTCCTTGACCACAAGCCACAAGCACGACAGTTAGAAGAGCTGTTACAATCGTTAAAAACACTTTCCATGTTTTCTTCATTTATATTTCCTCTTTTCTTTTTACAAAACGCTTCTTTTAAGCACGTTTCCATTTAATCACATATTTTTCACTGATATCAACTAGCTTCATACCCAGAAGACTGATCAGTGATACCAGAATAATAATCGCGAACATGGTATCATACTGAAACAGTTTTTTGGACTGAATCATGTAGACACCTAGTCCTTCAAAGCCTCCCAACCACTCAGATACCACTGTTGTGATAAAGGCGTAGGAGACGCTAACCCTAAGTCCTGCATAAAAGTAAGGCAGGCTGACAGGGATTTTAAAATGCCACAGAATTTGCCAAGGATTGGCTCGCATCAGACTAAACAAGGTCAGCATATCCTTATCACAATGCCTAAATCCATCTAGAATACTGACGATAATAGGGAAGGTTGTCGTCAAGATAATCAAGACAATCTTGGGCAAGATTCCATACCCCAACCATAAAACTAGGATAGGGGCTATGGCAATTGTCGGTATGGTCTGGACAACTACCATCATGGGGTAAATCAAGTCATTGAGCCAACTCAAGCTATCCATAAGGACGGCCATAATACAGGCTATCAAGACACCCAAGACCAAACCTAATAAGGCTACTCTCAAGGTTGCCCAACTATGGTACCAGAGAAATTCTCTGTCACGAACAAAAGACTGGAGAATCTCAAGTGGTGTCGGCAGGATGAACTTTGGTAAGAGTTTCAAGAATCCCGCCATCTGCCAAACGGATAAGACACCTAAAAATCCTAACAGACTAATATGCCGTCTCATTATACTTTTCAAGTTTCTCATCGATGCTTAAAATCTCTCCTACATTTATTTTCACATTGGCAAAAACATTGTCTGCTCCTTGCCCCGCCACTTCTAACGTTTCTTTGAGAATGCGCATAAGCTCATCAAACTCTCCCTCTAAAACTGTTTCAAATGGTGTCACCACCATGGTCACTTCTTGAGCTTGCAGATAAGCAATGACCTTATCAATTACAGCTATGCGGTCAATCCCCTGTGACAGTGGCAGGACTTGTAAAGCAATGCTTGCTTTCATTCAAACCTCCTTTTAATTTACAGTTTTTCTTTATGGAAAAAGAAAAACCTCTTTCATATATGAAAAAGGTGCAATATTAGGCCAAGTATTCGTTCCCTACGCTGGCATTACCCAGATCAGGTGCGGTCGAAGTTTAACACTTCCTCTCAGACTGTAAACAGACTCCCATATATTATATGGACATATGATAACGAAAAATAAATAAGATGTCAAGGAAACTGCTTACAGAAACAGAGACGAAAAACGTCTCTTTCAATTAAAGCATAGGTGCAAATAACTGTGTTATTTCTTTAATCATCATTTGATACCAGGTAGGATTTATAGTATCCGAGAAGATTTCTTGTGACACTTCAAAAATCCCTTCAAAATCTTTGCGAATATCTGCTATTGACTCTGTTTTGTAGAGTAGTACTGCATTTTCATAGTGGTGAACCAAGCTACGATAATCCAAGTTAATAGTGCCGACAGCCGCGAATCGATCATCAACAATCATTTGCTTACTATGGATAAAACCAGGTGTGTATTCAAAAATGCGAACACCCGCAGATAAAAGATCTGGATAAGCTCCCCGTGTTACAAGTTGAATGAGTTTTTTATCCGGTATATGGGGCGTGACTATTCTCACATCTACGCCTCGCATCGCCGCATTTTTTATATCCTCTGTCAAATCATAATCGATAATGAGATAAGGCGTTGTGATATAGACAAAATCTTCTGCTTGGTTAATCAGATTTTGATAAACAATCTTCCCTACCTTAGTCTTATAGATCGGCTTAGGTCCACTGCCGTATGGGATACAAAGACCGCTACCAAATCGTGTCTGATTTTCCAAATGATACTGATCAAAGTCAGTGATTTCCCCACGGTTGATGTACCAGTTCATGAGAAATAGTCTGGTAAATGCTTGAGTCGCCGGACCATCAATCCGAATCCCACTATCTTTCCAGTGTCCAAAACGTTCAATATGATTGATATATTCGTCTGCAAGGTTGATTCCTCCAGTATAGGAAATTTGTCCATCAATCACTAATATTTTCCGGTGGTCACGGTTATTATAGGCCACTGTCATACGAGGAATCACCTTATTAAATTTATGAGCATCAATCCCTTTAGAACGCAAATGAACAGTATAATCCCCAGGCAAAGTCACCATACAACCGATATCGTCATAGAGCATCTTGACTTCGACTCCCTGAGCTGCCTTTTCTTCCAGAACTTCGAGTATGCTATCCCACATCAAACCTTCGTCGACAATGTAGTATTCTAGAAAAATAAATTTTTCTGCTCTTTTAAGATCCTCCAGCATCTGTTGCCACATTTCCTCACCACTTGCGAAAAATTGTGAATCTGTCTGGTCATAGACTTCTGCATTACTATCCATATGTAGCAAGGCATTGATAATTCCGTAAGCTGGTTTGTCTGTCTCTTGTAGTTGCAAATGGAGTTGGCGCCCATTATTCTCATGAAATGCAATAGAATTCAATTCCTGGAGTTGTTTCAGTTCTTTTTTTGATAGTCTTCTCTCACCGAACATGAGATAAAGCAGTGGACCAAACACCGGTACAAAGGTCACAATCAACCAAGTCACTTTGCTTTCAGGTGACATCGAACGATTGACAATCGCTATAACGGTTGCTACGCTAATCAAAAATACAAGAGTCACCCAAATAATCGGAGCAATCTGGCTCATGTAAAGAATAATTCCGAAAACAAGAACTAATTCTATAAGGATAATCGCAATACTAAAACCATACTTGGACATTAATAAGCGAAATTTTCTGATTCCCATATCTCCCTCTCAATTTCTAAGTAAACTCCCTAATATACTGTCTGAAAATGCTTGTTACCTACTAGTATACTTAGTTTCGTAAAAGTTATCAAGCTTTTTCTGTATAGGCCGATAGTTTTACGTTTGAAATTAATTTAAAAAGCAGGCCACTTATAGGTGCCTGCTATTATTTTACAATTTCAAAACCAACATATTGACCGTCATACCAGCTGCAGTTCCCATCAAGAAGATGGTATCTCCTTCTTTCACATATCCGTGATCGAGTGCATAGGCTAAACCAAAAGGTACCGCAACGGAGACCATATTTCCATAATCCGTAACGAGATTAAGGTACTTGTCTTCATCTACACCCAGTTTTCCCATGACCAAAGGAAGAGCGCGACTAGCTTGGTGGGGAATAATATAGTCTACAGCATCTTTAGAAATACCAGATTTCTCTTGGAATTCTTGGAACATTTCTGGGATGACACGAGCAGAAAGTAAGAGAATTTTCTTGCCTTTCATATCAAACATAAAATTTGTCTTGGTCTCTTCAGAGTACTCTTTTGGCTGATAAGAAGTTAAGCCTCCACGAATCTCTGTATCGTGAGCCCCCTCTGACCAAGTACGTTGAAGACTAGCGATAACTCCTTTGTCCTTATCACTTGATTGGAAAATAAAGGCAGCCGCTCCATCACTAAAGAGTTCATAACTTTCTTTTTGCTTTGGATTAAGACCCAAGCTACCAACTTCACTGGATACAATCAAAACACGACGGTATTCTCCAGCTTCAATCAAATGTGACATGGTTGATAAAGCTGAAATAAAACTTGTACAAGTCGTATTAATATCCATAGCTGGGATAGAGAGCCCTTTTGCCACACGTTCATGAATCAAAGCTGCCGTACAAGGAATCGGCTGAACACCAACCGCACTAGCTGATACCAGGCAATCAATATCTTTCATACTCAAATTTGCATTTTTAAGTGCAGCTTGGATAGCTGCTTCTGCCAAATCTAGTTGCGTTTCCTCATTTTCAACCACACGATGACGGGTCTGGTCTTTAAATTGTACCGTATTTTTTGGAAGGCAGACTCCATAACCTGCAATTTCTACATGTCTTTTTACTTCTGTCATAATTTTTTGTCCTTTCATAAACGTTGGATACGTTTGAGCTTACGACTTGTATCCCAGTGATAATCTGAAAATTGTATTTCAGGTTCTTTAAACTCTTTTTGTTGCGCCAAAAGTCGAAACTGCTCTGTAATCGCTGTTTCTACTTGCTCATCTCTTCGACTCAAACAAACTTCCACTAGCTTCTCAGAATGTTGTTTAACTTGGTAATCTCCAACATTCTCCACAAAGAGAATGCAACGTCTGATAAAGTCAGGATAAATCGTTACCTGACCTCCATCTTGGCCATCGAAATAGAAGATGTCGTCAGAACGCCCTTCGACCTTGTCAATCCTTGTGTAATGAGACCCGCATGGACAAGGTTCAGGATTCTCAACCAAGATATCGTTGAGCTGGTAGCGATAAACAGGCTGACTGCTCCGCTTAAAATCAGTAATGACTGGATAAAAACGTCGGTCATCCAAGTAGTGTTTTTCCACAAAAATGATGTCTTCATTGAGATGAAGATTCCCAGCAGAGCAAGTACAAGCTAGGAAACCTTCTGTTGCTTGATATACTTGGTCAATAATTGGCAACTCAAAAGCGCTCAAAATTCGCTCTTTATCACTATCTTCTAATATTTCTGCCACTGAGACGATTTTTTGCGGCTGAATCTTAAGCTCTCCTGCTTTTAGACGCTTGCTCAATTCAATCAACATAGAAGCAGGTGCCACTACAATAGTCGGTTGATAATTGTTGAGACGCTCGATATGATCATCTGTATTCTTGAAAATATCAAAGTACTCTAAACGAATAAGTGCCGTATTGATGGTCTGATAGAGTTCATTATCCGCTCTGAGGAAAAAGGCTATGCGGTGCCCAAAAAGTTGGCCTTTGGGCAACATCTTTGCCAAGATAGCTGCTGCCCACATACTTCTCTCTTTTTCAGTTGTGATAAAGAGTCCCCGGTGTCCAGATGTTCCAGAAGACAACCCAACAGCTATTTCTCCCTTAAGCTCTGTAAAATTCCTGGTCTTTTCACTTTCGATAGCCAAAGCCAAGGCCTCGTCTCGATCCACTCCTTGGGTGTTGAGCTCATTGAAATGCGTCATCATAAAAGCCTTATCCATATGGTCAAAGTCACTAGGTACACCATTTTTAAAATAAGGCGACTCACGTTCGAGAAAGTCCATATAGGCAGCCAGCTGTTTTTTCTGATAGTTTTCTAATGCTTCTCGAGATCTAAAGTTATGAAGCCAGCGAGTTTGGATAAAAGTTTTAAGAAAGGTTACTTTTTTCATACAAAATCTGCTCAATCCTTTCTACAGGGTCATGGCTAACTAGCACTTCTATTCCATCCTTTAAAACCTCTTCCAAGAGCTCCGTTCCTTTGATATAGTCATCCTTACTATCTTGCACCAAGGAAGGAATCAGATGCATCTGTTTGGTGTAAGGTAAGAGGTCTATTCCCCAACAAAGATCTGCTGCGATAAAGAGATCATAGTCTGGAATAAAGAGACAGGCTTGGCCCTTAGCATGCCCATCTATCGAAGCTACAAGGATACTTCCATCTCCAAAAAGATCGATGGTAGGGCGATACTTAAAGTTAGCATTTTGCTGATTTGCCTTGATGATAGTCAATCTTTCCTCGAAGTCACTCGGCAAAAATTCTTTAAAAATTAAATCCTTTAGTTTTGGTTTCTTGTAAACATCATAGACTTCCTGGGTCAGGATAAAGTTTGCATTCGGAAAGAAGCTTGCTCCTCCCAAATGATCTGGATGTAGATGAGACAACAAGACATCGTTAATTTCTTCTGGCTTGATCCCTATAGCTTTCAGCAAGTGCAAAATCTGATCTTTCTCCGTCATTTGAACTGGCGTCCCCAAACGGTAAAAAGCATAACGAAGTTTCGTCTTAATATCATAGTGATAGCCAGTATCATAGAGCAAATATCCTTTATCCCTGTGTTTGATCAAAAAGACACCTGCAGGGAAAGTCATCTTTCTATTCTTGACACCCTTAAAAAGCAAACCGGCATAACTCGTACAATATCCCGCTGGGAAATACTCAATGCTTTCGATAATCTTGGACATATTGTTCAATCCCTTCTGAAATACTAATTTTCGGATGATACCCCAATTCCCTCTCAGCCTTGCTAATATCCAGCGTTTGACTATAGCGAAGCAGATAATAGGTATATCGAGTTAGAGGTGGCTCCCCTTTAAGGTTCAAGGTCTTGTATATAAATTCTAAACTGCTTGCAATTCCTGATAAGAGAGATGCTGGAATTTTTCTATATTTGATTGGATAACCCAGACCTGTCAAACTTTCCTCTAGCAAATCTCTAAAAGACCTCGGTTCACCATTAGTAATGTTATAAACTTCACCTTTAGCTTCTGGAGCTTCTATGGCCAAACGGATTGCCAGAGCAACATTTTCCACACAAGTCATGTCCATGAGCTGACGCCCATCTCCAATCAAAGGAATTCCAAGTTTTTGACTCAGATTGATAACCCGTGGCAAGATGCTAGTGTCCCCAATCCCAAACAGCCCCCGAGGTCTCAAGATGATACTCGGAACATCTGGATAATCTTTAAAAAGTTTCTCTGAAGCCAATTTGCTACGGATATAGTTATTAAGATTATTTTCCTCTGGAGCATCACTTTCTTTGATAGCCAACTGATCCTTAGGAGCAGCATAGATGCTTGGTGAGGATACATAGACTAAACGTTGAATACCTGTTTGACGACATACCTCGAGAACATATTTAGTTCCTAAAACATTAGCCTGATAAAAATCTTCCCAAGGGCCCCAAACTGTTGACAGTGCTCCCGCATGAACGACCAGATCCATCCCCTTGCAAGCCTCTAGCACATCATCAGCTTTGGTCAAATCACCCTGAAAAAAACTAACCGAAGAATTCTCTAAAGAGCGACCAATCTTACTGTTTCTACCAAAAGCTCGAACCTGATAGCCATGCTGGACTAATTCTTCTACGACATATTTACCCAAGAAACCTGTCGCTCCAGTTATTAAAACTGTTTTCATTTTCCCCTCTCCTTATCTTCTAGCAGACGATGGATTTCTCTCTCTAACATTTCCGTCGGATGATAAGACTGTGCTGCTTGGCGCAAAGTCTCTAATTCTGGCCAATTTTCTTTAGCTAACAGCTCCTCAAAGGCTTGTCCAATGGCCTTACTGCTATCTCTTTTAGCTGAGAAAGCAACACCGGCTTCAACCCCACGAATGGCATAATCAAATTGGTCATAATCATGAGGCAGAATCAAAGCTGGTTTACCATAAATGATACATTGATAAAAAATCCCAGCTCCCCCGTGATGAATCACGTAATCCATCTGGGGAATGTACTCCTTATAAGGTAGATAAGAAACTACGGAAAGGTTCTCCATGAGATTTTCACATTGGAAGGCCTCTCCACCTACACCACGAGTTACAAAAAAGTGACAATCAGGATGAGCTTTTGCAAGTTGCGTAGCTTGATAAATAAGATTTTCTTTTGCCCAAGCTAGTTGTGTCCCACAAGTCATCAAAACTTTCTTTCGCTCCATAAAAGGAGACAAATCTAAAGGATAATCCTCTCCTGCCTCAACTGACGCACCAGAAGGGCCAACCCACTTGTAGTGTTTTGGAAATCCCTTTTTTAATTCTACTTCTTTCATACCAATACCAAGAATTGAATATGGAGAATATATGGTCTCATGACCGAGTTGATTATACAATTTAAAATGATATCTTTTTAAGCGATCACGAAGCAGAAAAGATACAATTCGTTTCACTAAACGAGTTGCTTTTCTGCCTAAAAATTGTACTGAAACTTGCCAGCCATTCTTGGGACTTCCCATTCCACCAATTAGACAAGGCGGGCCATCAGTAGTCTCTAAAACAAATTGTGTAGCCATGGTGGTTATCCAAGGAATTCCAAGTTGATTAGCTACTAAACCTCCAGACAAGGTTATAAAATCAGCAATGACGATATCAGGGCGATCCTTTTGCCACTCTTCCAATAATTGATCTGAAACTAGATTAATTAAATCAATACTAGAAGAAAGTTGTTGATAAGCTGACAATATCCCTAATTGCTGATCATTATTAGCAGCCCGTTCAAAATTCTCAATGTGATTTTCTAGTATTGGAACTACATGAAAACCTACAAACTCAGCAACGGCTTTTCTTTGAGGACCAGTGAATAAGCGAATATCATACCGAGGGTTATTAAGTAAGGGTATTAATAAATTCATTGTTGGGTACAAATGACCACTTAAAGGAACAACTACAACATCAATTTTGATTCTTTTCATATGCCTAGGATATCAAATTTTAAAAAAAAGAACTATCGATAAGATAATTCTTTACACATTTATTAGTTTTGACATAAAAAGGTAACAAAACATTTAAGAAAATGCAATGTGAAATTTCAGATAGTAATAATCATAATCAAAATCAAATATAAAAATAAAAAAAAAAAGGCAATTGCCTCAATTTAAGTATTGACCAATCGGGAAGACAGGATTCGAACCTGCGACACCTTGGTCCCAAACCAAGTACTCTACCAAGCTGAGCTACTTCCCG
>NZ_CAXTDJ010000008.1:0-36863 GCF_964243025.1 Streptococcus infantis
GAAGTGAAAACATTGGTGACTAGCGTTGTTGCTCAAGAACCAGTTACTCAAATCATCGAAGTTGGGACTCCTGTAACACATGTGGGAGATGAAAAAGGTCTAGCTCCTGTTGCGGAAGAAAAACCAGCACTAGAGATTCCAAATATACCGGCTCCTATTGCAGAAGAAAAACCGAAATTAGAGATTCCAAGTAAACCAGCTCCAGCAACTGTTCCTGCCGAGGAAAACAAAGCTCTTCATCAAGCCCCAGCTCCTGTAGCAAAAGAAAATAAACTTCCTGAGACAGGAAGCCAAGGTTCAGAATGGTTGATTGCTACAGGTTTGATGGCTGCACTTACAGCATATGGACTTAGCAAGAAAAAAGATTAAGCACAAATAAAAAGCGAGATTCAATCTCGCTTTTTTATTTTATGATTAGTCGCCCAAACCGATGCGTTCGAAAATTTCATCCACTCGTTTGGTGTAGTAAGTTGGGTTGAAGATTTCATCGATTTCTTCTTGAGTCAAACGTGATGTTACCTCTGGATCTGCTTCAAGAAGTGGTTTGAAGTCTACTTGATTATCCCATGATTGGGCCGTCTTCGGTTGAACAAGGTCATAAGCTTGCTCACGCGTCATACCTTTTTCAATCAAGGTCAACATGGCACGTTGGCTAAAGATAAGACCAAACGTAGAATTCATGTTGCGAATCATGTTTTCTGGGAAGACCGTCAAGTTCTTGACGATATTTCCAAAACGGTTGAGCATGTAGTCGATCAGAATAGTCGTATCTGGTGTGATGATGCGCTCAGCTGATGAGTGAGAGATATCACGTTCGTGCCAGAGAGCGACGTTCTCATAAGCTGTGACCATGTGGCCACGGATAACACGCGCAAGACCTGTCATGTTTTCAGAACCGATAGGGTTACGTTTGTGAGGCATTGCTGAAGACCCTTTTTGCCCCTTAGCAAAGAACTCTTCCACTTCACGTTGCTCAGACTTCTGCAAACCACGAATCTCAGTCGCCATACGCTCGATCGAAGTTGCGATGCTAGCAAGAACTGCAAAGTACTCAGCATGAAGGTCACGAGGAAGGACCTGTGTAGAGATTTCTTGAGCACGAATACCCAATTTGTCGCAGACATATTGCTCTACAAATGGTGGAATGTTGGCAAAGTTCCCAACCGCACCAGAAATCTTACCAGCTTCCACACCAGCAGCTGCATGCTCGAAACGCTCGATGTTGCGTTTCATTTCGCTATACCAAGTTGCCAATTTAAGACCAAAAGTTGTCGGCTCCGCGTGCACACCGTGGGTACGACCCATCATGATGGTGAACTTGTGCTCCTTGGCCTTGTCAGCGATGATGTTGAGGAAGTTTTCAAGGTCACGACGGATGATATCGTTGGCTTGTTTGTAGAGGTAACCGTAGGCCGTATCTACCACGTCAGTAGATGTCAAACCATAGTGAACCCACTTACGCTCTTCACCAAGAGTCTCAGAAACTGCACGTGTGAAGGCAACCACATCGTGACGAGTTTGCTGCTCGATTTCCAAAATACGGTCGATGTCAAAGTCCGCTTTTTCACGAATCAAAGCCACATCTTCCTTAGGGATTTCTCCCAACTCAGCCCATGCCTCGTCAGCCAAGATTTCCACCTCAAGCCAAGCACGGTATTTATTTTCTTCACTCCAAATATTCGCCATCTCAGGGCGAGAATAACGTTCGATCATGTTATTTCCTTTCTTCATTCTATGGGATTATTCTCCCCAAAATTTATTTATATCTGGATTTCTGCGTTCATAATAAGCTATTATCTTAGCTAATTCATTTAATTGAGATTTTAATTTCTTGTTATCTCCATTTCTGTAAGGAAGCGGAGAATCAAAATCTTGCCAATCTCGAGACTCAACATTTCTGTAATAGCAATCAAACAACCCATATATTACATTAGCACCGTTTCCACCAAAATAAACATCAATATTTGACAAAGATTTCTCCGCAGGTGCATAACGTGGACAGAAATCTGAAGTTCTATTTCTATATTCTAATTTAGCTAAAATAAATAATTTAAAAAAACTTTTCAGTACATTTGAATAATTGTAAATTACGAATAACTTTGTATCCGTACCAGTTTCACCTAAATAATTTCGTACTTTTGATTGTATAATTTCCAAAATATCAAAATAAAATGATAGTATTTTTTCAACTGAATCAAAAATCTCATTCAATCGATAATGAAATTTTTCCGTGTTCATTTGAAAACTTTCGCCTGTATGAAATTTAAATAAAGAAGTAAGCTCAGTGTCTTTTTTAAATTTACTATATCGATGAGTTGAATAAAACTCCATCAACTGACTTAAAAACCTATTTTCCTGTTTTTGTAATTTTGTTTTAACTTCCATGTACTGAATCAAAAGATTGTTCAACTGCTCATGATTATGGCCTTTGAAAGCTTTATCGATTTGAGAACTAAATTCCTGCTTCTTATTCCCTTCCAACTTATTATATGCTAAATTTAATATTATTTTTTGAATTCTTTCAATACCAACAGCTATTTGATAATATGCTTTAAATATTTTCGATTCTGAATAAGACTGGAAGTAAGTAACGTAAATCATACTCTCTAACCCATCAAAAAGAAAATCAGCTGCTGTCATAAACTCTGTATTGAGTACTACACTATAATGAAAAAAATCGCCATCAAAAATAGTATCGTCCAAATCTTCCTCCTTACTCAAATTCCTCATTTCCAATCCAAACAGACGGATAGTGATCTAGTGTATTCAAATCCGTATCCAACGGTAGATCATAGATTGCTAAATAGTTTTCAGAATATTGAGCAATTAGCTCTTCATATTTATCCTTTACCTTTTCGTGATCACTACTAGCATACAAGACTTCAACGACTGCTCCAGTCTTATCCTTTTCAACAAAAGCATTAACGATGATTTGAATCATAGTAATTGATAAAATCCGAATACTGTATTTCGTTTTAGAAAATACAAGTAGCCATGTGCCTTTCTTTTTAAACTAAAATTAGCATCAGTTCAGTTAATTATCTATTTCTCAATATGGCCTAAATATATATTCTCCATATCCTAATTCCTTATAAAGGTTGTCAAAATCTCTTTGATCTACATAAATTAAAGGATCAAAAGAATCATTGGCAACAATCTCCATAGTTTCACTTTGTTGCAATTTCACGACCAACCAAGGATTAATGATAAACATCTTTTTATCATTATGTATATAAAATAATCCAAAAATATTTGAAGGCCACAAAACATTCTCAATCATAATTTCTTGCTCAACATCAATGATATATTGATGTTCTTCTGATTGAGTCAATAGTAATTGTAACTCCTTCGAGTTAACAAAATATTTACCAATTTTTTCAAATCCAAAAATAATAAAACCTTCGTTATCAATAAAGCTTTTTGCAATATTATAATTCCCAGTTCCAACTGTAGTTGAAACATAATGGGAAACATAAGATTTAAAATCAAAGAAAGTTTCTTTCCCACAATTATGAACAATTGCTTGCAATAACCTCAACCTCATCTTTTTATCTGAGGGTAAAAAGAACTCATCAATATTTATTTTTGTTTTAATTTCATTCAATAAGTACTCCTCATTACTAAATTGTTCTGAGAGTATTTGATTTTGACTATCCCCAAGTTGATTTTTAATAAAATCAACTCCTTTGTCCCCAACAATAAAGAATTTATTCAATCCGTTTTCTAAAATATAGCTTACATCTGGATAAATATGCTTTAATCGAGTACCTCTATAATAAGTAAAAAATGAATCGCTAGAATTAACATTACTAATAAACAATTTGAACTTTTTTAGAATCTCTTCTTCAACGACTTCCAATTGGTAACCTGACATACATTTTGGATCAATTGTTCTAAAATCAACATCAGTAAAATCTATATCTAAGTCTACTTTTTTAAATTTTGAATCTTTAATTATAACCATACTGCATTAAATATCCTTTCTAAATCCCGCATATTGATAATTCATAAATTATATTTGTTTATACTAGAAAATTAAGCTTATATTAATTTGTTACATGCCTATATTGATTATTAAACATTCTATTTTCAATATCAATTTTAGGAGTCTATTTAATAACTGATGTAAACATGCATTTGAATCTTTATTAAGAACTTGAATTTTTAAAAATCTCCAACCTCATCCGGCGCATCACTAAACAAAGTCACATGTCCCATCTTGCGGTTGTGCTTCGCTTCTATTTTACCATACATGTGAAGGTGGGCGCTTGGATTTTCTGTCACATATGTTTCAGCAGCCTCGACATGCTGGCCGAGAACATTAAGCATGACAGCTGGGGCATGTAGTTGGATAGCTGGCAATGGTGCTCCCAGAACACCTAAAATATGGGTATCAAACTGGGAGAAGTCGCAGGCTTCAATAGAGTAGTGCCCTGAGTTATGTGGACGTGGGGCAATTTCATTGACGATGATGTCATCAGCTGTTGCAAACATTTCCACGCAGAGAGTTCCAGACAAGTGGAGTTGCTCAGCGATTCTCACTGCCATGGCTTTGGCCTTGACTGCTAGACTTTCTGAAATGCGGGCTGGCACGATGGTCTTAGACAGGATATTGTTGCGGTGGATATTTTCCTGAACTGGGAAAACTGTCACATCCTTGCCATTTCCTGAGACGATAACAGAAATTTCAAGGTCAAAATTGACAAATTCCTCCAAAACACAGTCTGCAGAATCAGCCAGTGCATAGGCTTCTTCCAAGTCTTCTTCTGCACGAATGACCTTTTGCCCATGGCCATCGTAACCACCGGTCGCAGTCTTGAGGACATAGTTTTTAGAGAGGTCAATATCTGCCAAGTCTTTGCTAGAAGTCACGACCTTGTAAGGTGCCACAGTGACTTGAGCCTTGTTTGACAAAAAGTCCTTTTCAAAAATCCGGTTTTGGGAAATGCGAAGCAGATCTGTCCCTTGAGGGAGTTGTCCATCCTTAATGACAGCATCTAGTCCGTCGGCATCGACATTTTCAAACTCATAAGTGAGAACATCGCAACGCTCTGCCAACTGACGAAGGGCATCCACATCATTATAAGGCGCCACGATGATTTCCGCCACGCGAGAAGCTGGGCAATCCGCCGCAGGATCCAGCGCGATAACCTTGTGCCCCATGTAGATAGCAGAAATGGCCATCATCTGACCCAGCTGACCGCCACCGATAATTCCGATTGTTTTAGATGAGCTCATTTGTTGACTCCTCTGCGATTTTTCCTTGTTCTTCTGCATAATCTGCCAAAGCTGTCGCGATAGCCTGATCCTCTACTGACAAGAGACGGAGGGCAAAGAGGGCAGCGTTAGCCGCACCTGCTTCACCGATAGCCATAGTTGCGACTGGTACTCCACCCGGCATCTGAACGATAGAATAAAGAGAATCTATACCGCTAAGAGCACGTGATTTGACGGGTACCCCAATAACTGGAAGAGTTGTTTTAGCAGCAACCATCCCTGGTAAGTGCGCAGCGCCACCCGCACCTGCGATGATAACCTTGATGCCACGGCTACGGGCTTCCTCCGCATGTTTGAACATAAGGTCCGGTGTCCGGTGAGCGGAAACAACTTTCTTTTCGTAGGCTACACCGAAACGGTCTAGGACTTCTACTGTTTTTTGCATGGTTGCCCAGTCGGATTTTGAGCCCATGATAATGGAAATTACTGGTTTAGTCATAATTTTTCCTTTTCTTTTTTGATAATGGTCTTAGGTGGTGGGGACGGAAGCAAACCTTCGGTTTCATTCCTAAAATTTGAGCCTAAGGTCTCAAATTTTCCCTAGATCAGAACAGATACTGTTCTGGTCTTTTCACCACGGCGACCATTATCGGGTTTGGCGACTGCGTCGCTTTTTCTTATATCTTTATCTAATTGCCTTGCTACCGATATCTGTTCGGTAAAAGAGGCCTTCTGTATTTTGTTTGTTAAGTTGGTTGTAGATAATGTTTTGGCCGTCTTTGACGGTGTCTGCTGTTGTGACCAACATGTAAACACGTCCTCCGTTTGAGAGGAGATCTTGATCGTTTTCAGAGAATTTAGCACCAGCATAGTAAGTGATGATGTCGCCTTCTGTCTTGGTAGGAAGCTTGACACCTTTCTCATAAGCGAGTGGGTAGCCGTTTGATGCTACAACCACACCTAGTGTCACACCCTTATCCGTCCAAGTAATAGCTGGCTCCTTGCCATCGAGGATGTCCGTGATATTTTGCGCAAAATCAGATGTCAAACGAGGTAGGATAATCTGAGTTTCAGGATCTCCGAAGCGAGCGTTAAACTCGATAACCTTAGGTCCATCAGCTGTCAAGATAAGCCCTGCGTAAAGAACTCCCAGATAAGGACGGCCTTCCTGAATCATGCCCTCAAGAACTGGCTTGACAATAGTCTCAACCGCTGTATCAACTACACTCTGTGGCAAGTGTGGAACTGGCGCATAAGCACCCATACCACCAGTGTTAGGCCCCTTGTCGCCATCATAGGCTCGTTTATGGTCCTGAGCTGTTGGCATGATGTAGAACTTGTCCCCATTGACAAAGGCAAAGAGTGAAAATTCCTCTCCTGCAAGAAACTCCTCAATAACCACACGCGCACCTGAGTCCCCGAATTTATTGTCCAAAAGCATCTCGTGAGCGGCTTCGACTGCTTGCTCGACTGTCTCCGCAACGACAACACCTTTCCCAAGGGCCAAACCGTCTGCCTTGACTACGATTGGAGCACCTTTTTCTTCGATATAGGCCTTGGCTTCCTCGAAATCTGAGAAGGTCCCATAGGCTGCTGTCGGAACATCGTATTTAACCATGATTTCCTTAGCGAAATCCTTGGACCACTCCAACTCCGCTGCCAATCTTGTCGGACCAAAGGCTTTGAGACCAGCTGCATTGAAATCATCCACGATTCCAGCAGCAAGAGCGTCATCTGGACCAATGAAGGACCAAGCAATATCGTTGGCTTTTGCAAACTCAATCAATTTAGAATGTTCGGAAATAGAGACATTTACCAACTCCAGACCATCCAGAGTCATCCCGTCATTTCCAGGAGCTACAAAGACTTTTTCAACGTCTTTTGACTCAAGCAACTTCTTAGCAATGGCATGTTCACGACCACCCGAGCCGACAACTAACAGCTTCATCTTACAACCTCTTTTGCGAATTATTTACTATCATTATACCATAAACGTTCGTTATAATCTTGTTTTTCTCCGCATTTTTACGCAAAAAAGGAAAGAAACTGTTTTCTTTCCTTTTGTTTCTTAATGTCTAAAAATTTACTCAAAGTTTCAACTAATCTTATATAATTTCCACATATAATAAAGACTAGTTGAATGTCAAACAACATTTTCGTTTCAAGTAGTCATTCAAGCACTCAGGCGTATCTGCACAATTAGTAAACACTGTCATTATATTTCTATCTTCAATAAAAAATTGTCTTTGCAGAATACCTCCTCTTTTATTCTCTACAGATAATATAAACTCTTTTAAAAACCATAACAACTGTTTCCCTCTAGAATAATCCTCTATGTGAACACGGTATTCCTCTATATCATTTTCGAAAGTGTAGCGTATGTGTTCTCGTCTATCTCTATAAATAGATAACTCCGAGACATAATCTCTGCCATTCTTTTCACTACCTTTTTTAATTTTCTCACTTAGCATTTTCTCATACATACTTTCAAAAAAATTAAAACTTATATCTTCCACTAATAATTTTATCTTTTTTTTATGCTTGATTTCAACTATTTTATCTGCTTTATTTTTTAACCCCAAGAAATCAAAGTCTATTTTGACCCCATTTAATTGACAACAAATAGCCCATAGATTCATATCCGTCAAATGTTGAATAAATTCTTTATATCTTTCATTAAAAAAATCTAATACCATGCTAAACTCTGGATCATCTTCATTTATCCCAAAATGTGTTTTCAGTATTCTCTCGATTGCTGTATGGCTGACGTAAAAGTTTTCAACTGCGTATTTTGGAGTCATATATACATCCGAATCTAGCCGGTGTTTTTCATAGTCTTTATCTATAAAAAATAATTTATTCTTTAATTTATATCCCTCCTCATGAGTAAATTTATCAACTAATTGCAACACTTTACTCTTGCCACCAACCTCATATGCGTTGTAATTTTTAATAAAATTTCGTATTCGACAATCGTAATATTGCCTATCTTTTCCTTCATAAAACACAAAATATCTATTAGGATTAGTCTTAGCATCTCTCGTATACCTTTCCCAAACAACGGAGGATTCTGTCAAACTTTCCAGATGATTTTCTATTGTTACTGATTTCAAATTATCTCCCCCTTATTTAAAAAGGCAATTCACCATCATTATCGTCATCTAAAAAGAAATATGTAAATTTATTATCTCTATTTTGCGAAGTTTCCTTAATACACTTATCAATCTCTTCCGCATAAGGTAGGAGATTTCTATATATGAATGGAGAATGAGTTACTGTTAATAAAAACTTACACTTACTTGCTTGAGAAATATCATAAATAAATTCCTCTTGCCATGGAACGGATAAAGATAACTCAGGTTCATCAAATAAAATAATAAGTTCTTTTTCATCTTCTAAAAATATCTTAGAAAAGGTGGAAATTAATTGTTTTTCTCCTGATGAAAGATTACTTAAATTAATAATATCTTCAACTTTTTCCCCATACTGATTATTCTTAAATATAGTTTCCCCTTTACTATCAGTCCTTTTTATATCTAACCTTAACGACTGTGGATTGTAATAAAATTTTTTCCTAAACAGATATTTATTTACTCTTTTATTAAAATCATTAATTCTACTATCAATGACCGCCAAAGTTTTGTAATTTTTAAGAATACTTGAAACTAGATAGTCAAGATATTTATCTTTGTGCAATTCTCCCTTATTTATCTTACTTAAAATTATAGATTTAGTTTCTTTAGTTATTTTATCCCCTAATCTAGAAAGAGCAATATTTACTTCTTCAGGATCAAAATTTTCACCAGAAAGTTTAATATTTTCTCCATTAGAGAAAGTATTTAATAAACCACTAGTCATGTTATTATAACGTTCGTTGGTTTCTTTACTAATCTTATTTAATAGTTCATCTATCCTCTGTTTAACATCCTCCATACCGAAATGGATTAATTCCCCACTGGATTTACTATTAATCGTTCTTCCTCCAGGACCTACATTTTCAGACTCTGTCTTTAGTTTGACTAAATCTTCCTCAATCCTTCTATAAGTTGGGAAGTATAAAATTTTATACTTATTTTTTAATTCCTCTATATAACCTATTAGTTCCATATACTCTGCAGGATTAATTCTCTCTATAACCTCCACCATGACGTCTTGAATAAGAGGTTGAGGATAATTACGTAATAATGAATAGTTTTCATATAATTTTCGTACTTCGAAATTATATATAAAATCTGTCGAACTCTCTAGTTTCAATAGTTCATTCATCAAATTTTCGTCTTGTTCAATTTTATTAATTAATTCATCAACTACATATTTTGGATATCTTCCCTTGCGACTTCTGATTACTGAATTTATCTGTGTAATATCACTTTTGGTTATTCTTACACTTTTTTTCCCTTCGAATTTAATTTCAAGACTCTCAAAAATATATTTTGATAATCTTTCATAGTTTAGATCAAGCAAATAATACAGCATCGAAAGAATAGTGGTCTTACCAACACCATTTTCACCAATATAAACAGTTTTATCATTTTTAAAATTCAACTCAACATCATAATAATTATGGAGATTATTAATTTTAAATTTTTCAATTAAAGGCATACATATACTCCTTGATAGTTTTATTTATTACATTATACCAAAAAGCAAGCCTTTCAGCTTGCTTACTGCAAATATTATTATACTCAATTTAAATTGTTCTACTTTACCCTGATACCTTTGAAATCTTAATGTCTAAAATGTCTCACGCCTGTGAAGACCATAGTCAAGCCATATTTATCAGCAGCCTCGATAGACTCTTGGTCACGTACTGACCCACCTGGTTGAATGATGGCCTTGATACCTGCTTTAGCGATTTCTTCCACGTTATCCGCAAATGGGAAGAAGGCATCCGAAGCAAGAACGGCACCGTCAAGGCGGTCTTTAGCTTGATCAATGGCGATACGGACGGAAGCCACACGGTTGGTTTGACCAGGACCGACACCAAGTGTCATGTGATCATTAGTCACGATGATTCCATTTGATTTGACATACTTGATAGCTTTCCAAGCAAACTCAAGAGCAGTCGCTTCTGTCTCAGTTGGTTGGCGTTTGGTTACCACTTGCCAGTCAGCTGGGCTTTCTTTGATCACGTCTTGGTTTTGAACGAGGAGTCCACCGACAACACCTGTGTATTCTGCTTCCACTTCACTAGCATCTTGTGCGTCAAATGGCAAGGCAAGAATGCGCAAATTTTTCTTTTTGTTGGTCAAAATGGCTAGCGCTTCATCCGTATAGCTTGGTGCGATGATGATTTCAAGGAAAACGCCGTGCATCTTCTCAGCTGTCGCAGCATCTACTTCACGGTTGAGAACAACGATCCCACCGAAAATCGATACTGGGTCAGACTCATAAGCGTAATCCCAAGCTGTTTCGATGTCATCAGCTTGACCGATACCGCACGGGTTCATGTGTTTGAGAGCTACAACCGTTGGACGTTCTTTGAAATCGCGGATAATACGGATAGCAGCATCAGCATCGCGGATATTGTTAAAGGACAATTCCTTACCGTTAAGCTGTTTCGCTGATGCAATCGAATAGTCCGTTGACAAGGCTTTTTGGTAGAAGTCTGCGTCTTGTTGAGGGTTTTCACCGTAACGCATTGGTTGTTTAAGGTCATAAGTCAGAGTGAGTTTTTCAGGTTTGCTTTCACCCACTTGAGCTGTGAAGTATTCTGCAATCAAGGCATCATAAGCCGCTGTGTGACGGAAAACCTTAGCTGCTAAACGTTGGCGAGTTTCATAAGAGGTTTCGCCGTTTGCCGACAATTCGTCAAGAACAACAGCGTAGTCAGCAGGGTCTACTACAACTGTTACGCTGGCGTGATTCTTCGCTGCTGAACGAAGCATTGATGGACCACCGATATCTATGTTTTCAACGGCATCCGCGTAAGTCACGTCTGGTTTAAGAATGGTTTCCTTGAATGGATAAAGGTTGACCACAACAAGGTCAATGAGCTCAATCTTGTTGTCTTTAGCCGCTTCCAAGTGGCTATCCAAGTCACGACGAGCGAGGAGACCACCATGGATATTTGGATGGAGGGTCTTGACACGACCGTCCATCATTTCTGGGAAACCAGTCACATCATCGATGGCGATAGTGTCTACCCCAGCATTGTCAAGGGCAACTTTGGTACCACCTGTTGAGATGATGTCCCAACCAAGTTTTTTAAGTTCTTGGGCAAATTCAACAATGCCCGCTTTATCTGAGACGCTGATTAAGGCGCGTTTAGTCATTTTTGTTCCTTTCTTTGTATCAAGAGGTGCTTTCCCATCATTTACACTAAAGATTGGCGATCATAGTCTGTAACCTGATTTCCAAGTTCTTCTAACAGTTTTATGACCTCAAGCTTACTAGTTTCACTTTCGTACACACTTCGCAGTTCTGCATCTGTCGCACCAATCAGGGTTACAAATTCCACTTTTCCATGCGGAGTATCAAGAGGCTTAGCTAAATCATCAGCAGCAGTCAAAAATCCTGTCAGACTAGATTTCTGCTGGGCATCAATTCCTACTGTTTGCTTGGTATAAATGTATTCTTCTGGCATAACCACTTTACCTGTTTGAAAAATATATCTTGCCACATACTGTAGTAAACCACAGCCATTTTTGATTTCTTCTTCGTCATTATTTGATTTCTTTAACTTAAACGTTAATTCTATCCCATAACCACTGTATTCAGGATCTTCACATTCTTTTGTATATAATTCTGACAGACCATAGCTGACAAAATGCCAAAAATCTCCCGCATCATAAACACTGATGCCATCAAGCGGATCTGGACCGCCTAGCATATACTTGATAACTGTCCCATAATGAAGTGGATTAGGCTGATCCGGATATAAACGATTAAACTCTGCATCAATCGCTTCCCATCCTGGAGCGCTATCATCTGTACTTTCAGCTTCAACAACTTTGCCTTCATCTTCAATTGGTGTCTCTTCATCTGAAGATTTCTTCTTAAAAAAATCAAATAAAGCCATAACATCCTCCTTATCTGATGTTGGACCGTCATGAAATCAGCTCTGATTTCGTTTTCATCTTCTCTCCACTCCCAAGCTATCCAACACCTCTGGATACAACTTGTACTCCGCTTCATGAATCCGAGCTTCAAAGCTTTCGATGGTATCATCAGCCAGCCGTGGTACGCGGACTTGTTTGATAACCTTACCTGTATCCACTCCAGAGTCCACCCAGTGAATAGTCACACCAGACTGCTCCACCCCAGCATTCCAAGCATCCTCAATCCCATGAGCTCCTGGAAATTCTGGCAGGTAGGCTGGATGGATATTGATGATCCGACCTTCATAGGCTGCTAGCAAGATTGGCCCAACGATTTTCATGTAGCCTGCTAGGCAAACCAAGTCAATCTGGTGTTCTTCCAAGAGCTCAACAAGGGCTGCTTCGTAGTCTGCCTTGTTCTCAAACTCCTTGAGTTCAAAAGTATAGGACAGAACGCCGAGCTTGTCTGCACGTTCGAGCACATAGGCGTCACGATGGTCTGAAAAGACAAACTCCACTGGAAATTCTTCAGCAATCACCTGAAAATTTGAGCCATTACCAGAGGCAAAAACCGCTATTTTTTTCATTTTATGATGACACTTTCGTTTTCTTTCTTGACGATGCGACCAATTTCATAGACTGGTTCATCCAACAATTCTTTGACACGGCCTACATTTTCAGGGCTGACTGCCAACATGAGTCCTACACCCATGTTGAAGATTTCAAACATTTCCTCGTGTTTGATCTGACCATATTTTTCAAGGGCTTTGAAAATCGGAAGGACTGGAACCTTGCTTTCCTCAATCTCAGCAGCCAGGTCATCCGCAAACATACGAGGGACATTCTCGATAAAGCCGCCACCTGTGATATGGGCAATACCGTTGACCAAGCCTTCCTTGATGAGTGGCAAAACAGCCTTGACATAGATACGAGTCGGCTCAAGAAGAACTTCCTTGAGTTGCTTTCCTTCCAATTCGGGCAGGATTTCCTCACCTGTGTAGTCCGCAAAGACACGACGAACGAGTGAGTAACCATTTGAATGAATCCCACTTGAAGCCAGTCCGAGAAGAACATCCCCTTCTGCCACTTTTGAGCCGTCGATGATTTGAGATTTTTCAGCCACACCGACCGCAAAACCAGCCAAGTCATAGTCATCTGCGCCATACATACCTGGCATTTCAGCTGTTTCCCCACCGATGAGGGCAGCACCAGCCTGCACACAGCCTTCTGCTACACCAGCTACGACTTGTTCTAGTTTAGCTGGTTCATTCTTACCAGTCGCCACATAGTCGAGGAAATAGAGGGGCTCCGCACCTGCAGCGATGATATCATTGACACACATGGCTACACAGTCCTGCCCAATCGTGTCATGCTTGTCATACTTGATGGCCAACATGAGCTTGGTACCAACACCGTCAGTCCCCGAAATCAAGACCGGCTCTTTGACACCTGTTTTTGAAAGGTCAAACATGCCACCAAAGCCACCTAGAGCTCCCATGACACCCGCACGCTCCGTACGAGCCACGTGCTTTTTGATCCGTTCAACAACCTCATAACCCGCTTCAACATCTACACCAGATTGTGCATATGCATTTTTATTTGTCATTTTGTCTCCTCTTCCTTTCCTTTAATAGAGAACCTTCATCCGTCTATTTGTAAAAACTGGTCTTGTCACCCAAGCTTCTTCGATATTCTTCTTCATAGTCGTAGAGAGGAGTTGGGTAGTCGCCGTCAAAGTAAGCGACGCAAAGTCCACCATTTGGCGCATCTGTTTCAATCCCGATGGAATCAATCAAGCCATCAATCGAAAGATAGGTCAGGCTATCTGCACCAATGATTTGGCAGGTCTCTTCAACCGTATGATTAGCAGCAATCAACTCCTGACGCGTCTGGATATCAATTCCATAGAAACATGGATAGGCAAGAGCAGGACTACCAATGGCAACATGCACTTCTGACGCTCCCGCTTCTTTCAAGAGTTGGACAATGCGACGAGATGTTGTTCCACGTACAATTGAGTCATCAATCATGACCACACGTTTGCCTTTCACGACACCAGAAACGGCAGAGAGTTTCATACGAACTCCTTGCTCGCGCAATTCTTGAGTCGGTTGGATAAATGTCCTTTGCGTGTATTGGTTCTTGATGAGCCCCATTTCATTTGGCAAACCTGATTCTTCCGCAAATCCCATAGCTGCGCTGAGTGAGGAATTTGGTACCCCAACTACGATATCAGCTTCATGCTTGAACTCACGCGCCAATTGCGCTCCCATTCTCTTACGAGCCGTATGGACATTGACACCATGGATATTGGAGTCAGGACGGGCAAAATAGATATACTCCATAGAGCAAATCGCCAACTGAGTATCGTTTGTATAACTGTCATACTGGATACCACTATCATCAATAATGACAATCTCGCCTGGTTTCACGTCGCGAATCCACTCAGCACCGATGACTTCAAAGGCACAGGTTTCAGAGGAAACGACTACTGCTCCATTGGCCATTTTCCCGATTGACAGAGGACGGAAGCCGTTTGGATCAAGCGCTGCAATTAGCTTATCTTCAAACATCAAGAGATAAGCAAAACCACCTTTAACAAGACTGAGCGCTTCCTTGATCTTGCCCATCAGGTTTGGATTGTGGCTACGACGAATCAAGTGAGCCAAGATTTCTGAATCAGAAGTCGAGCTAAAGATTGCCCCTCTTTGTTCCAATTCTTGCTTGAGAGATTCTGCATTGGTCAAATTCCCATTGTGAGCCAAACCAAACTGCATATCGTGAAAACGGAAGAGGAAAGGTTGGATATTGTCTACAGAAGCTTCTCCCGCAGTCGCATAACGCACGTGCCCAATAGCTCCAGTTCCTGTCAATTTATCCAAATTCGCAGGATTTTTGAAGACTTCTGATAAAAGCCCCATATCACGATGACGCTTCAATTTCCCTTGGTCATTGGAGAGGATTCCTGCCCCCTCCTGACCACGGTGCTGAAGACTATGGAGTCCAAAATAGGTCAATTTGGCAGCGTCTGGGTGGCCCCAGATACCAAAAACACCACATTCTTCATTAAGAGATTTTACTTCGTATGTCATTTTATATACCTAATTTTTATTTGTGTATCATTCCTTAACGATACTAGAGCAGAATGATACGGCAGAAGCTCGTTTCACTCGCAACAATAAATCATTTGCAATTATCGCAAGTTAAATCTACTTGATTTTACATTTACTGATGGTTCTCTATTAGAAAATCTGCAAAGCCTATTTTCCAGTAAAGTATTTAACCGCTGATGCAAAGAGATATTGGTCTTTATTCCCTGGAATATTTTGGAAAAGACCGTCTTCGAAACGTTCTGAGTGTCCCATCTTACCAATGATTTGACCGTTCTTGCTTGTGATACCTTCAATCGCATTGACAGATCCGTTAGGATTGTATTTTGAATCCATACTTGGTTTTCCTTCGAAGTCAACATATTGGGTAAAGATTTGACCATTATCACGAAGCTCCGCAAATTCCCCAGCTGTCACGACAAATTTCCCTTCACCGTGTGAAACAGGGATAGCATGAATATCGCCCACTTGCACCCCAGCCAACCATGGCGAGTTGGTATTGGCAATACGGGTTTCCACCATCTTAGCCACGTGTTGGTTGGCATCATTGTAGAAGAGGGTTGGACTAGTGTTGCTTGCATCTTCAAAGTTACCATATGGAAGAAGACCTGATTTTACAAGAGCTTGGAACCCGTTACAGATACCGATAATCAAACCGCCACCTTCGATGAAGCTATCAATGGCTGCACGTACTTTTTCATTGAGCAAGATGTTAACGATAAATTTAGCTGATCCATCGGGTTCATCGGCTGCTGAGAAGCCTCCTGCAAAGAAGATAATGTTCGCTTTTCCGATATTGTCAACCATTGTGCCAACAGACTTGACAATCGCTTCTTCATTCAGTGTGACAAATGGTACTAAGTTGACTTTCGCACCTTCTTTTTCAAAGGCCTTAGCTGAATCGTATTCAGAGTTAGTACCTGGGAACACTGGGATGTAAACCACTGGTGTCTCAACTGTTTCTTTAGCTTTGATGACAGCATCTGATGCCACAGCAGGTACTTCTTCCAAGTCAGTTGCTTGTGCAAATTCCGTTGGGTAAACTTCTTCCAATTTACCTTGGAAGGCACTGTCAAGTTTGTGTCCATCAAGCGTTACATCGTTGACAGTAAGTGTAAAGTCAGCTGCTGTTTGTCCAATCTTGGCAACACCTGAAATCTCTTCCGGAGATGTGAAGATGAATCCACCTAATTGAGCTGTCAAAGCAGTCTCAATATTTTCAAGGCTTACAGTGGCACCGATATGGTTCCCAAACGTTGCAAGTGCAAGAGCTTCAAGGATACCACCATATTTGACAGCTGAGGCTGCTGTCACTTTGTGATCAGCTTGGATAGCTTCAAATTGAGCAAAGTTAGACTTGATAAGATCAAAGTCAATTTCTTGTCCCAAAGCTTGACCTGGGATGTAATAGATATTTTCACCAGCAACTTTAAATTCTGGAGAAAGGACCTTACGGCTATCTGCAGTTGTGACACCAAAAGCAACCAAGGTTGGTGGTACTGTCAATTCTTCAAATGTACCAGACATAGAGTCTTTACCACCGATAGATGGCAAACCAAGTTGAATCTGAGCTTCAATTGATCCAAGAAGAGCTGCTACTGGTTGACCAAAACGCTCTGCTTGTTTATCCATCCGCTCGAAGTATTCTTGATAAGAGAAACGAGCCTTAGACCAGTTTGCACCAGTAGCAACCAAACGAGCGGTTGCTTCGATGACCGCATAAGCAGCACCATGATATGGAGACCATTCTGCTACATAAGGGTTGAACCCTTGCGCCATGACTGATGCCGAATGAGTCACACCATGTTGGACTGGCAATTTCTGTACAGAAGCTTCAGTTGGTGTGATTTGGTAGCGACCACCAAGTGGGTGATTGACTGTTGAACGACCAACTGAGCTATCAAAGATAGTTTGCAAGCCTTTTTGACTGGCATGGTTAAGGTCAGCCAAGACTTTAAGCGTATCTGCTTCAAGGGTCTCAACAGATGTTTGACGTTCTTCTGGAAGCTTGACATCCTTGTCAACCACCTTAGCATCCACAACTACACGTACACCGTTTGTATCAAGGAAACGACGTTCCAAATCAACGATGGTTTCACCATTCCAGTGCATAACAAGATTTGGTTTTTCAGTCACTGTCGCAACGACAACCGCGTCAATATTTTCTTTATTACATTCAGCAACGAAGGCATCTACATCATCTGGACGAACCACTACAGCCATACGTTCCTGAGATTCAGAAATGGCAATTTCTGTACCGTTCAAGCCTTTATATTTCAATGGTACTTTGTCTAGATCAATTTCAAGTCCATCAGCCAATTCACCGATCGCTACGCAGACGCCACCAGCACCAAAGTCATTTGATTTCTTGATAAGACGTGTCACTTCCCCATTACGGAAAAGACGTTGAATCTTACGTTCTTCGATGGCATTCCCTTTTTGAACCTCAGCACCAGCTGTTTCAACAGATTCAACCGTTTGAACTTTAGATGAACCTGTCGCACCACCGACACCATCACGTCCAGTCTTACCACCGAGCAAGATAATCACATCACCTGCTTCAGGTTTTTCACGGACAACATTTTCCTTAGGAGCCGCACCGACCACGGCACCTAGCTCCATACGCTTAGCGACGAAGCCTGGGTGGAAGTATTCGCGAACATAAGTTGTTGCCAGACCAATTTGGTTACCGTATGAAGAATAACCGTGAGCCGCTGTTTTAGAAATCACTTGTTGTGGCAATTTCCCAGCGCGAGTTTCTGAAATCGGAGTTGTAATATCGCCAGCACCTGAAATACGCATGGCTTGGTAAACGTAGGAACGCCCTGACAATGGGTCACGAATGGCACCACCGATACAAGTAGCCGCTCCACCAAATGGTTCGATTTCCGTTGGGTGGTTATGGGTTTCGTTCTTGAACATGAGAAGCCATGGTTCTTTGACACCATTGACATCCACTTCAATTTCAACGGAGCAGGCATTGATTTCATCAGATACTTCCATGTCATCCAAACGACCATTGGCACGCTCATAACGACCAAAAATAGTCGCCATATCCATCAAGGTTTGAGGTTTTTCGGTACGTCCCAATTCATCACGCATGGCAATATACTTGTCATAAGTCGCTTGCAATTGTTTTTGGAATTTAGAAGCTGAGAAGTCGATATTCTTCAACTCAGTCTCGAAAGTCGTGTGACGGCAGTGGTCAGACCAGTAAGTATCCAACACTTTAAGCTCAGTCTCAGTTGGCACACGTCCAATTGACTTGAAATAGTCTTGAATGAAGAGAAGGTCATCCACTTCCATGGCCAATCCTTGCTCAGCCTTATACTGTGCAAAATCTTCTGCCGTATAAGTTTCAAAGAAATCCAAGTTTGGAATGGTCTTGTCAGACTCAGAGAAATCCTGTTTCGCAATACCAAGAGTGATATCTTTGAAACGAGAATCCACTGGGTTCAAGAGATAGTTTTTAACAGCTTCCAATTCATTCGCATCAATATCCTTATTGACCAAGTAGAGTTGTGCTGTATTCACTGTTACATCATTTGAACTACCAAGTAAAAGCAAAGCTTCCTGTGAAGATGCCGCACGTTGGTCAAATTGACCAGGCAAACTTTCGATCGCAAAGAAAGCATGCTTCTCAAGATCAGCCTTAACCGCTGCTTCATCCAAAACAGTATCGGTCACTTGCTCAGAGAAGATATGTTTTTCCGCACGCGCAAACAAATCCTCTGCCAAACCAAAAACATCATAAACCTGAACAATCCGAAGATCATTCAAGGTTTTTAACTGAAGATTATGCTGTAATTCTTTTACTAAAGAGTCAGATTTGACACGAAAATCAGCTTTTTTCTCAACGAAAATACGTTTATCCATTTTAGTTCCTTTATCTATTTCTACTTAAAGATTGTAGTGATGACCAAGTAAAACTTTACTTCAATCCCTGCAATTTCTCTAACACAACCTTATAAACATCCGTTAGACTGCCCAAATCTCTACGGAAAACATCCTTGTCCATATGGTGCCCTTCAGCATCCCAAAGGCGGCAGTTATCTGGTGAAAATTCATCTGCCAAGATAATTTTGCCATCCTTATCAAAACCGAATTCCAATTTAAAGTCAATCAAACGAAGACCAATTTGTGCAAACCAATCTTTCAGCAATCCATTGATGCGACGCGTTTCTTCCTTGATATAAGCAATTTGTTCATCATTGGCAATATCCAAGAACTTCACATGCTCATCATTGATAAATGGATCATCCAACTCATCGTTCTTGTAGTAAAATTCAACGATTGGAGTTTTCAAGTCCAAACCTTCTTCCACACCGAAACGTTTTGAGAAAGAACCTGCAGTCACGTTACGAAGAACAACCTCCAAAGGAATGATTTTCACTTTCTTGTTGAGTTGTTCTGTGTCAGAGATACGTTCGATAAAGTGAGTAGCTACACCCTCAGCATTCAATTTTTCAAAAATAAGAGACGAAATCTGATTATTGAGCACACCTTTGCCTTCGATAGTCTCTTTACGAGCACCATTCAGCATGGTAGCCTGGTCCTTATAAACGGACCTAATCACATGTTCGTCTTCTGTAGTATAGATATCTTTAGCTTTTCCCGTATAAATAAGTTTGCTGGACATTTTATTATTCGCCTTTCGTATTACTTGGCCTCATTCTAACACAAAAACAACCATAAATCAAATGTTTTACGAACGTAAACGCATTCCCTCCTGAGTTTTATAAAAACTGTAAATCGTTTTAGGATTACAGTTTTTAAATATTATTTAAGAAAAAGTGATCATTATTCCCAATTCAAAAAATCATCCAAATAATAGCGTAAATAACTTTTCTTGCCTATGATTATTTGTAAGTGGCCTTCTAAACCATACCTAAGCTTTTCAGCTTGTTCTTGAGTTATTTTTGTCTCCGCTTCTATTTTAAAGAAATTTCCTTGGTCAGTTCTCGTTGCAATTGTATCAATACTAGTGATAGTAGAAACAAGTCTCACTTGACCATTAGCGCCATTAGTCGTGGTAAAGCGTACAGAATCTCCAATCTTGATTCCCACAATATCTTTTGAACTAAGATAGGCCGTCAATTTTGTTTTCCCTTCTCTATCTAATAGTGGATATAATTTAGCCAGTAATGTTCCTTCTGTGACGACCGCAGATTGATTCCTTTCAGGATTGAGATAAAGAACTCCGTCTTCCTGGGCTCTTATTGTTCCTTTTTCAAGTAAGCTAGTTTGATTTTTTTTGCCTATTTCTCTTTCTAAATCATCTTGCTCTACAGCTATCTGCTCTTGTACAGTCGAAGAATTCTGAGAAAAGAGATCTATATTTGGCCGTGTAGTACTGTTCTTAAGGTTACTTGTTTTACTTTGGTGATGTCTAAAACTCTCCAACTGATTAACATTGCCTTCATACTGAATCACATCTCCAACCTCCTGATACTGAACAAGTAAATCTCCTCGTTGCACTTGTTTGTTCTCTTCCAGATAATTAACTACCATCCGCCTATTACTAGTTGACTGGATATTAGCAATGATACGACTAGGTTCAACTGTAGCTTTCGAAGATAAACTAATTTCCTTTTCTGCAAACATTGCAAATCCAAACGTAAACACTACCAGAAGTGACATGGGAAAAATCACTCGACTGGAAAAATTATGATAACGTCGATTATAAAATTCCGCACTTTCTAAAAAATCAAGGTGCATTATTTCTCCTTTCTAACAGTTAACTAAATGAGTATAAAAACTATTTCGAGCAAGCAAGTCAGCATGATTCCCCTCCTCTACAATCTTACCCCGATCCAAAACGATAACCTTCTCCACCCGTTCAGCAATAGTCAAACGGTGAGCGATGAAAATCAAGGTCTTATCTAGATTCATGAGATTGTCTACTATCCGTTTCTCTGTTAAGATATCTAAACTGCTCGTCGCCTCATCCAAAATCAAGATAGAGGCATCTGTCAAAAGAGCGCGCGCCAAAGCAATCCTCTGGCGTTGACCACCAGAAATTCCGGTACCATCAGAAGTCAATTCTGTCTGGTAATTCAAGGGCATACGCTCAATATCTTCACGAATTTCTGCTAGCTCAACTGCACGTAGTATATCCTCCCGAGTCGTACCCTCCTTGGCCCCAAGGAGAAGATTTTCTAAAATTGTTCCATTAAATACATAGGGTTGTTGAGGTAAATAGTTGATATGTTGGCGCAGAGACTTTTTATCAATCTGATTTAAATTCATATCCCCCAGTCTGATTTCTCCCTGATTTGGGTTGTAAAAATTAACCATCATCTTAGCTAGGGTCGACTTCCCTGATCCTGAAATCCCTACAAGAGCTATTTTAGAGCCCTGTTTGATTGTCAAATTGATATCTGATAAGATATCTTGACCATATTCATACTTGTAGTGAATTCCCTTAAAAGTCATATCTCCTTGAACCATACTCAAATCCTCTACCATTTTCTGTTCTTCGAACTCGGATTTGACCAGATAAACCTCGTTGAGACGACTATTAGCAACTTGAGCTGTTTGAAGCTTACTCTGAAGGTTGATGATGTTTTCTAGAGGATTAGTAAAATAATAAAGAAGTGTATTATACGTAATCAACTGGCCCAAACTCATTTCACCAGTCATAACGAAATTAGCCCCTATCCATAATACGCACACATTTAGCGACAGTTGAGCAAGTTTTTTAAGAGCTTTTTGCTGACTTTCTGCTCTACTATAAGTAAAGGATCTTTTCAGATAGTCCACAAATTCCCTATCAATCTTTTGGTAGCGTGTTTTTTCGCTAGCCAATGATTTAATCGTTTCAATCCCATTGATATCCTCTATAACGGAAGATGATAGAGTTGCATTTGCTTCCATGGTATCCCGGTTCATCTTTTCAAAAGGCTTCATAAAAACAAATATAATTACAGCATAAATGGGAAGACCCAATAAGCTTATGAAAAAGAGACTACTATTTTGCAAAAACAAGATTATAGAAATAATCAATACCGTAGATATATCTAAAAAAATTGAAATAATGGTTGAAGCTAAGGCATCTATGATACTATTGGCATCTGTAAATCGAGACACGATTTCCCCCGTCCGTCGAGTCGCAAAAAAAGACACAGGTAGATGAAAAACATGTTTGATATAAGATAAAATAACATCAATCGATAGACGTTGCCCAAGGACAATTAATAGGTAATCTTGAGCAAAAGACAAAATCTGCTGAAGGGCATACACGATAACAAGACATATAGAAACAACACTTAGGGTCGAAGAGGTCTGATTTGGTACATAGGTATCAATAATAGATTGTAGATAGTATGAACCAACAATATTAATCAAGGTTACTAGAACTGTCGCTAAAATGATATTGATGATCAAACCTTTCTGATTTATCAAAATAGGCAGAAAAGAAGTAAGACCCTGATTCTTGTCCTTATGTGGCTGATAATTTGGGGAAGGAGCCACAAAGATAGTTGTTCCTGTCCATTCTTCTTCAAATCTTTCACGCGATAGTTTGGTCAGTCTAACCTCTGGATCTGGATCAGCTATATAGATATTCTGCTTATCCTTTCCTGTCACTACGTAATAATGAAATAATTCTTTGTCCTTAAGCACGTGAACCACAAAAGGAAAGATTAAATTTGGAGAATCAAATAAAGTCATGTCTGCTTGAATAGCTTGTGGCTCAAAACCTAATGTTTCCGCAGCCTTCACCAGACCCAAAGCTGTCGTCCCATTTATAGTCGTTTTGGCTAATTCACGAAGACGCGCTAATGAATAATAGCTTCCAAAATAGCCAAACACCATGGCCAACGAAGCCACTCCGCAGTCCTTCTGATCCATCTGTGAGCGATAGTGTTTTTTCCTAAATTTCATATTCTTACCCTTTTTCTTAACAATCTAATTAAAAGTTCTGTAAGATTATTTTAGCCAAACAAAGTAAGAAATAGATAACTCTTTCTAAAAAAACAAAATCTACACCCAAATAGCACTTTTAGAAGTTTAATCAAACATATGGATTGATAAATCCGTTAAAATAAATATTCCACACAACCAAAAAAGCAACATGACCAGCATGTTGCTTTTTCTTATATTCTATTTTTAATGATTGCTAATACGTCTGCGACACTTTGGAGGTTGTCAATTTCTTCATCATCGATTTCGATTCCAAATTCATCCTCAATGGTTAGGATAAATTCCATCAAATCTACTGAATCAGCATCCAAATCATCCTTTAAGCTCAAGTTTTCGGTTACGACAAAGTCTTCTCCTTGACGCTCTTGAATGATGGTTACGATACGGTCAAAAATTTGTTGTTCTGTCATATTATTCTCCTTATTCCTCTAAAAATTCACGCGCAGTTTGGGCAACTACATCTGTCTCAAGCATGGTACGAATCTGGCGTATGGTGCTATAGACAGCCTTGGCATCACTTGAGCCATGAGTCTTAACTACTGGTGCCTTAACACCAAACAGAACCGCGCCTCCAACATCTGAATAGTTGAGCTGTTTTTTCAAACCTCTGAGGTTATCCTTAAGAAGGAAAGCCCCTAGCTTGGCTCTAAGACCGCCACCTACAATAGCATTTTTGAGCAAGCCCATGATACCCATAGCAGTCCCTTCAATAGCTTTGAGCACAGCGTTTCCCGTGAAACCATCTGTTACGACTACATCAGCAACACCATCCATCAAATCACGCGCTTCCACGTTCCCGACGAAATTCAAACTCTCGTCAGCCACTAATAGGTCATAGGCTTCCTTGCGGAGTGGATCTCCCTTGCTGCTCTCTGTCCCGTTATTAAGCAAACCTACACGAGGTTTTTCAATGCCACGAACATTTCTAGCATAGAAGGAACCTAGGATAGCGTATTGATGCAGGTGATGAGCTGTATTTTCTGCATTGGCACCAAGGTCAAGCATGTCAAAGCCTTTTCCATCAATAGTTGGTAAGGTTGACATAAGACCAGGTCGATCAATATTTTTGATACGACCAACGATGAAGAATCCCGCTGCCAACAAGGCACCTGTATTTCCTGCAGAAAGAACTGCATCTGCCTCTCCATCTTTGACAGCCTTAGCTGCCAATACCATGCTGGCATTTTTCTTCTTGCGGATGGCTTTTGTAGGCTCATCGTCAGAATTTATTTTCTCATCTGTATGGATAATGCTGACGCGCTCTGTAGCTGTTAGATATTGCTTGATTTTGCTTTCATCTCCATAAAGTTGGACTTCAATATCTGAAAAGTCAGCAAGGGCTTGATCAACTCCCTCTACAATAGCTTGTGGTGCGTAATCGCCACCCATTGCATCAACTGCGATTTTTTTCATTTGTCTTCCTCTTTCAGTAGTTGTCCCCAGTCGGCTAGGGAATCAATAAATTTCTTTGATTTCAGATGAATACCGACATACTCCTCGTAGATTTGGTCCATAAACTTGCGCAAGTCCTGCTTGATTTCGGCCTTAAGTGAGATAGTCTCCAAGGTCTCAAAATCAATGGCTTGAAATTGATTGAGCAGATAAGGAATATTGGGATTTAAATGGCATCGTTTCTCATCTTCATGGTAATGATCGGGACAAAGACAACCCCCGTATTTAAAGGAGAAGTCAAAGGCTTGCCCCACACGATGACAAAAGGTACACTCATTAAAGTTGAGACTGATTCCAAAACGTGTCAATATTTGAATTTCAAAAATATTGGTCAAAACTTGATAATCCAGACCCTCTTCCATCAGCTCTAAAGTCTTTTGCAAAAAAGCAAATAAGGGAGCATCTTCTTGGTTATCCTGCAAACTCGCATCTGCCAAGGCTGCAACGTAAGTCGCATAAGCCATAACAAAGAGGTCACTATTGATTTTCGGAAAAGTCTTCACCTCATGATAATCTTCTATATAACTAAGTCCATCGTCATTGACTTTTAGGAGAAAATGGGCTAAGACTAAAGGTTGAATGACAGGAGCTAGTTTGGATTGGCCGGCGTGTTTGACAAAAAACATGCGCTTCCCTGCCTGTTCTGTAAAGATTTTAACAAGCTTATCATCCTCTCGAAAATTTCGATTGTAAAGTACTAAACCCTGACTCGTAATCGATTGAATCATGCTTCTCTCATGTACTCCTCAAGTCGTTTCATAGCTTCTCTGATTGTTCCCATGCTAGCTGCATAAGATAGGCGAACATAGCCCTCTCCATACTGTCCAAAGGCAGCACCAGGAATAAAAGCAACAGCCTTCTTCTGGGCAAAATCCTTCAGAAAAGCAAAGGAATCTTGATTATAGCCTGCAGGAATCTTAGCAAAGATATAAAAAGCTCCATCTGGTTTGATAATCTCAAAACCAAGGTCCGTCATCTTGTCGATAATGTAGTCCCGACGTTGGATATATTCCTTCTTCATGGGTTCTGCATCGTTCTTACCAGCTGTTAAGGCTTCCACCGCAGCATGTTGCGCCATGGTGTTTGCAGCAGTTACCAAATACTGATGACTCTTGATGAGTTGAGCTGAGAAGTTTGCTGGTGCAAAGATAAAACCTAAACGCCAACCTGTCATGGCATGGGATTTAGAAAGACCGTTAATGATAATTGCCTGATCTCTCAACATAGTTCCCAAAGATACATGATTTTCCCCTGTATAGGTCAATTCTGAGTAGACTTCATCACAGACTACGAAAATCTCATACTTACGTAAAACAGCTGCCAAGGCTTCTAATTGCTCGCGACTATAAGTAATTCCTGTAGGGTTGGCTGGATAGTTGAGAATAACTGCCTTGAGCTTGTCCCCCTGCTCCAAAATTGCCTTTTCCAACATCTCAGGCGTCAAAACAAAACCATTTTCAGTTGTATCAATCTCGACGATCTCTGCACCAACTAGATTAACTATTGGCTCATAGCCAGGATAGGCAGGAGCTGGTAAGAGAACCTTGTCTCCTTCCTCCAAAATAGCTGTCAGAGTGGCTGATAGAGCCTCTGTCGCACCAATTGTGACCAAGATTTCATTCTCTGGATTGTAGTCTAGCTGATATTTCTCTTTTACAAAATCACTCGCTGCCTGACGCAATGTCAACAAACCACTCATCCCTGTATAGTAGGATTGATCTTGGTCAATGGCTCGCTTTGCAGCTTTCTTGACATGATCTGGCGTTGTAAAATCTGGTTCTCCCAAGGTCAATCGCAGGACTCCAGGAATCTCTGAAATAGCCTGGTCAAATTGACGAATCAAGGATACTTGTATCTTATCTAATTGTTTATTAAAGCGTTTGGTTAAGTCCATATATATCCTCCTTGATCAAAGAACATATATCTATTATACTACAAAAGCTCTCTAACCGCAAAATTCCGTTAATTTACAACCTTATTCCTACTTTCTATTTTACTTTTCTGACAGACAAGATTATAATAAGAAGTGCTTATTTTCGGAGGTTTTTATGCCATTTCTATCAAAAAATTGGGCAGGCCTGTTAGCCTGTCTTATTATATCTATCATTTCTTGGACGTTAGGAAGCTTCTTGCCTGTTGTAGGAGCACCAGTTTTTGCCATTTTTATCGGAATGATTCTCCATCCTTTTATCACTTCCTATACACAGCTGGAAGCCGGCTTGACCTATAGCTCCAAAAAACTGCTTCAATATGCTGTTATCTTGCTTGGGTTTGGACTCAATATCTCACAAGTTTTCGCAGTTGGAAAATCTTCCCTCCCTGTTATCCTTTCAACCATTTCTATCGCCTTAATTGTAGCTTTCTTTTTCCAACGCTTGTTTAACCTTGATACAAAGCTAGCTACCTTGATTGGAGTTGGATCTTCTATCTGTGGCGGTTCTGCTATTGCAGCGACTGCTCCCGTTATTCACGCCAAGGAAAAAGAAGTGGCCCAAGCCATTTCTGTTATCTTTTTCTTCAATGTCTTGGCAGCTCTTATCTTTCCAACTCTAGGTTCTTGGCTCCATCTTTCCAACGAAGGTTTTGCTCTCTTTGCGGGTACTGCGGTCAACGATACGTCCTCTGTGACAGCTACTGCTAGTGCCTGGGATAGTCTATACAATACAAACACTCTTGAGTCTGCCACTATTGTCAAACTGACACGCACCCTAGCTATTATCCCTATTACTCTCTTCCTCTCCTATTGGCAAAGCCGTCAACAAGGCAACAACCAAGGAGTGAAGCTTAAAAAAATCTTCCCCGTTTTCATTCTCTACTTTATCCTAGCTTCTCTGCTAACTACCGTCCTTACTTCTTTTGGTGTCAGCAATAGCTTCTTTTCACCTCTCAAACAACTCTCCAAATTCCTAATCATCATGGCTATGAGTGCTATTGGTCTCAAAACCAACCTCATTGCTATGATCAAATCCAGTGGAAAATCCATTCTTCTTGGAGCTCTTTGCTGGATTGCTATCATCCTGACTAGTCTTGGTATGCAAACACTCATCGGCATTTTCTAATACTCTTCGAAAATCTCTTCAAACCACATCAACGTCGTCTTGCCGTACTCAAGTACAGCCTGCGGCTAGTTTCCTAGTTTGCTCTTTGATTTTCCATTGAGTACAACATAAAAGGTAGCCCATCAGCTACCTTTTTACTGTTCAAAAATTAAACGTGTATGTTCTCTCTTAATACAACGGTTCATCACGATATCATCGCATCCCCCAGCACGCAAGATTTTTTCTGCTTCCAAACTTTCAAGTTCTAGTTGTGCCCAGAAGATCTTGGCATCCGCATTGAGAAAGTCTCGTGCTACATCAGGTAAAAATTCACTGCGACGATATACATTGACGATATCTACAGGGAAAGGAATTTCAGCTAGACTGGCATAAGCCTTTTCTCCCAAAATCTCGCTACCTGCAGCTTTAGGGTTAACTGGAATAATTTTATAGCCACGAGCCTGCATTTCTTTAGTCACTCGATTGCTAGTTGTTTCCTCACGATCGGATAAGCCTACTACAGCTAGAGTTTTACTGGTTGCTAGATACTGACGGATCACTCCATCACTTGGATTGATAAATTCTTGAGTCATAGAAACCCTCCTTTTCATCAGTATAGCACATTTTGAAAAGGCTTGCAGTTTTTGGCTACAAAAAATTTCCTAGCAAGAGAAAAGTCTGCTAGGAAATTCGTTTATTCAAGTGAAAGTTTAAATTTTTTTCTCGATACTAAATAATGGAGAAAGAGGACGTTTTTCATGTATACGTACAATAGCATCACCTAGGAGATGAGCGATAGAAATTTGTTCAATCTTATCAATCAAACGTTCTTCTGGAAGATAGATAGTATCCAAAACAACCAATTTTTTAATGGCTGATTTCTGGATATTCTCCATTGCTGGACCAGAAAGAACTGGGTGCGTACAACTTGCGTAAACTTCAACAGCTCCTGCTTCTGCTAGAGCATCAGCCGCATGACAAATGGTTCCAGCTGTATCAATCATATCGTCAATCAAGATACAAGTCTTACCTTCTACCTTACCAATGATATTCATAACTTCACTAGTATTCATCTTGTCTACACTACGACGCTTGTCGATAATGGCAATTGGAGTTTTCAAAAATTCTGCTAATTTACGAGCACGAGTCACCCCACCGTGGTCCGGGCTGACAACGACATAGTCAGAACCAACCATGCCACGACGCTCAAAGTAATCTGCAATCAATGGAGCACCCATCAAGTGATCCACCGGAATATCAAAGAATCCCTGAATCTGTGCTGCGTGCAAGTCGATTGTCAACAAACGATCTACACCAGCAACTTCAAGCATATTTGCAACGAGTTTTGCAGTGATTGGCTCACGCGCTCTTGCCTTTCTATCCTGACGTGCATAACCATAGTAAGGCATAACAACGTTGACAGATTCTGCACTGGCGCGCTTCAAAGCGTCAACCATAATCAAAATCTCAAGTAGATTATCATTTACTGGTGAGCTAGTTGATTGTAGAATAAAGACGTGTTTTCCACGGATCGATTCTTCGATATTAACTTGAATTTCTCCGTCTGAAAATTGACGAACAGTCGATTTTCCCAACTCTATCCCAATCTCTTGCGCCACACGCTCTGCCAATTCTCTATTTGAAGAAAGGGCAAACAGCTTTAAATCAGAAAAAGACATGATTTCCTCCGGTATTTATGTATCACTTGTGTTTTTCACAACATTTTTCCACCTACCATTGTAGCGCTTTTTTCTCAATTTTTCAATAAAAAATAAGACAAGAGTAGACTTTTATACTCTTATCTTATACTATCTTATATTAGTGATATCAAAGGTAAAACTTGTCAACCTTCTCATCCTACTTCATGCTACTCCAGAAGCTTTTAATTATAAAGTTAGTATATCTCCCTCATACTACCTGTATCCACATCGTAAACAGCTCCTGAAATAATAACATCATCTGGGATTAAGGGGCATTCTCGCAGCAATTTCATATCCTCTCGAACACTCTCATCGATGTCTTGAAACGGTAAAAAGTCCTGCCCAGATACATCAACTCCCAATTCACATTTTAGGTGCTCTTGAAAATCCTCGTTATTGAAGGTTTGAGCCCCACAGTCTGTATGATGAAGAACCACAATTTCTCTTGTCCCCATTTGTTGTTGGGAAATTACAAGTGAACGAATCATATCCTCAGTCACTCGCCCGCCCGCATTCCGTAAAATATGGGCATCTCCCAGAGCTAACCCCAGAGCTGGCGCAACGTGTAGACGCGAGTCCATACAAGTTACGATTGCAACCTTGGTCTTGGGTTTAATGGATAAATGCAAATCTCCATGTAGTTCTACATAAGCTTGATTGGCTTTTAAAAAATTTTCAAAATAGGACATGACAACTCACTTTCTAGTCTGCCAGATAATTTGAACACCAAATTATTTATCTCCTATCTTACCATCTTTTCTTTGTCTTGTCAGCTATCAACTTTCATATAAAAAAACTGGGACAGAGACATCCAGCAACTAGCTTGGGTTTCTGTCCTAGTTTTTTTAATATTATGAGCCTTTTTGGATATACTTGTTAAGAGAGCCTGCAAAACTCTGAAGATTGAGACTTTGCACATAGACCTCACCAGTCCCTCGGAAGGTATTCACCACTCCTTCGCCCGTACCTATAGACTGCCAGAAGCCATTTTCTAAGTGGATATCATAATCCAGAGATTGACTCCAAGCCACCACATGGGCATTGTCGATGGTTATTTCTTGGTTTTGTAGCTCAATTTTCTTAATAGATCCAAAAGCATTAGCCAAAAGAGTTCCCTGACCTTGGGTTGTCATTACAAAGAGACCGCCTTGCCCTCCGAACAGAGCTTTCCCAATAGACTGGCGCTCCATTGTATAGAAAGCTGTACCATCAAGAGCTAAAAAGGCCCCATCATTCAATCGGTACTGGTTTTCGCCTAGCTCAAGAGCAATCACTTGACCAGGAGTATCTGGTGCTAAAGCAAGGTTGCCGTTGTCAGATTCTGCAACAGCTTGAGTGATAAAGGTACTTTCACCAGAAACCATTGAACGCCCTACAGCTTTGACAAAACGTCCCAAACCAGAACCGCTTGCATTGAGCTGGGTATTGAGACTTACATTAGGTGTGTGGTAGACCATGCTACCACGCTGAATAAAAACCGTTTCTCCCTGATTGAGCGACAACTCTACTAAAGGAAACTGCATGTGACTGTCCATAGAAAATTTCATCAGAAATTCCTCCTTATTTTTAATAAATGTTAGCAATAAAATAATTAGTAATCTAAACCTGAGTAAAACGATTAGGAGAATACTTTTTTCAAGACTTCCTGAATAGTCGTCACCCCAATCACCTGAATTTCCTTAGGTGGCTTTATACCTGTTAGGGAATTTTTTGGTACATAGATTTTTGTAAATCCAAGCTTAGCAGCTTCATTGATCCGTTGTTCGATACGATTTACGCGCCGAATCTCTCCCGTCAAGCCCAACTCTCCTACAAAACATTCCTGGGGATTGGTTGGCTTATCCTTGTAGCTAGAAGCAATAGCAACTGCAACAGCCAGGTCAATAGCTGGTTCATCCAATTTGACACCACCAGCTGATTTGAGATAGGCATCCTGATTTTGAAGGAGTAAGCCTGCACGTTTTTCCAAAACAGCCATAATCAAGCTAGCGCGATTGAAATCAAGCCCTGTCGTCGTACGCTTAGCATTTCCAAACATGGTCGGCGTCACCAAGGCCTGCACTTCCGCAAGAATTGGACGTGTTCCTTCCATTGTCACAACGATGGACGAACCAGTCGCTCCATCCAAGCGTTCTTCCAGAAACACTTCACTAGGATTAAGGACTTCAACCAAGCCACCTGATTGCATCTCAAAGATTCCAATCTCGTTGGTCGAGCCAAAACGATTTTTGACTGCTCTCAAGATACGGAAGGTATGGTGGCGTTCCCCTTCAAAGTAAAGCACTGTATCCACCATATGCTCCAACATACGAGGACCAGCCAAGGTTCCTTCCTTGGTCACATGCCCTACGATAAAGATAGCAATGTTATTGGTCTTGGCCAGCTGCATGAGTTCAGCTGTCACCTCGCGTACTTGAGAAACCGATCCTTGCACCCCTGAAATCTCAGGAGACATAATGGTCTGAATCGAATCGATGATAAGAAAGTCTGGTTGGATTCGCTCCACCTCAGCTCTCACGCTCTGCATATTGGTCTCAGCATAGAGATAAAACTCACTATCAATATCCCCCAAGCGCTCTGCACGGAGTTTGATCTGTTGAGCAGACTCCTCACCACTGACATAGAGGACTGTTCCTACTTGAGACAGCTGGGTTGATACTTGTAAGAGAAGGGTTGATTTTCCAATACCTGGATCTCCACCAATTAGGACGAGACTCCCTGGTACCACACCCCCACCGAGTACACGGTTGAATTCCTCCATCTCAGTCTTGGTTCGATTGACATTAATAGAAGTTACTTCAGCCAATTTCATAGGCTTGGTTTTCTCACCTGTCAAGGAGACACGCGCATTCTTGACCTCTGCAACCTCAACTTCCTCCACAAAAGAAGACCAAGCTCCACAGTTTGGACAGCGTCCTAAATACTTTGGTGAATTATATTCACAATTTTGACACACAAATGTCGCTTTTTTCTTCGCTATAATTCTAATCCTCTCATTTTAAAATTTCTTATTAATTTTTATATTAATGACTATTTCTTTTCAAAACAGTGAGCCCGCCATCATCCGCATGGACATAATACTGACCATCAGGGCTAAATCCAAAAATATAGGGTAAATAACTTTTATAGATTTGACTTCTATCTTCCTTATCTTTTTCCCAATAAATAGTTAAAATCGGATAATCTTCAGATTGGTCTCTATCCATTGTCACTTGTATGTCTCTGCCATTATCCAAAGGGAGATTTCCACCGTATTGACCAGCGATAGGGATAGGTGAATCATAGCCCTCACACATGGCTACTAACTCTACCTCATCGTAATCTCCGTCTATCGGTGTTACTTGCCCATTTTCGCTATCAATGATTGACATGTAGTCTGAAGAAATACACAGAATTTTATGATAGGCATCAGGGAGAAATGCTAGATAAAGAAATCCTCCAATACTAATCTCAAAAATCTTCTTATACCCTCGACAATTCTCGGCGGTAAAAGCTTGAAAATCTTTATAGCTCATTTCATTGTACTTCTTTCTATATCTCTATCTCACACTCAATCACTTGGCAAAAATCAATCTTCTCTTCTGGTACAAACTGGCGCATGAGCATTCGATGGGTGACAACAACGACTGTCTGATAGTTTCGATACTTGCGCATAGATTTTAGAAACCGAGATCTCATTTCCTCAGCTGTCTCATATTGAATAGGACTATTAGGAGGTAAGGATCCATTATTTTCTAGAAACAGAGTGCGAGCTTTTTCAAAATTCTCTACGCCACTTTCATAGACTTGCCATTCATGCAATAATGGCTCCACTCTCAAAGGAAGCTCAGTAGCACAAGTTACATAAGAAGCCGTTTCTAATGCTCGCGTCACTGCAGAAGACACCAGTATATCAGCTGAGCCAAACAAAGGATTTTTGCAAAGTTCCTGAGCTTGTTGTCTTCCTTTCACCGATAAAGGGGCCAAGTCTATCCCAAATCCCGTATAAGAACGATCCTCTAATTCACGGTAATCTGGCTCTCCATGACGTACAAAGATAATCTTCATCTTAGTGCCCAGTTGATCCAAACCCACCAGTACGAACTCCGTCTGCCTCATCTCCATCTGCGATTAAAAATGGTGCAAAGACAGCCTGAACTACACGTTCTCCAACTTCAAGAACAACTTCTTGGTCTGTGATATTCTTCATCTGTGCAAAGATATGTCCCTCATTCCCTGGATTGCCATAATAGTCTCCGTCAATGACACCCACAGAGTTAATCAAGACCAGACCTTTTTTACGAGGATTAGAAGAACGATCATAAAGATAAAGCACCTCACCTGCTTGCATATAAGCCTTGACCCCAGTTGGGACGAGGACGATTTCTCCTGGTGCAATCACTGTGCGTTCTGCTACCTTTAAGTCGTAGCCAGCTGCATGCGCTGTCTCACGTTTAGGTAACAAAGTTTCATCTGTAAAGCTAGAAACTAATTCAAAACCACGAATTTTCATATTATTCCTCTTTTTAATCTTTTATTCTAGGCTATTTTATCTTATTTATTCGAAAAAAGCACGAAAAAAGAGCACACAATTCACACTCGCTTAGGGCTGCTGGATTCCTCCCCTGACCCGCTTCACGCAGAACTGTTGCTCCACTAGTTATTATACCACATTCCCCTCTATTTTTAAAGAGAAATTATTTTTTACGTCGATTTCGGAAAAAGTCTTGCATAATCTCTGCGCACTCATTCTCTAAAACGCCTGTTTCAACGTCCACACGGTGATTGAGCCTCTCATCTGTTAGAATATCGTACAAGCTCCCAGCAGCGCCAAATTTCTGGTTTTTAGCCCCGTAGACCACGTTTGGAATCCGTGCGAGACCAATTGCCCCACTACACATAACACAAGGCTCAATGGTCACAAAAAGCGTACAATCGAGCAAACGCCAACTCTCTTCGCTCAAATTAGCATTCTCTATGGCCATAATTTCCGCATGCATGACTGCCCGTTGCAATTCCTCTCGCGCATTATGCCCACGACCAATAATTTGTCCGTCCTTAACAATGACACAACCAATGGGGATTTCATCATGCTCTAAAGCAATCTCCGCTTCCTTTAAGGCCTCTCTCATAAAAGCTTCTTTTTCTTCAAGCGTGTAATTCATCTCTTCTCTCTTCCTAGCTATCAATTCTATCATTATACCATGTTTCTCAACACAAAAAAAGCCACCGAATGCGGTGACTTTATAGGGAGATTATTATGAAAAAGAAAAGTTTAGGAAATTTGTTACAACAAGTTAGGAGGTCTTCTTGTAACTGTCTATAGTATATCCGACCTGTCTTAAACAAATCTTAAAAAATCTCCTATGACCAAACACTTTCTAAAATATTTGTCTGTTCACGACCAGGACCTACTGAGAATGTTGAAATACGAACACCCACCAATTCGCTAACACGGCGAACATAGTTGCGTGCATTTTCAGGAAGGTCTTCCAAATTACGTACTCCAGTGATATCTTCAGACCAACCAGGCAATTCTTCGTAGATTGGTTTACAACGTTTCAATTGTTCGAGACTAGCTGGGTAGTAATCAATACGTTGACCATCAAGATCATAAGCCACACAGATTTTTACTGTATCCAAGCCACTCAAAACATCAATAGAGTTCAAAGAGAGATTTGTGATACCAGAAACACGACGGCTATGACGCATAACAACTGAGTCGAACCAACCCACACGACGAGGACGCCCAGTAGTTGTCCCATACTCATGCCCCACTTCACGAATACGATCACCAACTTCATCAAATAGCTCAGTTGGGAAAGGACCATCACCTACACGACTTGTATAAGCCTTACATACACCGACAACTTTGTCAATCTTGCTTGGACCTACTCCAGAACCAATTGTCACACCACCAGCCACTGGGTTTGATGAAGTAACAAATGGATAAGTACCTTGGTCAATATCCAACATGACACCTTGTGCACCCTCAAAGAGAACCCGTTTACCATTATCAAGCGCGTCGTTCAAGATAACTGAAGTATCAGTCACATATTGCTTGATTTGTTGGCCATACTCATAGTATTCTTCAAAAATATCATCAATTGAGATAGGTTCACTATCATACAATTTTACAAATTGACGATTTTTCTCAGCAAGATTACGTTCTAAACGTTCACGGAAGATTTCTTTATCCAAAAGATCCGCAATACGAATTCCAACACGAGCTGCCTTGTCCATATAGGCTGGACCAATTCCTTTAATTGTCGTCCCAATCTTGTTATCACCCTTAGCTTCTTCTTGAAGACGGTCTAACTCAATGTGATAAGGCAAAATAACATGCGCACGATCAGAAATTCTAAGATTATCTGTTGTAACACCTTCTTCATGCAAATAAGACAATTCTTTTACAAGAGATTTAGGGTTTACAACCATCCCATTACCAATAACAGAGATTTTTTCTGGGAAGAAGATACCTGAAGGAATCAAGTGCAATTTAAATTTCTTTCCATCAATAACAATTGTGTGACCTGCATTATCTCCGCCTTGGTAACGAGCAATCACTTCCGCATTAGCTGAAAGAAAATCTGTAATTTTTCCTTTACCTTCATCACCCCATTGGGTACCTACAACAACAACTGAAGTCATAATAAATTTTCGTCTGAGCCAAAAGGCTCGTCCTTTCTCATATACATGGTGGGACTCTCACCCACAATAATATCTTACAATTTATTATAAGAAAAAAAGCCTATTTTATCAAGAATTAACACTAGAAAAGATTAGGGAATTCTTTTACTTTTGATTTAAAAAAATACAAAAAATTAGCATAATCTAAATATTTTTTTATAGATTACTTAATATTGTTCGTAATAAATGAAATGAAATGTTATTAAAATGAATAATTTAAATTTTGCCCTAATAGATAATTAAGATAGATCCGGTATGCTGCTCTAAAATGACAGAGAAGAAAATCCTTCTCATTCTTAATCTTAAAACGAATTAAATAATAAAGTAAAAATTTAAGATGAAGTAATTCCCATTCATCAGTACTTTGAAATAAAATTGAATATTCATTTTCGATTTGCTTTAGAAAAACCAAAGATCGATCATAATATTTTTGAAGCATATAAAAAACCTTTCTTATTGATAAAACAAGTTTATCAGAAAGGCAAAATAAATAGATAAATATTTCTATAAAGTAAAAAATTTAAGCTGAACAAACTTAAAACAAAGAAAAGAAGTAAAAATAGATGGAAAAAAGCTCTAAAAAATCCAGAAAAATAAACCCAAGAAAACAAAAAAACGTTCCTTAGAACGTTTAACTACTCCGCCAGTAGGACTCGAACCTACGACATCATGATTAACAGTCATGCGCTACTACCAACTGAGCTATGGCGGATA
>NZ_CAXTDJ010000009.1:0-36369 GCF_964243025.1 Streptococcus infantis
GTTGTTGGAGCTTCAGTTGTTGTTGGAGCTTCAGTTGTTGTTGGAGCTTCAGTTGTTGTTGGAGCTTCAGTTGTTGTTGGAGCTTCAGTTGTTGTAGTGGTTGTCGTTGTTGTAGTGGTTGTCGTTGTTGTCTTATCACCGCTACCTTCACCTGAACCAGTCTCTAAACGAGTAAGTTTAGTGATTGAACGTTCTTCAGGGAAGTTAGTTGCTTTCCACTTCAATGTGTTAGCTACTTTAGTACCTTTTGGAAGGTCGTTAGTAAGTTCAGTTGTGTACTCAATCCACATTGGCCAGTTCCAGTTATCACCAAAGTTAAATGTGAATCCTGTGATTTGACCTGCTTCATTTCTTGTGAATACAGCTGTCTTAGTGAAGTTGTCAGTTGGGTTCAACTTGAACAATTCGTTTTCACTTTGGATTTTGTTTGGTTGAGTTGCGTAACGAACAGCACGCAATGAACCCTCTACAAGAACTTGACCGTTATCGCTGAAGTCATCAGTAATAACCAAGTTATTCAATTTATCTTGAACAGCGTTCAAAAGGATACGCCATTTGATACGTTTAGGGTTTTGTTGGTCTTGGTAACCATATTTGTATTCGTAGTCATCTGGAACACCTACATATTTCTCATAGGTTACATTGTAAGTTTCTTCACCAAACTTAAATGTGTACTTACCAGAATCAGTCCAAGTTTTTGCATTCGGACGAACTGAGTATTTCAAAGACATGACTTTGTCTTTGTAGTTTTTAGAGAAGTAGTCCGTGAAAGTAATGGTTACTTTACCTGTACTTGGATCAGTTACTGCATCACCAACCTTTTGACCGTCGGCGTGAAGGATTGGGAACTCAAGTTTAGTAACAAGTTCCAATTCTTTTGGAAGGTCCAAAGTCAAAGTATCCCCAGCATTGATCTGTTGTGAGTCTGGGAAAGTAAGGCTATTTGTTGCCTCCAAGACACGACCAGTCGTAATCTTTTTGTCCGCAGTTATAGGTTGACCATCAACCTTAACTTCTGTGTTCATAGTATATTGAGTTACTTCAGTAGCGAAAACTGTCGTCAGTGTTGCCAATGAAAGAACCAAGATACTTAACATCGCTAAAATGCGCGTAGCGCTAAGCTGTGAATTCTTCATCACAATAAACTCCTTTAATTTAATCTGATATATCATAGCATTTTTTAGTTTCTTTTACAAGTCTTTTAAAGGGTTTTTTTAAAAGATTTTTATTTTTCTGCTAGAAATATTATTATTTTTGTTTTATATTGTCTCTTTTCGACAAATTTCATCTTCTATGGTCATCTTTTTTATCGCGAATACCGACCAAAGTTAAGAACATCATCAACATTCCAAGTAGGCTGATCCACCAGTTTGATTGCTCTCCAGTCTCTGGTAAGAGCTGGTCTTGGACAACTGGTGCTTCAACTGTTTGAGGTTTTTGAGCTGAAACTGCCAATGGCTTCATCTCCTCCAGTTTAGGAGATGGAACTGGTTCTGATGGTTCTTGTTTTGATTGTTCAACCAGGGTCCCTATTTCAATAATCTCTGCTTGTGGTTCTTCTAGGATTTCTGAGCGAATCAATTCTTTCTTAATCACAACTCCATTCTGCAAAGTCAAACGATACATATATTGACGTTTTCCTGGTTTTCCTTTTTGTAGAAGAATTTGTGTACCTTTAGCAAACTTAGGATTTTCAACTATTTGTTTTTCAAAGTCAATCTCTTCTACTTGGATGTTTTCTTCTATAATTATAGAAGAAACTTGCTTGGTTCCGATCTCAGTGATCTCTGCTTGTGGTTCTTCTAGGATTTCTGAGCGAATCAATTCTTTCTTGATCACAACTCCGTTCTCAAGAGTCAAGCGATACACATCTTGTCGTCTACCTGCCTTGCCTTCTTGTAAAGTATTCACAGTTCCTTTTGCTAGCTCTGCATTTTCAACTGTTTGTTTCTCAAAGGCTACTTCTTCTACTTGGATGAGTTCCTCTGTTGTAATAGTAGGAATTCGTTTTGTTCCAACTAAGATTACACGAGCCACTGCTTTTCTGATAACCGTGGTATCTACCAATGTAGAAGAACGCTCTTCATCATTGAAGTAGTATTTCTCAAACGTTCTGTGAATTAGTCCATCTTGACCTTCTTGGAAGACTCTAGTTTCACCTTCTGGTAAGCTATCATCATTGCGATATTCTGTTTGATGACTAATGACTTCATCCTCAGTCACCAAGACAGTACGCTCAACTCCAGCACCCACTACAAGAACTTGGTTGATAGGTTGAGTCGTGATAACAGTTCTTAGATACTCACGTTGAGTTTCTTTACCATTGACATAGGTTACTTTATAGTAGTCTGTTTGAGTTCCTTCTTGGCCTTCTACTTCGACCAGACGATAGCTAACAGGCTTAGTCTTGTCCTCACGAACGATGGTGTTGTAAGGAATCGCACTGGTTAAGCTGATCTCTTTGGTTTCAGTAACTTGAGAACCGATATGGATAATCTGCTCAAGGGCTGGACGCAACTCTTTGACGCTAATCAAGTCCGTCTTGACTAAGATGCCATCTTTATAAGTAAGCTGATAAATTTTTTCTACTAAACCAGCACGACCTTCTTGAACAAGCTTACGTTCACCCTTTGGAATATTTTCATCAATAACGGTAACTGTTCTAAAGTTAGTCTCTTCAGTTCGCGTTTCCTGCTTCACTTTAACATTTGGAACATGTTTTGTCCCAACTAAAATGATGGTCGGAATTGCTTCTCTGACAACTTTACTTTCGATTAGTTTTGAAGAACGTTCTTCATCATTGAAGTACTGTTTCTCAATTGTCTTATGGATGAGTCCATCTTGACCTTCTTGAAGAACCTTTGTTTCACCTTCTGGCAAAGTATCGTCGTTACGATATTCAGTTGAACTTGTGATTCTTTCTTCTTGGATTTCGAAGATTGTACGCTCAATTCCAGAACCTTCAACTAGGACTTTATTGACAGGTTGAGTTGTAATGACTGTTCTGAGGTGCTCACGCTTGGTTTCCTTACCATTGACATAAGTTACTTGATAGTAGTCTGTTTGAGTTCCCTCTTGGCCCTCTACTTCAACAAGGCTGTAACCAACTGGCTTGGTCTTATCCTTACGAATAATAACATTGTACGGAATTGGACTTGTTGTGTTGATTTCCTTGGTCTCAGTAACTTGCGTACCGATATGGATAATCTCATCTTGAACTTTTTGAACTTCCTTGCTACTAATCAAGTCTGTCTTAATCAAGACTCCGTCTTTGTAGGTTAGTTGGTAAACTTTCTCAATGAGACCATTTCGTCCTACTTGAACTACCTTAGTTTCACCTTTTGGTAGGTTTGGATCTTCGATTTTTTGAGTCTTGTAGGCAATCTTCTCAGTTTGAGTATCCTGTTCTACCTTGATGGTTGGTACATGTTTTGTACCTACCAAGATGATCGTTGGAGTTGCTTCTTTGATTAGTTTGCTGTCTATTAATTTCGTAGAACGCAATTCGTCATTGAAGTATCGTTTTTCGATCGTCTTACGAAGGAGGCCTTCTTCTCCAACTTGAGAAATCTTAGTTTCACCTTCTGGAATAGTGTCATCATTTCGATACTCAGTTGAGCTTGTAATCTTATCTTCTTGAATTTCAAAGAGAGCACGTTCTACTCCAGCACCTTCGACAATCACCTTGTTAATAGCTTCTCTAACGACTGTTGTCTTCAAATGTTCCCGTTTGGTTTCGGTACCACTGATGTAAGTTACTTTATAGAGGTCTGACTTCTCACCGTCTTGACCTTCTACCTCAGTCACTCGGTAGCCGATTGGCTTCGTGGTGTCTTTACGAACCTTAATAGTAAATGGAATTGGACTTGTCTCGGTTGCTTCTCTAATTTCTTTGATACGAGTTCCAACTTGGATGATCTCATCTACTGGATCTGTAGTAATGTTAGATTCTACAAATGTACGAGATGTCTCTTCTCCATTCACTTTCGTTACAGAGTAACGATTTGTTTTCTGGCCTTTCTTACCTGCCTGGATAACCTTAGTTGTCCCTGCAGGAAGCTGATCTGAAAATTCTTTGAGAGTATTGTAATCGATTGATTCTGTCTCATCTACAAGTTCAGTGGTTTCAACAATAGGTGTCGCATTTCCGACACGAACGACACGGTTGACTGCATCTGTAATCTTATGTTCAGAAACGATGGTACGACCGATTTCTTTACCATTTCGATAGCTTACCAAGAAAGTACGGATAATTTGTCCTGGAGTTCCTTCTTCATCGACAACACTTTCTCCTGCTGGAAGTGTATTGTCTGAGACATAAATCGTCTTGAATGGAACGTCAACCTGTTCATCCAATGTACGTTCTGTCATCTTAGAAGTACCGATTACTGTGATTTCGTCTACAGCTTTTGGATCCTCAACTTTTGAGATTTCTTTACGAGCAACTTCTACATCGTCCTCATAGGTCACTTCATAAGTTGTTGTGATGGTACCAGGAGATCCGACTTGAGTAATCTTGCTGTAGCCTTCTGGTTGGGTTTCATCTTTTTCGATAACCTTGTTGAAGTCTTTTTCTTCGACAACAACTACGGATCTGATTGATACAACCACACCTAGACCTTTAACAACAATCTTGTTCTTCTTCTCTTTTAGGGTGTTTTCATTGACTAAGGTACGATCAACGAGTTCGTCATTGAGGTAGGTAAGTTTATATTGACTTTCAATGCGACCCTTTTCACCTTCTTGACGGACTTCTTCGTAGCCTTTTGGTTTCGTGTAGTCGTATTCAACTACAGTTTCAAAGTCAACATCCTTAACCTCAGTAGTGTATTCAACCTTTTCTACTGCACTACCAACTGTGATAATGCGTTTGACTGGTTGGTCAATCACTGTTTCAGACGTCAAAGTCTTACCGGCTTCCTTACCATTCAGTTTTCTGATTTGATAAGTCTTTTCAACAGAACCATTCTTACCAGCTTGATTTTCAAATTGATACGTTTTTGGTTTTGTTGGGTCAGTTCTGATTTCTGTTTCGTATGCAACCGTTTCTTTCTCAGTAACAGTCTCAAATGTTTCTGTCGCTGTACCAATCAAGACGATTTCTCTCGTAGGCTCTTGAATTACTTCCTCAGATTCAATCTGACGACCTACAATTGTATCACCAACTTTGGTAATCTTATAAACATTAACTTTCTTACCAGGTACACCTTTTTGTACAGTTTCTTTAAATCCGATAGGAAGTTCATCTGTCTCACGAGTTTCGATGATGTACTCTGTCGTTGTTGTTGTACGAAGTGTTTCAACCGTTTTATCACCAACGATATCTACTGGAGCTAGTGGCTTCCCATCTAGAGTATTACGTCCAAGGAAGACATTATTACTCTTAGCATTTAAGTTCACCCAATCACCATTGTATAGTCTAAAGAAACCATTCTTGTTTGGTGTGTCGGCGATGAATTTATTGTCTGTAGCTGTTACTTTAACAGTGTCGTTTAGACGGTTGATACCAAAGAAAGCTTGCATTATGTCTTTGATAACTCTACCGTCCGTTTTACGGGTAACATCATAACGTTGCCACGGCTCATTGTCTTTATACTTAAAGGTATTGCTATTGACGTCAATAGAAGCTGCGTTTGTGCTTTCAATAGCGACTGCATTCTTCCATCTAGACTTAATCTTAGAAACGGTCAACTCATTGTTGTCAATGTTGATGCTTCCTCTAGTCTTAGTAAATGGTACTTTTGTAACCTTGTTGACACGTTTACCAGTTGTACGGTCAATAACACTTGCTACATAAGTTGTATCATCATTAATGTAAATCGGTAACTGCTTGATGTCATCTACTTCAATCTTATTTCTTGAAATAGTGATATCACCTGAACCGCCACCTTCAACACCTCTAGATGCTTGAGCAGTATTGTTGTTGACAGAGATGATATAGTCTGTCGAATCACCAGTGATGGTGTTTCCTTCAATGTTTAGACTATAATCATTTGAACTTTCGTTGTTTCTAAAGAGAATACCAAATGTTCCTAGTTGTCCATCTTCAAATGGTTTTGTCAAACCTTCAATGGTGTTATTTGAAATAACGTAACGACCTTTATCAAGAGGTTTGGTCCATTTATGGTTTTTCTCATTTGTTAGGATAGAGATGGCTGTGTAACCACGGTAACGCGCTGGATCATCATCATCATTTTCCAACTTAGAGTTTGGATCTTGAGTTACCTTGTTGTTACGAATAATGACATCTGTCATCGGATTGGCACGGTTATAAACCTCGATACCATTCAAACGGTCTCCGAGTGAAACGTTATTTTCGATGAGAATCTTATTCCCGTCGTGAATATCCAAGCCTTTACGGTAGTTGTAGTTTGTATAGTTTCCAGTATAGGTAATACCATCATTGTAAGAACCAGCCATTGAGGCTGCACCATATCCAGTACCACCGTCCAACACATGACCGTTGTATGACAAGATATTATTGTCTACCACAAAATTACGTTGGTAACCGAACATAACACCAGCAACACGGTTGTTATGAAGGAAAGAGTTGGTTACCTTGTTACCGTCCATGATAGGAACATCTGGATCTCCGATAGACTTGACTTCATTTGAAACCTTCTCAGAGATACTGCTGTAACGGATTGGTCTACCGCTAGCATCATACTCTTGAGCTGTCGCCTTGCTTGAACTAAAGAAGACACCGGCTCTGTTAAATTTCATAGCACGAACATCATTGATCGTAACATTTGAAGAATCGTTTACATAGATACCGTTTGAACGTCCAAAGTAAGATTTTCCTTTACGGTAAAACTCATTATCTTTAGTGTAGTCTGATGAATCATAGGCATGTTCAACCGTTAAGCGACCTACAGTAAAGTCCTTCTGATTTTGAATGAGGATTGCAGACTCGTAACGGTTATCCGTCAAGTTTGTTTCCGGATCGTGCTCACCATCTTGCTTTTTGTTAAACACGATTTTTGTATTGTTACGACTTGGACCACTACCAATCAAACCTTTTACATTAGCATAGTTCTCATCGATAACCAAGGTTTTCTTCAAAAGGACATTTCCTGAAACCATTACGGAAGCTCCGCCCTCAACCTCATTGGCTGCTTTCAAAGCTTTTTGAAGAGCATCACTTGCTTCAACCTTACCAGTCGTATCTAATCCAAAATCTGTAGCTTTTACATATTTACCATATGTTGCATCTTCATATACTTTCGTATCGTTAGATGCAGCTCTTCTACGACGAACTTTAGGAGTTGTTGATTCATCTTTAGGAGTTGTCGGTTGCTCTTTAGGAGTTGTCGGTTGCTCTTTAGGAGCTGTTACACCCTCTTGAGGCGTCTCTAACAAATTTTTCAGTTCTTCTTCAGGTGTTATTTCAGCTGCTGGTTTTTCTACCTTAGGCTGTTCTGCTTTTGGCTGCTCACTTGTTGGTTGCTCTTGGACAGATTGTTCCGCTTTTGGTTGTTCTGCTACTGTTTTTTCTTCAGCAACTTCCCTCTCAGCAGGAGACTTGTCTGCTTCCTTTTCTGCCACTTCCGTTGTAGAAGTAGTGTTTTCCGGCGTTAAAGCTGCAGGCTTTCCCTTATTAGCAACCGGCTCTTTCTTATCATTAGCAGTGGCTTCACTCTTTTGATTGGTGTTCTTATTTAATGAAGTTGCTTTTTCATCCTGGTTTTGCACAACTGTGTTATTTGAGAAATCAGTTGTATCAGCTTTAACATGCATTTGACCTAATTGGAAAGTGGTTAAAATCCCAATTGTCAATAGTGAATATTTTGTTGATTTCCTAATATTCATTTTCTTTTTCTCCAAACTCTCATCTAGCCATCATCTCTTTATAAGATTTGAATTATGCATAAATATCCTTAGACTCCCTGTTTTAGGGCGCAAAATATTTATTCTATACTATTCAATAATACAGTGATAGAGGGCGAAAGTCAATAAATTTTAACCAAAATTTTTATTTATCCAACTAAAACTTTTCATTTGCTATTTTTTCTAAAATTTGTGTCTTTTTGGTACTTTTTATTCAAAAAAGCTAGGAATTTTTCCTAGCTTTTTTGGGTTCTTTTATACCAATTTTTCAAAGATTTCTGAGAAATTTTTGCTAATAGTTTCAAGCGAAACTTCTACTTCTTCTCGAGTTTGGTTGTTCTTAACCTTAACTTGTCCACTTTCAATTTCACTCTCTCCTAGGGTGATTAGGGTCTTAGCCTCAAAGACGTCAGCTGACTTAAACTGCGCTTTGAGTTTACGGTTGAGATAATCACGCTCTGCTTTGAAGCCTTGTTGGCGCAATGCTTGTACCAACTCCAAGGCTTTCAGATTTGCTCCTTCACCAAGAACAGCAATATAAACGTCTAGAGCGTTTTCGATAGGCAGTGCCACCCCTTGTTTTTCAAGGACCAGAAGGAGACGCTCCACACCAAGCCCAAAGCCAAATCCAGCAGTTTCAGGACCGCCAAAGTAGGCAACCAAGCCATCGTAGCGACCACCTGCACAGACTGTCAAGTCATTGCCCTCAATTTCTGTGATAAACTCAAAGATGGTGTGGTTGTAGTAGTCCAGTCCACGTACCATATTGGTATCAATGATGTAGTCTACTCCGAGGTTTTCCAGCATCTGACGAACAGCATCAAAGTGAGCTTGGCTTTCTTCGTCAAGGTAATCCAAGATAGAAGGTGCATTCTCCACTGCTACCTTGTCTTCCTTTTCCTTAGAGTCCAAGACACGGAGAGGATTTTCCTCCAAACGACGTTGGCTATCCTTGGACAAGGTCTCCTTAAGTGGCGTCAAATAGTCAATCAAGGCTTGACGATAGGCCGAACGGCTCTCAGGATTTCCAAGAGTATTTAGATGCAATTTGACACCTTGGATGCCGATTTCTTTCAAGAAATGAGCTGCCATAGCGATGGTTTCCACATCGGTAGCTGGATTACTAGAGCCAAAACACTCGACACCAATCTGGTGGAATTGACGCAAGCGACCTGCTTGTGGACGCTCATAGCGGAACATTGGACCCATGTAGTAGAACTTACTTGGCTTTTGCACTTCTGGTGCGAAGAGTTTATTTTCCACATAAGAACGAACAACAGGCGCAGTTCCTTCTGGACGAAGGGTAATATGGCGGTCACCCTTGTCATAGAAATCGTACATTTCCTTGGTCACGATATCCGTTGTATCTCCGACAGAGCGGCTGATGACTTCGTAGTGCTCGAAAATAGGGGTGCGCACTTCTGCATAGTTATAACGCTTGAAAATTTCACGGGCAAAGCCCTCAACGTACTGCCATTTAGCAGACTCAGCAGGTAAAATATCCTGCGTTCCTTTTGGTTTCTGTAATTTCATAGGGAATCCTCTTTCTAACTTAATAGTCCTATTTTACCATAAATAAAGGGATTGGGACAGTCAGAGGAGTAAAGAAATAGCTTTAGTCTATTCCTCTTTCATCTAGTTTCCGGACAAATAGCAAATATCGGCCAGCATTTACAATCTGCCACAAGCATGGTACAATGAAAACCATCAGATATACGAAGGAGAATTTATGAAAAAGAATATCTTGACAACTCTTGTGGCTGCCCTTGTCTACTTTCTCTGTATCGGAGTGGGGGTTCTACTAGGAAGCCTTGTCGACCATACTGGAAATATGTTTTACGCCCCTGCCTTTTCTGCTCTTGTGGGTGGTAGCGTCTATATGATCCTTTTAGCAAAGGTTCCTCGCTTTGGAGCGATTACAACGATTGGGCTCGTTATCTCTCTCTTTTTCCTCGGGAGCAAGCATGGTGCTGGAGCTTTTCTGCCAGGGATTATCTGCGGGCTTGCAGCAGATGGAATCGCACACTTAGGCCATTACAAGGATAAGGTCAAGAACCTTCTCTCCTTCCTAGTATTTGCTTTTGGAACTACTGGCCCCATCCTACTTATGTGGCTAACTCCTCAAGCTTACATAGCCACTCTAATCGCTCGTGGAAAATCTCAGGACTATATCGATCGCATTATGGTTGCACCGAATCCTGCTAATATCCTCCTCTTTATCACAAGTATTCTCATCGGCGCTTTACTTGGTGCCCTGATTGGACAAACACTTAGTAAAAAATTAGCACATAAAACATCATAAAAAAGAGCCAACTGGCTCTTTTTATTTATGACTTAATTTCTTGGTCAAAAAGTCTCCCAAGAACTGAATTGTAAAGATAATCAGGATAATGATGAGAGTCGCAAGGACTGTTACATCATGATTGAAACGGTTAAATCCATAGGCGATAGCTACGTTACCGATACCACCTGCTCCGACCGCTCCCGCCATAGCTGTTTCACCGACAAGGGAAATCAAGGTTACAGTTGTCACACGGATCAAGTCTGGTAGACCTTCTGATAGGTAAACACCTACGATGTCCCAGAAAGTAGCTCCGCTAGCTTGAGCTGCCTCGATGACACCACCATCTAGCTCAGCCAATACCACCTGTACTTGACGGGCAAAGAAGGCAAAGACTGCAAAAGATAGGGGTACAATAGCCGCATTTGGTCCGATACTTGTCCCTACGATTAGATGAGAGAAGGGTGACAAGACAGCCAAGAGAATGATAAATGGCACCGCACGGAAGATAGAGGTAATCTTGTCTAAAATCCAGAAAACAACTTTATTTTCCAAGACACCACCTGGAGCTGTCAAGACAAGGAAAAGTCCTGCAACCAGCCCTAGGAAACCTCCGATGATAAAGGAAAGAACCGTCATATAAAGGGTCAAGTAGATTGCTGTTCCCCAGCCAGCCTGACCAGACCAACCCATCTTATAGACGTTTGGTAAGTATGTTTTAATCAATTCTGCCATCTTACTGTCCTCCCTTCAATACTTTTAGTTGCACACCAGCCTGGCGGATAGCATCTTGAGCATTTGCCAAGGCTTCTTTTCCCCCTGACAAGACAACCACAAGTTCACCAACAGGAGTACCATCCAAAATTTCAATGTTTCCATAGAGAATATTGGCTGTTACTTGGTAGTGCTTATACAATTCATTCAGAAGCGGTTCATCTGTCGAAGCTCCTGCATACTTGAGTTGCACCAAAATGCTATTTTCAGATAAGTGCTCCACGATTTCTTGCTTCTCAATCTTGACCATAGCTTCATCGATACCAGTAGCCGTTGAGATAAAGTCCTGGGTCAATGGCTGCTTAGGATCTGAGAAGATTTCAAGAACGCTACCTTCTTCAATCAAGCGACCATCTTGCATGACCGCCACACGGTTAGCAATATCTTTGACAATCTGCATCTCGTGTGTAATCAGGACAATGGTCAAACCTAGTTTACGGTTCAATTCTTGCAAGAGTGACAAGATTTGTTTCGTTGTCTTTGGATCAAGAGCTGAAGTTGACTCGTCTGAAATCAAGATTTTTGGATCATTGGCCAAAGCACGCGCAATAGCCACACGTTGTTTCTGCCCGCCAGAGAGTTGTGAAGGATAGTTTTCGGCACGATCTGCAAGACCAACCAAATCCAACAACTTAGCTACTTTAGCCTTCTTTTCTTCCTTGCTGAGCCCAGAGTGTTTGAGGGCAAAGGCTACGTTTTCCTCTGCTGTTTTCTGGCTCATGAGGTTAAAGTGTTGGAAAATCATCCCAATATCTTGACGTTTATGGCGCAATTGCTCCGCAGTTAAGGTAACCTTGTTATCAAAGATTACATCATCATCAATGGTAATTCTACCTGCAGATGGTTTTTGTAAAAGGTTAATCACACGAACTAGGGTTGATTTCCCTGCTCCAGAATATCCAACGATTCCGTAGATATCCCCTTCTTGGATGTGAATGGTCACATCCTTGACCGCTGTGATGATTCTTTTCTTTTGGTGGAAAGTCACATCAATCTGGTCTAACTTGATAATGTCTCTACTCATAACTTCTAATCAGCTCCTCTACTAATTCAATATGGGTGTAATAGTCGGCGATTCGCACATTTTCGTCTCCACCATGGTCTCGACTATTAGCATTTCCTAGACCAAAGGCAACCATCGGTACTTCTAAGGCATCGAATACCGTATGCATAGGACCTGTCCCTGCAGTTGTCGGTAAGACAGATACGCCCTGTGGATAGAATTTCTTGGCCAGCTCAATAACATTGAGAATGGCCGGCGCACTCATGTCACTTCGATAGCTCATCTCACCCAAAGTATAGTACAATTCTACCTTATCAAAGCCGTTTTTGTCTAGTTGTTTCCGGATTTTCTCCAAAACATCATGGGGTTCAAGCCCTGGAACCAAACGGACTTCTAGCTTGGCACTAGCCTCAGCCGGCAAAATCGTTTTAACTCCTTGCCCTTGATAGCCAGACTGAATTCCTTCGATATTGAGCGCTGGTTCAAAGAAGAAACGTTTTAGAAAGGCTGTACGTTCCTCTTGTAAAAGAGGCAATTCCAAGCCATAAATCTGGCTGATCTCCTCTGGGTTGCGTTGGGCATAGGTTTCAACCAAGGCCAACTCACGTTCATTAGGCTCCTGCACATCATCGTACAAGCCCTCGACTAAAATACGTCCATCTGCAGCTCGCAAACTGGTCAAAGCTTGAATGAGATACCAGGGAGCTGACTCTACAATTCCGCCGTAGCTAGAGTGGATATCCACATCGGCACTCTTAACCTTGGCATCAAAGGTCACAATCCCCTTGTTCCCACCAGAGATTTCTAGCTGTTCCAAGGCATTTTTGGTTCCTTGTTCCCAGACTAACAAATCCGCACCACGAAGCTTATCCGCGTGTTTTTCTAGATATTTGTCCAAGTCCATAGAAGCAGACTCTTCAGCTCCTTCTATGATGAAGCTGATATTGACTGGAAGATCATCATGATGCTGCATGTATTTTCTAAGAGCACTCAAGCGGGCAGTGATATGTCCCTTATCATCATCAACCCCGCGTCCATACATGATGCCATCACGCACAGAAAGCGTAAATGGATCCTCTGTCCAGACTTGGTCGCCATCCGCAGGTACTGTGTCATAGTGGTTGTAGAAAATGATAGTCTTGGCATTTGGGCGTGAACTTTTAAAATGCGCCATGACAAAAGGTGCTGTATAGCTCTCGTCAATCTCGATCTCTGCACCTACGCGCTTGAAGATTTCGCCTAGATAACGAGCTACCTCTTTCAGGCCAACTTGTTGGGCAAAGACTGATTTTTTAGAAATCAAGGTACGCAAAACTTCAAAGTAATGCTGCGCTACATGATCCTTTTCAAACTTTTCAATTTGCTCTTCTTGGCTAGGGAAAACCATTTTCTCTCTACCTTTCTACTAGGACTTGTACCTTTAGAATCAATACAAGTGGATGTTCCTTTTCTTTAGTCTCTATATAAAAGCAAGAGGTGGAAAAAATCTCTCCCACCTCCCTGTGTTTATTACCAAACTGGTTGATCCAAGCCGTCTGAAGTTTCTTCGATGACTTTTTTCACTTCGTCAGTGTGGTAAGCTGCGATAATTTTCTTGATTGCATCAGCTTTAGGTGATGATTCCCAATCTTTTTTCGCAACGATGATGTTGTACCATTGTTTTGAGTTTTCGTCAGCTTGCTCTTTAAAGAGTGCTTTCTTGTAGTCCAATTTTGCTTCTGTAACAAAAGTGTTATTTACAACAGCTGCATCAACTGATGACAATGAACGAGCTGTTTGGCTAGCGTCCAATTCAGTGATTTTCAAGTTCTTTGGATTTTCTGTGATGTTTGCGATTGTCGCAAGTGCAGTTCCTGAAACATCCAACTTAATCAAACCAGCTGATTGAAGCAAGTAAAGAGCACGGCTTTCGTTAGTAGCATCGTTAGGTACTGCGATTTCACCGTTATCTGGGATTTCTTCCACTTTAGTGTACTTGTTTTCACTTCCGTTTAAACCTGAATAAAGACGGATTGGTGAGATGTAAGTATCTGCAATCGCAACAAGGTCTTTACCGTTTTCTTTGTTCCAGTTATTCAAGAAGTTGTAGTGTTGGAAAGCGTTCAAGTCTACTTCACCATCAGCAGTTGCTTTGTTTGGTTGTGAGTAGTCTGTAAACTCTGTAAATTCCAATTTAATTCCGTCTTTTTCAACTAGTTCTTGGATTTTATCCCAACGTGCTTCTTCTGAACCGCTACGGTTTACAGTTGCGATTTTAACTGTAGTTGTATTGTCCGCTTTCTTGTTTGAATTTCCGCAAGCTGCAAGTGTAAGGCCTGCTACTGTAGCGATAGCTGCTACGCTTAACCATTTTTTGATTTTCATGATTCATTCTCCTTTAAAAATAATACCGTAATAGTATCTCATACTTTATTTGATTTCGCAAATTGTTAATAGATAGGAAGGCATATAGTTTGAAACTATATGTCGAAAAGTGCAAAATCATCCATTTGCTAAAGAATGGATGATTGCTAAACACTATTTAATATCAGCTTCTGCTGGCAGGTAAGAGCCACCAAAGAACTGTTGAGATAGTTTTTCAAGAGTACCGTCTTTATATAGTTCTTGGATGCGTTTGTCAACAAATGCCTTCAACTCATCTTGACTCTTGGCAAGAAGTGGGTAAACGTAAGGTTGTTGGTCGCTTGGAAGTTCGATAACTTTCAAATTATCCAAACCTTGGTTTTTGATAACTGTCTCTACACCGATCTTGTCAAAAATCTTATAGTCAAATTGTCCATCGCTCAAGCGAGACATGATTTGTTGGAAATCTGCCTTAGTATAATTAAGGATAGTTGGATTGTCCGCATGTTCTTTGTTGTATGCTTCCAATTGTTTAGCTGATGTTGTTCCTTGAACGACTTCAGTAGATTTTCCACCGATATCATCAAGAGACTTGATGCTAGTGTCGTCCTTCTTCACAACAAGAACGTTAGGGTTTTTAGCAGTTGGCGCTGCGTAGAGGTATTTCTCTGCACGTTCTTTGGTATAACTAAGGTTGTTAACGGCCATTTGGTAACGATCGCTATCAAGTCCTGGGAAAATCCCTGACCACTCTGTCTTTTCAAACTTGACAGTATACTTGTCTGAGTCTTTAAAGATAGCACGAACAAGTTCAATCTCGTAACCTGTCAACTCACCATTTTCCTCATAGATAAATGGTTTTGGTGATCCATTAGTTGCTACAACGATTTCTTTCTTACCAGATGTTGCTTCACCAGATGCAGCATCTTTCTTCTCACCACCTGAGCAAGCTGCTAATACACCTGCAGCAACAAGCCCTAGGGCAGCAAGTGATGAATATTTAACGATTTTTTTCATGTCATTTCCTCCAAAATAGAATACTGTATTATCTTAACAGAAAAAAGGAATTTACGCCATTATATGATATCTATCTCTGTGATAAGTTTTCTTTATGACTGATTTAAAAGACCAAACGGAGGACTGCTATCAAGGCTACTCCAAAGATAACCGTCCCCACCAGATTGCGGTAACGAAAGGCTACAAAGGCTGTTGGAAAGACTGCTAAAAAGTCTAACCACTTTATCTGTGGGAAACTTCCAACTTTTCCTGTTACTACACTTGAAAGGATCAAGGCAAAGATAATGGAAACAGGCAAAAATTTCAAAAAACGCTCAACGATAGCTGGCAACCCCTTGTACTTAACCAAGATGAAGGGAATCATACGAGGTATCCAAGTCACTAGGCCCGAAAAGATAACGGCTAACAAAAGATATTTACTGACCATCTAAGACCACCCCCATTGTACATCCAAGCAGTGTCGCAAATAGGACAGCTAGCGATTGAGATACCACTATCAACAGTATAAAGAACGAAAGGGCAACTACTCCTAAAATGATAAAGAGGTTGCGCAAGGGAATTCTTCTTTGCATAATCTGAAACTGAGATGCAAAAATTCCAATAAACATTCCGACCAAGGCAAAGTCAAGACCGAAAATCTCCGGATTTGGCAAAAGCCCGCCTAAGGCAGTTCCGACAACCGTCCCCACAAACCAAGCCACATAGCTATTTAGATTGTTACCATGCATCCACATAGGATTAACCTTGTCCGTATGGACCAGCTCGCCCATCAAAACACCATAGGTCTCATCGGTCAAGATACTAGACATACCGATATTGTGACTTAGGCTAGTATGACGAAAATAGGTCGACGCATGTAAACTCAATAAAAAGAGACGGAGATTGATCAAAAAAACCGTCATGGCAATGGCTGCCACAGGGGCTTGAACTGCTACCAAGGCTATCATGGCAAACTGGGCGCTCCCAGCATATACAAATAGACTCATCAACCCCATCTCAACAGGAGTCACATAAGGTGAACCAATAATCCCACAAGCAAGACCGATACTAACATAGCCCAGAGCCGTTGGCATGGCTGCCTGTACTCCCTCCCAAAATCCTTTTTCTTTCATAAACTTCCTCATTTTCACATATATATCATCTTACTACCACCAAGTTGGTAAACAAGGTTGCGGACAACCAATTGCCATGGCTACTCTAATCGAGATTGGTCGATTCGAATATTATACTGGTTGTTCTCGGGATTGTCATCATCCTCATATTCTGTAGGATAAACATCGATCCAGAGTTCTCTCATTTGCCCTTTCAGTTTGACCTTGTAGCGATAACCGTCATCATAGAGCCCTACCGTATCAGTGGTCATGGACTGGTAGTCTGGTAGAGCTTCAATTTCTGCTTTCATATCTTGGGTTATCTTATAAAGCACTTCCTTCTGTTGAGCCTTGGACGCCACAGGGAAATAAACCGCCGCTCCTTGTAAACGATGCGATTTTGAAAAAGTAAAGGTCACGCGACCACTATAACCTTTCCATTTAAAATTTTCATAGTCGTAGAAAAGGCGCCCAGTTTTATAGAGATAGGGATCTTTTGCATGCCAAGGATTGTGATAGCCTGTTTCTGTCTCTTCTACTATTTCATTAGGTTTTCCAAACACTTTTTCAATAGATTCGAGGGACATGTTAAAGGAAATGGATTCAAACATGACCAATTGCGTCTTTTTAAACATCTGAAAAGCCATCAGAGACAGCAACAAAACCCCTAGGGCAAGTACAATACTAATTGTTTTTTTAAATCTCATATGTCTACTATACTAAAAAACTCGCACATTTGTCCAAACAAAAAAGCCAGCCTCAAGCTGACTCTTTATTCTATAGTATCAAAAGCGAGACTTGGTTTGGCATTTAGCTCCAAGCCTGCAAAGTTTTCTTTGTTCCACTCGCTAACGCTAGCATAGGCAATCATTCCTGCATTGTCTCCGCAAAGACGTAGAGGTGGAATGATAACCTTGACATCGGTGATTTCAGCCGCTAGGCGCTCTCTAAGCCCTTTATTTGCAGCCACACCACCAGCCACGACTAGGGTTTTAACAGGATATTTCTCCAAGGCCTTCTTGGTTTTTGCCATGAGAATATCCATGACTGCTGCTTGGAAGGATGCAGAGAGGTCTTCCTTGGACAAGCTTTCTCCCTTTTGCTCTGCATTATGATGAAGATTGATAAAGGCAGACTTCAAACCTGAGAATGAAAACTCCAGATTGTCTTCCTTAATCATGGCACGAGGGAAATCATACACATCCTGACCTTTATGAGCTAACTCATCAATCTCACGACCTGCTGGATAGGTCAAGCCCATGACACGGCCGATCTTATCATAGGCCTCACCAACCGCATCATCTCGAGTTTCACCAACGATCTTGTAATCACCAGCCTCAGACACATAGACCAACTCTGTATGCCCACCACTGACTAAAAGGGCTAGCAAGGGAAACTCCAAAGTCTCGACACTTTGAGCTGCCATGAGATGACCAGCCATGTGATTCACAGGAATCAAAGGAAGGCCATGTGCCCAAGCAAAGGCCTTGGCAGCTGACAAACCAACAAGTAAGGCTCCGACCAAGCCCGGCCCATAGGTAACGGCAACAGCTGTGACGTCCTCTTCGGTTATCCCTGCTTCTGCCAGCGATTCCTCGATGCAAGCCGTGATAACTTCGACATGGTGACGACTAGCCACTTCTGGCACTACGCCACCAAAACGTTTATGACTCTCAATTTGACTAGCAATGACATTGGACAAGAGCTCGTCATCATTTTTCAGGACGGCGACACTGGTCTCATCACAGGATGTCTCAAATGCTAAAATATATCTATCCTTCATCTATTTCTCTCTTCATGATAATGGCATCCTCAACTGGATCATGGTAGTAGGCCTTTCTCTCAGCGATGACCGCCATTTTTTCTTTCTTGTAAAATGCTTGCGCTCTTTGATTTGACTTTCTGACTTCGAGGAAAATCTCCCTGTCTGTCGGCAATGTTGCAAACAAGGCTGAGGCTATCCCCTGACCTTGATAGGCTTTTTTGACAGCAATTTGCAAGACTTCTGCTTCAAAAAGATTCTCCTGAATTGCTAGAAAACCTATCACTTCTGCCCCATCATAACCCAGAGCATACCAAGTCTGGTCTTGAGACAGGTCTGCTTGGATTTGTTCCAACGTCCAAGGACTGACGGGATAAACATCCGTCATCACTTCGTAGATAGCTTGTGCCAAGTCAGGCTGCTGTTGGATTCGTTTGATTTCTATCATAGGCGTTTAATGTATGACTCGCCAGACTCGGCGTGGTTCTTGAGCCAATTTTCCTCAGCTTCGACACGCTTGAGGTAATTCGGCACAAAATCGTGCAAGGAGTCTGCTTCCTTGTCCCAGGCCCAAAGAGCAAGATTCGCTGCGTTTGGTAAGGTTTCTTGATAGTTAGCCTGTGGTAATTGCTCTTGAATCTGCTCGACAAAGGCACCCACTTCACCAACAAAGGTCACATGGTCGGCATCCTTGACTTGCTCTAGGACCTCCTCGAAAGACAGGTGAGCTTCGGGAAAGACAGGTTGGGCATGTTCATAAAACCCTGCGTATACATTGTTACGACGTGCATCCATCAAAGGAACAACCAGACCTTCCTGTTGATTCGGTAGCAGAGCTAAAAGGCTAGACATCCCTACTAACTCAATGTTTAGGGTATGAGCCAAGGTCTTGGCAGTTGCTACTGCGATTCGCAAACCTGTATAGCTACCAGGCCCTTCAGCCACGATGATTCGATCCAAATCCTTGGGTGTCAAATCTAGACTATCCATCAAAAAATCAATAGCAGGCATGAGGGTAATACTGTGATTTTTCTTGATATTAATTGTCGTCTCGGCAAGAACTTGCTTGTCCTCTAAAATAGCTAGAGAAAGAGCCTTGCTGGACGTATCAAAAGCTAATACTTTCATAACACATTCCTATCTTTTTGTCTGTTTACTATTATACTACAAAAGCTGACACAAGGGAATTTTCTTTGTTTTGAAACAAGAATGCCCTGCCATTTAAAAAAACAATTCTGCACAAAAAATTAAAAAAATTTTACATTTTTCCTATCTTTTCCGAATATATAAGTGAACAAGAAAAAAGGGGGGAAACTCAATGACAAATTTTGACGTTCTTGACAATCAATTTTTATCGTTATCTGAAAACGAATTATCTGATATTGATGGTGGTCTCGCTCCCTTAGTTATCTTTGGAGTAGCAGTATCTTGGAAAGCTATTGCAGGTAGAACAGCACTTGTAGGTTCTGGTTTGGCTGCTGGTTATTTTTTAGGAGATTAGAATGATTAAAGGTTTGGATAAGTATTGTGCAATTTCTAATAAAGAATTGCAAGGAATTAAGGGGGGTTGGCGTAGGTGTTGATATAGCTTTATTTATGGCTGCTTACACTATCGGGAAAGATCTTCGTAAGAAATTTGGCTAAGTCATGCTAGATAAAAATTACATTTTTAGAAGGGTTAACTTTTTTCTCTTCCTCGGCTATTGCTTGCTCTATCTTCTAAATGATTTAAACATAACTAGGGTCTCCTTACCAGTTGATTTATCGGTTTGCATTGTTTTCTTTTTATGTTTCAACATGATTTTTGCTGAGAAAAAAGAGGGGTGTAAAGATGGCAAATCCTTTGACTCTTTTAACCGTCAATGTTAAAATATAATTGAACATTGGTAGGAAAATCAGGTTGAGCCTTTGGCTCTTCAGGCTGTGGTGCTGTCCTTGAGGGTTCGCCTTCTAAATAACCGGAATTGCGATTGATTAGTTCGCCCCCAATGTTATTAGTAGGCTCTTGGCTTTGGTCAAGGGCTTTTTTTCCGACCTAAAACAGAGTCTTTTCAATATTTTCCTTGAATTCTTTCATAAAACTCTTAGACTTTTTGAGAATATTCTTTGGCACGATTAATCTTTCCGTCAAAATTTTTATTTTTTAAATAGTTGATGTAATTATTTTGTTCACCCTGAAAATAAGTCAACAGAGGTTCTTTGTTATCCCTAAGTTGAAGATCTTTCAAGGCAGAGTAATAACATTTCTTATTCAAAACATCTATAATGAAAGGAACAATTCCTTCTTTTAGACACTCCTTAAACAATAGCAAGCGACCCACTCGACCATTCCCATCAGCGAATGGATGGATTTTTTCAAAGTTAGCATGAAAAGTAGTAAGATACTCCAATTCTTTGGCGTTATTTAAGTTATATCCAATTAGTAAGGTCCGCATCTCTTCTTCAACACATTCTACAGGAGTTGTCTCCATATTTCCTACGATATTTGGGAGTAATTTGTAGGTTCCGACAGAAGCAAGAGGGCTATACTCCAAACTGGTTCCACTTTTTAATATTTGATGAATTTTTTTAATATAAGCTTCTGTCAGTGGTTCATTCACAGTATCCAGAATGTAGTCAAAACATTTGAAATGATTTGCCATTTCAATCACATCATCAATTCTGATTCCCCTTTCCCCGATATTTGCGATGATTTTTGTATCATAAATAAAACTAACCTGATTTTCAGTCAGGCTACTGCCTTCTATTTTATTGGAATGATAGGCAAAACGTTTTTGAGTTATATCGTAGATTCCCCCATGAAGTTTTGTGTTACGTTCTTCTAAGAGTCTTTCAATAAGGTCCATTGCATCTCCTATAATATTTTTAAATTGATTCTTTATATACTATCTCAAAAATAGCATCCCAGGATATTTCCCTAATCAAGTTGTTTACTTTGCCCTTACCTGCATTATTCTTAATGGCATCACCAATTTCTTGCATGCCTAGCCCTACAACTTCGGCCATCCATAATTTTAGTTGTAAACTCGGATATTTACGAAACTGTGTTATCCACAAGTCTTCAGCAGTTTTACCTTCATTTTTGATTTTAATTATTGTCTGAGCAAACAATGAAACATATAGATGCCATTTTTGATTTGGTTCACATTTATCATCTAAATTTAAGTCTAAAATCGAGATATCACTTATTTTCCGCAGATAAGATAGTTCATATTCTTCAAATAAATTTTTCTCTATACAGTTTTTGAGAACTTCATAATTTTTTCGATGGTTTTTATGTTTTGAAATAAATTCTCCTTGTGCAGAACAAATTTGGGCGAAATCAATATAACCTCCTTCTGTTTGTCCATATCCTGTTTTCATATATTCATTAGTGATTGGAGGTTTAGCCTCTTTATTAATAAAGTAGTCTCTTACTTGTTTAAATGTCGGTCTCATATCTTCCCTCATTTTTGATAATTTCTATTACACTCTCAATCATATCATTTTTGATAATTTGATATTCTTCATCTGAGATATTTTCAAGATTGTTAATTGTTTCCTGGTATTCTTGATAAAGTTCTTCGTCAATTTCTTTTAGTTCATCAGCTATATCATCTAAAGTTGAAATCATTTTTTCTTCTATTAGCCTCAACTGTGTCTTCATTTCTCGTATATTGTTCTCCCTCATAGTAAAATAGGGTTAGTAATAAAGTAGTTTCAACTGCATCATTCATTTAGTAATTTGCCTTATCTCATTTTTCTTCATTTTATCATTGGCTCTTGACTTCGGTCAAGGGCTTTTTCTTGATTGGTCCATAGTAGCTTTATGGTCTTGGAACAAGGTTCCCCACAATTGTCAAGCTTTTTCAGCCTTCACTTTCTCCGTTCCCCTCTTTTACTAATTCCCCTTTTTATGTTATAATTGAGATAATTGTAACGAATCAAGGTCAATACAGGCAGAAAATGAAATAGAAACAAACAGCTTCAAGCTGGTAATTTTTTGAATACAGCTGACCTGAAAACAGAAAGGAAACACATGATTTACAAAGTTTTTTATCAAGAAACAAAAGACCGTAGCCCACGTCGTGAAACAACACGCTCACTTTACTTAGACATTGATGCCAGCTCAGAACTTGAGGGACGTATCATTGCTCGTGAACTTGTTGAAAAAAACCGTCCAGAATTCAACGTTGAATATATCGAGCTCTTGTCAGACAAATTGCTAGACTACGAAAAAGAAACTGGCGCATTCGAAATTACGGAGTTCTAATATGGCCTATACTCTTAAACCAGAAGAAGTGGGCGTTTTTGCCATTGGTGGTCTAGGAGAAATCGGTAAAAATACATACGGAATCGAATACCAAGACGAAATCATCATCGTTGATGCAGGGATTAAATTCCCCGAGGATGACTTGCTTGGTATCGACTACGTTATCCCTGATTACTCTTACATTGTCGAAAATATCGACCGCGTCAAGGCTCTCTTGATTACACACGGACACGAGGACCATATTGGTGGGATTCCTTTCTTGCTCAAGCAAGCAAATATCCCTATCTATGCAGGTCCACTAGCCCTCGCTTTGATCCGTGGAAAACTCGAAGAGCATGGCCTTTTGCGCAATGCCACACTTCACGAAATCAACCACAACACTGAGTTGACCTTTAAAAATCTTAAAGCAACTTTCTTTAGAACAACTCACTCGATCCCAGAACCTTTGGGAATTGTTATCCACACACCTCAAGGAAAAATCGTTTGTACCGGTGACTTCAAGTTTGACTTTACACCAGTTGGTGAACCTGCAGACTTGCACCGTATGGCAGCCCTAGGTGAAGACGGAGTGCTTTGCTTACTCTCTGACTCGACAAATGCTGAAGTGCCAACCTTTACAAACTCTGAAAAAGTCGTTGGTCAGTCTATTATGAAGATTATTCAAGGTATCGAGGGACGTATCATCTTTGCATCCTTTGCCTCAAATATCTTCCGTCTCCAACAAGCGACTGATGCCGCTGTTAAAACAGGTCGTAAGATTGCTGTCTTTGGACGTTCTATGGAAAAAGCCATTGTCAACGGAATCGAACTTGGCTACATCAAAGCGCCAAAGGGAACCTTCATCGAACCAAATGAAATCAAAGACTATCCTGCAGGTGAAATTCTTATCCTTTGTACAGGTAGCCAGGGCGAACCTATGGCGGCTCTCTCTCGAATCGCTAACGGAACCCACCGTCAAGTGCAACTCCAACCTGGCGATACGGTTATCTTCTCATCTAGTCCAATCCCAGGAAACACCACTAGCGTTAACAAGCTGATTAACATCATTTCTGAAGCTGGTGTTGAAGTCATCCATGGTAAGATTAACAACATCCATACATCTGGACACGGTGGTCAACAAGAGCAAAAACTCATGCTTCGCCTCATCAAACCAAAATACTTCATGCCTGTTCACGGTGAATATCGCATGCAAAAAGTCCACGCTGGACTTGCCGTAGATACTGGAGTTGAAAAAGACAATATCTTTATCATGAGCAATGGTGATGTCCTTGCCCTTACTGCAAACTCTGCTCGTATCGCTGGTCATTTCAATGCTCAGGATATCTACGTCGATGGAAATCGGATCGGCGAAATCGGTGCAACAGTCCTAAAAGACCGCCGAGACCTATCCGAAGACGGTGTCGTACTTGCTGTCGCAACGGTAGACTTTGAGTCTCAGATGATTATTTCTGGACCAGATATCCTTAGTCGTGGTTTCGTCTACATGCGCGAATCTGGCGACTTGATCCGTCAAAGTCAGCGTATCCTTTTCAATGCTATTCGTATCGCTTTGAAAAACAAGGATGCCAGCGTCCAATCAGTCAATGGTGCTATCGTAAACGCCATTCGACCATTCCTCTACGAAAACACTGAACGTGAACCAATCATCATTCCGATGATTCTCACACCAGATGAAGAATAATAAAAAATTCTCTGAAATCCTATGACTTCAGAGAATTTTTTATTATTTAACGACAATTTCGTAACGAGTTTTGCTAGTGAAAGTTTCACCTGCTTTTAGAATGACTTGATCTTTCAGGTCACTGTGAATAGCATCTGGTAAAGCCTGTGCTTCAAGAGCAATTCCATTGTGCTGCATCATTGGCTGACCCGCAATAATGACACTATCATCGACAAAGTTTGCTGTGTAAACTACAAAGCAAGGAGCTTCTGTTTTAAAGAGTAAGAAGCGACCTGAACCTTGGTCATAGAGGAAACCAGCATTATCATGTCCTGCAGGCAGAGCAAATGGGTGGTCTAAACCAGATACGAGTTGGATTTGCTCATCTTCGTCTGCAAAGATATCTTTCAACAAGGCGCCATTGTAGATATGTTTAACCACATCACGATCAGCATCTGGAGCTTTAGCTGGGACACCGTCAGGAGCGATTGGATAAATACCTTCTGTATTCAGTTGGAAAACATGGCGGTCAATAGTCTGAGTGAAATCACCTGACAAGTTAAAGTAGCTATGGTTGGTCGGATTGACCAAAGTATCTTTGTCTGTCGTTACCTTGTAGCTGACTTCGTAAGCACCAGTTTCTTCCAAGTGGTAGCTAATCCAAATTTTAAGGTTTCCAGGGAAACCTCCTGTCCCGTCTGTTCTTTCTGTGTAAAGAGTCAAACCATGGTCGCTCACCTCGACTAGCTCAAACAAACTAGAATCCCAACCTGTTGAACCACTGTGGTTACAGTTGCTTGCGTTATTGACTTCGAGTTCATAGGTTTTCCCGTTCAATTCGAATGTCGCACCTGCGATACGACCTGCAACTGGACCTACACTCGCTCCATGTTTAGGACTGTTACCTACATAGCTGTCAAAATCATCAAAGCCTAGGATAACATTGGCAAAATTACCAGCCTTATCAGGAGTTACATAGCGTAGAATCGTTGCACCATAGGTCATGATTTCTAGTTGGTAGCCTGCTTCTGTTTCAAAGCGATAAGCGACAACATCCTTGTCATCAACTTTCCCAAATACACGTTCTGTGTATGTTTTCATCCTTTTCTCCTTATTATTTGAATTCGTGAATAATAACACCTTGAACGACGCGGTTCACTGTACCTGTAGGTGATGGTGTATCTGGTCTATTTCCAACCTTAAGCGAAGTCAAGAGAGCAAATAATTGACCATAAACAATATAAGGGAATACACGGTAAACGTCATTCAAGACACCGCCACAGCCAAGTGCTACTTCCTTAACGTTTTCAAGACCAAAGGCTTGATCACTCAAGAGAACAACGCGACGAGCGATTTGGTCCCCTGCAACTTCACGAACCAAGTCTAAGTCGTACTTACGAGTATAGTCTGTTGTAGAACCAAAGACTAAAACTACAGTATCTTCATTGATAAGAGATTTTGGGCCGTGACGGAAGCCGACTGGACTTTCATACATTGTCGCAACCTGACCAGCAGTCAATTCCAAAATTTTCAGTTGTGCCTCATGAGCAAGTCCGAAGAATGGACCTGCACCTAAGTAAATCACTCGGTTAAAGTCTAGGTCAACCAACTCTTTCACATCTGCCACATTGTCAAGAACTTTACGAGCAAGACTAGAAAGCACTTCAAAACGTTCAGCTTTAACAGCAAATTCAGTTGGATCGAAGACCAAAAGTGCTGTCAACATCATTGAAGTAAAGCTTGATGTCATAGCAAAGCCAGCATCGTTAGAAGCTGCCGGTTGCAAGAGCAAGAGGTTGCGATCGTCACCGTGGGCTTGAAGTGCTAATTTCCCTTCAGCCGCACAAGTGATCGTTACTTGATAAAGCTCGTCAACTAAAACCTTAGCCAAGTCAACGGTTGCTACACTCTCAGGTGAGTTTCCACTACGTGCAAATGATACCAAAACAGTTACCACGTCTTTTTTCAAATAGGTTTGTGGGTTTGCAACGATATCTGTTGTAGCAATAGCATTGAAATTCCATTTACGTTCGTCATAGACTTCCTTGAAGTATGGAACTAAGGTGTCGCCTACATAAGCTGAAGTCCCAGCACCAGTCAGGATAACTTTGATGTAGTCATGTTTATCTGCAATTCCTTTCAAGAAGGCTGCAATTTCATCACGGCGTGCTTGGTAAGATTCAAAAGCTTCCTTCCAAACATCTGGTTGTTGGTAAATTTCACGCGTGGTGATCTCTGCTCCCAACTCAAGCAAATCTTCTTTTGTATAATCTAGCATTGAAAACCTCTAATCTAATATTGTTTCATGATTGAAAACATGGGAATGGGAGTCGCTCCCATTCCCATGTATATTTTCTATAAGATGATTTAACATTTTAATGCAATCACATCTTATACTCAATGAAAATCAAAGAGCAAACTCGGAAGCTAGCCGAAGGCTGTACTCAAGTACGGCAAGGCGAAGCTGACGTGGTTTGAATTTGATTTTTGAAGAGTATTATTCATCTTCATCGTCGTCGAAGCTTGCCAATAAATCATTAACTTTCACAATGCTTTCTGAAGCACGACTCTTATAGTCCGCATCCATGCCAGTTAGGCTTGCATTGATAAACTCAATGACCATTGGAAGGTTCATTCCTGCATAAAGTTCAATGTCGCGACCTTCCATAATCAAACGGCTCACCACGTTACATGGAGTTCCGCCAAGAAGATCCGCAAAGACTAGGAAATCATCCAATCCTTCAACAGCAGCTTCAAATTTAGCAGTAAATTCTTCTGGTCCATCTTCTGGAAGAAGAGCAACCGCATGAATGTTGTCTTGTGGTCCCATAATCATCTCTGTGCTACCTTTAAGTTCTTCACAGAAACGACCGTGGCTCACTAAAATCAATGATTTACTCATAAATTATGCGCCCATTCCAAGTAAGAATTTACCGATGAATGAAAGTCCAACAGCAAGAGCAATGATAATACCGATTGCTTTAGTTGAGTTCATACCTTTCTTACCAAGCAACCAGAAGATGAATGCTGTGAAGATTGCTGGAAGCAAGCGTGGGAAGATTGAGTTCAAGATATCTTGGAAGTCAATCATTTTCTCACCGATTGGCAATTTGTATGAAATTTCAAAGTTGATCATTGTTGCTACAAGAGCACCCATCATGAATACACCAAGAACAGATGCAGCTTCAATCAAAGCTGTCAAAGTGCTTTGCATGTTGTTGATAAGGTTAACCCCTTCTTTGTAGGCAAATTCCAACTGTTTCCAACGGAAGATGTCATACGCTACTGCAACTGCAATCCAAAGGAAGATACCCCAAGGTTGACCAGCGATAGCCATTGTTGCAGCGATAGATCCCATGATAGCAGGTACAAGTGAACCAAAGATTGTATCTCCAAGAGGAGCGAATGGTCCCATCAAACCTGTCTTGATACCGTTAACCGCATCTTTTGAACCAACGCCATCTTTTTCTTCCATAGCAAGGTCAAAACCAGCAATAATTGTGTGGAAGAATGGTGAAGTGTTGAAGAATTGAGTATGAACTTTCATCATTTCTTTCAACTCAGGAGTTCCATCTCCATACATTTTACGCAATTGTGGCAAGATCATGTAAAGGTAACCTGATGCTTGCATACGCTCATAGTTCCATCCCAATTGGAAAGTGAACAAGCTACGTTTGTTAATTTGATTAAAATCTTCTTTTGTTAATTTGTAATTAGAATTCGTCATCTTCAATTTCCCCACTTTCTGATGGTGTAGAAGGTGCTGCTACAGCAACTTTTTGGCTGTTCTTGAAGTGAACAACTGCAAGGAAGATACCCACGATAGAGATACCGATCATAGACAATCCTTTGAAGTTGTTTGCAAAGCCAATTTTTTCAGCAACGTCAGCAGGAAGAGTGCCAATGATACCAGCAACTGCTCCACCAAGACCTGTTACGTATGAGTAAAGTACAGTCAACATAGCTGTCAAACCGAATCCCATAGCAAGGTAGTGAAGGTTACGTTTAACTGGAAGGTAACGAAGCAAGATAGCGAATCCAAGACCTGGAAGCATACGACCTGCAAGAGTCAAACCGTCTGCAACCCATTGGTATTCTTTAACAAGGTTTACAACACCTTGTACGAATTCTCCACCGAAAGCAAGGGCGAAGAATACTGGAAGGGCACGAGAAGCAGCCCATGGAAGCGCACCAAGAAGGTAGTTACGTTCGATAGCTTTATAGTCAAAGCGTTCGATCGCAGCATCAATACGGTGTGCGAAGAATGTAGTAGTCATACGACCAAGTACGTCGAAGTAAGTCAAAAGTGCCGCTACTGGTACAGCGATTGTAGTGATCGCAAGGTCTGTTTCGATTCCTTGTGAAACTGAGAAAGCAGTCGCAAGAACCGCACCAGAAGTTGCGTCGATACGAGAAGCACCACCGAAGGTACCTACCCCAAGTACGAACAACTGCAAGCTACCACCGATAAACAAACCAGTTGTCAAATCTCCCATGACTAAACCAGTAATGAAACCAGCGAATACAGGCGAACCTGCAGAAGAAACGATCGTCAACTCATCACAGATTTGATAAGCTGAGTACAAAGTGAGAAGTAAAATTTGCCACCATTGTATCATAACAATGACCTCCTAAAAATTTTTTCCTATTTTAATAAGCTCAAAAAGTCTGAAACTGGATCATTTGGAACCATTTGAGCAGTAAGTTTTACACCTTTTTCCGCCAATTTGTGGAAATCTTCTACGTCTTTATCTACAACGTTGATAGAACGTGTGATAGCACGAGTTTCTGGTGTTTGAGACATGTTGCCGACATTGACAGTTTCAAGTGGCACACCTGCTTCTACCAAACCGAGGAAACGGTCAGGTTTGCGTGCTACAATCAAAAGACGTTGGCTATCATATTTACCAGCAAGGATATTCGCTGCTGCTTTATCAACTGGCAAAATACTAAGTTTTACACCTGGTGGTGTTGCAAGTTTCAAGCCGCTTTTTTCAACATCGTTGTTCACAACTTCATTGTCAACGACCATGATACGTGAAACATTCAGTTTAGCAGACCAAAGGTTTGCTACTTGTCCGTGAATTAAGCGCCCATCTATACGGCATCCTACAATTGTCATAAGTTTTCCCCCTTTATTTGTTTTAGTGTAGGTTTACGAGTTAAATGTATGTGTTCTTTATATTCCCCTTCAGTTTCAAAGATAATGATGCGGTTGGCACCTTCCTTGAGATAGCTGTGTGGAATATATAGAGATAAGGTTGGACCGACATTCCAGAAACGACCTAGATTGTGTCCGTTGATATAAGCAATCCCTTTACCAAACTCAGATAAGTCTAAGTAGGTATCCTTTGGCGCCTCAACTGCAAAGTCATAAGCGTAAAAGGCAGGTTGCCCGTCTGTCCATCCTTTTGAGAAATCAATCTTCTCAGGATTATCAAGCGGAAGCGGATAGTGTTTCCAATTGAGCAAGAAATGCAGATCTTTACAAACACCTGTGCGAATTCCTTTTCGCTGGGTATCTGCTAAGAATTTGTGTCCATAGTTGACACGTCCCATATTTTCAATGAGTATATCAATGTTGGAGAGCGCTTTCTTTTTCCCTTGACAAAAAGTATCTTCACCGATTTCTGTTTGGTACTGTGTTGCCACTCGTTTACCATCGATAAAGAGTTGAGCTCTATCTCGCCCGTCAATAATTCGAATGCGTTCTTCATCTGCATCCCAACTAACTTCCGTACGATAGAGTAGATATCCGTATCCTTGCCCCAGCTCTTCCATTTTCTTAGGATAGAGACTTTCAATCGGACTCGTTAAGGAATCTAAGGTTTCAAACAAGGAAACTTTCTCAACTAGCGGAATCGCTTTAACTTCCATACTTTCCTTGTGAAGTGAATCAGATTGTGGATACTCAGGATAGTAAGTCGCCATCATTTCTTTCACTGCGTAATATTTAGCAGTTGGGTTTCCAGCTTCATCAAGAAGAGCGTCATAATCATAAGATGTTACTTGTGGTAAATCAATGGTTCCTCGAGCTGAACAACCATTCATAAAACCAAAGTTTGTTCCACCGTGGAACATGTAAAGGTTGATAGAGCCTTGCTCTAAAACCTCGTGGACAGCTTCTGCTAATTCCTCAGGTTCACGCTTGATGATTGGTTCTTTCCATCGATTGAACCAGCCATCCCAGAATTCCATACACATGAGTGGCCATTTCTTGCCATGCTCATCAAAGAATTCTTGCATTTGTGAGAAATTATAAGCAGCCTTGGAACCAAAGTTCCCTGTCACAAAAAGATCATCCTCAATTAAGGTTCCAGCCTTAAGAGTTGCTCGCCATGGTCCATCTGATGTGAAAAGCGGACAAGTAACTGCTCGTTCTTCCATCAAACGTCGAATTTCCCTCAAGTAGGTCTTGTCCTCGCCATAGGATCCGTACTCATTTTCGACTTGCATCATGAGAATGTTCCCACCGTTTTCCAATAATCTCGGAACTAGACGTGGAAGTAACTGATCATAGTAGCGACCAACCATGTCAATGAAAGCCGGGTCAGATGACCGAATTCTCATATCCTTGGTCAAGAGCCATGCTGGTAAACCACCGAATTCCCACTCTGCACAGATAAATGGAGAAGGACGTACAATTGCATATAAGCCCAAATCTTGTGCAGTTTGAAGAAATCTCTCTAAATCAAGATTGCCTTCAAAGTTAAAGTGACCTTCAGCAGGTTCATGCATGTTCCAAGCAACATAAGTCTCAACCGTATTGAAACCTAGTGCCTTGAGGTTATACAATGAATGATGCCAATCTTCCGCAGGAACTCTAAAATAATGAATGGCCCCAGACAAAATCTTGAACGGTTTCCCATCCAGATAGAAATCATCTTTAATTTCAAATCTTGCCATTCTTCCTCCCCTAAAAGCGAAAAGTTTGCGCTTTCATGTATTGTTATATCAACTATAAACTAATCGGGGATTAATGTCAATACTTTTTGAAATTTTCTTTAAAATTTTTCTATTTTTTTACTGAATCTTTTCTAAAAATCATCTCAAATCCTATAAAATCAACATTCTGACTTAAGAGCAAAAATACATGGCAAAACACAAATTATTTATATCTATTCTAATTTCTTATTCTGATATTTTAATTTTTTTAAGTGCTTTTCAGCTATTTTTAAGAATTTATGTTAAAATGATAAGTGGAGAAGGAAAAAAATGAGGTGAAAATATGGCAATTCCAAAGTATCAATACATTAAGGATGAATTGAAAAATAAGATCATTTCTGGTCAATTCGCTAGTGGAGATAAGTTCTACACTGAAGCAGAATTGATTTCCATGTATGATGTTAGTTCAATCACAGTAGTTCGTGCCTTGAACGACCTTGCCAAAGACGGATATATTGTCCGCCAACAAGGGAAGGGAACTTTCGTGGCTCGTGCTCGCAAGCATAAACTCGTTGAATTTTCTGATGTAGAAATCTTCGAGACCAAAGACGATAAGGTAACTGTTCTTTCTATCGAACGCGGGAACGATCTTAAATACTTAGAAAAACTCGGCCTACGCGGCGATCAATTCTATTATAAGATTGAACGTGTTCGTGAAACAAATGGTGTTACCTATATCTATCACAGTTCATATATTCCTGAACAATACATCAATGCCAACTATCCAAATCTTGAATACTATAGTTCTATCTATACTCGTTTCAAATTGGACTACCACATTCACATGAATGACGAGCATTTTGAAGAAATTAACGAAATTGTATTTCCGACGCCAGGACATGCCGCTTCTATCCTAGGAATCGACACTAAATTCCCAACTGTTTTCCAAACTAAGACAACTCAGCTCGAAGCAACTGGTCAAGTTTTGGAATACATCGAAACTTATAAACGTTCTGATTTCTACAAAATTAAATTCATCTCTTGTGACCGTGATCACTAATTTTAAAAATCCTGAGGCAACTGTCTCAGGGTTTTTATATACCCATTATAGCATCAGCTCCCTTCCCTGAAAATAGCATTTCGAGCAATTCTATAATTAGTAACCTTTTTACTAAAAAATAGTCAAAATTAGAAAAATATATCTTAATTTATAAATTATTCTATTTTTTATAGTAATTTCCTCAAAAACTTGACTTTATTTTAGTTAGAACATACAATAGAGTTAGTATGTGAAAACGCTATCAAAAATATAAAAGGGGAGGTTTTTTAATGAAACCAGAAAATAAACAGCGCTTCTCTATTCGTAAATATGCAATCGGAGCAGCTTCTGTATTGATTGGCTTTGCCTTTCAGGCTCAAGCCGTTGCTGCTGACGGAGTCGTACCTACTCCAACAGAAAATCAGCCTGCTGTCCAAACCACTGGAGAAGTCACTCCACCAACGAGTGAAGAAAAACTCGAGACTGCTCCAACAACAGAAAATGCGTCTCCAGTGACCCCAGTTGCTCCAGTAACAACTACTGAAGCTCCAAAAGTTGAAGTTGCTCCTGCACCTGCCGTAGCAGAACCAGTCACAGCAGAAGAAACTCCAGCTAAGGCAGAAATTACTGAAGAAGCTAAGAAGACAGAATCTGAAAAAGAAAAAGAAGAAAACAAAGAAGTTACTAAGGTCGAAGCACCTGCAGTCGCTACAGAGCGAGCAGCTCAAGTCAATGAAAAACTGGCTAAAAAGAAAATCGTCTCAATTGATGCTGGACGTAAATACTTCTCTCCAGATCAACTGAAAGAAATCATCGACAAGGCCAAACACTATGGCTATACTGATCTTCACCTTTTAGTCGGAAATGATGGCTTGCGCTTCATGCTTGATGATATGTCTCTAACTGTAGGTGACAAAACTTACGCAAGCGATGATGTCAAACGTGCTGTTGAAAATGGAACCAATGCCTACTACAATGATCCAAACGGTAATCATCTAACTGAAAGCCAAATGACTGACTTGATTGGTTATGCTAAGAATAAAGGAATTGGACTGATTCCAACAGTCAATAGCCCAGGTCATATGGATGCTATCCTCAATGCCATGAAAGAGCTTGGCATTGAAAAACCTAACTTCAACTACTTTGGTAAAGAATCAGAACGTACAGTTGACCTTGACAACGAAAAGGCTGTTGCCTTTACAAAAGCCTTGATTGATAAATACGCGGCTTACTTTGCTGGCAAGTCTGAAATCTTTAACATCGGTTTGGATGAGTATGCTAATGATGCTACTAATGCCAAAGGATGGAGTGTTCTGCAAGCCTATAAATGGTATCCAGAAGATGGTTTCCCAGACAAGGGTTATGATAAATTCATCGCCTATGCTAATGACCTAGCTCGTATCGTCAAATCTCACGGTCTTAAACCAATGGCCTTCAATGACGGTATCTATTATAATAGCGATACTACTTTTGGTACCTTTGACAAAGACATCATCGTGTCTATGTGGACTGGTGGTTGGGGCGGTTACGATGTCGCTTCTTCTAAACTACTAGTTGAAAAAGGGCATGAAATCCTCAACACTAATGATGCTTGGTACTACGTTCTCGGCCGTAATGCTGATGGACAGGGTTGGTATAACCTAGACCAAGGTTTGAACGGTATTAAGAGCACACCGATTACTTCTGTTCCAAAAACTGAAGGTGCCGATATCCCTATCATCGGTGGTATGGTAGCTGCTTGGGCCGATACTCCATCTGCCCGCTACTCTCCATCTCGCCTCTTCAAACTCATGCGTCAATTCGCAAACTCAAATGCTGAATATTTCGCCGCTGACTACGAGTCTGCTGAACAAGCTCTTAAAGAAGTCCCAACTGACCTTAGTCGCTATACTGCAGAAAGTATTGCTGCCGTTAAAGAAGCTGAAAAAGCCATTCGCTCTCTTGATAGCAACCTTAGTCGCGCTGAACAAGATAGCATTGACCAAGCAATTGCAAAACTCCAAGAAGCTGTTAGCAACTTAACCTTCACACCAGAAGCTCAAAAAGAAGAAGATGCCAAACGTGAAGTTGAAAAACTTGCCAAAAACAAGGTTATCTCAATCGATGCTGGACGTAAATACTTCACTCTAGACCAACTCAAACGTATCGTAGATAAAGCCAGCGAACTTGGTTACTCTGACCTTCATCTCCTCCTTGGAAATGACGGACTTCGCTTCCTCTTGGATGACATGACAATCACTGCAAACGGCAAGACCTATGCAAGTGACGATGTAAAAAATGCCATCATTGAAGGAACAAAATCTTACTACGACGATCCAAATGGAACAACTTTGAACCAAGCTGAAATCACTGAGCTTATTCAATATGCTAAGGATAGAGGCATTGGAATCATCCCTGCTATCAACAGTCCTGGCCACATGGATGCTATGCTTGTCGCTATGGAAAAATTGGGCATTGCAAACCCTCAAGCTAACTTTGACAAGGTTTCAAAAACAACCATGGACCTTGAAAACGAAGAAGCAATGAACTTTACAAAAGCCCTTATCGGCAAATACATGGACTTCTTTGCAGGCAAGACTAAGATCTTTAACTATGGTACAGACGAGTATGCCAACGATGCTACTAACGCTCAAGGTTGGTACTACCTCAAGTGGTATGGACTCTATGGTAAGTTTGCAGATTATGCTAATAGTCTAGCTGCCATGGCTAAAGAAAAAGGTCTACAACCAATGGCCTTTAACGATGGTTTCTACTATGAAGATAAGGACGATGTTGAGTTTGATAAAGATGTTATCATCTCTTACTGGTCTAAAGGTTGGTGGGGTTATAACCTTGCATCTCCTCAATATCTAGCAAGCAAGGGCTATAAGTTCCTTAACACTAATGGAGATTGGTACTATATCCTCGGTCAAAAACCAGAAGATGGTGGCGGCTTCCTCAAGAAAGCTATCGAAAACACTGAAAAAACTCCATTTAACCAGCTAGCTTCAACTAAATATCCTGAGGTTGATTTACCTACTGTTGGTAGTATGGTAGCTATCTGGGCAGATAGACCAAGCGCTGAGTACAAAGAAGAAGAAATCTTTGAGCTCATGACTGCATTTGCAGATCACAACAAAGACTACTTCCGTGCCGATTACAAGGCTCTACGCGAGGAACTTGCTCAAATCCCTGAAAACTTAGAAGGATATAGCACAGAAAGCCTCGATGCTCTCAAGGCTGCTAAAGAAGCACTGAACTACAATCTCAACCGTAATAAACAAGCTGAGTTGGATACACTTGTAGCTAACCTTAAAGCAGCAAGACTTGGCCTCAAACCAGCTGCAACTCACTCAGGAAGCCTTGATGAAAATGAAGTTGCTGCCAACGTTGAAAACCGACCAGAGCTTATCACAAGAACGGAAGAAATCCCATTTGAGACTGTTAAGAAGGAAAACCCTAACCTTCCAGCAGGACAAGAAAAAGTTGTCACTGAAGGTGCCAAAGGTGAACGTACAATCTACGTCTCAGTTACTACTGAAAATGGTAAGGAAACCGAAACAGTTCTTGAAGAAAAAGTCACAAAAGAAGCTGTCAATCAAGTGATTGAAGTTGGAGCTCCTGTCACTCATGTCGGCGACGAAGAAGGAGTTGCTCCTGTTGCAGATGCCAAACCACGTGTTGTGATTGAGGACGAAGAAATTCCGTTTACAACTATCACTCGTGAAACTGATGCATTGCCTAAGGGAGAAACTCGTGTCGTAACTGAAGGTGTTAAGGGACGTCGTAGTCATTTCTACTCTGTGTCTACTGCTGCTGACGGAAGCGAAGTGAAAACATTGGTTACTAGTGTTGTCGCTCAAGAACCAGTTACTCAAATCATCGAAGTTGGAACTCCTGTAACTCATGTCGGCGACGAAGAAGGAGTTGCTCCTGTTGCAGATGCCAAACCACGTGTTGTCATCGAGGACGAAGAAATTCCGTTTACAACTATCACTCGTGAAACTGATGCATTACCTAAGGGAGAAACTCGTGTCGTAACTGAAGGTGTTAAGGGACGTCGTAGTCATTTCTACTCTGTGTCTACTGCTGCTGACGGAAGCGAAGTGAAAACATTGGTTACTAGTGTTGTCGCTCAAGAACCAGTTACTCAAATCATCGAAGTTGGAACTCCTGTAACTCATGTCGGCGACGAAGAAGGAGTTGCTCCTGTTGCAGATGCCAAACCACGTGTTGTCATCGAGGACGAAGAAATTCCGTTTACAACTATCACTCGTGAAACTGATGCATTACCTAAGGGAGAAAATCGTGTCGTAACTGAAGGTGTTAAGGGACGTCGTAGTCATTTCTACTCTGTGTCTACTGCTGCTGACGGAAGTGAAGTGAAAACATTGGTGACTAGCGTTGTTGCTCAAGAACCAGTTACTCAAATCATCGAAGTTGGGACTCCTGTAAC
>NZ_CAXTDJ010000010.1:0-8221 GCF_964243025.1 Streptococcus infantis
ATTCCAGGATACCGCTTCGTAGAGACTAAGAAACTTCCAAACGGCGACACAGAACATGTCTACGAAAAAGTGAAGACTAGTCACAAGGATAAAGACGGAAATGAAATTCCAGGATATCCAACAGAAGACGGTGAAAATCCTAAGAAAGACATTCCAGGATACCGCTTCGTAGAGACTAAGAAATTGCCAAATGGTGATACAGTACACATCTACGAAAAAGTTGTAACTCCAGAAAAACCAGAAGCTCCAGTTAAACCAGCTCCAGCTAAGGAAAATGCTCCTCAATTACCAAATACTGGTACTGAAGATCATGCTAGCCTTGCTGCCCTTGGTTTAGTAGGTGTCTTGAGTGGATTTGGACTTATCGCTCGTAAAAAGAAAGAAGACTAATCAACTCTGTAAAGTAGTGAGAAAGTCACCTTTCTAATTAAAAACTAGTGCATCCAAGGATGTACTAGTTTTTTTAATCTCTTTGCTGCTTGTCTTAAGGATAGAACTATGCTACAATCTTGTAAAGCAAATAAGGAAGTCAAACCATGAAAAGTGAATATCAAAAAATGATTGCGGGAGAACCTTATCACCCGTTCGATCCAGAACTTCGTGCTCTAGCACAAACAGCACGACAAAAGCAAGCCTCATTTAATGAAGAAGTCGATCCAGTAAAAGGTATGGAAATCATCAAAGGATGGTTTGGCTCAACTGGTGAAAATCTCTATGTCAATACTCGTTTGGTGGTGGATTATGGTGTCAATATTCATTTGGGAGAAAATTTTTATTCTAATTGGAATCTGACTATGTTGGATGTATGTCCAATTACCATTGGTGACAATGCCATGATTGGTCCTAACTGCCAATTTTTGACACCTCTTCATCCTCTAGATCCAGAAGAACGAAATTCAGGTTTAGAATTTGGGAAACCCATTACGATTGGTAAGAACTTCTGGGCAGGTGGTGGGGTTATTGTCCTTCCAGGCGTTACACTAGGTGATAATGTTGTTGTAGGAGCAGGAGCTGTCATTACTAAATCTTTTGGTGACAATGTAGTTCTAGCAGGCAACCCAGCACGAGTTATCAAAGAAATTCCAGTCAAAGAAGAAAAATAAAAGAACAGCAAAATGCTGTTCTTTTTTGTACCATAAATAATGATTATTAATGAAGTTCGGATGGGGTTAAGAAAACTTTCAGAAAAAATTTAGGTTATTTTTAGGGAGTTTCTATAGAATGATACCAAGTAAAATGAAGATGAGGAAACTAGTATGAAAACAAAAAAATGGACATTCCTATTAACGAGTATAGTAACTCTAACACTGGTGACAGCTTGTACCCAGTCAACTTCAAATACAACAGCTAGCAATACCGCAACAACAACGGCATCCACTACAGATGCTAAGAAAACTAGCTATTTCACAGACAAGGACTACGATACTTCCTACGATGAAAAGTCTGCATCAACTGTAACTCTGTCTGGGTCAACAGCGACGGTATCAGGTGAAGGAGTGGCCGTATCAGGATCTACCGTTACAATCTCCAAGGCAGGAACCTATGTCATATCTGGTCAATCCGACGGAGTTCAAATCAAGATTGAAGCCGAAAAGACTGATGATGTGCATCTCGTACTAAACGGCGTCACCATGACCAATACCAATGCAGCTATATCTGCCACATCAGCTGGTCATGTTTACTTAACTCTAGCAGACGGGACAACCAACAGCCTGTCAGATTCAGCTTCAAACAGTGATGACAAGGCTGACGCGGCCCTCTTCTCTAAAGTGGACTTGACCATCAACGGTAAAGGAACTCTCAATGTAGATGGCAAGAAAAACAATGCTATCAAGGCCAACGACACGCTTCACATCACAGGTGGAACCTACAACATCACAGCAGTCGGAGATGCCTTTAATGTCAATGATGAACTTAACATCACTGGCACAACCATGACTATCGATGCCAAGGAAGATGGCGTCAAGGTCGATAATGATGATGATACATCTGTTGGAACCATGTATCTCTCTGATAATACCATCACTGTTACTGCTGGAGATGATGGTATCCACGCATCGGGTGATTTGGTTATTGATAGTGGTACCTATACCGTTAAGAATTCTACAGAAGGGCTTGAAGGTAAGTCAATCACTATCAACGGTGGAGACATCACCATATACTCAACAGATGATGGTGTCAATGCGGCCAACAAAAACGCCCAACAAAGTGAAATTTTCTTTGCTATGAATGGTGGGAATTTGACGGTTGAAGTTGGTCAGGGGGACACGGATCCAATTGACTCAAATGGTAACATTACTGTTACGGGAGGAACCATCAAAATGACTGGTCAAACTGGTTTTGACTTTGATGGAACAGCGACTTACACAGGCGGAGACATCTATTTCAATGGTGAAAAACAAACTGAGATTGTCAATTCGATACCTGGTGGAGGTGGACCTCAAGGAAATGGAGGCCCTGGTGGACGACCATAAAAGAAAATCTCCTTTCTCGAAAGAGAAGGGAGATTTTCTTATGTTATTAGGACGAAAAAGAATTATTCTCCGTCTTTTTTAAAGATGTTTTTTACGCCAGATACTGCACCTTCGACAGCTTCTTTTGCTTCTTCAGCAACTTCTTTAGCTTTTGAAGCTACCTTTTCTGCAGCTCCTTCTGCTTGAGTTTTTGTATCGCCAGTTAGTTTACCAAAACCTTCTTTAACAGAACCTTTAGCTTGGTTGAATTTTTCTTCGATTGACATGGGGGATACCTCCGTTAATTTTTTGTATTATCTAAATTACATTAGATATTAATTTAAGTATATACCCTTTTATGCTAAAAAGCAAAAAACTGATACGAAAAGCATCAGTTTATTTTTTAATAGGTTACAATATTCAATTGACCTTTATCATATTCAGCGATAAAGATATTTGAGACTTCTTCGAAACCTTCTTCTTTCAATTTCTCAGTTAGCCACTCCTCGGATTTGCCAATGGTTTCTAAGATTTCAACTTGGACAACACCATCTGTAATCACTGGGTACTTAGGATTTTCGTCACCCATTCTTACGACAATCAGCTGTCCGTTTTGCTCAATCACAGCTCTCTTGACATCCTTCAATTGGAAAATTCCTTGAGCGCGCAATTTAAGAGCTACATCTGCAGCTGCAAGACCTTTTGTGCGACAGGCTTCAGGATCTAACTTACCATTTTTGATGATAATAGTTGGTTTCCCGTCAATTAAGTGTTTGAAAAAGGAAATATTGGTATTCAACCATTTAAGGAGCAGGATGAGAATAGTCCAGATGATTAAGATTGTTACGTATTGGATGATGGTAATCGAGCTATTGTAGATAACCCCACCGATAATACCCCCGAGAACAAAGTTCTGGATTTGATCTACTGCAGAACTTGGTGCTAAATTTCCTTTACCTGTTACGTTAATAACAAAAACAAGAGAAAGTAGCCCCAAGGCCAATTTAATTGCAATCGTAGCAAAAAAGCTTATCATTTTTCAACCTCCACGAGTTCAACGTCTGATTTATAGAGTTCCATCTTTTCTAACAAATAGCTATCTTGGTCAGTCCCGCTAATGGCACGATAAAAATTGTCGCCAACCTTAATAATAGCTCCATCAGTAGTAGCTGAAGTATTGACATAAATATCTTTTTTATCAACACCTAACTCTTTTGATACAATCTCGATGAAGTGTAAGGAACTACGAAATTGATTATCATTGGATTGGCTGTTTTGAAAATTCGTAATGCTAATCAATACAAAAGCAATTAACGTCAAAATAGAAATGAGCGATAATTCACGGAACTTACTCCCTCTTTTATCTTTGAAAGCCTTAAATGCAAAGAATCCAGTCACAATCACTAAGAATGTCGACACAATAATCATGGTCCAATTCTGTTGACTAATCTGACTGAGAACATAGTCATATGAATAGAATTTCATAAGATTTCTCCCTTTTTTAAATTCAATCTATTATAAACTAATTCCTAAGCTATAGCAATTTTATTATGACGAAAAAAGCATTTAATTGTTGTTTCCTATTTGAGATAAGTTTTTCTCTCATCTTGACTTTCGTTTAGCTTTTGTTATAATGGTACAAATTTAGAGGAGGTACTCTATGATTCAAAAACATTCTATTCCTATTTTAGAGTTTGATGATAATCCTCAAGCAGTCATTATGCCCAATCATGAAGGCTTAGATTTACAGTTGCCAAAGAAGTGCATCTATGCATTTTTAGAAGAAGAGATTGACCGTTATGCTCAGGAAGTAGGAGCAAAGTGCGTAGGGGAGTTTGTTTCTGCCACTAAAACCTATCCAGTTTATGTCATGAACTACAAAGGCGAAAAAGTTTGTCTAGCCCAGGCTCCTGTTGGTTCTGCTCCTGCAGCTCAGTTTATGGATTGGTTGATTGGCTACGGTGTAGAGAAAATCATCTCTACCGGTACTTGTGGAGTCCTAGCCGATATTGAGGAAAATGCCTTTCTCGTCCCTGTTTGCGCTCTGCGAGATGAGGGGACGAGCTACCACTATGCAGCGCCTTCTCGTTATATGGAGATGCAGACTGAGGCTATCTCTGCTATTGAGCAAGTCTTGGAACAAAGAGGTATTCCTTATGAAGAAGTCATGACCTGGTCGACAGATGGTTTTTACCGAGAAACAGCTGAAAAAGTTGCCTATCGTAAGGAAGAAGGCTGTGCAGTTGTGGAGATGGAATGTGCAGCTTTAGCTGCAGTTGCCCAGCTTCGTGGAGCAGTCTGGGGTGAGTTACTGTTTACAGCAGACTCTCTAGCGGATTTAGAAAATTATGATAGTCGCGATTGGGGTTCAGAAGCTTTTGACAAGGCCTTAGAACTCTGTCTTGAAATCGTTAGTCATATGTGACTGCTTTAACTGTTTTATGGTACAATGTAACTATGTTATTCAAATCATTTTCGGAAAAAATAAACACGACCTTGGGGCGTTTATCACCGGCTCGTCGAATTTTTTTAAGTTTTGCTTTGGTTATTCTCGCAGGCTCTCTCCTTTTGAGTCTGCCATTTGTGCAAGCAACAAGCTCCCAAGCGACCTATTTCGACCATCTCTTTACAGCAGTATCCATGGTCTGTGTGACAGGACTCTTTACTCAACCAGTAGCTACTACATATAACATCTGGGGTCAGTTAATCTGTATGTTTTTGATCCAGATTGGTGGTTTGGGTCTCATGACCTTTATAGGGATCTTTTATATTCAAAGCAAGCAAAAGCTCAGCCTTCGTAGCCGTGAAACAATTCTGGAGAGCTTTAGTTATGGAGAAACTCAGTCTTTAATGGTTTTCATACGTTCGATTTTTTTGACGACTTTTATCGTTGAAGGACTCGGAGCCTTCTTGTTAAGTTTTCGTTTTGTTCCGGAATTTGGTTGGGGCCGAGGGATTTTCACCTCTATCTTCTTAGCTATTTCAGCTTTCTGTAATGCTGGATTTGATAATTTTGGAAGTACAAGTTTGGTAGCTTTTCAGACCGACCCTTTGATTAATCTAGTAATTGCTGCTTTGATCATCACAGGTGGTCTAGGATTTATGGTCTGGTTTGATCTAGCAACCCAGTTAGGAAAGAAGAAACGCCGTCTTCGTTTTCATACCAAATTAGTTCTTCTTTTAACAGTTGGGATTTTATTTACTGGGACAGTTTCAACTCTCTTGATTGAGTGGAACAATCCGGGAACGATTGGCAATCTTAGCGTGCCTGATAAATTGCTGGTCAGCTTTTTCCAAACAGTCAGCATGAGAACAGCAGGTTTTGCTTCGATTGATTACACCCAGGCCCGACCTGTTACTTTGCTGATTTATATCTTACAAATGTTTCTCGGTGGTGCACCTGGCGGGACAGCGGGAGGATTAAAAATCACAACCTTCTTTGTCTTGTTAGTCTTCGCACGAAGTGAGCTATTAGGCTTACCCCATGCTAATGTGGCTCGGAGAACGATAGAACCTCGGACAGTCCAAAAATCTTTCAGTGTCTTCATCATCTTCTTGATAACTTTTTTATCGGGTTTAATCCTATTAGGGATAACAGCAGAAGGGAATCCGAAATTTATCTACCTGATGTTTGAAACTATTTCTGCGCTTGCTACCGTTGGAGTAACAGCGAACTTGACACCAGAATTAGGTAAGATAGCACTTAGCGTTGTCATGTTATTGATGTTTATAGGACGAATCGGGCCGTTGACGCTATTAGTTAGCTTGGCTGAATATCGTCCAGACAAGAAAGATATGATCCACTATATGAAAGCAGATATTACTATTGGATAGGAAAGGATAAACTATGTCAGATCGGACAATCGGAATTTTAGGTTTAGGAATTTTTGGGAGCAGTGTTCTCGCAGCGCTTGCCAAGCATGATATCAATATCATAGCTATTGACGACCATGAGGAACTTATCAATCAATTTGAACCTGTTTTAGCACGTGGTGTTGTTGGAGACATTACGGATGAAGAACTCTTGTTATCAGCTGGGATTGATACCTGTGATACGGTTGTGGTAGCAACGGGCGAGAATTTGGAATCTAGCGTCCTTGCGGTTATGCATTGCAAGAGCCTTGGAGTGCCGACTGTTATTGCTAAGGTCAAAAGTCATACAGCAAAAAAAGTCCTTGAAAAAATTGGCGCGGATTCAGTCATTTCCCCAGAGTATGAGATGGGGCGCTCATTAGCGCAAACTATTCTGTTTAATAATAGCGTTGATGTCTTTCAGTTGGACAAGAATGTCTCTATTGTCGAGATGAAAATTCCACAATCGTGGTCAGGCAAGAGCCTAAGTCAACTAGACCTTCGAGGACGATACAATCTCAATATTCTTGGTTTTCGTGACTACGAAAATGCTCCCTTGGATGTTCAATTTGGACCGAATGATCTATTGAAAGCTGATGGCTATATGATGGCAGTAATCAATAACCAATATTTGGATAATCTAGCACGCCTCAATGATTAAAAGAGAAATGACTATTCTTTTTTCTAGTGACTATTGAGTCAATATAAGTATTTTATAAGAAGGATTTAAGAAAAATTTTAACTTTTTCTTAATCCTTTTTAATTTTAGGAGATTATACTAGAGTCATCAAAAAAAAGAAAACTCTAAGGAGAATCCTATGAAATTCAATCCAAATCAGAGATATACTCGTTGGTCTATTCGCCGACTCAGTGTAGGTGTTGCTTCAGTTGTTGTGGCTAGTGGCTTCTTTGTCCTAGTCGGTCAACCAAGTTCTGCACGTGCAGATGTCGTCAATCCGACCCCTGCCCAAGTCGTGTCAAACGATGCCTCGGAGAGTGAAAAGGGCGACCTATCAGCAGAGATTCTCAAAAAAGCAGTAGATGTAGATCTTTCTTCAGAACAGTCTGTTCCAACACCTAAAGCAAGTGTGGATACGACAAGCTCTTCAGAAAAAGCGGATGCAACTGATAAAGAGCCGGTGGGAACACCAAAAGAAGAAGTGCAAGCACAACCTGACTCTAAGAAACCAACAGAAGATGCAGTTAAACCTGTGGAAGGTTCTGAGTCTACAGTTTCTGGACAAGACCATGAAGCTAGTGAAGCGCAACCAGCGACTACCCCAGCTGAAGTGCAAAAGGGTGTGGCTGATAACACCAAAGACACAGTAGATGTCCCAGCTAATTACTTGGACAAAGCTAATTTTCCTGGCCCGTTTACAGCTGGTGTCAACCAAGTCATTCCATACGAATTCTTCGCTGGTGACGGTATGTTGACTCGCCTTATCTTGAAATCCTCTGATAAGGCTCCATGGTCAGATAATGGAACGGCTAAAAATCCTGCTCTCCCACCGGTAGAGAAATTGAGCAAAGGTCTTTACTTCTATGAAGTAGACTTGGCAGATACCCAAGGAAAATCTGACAAAGAGCTACTTGACCTCTTGAAACAAAATGGAACGCAAAGCTATAAGGCTACCATCAAGGTGTACGGTGCGAAAGACGGCAAAGCTGACTTAACAAATCTTGTGGCGACTAAGGATTTGGACGTTAATTTGAATGGCTTGACCACTTCAGCTGAAGTGCAAAAAGGTGTGGCTGACAATACTAAAGACACAGTAGATGTTCCAGCTAGCTACCTTGACAAAGCCAATTTCCCAGGACCATTTACAGCCGGCGTCAATCAAGTCATTCCATACGAATTCTTCGCTGGTGACGGTATGTTGACTCGCCTTATCTTGAAATCCTCTGATAAGGCTCCA
>NZ_CAXTDJ010000010.1:8319-12133 GCF_964243025.1 Streptococcus infantis
CATGGTCAGACAACGGCTCAGCTAAAAATCCTGCCCTCCCACCAGTAGAGAAATTGGGCAAAGGCCTTTACTTCTACGAAGTAGACTTGGCTGGCACCCAAGGTAAATCAGATAAAGAGCTTCTTGACTTCTTGAAACAAAATGGAACTCAAAGTTATAAAGCTACTATTAAAGTGTACGGTGTGAAAGATGGCAAGGCCGATTTGACTAACCTAGTAGCGACTAAAGATTTGACTGTTAATTTGAATGGCTTGACCACACCAAATCAGGTTAAAGAGTCTGTTGTTAACAATGTCAAAGACATGATTGATGTTCCAGCTAGCTACCTTGATAAGGCTAAGGTTCCTGGACCTTTCTTGGCCGGTGTCAACCAAGTCATTCCATACGAAGCTTTTGGTGGAGATGGAATGTTGACCCGCCTTATCTTGAAAGCCTCAGATAAGGCTCCATGGTCAGACAATGGAACAGCTAAAAATCCTGCTCTATTGCCACTTGAAGGCTTGGCTAAAGGTCAATATTTCTACGAAGTGGATTTGAATGGCAATACGGTTGGCAAAGATGGTCAGGCCTTGCTGGAGCAACTTCGAGCTAACGGAACCCATACATATTCAGCTACTATTAAAGTCTATGGCGCTAAAGATGGCAAACCTGATTTGACCAATCTGGTTGCTACTCGTCAAGTAATGATTCGACTTCATGGATTAGAAATGATGTCCAGCACTCCTCAAGGAGATCAGATGGCAATGCCTTCTTCTACGTCAGATTCAATGAACAAAATGAAGGATATGACGAAAGAAGCCCAAGCTTCAGAGATGAGAATGGCTGATTCCATGGCTGAAACTAGGAAAAATGATGGGCAACCGATGCTACCAAATACTGGTGAAGCTCAAACGAATACAGCTGGACTTGGAGCCCTTGGTCTAGTCTTGGCAGGTCTTGTTGGATTTTTGGGTTGGAAAACCAAACGAGAAGATTAAGATTCAAATCACTTAAACATTAGAGAAAATAGTGTTATACTAAAGCAAGTATAACACTGTTTTTATCGAAGGAGTGTCAGATGAAAAAGACAATTTTGCTGGTTGATGATGAGATAGATATTCTAGATATTCAAAACCGTTATCTTATACAGGCAGGTTACGATGTTTTAGTTGCCCATGATGGGAAGGAAGGATTAGAACTTTTTAGAAAAAAATCTATCGACCTCATTATCACGGATATCATGATGCCTAATATGAACGGTTATGATTTCATCAGCGAAGTTCAGTATATTGCTCCTGATCAACCCTTTCTCTTTACAACTGCTAAGACAAGCGAACAGGATAAGATTTATGGATTAAGTTTGGGGGCAGATGATTTTATAGCTAAACCGTTTAGCCCACGGGAATTAGTTTTAAGAGTGAATAATATCTTGCGCCGTCTTAGTCGTGGCGGAGAGACCGAGCAGATTGAGTTTGGTGACTTAGTGATCAACCATGTGACTCATGAGGTTCGCATTGGAGAACAGCCTTTGGAATTGACAGTGAAATCTTTTGAACTTCTATGGATATTAGCCAGCAATCCTGAGAGAGTCTTTTCAAAGACTGAGCTTTACGAGAAGGTATGGCAGGAGGACTATGTGGATGATACCAATACACTCAATGTTCATATCCATGCTTTGAGACAAGAGTTGAGTAAGTATACGAATTTAAACACTCCTGCTATCAAAACTGTTTGGGGATTGGGCTATAAGATGGAAAGACCGAGAGGTAAAAAATGAAATTAAAAAGCTATATTTTAGTGGGGTATCTAGTTTCGACTCTACTAACGATTTTGGTCGTTTTCTGGGCAGTCCAACGAATGTTGATTGAGAAAAGTGAAATTTACTTTCTGGTTGGAATGACCTTGATTGCAAGTTTCATTGGCGCTGCAGTGAGCATCTTTCTTTTGTCACCTGTTTTTTCTTCTCTAAAACATTTGAAAAAACAAGCTCAGAATATAGCTGGCAAAGATTTCAGCACAGAAATTGAAACCAAAGGGCCGATAGAATTTCAAGAGTTAGGCCAAGCTTTTAATGACATGTCCCACAATTTACAAGATACCTTTCAATCACTTGATGAGAGTGAGCAAGAAAAGAGAATGATGATTGCTCAGCTCTCTCACGATATTAAAACTCCCATTACCTCCATTCAGGCTACTGTGGAAGGCATTCTAGATGGAGTAATCAAGGAAGAGGAACGACTCCATTACTTAACGACGATTGGTCGCCAAACCGAGCGTTTAAACAAGCTAGTCGAGGAATTGGATGTTTTGACTCTTAACGCTCAGGCTCAAGATATAGCTGACGAAGAAGTCGAAGATGTGTTTTTAGATCAGCTGTTGATTGAGTCGATGAGTGAATTTCAACTTCAGATTGAACAAGAGGAGCGAGATGTCTACATTCAAGTAAAGCCTGAGTCTGCGAAAATCAAGAGTCATTACAACAAACTCTCTCGTATTCTAGTCAATTTGTTAAACAATGCATTTAAATATTCAGAACCTGGAACTAGGATTGAAGTTCTTGCTCAATTAACAGAAGAAGAGCTGACAATCAGTGTGAAAGACGAGGGTCAAGGTATTCTTCCTGAAGATTTGGAAAAAATTTTTAACCGACTATATCGTGTAGAAACATCACGTAATATGAAGACAGGTGGTCATGGATTAGGACTTGCGATTGCACGAGAACTAGCCCATCAACTAGGTGGTGAAATAACAGCAGAAAGCCATTACGGAATAGGAAGTACGTTTACATTTCATCTTAATTTGAAATAAAACTAAAAAATTTTCTTTACAAATGTAGTATTTCATGGTACAATAGCCTTTGTGTGAAATAGCAGCAGGAAAGCATGAAGCTCGTCAACAGGTGTCTTATAACAAGTAACCTTGGCTGTTTAGGCGAAGGGCATCTGCACGAATCAGGGCTTTCTAAGTGACTATTTCCGCCGAAATTATATTTATATTAGGAGGACATACATATGTCACGTTATACAGGACCATCTTGGAAACAAGCTCGTCGCCTTGGCCTTTCACTTACAGGTACAGGTAAAGAATTGGCACGTCGTAACTACGTACCAGGACAACACGGACCAAACAACCGTTCTAAATTGTCAGAATACGGTTTGCAATTGGCTGAAAAACAAAAACTTCGTTTCACTTACGGAGTAGGCGAAAAACAATTCCGTAACTTGTTCGTACAAGCTACAAAAATCAAGGGCGGAATCCTAGGTTTCAACTTCATGCTTCTTTTGGAACGTCGTTTGGATAACGTAGTTTACCGTCTTGGTCTTGCGACTACTCGTCGTCAAGCTCGTCAATTCGTAAACCACGGTCACATCCTTGTTGACGGAAAACGTGTTGATATCCCATCATACCGCGTAACTCCAGGTCAAGTAATCTCAGTTCGCGAAAAATCATTGAAAGTTCCAGCAATCCTTGAAGCGGTTGAAGCTACTCTTGGACGTCCAGCATTTGTATCATTCGATGCTGAAAAATTGGAAGGTTCATTGACTCGTTTGCCAGAACGTGATGAAATCAACCCAGAAATCAACGAAGCACTTATCGTTGAATTCTACAACAAGATGCTTTAATTTTAAGAAATATCTTACAGAAAGCCTACAACAGTGGGCTTTTTGCTTTGTAAAAAATAAAAAATAAGAAAAATTTATCTCAAGTTCTTGACAAGATTCTAAAAGCGGGTATAATAGAAAGAGTTGAAAAAGCTCAGGTCCGTTGGTCAAGGGGTTAAGACACCGCCTTTTCACGGCGGTAACACGGGTTCGAATCCCGTACGGACTATGGG
>NZ_CAXTDJ010000011.1:0-8548 GCF_964243025.1 Streptococcus infantis
GTAAACTTTAGAGATACTCTGGAGTTATGGATGTCGTTCCAATATGTGCACGTTGGAATGTTAGTGCTTATATGGGGAGAATCCAAAGGATTCTCCCTTTTTATTTAAATAAGTCTGTCTAGCTATAGATATATTAAGTTTGATAGAATTTCTTGGAGATTTTGTTATGGATTATAATTTCAATTTGGAGCATCCTTTCTTTTTCACTAATAATGATTATAGTACAGATACAAGCATAAAGTACCAAGTAAGTCTGCCTTTTAATTGGCACGAAGTAATGAATAATGATGAGTGGGTTTATCAATACCCTATTGGAAAATTTGTTGAAAGACAAGGGTGGAAAATACACATTAGTTCAGAGTATAATAGTTCACACGAATTGTTACAAGATGTAGCAAAAATTTGCCATGAAATGCGAATTCCATTTAAACATCTTAGTACAGAAGACAAATTTATCATGAGAAACGGGAAATTGGTTAGTCGAGGATTTTCTGGTAAATTTATTACATGTTATCCAAATCAAAATGAATTAGAGTCGGTTTTGCAAAGGTTAGAAAGTGCCTTAAAGCAATATAATGGACCATATATTTTAAGCGATAAACGTTGGGATGAAGCACCAATATATCTGAGGTATGGTGTGTTTAGGCCGTCAAGGGATGATGAAAAGAAGGTTGCTATTGATGAATTAATTGTTGGCGATGAAGTTGTTAAAGATGAACGTTTACCAGTATTTAAAATTCCAAAAGGTATAGTGCCCCCTGACTTTTTGAATAAATGGCTTGACAAGAAAGATAAAAAACAGGGAGACTTTCCCTTTATTATAGATAATGCAATTAGATTTTCAAACAGTGGTGGGATATATAATGCTAAGCTAAAAGAAGATGGGAAAAAAATAATTTTAAAAGAGGCTAGACCGTATACAGGTCTAGGATTTGATGGTACTTATTCTTCAGAGAGATTAGCTTCGGAGTGCAAAGCACTAAAAATTCTAAATGAATGGAGTGAGACGCCTAAAATATACTGGTACGGTAAGATATGGGAGCACACCTTCTTAGGAATTGAATATATGAAGGGCGTTCCACTAAATAGATGGGTTACCAATAATTTTCCTTTATATGAAGTTGTTGATAAGACCAAAGATTATCTATTGAGAGTTTCAAAGATAGTGGAAAAACTCATCGATTTAACGAATAAGTTTCATTCTGAAAATGTATATCATCAAGATTTACATTTAGGAAATATCTTGGTTAAGGATGAAGATGAGATTAGTATAATAGACTGGGAACAGGCTGTCTTTTCGAATGATGAAAAAGTTGTACATAAAGTTGCAGCCCCTGGTTTTAGAGCATGGCGAGAAACACTTCCCAGTGAGATAGATTGGTATGGTATTAGACAAATAGCTCATTATTTATACATGCCACTAGTAACTACATCGGATTTGACATACAACTATGTAAGTCAAACCAGAATAGAAGGAAAAAAACTATTTGAGTCTTTGGGTTATACAAGAGAACATATAGATTATGTAGAAAGTTTATTGTCATATCTAGATTCTAAATGTCCACAGATCGAGAATATTTCCAGGAAAAAAGTTTTAAAACCCATGCATGAGATTAGAACTATCGAGAGTGAGCAAGATATACAAGATTTTATTATAAAATTATTGAGAGGGTTTACGCTAACTTATGGAGAGTGGCGTAAAGAATTTCAATCAAGATTCTTCCCGGTTCATTATTATGGTCTGAATTTTAATCAAGGAATTGCGTTTTCAGATTTAGCTATCCTTTGGAGTTATCAACAACTAGCTAAGAAAGTAAAAAATTTCAAGTTTGATGACTATTATGAGATTCGAACACAGGTTATTAATGAGGCAGTAAATAATTTTAAGAAAGCGTCCTTTTCTGGTCTTTTTGATGGTAAAATTGGTACAATCTGGCTCATTTATGAATTGGGGGAGATAGATCGGGCAGTTGAACTTTTTACAACTCATTTTATAGAGATATTTGAGAATTCACAAAATAAAAATTTATATAGTGGGCAGGCTGGAATTTTACTGGTTGGACTGTATTTTCTTAGTAAAGGGGAAATTGATAATAAACTAGGAGAAGAAATACTAATTAGGCTTAGAAAATATACTTTAAATTATATAGAAAATCCAGAAACTTTTTGTAAAGTTGGCGCTAGTGATGTTCAGAGTAATGATCCTTATGAGAATTTTGGTGGATTACTATATGGTCACGCAGGGGTAGCTTGGCTCTTCGGTGAAGCTTATAAATTAACTGGTGAAAGTATCTATAAAAATGGTCTAGAATTGGCTGTAGATAAAGAATTAGTTGCTTATAAAGTAGATAGTAATAATTCATTGCAGTACAGCCAAGGTCATAGATTACTACCATATCTAGCAACTGGAAGTGCTGGCCTACTTTTACTTATTAATAGAAATAAAGAAATCTTGTCAAGCAACTACTTAAAATATTTAACTTCTTTAGAGAGGGCAACTGATGTAGTTTTTTGTGTATTACCAGGTTTATTTAACGGATTTTGTGGTCTTGAAGTTGCTAATAATATATATATTGATATCGATGATAACTTTTTAGGACAAAAGAAATTAATTGAACAACTTTATAGATATTTGTGTGTAATTGAAGAAGGATTTGTTATTGCGGGAGATAATGGTTTAAAGATAACAACAGATATTGCTTCGGGATTTGCGGGTGTTGCAATTGGATTGGTATCAATAATGGATAATAAATTGACGATTCTTCCTCAAATATAATATTGAGATACCATTATTAAGGGGTTATACTTGTGAATCAGAGTAATGAAATATTTTTAAATACAATACAGGAAAAAACACACTATAAGAGGTCTATCTCTTCATCATTTCAGGAATTAAAAAAATGGAATTCTTTGATATTTAGGAGAGGGCGATATTGGTACCAATTTGATAATTGGAGTATACCCAATACTGGTGTAATAAAGGAATGGTATGTCGAAGATAATGACTGGATTCCTAAGGTTAGTTCTTCCAGTTTAGACAATTCAAATTCACTTAAAATTGTCTTTGATGTGGAAAAATATACTTTGCCAGATGATAGTATCTTACAGGATGTTAGGATTTCATCTGATGAGAGTTATGTAGTTTTGGTTGTGTCCTCACTGCGTAGCACTAATTTAATTGGAATAAAAAAATATACTATGGAGGAGTTATTTATCATTGAAGATATTTCAGTAGAAAGTTCGTTCTATTTGGGTAAATTCGGTGTTATGTATACTCGCTCCAAAGAGTACGGGAGGCCAAGTAAGTTATTCTATAAATCTTTTGATAGCTTTACAGAAGAGGAATTGTTTGAAGAAAACGAATGCTCTTTTCGATTAAAAATAGTCCACATTGATAGCAATAATTGTTTTGTAAAGTCAGTAGACTTTCAGAAAGGCAGGATTTTTCTATACAGTTTCGACCGGACGGGTTTTGTTAGACACTCTTACACAGAAACGGTAGCCCCAACACCTAGAGATATCGCTCTATTTAGTACAGAAAAAGCACAGTACTTTCTTGGGCTCTCTTCAACTGAAGAAAAGAAAGATCAACTAATTCTAAGGGAAACTTCTTCGGGAGACAGAGTTTCTATTACTATACCATATCAAGATAGGGCTAGAAGAGTTCACTGTATAGGACGTTATATCCTTTTAGACTGTTCAAACGCAGCGAATTCCGTCTTTTATCTTGCTACATTTAAAAATAATAGTTTGAGGGAGTTGAGTGTTAATAAGATAACATTTGATGAAAAGACAACACTTTATGAAAATTCATTTTCTGATCGTGTTCTTCTGTTTTTAGAGAGGAGAACTTTTTACGAAAAAATACTTAGTTTTGATTTAATAGAAAATACATTAAAAACTGAATTTGAAAGACCCATCATAAAATCGAATAATACTAAATATTTTTCTAAGGTGATTTGGACTAAAAAAGACAGTTATGATGTAAGTATACCGATTTCTTTATTTTGGAAAAGTGAAGATGCGGATGAGCTCCCAAGAAGAAAAAAATGTATTCTAAGTGTCTATGGGGCTTATGGTAAGAATGATAATTCTGATTTAGATGAAATTATGTTATCTATAATAGATGCAGGTTTTATTTATGCTATAGTTCATGTAAGAGGTGGAGGCTATTTGGGTGGTGAATGGTATCGCTCAGGAAAAGCGTTAAACAAATGGAATTCTATCAGAGATTTTATTGAGGGAGTAAATTATTTAAGGAAAAATGATGTAATTGACAGTAAGCGATTAGGTTTAATAACTTCTAGTGCAGGTGGAATAATTGCTGGTGCGGTGTTGAACGAGGAAAAAAATTTATTTCAAAGCATTCTCTTATTTTCGCCATTTATAAATCCTTATGATACACTTCAGAATCCAAATGATCCTCTTTCTAAGACCGAAATAGCAGAGTGGGGAGATATTAGAGACCCTGAAGTAAAGGCTTATATAAAGTCATATTCGCCTATGCAAAATATTGAAAAGGCACGAGACTCAAATACTGTTATAGTTAATATTTTGGGTGAGAAAGACCCATATATTAATAATAACGAAGTGATAGAGTGGTCAAAGAAATTAAATTCTATTGGAGTTAAAAGTTTGTTGTATTTAAACAAAGCAGCTGGCCATGGAGGTTTTACTCCATCAGATGTTCTCTTAATGATTGATACTTTAAATTATTTCTTTGAAGAAGTGGGAAGGAATAACTTATGAATTATTTAAAATTTATAAAAAAGACTAAACTTATATTAATGGGGATTTTAATATTTCTATCTTCGTTTAATGGTGTCTTGCTCTCAGGAATTATTGTATATGCAGGTAGTTTAAATCAGACTTCCTCATTTTCTGACGTTCTAAGATTTGGTGCTATAAGTATTCTGGGGTGGTCAGCAATCTATATATCAAATTACTATTTAGAAGTAACGGAAGCATCAATAACAAAAGATATAAATGTAAAAATTAAACAAGGATATTTTAGAGAACAGTATCTTTCTTCTGAAATGGTTAAAGATTACTCATCTATTATTTCAGTTTTGTCAAATGATTTGAGATTAATCGAAGAAAACTATTTTAGACAAATTTTTGAAATAATTTCTTCAATATTGTTGTTCATCGTCTCTCTAAGTTTTATGCTCTATTTAAACTTCCTAGTTTCAATAATATTTATTGTATTATCAGCATTGCCGATTATAGTACCTGTCTTTATGAAGAAGATGTTGTCTAATTCAGCTAATGAGTACTCTAACAGCAATGCAGAGTATACTCACATAATAAAAGAAATTTTTAATGGTTTTAAGACATTAAAATCTTATTCTGTTACTAAAGAAATAATTAGTTTGTCGGATAAAAAGTTGAATAAACTAGAAGATTCTACTTTTAATTTGAAACGATCAGAGGTTCTTTCAAAATTGGTTGCAGCACTAATTGCAGGTTTTTGCTTTCTAGTTCCCTTGGTTGTAGGATGTTATTTTGTAATTTATCATAAAAGCCTTTCTTTTAGTGAACTGATAGGTATTTTCTTAGCAAACGATAAAGTTTTAGGGCCGATACAATCAATTGCCTATTCATTAAATAAGATAAATACAACCAAAGATTTAAGGAAACCGTTTTTAAAATACTTAAGTGGAGAGAAGAATTTTATAGACGCTGAATATGATAATAACGGACTGTATACTTCATCAATAGATGAGATACACATGAAAGATGTTGTATATTCTATTACACCAGAAAATAAATTAAGTATTGACTTCTCATTAAAATCACCATTTAGGGTATTATTAACAGGAACTTCTGGTAGTGGGAAAACAACGATTTTAAATTTAATTAATGGTTCTTTAAAGCCACAAAAAGGTTATGTAAATTTGTTATCACATGGGAAAAAGAGTTCAGATTCAATACCAACAGTTGATCAGACACCATATATTTTTGACACTACTATTCGTGAGAACGTAACTTTATTTCAAAATGAATATTTTTCAGATGATCAGATAATTGAGGTGTTAAAAAAGGTAAATCTATATGAAGAATTAGAAAAGATAGATATACTAAATTATCAATGTGGTGAAAATGGTAGTAATTTGTCTGGAGGTCAAAAACAAAAAATAGCTTTAGCTAGAGCTCTGATTAGAAATAATAAAGTGTACTTATTTGACGAAATATCAGCTAATTTAGATAATGATAATTCAAATTCCATACATGATATTCTGTTCAATTTAGGTATTTCATTTATTGAAGTTTCACATCATTATGACTTAAATGACAAGAGATACACTGATATATATAAATTGGAAAATGGAACACTTTTCAAAATTAAGTGATTGGAGGCAAGAATATGGATAAAGATTATATATTAAAAGTGAAAGGGCTGTATCATCAATTTTTACTAGGAAACAATAAAACGTTGCAAGTGCTGAAAAATGTTTCTCTTTCTGCTTCGAGAGGAGAATTTATAAGTATTCTAGGAATTAGTGGTTCTGGAAAGTCAACTTTATTAAAATGTATTTCTAGTTTGCTTGAACCAACAAGTGGGGAAGTAATTTTAAATGGAATCAACCCCTATAAAATCAGAAATGCAAAATTGTCAAGTATAAGACGTAACGAAGTATCTTTTATATTTCAAGCATACAATTTAATACCTTCCCTGCCGGTAATAGAAAATATAGCACTTCCTTTGCGATTATCACAAAAAAAATTAACTATTAAAAATGTAGAAAACTTACTCAAAAGAATGAAGTTTAATGCTGGCTTAAACGATTTTGTTGGAACTCTGTCTGGTGGAGAACAACAGAAGGTTGCTATAGCTAGAGCGGTTATTGCTGATAGTGATATAATATTTGCTGATGAGCCAACTGGGGCTTTAGACAGCGTTTCTCGTGAAGTAATTTTTGAATTATTGAGAGAGTTAGTAGGGGCGGGTAAGTGTGTAATTATGGTAACACACGATATAGAATTGGCCTCGAAAACTGATCGTGCATTAATATTGAAAGATGGAAAAATTTTCAAAGAACTTCATAGACCTAGCGGGGAAGAGTTGTATAAAATCTTAGAGGTACAATCAACTACGGAGGGATAGAGATGCTCAGATTAGTTTACTATCAATTTTTACATAATAAGAAACAATGGTTAGGCGTTTCACCAGTAATTTTTGTTTCGAGTTTAGTTATGGGATTGGCTGTTAATGGAGTAATTAATGTTGAGAATAATTCGCAAGTATTTGTCGGACTTCCAGATCCTAAACCAATTTTTATGTTTCCTATAGTATTCGGAGGAGTAACATTATTCTTTGTGCTCTCTAACATAATAAATATGTTGGTTGAAATTTTTAGAGATGATTACGATCTTCTGGAGGTGTTGGGAGCAAGTCGCCTTCAACTATCATTTCTTGTGGGGGGACAGATTTTTATCATTTCCTCGATTATTAGTTTTATTGCATATCTATGCTCTATATTTGTTACGTCAAATTATTATTATTTTTTACAATACTTTTTCGGGGAAAATATATTACCTGATATCCAATTTCAAATGAGTGCTGTTGGATGTATTATTACAGTAGTGTTGATTTCATTTTTAGCCTTTCTAAGTGGTTGCTTTTATACGTTCAAGAAGATTAGAAATAGGAAGAGTTCTAAAATAAGGCATGTTCTTTCAATAGTAAAAAGAATACTGCTATTGGCTGGTTTTAGTGTTATCTGGTTGCTTTCTTTGCAACAAATTTTCCAAGATAGCACAATTTTAGAGAAGGCCCAGATAATATTCAATATTGTAATCTTAGATATTGTGATTATTTATCAATTATCTCCTTTTATACAGTCATTTTTTATCAAACTACTTTCTATAATTATATTTAGAAATAATTTTATGTTCATTGTTTCGAAGTGGAATTTACTATATCGTAAGCCTTATATAAAATCTATCAGTGCTGCAATTACAGGAGCTATATTACTAATTTCTAGTTTTCAAATGATTTCTCAGAATATACTATCTCAATTTCAAGATGACAGTGATTTAGAGCTAAAAGTGGCATTTATTGTCTATGTAGGAGCACCAATTTTGATAGTACTTGCAAATATTATTTCAATTGCATTTTTGTCATCGCATCAAGAAAGAATTGAGATTCAGCAATTTGAAATTTTAGGAACTTCTAATTACCAGATGATTAAGATTAAAGTTGGTGAGGCTATATTTTTGACATTTGTTACTTCATTAATTGCATTTTTACTTAACATTAAAATTATGGCTTTAATATACTACTCTTTAGAGGATATTTTAATAGATGATATGAATCTTTTGGGGTTAATACTTCCAAATTTTATAGTATCTATTATTTTATTTATTTTAATATTTATTACTAAAAGTTCCTATTTTATCTTTAAGAATGCAAAAATTATTTCTTAAAAATTTGTAAGTTTTCGCTATATAAAATAGTTAAATCTATTTTGTATAATTGCTTGCATCTTACTGGTGGAGAGAGTATAATAAAGGTGGATAAAGTACTTAATCCCAAAAATTTAAA
>NZ_CAXTDJ010000012.1:0-6342 GCF_964243025.1 Streptococcus infantis
GGAGCTTCAGTTGTTGTTGGAGCTTCAGTCGTTGTTGGAGCTTCAGTTGTTGTTGGAGCTTCAGTTGTTGTTGGAGCCTCTGTTGTTGTTGGAGCTTCAGTTGTTGTTGGAGCTTCAGTTGTTGTTGGAGCCTCTGTTGTTGTAGTGTAAGTGTTTGTGAACTTACGAGTTGAATCTGCTTCTTTAACAGTTGCAACTAGTTTACCTTCACCATTATCTACAACTTTAACATGAACTGTGTAGCTTTCTTTAGAGTATGTAACTCCTTCTGCTGTACCAGCTTTTTCTGTAATTGTATATTCGTGGTCTCCAGCTTCAGTATAGAGAACTGAGAAGACTACTTCATCTGTTGCTGCTTCAACACCATTAACTGTCTTACCGTTTGATGATGTTGCAATGACTTTTCCACCTTCGCTCAATTCAAACTCAAATTGTTCTTTAGCAAGTTCTTTACCAACTAATTCTTTAGTTGCTTTGAATGTAGCACGAGCAGGTGATGGCTCATATGTATTTGTTAAAGTAGGTGTTTGAGTTGTAACCTCAGCTTTAAGTGTTCCACCTTGAGCTTTGACAACAACTGTTACTTCGTATGAGTTTTCATCAAATGTGATACCAGGAACTTTTGTTTCAGTATTTTCTTTGATGACATAGTTGTAGGTACCAGGACCTTTAGCTTTCAAACCTTCAAATGTGATGCTTCCATCTGCTTTGTTTGTTGTTGAAGCAATTGGAGTAGTCAAGTTGTTTGCATTGTACAAATCAAACTTGAACTCACCATCTTTCAAGGCTACTGGACGATTTCCAGCAATTACTTTCTTAGCAGTAATTGAGAAATCTGCTGCGATTGGTTCGTCTTGAAGGTTAATCTTAGAACCTTCGGCTCCAAGAACTACCTTATATTCTTTTTCATCAAGAGTATATCCAGCAGGAGCTGTCTTTTCTTTGATGATGAATGTCTTACCAACATATTTTTGATCAAACTCATCAGAGATTGCCACACCTTTTTCATTTGTAGTCAATTCTGTAGAGATAGTCCCATCTTCTGAGTTAACTGTGTAAACCGCACCTGCAACTGGAACCAATGTGAAAGCATTTGTCTTGTTGATCTTAATCTTGAAGGCTGTAGAAGCTTCGATTTGTCCTTTTACAAGAGATACACGTTCAGCTTTGAATTCTAAATTTGTGCGATTACTGCGGAAAGGAAGTGCAGTTCCATCTGCTGTAGTCAACTGGATAACGTTTTGAACTTTTCTACCATCACCTGGTGTTGTGGTATGGTATTCAACCCAGTATGATTTAGATCCATCTGCAAAGATAAGCTTGAACTGAGTATAGTTCTCATTCCAAGCTACAGTATAGTCAGTACCTTCTACCATCTTCTTAGCATCATCCGGAACTTGAGAACTACCATCGTTCAATGTAGCAGAAGAATAAACTACCAATGACTCTGGGATATACTGGATAGGAGCAAATTCAGATGTATTTGGAAGGAAGTCATTCAAAACTAAGTTTTTACCATAGTCTTGTCTTCCAGTATTGACACGAATTCTCCATGGAGAGTATACGTCACCTTTACCTACTGAACCAATTGCTGCTAACTTTGCTGAAGTCCATTCTTTACTTACTACATCGTTACCAACCTTAGCAAAGTTTTCGAAACCTTCTTGCTTGCTGTCAACTGTCTTAGATGTAAAGGTATGTGTGATTGCTTTACCAACACCTTTGTTTTCGAAAGTGATTGGTGTTGCTGTTTGGTCACTCTTGAACAAGAAAGAAATTGCATAATTTCCTTTTACGCCCTTAACGACATCCCCGCCTGTTTTAGCTTGGAACTCATCAAGGTTCTTCAAAGTTACACGTGCCTTACCACCTTGGTTATCACCATTGGCAGTAACAACTACTGTACCGATATTTACTTTTGTTTCCTTATCGAACAATTCAGTCTTTCCATTGTAGACGGTTACCGGTGTAGGAATATCTACATCAAAGTAATCGCCATTGGCCAATTTACCATCATATTGCTTGAGGTCAAATTGAACAAAGAACTGATTTGAACGATTGGTAATAATCTGATAAGTACCGTCACTATTCGGTTCCAATTTGGAATCCGACATATTGAGGACACTTATATCAGTTACTACACCCGTTAATTCTTTCCCATCTGCATAAGCGACATTGGTCGATAAGAACAATGCGCTCAAGAAGGTCAGAACTGATACAAAAAATATTATAAACGGCTTTTTCTTTATCTTTTTCACCATTAAATATTTCCTTCTTTCCCTATTTTTTTAAAATATATTGAATTATTAAATAATCCAAGATAATAGTACTAAATTTCAACTTAAATGTCAAAGCAATCAAGGCTCAAAAGCCCATATTTTTAATAAATTACAAATATAATTATTTTATTTCTTTACAATTATAAGTTTTTAAGTCATAATATACGTTTTTATTATAATTTCATTTTTTCATATACATAAATTTTCATAAAGTTACAAAAACCATTCGAAAATTTTCGAATGGTTTTCATTTTTATGAGAACTATTTCTTTAATAAACTAAGTGCTTCTGCATCCGCAATAATGGTTACATCTGGATGGTTTTGCAAACTACTTGCCGGAAGGCTTTCAGTCACAGGACCTTCAACTGTACCTGCAATAGCCTCTGCCTTAGACTCACCATAAGCAAAGAGAAGAATAGATTTTGCATCTAGAATATTTTTAATCCCCATTGAGATAGCTTGTGTTGGGACGTCTTCGATTTTTTCAAAGAAGCGAGCATTTGCTTCAATAGTTGACTGATCAAGATCCACAAGATGAGTTTGACTATCAAATGGAGTTCCTGGCTCATTGAAGCCAATATGTCCATTTCGGCCAATTCCCAATATTTGCAAATCAACTGGATGATCTGCAAGAATTTGATTATAGCGTTCTACTTCTTCTTCTGCATTATCTTTTACTCCACGCGGTAAAAAGCTTTCTTTGAATGGCTTTTTATTGAATAGATTTTCTTGCATAAAGTAACGATAAGATTGAGGGTTCTCTCCATCAAGTCCTACATATTCGTCCAAGTTAACACTTGTAAGATTTGAAAAATCAAGGTCACTCTTAACGATTTCTCCATAAAATTCAAGCGGACTGCTACCTGTCGCAAGTCCTAATGTTTGAGCACCGTTTGCTAACTTTTCTTTTAAAATTTCAAAAGCTACTTTTCCACCTTCTTCAGGATTTTTTACTTGAATAACTTTCATAATTGTTCCTCCGTATTTCTTTATTTCATTATATGGTATAGACCAATTTTTGTCAAGTGTAAACGGTTTAATATTTTAAATTTTATAGGATAAAGTTAAGTAAAAAAGGCCCTGCTCTTTCGAGCAAAGCCTTTTATGTTAGAGCTAAAATTGCTATTTCAACACCAAAATACTGATGTCATCTCAATCTTAGTCTTCACGTCTTTTTGGTTTTGCAATTAAACCAAGTCCTACTAGACCAAGGGCTGCACCTAGAGCAACTAATCCAACTTTAGATTGCTCACCAGTATTTGGCAACTCACGACCTTTAGGTTTTTCAGGAGTTGGTGGCGTTACTGGTGGTGTCGGTGGTGTTGGTGGTGTTGGCGGTGTTGGCGGTGTTGGCGGTGTTGGCGGTGTTACCTTGTTGTTAAACTCAGTATCTTCAGGCATTTGTGAAGTAAGAGTCAACACTTTACCATCCTTAGTTACAGTAACTCCAACAGTCGCTACCATCTTATCGTACTCAACTCCAGCCTCTGTACCTTGTACTTCTTCTACGTGATAGATATATGTACCTTCTTGACCACGTTTGAATTCAAGAGCTGAGAACTTGATCTTACCTTCAGCATCATTGCTTACAGTTTCAATCACATTTCCATCCTTGTCTTTTAGTACAAAAGTAAACTCGCCAGCCTTCAGTGCACGGCCTTCCAATTTCTTAGTGAAGTTGAATTCAACTTTAACTGGAATATTTACAACACGTTTTTCAGTTGGTTTTTCTGGTTTTTCAACTGATTTCTTAGTCGGATCGTATTGGTGAACGATTTGAGAAGCTGTATTTTCAATATCTACACCTTCCTTAGCAGTATCCTTGATTCGTGCAAGAATATCAAACTTGTAGTAACGTCCAAATGCTAATTTAGCAGTGTCGATTACTTGTGTATTCTCTGCATCTCCAAGTGACTTAGTCAATTCAGCCTTAGACGTAGCAGTAATGACACCATCCACAATTGAGATATCAAATTTAGCGGTTACATCTTCACCAGTTACTGAATCGTAAGCTTTAATATCAGCTACATTAACATCCAAGTTTTCACTGTCATATTTATCTGTAATTCCAACAGATTGAATATTGTGAGCTTCTGTAAATTTAGTTGTATCAAGCCATACTTGGTAAACTACCTTATCACCTTTATGGAGTGTTTGAGTATTGATATTTTGCGCTTCATTATTATCAACTTTGTCCGCATATGGATCTTTGTTGGTGTCAACTACTTTATCAGTTAACTCTTTATCATCATCCAAAAGTTTAGTTCCAGTAATGTCAAATTTCTCTTCGTTAAGAATATATTTTTCTGGGTTAAACTCAGGAGTTTCCGGAGGAGTCACAGTGTTATTGAACTCTTTATCTGGAGCGTCTGTCACTGTCTTCACAAGTGCTTTAGCTGTACCAGCGTATTTAACTTCTACTGTGATTTCAGCCTTCATAGAGTCGTAAGTGACTGTCGCATCAGATCCTTTAACTTCTTCTACAGTGTACTTATGAGTTCCAACTTGAGCTTTAGTGAATTCAAGTTTAGCGAATTTCACCTTACCATCTTTGTCGTTCTGAACTGTTTCGATTTCAGTACCTTTAGAGTCTTTCAATACGAAGCTGAACTCGCCAGCTTTCAACCCACGGCCTTCCAATTTCTTAGTGAAGTTGAATTCGACTTCAATTGGTACAGAGTTGACACGTTTTTCAGTTGGTTTTTCTGGTTTTTCAACTTTCTTCGTAGATGGGTTGTAGTAGTTTACAATTTGCGCTGCTGTATTTTCGATGTCTACTCCACCTTTAACGTCTGTTTTAACAGCGGCTGGGATATCGAATTTATAGTAGCGGCCAAAAGCGAATTTAATTGTGTCGATGATTTGTGTATTGTCTGCGTCTCCAAGTGACTTGGTGAAGCCAGCTTTAAGAGTTGCGGTCATCACACCATTTTCAACCTTGATGTCGAACTTGTCAGTCACATCAGCGCCAGTTACAGAGTCATATGCCTTAATAGCTGAAGCATCTATATCAACCTTCGTTTCATCGAAGTCATCAGAAATACTTACTGATTGGATGTTATCCTTGTTGTTAGCGTCGAACTTAGTTGTATCAAGCCATACTTGGTAAACCAATTTCGCACCAGGTTTAACAGTCTTAGTATTCAAGTTTTCTGCTTCGTTGTTGTCAGTCTTATCTACGTATGGATCTTTGTTCGTATCTCCGTACTTGTCTGCCAATTCAGAATCATCATCAAGAAGTTTGTTTTCAGTAATTAAGTACTTCTCTTCAGTTACAACGTATTTCTCTGGTTGGAACTTAGGTTCTTCTGGTGGAGTCACAGTGTTATTGAACTCTTTATCTGGAGCGTCAGTCACTGTCTTCACAAGTGCTTTAGCTGTACCTTTGTGTTCAACTACTACTGTTACTTCAGCCTTCATAGAGTCGTATGTGACTGTCGCATCAGATCCTTTAACTTCTTCAATTGTGTACTTGTAAGTGCCTTCTTCGCCTTTCTTGTACTCAATTGCTTTGAACTTAACGTTTCCGTCTTTGTCGTTCTGAACTGTTTCGATTTCAGTACCTTTAGAGTCTTTCAATACGAAGCTGAATTCGCCAGCTTTCAACTCACGGCCTTCCAATTTCTTAGTGAAGTTGAATTCGACTTCAATTGGAACTGAGTTAACACGTTTTTCAGTTGGTTTTTCTGGTTTTTCAACTTTCTTCGTGCTTGGGTTGTAGTAGTTTACAATTTGAGCTGCTGTATTTTCGATGTCTACTCCACCTTCAACGTCTGTTTTAACAGTTGCTGGGATATCAAATTTGTAGTAACGTTCAAATGCAAATTTTGTTGTGTCGATGATTTGTGTATCATCTGCGTCTCCAAGTGACTTCGTGAAGCCAGTTTTAAGAGTTGCGGTCATAACACCATTTTCAACCTTGATGTCGAACTTGTCAGTCACATCAACACCAGTTACAGAATCGTAAGCCTTGATAGCTGAAGCGTCTACATCAACTTTTGTTTCATCGAAGTCATCAGAAATACTTACTGTTTGGATGTTATCCTTGTTGTTAGCGTCGAA
>NZ_CAXTDJ010000013.1:0-3970 GCF_964243025.1 Streptococcus infantis
AGCTAAGCGACTTCCATATCTCACAGGGGGCAACCCCCAACTACTTCCGGCGTTCTAGGGCTTAACTTCTGTGTTCGGCATGGGTACAGGTGTATCTCCTAGGCTATCGTCACTTAACTCTGAGTAATACCTACTCAAAATTGAATATCTATCAAATATCAAGAAAACCTTAAGCTTTCGTATTCTCAGTTACTTTGGATAAGTCCTCGAGCTATTAGTATTAGTCCGCTACATGTGTCGCCACACTTCCACTTCTAACCTATCTACCTGATCATCTCTCAGGGCTCTTACTGATATAAAATCATGGGAAATCTCATCTTGAGGTGGGTTTCACACTTAGATGCTTTCAGCGTTTATCCCTTCCCTACATAGCTACCCAGCGATGCCTTTGGCAAGACAACTGGTACACCAGCGGTAAGTCCACTCTGGTCCTCTCGTACTAGGAGCAGATCCTCTCAAATTTCCTACGCCCGCGACGGATAGGGACCGAACTGTCTCACGACGTTCTGAACCCAGCTCGCGTGCCGCTTTAATGGGCGAACAGCCCAACCCTTGGGACCGACTACAGCCCCAGGATGCGACGAGCCGACATCGAGGTGCCAAACCTCCCCGTCGATGTGAACTCTTGGGGGAGATAAGCCTGTTATCCCCAGGGTAGCTTTTATCCGTTGAGCGATGGCCCTTCCATACGGAACCACCGGATCACTAAGCCCGACTTTCGTCCCTGCTCGAGTTGTAGCTCTCGCAGTCAAGCTCCCTTATACCTTTACACTCTGCGAATGATTTCCAACCATTCTGAGGGAACCTTTGGGCGCCTCCGTTACCTTTTAGGAGGCGACCGCCCCAGTCAAACTGCCCGTCAGACACTGTCTCCGATAGGGATCACCTATCCGGGTTAGAGTGGCCATAACACAAGGGTAGTATCCCAACATCGTCTCCTTCGAAACTGGCGTCCCGATCTCATAGACTCCTACCTATCCTGTACATGTGGTACAGACACTCAATATCAAACTGCAGTAAAGCTCCATGGGGTCTTTCCGTCCTGTCGCGGGTAACCTGCATCTTCACAGGTACTAAAATTTCACCGAGTCTCTCGTTGAGACAGTGCCCAAATCATTACGCCTTTCGTGCGGGTCGGAACTTACCCGACAAGGAATTTCGCTACCTTAGGACCGTTATAGTTACGGCCGCCGTTTACTGGGGCTTCAATTCATACCTTCGGATTACTCCTAAGCACTCCTCTTAACCTTCCAGCACCGGGCAGGCGTCACCCCCTATACATCATCTTACGATTTAGCAGAGAGCTGTGTTTTTGATAAACAGTTGCTTGGGCCTATTCACTGCGGCTGACCTAAAGTCAGCACCCCTTCTCCCGAAGTTACGGGGTCATTTTGCCGAGTTCCTTAACGAGAGTTCTCTCGCTCACCTGAGGCTACTCGCCTCGACTACCTGTGTCGGTTTGCGGTACGGGTAGAGTATGTTTAAACGCTAGAAGCTTTTCTTGGCAGTGTGACGTCACTAACTTCGCTACTAAACTTCGCTCCCCATCACAGCTCAATGTTATAGAATTAAGCATTTAACTCAATTCACACCTCACTGCTTAGACAGACACTTCCAATCGTCTGCTTTAGTTAGCCTACTGCGTCCCTCCATCACTACATACTCTAGTACAGGAATATCAACCTGTTGTCCATCGGATACACCTTTCGGTCTCTCCTTAGGTCCCGACTAACCCAGGGCGGACGAGCCTTCCCCTGGAAACCTTAGTCTTACGGTGGACAGGATTCTCACCTGTCTTTCGCTACTCATACCGGCATTCTCACTTCTATGCGTTCCAGCGCTCCTCACGGTACACCTTCTCCACACATAGAACGCTCTCCTACCATACCTATAAAGGTATCCACAGCTTCGGTAAATTGTTTTAGCCCCGGTACATTTTCGGCGCAGGGTCACTCGACTAGTGAGCTATTACGCACTCTTTGAATGAATAGCTGCTTCTAAGCTAACATCCTAGTTGTCTGTGCAACCCCACATCCTTTTCCACTTAACAATTATTTTGGGACCTTAGCTGGTGGTCTGGGCTGTTTCCCTTTCGACTACGGATCTTAGCACTCGCAGTCTGACTGCCGACCATAATTCATTGGCATTCGGAGTTTATCTGAGATTGGTAATCCGGGATGGACCCCTCACCCAAACAGTGCTCTACCTCCAAGAATCTTGATGTCGACGCTAGCCCTAAAGCTATTTCGGAGAGAACCAGCTATCTCCAAGTTCGTTTGGAATTTCTCCGCTACCCACAAGTCATCCAAGCACTTTTCAACGTGCCCTGGTTCGGTCCTCCAGTGCGTCTTACCGCACCTTCAACCTGCTCATGGGTAGGTCACATGGTTTCGGGTCTACGACATAATACTAAAGCGCCCTATTCAGACTCGGTTTCCCTACGGCTCCGTCTCTTCAACTTAACCTCGCATCATATCGTAACTCGCCGGTTCATTCTACAAAAGGCACGCTCTCACCCATTAACGGGCTCGAACTTGTTGTAGGCACACGGTTTCAGGTTCTATTTCACTCCCCTCCCGGGGTGCTTTTCACCTTTCCCTCACGGTACTGGTTCACTATCGGTCACTAGGGAGTATTTAGGGTTGGGAGATGGTCCTCCCAGATTCCGACGAGATTTCACGTGTCTCGCCGTACTCAGGATACTGCTAGGTACAAAGACTATTTTAAATACGAGGCTCTCACTCTCTTTGGCTGACCTTCCCATGTCATTCTTCTATAGTCTTTGAGTCCACATTGCAGTCCTACAACCCCGAAGAGTAAACTCTTCGGTTTGCCCTCCTGCCGTTTCGCTCGCCGCTACTAAGGCAATCGCTTTTGCTTTCTCTTCCTGCAGCTACTTAGATGTTTCAGTTCACTGCGTCTTCCTCCTCATATCCTTAACAGATATGGGTAACAGGTAGTACCTGTTGGGTTCCCCCATTCGGAAATCCCTGGATCATCGCTTACTTACAGCTACCCAAGGCATATCGTCGTTTGTCACGTCCTTCTTCGGCTCCTAGTGCCAAGGCATCCACCGTGCGCCCTTATTAACTTAACCTTACTTTTTTGACCTTTCAGTCATAAACTCTTATTAATACTACAGCGTTTTCGGTTTATTTTCTTGTTACTATTTGATATAGATATTCAATTTTCAATGTGCATTACTTGGTGATCTCTCACCAATGGAGCCTAGCGGGATCGAACCGCTGACCTCCTGCGTGCAAAGCAGGCGCTCTCCCAGCTGAGCTAAGGCCCCACAAGACCTCTCAAGACTAAACAAGACCAATGTGCATTCCTTATCCTTAGAAAGGAGGTGATCCAGCCGCACCTTCCGATACGGCTACCTTGTTACGACTTCACCCCAATCATCTATCCCACCTTAGGCGGCTGGCTCCAAATGGTTACCTCACCGACTTCGGGTGTTACAAACTCTCGTGGTGTGACGGGCGGTGTGTACAAGGCCCGGGAACGTATTCACCGCGGCGTGCTGATCCGCGATTACTAGCGATTCCGACTTCATGTAGGCGAGTTGCAGCCTACAATCCGAACTGAGATTGGCTTTAAGAGATTAGCTTGCCGTCACCGGCTTGCGACTCGTTGTACCAACCATTGTAGCACGTGTGTAGCCCAGGTCATAAGGGGCATGATGATTTGACGTCATCCCCACCTTCCTCCGGTTTATTACCGGCAGTCTCGCTAGAGTGCCCAACTGAATGATGGCAACTAACAATAGGGGTTGCGCTCGTTGCGGGACTTAACCCAACATCTCACGACACGAGCTGACGACAACCATGCACCACCTGTCACCTCTGTCCCGAAGGAAAACTCTATCTCTAGAGCGGTCAGAGGGATGTCAAGACCTGGTAAGGTTCTTCGCGTTGCTTCGAATTAAACCACATGCTCCACCGCTTGTGCGGGCCCCCGTCAATTC
>NZ_CAXTDJ010000014.1:0-2060 GCF_964243025.1 Streptococcus infantis
GTTCCTGAAAAATCATTTGTTGGTAAAGCTCCATCAGTTACAGTTGTTCGTGAAGATATGAACGGAACGAAAGCTTCTTCAACATACACACCAACAGTAACACCAGTAACACCAACAGCTGAAGATGCTACTTCAACTGATAAGCAAGGTCAAACACAATCTGGTAAACCAACATTCACACCAGGTAACTCAAACGTACCAATGGATGATGCTGTTCCAGCAACATTTGAAGATGGTTCAACAACTAAGACTATCCCAGGTGAAGGAACATACACAGTAGCACCAGATGGCACTGTATCATTCGTACCAGAAAAATCATTCACAGGTACAGGCACAGGCGTGACTGTTAAACGTGTAGATAAGAATGGTACACCAGTAACAGCTAAGTACACACCAACAGTAACTCCTGTAACTCCTACAGCGACACCTGCTGAATCAGTAGCTCCTCAAGGTGTGGTTCAAACTGGTACTGTTACATTCACAGAAGGTGACCCAGTTGCACCAATCGACAAGGATACTATTACTCTTCTTGACGAAAATGGTCAACCAGCAGCTTCAGTAGATGCTAAGTCACCAGACGGTAAGGTTATCGGTACATTCACAGTTGATAAAGCAACCGGTGTTGTAACCTTTACACCAACTGACAAGTCATACTCAGGTGATGTTGTTCCAGTTAAGGTTCAAGCTAAAGATGCTAACGGTACTGCTGTAGAAACAACTTACACACCTAAGATCACTCCAGTAGTTCCAACAGGTGAAGATGTAACTTCAAAAGATAAACAAGGCCAAACTCAATCAGGTAAACCTAAGTTTACAGAAGGTGATCCAGTAGTTCCAATGGATGATGATACGCCAGCTACATTCGAAGATGGCTCAACGACTAAGACAATTCCAGGCGAAGGTACTTATACAGTAGCTCCAGATGGAAGTGTAACCTTCGTCCCAGAGAAATCATTCATCGGAACAGGAACAGGTGTAACAGTTAAACGTGTAGATAAGAATGGTACACCAGTAACAGGTAAGTACACACCAACAGTAACACCAGTAACACCAACAGCGACTCCTGCTGAATCAGTAGCACCTCAAGGTGTAGTTCAAACTGGTACTGTTACCTTCACAGAAGGTGACCCAGTTGCGCCAATCGACAAGGATACCATTACCCTTCTTGACGAAAATGGTCAACCAGCAGCTTCAGTAGATGCTAAGTCACCAGACGGTAAGGTTATCGGTACCTTCACAGTTGATAAAGCAACAGGTGTAGTCACTTTCACACCAACTGATAAGACCTATTCAGGTGATGTAGTTGCCGTTAAGGTTCAAGCTAAGGACGCCAACGGTACACCAGCTGAAACAACTTACACACCAAAGATTACTCCAGTTGTTCCAACAGCAGAGGATGTAACTTCAAAAGATAAACAAGGGCAAACTCAAACAGGTAAGCCTAAGTTTACAGAAGGAAATCCAAACATTCCAATGGATGATGATACGCCAGCTACATTCGAAGATGGCTCAACAACGAAGACAATTCCAGGCGAAGGTACTTATACAGTCGCACCAGATGGAAGTGTGACTTTCGTACCAGAAAAATCATTCATCGGAACAGGAACAGGTGTAACAGTTAAGCGTGTAGATAAGAACGGTACACCAGTAACAGGTAAGTACACACCAACAGTCACACCAGTAACACCTACAGGTGAACCAGCAACAACAATTGGTCCAAAAGGTCAAGAGCAATCTGGTAAACCAGTCTTCAAGGAAGGCGATAGCCGTGTTCCTATGAATGACAATGTTCCAGCAACATTCGAAGATGGCTCAACAACTAAGACAATTGAAGGAGTTGGTACTTACACAGTAGCATCAGACGGAACAGTAACCTTCAAACCAGAACCTGAATTTACAGGAACAGCTCCATCTGTTACAGTTGTTCGTGAAGATATGAACGGAACAAAAGCTTCTGCAACATACACACCAACAGTAACACCAGTTACTACGTTTGTAGATAAAGAAGGTAAAGCAATTCCAGGATATCCAACAGAAGACGGTGAAAATCCTAAGAAAGA
>NZ_CAXTDJ010000015.1:0-1719 GCF_964243025.1 Streptococcus infantis
TTGTTATGAAACGTAAATTTACTAAATAATATTAGATAAGTTTCTTTAGAGAGGAGAGAGCATTGCTCTCTCTTTTTATACTTTTTATATACTAATATTGCATATATATTTTCGATATCGATATTAAAAAAATCTATTCTTAAAAATAAATTTATACGATTATATGACATAAAAAACATATTTAATATCTAAAAGTAATCTTGATAAATTTTTTTTGTTTATTTGAGTTATAAAAGTAGACATAGGATGTAAATATTGGTATACTGTACTAGTTTTAATAAACTAATAAATTAAAGGAGAAATGAAAATGAATAAGAAAAAACTATCGTTTATCTCTTTCATTATTTGTATATTAACTGTATTTGTTTCACTAAGCTTAACAAATGCTGCTGCTGAAACATCAGCTACTACGTCTAATAGTAAGACTGTTGATACTATTACCTCACTAAGTATTACAAATAAATCAGGAGATAGTCTTGATGGTGATTTGAAGCAATGGATTACGTTTAGACTTAATGCAAATTATGATTTAACAAATAAAAATGTTAAAGCTGGCGATACAACTACAGTTGATTTATCAGATTTTCTATATATAGAATCCCAAAACTTTGAAATTCGTGATGAGAAAACAAATGAAGTTATCGCAAATGCTCAGATTGATGAAACAAAAAAACATATCGTCTTAACCTATACTGATTATGTTGAAAAACACTCTGATACCAAAGGATCTTTCTATGTCTATACTCGAGTAGATTTCCAAAAACACCCTGAAGAAGGAGAAATCCCTGTCGAGGTAACGATTAATGGGAAAACACAAGTAGTTGGAAAAGTTAACTTCACTGGTGTTGGAGATGGAAATCCTGTGTTGTTTTCTAAAACAGGATGGGTAAGTAGTGAGGATCAAAAGACTCTTTCATACACCATTTCAATCAATCGTACTAAAGAAAGTCTTCAAGATGCTACAGTAGAAGACACATTGAAGTTTTTGAATGCATCTTATATTAAAGATAGTATTCGTATTATCAAAGGTAAATTTGATTATGTTAAAGGTCTTTGGGAATTTACAGATACAACTGATGTAACTGCTCAACATACTGTTACCGTCAGCGAAGATGGACAATCGTTTGTCGTACAACTTGGTGACATCACAGAGTCAGATCAATATCGAATTGAATATAAAGTTCAAACAAATTATTCACCGGCAGACGGAGAGGTATTAAATAATGATGCTGTGTTAAAAGGCAAAGGAAAGGCTGTTAAACATGTTGAGCAATCCACTGTCGTTCAAGTAGCAGGTGGTTCTGGTATTGGTTATGTCTTTACAATTAACATTAAAAAAGTTGATGAAGCAAATCAACCATTACCAGGTGCGAAATTTAAAGTAGTTCGCCCAGCAAATAATCAAGTCATTGGTGAATATGTAACTGATGCTGACGGGAAAATCACTGTAAAAGGTCTTCTAAAAGACAAATATATCCTGACGGAAACAGAAGCACCAAAAGGCTATGTCATTGATTCTGAAGATACAGAAGTAGATGTTACGGACTTTGGAGAAGACCAGTCAGTTACAAAGACTATTGTGAATTCAAAAGAACAAACGACAACGACTGAGGCTCCAACAACGACTGAAGCTCCAACAACAGAGGCTCCAACAACGACTGAAGCTCCAACAACAGAGGCTCCAACAACGACTGAAGCTCCAACAACAGAGGCTCCAAC
>NZ_CAXTDJ010000016.1:0-1698 GCF_964243025.1 Streptococcus infantis
AGTGCTCCAAAACAATCAGAAAAACCTAAATCTAGCGCTCCAAAACAAACAGAGAAGCCTAAATCTAGCGCTCCAAAACAATCAGAGAAGCCTAAATCTAGCGCTCCAAAACAAACAGAGAAGCCTAAATCTAGCGCTCCAAAGCAAACAGAGAAGCCTAAATCTAGCGCTCCAAAGCAAACAGAGAAGCCTAAATCTAGCGCTCCAAAACAATCAGAAAAGCCAAAAACTAGCACTCCAAAACAAACAGAGAAGCCTAAATCTAGCACTCCAAAGCAATCAGAGAAATCCAAAGGTACTGCACCAAAGCAATCTGATAAACAAAAAAATACGACACCTAAACAGGATAAGCCAAAGTCTACAGTCCAATCTGGCTGGGTAGGGTCTTCGTACTATGAAAATGGTGTTAAAGTCACTAATAAGTGGATTTTTGATAAAAAAGCTAATTCTTATTTCTACCTAAATGCTTCGGGAAACGCTGTCCGAAATGCTTGGGTAGGGAATTACTATCTTAAATCAGATGGTAAGAGGGCAAAAAGCGATTGGATCTATGATAAAAATTCTGGTTCTTATTACTATTTAACAGCTGAAGGAAGTTCTGCCCGTAATAAATGGATAGGAAATTACTATCTAAAATCAGACGGTAAGATGGCCAAGAATGAATGGGTAGATGGTGGCCGTTACTATGTTGAATCAGATGGTAAAATGGCTAGGGATAAATGGGTAGATGGTAGCCGTTACTATGTGGGAAACAATGGTGTCCGGCAACCAAAACCAGCAGTCGGGAATCAAAACAATGCTGCTTTAACTAAAGCGAAAAGCTATAATTCGGCTTTACATATGTCAAAAAAAGCTCTTTATGAACAGTTAACATCACAAGTTACTCATGGTTTTTCAAGCTCAGCAGCACAGTATGCCATCGATCACTTGAACGCGGATTACAAAGCAAATGCCTTAGTTAAAGCAAGAGAATACCGAAAATACAGCAATTTATCAAAGAAAGAAATTTATGAGAGGCTAACTTCTCCTTGGATTGGAAAATTTACAAAAGAAGAAGCAAACTATGCCATTCAAAAACTAGATTTAACACCAGAAGGAAGCCCTGCCCGCAATAAATGGGTAGGATACTATTATTATAAATCAGATGGTAAGATGGCCAAGAATGAATGGGTAGATGGTGGCCGTTACTATGTTGAATCAGATGGTAAAATGGCTAGGGATAAATGGGTAGATGGTGGCCGTTACTATGTGGGATACAATGGTGTATGGCAACCAAAACCAGCAGTCGGGAATCAGTACAATGCTGCTTTAACTAAAGCGAAAAGCTATAATTCGGCTTTACATATGTCAAAAAAAGCTCTTTATGAACAGTTAACATCACAAGTTACACATGGTTTTTCAAGCTCAGCAGCACAGTATGCCATTGATCACTTGAACGCAGATTACAAAGCAAATGCCTTAGTTAAAGCAAGAGAATACCGAAAATACAGTAATTTATCAAAAACAGAAATTTATAACAGGCTAACTTCTCCTTGGATTGGAAAATTTACAAAAGAAGAAGCAAACTATGCCATTCAAAAACTAGGGGATAAATAGTTATTGATTATTAGATGTAACTTTTTCATGCCAAACTTTGTCAGCAAGAAGCTGATTTGAAGCAGTCCTTTACCTACTTTAAGACGACATACCGACCACATT
>NZ_CAXTDJ010000017.1:0-333 GCF_964243025.1 Streptococcus infantis
TCGTATCCTACATAATAACGACCACCATCTACCCATTTACCCATTACCATTTTGCCTTCAGAATCAACATAGTAACGGCCACCATCTACCCATTCATTTTTAGCCATCTTACCGTTTGATTTTAGATAGTAATTACCTACCCATTTGTTACGTGCGTAGCTTCCTTCTGATGTTAAATAGTAATAAGAACCATAATTTTTATCATAGATCCAATCGCTTTTTGCCATCTTACCATCTGATTTTAGATAGTAATTCCCTACCCAAGTATTTCGTGCAGAACTTCCTTCAGCTGTTAGATAAAAATAGGAACCAGAGTTTTTATCATAAATCCAT
>NZ_CAXTDJ010000017.1:430-1200 GCF_964243025.1 Streptococcus infantis
CATTCATTTTTAGCTCTCTTACCGTCTGATTTTAGATAGTAACTACCGACCCAGGTATTACGAGCATAGCTACCTTCTGATGTTAAATAATAGTGAGCAGAGTATTTCTTATCATAAATCCATTCATTCTTGGCCATCTTTCCATCTGATTTGAGGTAGTAATTTCCTACCCAAGTGTTACGAGCAGAACTTCCTTCAGCTGTTAGATAAAAATAGGAACCAGAGTTTTTATCATAAATCCATTCATTTTTAGCTCTCTTACCGTCTGATTTTAGATAGTAACTACCGACCCAGGTATTACGAGCATAGCTACCTTCTGCTGTTAAATAATAATGTGCAGAGTATTTCTTATCATAAATCCATTCGTTCTTAGCTCTCTTACCATCAGATTTGAGATAATAATTACCGACCCAGGCATTTTGGACATAATTTCCCGATGCATTTAAATAGAAGTAGGAGTTAACCTTTTTGTCAAAAATCCACTTATTAGTGACTTTAACACCATTTTCATAATAAGATGAGCCTACCCAGCCAGACTGGACTGTAGACTTTGGCTTATCCTGTTTAGGTGCCGTATTCTTTTGTTTATCAGATTGTTTTGGAGCGCTAGATTTAGGCTTCTCTGTTTGTTTTGGAGCGCTAGATTTAGGCTTCTCTGTTTGTTTTGGAGCGCTAGATTTAGGCTTCTCTGTTTGTTTTGGAGCGCTAGATTTAGGCTTCTCTGTTTGTTTTGGAGCGCTAGATTTAGGTTTTTCTGATTGTTTTGGAGC
>NZ_CAXTDJ010000019.1:0-586 GCF_964243025.1 Streptococcus infantis
TCTACATCAACTTTTGTTTCATCGAAGTCATCAGAAATACTTACTGTTTGGATGTTATCCTTGTTGTTAGCGTCGAACTTAGTAGTATCAAGCCATACTTGGTAAACCAATTTAGCGCCAGGTTTCACAGTCTTAGTATTTAAGTTTTCTTCTTCGTTATTTGAAGTTCCATCTACATATGGATCTTTGTTCGTATCTCCGTACTTGTCTGCCAATTCAGAATCATCATCGAGAAGCTTGTTATCAGTAATTGAGTATTTCTCTTCAGTTACAACGTATTTCTCTGGTTGGAACTTAGGCTCTTCTGGTGGAGTCACAGTGTTATTGAACTCTTTGTCTGGAGCGTCTGTCACTGTCTTCACAAGTGCTTTAGCTGTACCATCGTATTTAACTTCTACTGTGATTTCAGCCTTCATAGAGTCGTAAGTGACTGTCGCATCAGATCCTTTAATTTCTTCTACGGTGTACTTATGAGTTCCAACTTGGGCTTTAGTGAATTCAAGTTTAGTGAATTTCACCTTACCATCTTTGTCGTTCTGAACTGTTTCGATTTCAGTACCTTTAGAGTCTTTCAATACGAAGCTGA